>CAWAFD010000023.1:0-175061 GCA_963781225.1 uncultured Actinomycetota bacterium
CGACCGTCCGCCTTTCGGCGCTCACCTGGGTCCGACGGCGGGGAAGACTTGCTGCAGTCATCGTGATGCCCCCTTCTGCTGGCGCCGGTTCACAAGGAACCACACCAGCGAGACGGCCAGGATTACCAGGAAGTAAAGCATCGACGCCGCGGCGGCATAACCGGTGCGGAAGTCGGTGAAGCCGATGTCGTATACGTATTCCAGCACCGGCCTGGTCGAGTAGTTCGGTCCACCGGCGGTCATCAGGAAGATCTGGTCGAAGATCTTCAGCGAGGCAATGATCTGCAGCACCAGCACCAGTGCGGTGACCCGGTTGAGTAGCGGGATCGTGATACGACGCAACTGATGCCACCTGCTCGCCCCGTCCACCGCGGCCGCCTCGTACAGTTCCCGGGGGATTTCCTGCAGGCCGGCGAGATACAGGACGAAATTGAAGCCCAGCGTCCACCACACGGTGGCCAGCGCGACGGAAGCCATAGCCCAGCTGGGGTCGGCCAGCCAGTTCGGCGGGTTGCTGATGCCGACCGCGGACAGCCAGCTATCCCACAGCCCGATCTGTGGGGTGTAGAGCCAGGTCCAGATCAGCGCCATCGCGGCCGACGGGACGACGTACGGGACGAAGAACACCAGCCGGAAGAACCAGCGCCCGCGCCTGAGCTGGTCGGTGAATATGGCCAGGGCCAGCGCGACGGCGACCAGCGGCGGCACGGTCATCAGCGTGAACAGCACCGTGTGCCACATCGATTGCCAGAAGTCGGAGCTCGTCAGCGCCTGCGTGTAGTTGTCCGGGCCCGCGAAGCCGCCGAGGCCGTTGTGCTCCAGGCTGCTATTGAAGAAGCTCATGACGATGCCGTATAGCGTTGGCCCGATCAGGAACAGCAGGTAAAAGATAAGAAACGGTGTTGCGAGCCCCACCGGCCCGGCCCTCTCCGCGCCGTGCGGCCGGAGCGGCTGCCGTCCTTGCCCTCGTGGCGGTTTGGACGGGCATTGTCCCAACAGACATGGCATACCTCCGACCGTACGGGTTACACAGGCGACGTTGTATTCGCGTACTGGGCGAGCTTGCTTCTTATGTCCGAAATCGCGGCGGCCGGACTCATCTGACCCGCGACGACCGCACCGATCGCGAAGCCCATGATGTTCTCGAAATCCGATCCCGAACCCGAGTACCAGGCCGCATCGTCGTAACGTGCGTAGTTGGCGACCCACTTGTAATTCGACGCCGGCTTCAGCTTGTCGTAGGCCGCGCTTTTCTGGAACGGCAGCCAGGCCGGAATATGGCCACCCTGCGCCCACGTGCTGCTCTGGCCCAGCAGGGAGCGGATGAACCCGAAGATCTCGGCGCGCCTGGCCTCGGTGCGATGCGGGTCCTTCGGCAGCACGAAACTGTGCGAGTCCGCCTGAACCGCGTACCTTCCGCCGAAGACGTTCGGAAACGCGGTCATGCTGAACGGCGTCTTGGTGGTCTCGAACGTGGTGATCTCCCAGTCGCCCTGAAAGAAGAATCCGGATTTGCCAGTCGCGAACGTCGTGATCGCACCGGCGTAGTCCACGCTCGTAGGGATCAGCGCTTGTTTGACGGTGAGATTCTGCAAGAACGACAGCGCCTTTTCTGCCTTCGCGTCGTCGAGCACGATCTTCTGGCCGTCGTCGGCGATCACGCTCCCGCCGAGCTGGTAATACAACGTGGAAAACAGGCGCCATGGGGTGGCCGTGTCGTTGTTGATGCTGAATACGCCGCCGAAGGCTCCGGTGACCTTTTTCGCCGCCGCGAGGGCGTCGGTCATCGCCGCTGGGCTATTAAGATTCTTCAGGCTGCCGTCGGCGTTGAGCAGGCCGGCCTTCTTGCAGATGTCCGTGTTGTAGTACATCACCCAAGGGTGGGTGTCGAGAGGGACCGCATACAGCGTGCCGTTCGTATGCGCCCTGGCCCACGCCGCTGGCGTGAAGTTGTTGCTGGTAAACCCATACGGGGCAAGCTCAGCCTCGTTCAGTGGCTCCAGCAGGCCGGCGTTCGCCAGGATCGACGCCCGGGTCAGGTGCGAAATCCCAACGTCCGGCGGCCGACCGCCGAGAGTGGCCAGCGTGAGCTTCGTGTAATAGGGATTTCCCCACGCCAGTACCACCGCGTTCAAGGCGGTACCCGGATGGGCTTTCTGGTAGACGTCCTCCATCGCTATCATGCGGACGCCGTCGCCGCCGCCCAGCAGATTCCAGTAAGACAGCGTGTTTTTGGTAGGCCCGGTACCTGTGAGTCCTGCGGCCAGCGCCGAACCGCAGCCCGACAGCAGGCCGCCAAGGCCGAGCAAGCCGGCACCGCGCAGCAATGTCCGGCGGGAAAAAGCGTGGTCTTCGGCAGTCATCGACGGTTCTCCTTGCGATGTCCTTCGTCCGCCCCTCATCACTTGAGCGAACGTTCGCTCAATCCATGATGATAGATTGAGCGTGATTCTCGCTCAAGAGGGAGCCGCCGGTCCAGCGCGCCGATCGGCCGGTTCGCGTCTACGTCGATCCGAACCATGGCCTGCTCCTTTCTGAGCAGCCCTATTACCCGGGTGAACCGGTCTAAACAGGGTCGGAGCAGAAAAGGAAACAGTTTTCACGATGGCGTCACGCCTCGCTCAGCAACTCGGCGAGCTCGGCGTCGATGTCCAGGTGTGTCAGCTCCTGGTCGGCCGGCACGAGGTCAAAGGTGCGCCCCAGGAACGCGCTGATGTCGTCTGCAGTGGCTTCGAACTGAGCATGGCCGAACGGAGACGTCATGGACAGGTGCAAGACCTGGCCCCCGCCAGGTACGCCGGATGGCCAGGCCTGGAAGTCCCCGATGCCTTCGTGAGCGTGCAAGGAGGCGACCAGCAGATCGCGGCTCAGGGCCCACTCCACCGGCTGGTCCGTCCCGACATCGAACGCCATGGTGATCGCGTACGGGTCGGCGCAGCTGTAGGCCAGGCTGGCCACCAGGGGCAGTAGCCCGTCCTCCGGGCCGACCAGGCCTATCGTGATTTCGGCTGTGACGCCGGTGCGGCTCCTGTTGCTGCTGCTCATCTGGCACCCCCGTTGTGAACGTGATCATCAGCTAGGGGTACATTTCCCGGCCCGGGTTGCCGTCCCGGGCCGGGCCGCGGTGCAGGTCGGTTGCACCTTCAGGGAGCCGGCGCTCGGCCGACGTCCACCGGGGTCGACATCGCAGGCCGTTCGGGCGAATTGGACTTGACCGGCACGTGGGCGGTGATGACGCCGGTCGCGATCACGGTCAGGCCCGTGATCGCCGTAGCGATCATGGCTGGGGCCTCGCTGCGCGGCGCGGCGTGCCGGTTCACCGGCCCGTCCGCCAGCCGGTCAATTGCTGCGTGTCCAGCAGGCCCAGTGGGGCGGGCGCCGCGAACCGGACGGTCACCACAGCCATGCCGCCGGCAGCGGGGGTCAGGCTGGCCTGGACCGGGAGGTAGGGCGAACGCTGCGCCCGCAGGAACGCGAGCATCCGCCGGGCGGTGGCTTCGGGCGCGCGGAGGGCGGCCGAGCGCAGCGGAAGACCCGGGCTGGCGCCGGGCCCGCTGTCGCCGAACCCGGCGATTTCGAACGGCTGGCCAGCGGCCAGAGCGGCGATGGAGATCAGCAGGCGCGCGTCGACCTGACCGGCGGTGAGCGTAGCCTGGACGGCCGGCGCGGCCGACAGCCGCGGATCTTGCGCCAGCTGAGCGCCGGCCACCTTACGTTCCCGCTGGTCGGCGGCTAGGGCGGCTCGGTAGGCGCCGGTCCCGTCGGGCGCGATCACGCGGATGTTGATCCGGTCCGAGCCGGTGCCGAAGCTGGCCAGCACCTCGGGGGCGTAGACGCCGGCCAGGCGGGGCCCGAACATGCCGCGCACGGCGGCAGTCTCGACCACCACCGCGGACCCAAGCGGATCGCCCGCACCGGGGCTCAGCACCAGCAGATTCCCGGACGCGATGCCGTGGCGGGCCAGTGCATCGCACATGGCCGGGTCGCATGCCACGATGGCCGCGGCGCTGACCTCGCGGGCGACCCAGCTCGCGGCCTGGTCGCGCACCGTTACCGCGCCGGTCAGCGGCGAGGCCATGGCCGGCGCGTCGGCCGAGGTCAGGTGCGGCACGGAAAAGCCCTGGGCCGCCTCGACGGCCAGCAGCACCGACATGACCGCAAACGCTCCGGCGATCCCGTACTTGATCGCCCGGCGCCGTCGCGGCTGGGCCACGGTGGTGACGTCCCGGCTGGCGGCCGGGCGATCCTGCCGACCGAGCTCCGCGGCGCGCCGCTGGTGGTGGTGAAGTTCGAGCTCAGCGCGCTGTGCCATCTCAGCGCGCTGAGCGGTCTGGGGAGCGGCAGCCAGGCGGGACCGCCAGTAGGAAGCCGCCTGCCGGTGTGCGGCGGCGATCTGCGCGGCCAGGCCGGCCTCGGCCATGCGCAAGTGCAGCTCGTCGGCCGTCCAGCGGTGGACGAGCAGCTCATGGCCGGCCACGACGGTGAGCAGGCCTGTGGCCTCGCACTCGGCAATCTGACCATCGCGGCTGGTGAGCGCCCCGGCGACGGCCGGTACCCGGAATACCGAGGTACGAAGCAGCAAGGATTTGGCGCCGCTGCTGAGCCGGTCGTGCAGTTCGCCGAACATCAGGCTGCCGGCCGCCCAGGAGATGGTCTGGGCGGTGGACTCGGGCAGCTCGGACGGATCGGCGGCTGGAAGCGGCTGGCCAATCCGCAACTGGATCGCGGCGGCCAGGCCGGCCAGGTCGCGGTAGCGCTCGCCGCGGGCGAGCAGCAGGTCGAGGTACTCCAGGGCCAGCGGGTGCCCGGCCGTGAGCCGCCACACGTGGTCACGCTCGGCCTCATCAAGCAGCCGGATGGCCGGCATCGACGTGATGAGGTCAGCGACCCCGGAACGGGTCAGCGGCCCGAGCTGGCGGAAGCTGAGCTTGTCCGCGCCCGCCAGGGTGAACGGGTGCCTGCAGGTGATCAGCAGTTTCCCTGGCCAGCTGGCCAGCAGGGCGGCCAAGTCCGAATCGGCCACGGTCCAGTGGCCTGAGTCCTCGGTCAGGTTGTCGTCGAAGTTGTCGCAGATGATGAAGTCGGCCTCGGCCGGGCCTGCCGCGAAAGCCGCCGCGCTGACCTCGCCGCTGATTGTGCTGACCGTACGGCCCGGCTGGATCCGGCTGACCCTGGCCGCGATCTGGCTGGCCAGCGTCGATTTTCCGATCCCGCCTATGCCGCAGATCGCCATCGCGGCCCGGCCAGGGCCGTTCAGCTCCGCGGCCCACCGCCGCCGCTCAGCCGAGCGGATAGACAACGAAGGGCGGCGGCTGGGCGGCAGATCGGCCGCCCCGGAGTGCCGCGCTGAGTGCCGGATGCGGATGGCACGGCCGGCCTGGCGCTCAGGGTAGGCAGGTGGCGTCTCATGAGGTTGGATGGCCCCGTTGGATGGGGCATTTCCGTGCCGAACCCGAACTAATTTCGTCACTTCAACACCTCTCCCCCGCACTTGCGCAGCCGGGGCAGTTTCTACGTGGTTCGTGTATAGCACACTGAGCAACGATGTGGACGCTTTCAGTAATTTAGCCTGGTCAGCGACATGGACAATCCGGAATAAAGTCGGGCGTGAGGAATAAATCGTCCGCCAATAAACCCGGCAAATCCCTGCGAATTACTCGCTCATCGGGCTCGTTCAGAAGCGGGACGTGGTAAATGGCTCGTGCCGAAGGGCGCTTCGCGCGAATTCGGCCGCGATCTGGTGCCACCGGTGCGCCTGCCGCAGCATGGCGTGCTCCCCGCCAGGCACCTCGATGGTGACAACCTCGGTCACGGCTCGCGCACGCTCGGCGTAGGCCCACGTGTCCCGGGGGTCGGTGATGCGGTCCGCGGTGCCGTGCACGAGCAGCACCCGCCGGCCGGCTAGCTGCTCGACCGGCTCTCCCTTGGGCAGCCATGGAGCCAGGCCCGCAACCGCTGTCACGCCAGGATGCCCAGCGCAGCGCAAGACGGCCCGGCCACCCATGGAGTGGCCAACCAGGACCATGGGAAGCTGCCCGTACCGGTCGGCGAGGCCGTCGAGGAACTGGTTCAGGTCCGGGACCGGCGAGGCAAGGGAGCCGTTCCAGCCGCGGACAGAGAAACGAGGGCGGCAGACGACCGCACCGGTCCCCCGCAGCGCCTTACTGATGGCCGCAGCCACCGGGATCATGCGCAGCACCGCCAGCTGAATGGGCGCGGTCGGCTCAAGGCCGGCTGACCGGCCGCCGTGGGCGACCACCACGATGCCGGTGGCCGCATCGTTGCCGCTGGTCACTTGCGCCTCCCCGTCAGGTGCCTGACTTGGCCAGGCTAGCAGCACTCTTGCGGGACCTGCGGACGCCGGCCTGGCACACTCGGAGCTAAGGAGGTTGGCGGTGAGCGACTGGGATGTAGTGCTGCGCGGCGGCCGGGTCATCGATCCGGAAACCGGCCTGGACGCAGTACGGGACGTGGCCTTGGCGGGCGGGCGGATCGCCGAGGTCGCTGCGCTCCTGCCGCCTGGCCCAGCCGACCACGACGTGACAGGCCTGGTGGTGACGGCCGGCTTCATCGACCTGCATAGCCATGTCGACGACATCGGCGGCCTCCGGCTCCAGGCCATGGACGGCGTAACCACGGCTCTGGAGCTGGAGGCCGGCGCCACTCCCGTCGCGGCGGCCTACCGGCGGGCCGCGGCCCATGGCCGGCCGGTCAACTACGGATTCTCCGCGTCGTGGGCGCTCGCCCGGATGGAGGCCGTGGCAGGCCTGCGCCCAGCGGGCAACCTGGCTGCGTTCATGACCAACATCGGGAACCCGGCATGGCAGCGGCCGGCCGAGCCCGCTCAGCTGAGCGCGATGATGTCGCGCCTGGAAGCCGACCTGGCCGACGGTGCGATCGGCATCGGTGTCCTGCTCGGTTACGCGCCCGCGGCCGGCACCGAGGAATACCTGTGCGTGGCCGGGCTCGCGGCCGCGGCCGGGGTGACCACGTTCACCCATGCGCGGGACCTCATCGAGATGGTCCCTGGTGGCGCCGCGGACGGAGCCGAGGAGATCGTCCATGCGGCCGCGCAGACGGGCGCCCACATGCACTACTGCCACATCAACAGCACCTCCCAACGGCACATAGACCGGGTCCTGGGCCTGGTCGGACGCGCCCAGGCGGCGGGTTCGCGGGTAACCACTGAGGCGTATCCCTACGGCTCCGGCATGACCGGGATCGGCGCGGCCTTCCTCGCTCCCGAGCGTCTCGGCGAGCGCGGTCTGGTGCCGTCCTCGCTCACTTACGCGCCGACCGGCGAGCGGGTGGCGACCGAAGCGCGGCTGCGCGAGCTCCGGATTGCCGACCCGGGCGGACTCGTGATCATTGATCTGCTGAGCGAGGACGACCCGGGCGACCGGGACCTGCTGCTGCGGTCGCTGACCTTTCCCGGCTCCGTGGTCGCGAGCGACGCCATGCCGCTCACCTGGACCACCCCCCGCGACGATCTGGCCTGGCCGCTGCCGCCCGGCGCCATCACCCATCCCCGCACGGCGGGGACATTCTCACGGGCCCTGCGGCTGCTCACCCGTGAGCATGGCACTCACGACCTGCCTGCGGCCCTGGCCAAGTGCAGCCTCGATCCGGCCCGGCTGCTCCAGGAGCACGTGCCCGCCATGCGCCGTAAGGGCCGTCTGCAGCCAGGCGCCGATGCAGACGTTATAGTGTTCGATGAGAGGGTCATCACCGACCAGGCAACGTACGCCAAGAACACTCGCCCCTCGGCCGGCATCCGGCATGTCCTGGTTAACGGCGAGTTTGTGGTGCGCGATGGCACCATCGTCCTTGACGCGCGACCGGGCCGGGAGGTCCGAGGAGTACCTCACTGACCAGCCGATACACGAATCGGCCAAGCTGGCTGGCCGGCCTGACAGCAAGTGGCGTTCGAATGCGTCATGCATTCAATTATATCGGGACGACTGCCTTCGTTACAATGTTCGATATACCGCTTCCCCTGCTACTCGCATGTGTGTTCTAATACCAGCATGGGTCGGTTCCCCGAAGCCGGGGCAAGAACAGTCGGGTCAGCTGGCCCGGGTACGGCGATACGACGTAGCGCCCGCCCCGGGCCCAGTTTTCCCTGGGCGCACGGCGGCTAGCCGCTCCACACAGGAAGCATCTCGGCGAACCCGGGGCGCTCAGGTCGACGCTGATTCTGGAGGTGACATGATGGACGACGATTTCGAAAATATTGACGACTACGAGGATTCCAGGCTCTCTGAACTAGAAACCAGGACCATGGATCTGGAAAACGAGCTGCGTGAGCTGCTCGAACTGCGCGAGTCGTACACCCACCAGGAGGCCGAGACCGACGATGACCAGGACGAGCCCCCCCGCCGTACGCTGCTCCGCGCCACTCCACGGCCGCGGCCCGGACAGGGCCTGGGGCGGCCGGCACAAGCACGGAACGGCCGGGAGTACGAGCCGCAGCCGCACGAGGCACTGCACCACCTGATCGAGGACTTCCCCCAGGACCACGAGATTCCGCCGGCGGTCATCAACACCGGACCGCGGCCGCCTCGCACTGGCACCCGCCGTGAGGCACCGCCGGCCCACGACCGTACCCAGGCGCTGATCGACCGGGGCCGGCGCAGTGCCGGCGCGCGGCGGACGCCCAGGCCCCGCACGATTCTCATCGGCATCGCCGCGGCAATCGTCATCGTTATCGTGGCGGTGCTCGCGTTCAGTTCGCGCCCGTCGTGGCCCGCGAGCGTGGCCACGGTCAAAGCCGACATCACGCAGGCGTGCCAGAATCCTAACGTCGCGTCGGAACCTGGCCAGGTCAATTTCGCCTGCGGCAAGGACACCAGCCAGATCCTCTGGGTGTTCGCTCTGATGACCAGCAACGACAACCCATCGTTTACGGACGCCAAGACCGGGCGCCAAGGTCTGGAGCCGATCACGCCCACCCAGGGCGGAGAGATCGCGTGGTCGCTCGACCTGCACCACCCCTACAACCCGGCCGACCCGGTAGACAGCCTGGCGGTGGCCGCGCGGGCGCTCAACAACATCATCGGCGGCGCCACCCTCACCAGCACGAACGGCACGCCGGATGTGCAGGCCGGACTGGAGAGTAACCCCGCCAACTGCGCCCGGTACACCGGTTCGGCGGCGATCGTCTCGCGGGCCGGCTTCCCCGCCGTCTGCGCACATCCGATCACCAGCGCCACCGGGCAGGCAGCGCTGGTGTCGGACGCCTATAAGCAATGGGTAGTCGGGGCAACGACCGCGGCCGCCTATGACGTCAGCGTGCTATTCGAGAACGCCAGCAATCCCGGTAACCCGCAGGTTCAGGCCATCTTGAAGACCCTGCCCGGAGCGAGCTAGCCCAGCCGGACGCAGCCCTCAGCCGAAGGAGGTGAACCTATGCAACCCATCAGGAAACCAACATGGCAGCAGGCGACCGCCCTGGTCAGCCTCAGCACCTGCGGGGCTATGACGGGGTTCGCCTTCGCCCACGGCAGCGTCGACGACATGACGTCGCCCACCAGGATTCCGGTGCACCTGGTCGCGGTCAGCGAGCCAGACCGGCCCGCAGCCGCGGCCGACAGCACCCTGCGTTCGGCGATCGTGGACGTCGCGAACAAATACATGCAGCTGGCCCGGAACAAGACGCCTGCCGAAATGGAGGCCCTGATCTGGGGAAGCGACAGCGTGGATGGGGCCGACCATGGCGAATCCTGCGCCGCCTTCGCCAGCCTGACGCTCGAGCTCGGCGCTCGCGCCGCGGGTCAGCAGAGCTGGGTGACCGGTGGCACCAGCTACCCATGGCCGCTGCACCAGTGGGCCGACGTGCGGGTCGACCCTAACTCGGACTCCCTCAACGTCATCTCCGTACTACAGGACGCCCAGGCGCACAGCCGGTGGCATCCGCTCGGCGACGGATACCATCCCCAGCCCGGTGACTGGGTGCTGTTCGACGGCCATGTCGAGGTCGTGACCGCCTACTCCGATGGCGTCCTGGACACCATCGGAGGTGACTCCCTGCCGAACTTCTCCGTCAACGCCCACCAGTACAGCGGCTCGCTCGGCGCGGATGGCGTGGCCGGGTTCGTCAATAATGGCGAGCTGCTCAGCGTGGTCAGCAAGCAGCCAGGCAGCGTCGCGAGCAAAGCCTCCTCAGGGGGTGAGAAGGTGCACAAGCAGGCGAAAGCATCGGTGGCCAGCAGCGGCGCAGCGCAGATCCCCGGGCTGCAGACGGCGATGGCCATGACCGGCACCGGCTCCAGTACGGGACAGCGGCCGTCCGCTGGTTCGAAGAGCTCACCACCGGTCGCCAAGCCCGCGGTCGCTGCCACCACCACGGGGAGCCTGGCCGCCCAGAACAGCGTCGGCACCGCGAGCACGGTAACGATGCCCGGCACCCTCCCCGGGACCGGGACGGCCAGTCACCCGGTCCAGACCCAGCCACGGGTCACCCAGCACGGCCAGACCGAGGCCAGCGAGGCCACCGCCGTCATTCCCGGTGTGTCTGTTGACACCGTCTCGAGCACCGCCGCCAGCAGCCCACGGCCCAAATCGGCTACCAGCTCACCGACCTACACCAAGAACAACGTTCCGTCCCTGGCGCAGACGCCTGGCACGGCGGCGCAGCACGCGTTCATCAGCCAGATCGCACCAGGAGCGATGGCGGCGCAGAGCCGCTACGGAGTGCCGGCAGCAGTGACGATCGCTCAGGCGATCGACGAATCTGGGTGGGGTCAGAGCGAGCTGGCGGCCCGGGACAACAACCTGTTCGGCATCAAGGGCTCGGGTCCGGCTGGCACAGACATGATGCCGACCCGCGAGTTCGTCAACGGGCGGTATGTCACTCAGACCAGCGGTTTCCGGGTATACCGGAACATCGCTGAGAGCATCTCCGACCATGCCGAGCTGCTCGCAACCGGCTCGAGCTACACGCGGGCGATGGCTAACCGGCAGCTGCCCGACGCCTTCGCCAATGACCTGACGGGCGTCTATGCGACCGATCCGACTTATGGCTCGAGCCTCATCCAGATCATGCAGCTCTACAACCTGTACCGGTATGACGCTGCCACCGTTCACAGTCCGACCGCGCAGAGCGCGGCGGCGCATGATTCCGCGGCACCGAGCTCAGGGACACACAATTCGGCTTCGACGGCCCCTGCGGCTAAGAGTTCGCAGACGCATGGCCAAGGCTCGAAGGTTTCGGGCTCGCAGGTTTCGGGCGGGCAGGTTTTGGGCGGGCAGGGCTCGGCCCAGCTCGGTTCGGCCAACGCGCCGACGGTAAGCTCGCCGGCTACGACCCCGGTGGGCGGGACCGCGGCCGTTGCGGCTCCGAACGAGGGTGTCCTGAGCCAGCCCGAGGCCGGCGTGCACAGCGCGGCGTCTCCAGCACCGACCGCCAGCTCCAGCGCTGCGCCATCCGGATCCGGCTCCGCTTCCGGCTCGACCGCCAGCAGCGCCAGCGCCAGCCGTGCCTCCGCCAGCCGTGGCTCCACCAGCCGTGGCTCCACCAGCCGTGGCACCGCCACCCGGCCGAAGCCGAGCGCCCGCTCGGGCAAAAGCAGTGTTAACGCCGCGAGCACGGGTCGTGCAGCGAGCGGTAATAGCGGGGGAAGCAACGCCCAGAGTCGCGGCCGAAGCAGCAACAGCGCTCAGGGCACCATCAGCGGTGCGGGCGGGTCTGAGAGCAGCGGCAATTCGCCGGGGCTCGGCGGATCGGCCGGGCAACGCGGCGGGACGTCGACGATCCCGGGTGTCCTGGACGCTCACATCGTCCCGCAGGCATCGGCGCAGACTCAGGTATCCGCGAAGGCCGGGCCGTCCCGGCTCGCACCGCCGATCCGCCCGGCGCGGGTCTCGCCGCGGCCCCAGGCAAGCAGCACCACGCTGTACAAGGCTCAGATACCTCAGGTGGTAACGACGGCGTACATCAGCGCGGCCAAGGCGCCCCTGATCCGGGCGCAACCGCTGTACGAGGACGTGGCCAGCAACAGCGGGATCCGCTGGGAGCTGCTGGCCGCGTGCGACTGGATGCAATGCCAGGCGCAACCGCGGTACTCGCCGGTGCACGGCGAGAAGCTAGGCGCAAGGCCGGCGGCATGGTGTTCCACACCAAGTCCGAGGCGCTGGCCCAATGCGCGAGCGACCTCGTAGAGCTGGCCATGGCGGTCTACTGGATCGACATCACCGCCCGGCGGCGGCTGTCGGTCCGGGATCTGGCCCAGGTGTTCGCCGCGTTCCGGTGGGGCGGGCTGCTCAAACTGCACGACATCTCTGCGCTGGAGTTCCCGTACTCGGTAGCGGGCCTGACCTCGCAGCATCTGAAGATGCGCTGGCCGGACGTCAAGGAACCCAACGCGCCCGACAAGCCAGGATCGCGTTTCCGCATGCCGTTCGGCGCGGTGCCTGTGGTCCTCAGCCTGGGCTATCGAGCCGTTACCTAGCCGTTTACAGAAGGTAGGCCAGATGATCCGCGTCTTGATTTTCCTCGTTGGCATGCTCTCGACCGGCGGACCGCGCGGGCTCAGGCCGCAGGCCAGGCGCTTCGCGGATCCGGGCGAGCCAGAAGCGGCTGACCCTGCTCCTGGCCGCCGCACCTCCCGACCCCGTCCCGGGTGGGACGACGACACCTGGTTCATCCCCGAGCAAGACCCAGCACCAGGGACCTGGCCGGATCGGGACTGGCGCCAGCAGGACCGGCAGCCTCAGCGTCGGCGTCCGGACTGGCCAGCCGCTCCGGTGCCATCGCGTCGGCGGTCACCGCATAGGCGCCGTATCCCGCTCAAGATCAAGTGGGCGGCGATCCTGATCGTTGCCGGACTGATCTTCCGTAAGGCGATCGCGTGGGCCGCCCTGGCCGCGCTTTCCGCCAGCTTCCACCTTGTGGGCGTCGACGTACACCTGCCGCACGTCAAGCTGGCCTTGCCCTGGCAGTCCATCAGTGCCGGCACCACCACGAGCGTGCCGCTCGGCCCGTGGGTGCTGCAGAAGATCGAGGGCATCTCCCGGCCAGCCCTCGGTACGGAGAACTTCAACTTCTCCTTCACCCGCAAGGTGTCGAAGAACATCGGGATCTGGCCATGCTGGTACTCCAGCACGTTCAATACGGTCGGCCACGCCTCTGCCACTGTCGACCTGAACCCGGGGCCTTCCTGGTGGCAGCCGTCGACTGACCACTACCAGCTCCAGATGCTGGCCTCGCCCGCCAACGGCGCCCCGGGACGGGTGAGCGTGGCGCTTACGCTGCCCCGGCCGCAGCTACCGCAGTCCGTTCACGACGTCACAGTCGACAACACCTTGTCTCAGCCGATCGACGTGCAGCACAGCTGGACCTACCCGGGTCTGGGCTGCGGAGGCCTGATCCGGCCGCAGTTCGCGATGTCCGTGCTGTACGCGCAGGCGCAGAGCATCGCGTTCTCTCAGGTCAAGGACAACCCACGGATCACCGGACCGCTGATCAGCGCGGCCGAGGCGCAGGCGCAGCAGATCATCCGGAACAACTTCATCCAGCCCACGGTCAACGCGCTCGGCTATACCCTGTCCGCCTTCAGCATCCGCTGGGCGGGCACTGGATGAAGCGCCGGCTCGGCTCAGCCGCCGAACTTGTCCGGGTCGGGCCCGGTCCGCTCGTTCCGGTTGAGCGCGCTGATCGCCTCGACGTCCTCGCCGCTGAGCTCGAAGTCGAAGATGTCGATGTTCTCCTTGATCCGCGCGGGCGTGACGGACTTGGGGAAGACAATGTCGCCGCGCTCGATGTGCCAGCGCAGTATTACTTGGGCTGGCGACTTGTCATACCGCGCGGGCGAGTCGGTTCGATCACCGGGTCGTTCAGGGCGTTCCCCGCGCGATCGGCGACCAGGCCTCGACCGCGATCTGGTGCTCGGCGCAGAAGCCGCGCACGTCGTCCTGGGTCAGGTACGGGTTGACCTCGATCTGGTTGACGGCGGGCGGCACGTCGCATTCAGTGTGCAGCCGCCGCAGGTGGTGGGGCTGGAAGTTGGAGACTCCGATCGACCGGGCGCGACCATCGCGGTAGAACTCCTCCAGCGTCTTCCAGGTCGACACGAAGTCGCCGTCGTACCTGGTCGGCAGCGGCCAGTGGATCAGGAACATGTCCACATAGTCGAAGCCAGCGCCTTGAGCGACTCTCGAAGGCGCGGCGGGCGTCGTCCGGCAGGTGCGCGCCGTTGCTCAGCTTGGTGGTGACGAAGACCTCGCTCGGTCAGGCCTGACTTGCTGATGGCTGCGCCGACTTCCTTTTCGTTCCCGTACATCTCGGCGGTGTCGATATGCCGGTAGCCGACATCCAGCGCGGTCGTCGCCGCGGCCTCGGGGTGTCCCTGGCTTCACCAGGAACACGCCGAAGCCGAACTGCGGGATGTTCTGGCCGTTGTTCAGCATGATCTCCGGGATCGGGGTCACGAGAGAAACTCCTCCACGGTGGTAGACGAAAGTGACCCCCTGCCCGATCTCGGAGCGTCTACACCGGCAGCCGGCTGTATGCGGAGATCATCCAGCGCGGCCGACAGCGCGCGCAACGTGGCCACCGCATGGGCCAGTGCGTCCTCGCCAAAGGTCCCGGCGAGCTGACGGGCCGCGGCCGCGTGCGCCGGATCGATGTGCGCGATGGCGTCCCGGCCCGCAACGGTCGGGATGAGCAGCTTGGCCCGGCGATGCGCCGGGTTGTCCTGGTATTGCGCCAGGCCTCGGCCGACGAGGATGTCGGCGACGCGCTGCACGCTCTGCCGGGCCAGTCCCATTTCGCGGGCGATCCCGGCTACCGGGAGCGGTTCGCTCAGGACCGCGCCGAGCACCTGCCACCAAGTCGCCGTCAGTCCGGCGGGGCGGGCCAGATCCTCGGCGAGGGCAAGAAACTGGCCATTCAGCTTGAAGGTCGCGATCGCGGCGCCGGACAGCAGGTCCTGCGAATGGCGCGCGGCCTGCCCCGGCTCGGCCGCGCCGACGGCGGCCCCGGTCATGCCGATGCCAGCTCGTAGAAGCCGACCGGGTGGTGGTCTCCGTAGAGCTTGAACCAGGACGCGGCTACCGGCGGATCGTAGCTGCCCAGCCGCTCGAAGATGGCGCGCGCGAAATGTGCCGGCGCGTGCCGCTGGCCGTGATCAGGTCGCCGTCGCTCACCACCGGAGCGTCAACGAACCGGTGCTGGCCTGCATATCCCGAGGTAGCCAGGTACTGGGCGGCGTTGCTGGTGTGGTCCCGGTCATCGAGCACACCCTCGAGTGCCAGGCCGAACGTCGCCCCGCAGGCAGCTGCGACCGGCACACCGGCGTCGAGGAACCGGCGGGCAGCAGCGCGGTAACCGGCCATGCCCGGGGTTTCCCAGCCGTCCCCGCCCGCCAGGATCAGCATGGCGCTATGGTCCGGCCGCAGCTGGGCCAGCGTGATGTCGGGAAGGACCCGCAGGCCCCCCATGGTGGTGACCGGCTCAGATGAAGGTCCGACGGTAACGATCGTGTAGCGGCCCGGCTGACGTTGCCACGAATCCCGCCGGATGTGGGCGGTGGCGTAGCCGATTTCCCAGTCGGCCAGGGTGTCGAATACGGCGACATGAACTGGCATGGTCATCATGACAGCATATTGTCATTATGACAGTGGACTGTCAAGTATCGCCAGGCTCCGTCAGCGTCGAGCGCCCCCGGCCGTCGGCCGGGGGCGCTCAGCGATATGCACGCCTGGCGGTCCAGGCTGAGGTCTGGGATTGATGGCTGCGCACGAGCGGCGCGGCCTAGAGGGTGAGCTCGGACTCGATTCGCCGGAGGTTGTGCCGGGCCAGCGCGAGGTTGGCCTTGTGGCGGTCGAGCACCAGGTACAGGAATAGACCCTGCTCGTCGCGGGAGTTCTTGAGCAGCCGGATCAGGTGGTACTGCTTGTTGAGAGTGATCAGGATGTCCTCGATGGTGTCGTCGAGGCGGAGGGACTCCATCGTCCGCATCTTGGCCCGGATCACCTCGGTGTTCCCGGCCGCCGCCACGTCCAGGTCGAGGTACTTCCCGCCACCGAGGACCCAGGGACATCCCGCTGTCCCAGTCGACGAGCGATACGCCCACGGCGCCATCAATGGTCATTGCTTCTTTGAGGGCAGTCTCTATGTTCACGTGGCCGCCTTTCACTTTGTTTGATTGGCCTTTGTCACCATAGACAACGGCACAGATAGCCGTACCGAAAACGGCATTAAATTTACTTCACTTAAAGTAGTCGTGTAAGTACACATAGTCAGACAGACCTTCTTACCTTGTGCTATGTCTGAAGTTACGGCGGCCGCGGCGGGCCGCCACTATTAAGTGGCCATTAAGTAAGGACGGCTGTTGTCGCCAAATCAGTAGACTTGCATACGGGTGGCGATTGCATTAAGTAACCGGCAATCAAGGTGCACTGATTCCTCAGCGTGACCATTGCCGGATGGGCATACTGGACATTTCCGCCTTAATCGTTATCTGTACCAATAAATGTTCGGTGCCAGGCTTGATCAGGGAGTGATCACGGCTGAGTACGACAGACGAACTAGGAGCAACCCCCGTCGCCGTCGCCCTCGAGACGCTGGCGGACCGGCACGTATCTGGTGTCCTGGAGATCGAGGGGGACCCGGCGGGAACCATCTACCTCGATCAGGGACAGATCACCTTCGCCCGGGCCTCGTGGATTCCCGATCTGGGGACCCGGCTCGCGGCCGCGCTGCACCATCCGGCCGCGTCGCCGGACCTGCTGGCGGGGCCCGACCGGCCAGACCGTGATGTCGGCAGCGCACTGGTCCGGCTCAACTATCTCAGCCGGGGCGAGCTGCAGGCGATACTGCGCTCGGTAATCATTGACGCGGCCATCGTGCTAACCGTGCGTGGCGGCGAGGACGCGGTCGTCTCGGATATCAGGTTCGCGGCGCCGGGGGCGCACTGGGCCGGCGCGTTCTCCAGTCATCGCGTAGACGCCGTGCGATCCGAGGCGCTGCGGCGCGCCGAGCACATGGCCCGCTATCATCTGACCCGCACCACGCAGGTCCGGCTGGCTGACCTGGGCCGCCCTTCGGCCGTGCTGAGCCGCAGGCAGTGGGCCATCGCGAGCGTCGTGGACGGCGCCACGTCGGTACAGGATCTGGCCTGGCAGTGCGGCATGGCACTGTACGACGCGATCGAGTGCGTCGGGCATCTGGTCCGGGCCGGGCTGTGCGTCCAGTGCGGCTCCCGGCCGGCCGCACCGAGCCGGCCACACGAACCACGGCATCGGCAGGAGGTGACCGGTGTGGTCTTGCCACCTCCGGCACTGGAGCCCGGTCCCATCATGGCACCCGCTCCCCTGCCCCCTACGCCGGTCGTGGCTCTCGCCCCGGCGCTGGCTCCCGCCCCGGAGCTGCCTCCCGCCGCTGTCATGGCGCCCGCCCCGAGCCTGGCGGGCGGCCGGCCCCCGCGACGCTGCCGCACCGCAGACCGGGTCCGCTCATGCTGCCACCGCAGCCGGTGATGGGCGGTTCGCTGGCGATGGCCGACGTCAGGCTGCCGGATGTCTCGGAATATGCGCCTGCCGCGCCGGACCTGCTGCGGCGGGTCCTGGATGGGTTGCGAAAGATCAGCTAGCGCTCTGTGCCCTCAGCGTGCACTCTCCGCACTGGTAGCTGGCACTCTCCCAGCGTTAACTGGCGCTCTCCGGGGCTGCTGGGCGGCGGCGTGGCAGGGTGCGCCCGTTCCGCTTCTCGGGCATGGGCTGAATTGGCGCGGCCTGGGCGCCGATCTGCGTCGCGTGGGCGGCGATGCGCTCGATGGTCCCGCGGGCGCGGTACTGCAGCATTGCCACGTTCATGCTGCTGGTGCCGGTGACGGCCACGATGGCACTTTCACCGGCCGCGTAGACAGCCAGGTATCCATCGCTGCCGCGGGCGACGGCCTCGCGGAAACTGCCGCACTCGGTGGCCTGCGTGGCCCGGCGGGCAACCGCCAGGGTGGCAGCGGCCAGCGCCGCGACCTGGGTTGGCTCGACGTCGGGGATGTCGTGCGCGACTACCAGGCCGTCGCTGGTTGCCACGAGGCTGCCGCGGATCCCGGGTACATGCGAGCGGAGATCGGAAAGCTCGGCCCGGACCTGGTCCTCGATCGAGTGCCTGCTCTTGCGGAGGGCCGGCATCAGTTGTCACCCTCCCCGGCGGCCTGGCCGCTGCCGTTGGGCGTGCTGTGGTCGGCAGACCCGTTACCGATAGGCCCATGATTGGCAGACACTGTGCCACCTTTCTGACCGGACGCTGCCCGCAGGAACGACAGGCGCGCCAGGGCGGGTCCGCCGCCGGCGGCCGGCGAATCATCCAATGCTGGAGCCGGCTCGCTGGTCACGGACACCAGCCCGCGAGCGAGCAGCCGGTACACCTCAGCCGTCGTCCCGAAGACGCTGCGGCTCAGATCCCAGGCGAGACCGCGAGGTGTCGAGCCCTGACGGACGCGGATCAGCAGCGCCCATTGCAGGGCCGATACCCGGATCGATTCGGACCGGATCCCCGGGTTGCGCGCTAAAGCCGTATCAGTGGTGAGGATCCCGGATAGCTGCCTGAGCACCCGCTGACGGCGGGCCACTTCGGCGAGCAGCGCCTCAAGCGAGACATCGCAGGCGAGGCTGGTGTCCGGGGCGTGAGTCGAGCGGAATTTGGCGTAACGCGCCTGGGCCGACAGGAGCTCGAGCGTCGCGTCCACCGTCGGCTCGGTGGCGGTCAGGATCGCCGCGATCCGCTGCAGCGGCCGCAGGTCGTCGAGGTCTTCCGGCTGGGCTGCCAGGACCGGGCCTGGCGTGCGTCGCGCCTCGGCGTAGGCCACCATGCCATCCCGGAAGTAGATCGCGCCGTCACTGCGTCCGGAGAACGACAGCACGCCGGTGCCACGGGCGGCGGCTATCTTACGCAGCCGCGCACAGAGCTGGTCCTGGTAATCGTCCGCCCGCCGCCCCGGCAGGACCGAGGACGTGAAGTGACGAGCCCGGGTGAACCTCGGAATCTGGCTCATGCGGCAAAGCCCACGCAGAAGTTGCGGATCTCGCGGCGGGCCAGGGCCAGGTTGACGCGGGTGCGGTCCAGGACCACCAGCAGCAAGATCTGCGGCTCCGGATCCTCGCGGACCATCCGGATCAGGAAGAGCTGCCGCCGGAACGTCACCATCACGTCCTCGAGGCCGTCCACGGGAAGCTCCCCCGCCAGCAGTGACAGCACGCTGGCGATATCCGCCGCGCCGGCCGCGGCGGTGGGCAGGCTGATCTCATCGTGATCCTTCCGCGACGCCAGCACCATACCGGTCGAGGCATCCACGAGGCAGGCGAGCTGGAAGCCGTCGATGTCAGAAACCGGGTCGAGCAACGCTTCGGCCGCGTCGAGGATCACTGGGACATCGTAAGTCAAGCATTCGCCAAGACGGCGGCATAGTGACGAATAACGACGTAACGACCAATTTGTGCGTTTAGTCGCCTGCTCGGGCCTGAACCGCAAACACATAAGGGATTAAAGAGGGCAAATACCAAGGCCGTTCGGGAAAATGCCTTTTAACGCGAGGCGAGGCGGGCTAGTTCGGGGACAAAATACTGGCCGTCGATGGTGCCCAGGCCGCCGGCCAGGCTGTAACCCGCCCGGGCCTGATAGCCGGTCACCACGTGGGTGCGGCCGCCATGAGTGAACGAGACCGAGTTATCCCCCGAGGTGATGGGCACGATGCCCGGGGCGTGCTCGGCGGCCAGCTCATACAGGGCCGGGTTGATCAGCCCGAGCGGGTGCCCGGCCACCTGGTCGGCGAGCGCGACGATTCCGGCGAACAGGGGCGCCGCCTCGCTGGTGCCGCACAGCACGTACCAGCCCGCGGCCTGGCCGCCGAAGCTCTGGTACACGTTGACCGCCCCGGTGCAGGCCGCGCTCATCGAGATATCCGGTACGCCGCGCTGCGCGCCGGTGACGTCGCTGACCAGGTTCTGGTACGCAGGCCGGCCGAAGACGGCCGATTTGCCGCCGCCACCGGCCAGGGGGTTCGGCCCGTTGTCGCCATCGACGAGCCGGTTGGCGGTCTTGCTGTAGGTGTCGTTCCACACCGTGTCGGCGGCGCGGCGGTCACCGCGTGAGTTCAGGTCGAGGCGGGTCCCGCCCACTCCGGTCACGAGCGGATCGCTGGCCGGCCACGATGTCACCGCGCGGGAGTAATAGGACTTCTGGTTGGGCTCGAAGCCGGTGGCGCCGCTGTCACCCGCGCCGGCCAGCACGGTGACGTGGGCCGCGTAGGCGTCCAGGTAGGCGCCACGCAGTGAACGGATGCCGGCTGGCCCGACGGCTTGTTCTGTCGCCACGAAGCTCTGGCTGATCACGTCGCCCAGATGGTGCCTGACCACGTACTTCTCAGCGGCGACGATCTGGGTCATGTCGACGGACCCGGCACTCCCGCCGCCGGGCGTCTCGACCAGCAGGATCTTGGCTCCGGGCGCGACCGCGTGCGCGTACTCCACGTCCAGCGTGGTCTCACTGGCCCAGGCCACCTCGCCAGAGTTGTCTGGGTCATAGCGCGGGACCCGGCCGGCGGGCGAGATGATCCGGACCGACGGCGGGCCGGGTATGCCCTCGGTCTCGTCGAAGGTTCGCAGGTCGCTGGCGATCGTGGGCGAGCCGTAGGGGTCGACGATGACGATCGTGGCCCCCCGGCCGGTGACGCCGCGCGAGTAGAGCGCGGACAGCTGGTAGGCGCGCTGCACCTGGACCGGGCTGTAACAAGCGATCCGGAGCGACCGCCGGCACTGGGCGGTGGTCGACGGTGCCAGGTCCCGCTCCAGGCGCACGCCCGGGGTGACTGTAACGCCGGCACTGGCTGCCGCGTGGGGCTGGGCGGTGGGCGCGCCCGGTGCGCTCAGCCCCACGCCCAGGGCCGCGGTGGCCAGGATCGCGGCGCCGAGCGCGCACGCGGCCATGGGCCTGGCCCTGGAAACCAGATACATGGCTACTCCCCGGCATTGCCATTTCATGCCTATCCGGCCATAGGGCTTTACGTGACAATTCAGGCCGCGGCGATTCACAGGACCATAGCATCAGCTATTGGCGTGAAGCTGGCTAATCCGGCAGCACGCCGGAGCCCGGACCCCCGCATCGGGGATCCGGGCTCTGGGTGGCAGTGCCGGTGCTGTGGGGGCTCGGGGTCAGGCGACGGTCTCCAGCTCCGGGACCGCCTCGGCCTCAGGAGCGACGGACCGGCGGACCCCCGGCAGGAACAGCGCGGCGGCCGACGCGACCGCCACCGCGGCGGCGCCGCCCCAGACCGCCGGGGTGAGGCCGGACACGAAGGCCGTGCCGCTGAGGTAGCTGCCGTGGGCAGAGAACACCGCACCGAGCACGGCTATCCCGAAGACGCCGCCAAGTTCGCGGATCGCGTTGTTGGCGCCGGAGGCGATGCCCTCCTGGTCACGGCGCACCGAGCTCAGCACCACGTTGGCGACCGGCGCGAAGAACAGCGACATACCGACACCGGAGATCACGAAGGCCGGGACCAGCGTGAGGTAGGGGACGGTGGGGCTGGCCACGGCGGCTAGCCAGCCCAGGCCAACGGCCTGCAGGCCCAGACCGGTGACCAGCAGGGCACGGCCGCCGATGCGGTCGCTCAGGGCGCCCGCGATCGGGGCGATGAAGACCGGCATGGCCGTCCACGGCAGCGTGCGCAATCCGGCCTGCAGCGGGCTGTAATGCTGAACGACCTGGAGGAACTGGGCCAGCAGGAAGATCGAGCCGAACATCCCGAAGAACATCAGCAGCGAGGCGAGGTTGGTCACGGCGAAGCCCCGGCTGCGGAAGAGCTGCAGCGGCAGCATGGGCTCGCGGGTCCGCAGTTCCCAGCCGACGAAGGCCGCGATCAGCAGCGCGCCGATCACGATGGGCGGGAGCACCGTGCCGCTGGTCCAGCCGTGGTCGTTGCCGCGCACCACGCCGAGGACGATCCCAAGCAGGCCCAGGCTGGCCAGGACGACGCCCGGCAGGTCCAGCCGGCTGGCGGGGCCGCGGCTCTCGGTGAGCCGGGCCCGGGCGATCGGAAGGAGCACGATCCCGATCGGGACGTTCAGCCAGAAGATCCACTGCCAGGAGGCACCCTCGACCACGGCCCCGCCGACTAGCGGGCCGATGGCGATGGCCAGGCCCCCGATGGCGCCCCAGGCGCCGAGGGCCAGGCCGCGGCGTTGCGGGGAGACCGCCGCGGACAGCAAGGTCAAGGTCAGCGGGATCACGATGGCGGCGCCGACGCCCTGGACAGCCCGCGCGGCCACCAGGGTCCCGATGCTTGGAGCCAGCGCGGCGCCGGCCGACCCGGCGGTGAACAGGCCGAGGCCGATGGTGAACAGGCGGCGGCGACCGTACCGGTCCCCCAGCGATGCGCCGGTGAGCAGCAGCACCGCGAAGGTGAGGGTGTAGGCGTTGACGGTCCATTGCAGCCCCTCCAGGGAGGCATGCAGGTGATCGCGGATCGAGGGCAGCGCCGTGGTCACCACGAGGTTATCGAGTGAGGCCATGAACAGCGCGGCCGAGGTGATCGCGAAGGTCCAGGCCGTGCGGCCTTTTGCGGTCATTGCTTCTCCTCTTAAAGAAGTGATTGATCACTAGCTTCGTAGGGCATGGGTGTGCGATGTCGGTGGGTGATTGCGGGGGTTGAGGTTCTGCGGGGTCTTCGGTCGGTGCGCTGGCGCGGCAGCCCGTTAGCGGGTCAGTCCTTGGGGCACCAGCTGGCCCAGCGTTCGTCGACGGCGGGCAGGTCCAGCGCCGCGGCCACGTTCATCAGCATGCCGACGGCGAAGAAGTCCACGACGGTCTGGAAGGGCAGGCCGGTGATGCGCTCGATTTGCTCCCAGAGTTTCTTGTATCCGGCCCGGGCGGCGAGCCGGATCTCGGGATCGCTGCACGCAGCGTAGATCTGCATTTGCAGCCGAAGCAGGGTCCGGTCATCGAGCAGCTTGGTGTACGCGTCGGCCATCGCCATCATGGCATCATCGCCGGTCAGGTCACCGGCCGCCGCGGCAAAGGTGTCCTGGATCCGGCGGAAGCAGCGGTCCACCAGCGCCAGGAATAGCGCCTTCTTGGTCGGGAAGAGCCGGAACAGGTACGGCTGGCTGATCCCGGCCTCGCGCGCGACGTCCTCGGTAGAGGTGCCAGCCAAGCCGCGCTCGGCGAACTCCGCGACCGCGACGTCGAGGACGAGTTCCCGGCGCTCAGCGGCCGGCATCCGCTGCTTGGTGACTGTGCTCATGTCCACTAAGGTAGTGATGACTCACTTCCTTGTCAAGTGGTGAGCACCAGGAAGCCGTTCGCGGGTCGTTGTCGCAGCTCATAGCCGCAGCTCATAGCCGTGGGTCGTTGTCGTGGGTCGTTGTCGTGGGTCGTTGTCGCGGATCGATGGCGCTAGGTGACGTGAGCCACGGGCTGGCGCGGCCTTCGCCGGTGTCACTGCGAGGCTTTGGGTGAGAGGTGGCGAGCGCAGTGCGAGCGTGTGGCTTTTGTGCCGACACCGTGGGCCATTAGGCGCCGCCCTACGGGATGGTGTGCCATCGGACGTCCCTAGCGTGGGTCGTTTGGCGTCATTTCCATGATCTTGTGCAAAAATGCGTCATTTTTGGCGCCTTTTGGCCCACGATCATGGTTTGACGCTTTTCGACACGCAATCCCAGCAACGTGGATGAGGTATGAGAGGCGAATGGCGCCTACAGGCTGTGAGTGACTACGGCAGCGGCAGGTCAAGGGGACGCTAGCGCAGCGGCGGCGGTCAGGGCTTCGAGGGCGGAGCTCTGGCGGGAGGCGTCGGCGCGGTCGAAGGGGCCGGTCCAGCGCAGGCCGAACTGGTTGGCCGCATTCGTGCTGTTGGCCCAGACCGAGCCGGCGTTGGCCACGATGAAGGACCGGTAGGCAGGCGTCCTGCTGTGCAGCCACAGCTGGTGCAGGTGACGGACGAAGATGCCTTTGAACTGGCTCTGGTCCCCGTCGCAGGTTCTGGCGGCCTCGCAGGGCTCGACCAGGATGCCGGCCGGGCTGGCCGAGGCGGGGCCGGCGACCGAGGCGGGGCTGGCGACCGAGGCGGGGCTGGCGACCGAGGCGGGGCTGGCGACCGAGGCGGGGCTGACCAGCTGGCTCAGGGTGGCGTCGGCGATGGCGTGCGCCTGCTGGAGATAGGACGGGTCGCCGGTGATCTCGGTCAGGGCGGTCAGGGCTCCCAGGATGACGCCCTGGTTGTAGGTCCAGGTGGGGCCGCCGTTGTTCTGCCCCGCGGCGTTCAGGCCGTCGTTGACCAAGCCGCCCGGGCCGAGCATGCCGCTGGCGCTGAACCACTCCCACTCCCGCAGGGCCCACTCGAGATAGACCCCATCGCCCGGCGCACGCTGGTGCAGCTGGGCGGCGAGCAGGCCGAACAGCTCGTTGGTGATCGCGTTTTTATAGCTGGTGTTGCGGTGCCAGATCATGCCGCCGCCGGTGGCCGCCTGCCAGCCCCCGGTGTTGAAGGCAAAGATTGTCCTGGCCGCGTCCAGGTAGCGGTCATCACGGGTCAGGTCATACGCGGCGACCCAGGCCAGCGCCCACCACGCGTTGTCGTCGTAGTAGCTGTTGATGAAGCGGCCGTGGGTGCGCTGGGCCGTGGTGAAGGTGGTGCCGATGACGCCGGCGTAGGTCGATTCCCCGGTCAGCTCGATGTAGCCGATCAGCGCAGTCAGGGCGTTGGCCGAGTTCCACCAGCCCGCGCCGCGCCATAGCCCGGTGCGACGGTCGTACCAGCGCTGCAGCGCGGCCGCGCCCGACGTGGCGCAGGCCCGGAAATCGTGTCCGGCCACGGCGGTCAGCCGGCGATCTCGGCGGCCACCAGCGCGCCCAGCTCCCAGCAGGCCTCCAGATCCGGTTTGGCTGGCGATCCCTGCACGGTGACCGGCGGCCGGACCGGCCGCCACTTCAGGCCACCGGTGATCGACTCGACCGCGCGCACCGCGCCCGCGGTATCCATCCCGCCGTGCACGTACAGCCCGTAGGGACGCCGCTGGGTGGCCTCCAGGCACGGGTAGTAGATGCCATCGAAGAAGTGCTTGAGCGCGCCGGACATGTAACCGATGTTGGCCGGGGTGCCGAGCAGGTAGCCGTCGGCCTCCAGGACGTCGGCGGCCGCCGCGGTCAGGGCAGGCCGGACGACCACCTCGACGCCGGTGATCTCATCGGTCCTGGCCCCGGCCACGGCGGCTTCGAACATTTCCTGCAGGGCGGGCGACGGGGTGTGGTGCACGACCAGCAGCCTGGGCACAGGTGCTAGGCTCCGCCGACCCAGACCGTCTTGGTGTTGCAGAACTCGCGAATGCCCTGGTAGTAGAGCTCACGACCGAACCCGGAGGTCTTCACTCCACCGAAGGGCAGCTGCGGGTAGGAGGTGACGTTGCCGTTGATGAAGACCATCCCGGCTACCAGGTCGCTGATGAACCGGCTCCGTTCGGCCTCGTCGTTTGTCCATGCGTTTGCACCCAGGCCGAACTCCGTGACGTTGGCCAGCTCGATGGCCGTATCGATGTCGGGGACGCGGTACAAGGTGGCCACCGGCCCGAAGACCTCTTCGGTGTGGACGCGCATCTCCGGGGTGATGCCGGCCAGCACGGTCGGCGGGTAGTAGAAGCCGGGCCCCTCGGGCGCGGCGCCGCCGCACAGCGCGTGGGCACCCTTGGCCACCGCGTCGGCCACCAGGTGCTCGACGTCGTCGCGCTGCTGCTCGGAGGCCAGCGGGCCTACGTTGGTGTCCTCAGCCATCGGGTCGCCGAGCTTCTTGGCCGCCATCTGCTCGGTGAACAGCCGCTCGAACTCCTCGTAGACCGCATCGTGAACGATGAAGCGCTTGGCCGCGATGCATGACTGGCCGTTGTTCAGCAGGCGTGCGGTGGCGGCCACCTCGGCAGCCTTGCGCAGGTCAGCTGAGGGCATGACGATGAACGGGTCGCTGCCACCCAGCTCGAGCACGACCTTCTTGATCTCGCTGCCGGCGATGGCGCCCACCGCCTGCCCGGCCGGCCCCGACCCGGTCAGGGTCGCGGCCATGACCCGGCGGTCACGCAGGATCGCCTCGACCCGCGCGGAACCGATGAGCAGCGTCTGGAAGGTGCCCTCGGGGAATCCGGCCCGGGCGAACAGGTCCTGCATGAACAGGGCCGTCTGCGGGACGTTCGAGGCGTGCTTGAGCAGTCCCACGTTGCCGGCCATGAGCGCGGGAGCGGCGAACCGCATGGCCTGCCATAGCGGGAAGTTCCACGGCATGATGGCCAGCACCGGGCCGAGCGGCTGGTACCTGACGTAGGCCTGTGCCGCGCCCACGGCCTGGGCGTCGGCGGGCTCGTCGGCCAGGAAGCCGGCCGCGTGCTCGGCGTAGTAGCGGCAGGCGGTGGCGCACTTGGCCACCTCCTGCTTCGCCGCGGCCAGCGTCTTGCCCATCTCGGTCGTCATCATCGCGGCGACCTGGTCCTGCTCCTTGTCGAGGATGTCGGCCGCGTTGCGCATCCATTCGGCGCGCTGCTCGAAGCTGGTCAGGCGGTAGGTCGAGGCCGCGGCTTCGGCGGTGGCCAGGCACTGGCCGACGTCCGCCTCGCTCATCTCCTCGAAGGTCTTGACGGTCTCCCCGGTCGCGGGGTTAATGGTCGCGATGGCCACGATGTGTCCTTCCTGCGGTACTGAGCGCGCGCGGCAACGTCGCCACGGCACCATACAGGGGCCTTTGCCCGTAACGGACAGCCTGACACCTCGGTAGAGCCCTGCACCAGGCGAGGTGTCAGCCGTCCAGCATCGCGCGCAGCGTCCGCGCGTTCCGCACCGCGTTCGCGTCGCCGTCGTTGTTGAAGTAGGCGTACACGTCCCGGCCGTTCGCCCATTCCCGGATCCGGGCCGCCCACCAGCCCAGGTCGGCGTCGCTGTACGAACCCGCGTACAGGTGATGGTGGTCCGGGCCGTGCAGCCGCAGGTAGACGAAGTCCGCGGTGACACGCAGGACGCAGGGCAGGTTCGCGCCGCTCATCACGCAGTAGGCGGCTCCGCGTGCCTCCAGCAGCGCGAAGACCTCCGCACAGTGCCAGCTGGGATGGCGGAACTCCACCGCGATCCGCAGCCAGGGCGGCACCAGGTCAAGGAAGTACGCCAGCCGGGCGTCATCGCGTTCGTGCCCGGGCGCCAGCTGGACCAGCAGCACCGCGCGCCGGTCTCCCAGCTCATGCCACCCGGCCGCGATGCGCTCCAGCCACGCCTCGGGCGCGTAGAGCCTGCGTCCGTGCGTCAGCCCGCGCGGCGCCTTGACCGACAGACCGAACCCGTCCGGCAGTCGGCGCCGCCACGAGGCGAACGCCGCGGGCCGCGGCCAGCGATAGAAGCTGGCGTTGAGCTCGGTGGTACCAAAGCTGGCCGCGTACCGCGCCAGCCGTTCGCGGGCCGGCAGGCCAGCCGGGTACAGCTCCGGTTCCCAGTGGTCGTAGCTCCACCCGGAGGTGCCGACACCGATCACCCGGGGGGCGGTTCGGCGGCCGGCGGATCGGCACGCGGGATGTCCGCGTCAAACAGGGCGGTCGACCCGGCCGGCCGGGTGGCCGCCTCCCGGGTCCGCTGGCGCAGGCGCTCTAGCGACTCGCCGTCACCGAGCGGGACAGTAGCCTCCAGCCGGCGGCTGGCCCGCACCTCGGGGCTGTCCATGACCGCGTCGACCAGGCTGGCCCGGCTGCCTGGGGCGACATGCCCAGACGGTGGGTACAGCGAGGTCCGGACGGTTCCTTCCGCACCCTGGGCGGTGCTCACCTCGGCGGCGCCCACGGTCTGGTCGCCGTCCTTGACTTCGATGTGGCGTGGCACTTCAGGGTTGGTCATTACGCGTGTCTCCAGGATCGCTGGTGATGATTAGACCAAGCGCTGCTTGCCCTGCTTCAGGCTCCTGGCCTGCCCGGCACGCTCAGCCACATTGCTTCCGCAGGTCCGGTTACTGGCGTGCCCTCGCCGCCCAGCCTGAAACAGGATGCTGAGGCTTAATCTGGGCGATCTGAGCGGCGTCCTACCGGTGCCGGTTGACCCGGCGGCGGTAAGCCAGGCTGCCCGCGCCGAGCAGGATGGCCGCGCCGCCGAGGCCGAACAGGGCGATGTCCTGGAGACCGGCCGTGCCACCGCCGCCGGTGACCGGCGCGACGCTGGGGAACACGGTGACCGTGGTGGTCGGGGTCGGGGTCGGGGTAACCGGCGTTGGGGTGATGATCGTCGCGGTGATGGTCGGCGTCGGCGTGGGGGTGACGGTGGTGGTGGTGACGGTGGGGGTCGGGTCCGAGCTGGGGCTGACCGTGGCGGTGACTGTGCCTGAGACAGAGATTGAGGGCAAGATCGATGAGCTGGTCGAACCCGAGGCGGAGCAGCCCGAGATGGCGACGAAGGCGACGGCGCTCATGGCACCAAGCCCGGCGGCGGTCATTCTCGCGCCGCGGGCCGTTCTGGATGCCGATGCGCGCCCGTTCATTTAGCCTCCTCGTGCACCTGACAGGTGGCGATCATTTCCCGATTTCCGGTGTCACAAACCCGCAAGCACTTTCGGACCTTAAGGCCCCGAACCGAACAGACGCGCAATGGCGCACGCACCATTGAAATATTAGGCTACTTGAGTAGGGCATCGTTGAGAAGTCGGCAGGAGGCGCGGCGGCATTGGGGCAGTGGCGGCGCATCGCCGGGTTCCGGGTGGTGGTGTCGTGGCCGGACAGCGGTTACGCTCCCCCGCCCATCACCCGGCCGCCCCTGCGATCGCGGCTGGCTGGTCTGGCCGGGACCGTGCTCGTCCTGAGCGGGGTGGCCGCAATCGGCTTCGCCGTGGCCGCCCAGCAGCACGCGCCGCAGCCCAGTGCGTCCGCGGCGGGAGATGTCGGTGGGCCGGCTCGGGGACCGACGCTGCGGCGCTCGCAGCCGGTATCGGTCACGATCCCGGCCATCGGTGTCGACACCAAACTGCTGCACCTCGGGCTCAACTCCAACGGCACAATGGCTGTCCCGTCGCTGGTCACCAGCGCCAGCCTGGCGGCATGGTACAAGTACTCGGCCACTCCCGGCCAGGTCGGCGCGTCGGTCATCGAAGGCCACGTCGATAGTATTGAGGGACCGGCCGTGTTCTACCGGCTCGGGGCGCTGCGGCCGGGAAACACCATCGACGTCAAACTGGCGGACGGCGTGACCGCTATTTTCAAGGTCACCGGCGTGCGCGAGTACACCAAAACGCGTTTCCCCGCGCAGACAATTTACCGGGCGAGCAATTACGCAGCGCTGCGCCTGATTACATGCGGCGGCGAGTTCGACTACCGCACCGGCCATTACCTGAGTTCGACGGTGGTATTCGCGTCGCTGGTCTCATCCCGGCGCTAGGCGGGCAGCTCCGCCACCGGACGGCGGACTGGCGCTCGGCCGGTCGCTCGCGACGAGCAGCTGCCGGTGCCGCTAGGGTTGGCGGGACTACAACCGGCGATACCAGGGCGGAACAGGCATGTGGCACCGGCTGGAGCACCGCGAGATGAGGCGCCAGGCCCGCGACCGGGCGGAGGCCAGATCCGGCCCGCTGCCCCGTCCTGGGACCCCGGCCGGCACCGACCTGCTGCCGCAGATCGAGCACATCGTGGTGCTGATGATGGAGAACCACTCCTACGACAATTACCTCGGCATGCTGCGCGGCCGGGGCGAGGGCTTCGGTGATGGTGGAGAAGCCGGCCAATTCCGGGGCGGACGGCGAGGCCGTCCGGGCTTTCCGCCTGCCCTCCACGGTCCAGCACAAGGGAGTGCCGTCGCAGAGCTGGGCCGCGTCCCGTGAGCAGTGGGGCGGCGGCAAATGCGACGGGTTCATCGCCAGCGCGCAGACCGTGCAGGCGCAGGCCCGGGCGGGCACCGGCCAGGAGGCCGACATGGCGCCGGAGGCAGCCCGGGTCGCCATGGGCTACTGGACCCAGGACGACCTGCCGTTCTATTACGGGCTGGCGCAGACCTTCCCGCTGGCCGACCACTGGTTCAGCTCCTGCCTTGGGCCGACGTTCCCCAACCGCCGCTTTCTCATCGCCGGCACCGCGAACGGCCTGATCGACGACTCGCCCTATGACCTGATGGACTATCCGCAGGCGGGCACCGTCTTCGACCTGCTGACGGAGCACGGGATCTCCTGGGCCAACTACCACCCGGCGGCCAGCGACCAGCCCAGCTGGCGGCACTTCGCCCGGCACCGGCGCAAGATGAACCGGCGCCGGCTGCTGTCCGCGGGCCGGTTCCTGCCGGCGGCACGGAACGCACGCAAGGACATCACGTTCACCGCCGACATGTTCCCGCTCGGCATCGGCCGGTACATGCGGCACGTGCGGGGCATGGATCAGTTCTTCGCGGACGCCGACCAGGGCACGCTGCCCGCGTTCAGCCTCGTCGACCCGGACTTCGACGCCTACTCCGAGGAGAACCCGCAGGACATCCGTAAGGGCGAGAGCTTCGCCGCCGAAGTGATCAACCGGGTCATGCACGGCCCGGGCTGGCCGCGCACCCTGCTGATCTGGCTATACGACGAGCACGGCGGCTACTACGATCACGTGCCGCCGCCCGCCGCGATCCCGCCCGACGGCATCCAGGGCCGCGCCGTGATCGGCAGCCAAGGTCGGCTCGAGGCGATCCTGCGCACCATCCGGCCCAGCCTGGTGAAGACCAAGGAGAACGAGGACGCCGGACCTCACCGGTACGACCGGTACGGCTTCCGGGTGCCCGCGGTGATCGTGTCGCCCTACGCGCGCCCGGACTACGTCTGCTCTCGCGTCCTGGACCACACCTCTGTGCTCAGGCTGGTCGAGGAGAAGTGGAACCTGCCGCCGCTGACCGCCCGCGACGCCGCGGCGAGCACACCGCTGGACGCGCTGGACCTGGACGGCCAGCCCGCCTTCGCCAAGCCCCCGTCGCTCCCTGATCCCGCCCTGACATGGGGTACCTGGTAAGCGGGCCCGGGCGCGGCCATCTGGTCACCCCCGGGTGCCCGTGGTAAGTCTCGAAGGGCCACAGCGGCGAGACGCAAGGAGGCGGACATCGTGGAGTGGACCGGGCAGGTGTACGCGGACCAGCCGGAGGTGGCCGTGCAGACCTTGATCGAGGCACCGCCGGATCGGGTGTGGGCCCTGGTCAGCGACATCTTCCTGATGCCGGTGCTGAGCACTGAGCTGCAGGAGGTGCGGTGGCTGGACGACGCCACCGGCCCGGCCGTCGGCCACCGGTTCGCTGGCCGCAGCGCGCATCCGTCCCTGGGTCAGTGGGAGACGACCAGCACGGTCGTCGAGTGTGACGAGCCACACCGCTTCGCCTGGGCCGTCGGCGATCCACAGTACCCGTCGTCGACCTGGCGGTTCACCTTGCGGCCCGAGGGAGCAGGCACCGTCCTGGAACAGTCGACGCGGATGGGCCCGGCCCGGTCGGGCCTGAGCCTGGCCATCGACGCCATGCCGGACAAGGAACAGAAGATCGTCTTCGTCCGGCTGCGTGAGTACGAGACCGGCATTAGGCACAACCTGGCTGCCATCAAGGAACGGGCCGAAGGGGCGGCCTGATGCGGACAGCGACCACGATCGAGGCCTCGGGCGCAGACTGGCAGCAGACGGCCGAGTTCGTCGTGGAGGCCGAGAAGCTAGGCCTGGACGTCTGCTGGGTGGCCGAGGCCTGGGGTTCCGATGCCGCCTCGCCACTGGGATACCTGGCCGCCCGCACCCAGACCATCCGGCTCGGCTCGGGGATCTTCCAGCTCGGCACCCGGTCGCCGGTGCTGATCGCGCAGACCGCGATGACGCTGGCCCGCCTCACCGACGGCCGGTTCCTGCTCGGCCTCGGCGCCTCGGGACCGCAGGTCATCGAAGGGCTGCACGGCGCCCGGTTCGCCCATCCGCTGACCCGGATGCGGGAGACGGTGGAGATTGTGCGGCAGGTCTTCACCGGGGAAAAGCTGTCCTACAACGGAAGCCAGTACCAGATCCCCCGGCCCGGCGGCGAGGGGCGGCCCATGCGGGTCAGCCTGCCGCCGGTGTCGGTACCGGTCTACCTGGCCGCGTTGTCCCCGAAGATGCTGGAGCTGACCGGCGAGATCGCCGACGGCTGGCTCGGCACCAGCTTCGTGCCCGAGGGCGCGGACGCCTACTGGACCTACCTGGACACGGGCCTGGCCCGGTCCGGGCGGGCTCGCGCCGATCTGGATATCTGCCAGGGCGCCGAGATCAACCTGGTGGACGAAGCCCGGCTCGGGGAGGTCGTGGCCGACCGCAAGAAGGAGCTGGCGTTCTCTCTCGGCGGCATGGGCTCGGGCCGGACGAACTTCTACAACGACGCCTACAGCCGGCAGGGCTGGGCGCAGGTCGCGGCCCGGGTTCGCGAGCGCTGGCAATCCGGCGACCGCGACGGCGCGACCAGTCTGGTCACCGACGAGATGGTGCTGGCCACCACGCTGATCGGGACCGAGGACATGGTGCGGGCACGGCTGCGGGCCTGGCGCGCGGCTGGCGTCGACACGGTGCGGCTCTATCCGGCGGGCGACACCCTGGCGGCTCGCCTGGACAACCTTGGCCGCGGCATCGACCTGGCCCGCGCCGCGGGCTAGGGATCGCTGTGGTGAGGATCTGAGCGGAACAAGGAACCCATTCGTTCGGCCCATTGGTGGTCGTGGGGAATCTGGGCCACCAAGTCGCCGGCGGCCTCAGGCCGGAACCCGGCGTCGTCTAGGGCCCGGTTGAGCGCGACCGGGTCAGCGGCGCGGAAGACGCAGGTGGCCGGGTCCGGCAGGTTGAGGACCTCGTAGACGGCCTGACCGGCCCGGCTGCCCAGGGCGAAGGCCAGGACGGTGGGATCCTGGCCGGTCACGGTCAGGGCCGACAGATCCTCGGTGGCCGGGGTCAGCAGCCCCCGGGTCATGTCGGGACGGGGTGCCATGGGCCGCGATCCCTGGCCGTTCAGGCCGGCGCCCAGGGCACGGAAGGCCCAGTACGCGCCGAAGGGGCCGTACCCGGCGCCACCGCCGTAGCCGCCGTAGCCAAATGGCCCGCTGCCGGCCATGATCCCGGCCGCCATCGCCCCGGCCAGACCGGGGGCGAACCCGCCGTCGGTCTCGTGCTGGCCGATGTGCGGGGTGGCCGCGTGGTCATGCCAGGGCTGGGCGCCAACGGCAGGCCGGCGGACCGAGGCCAGCTGGCGGAAGCCGATGGCCAGCCGCGTGTTCCTCGCCAGGGCGGTGATCGCGTCCTGGCGATCCGGCAGCGCGGCGAGCATGACCAGCGTGCGGGTCAGGTCGGGGTGGATGCGGTCCAGGTCCGCGGCGGCCACGGCCACTCCGTCACGCAGCAGCCCAGCCGCCTCCCGGACCGCCATCGGGTCCAGTCCGGGCAGCAGCGAGGCCAGGAACGCTGACGTCCGGCTCCGGGCCTCGCCCGCGCGCTCGGTCAGCAGGCCAGCCAGCTCGTCGGTCCGCGCGCCGAGCCGGAACAGGGTCAGCGGATCCCGCCCGGCCACCTCGAGGGTGAGCACGTAGTCCTGCACCTGGACCTGGCCGGCAAAGGAGAAGCTGATCCGCTCCGCCCCGGCGTCCCCGGTGATCAGCAGGCAGTCCTCGTACACCCGCAGCTCGGCGGGGCCACCGCCAGCGATCCCGGAGAACACCTCCGGCTGCCCCACCGCACCGGCCGCCGCGGCGGCGCCGCCGGCCCGGCCATCGCGCAGTTCGGCCAGCAGCTGGGTGCGCATCACGCCGAGCCCGGCTCAGTTCGATGGCGCCGCCATCGGCCAGGCCAACACGGACCGTGTACGGCTCCGGCTCGGTGACCGAGGCAATATGACCGAACGGGATGCGCAGCACGCTCCGGCCATCCGGTGCGAGCACCAGCGAGCCGCCGTCCGCCTGCACCTCAGCGCGGCCGTCCTCGCGGGAGCGGCCGTCGGGTGCCAGAATCCGGTACTGGGCCGTGCTCACGGCGATCGCGGACTCAGCCGGCCGGGGTGCCGCATTCGGCGCAGAACCTCGCGCCGGTCATCGGCGTCCCGCAGTTCCCGCAGAACTTCCTGGCCGCCTGCGCCGCGGCCAGCGCGTGCCCGCAGCGCTGGCAGAACTTGCCGCCACCGCTTTCCTGCCCGCAGGCCGGGCACAGGCCGGTGGCCTGGTCGCGGTAGTTGATGTCCTTGGTCCAGTCCTGGCTCTGGATCTTCTGGTTCAGCTGGTTGACCTGGGCCGCGGCCTGCATGCCGGCGACCTCCTGGTCGAGCCGGGGCGCACAGGTCGTGCACAGGCCACGGCCGGGATTCCAGCACACCTGCTCGCACACCCACTGGCCGCAGCGGTGGCACTCGTGGAAATGGTCGCCCATCTCCTCCACGGCTTTGGCCAGGGCCTTGTCCCGGGTCGAGCCACGCACTCCGGCCCGCATCCACTCGGCGTCAAAACCGAGCTGGGAGGCGCGCTCGCCGACGGAGCCGCCGACCACGTCGCCGCCGAGCCGGAGCAGTCGGCCACCGAAGCCGGTGACCGAGTGCTGGAACGACGAGCTGTACCCGTTGCCGCAACGGCGGCAGTAGAACTCGAACTGGTACCCATCGTTGGTGCTGCGGTCCTGATAGTTGTCTGTAAAAAAGATCATCCCGGCCACAAGGCCCTCCCCCTGTTCCGTCCGACAACGGGCACGTTAGCAGGGCCGATAGGCCCACAGCGACACAATGATGCACTAGACCGTCGACCCGCCACGAACCTTCCCCAACGGCCGTATCTTCCCCCAGGGTGCGCCGGTTGGGCGGCACCGGCAGCTGCATCGCGCGGGCCGGCTCACTCCCCGCGCCCGCGGCCAGGCGCCGATAGGCCCAGGCGGCGCTGCTCGATGATCAGGCAGCGATCCTCCACGTAGAGCAGGCCAGCGTCGCGGGCTATGGCGCGGGCCTCGGCCGAGGCGATGCCGAGCTGCAGCCACAAGGCGGTCGCGCCGGCCGCGACGGCCTGGCGGGCCACATCCGGGGTCTGCATCGAGGGCCGGAACACGTCGACCAGCCCGGGCGGCTCGGGTACCTCGGCCAGCGTCCGGTAGACCCGCTCGCCCAGGATCTCGTCCCGGTGCGGGTTGACCGGGATGATGCGCCAGCCGTGCTGCTGCATGTGCGCGGGAACATAGTGCGCGGCCTTGGGCCTGGCACCGCTCGCGCCGACCACGGTGATGGCGTCATAGCGCCGCAGGATCTGCTCGGCAATGGCGTCGGTATCGTCCACCTGGCCAGGCTAAGCTGGCGCGGGCGGCATGATGGAGCCATGGCGCCTGATGACAAGCCCGACGACAAGCCGGCTTTGCCGGAGCACGGCGAGGACGATACCGACGTCGCCTGGGGTGAACGCCCCGAGCCGGACGACGAGGAGCGGCTGAATGCTGACCGGCCTCCGCACTGGGACTCCTGAGTGCTAGTCGAGGAAGTCTCCCAAGGCGGCGGTGACCAGGTCCGGGGCCTCCTCGGGCAGGAAGTGGCCGGTGGGAAGCACCTGGCCGCGGACATCGGTGGCGTACTGCTGCCACACGGCGAGCGGATCATAAGCGCGACCCACGAAGCCGTGCGCACCCCACAGCGCCAGTACCGGGCAACCGATCTTCTGCCCGGCGGCGAAACTTTCCTCGTCGTGCACTAGGTCGATGCCTGGCCGCCGCGCGGTAGTCGGCGCAGGACCCCGCGACCGTACCGGGGTCGCGGAAGCAGCGGACGTAGTCCGCCATCACGTCGTCCTCGATGGCCGACCCCGGGCCGAGCAGCGGGCCGGTCAGGGCGTGCAGCCAGAATCCGGGATCCGCGGCGATCAGATGCTCGGGCACGCCGTTCCCGGCAGCCAGGAAGAACCAGTGGTAGTAGGCCATGGCCATGTCCCGCGTCACGTGGGTCAGCACATGCCGGGTTGGCACGATGTCCAGCACGGCCAGCCGGGTCACCACGCCCGGGTGGTCCAGTGTCAGCCGGTGCGCGACCCGGGCGCCGCGGTCGTGTGAGACCAGCTGGAACTCCGCGAAGCCGAGCTGGCGCATGAGCCCGGCCTGGTCGCGGGCCATGGCGCGCTTTGAGTATGTCTCGCCAGCACTGTCCGGGGCGGGTTTGCCGGAATTCCCGTAGCCGCGCAGGTCGGCCAGGATCACCGTGTGCTCACCGGCCAGGGCGGGCGCCACATGCCGCCACATCAAATGATTCTCCGGATACCCGTGCAGGAACAGCACGGGCGGGCCTGATCCCGCGACGGCGTAGCTGACCTCGACGCCGCCGACGCCGGCGCGTCCGTACTCGAAGTCTGGCACCCGCAGGGGCGCCTGGCTGGCTTCAGGTGTGGTCATAGTCACTATTGTTCCGTCCTGGTGCGGGGTGCGCTGCGGCGTAGCCAGAAGAACAGCAGCACTAGCGGGACCACCAGGCCACCGAGGCCGAAGGCGGCGAAGGCGGGAAAACCGTCGATGCTGCCGACGAGCCAGCCGAAGTTCTGCCCGAAGAAACCGGTGACAAAGGTGAGCGGCAGGAACACGGTGGCCAGCACGGTCAGCCGCTCCATGGTGGAGTTCTGCCGGACGCTGACCTTGGTCTGCTCGACCGAGATCACCGCCATGTTGGCCTCCAGGATGGTGCCGAGCAGGTCGCGCTGGGCCGCCACCTCCTCGTTGACCAGCAGGAGGTGATCCTGGACGTCCCGCAGATAAGGCTGGAGCTTCGGATCGGCGTTGCGTTCCACGGTGGCGGCCACGGCCAGCAGCGGGTGGACGGCACGGTAGAAATCGGTGGCCTCGCGGCGCAGCGAATAGATGCGTTCGGTCGGCGCGACGGTGCCGGAGAACACGGTCGCCTCGACCTGGTCGATGTCACCTTCCAGCCCGGCCACGACCGGGGTGTAGTCGTCCACGATCTTGTCCATGATGGCCCACAGCACCGCGGAGCTGCCCACCGCCAGCAGCTCCGGCCGCTCCTCCAGCCGCTGCTGGGCCTTGCGCAGCTCGCTGGCCACCCCTTGCCGGACGGTGATCACGAAGCTGGGCGCGATGAACACGCTGATCTCCCCGAACTCGACCTCTTCGGTCTCGTCGATGTACCGCGCGGTGCGCAGGATGACCAGCTGCACGCCTCCCTCGTAGCTCTCGATCTTGGGTCGCATGTGGAAGGTCTGCGCGTCCTCGACGGCCAGCTCGTGCAGGCCGAAGGTCTCACGGACCTGCGTCAGTTCGGCTTCTGAGGGCTCGAACAGGCCGAGCCACACGAAGCCGCCCTGTTTGCACCGGCCCGCCGCCTCCTCTAGCGGTACGGCTCTGTCGTCGCGCCGGCGGCCGTCCTGGTAGTGGGTGCAATCGATGATCATCCGGGGGTCCCTCCTGTCGGGGTCGCTGCGATCGCCATGACGACACCCCAGGCCGGTATCGTCCAGTGTCCTGTCCGCTGATCTTGACGCGCTGGTGGCGCTGATGCCATTCGCTGGGTAGCACCCTCTACGACGACCAGGAGCGGCGGGTGGCGCAGACCACGCAGGTGCAGGCGGTCAAGTCTGCCGAGAGCTCTGGGGTCGCAGCAGGATGACCTGGGAGGTGAGCTGGCCCGAGGCGAGCAGCTTTCCGATCCGGCCGCTTTGCTCGGTGGCCACCGCCAGCTGCCGCGTGTGCCCGTAGCGGCGCTGCAGTTCGCGTTCGACGTCATTGGCTCGCCTGGTCCAGTCCGCTGGAGGATCCCCGATGTCATGGAAATCGGCCACGTCCACGGCCTCCAGTCCCGCCCGGCCGAGCTGGGCATGCAGCTGCCCGCTGGCCGGGAAATGATTGCCCTGCGGCGGGTCGTCCAGCTCGGCCGCGACGGCCACGAACACCAGCAGGCCGATGCGGCCGCCGGCCCGGACCACCCGGCGCAGCTCGGCCAGCATGGCCTGCTGGGCGGCGGCGCCGGGGGCGGTGCACAGCACGCCCAGGCACCAGGCCAGCGAGACCGAGCCGTCGCTAAAGGGCAGCGCCGTCGCGTCGGCCTGGACCACCTGCGCCTGGACCGGTGGAACGCTGAAGAGCCTGGTGGCCGCGCGGCACGCGCCCGGCTCGGGCTCGGCCAGGACGGGGCGCACCCCGGCGTGGCGGGCGGCATAAGCGCCGGGCCCGCCCACGCCCGCACCGGCGTCGAGCAGCACGTCGCCGGGCCGCGGGTCCAGACGGTCGAGCAGCCAGTCCAGGACGGCTGGCTGGCCACTCCCCCGGCAGGCGGCCGGGATGTAGTAGTCCGGGCCCAGGTCCTCGGCGACCCTGGCCGTCCATTCGGCGACGGTGCCGAACTCGGCCTCCATCGGGTCGTTTTCCTCACGGCTCATGCCTGCCCTTCCCGGATCTGCTGCCCTTCCCGGATCTGGTGCCCTTCCCGGATCTGCTGGGCCAGCTCGGCCTTGACTTGCGCGGCGTATTCGTACCCACGGGCCGAGGCGAGACCGGAGATGTTCACCCCGGCCACGCCGGGGATGCCCAGCAGGGCCTGCGCCTGCCGCGCCGCGGCCTCGACGCCAGCGGCCACCGGATCTGGGGCCTCCAGCACCGCGCGCACCGCAACCGGGTCCAGTTCCAGACCGGGCAAGCCGGACAGTGCCGCGACCGACGGCGGGTCGGTGAAGATGGCTACCGCGGCAATGACCGGAATGGTGACCCCCATGTGAGCCGCGGCCGCCAGGAACTGCCGCACGGTGGTCACAGAGTCGTGGTTGAGCACGGCCGCCGCCGCGCCGGCGCGCTGCTTCTGGGCCAGCCGGAAGGCGCGCAGCTTCCGTGGCGGCGCTCCCGGTGTTTCCGGGACGGCGGCGGGGATCCCGATAGCGGCAGCCAGCGCGGCCAGCCGCGGCCCGTCCAGGTCGAAGACCTGAGTCGCGTCCGGCCGGATGTCATAGGCGCGGGCATCCCCGGTGACGCACAGCACCGCGTCCACCCCGAGCTGGCGCAGGCCGTGCAGTTCGGTTTCGAGCACGACCCGGTTCCGGTCGCGGCAGGACAGCGTGATCCACGGCCGGGCACCGGCCTGCTGCAGAACCGAGGCCAGCAGCGCGGGCGGGAAGTCCGGACGATCCTGGTGCTCGCCGACCAGGACAGCGTCGCTGACCGGGGCCAGGATGCCTGCCACCGTCGTATGGGCCGGGACCGAGTACGGCTCGGAGCTGAAGTCGGTGAGGATCAGCGGGACCCTGCCCAGCGGTACGGCCGGCACCGGGTCGGCCCAGGCGGCCGGGGCTGGGAACGCACACGGGCGCGAATCGACCTCGCAGCTGCCATCGGCACGTACCCCACCGCACGGCCCCATGATCATGTGCTTGGGGCATGCGGCGGCTCGGCTCGGCTCAGGGCTAGCGGCCAAACGTCCGCTCGATGCCCCGGCCCGCACCCTTGAGTTCGTCCTTGACGTCCTCGCCGAACTGCCGCGCACTGCCGCTGACCCGGTCGGCGAGGCCCTCAGCCTGGAGCCGGCGGCTGCCGGTGGCACGGCCGATCCGCTGCTTGGCCCGGCCGCGGCCGATCCGGGACCTGTTCGCGATCCTGTTCAGAATGCCCATGGCCCCCTTCTGCCCAGCCGATCGCGCCTCATTCCGGCCGGACGGGTGGTTCGGTGCCGCGGCGGGTCGATCGCAGCCCGTTCGGCCGGATCCCAGCACGGCGCATATGTGGCCACGGGTGATATTTGCGGGCTAGCGTTGCGTGCCTATCGTGACTATCCAGCAATTGTTAAACGCCGCCACGGAATGGTCGCAGATGTCCCGGTCCCCGCCCGCAACTCGCCGCGAACGACATTCAACCCGGCATGTCACGCGTTCGGTGACGAACCCGATAGAGTCGTGCCGCAGCACTTTTTCGTCCCGGCGCTTTATCCCGCGCCAGTTCACGCCGGCGCGGCGGAAGGCGGTGAGGCTTTCTGACCGGGATTGACGAGCACCGTATTAACGGGGAGGACACGCTGGAGCCGACGCCAGATGAGGCCGGCGCAGACGAGGCTGGCCCCAATAAGGCCAGCACCGAGAAGGCCAGCACCCACGAGGCCAGCACAGGCACGGCCGGGGCCGGGCCGGGGGATCTGGCCCCGCGCCTGGATCGGGTCGAGGCGCAGCTTGCCGAATTCCATCGGCGCTCGTCGCATCGCGAATCCGTCATCGACCGGCTGCACGAGGAGAACCAGCGGCTGCGGGAGGGGCAGGCACGGCTCTTTCTGGAGCCGGTGGTGGCCGACTTGATCCGGCTGTACGACCAGCTTGACCGGGAGGTACGGCGGCTCGACGCCGCCGGGGAGGACCGGAAGCTGATGTGGTCGTTCGCCGAGGACGTCGCGCAAATCCTGGATCGCTGCGGGATCGAGATCTTCTCGGCCGAGCCGGGTGATCCTTTTGAGCGCGACAGGCACCGTCCACTGGGGGTGGTGACCTGCGACGACCTGGACCGCCACAACACCGTGGCGGAAGTGGCGGGCGTGGGCTTCTACGAGCGCGAGACCAGGCTGGTGCGCCGCCGGGTCCAGGCGCGCTTTTACCAGTATGTGTCCGGCGACGTCCCGGCTGGGCCGGCCTCGGACACGGAGCAACCGGTGTGAGGTGACATGGCTACCTACGGAATTGACCTGGGTACCACCTATTCCTGTATCGCATACGTGGACGCCAGCGGGCGGCCAGTGGTGCTCAAGAGCGCGGTGGGCGAGGATACGACGCCTTCGGTGGTCTATTTCGAGTCACCGGAAAACGTGGTTGTGGGACGGCAGGCCAAGGACTCGGCCGTGCTGTTCCCGCACCTGGTCATGGAGCTCATCAAGCGGCAGATGGGCGACGGCACGCGGTACTCCTTCCACGGCCAGGCGCATACCCCCGAGTCGATCTCGGCGCTGATCTTGCGCGAGCTGGCCAGGGCCGCGGGCGAGCAGACCGGCGAGGAGGTCGGGGATGTGGTCATCACCGTGCCCGCCTACTTCGGGCTGCTGGAGCGGGAAGCCACCCGGAAGGCCGGGCAGATCGCCGGGCTCAACGTGCTCGACGTCCTGGCCGAGCCGGTTGCGGCCGCGCTGAACTACCAGGTGCTCGGGGAGGAGCCGGGGGTCCGGCACATCTTCATCTATGACCTGGGCGGCGGGACCTTCGACACCACCGTCATCCGGATCGACGGGAACGACGTCGAGGTCATCTGCACCGACGGCAACCATCATCTGGGTGGGGCCGACTGGGACGCGGCCATCGTCGACTTCCTGCTGGCCGGCTTCGCCGAGCAGTACCCGCAGCTCGACCCGGGCGGCGACGAGGAGTTCATGCAGGACCTGGCTACTTCGGCCGAGCAGCTCAAGAAGGCGCTGAGCGCTACCCAGGGCCGCAAGCACTACGTCCGCTTTGACGGCTCGGTGGCCCAGCTCGAGCTGACCCGCGAACACCTGGAGGAACTCACCTCCGAGCTGCTCGAGCGGACGATGGAGATCACCGAGCGGACGCTTGCCACCGCGCGGACCCGGGGCGTCGAGCAGTTCGACGACGTGCTCCTGGTGGGCGGCATGACCATCATGCCGGTCATCGCGAGACGCTGAAGGAGCGTTTCGGGCTGGACGCCCGGCAGCAGGACCCGCACCTGGCCGTGGCCAAGGGCGCCGCCCTGTACGCGCTGATGAAGAAGGTCAAGGTGAGCCTGCCGGAGCAGGACGGCGGGGACGGCGAAGGCGAGCTCGCCAGCGCCCAGGAGGTAGCCGACCAGCTCGGGATCAGCCGGGAGCAGGTTGAGACGATGGCGGCCAGGCGAGTGGCGACGGTGGTACCGCGCGCGTTCGGGATCAAGGTTGTCGACCAGTCCGACCCGGTGTACAAGACCGACCCGACGCGGGCCGGCAGCCGCGTCTCGCACCTGCTCACCGCCAACACGTCCCTGCCCGCCGACACCGGCCCGCAGGTCTTCTGCACCCTGGTGGACAACCAGCACGCGGTGAAGCTGGAGGTGTGGGAGCAGGCCGGCTCGGTCGCCTCCGAGGAGCTGGGACACAACACCCACATCGGCGAAGGCATGCTCACCGAGCTGCCGCCCCGGCCGGCCGGCGCGCCGTTCGACGTCGAGTTCCACATGACCGAGACCGGACTGCTCCAGGTGCATGGCCATGAGGCCGAATCCGGCCGGGAGGTCCGCTTCGAGATCCAGATCGGCGGTCTCGACGAGACGGAGGTGCAGCAGGCCACCGACGCGGTGGCCCGCTACGAGGTGAGCGGGTAAGTGGTCTGGAGTCGCGAGGAGTATCTCGCCGGCGTCCTGGATCCGGCCCGCAAGGCCGGCAATGTCCCGCCGCCCGACCTGTACATCCGGTACGGCCTGCCGGACAGCATCGCCGATCCGGCCGCGTTCGCCGAGCGGGTAGCGGAGGTCGTCAGCCTACTGGCGGGAACTGAAGACCAGGCGGACGTACGCCGCGGCTGGCCGACACGCTGCTCACCGCGCACGCCGAACTCGAGCGTTCCGGCCGGCTCACGCTGGACAGCTTCGCCGAGCGCCACCGCGACGCCCGCCGGGAGCGGCTCGAGCGGCTGTGGCGGCTGGCCGAGGCCGAGGCCGGGGCGGCCACCCACGTCGGGCCTGGCGCGGTGGCCCGGCTGCGGGACGCGCTGGCCGGCACGGTGACCGACGCGGAGGTAGCGCAGGCGCTGACCCAGGCCGGGGTACGCGTCGTCGAGCAATTTCCCGAGCTGCCCGCCGGGCCAGCACCCCAAGCAGCGCGGACCTGGCGCGGCACCTGCGGCAGCTCGGCGTGTGGCTGTCCGCCGCGGTGGTCTTCGGCGACGCGATCGGTCGGGCTTCCGCGTGCTGGGCGGGTTCCGGCTGGCCGACGGCCGGCCGCTCGGACGACGAGGCGATGGCCGACGCGCGCCGCCGGGTCGACGTGCTGCCGTACGCCGGACCCGGTCAAGACGCCGAGCGAGAACGTGCTGGCGATCCTGACCGCGGCCGGCCGCAAGCCGCGGCGAGCTCGAACGCGCTGCTGCTGTCGGAGGTGGTCGAGCGGCTGCGGCCACTGGCTCGACGGCGGTTTTCTCCAGCGGGCGTATCGCCGCGCAGGCCACCGGGTTCGGCCTGGACGCGGACGACGCCGGGCTGATCGCGGCCGCCATGCTCAGCGAGGACTCGCTCGTCCCGCTGCGCCAGCAGGTGAACGAGGAGCTGGCGGGCGGCCGGCTGCGCGCGCGCAGCGGCTGGCGTCCGGCCTGCCCGCCGACGATCCGCTGCGCGAGCGGGTCGTGGCGCGGGACGCCGAGGTCGACCGCGCTTACCAGGCGGGCCGAGCGAGGAGCTAGCCGCCGGACGGCCCGAGCCGGCGGCCAAGCTGCTGGCCGAGGCGGTCAGCCTGGCCCGGGACGACGACGAGCTGCCCGGTCCGGCTCGCTGCCGTCCCGCCACCCGCGCCGCGGCACGCCACCGCCCGGGTGGACGGGAACCACGTCCTGATCACCTGGGAATCCAGCCCGGCGGCGGCCGGGCGGCTGCAGTACCGGGTCATGCGAGCCATGACCGTCCCCCGGCCTCACCGGCCGAGGGGACCGCCGTGGTGACCCGGACCGAGCAGGGCGACGTCACCGACGCCGAGGCCACCGCCGGGCGCGGCGCTGTCTACAGCGTGTTCGCCGCGCGCGGCGGCGATGCCTGGTCCGCGCCTGCCGGCACGCCGCCGGTGGTATTCACGCCGGAAGTCGCGGAGGTTTGCGTCGGTCGCGCGACGAATCGGTGGCCGCTGTCCTGGCGGCCCACCCCGGCACCGAAGCGGTCCTCGTGGTCCGGCCGAGGGCCGCCCGCCCCAGGGACCGGGACGACGGCACGGCCGTGCATGCGTCGCTGGCCGGCTTCACGGACGACGGGGCTGCGCACCGGGGCGGAGTACTTCTACCGGATCGTGGCGTGCTTACCGGCACGCCGGGCGGGCAGCGCCGCTAGTCGGCCGGATCGTGGTGCTGCGAGTGGTGCCCGAGCCCGCGCCCGGCCGTGGCTCGACCTGGACGTACCGGGCCAGACGAGGACCGGCCCGTGGTGCGGGCCGCCTGGACACCGCCCCCTACGGCCAGGTCCGGCTGGTCTGCAGCGACAAGCCACCGCCATGGCCGGCCGGGACGCGGCTGACGGCCGGACGAGGCCGCCGGGCTCGCTCGAGATCCCCGGCGTGCCACGCGCAGGCTCAGGACGGTCAGGACGTCCTGGAGCTCAGCCTGCCTCCGGGCCGGCATCACCTGATCGCCCTGACCGCGGGCCGCAGCGCCTCGGTGGCCGGTGCCAGCCGCCGAGATCGGGCTAGCTGAGCCGGTCACGCGACGCTGTCCGCGAGCCGGATGCACGACCACGTACGGCTGAGCTGGGTCTGGCCCGACGACGCCACCGACGCCGTGGTGCGCTGGCCAGGTGGTGAGCAGCACTGCTCGCGCCGGGTCTACGACGATGAGGGTGGCGTCGCGATCACGGTCGGGCCGGACGCAGACGACCGTCGAGGTCCGCGCGGTCTACCCTCAGCCGGACGGCCGAGCTACCGCGCCGGGCGTCCGGGTCGATGTGCCGGCGCGCGGCGTCGCGGTCAGCTATCACGTCCGATCCTGGGCGGGCTAACCGGCCAGCCGGGCGGCTGGCGCGGCGGCGCCCGCAGCAGGTAATGATCGAGTGACCACCGAATGGTCTCTGGGCCCGAGCAGCCGGACAGGCTGTCCGGCGCCCTGGTCGTGGTGCGCAGCACCGGCCGGTACGCCCCCGAGACCCGGCCGAGGGCGAGGTCGTGGCCCGCATCGAGCCGCAGCCGATCACGCCCGGGCCAGCCGGTGCGGGTACCGGTCGAGTCGCCGAAGGGACCAGCCTGGCTGGCCTGCTTCGTCGACCCGGGCGCCCCGGCCACGGACGCCGCCGGCGTGCTGCTCTTTCCGCCGCCGGCCGAGGAGATGAGGATCCGGTGAGGCCCCTGAACGGCGGAGCCGCCTGTTACTGCCCGTACTGCTACGAGCGGGTTTCCCGAGCGGGAAATCTGGTTCCGGTGCTCCGGCCGGATCGGGCCGGCGGCCAGCGCTGCGCGCCGGAGGTCGATCCGGTGCTGCGCGAGCGGACCGGGTTCGCGCGGCGCCATGCCGCCGGCGTTCGACGCAGACGGCCGCCGTGGCACGGCCGACTGCCCGACCTGCGGGGCAGAGAGCACGACCAGGATCTGCCCGGCGTGCCACAGCAGGCTCCCGGTCCATTTCGGCAAGGTTCGCAGCCGCCTGATCGCGCTGGTCGGGGCGAAGGAATCAGGCAAGACCGTCTACATGACCGTGCTCGTGCACGAACTCATGCACCGGGCCGGGGAGGAGCTCAACGCGGCGATCAGCGGCGCCGACGACGACACCCGGCTCCGCTTCGCCAGCGACTACGAACAGCCGCTGTACCGCGAAGCGCGTTGCTGGCCCGACCGACCACGGCGGCCGCGCCGACCGGGCGCCGCTGGTGTTCCGGTTCACCAGCGAGAGCAGGAGCAGGCTCGGCCGAAACGGGGCGGGCGAGCCACAGCGCACGCTGCTGTCGTTCTTCGACACGGCCGGTGAGGACCTGCGCTCGGCGCAGTCGGTCGAGGAAAACGTCCAGTACCTCGGCCGCGGCCGACGGCGTCCTGCTGCTGCTCGACCCGCTGCAGATGCGCGGCGCGCGAGAGCTGGCCGCCCCGGGAACCCGGCTGCCGACCCCGGGCGCGGCCGGACGACGAGCCCGCCAACGTCCTGGAGAACATCACCGACCTGATCATGGCCAAGGAGCGCATCAAGGCGGGCCAGCGGATCGCCAAGCCGCTCGCCATCGTGTTCACCAAGATGGACGCGCTGCTGCACGACCTCAAGGAGACCAGCCCGCTGCTGCGCCCGCCGCCGCACATGCCGTATTTCGACGAGCGGGACAGCCTCGAGGTGCACACCGAAATCCAGCGACTGCTGGCCCGGTGGGAGGGCTCGCAGGATCGATCAGATCGCGCAGAAGAACTACCGCACCTACCGCTATTTCGGCGTATCCGCGCTCGGCGAGACGCCGACCCAGCGAAAACCGCGTTTCCGCCGCGCGGCATCCGTCCCTACCGGGTAGCCGGCCCGTTCACGTGGATGCTGGCCCAGTTCGGCACCGTTCCGGTCGAAGCGAGGCTGACATGGCGTTTCAGCAGCTCTACTACACCTCCTGCGAGACCGGCCTGGCCGGGTACGGCGGGTATCAGTTCAATGCGGTGACGCCTGGCACCTCTCCGGTCGTCATGCGCGAGGTGGAGGACCGCAGCGTGTACGAGCCGCCGCGCTGGCTGCTGGCCGAGCCGCGCCTGGACGAGCCGGAGGCATACCCCGTCGCGTTCTCCTACGCCAAGAGCGAGGCGACGGACGCGGTCATCGTCACGCACGTGCATGTTCGCCGGGACGGACTACTCCGGCCGCCCGGGCAACTACTTCGCCCACGCCCTGGTCACCAGCACGCCCGGAGCAGGACTTCGGCCCGCTGCTGCCGGCCGAGCTGTGGGGCGCCGCGACTGTGGCAGCGGCAGCCCGATCGGGTCAGAGCGAGCTGCCCGAGCTGCCCGGCCCGCTGCCTCGCGGGGTCGTCGACCGCGCCGGCGTCCAGGCGTTCCTCGACGCCCGCGGTACCGAGAAGGTGCTGCCGGAACTGCTGACCGCGGTCTGGCGCGCCATGGCGGGCGGGCCGGCTGGTGCTGCTGGCAAGCCACGATGCGAACGAGAACATCTGGTGGATCGCCGCCGTCTCGTACCTGCTCGGCGAGCACCTCGGCGCCGGAGCTGACTTTCACCACTTACAGCCACCGGCCTAATTATTCGCGGCATCACCTGATCGGCATCCTGTCCGGACGCGGTGCCGCCCGATGCCGACGCGAGCTTCCAGCTATTCGACCTCGACGCCGGGAAGACACCCGGCGGTGCCGTGCATCCCCTGGCCGCGCTGCTCGCGGACACGGGGGTGATGGCCAGCGGGCGGGCTGTGGCGGCAGGCGGCGGCGTTCGCCGCCGGCGACGAGGCGGGGCCCGATGACTGGCTCGGGCCGGTCGCCGCCGCGACCGGCCTGCTCGGCGGCGGCTGTCGCCCGCCGAGACCGAGCGTGGTCGCGCGCTGGCTGCCCGGCGCGGCCGGCCGGATGCCGTCCCAGCACGCCAGCGTCGTCCTCGGCGTGCTGCCGCAAGACGCGAACGCGCGCGGCAACCAGCTTCGGGCCTGCTCGGACGGTCGCAGGACGGCGCCCGGCCAGGCGAGCAGCTGGAACGCTCCTGGTCGAGCGGGGGTCGCCACATCAGCACGGCGAGCCGCTGGCCGGCCTGCTCGGCCCGGCCCGCAGCGCGTGCGGGCGGCGATCACCGGCTGCGCGCACGGCCACGCCGAACGTCGCGCTGGCGCGCTCACTGGGCGGCGGCCTATCAGGCGTGCCCGAGACCAGCTGGCGATACGGCCAGGACACGACTCCGCCACGCCGAGCCGGAGCGGCCCGCATGCTCCCGGCTACCCGGCGATCCTGCACGGGCTGCTCGAGCGGCTGGCGGCGAGAGCCGCCCGAGGTGCGGCCGTGATGTGCTCGGCGGCCCGGTGGGGGCCCAGCTCGGCGCGAGCGACCTGCCCGCCATCCCGGAGCTGGCCGGAGCTGTGGCTGATCCTGGCGGTGTCCCGGCGCGCGATCAAGCCGCTGCGGGCCTTCGACGAGATCGTGGATATCCGGACCGAGGCCAGGCGCTCGCCGGTGATCGACGCGGCGCTGCTGCGCCTGCTGTGGCCGAAGGGCTGCCCGCCGGGTCAGCTCACCGAGCTGCTTGGCGCGCTGACCGATCCATTCGCGCCGGACGTGACCACGTGGCTCGCGGCCGAGATCGCCGGTACAGCCGGGCATGGGACGGCCGCACCGGGCTGGCACCGGCTGGCCACGGCGCTGGCGGACCATCCCGTCCTGCCGCTGCTGCCCGAGGCCGAGATCCAGGCGATCCGCACCTCGGTGCGGATACTGCCGCTGCTCGACCAGGCCGCACTGGACGGACCCGGCGGTGCGGTCGCGGCCTTCGCCGCGCTGTACCAGGCCTGGGCAGACGCCGACACCGACGCTGACGCCGGCACACGCCGACTGCTCGAGCGCGAGCTGCCCACGCGGCTCGCCCGCGCCAGCCCGCTCGCGGCGGCCCTGCGCGGCTGTCCACCAGCCGTAGCGGCCGCGTTTGGCCAGGAGCTCGCCGGCTGGCTGGCGGCCACGCCGGCCGACCCCGACCTGGCCCGGCGGGTTTTCACCGCGATGCTCGATCCGGGCCTGGCCGCCGAGCCCGCACTCAGCGAACCGCTGAGTACCGCGTTTGAGCAAGTCGGTCGGTGGCGCCGCCGCGACGTCGGGAACCCTGGCCCAGGCCTGGCCGGAAGACAGCGCGACCGCACAGGCGTGCCGGGCCTGGCGGGAAGCACGCCGTGGCCCGCTGGCCCGCAGGCTTCTGCGGGGGGGCCGGGCTCATGACCTTCGTGTACGCCTTCGCCCTGCTCTATCTACGTGATCTTCGCGGTGCCGCTGACCGCGGTCGCCGTCTTCGTCGTCTACGCCGTCTGGCTGCCCGCGCTGTATTTCACCAGCCTGTGGCGGGTGCTGATCGCCCGGCCGCCCGGGCTGTCTGCGCCGGGACTCCAGCCGAAGACCAGGGCGGGCGCCGACCCCGCGGTGCTGCAGTACTTCTACGGCCCGGCGCTGGCCGACGCCGACCAGGCCATCCGCGATGCCCGTGGCAGCGGCCGCGAATTCTGGCAGCGGGGCGTCGATGCCATCCGGGGTTCGTTCACCGGCGAGGGGGCGGTATGGCGCGCGCCGTTCGGTGCCGGGGGCGCGATCGGCATGGTCGCGGGAACCGCGGTCGGCGCCGTGGCCACGGCCGCGCTGGCCCTGATCCAGCTGGCGGCGATCGGCGTCACCGCCGGGCTGGCGCGGCTGGCGGCGCCGCGTTGCGCGGCGTCGACTCGGTCGTGCTGCGGGTCAAGAACATCCGCATGGTCTGTCCGAGCTGCTACGAGCGGGTCCCCTACCCCGGGTACGAATGTCCCGGGCAGGGATGCACGCGGCGGCACCGGGACATCCGGCCTGGCCGGTTCGGCATCGTGCGCCGCCGCTGCCAGTGCGGGACCACGATGAGCACACTCCTGCTCTTCGGCTCGGGGCGGATGAACGCGTACTGCCCGCGCTGCGGGGACTCGCTGGAATACCGTCCGGGCCATGCCCCGGAGATCGTGCTGCCGTTCTTCGGCGCGACCGGGGCGGGAAAGACGCGGCTGCTGTTCGCCATGGTGACGCAGCTGAGGATGTGGTCACAACAACTGCAGCCGGATTTCGTGGCCGAATTCGGCGACGCGGCCACCCGCCGCAAGCTGGCCGACGCGGACCGCTGGCTCAGCCCGGAAACCGCGACGGACAAGACACCGGCCGAGCCGCCCCGTGGGTACATCATCCAGATGATGACGAAGGGCGACCCGCGGATCCTGCACATGTTCGACGCGGCCGGCGAGCTTTTCTACACCGCCGAACGCACCCAGGAACTGCGCTACCTTCACGCGGCGCAGACCTTCATCCTGGTGATCGACCCGCTCTCGGTGGAGGCCTTCTGGGACCGGCTCGAGCCCGACCAGCAGGCGAAGCTGAAGCCAGCCCGTTCGGCTGCTCCGTCTCCTGACCTGGCCTACGCCCAAGCCCATCAGGAGATCGAGGCCATGGGGGTCCGGCTGGCCAAGGCGCGGCTGGCCGTGGTGTTCAGCCGGGCCGACCTGATCGGTGCGCCCGACGGGGACGTGGCCGGATGGGCGATCACCGAGCTGGGCCTGGGCAACCTGGTCCGCTCGGCCCGGCTGACCTTCGATCAGGCGTGCTTCTTCCGCACGGCCGCGGTGATGTCGGACGGGGTCCTGCACCCCTCGGTGCCGGAACTGCTGCGCTGGGTGCTGGCCCGGAACGACTTCGCCCTGCCCGAAGGCACCGGGCCCCAGCTGGCGGGCAAGCCGTGACCGGCCCGGTGGAAGAGCGCGCCTACCGGTGGCCGCGGCGGTACGCCTTCGCCATCACACTGGCCGTGGTCATCGTGGTGGTGGCCGTGCTGCTGCGGTTCGCCTGAGCAGCCCTCGACGCGAGGCAAGAATCGATGGTAAATTCGCTTTTCATGGCGGATCTGGACGATCACATTCCGCGAGAACCACCGATGGCAGGCGATGAGACCGCCACCCTCGCCGGTTCGCTGGAACGCGTGCGGCGGACTCTTTCGTGGAAATGCTCGGGCCTGGACTCCGCTAGCCTGCAGGCCACGGTCGGTGTCTCGGCCATCACTCTCGGCGGGCTGCTCAAGCACCTGGCCCTGGTCGAGGACGAGTACTTCAGCCGGAGGCTGCACGGGCGCCCAATGGGTGCGCCCTGGGATGCGGTGGACTGGGACGCCGACCGGGACTGGGAATGGCACTCGGCCGCCCAGGACAGCCCGGAGCAGCTGATGACGCTGTGGCGGGACGCGGTGGCGAGGTCCCGGGCCTCGCTGGCCGAGGCGCTGGCCAGCGGCGGGCCGGACCAGCTGGGCCGGTTCACCTGGCCCGACGGCCAGTCTCCCAGCCTGCGCCGCACCCTGGTCGACCTGATCGAGGAGTACGCCAGGCACAACGGTCACGCCGACCTGATCCGCGAGTCGGTGGACGGACTGACCGGCGAGGACGCACCGGACGAACTGGACGGGCCATGAGCGGTGACCTATGAGCGGTGATCAGGACCTCGAGCTGGTCAGCTGGCGTCGCGAGGTGAGCGAGCTATATGCGGCGGCGCGCGCCGAGGCAGACCCGCAGCGCGGGCACGAGAGGTGGCGGCGCGGGCGGGACGAGCTGTTCCGGTCCCACCCGCAGAGCGGGCTGCCGGCTGGGGATCCGCTGCGCGTGACCGGCCTGCCGTACTGGCCCTACGATCCGGAGCTGCGCTTCGAGGTGCCGCTGCGCCCGGCCGGACGGGAGGCGTCGCTGTCCGTGCCTGCCAGCGACGGCACCCTCCCGATGGTCCTCATCGGGCGCGTTCACCTGCCCGCGCCGGTGGACGCGCCGCTGGACGTGTGGTGGCTCCGGCAGTACGCGGGCGGGCTGTTCCTGCCGCTGCGCGACGGCACCGCGGGCCGGTCCAGCTACGGCGGCGGCCGGTACGCGTTGGACACCGCCAAGGGTGCCGACCTGGGCGGCCAACCCGGGCGGCTGGTGGTCGACCTGAACTTCCTCTACCACCCGTCCTGCCGGTACAGCGACGAGTGGGTCTGCCCGCTGGCTCAGCCGGGCAACACCATTGCCTTTCCGGTCGCCGCGGGCGAGCGCCTGCCCGGCTGAGCGGGCCGGTGCCGGCATCTCCTACGGTGGAAGGGTGAGCGTCTGGGTGGAGGTGTGATGGCGGCGTTGCCGGCGCGCCGGGACGAGCGAGCGGTATGGCGGCGGGTCAGCCCGGCGCCGGGGGTGACCCTGGACCTGCTCCACGCGCGGGTGACGGAGCCGTTCGCCCCGCACGTGCACGAGGTGTTCGCTTCGGCGCCTGCACCGAAGGCCGGAGGTGATCCGCTACCGCGGGAGCGGCACTACGCCGAGCCAGGCGGCGTGGTGATCCTGGAGCCCGGCGAACCGCACACCGGCGGTCCGGCCGAGCCCCGGGGTTCGTTTACCGGGTGATGTACCCAGCTGCGGAGCTGCTGTCCGAGGGCCGGCGGCCGGGCCCCGCGGTTCCGCGAGCCGGTCATCACCGACCCGGTGCTCGCCGCCGAGCTGCGCCGGGTGCACGCCGCGCTCAGCGCGGCCGGAACTGAGCCGCTGGAGACCGAGTCGCGGCTGGCCTGGCTGCTCGGGAGAGCTCGTTCAGCGGCACGCGGCGACGCAGCCCGCCGGGCTAGGTGTCCGCAGGAGCCGGGTGGCCAAGATGGTCATGGCCCGGCTGGCGGACCAACTGGCCTGCCCGCCCGCGCTGGCCGAGATCGCGGCGGAGACCGGCCTGTCCCGCTATCAGCTGGTGCGGTCGTTCCGGGCGGAGGTGGGCATGCCGCCATACGCATGGCTGGCCCAGCACCGGGTGGCCCGGGCCCGGGTGCTGCTGGAGCAGGGCTGCCGCCCGGCCGAGGCCGCCGCGCTCACCGGGTTCGCCGACCAGGCTCACCTGACCCGGTGGTTCCGGCGGGTGGTCGGGGTGACGCCTGGGGCATACCGCAACAGCATTCAAGACGCCGGGTCCCGCGGACGGGTGATACTGGTTGGTCCCGGCGTTGATCCGTGCACCGGGATGGTGGCAAATGCGGCGGAGTGCGGGGTGCGGGAACCGGAAGGGCTGGGTCCTTTTCGCGCTCATGTGCGTGCTGTGGGGAATCCCCTACCTGCTCATCAAGGTCGCGGACGAGCGAGGTCACGGTGCCGGTGGTGGTGTTCGCCCGGACGGCGCTGGGCGCGGCGGTCTTGTTGCCGATGGCACTTCGCGCCGGGCAGCTGGGCGTACTGCGCCGTCACTGGCGGCCACTGCTGGCGTTCGCGGTCCTGGAGATGATCGTGCCGTGGGGGCTGCTGTCGCAGGCCGAGCGCAAGCTGCCCAGCTCGCTGGCCGGGCTGCTGATCGCGGCGGTGCCGATCATCAGGCGTGGTGATCGCCGGGGCTGACCGGCGGCGACGAGCGGCTCAGCGCCCGGCGCTGGGCCGGCCTGGTCATCGGGCTGGCCGGCGTCGCCGTGCTGGCCGCCCCGGACCTGACCGGAGGCGGCGCGCTGGCCGTCGTCGAGGTGCTGCTGGTGGCGCTGTGCTACGCGTCCGCCCCGCTCATCGCAGCCCGGAAGCTCGCCGACGTGCCGTCCCTGCCGATGACCGTGTCCTGCCTCAGCCTGGCCGCGGTGGTCTACCTGCCCGGGCGATCGTGTCCTGGCCACAGCACCTGCCATCGGGCCGCGTGCTTGGCTCGCTAGCCGCCCTGGGCGTGGTGTGCACGGCGTGCGCGTTCGTCGTCTTCCTGGCGCTCATCCGGGCCGCGGGCACCTCCCGGGCCATGGTGTTCACCTACATCAACCCGGCCGTGGCCGTGGTGGCCGGGGTCACCGTGCTGTCCGAGCCGTTCACGATCACGATCGCCGCGTCGTTTGCGCTCATCATCGCCGGGTCGGTGCTGGCGACCTGGACCCAACGCGGCCCGGAGCCCCCAGATCAGGAGGCGCTGGACCGGGAGGCGCTGGACCGGGAAGTGCTGGTTCAGGAGACGCCGGCTGTTGGGGCGGCCACCGAAGGGGCGGTGGCTGAGGAGGCAGAGGCACTGGGCACCAGCAGCGCCACAAAGACGCCGAGTGCGGCGGCACCGGTGCACAGGGCGAACAGGATCCGGTAGGCGGTCAGTGAGGGCAGCGCCACACCGCCTAGGGAGCCGCTTGCCGAACAGGTCGCCCAGCCAGGCGATTGGGGACGGATACCGCCGCGGCCAGCAGCGTCGAGGTCAGCAGCCACTCGGTACTGGTCGTCGAGCTCCGGACGTCCGCAGCGATGCTGGCAAGACCGGGATCAGCAGCGACTGGGTCAGCGAGGCCATCAGGCTGGCCACCGAGACGACCGCTAGCGCGGCGATCTGGCTCGGCTGCCAGCCGCCCGGCTCATCCGGCTGACCCGTCCCCGGCCTGCTCGCCGGGCGCCCGCGCCGCCGTGTCGTCGACCAGATGGCTGAGGTCCGCCGTACCTCGGTCACCGTCCGGTAGTCACCGTTCACCCGGCTATCGGAACAGGAACAGCGGCTGGTCCAGCAGCTAGTCGACCGGCGGGGCGGTGGCCCGGGCCGTAGCGGGCCTGCGGGTCTGGCTCGACGACAGCGTCGGCGGCGAGTTCGCCGACCCGTGGCAGCACCTGGAGCAGATCTTCGACGCCGAGCCGCTGCTGGCTGGTTAACCCCGCTACCGTGGACCGGTCATGACCGACCATGCCTTCCCGCGAATGACACTGCCGACCCAGCGGCTCGTGCTGCGGCCGTTCACCGGGGGCGACGCCGCCGACATGCACGCCGTCTGAAGCGACGAGGTGACCGCCAATTCCGCCTCACTCAAAGTGGCCCGGGCAGCGGGTTTCCGGTACGAGGGCACCATGCGCAACGCGGCCTGGTCCCGGGCCGGCCGCGGCGACATGTCTGTCTGGAGCTTGATCCCGGGCGATCTCTAGGGCCTGCTGGGCACCGAACGCGGTGGCGGCTGCGGCTCGGCACACCGATCCTCGGCGCGGCCCGGTCGCCCATCAAGTGGGAAAGTCTTGAAAACAAGTTCGATTGATGCTAGATGATGATCTTGTATGGTGATAGATTGTTCCCTAGCGGATGCTCTCTCTCCGCGGACCCCCTCCCCTTATCTGACAGGTGAACTATGTCTGCTGTCCCGCTTCCCGAGCCCGAGGAGCCGGATGGCTCCTGGGTGCCCGGCGAGGACGAGGACGGCGAAGGGCTGGGCCAGGGCCTGTACGTGACCCTGCCGGCCGAGGAAGTCGCGCTGGAGGGGTTCGCCGAGGACGGCCGGGCGGACACGATGACGGCGGGTCCGCTCCTGGCCACGATCCTGGAAGCCATTGCGGGGCCGGACGGGCAGGGCCTGGGTGGGCTGGCCGATGACCAGCTGATCGGGTTCATGTCCGCTGCGCGGCGGATCGAGTCCCGGATGGCATGGGCGCGGATGGCCGGGATGGCGGAGTTCGCCGGCCGCACCCGCCGCAAGGGTTACGGCGCAGCCGACCAGATCGCGTTCGCTTTCAACATGACCCCGTTCGCGGCGGGCGGGCAGATCGGCTACGCCTGCGGGGTCGCCCGCCGCCTTCCCAAGACGTTCACCGCCCTGGCCGCCGGGAAGGTCGACCCGGTCCACGTCAGGATCATTGAAGAAAACACCAGCATTCTCTCTGATGAGGACGCCGCGATCGCCGATGAGCAGCTTGCTCAGATCGCCCAGGAGGAGACGTACGGCAGGCTGCGCTCGGCCGCCACCAAGCTGGTGAACAAGCTCGATTCTGAGGCGGTCCGCAAGCGGAAGGAACGGGCCCGCCGCGACGCCTGCGTCCGCTCCTTCCGGGAGGAGTCCGGCAACGCCGCGATTACCGGCCGGGAGATGCCCAGCGTCGAGGTGCTGGCCTCGATGCAGAACGTCGAGACCCGCGCGCAGGCTCTGCGCGATGCCGGTGTTCCCGGTAACTGGGAAGAGCTCAAGGTCCGGGCGACGCTGGACCTGCTCCAGGGCCGCGACTCGCGGCTCACCCTCGGTGGCCAGGAAAGCGAGAGTGCCGCCGGAGCCAGCCCGCAGGATGGCGGCGGGGGTGACGGCGACACCGAGGATGCTTGCGACGATGACCGGCCCCACGACGATGGCGGGCCCGGCGACGATGGTGGCGAGATGGCCGACGGCGCTGGAGACGACGACCCTGGCGACGGCGGCCCTGGCGGCAACGGCGGTCCAGGCCCGGCTGCCGGGCCGGCGGGACCGGCGCCGGTGCCGGTGGCCACCTTGGTCAGTCAGGGGCGGACGAGGGACCTAGCATCCGGGCGATGCTGAACGTCATCATCCCGATCGGCGCCATGCAGGGCGACACCGGACCACCAGGTGAAGTCGCCGGGTTCGGGGTCCTGGATCACCAGGAAACCTGGGATCTAGCCACCGCTGCTGGGCGGAACCCGGACAGCCGGTGGTGCGTGACCGTAGTCAATCCCGATGGGACTGCCGCCGCCCACGGATGCGCCCCCGGTCCCCGCCGGTGGCCACCGGGACAAGGGCCGCCGGAGGGCCTCGGGACAGGACAGCTGCTCGAGTGGCTGAAGATTGCCAAGCTGGACATGGTGATCCGGGGACCGTGCGACCACTCGCACGGTGAAACCAGATACCGGCCCAGCCGCAAGCTCCAGCATCTGATCAAGGCCCGGAACGGCGCCTGCACGGCCCCGGGCTGCGGGCGTGCCGCCGCCAAGTGCGACCTGGACCACACCGATCCGCATCACGAGGGCGGCCGGACCTGTGAATGCAACCTGGCGCCGCTGTGTCGTCACCACCATCAGTGCAAACAGGGTGAGGGCTGGCGGCTGGAACAGCCTGAACCAGGCGTCCTGATCTGGCACACGCCCGCCGGACGCACCTACACCACCACCCCCACCCAGTACCCCACATGAGCTGCTGAGGGCAGGTCAATTGCCCTTGGGGCGATATGACAGGCGCTTGCGGGCCCGCTCGCAGACGCCGCTGCGCTCGTTGGCCATCGCCACCCGCCCGGCCTCATCCAGGTCGGCCGGAGTCAGCAGCCCGTTGGCGAGCAGGAAGTCGGCGAGGTCACGGGCGTGGCCGCGTTCTTTCCAGATGAAGCCCTGAAGCAGCTTCTTGTAATCCGACACCGCCCCTTCCCCGCTGAGGTCCAACGCGATGACCACGTGCATCATCGGCACCGACTGCGGGGCGGGCAGGCCGCGGATGAACTCCTGGTAGTAGAAGGCCATGGCCAGGCGGGCGGTCGCGTTGCGCTCGAAGTAGCCGCGCACCCGGGCCACCGCTTCTTCCCCGGCTCGCTCCCCCGCCGCATGACGGTCGCCCGGGTAGTCAACTGCTTGCCGTCGTCCGGCATGGTTGGCTCGGGATGCGGAACCTGCGCCGCGTCCAGCCGCAGCCGCAGCACCCACGGACCCACGCTGACCAGCCAGGAGCCTTCACTGAGGGCAACTGGCAGAGCCTCGTACTGGGCGGGTGCGGCGGGCAGTACGTGGCGGGCCGCCCGGCGGACGGCTTCGGAATCGCGGGAGGTCCCGGCGGTTTCCGGCGCCAGGTACACGCGGTAGGTGGTATCCCGGCTGAACAGCTCCCAGCGCCGGTGGACGTAGCGCAGGCCCGCGCACCGCGGCGCGCGGTGCAGGCTCAGGTCCTCGTCGTTGCTGAGCAGCCGCCGGTCCAGCCAGGTGATCTCGTCCGGGGGGCAGCTCACCCACTCGTTGCGGGTAGCTGACCACAGGTAAAGCTGACCTGCCGCCAATTCGTCGCCACTCCTGGAGGACGGCTCGCCGCCTGGCGTAGCCGTCCAGTGCTGTCCTGTCTGCAATAGGACGATTGTTGCACTCCCGGGGGTCAGCTGATCTCAACTCGGGACAGCAGCGCGTCGGGCCGGGCGCCCCAGCGGATCGCGTCACCGTCGCTGAGCGGCTGCTCGCCGGTTACCGGAGCGCCGTTGAGGGTCAGCCCGTTACGGCCCATGTTCGTGATCCGCCACCGGCCGTCGGCGAAGGTGAACGTGGCGTGCTCCCGGGACACGGTGGCCACCTCGGGGAGCACCAGCTCGACGAACCCGCGGCCGGCGCGGGCGCCGGACATCCGGGTCTCCGCCACCGCGGAGCCGGTGACCAGGCGCAGCAGCGGGACGGCGGGGGTCTCGCGTTCCATGACCGTGACCATTCCGCCAGTGCCAATAGTCAGGTCCGGGTCCGCGTCCGGGGCTGGCAGCCGGTCCGGGCTCGGGTCCGGCTCGTACCAGGCCTGCGTGCTCGTCCCGCCATAGGCCGCCCGCGGCCCGGCGTAGGCCAGCTCGGGCGCGGCGTCGGCGTACCGGACCTCGGGATACTGAACGTCGGGATAGTGGACGTCGGGATAGTGGACGTCGGGATAGGAGGCGCCGGGATAGGAGGCAGCGCGATACCGGCTGTCTGGGTACTGGTCCTCTGGGTACTGGTCCTCTGGATACGGGGCGTCTGGATACGGGGCGTCGGAGTAATGAGCGTCGGGGCGGCGGCCGCCGGCGGGCATGGCGTCACCCTGCCGTAGCCGGTAGCGGCCCGGCGGCACGGGCCCGGCCGTGACGTACACCTCGGCTCGGCTCGCGCGGGCAAACCGGGCGTCGTACGCGGTGACCTGCTCCTCGTACACCTCGGTCAGGCTGGCACAGATCACGCCGAGCTCCATCCGGTCGCACAACGAGGCGAGGTCGTCCGGGTTGAGCTGCAGCTCGACCACGTTCGGCGCGAGCAGCGACCCGCTCGGCGTGACCACGAATACGTCAGACATGTGCCGCATGGCGACCCTCAGCACGTCCTGGCCGTCACGCCACGGCCGGGACGCTATCCGCACCATCCACGGATGATCCCGGGTGACGCCGAGGGCCCGCAGCCCCGTCACGCTGGCGACGCCCAGGACCGCGAGTACGAGCAGGATCAAGGTGGCGGAGATGAGTGACCCCGTGAAGATGTACAGGATCATCCAGGCCGCGGCGACGCCGCCGGCGATCGCCCAGCGTTTGCGGCTTCGCTGCCGCAGCGGAGTGCGCGCGGGCCGGCGCACGGCTTCCCCATTCGATGTCATCGAGCACCTTCCATGATCGAAGGATGCGAGCCGGCCCATCAGTCCGTCAACGAATCACCAGGTACTTCCAGACATCTGGAATTTGCCCCACCAGGATCCAGCCGCGGTCCCCGGGACCAGACCCCGGCATGGTCTACTAATGCCGTGAACGACACGGCAGGGACAGCAGGGGCCCGGCTCGACGCCGAACAGGCCCGGACGGTCCAGGAGCGGGTCCGGCTGCTGATCGAGATTACGGCCCAGGCCGGCTCCTTCCGCAAGGGCCTGATCCCCGCGACCCGGCAGCTCACCCGGGAGGAGGCCACGATCGTCTCCGACCTGGAGCGCAACGGCCTGCAGGTCACCCAGCTCCGGGATGTCCTGCACGGCGGCCACGTCCTGGTGGATGACCCAGAGCTGTACACGGCTTGGCAATTCGCCGGGGTCAGCTACCGGCGGATCTCCAGCCACCATCACGACATCGACAAGAAGCAATATCCCGACTACGGGATGCGCGGGTACGTGGTCCGGGAGAAGCTGCACGGCCGGACCAGGCACGGCACCTGGATGCAACTGGAGAAGACCCCGGCCGCGTTCGGTGCGAAGAAGCTGCCCAACTTGAACGACCTGCGGCACCTGGCGGACTACGGCATCTACCGGATCACCCGTAGCAACGTCGGCCCCTGGGGTCTCTCCCGGATCACCGAGCGGCACCCGCTGTACCTGTCACCCGACCTGGGCGTACCCACCTCGATGTCGCCCGAGGTGGCGAAAGCGGTGGCGGATACGCTGCACCGGATCGAGGAATCCGACGATGGCACCGCGGTGTCGGCGGACCTGGCGACCCGGTTCCCGCCGCCGCGCCGGCTCGATCCGGCCGCCGAGCTTGGCGTGGCCCTGCCCGGACGGGCGGGCCGCGGGCTGTTTGGCAACGCCCCGGTGCGGGTGACCCAGCCGCCGTCGCAAATCGTGCGCGAGATACTCGGCCACCGGGCCGTGAACCCACTCACGCGGGTGTGGCCCAAGCAGACGCCCGGTCAGGAATCAGGGAGCGACGATGAGTGAGCAGCAGACCTCGATACCGGACACCCTGGTCCCGGCCGTGGTGAATCTGGTCGGCACCGGACCTGTGGTCCTCGGCGCGTACACCGTCGCCGAGCTGACCGCGGTCGATGCCATCGTGGACTTCCTCGAGGCCCGCCCATCGGACGAGGTCATGGCCGAGGCGGTCCGGTCGCTGGCCGCCCGCCAGCTGCTGGTGGCCGGGGCGGATCCCGGCCAGCTGCAAGTGCAGGGCGACCTGGGCATCGCGGTCGCGTTCCAGCAGCGGTCCCGGACGGTGCTCGACGCCCGGGCCACCGGGACCGAGCCGGGCGAGCCATGGCGCATCCTGCTGCTGCCCCAGCCCGAGCCGATCTGCCTGATGGTCCGGATCGACGCCCTGGGCATCCACGAGCTCGGCCTGTACCAGCTCGAGGATGCCCTGCAGACGCTGACCGACTGGCTGCCCAAGGGATCGGTGGCCGACCACGACGAATCCGCCGACACCGACCGGCTGCTTGACGGATCGGAGCGCTCGGCGCTGGTCACCGTGACCCGGTACAACGCCACGGGATCCGCCGAGACGGCCGGGACGAGCACCGACCTGATCCTGGTCAGGCACGACGGCAAGCTGCACGTGCTCGCGCCCGCCGCCGACGACCGGAACCGGCTCGAGCCCGCCTCGCTGACCGGCGACGGTGTAACGGAGACACTCGCGCACCTACTGGCCTGACCCGCCTGGGCCCAGTCACACCGCCGTCATGGGGCCATCATGCCGCCGTCGAGGAAGATCGTCTGGCCAGTCAGGAAGCCAGCTGCTCCGAGGTGTTGAAGACGATGGCCTCGGCGATCTCGGCCACGTCGCCGGCCCGGCCCTGCGGGACCTGAGCCAGGAAGGCGGCCTTGGCCTGGGCATCACGGCCGGTGACTCGTTCCAGCATGTCGGTCTGGACCGGCCCTGGAGCCACCGCGTTGACCCGGATGCCCAGGGGCGCGCCCTCGAGCGCGGCGGACTTAGCGCGCCCGATGATGGCGTGTTTGGAGGCGACGTACAGGGCTGCCCCAGGGAAGCCCTTCATGCCGTAGATGGACGACAGGTTCACGATGGCGCCGGAACGCTGCTCTTGCATGACCCGCAGCTCGTGCTTCATGGCGAGCAGCGTGCCAAGGACGTTAGTGTCGAACGTGCCGGCGTAGGCCTCCGGGGTAACGTCGGCGACGTTGCCCATCTGACCAGATGTCGGCCCGGACGAACGTGGTGGCCTCGGCCCCGGCGCCCTTCAGGTCAGATAGCAGGGCCTCTGCTTGCTCGGGGTGACGGCCGGAGACGGCGACCTTGGCGCCGTGCTGGGCGAAGGCGACGGCGGCGGCCCACTGTCGTGCATTAATGGGATACACAGCCCATTTTAATGGGTAGCGTGTCCCAGAATTTCGGATAGGCTGTGCTTATGGCCGTTACGGACATTGAGCGGCTGACGCCGAAGGGACGGGCGACGCGGGCGCGGATCATCGAGGCGGCCGCCGGGCTTTTCTTCGTACATGGCGTGGCCGGCACGAGCATCGACGACGTACGGCGGGTGGCCGGGGCGAGCGGGTCACAGATGAGCCACTACTTTCCCGACAAGCACAGCCTGATCCGGGCGGTGATCGCCTGGCAGGCCGACACGGTGATCGGCCTGCACCAGGATCCCGCTCTCGGGCGGCTCGATAGCTTCGACGCGCTGCGCTTGTGGGCGCGGCTGAACATTGAACGCCAGCGTGAGCACGAGTGCCAGGGCGGTTGCAGCTTCGGATCCCTGGCCGGCGAGCTGGCCGAAAGCGACGACGAGACCCGCGCCGACCTGGCGGAAGGGTTCGGCCGGTGGGAAGCGCTTTTCCGTGCGGGTCTGCGGGCCATGCGGGAACGGGGCGAGCTGCGAGCCGACGCCGACCCCGACCAGCTGGCTACGGCCCTGCTCGGCGCGCTCCAGGGCGGGATGCTGCTCACCCAGACCAGACGTGACCCGGCCCCCCTGGAAGCGACGCTCGGGGCGATGCTCGCCTATATCGAGTCGTTCGCCAGCGAAGAGGCCACGAGCGCCCGACCCGGAAAGAAGGCATCGCGATGACCGTCGGCGAGGCCAGCGGACCCGCTGGGAAACTCAGTCCGCGCCAGGCCGCGCTGTTCCTGGCCGAGCGCGATCCTGTGATCGCCAGGCTGGTGAAAGAGACGGGACTGCCAACCTTTCCCAAGCCGACAGGGACCCACTTCGCCACGCTGGTCCAGTCAGTCGTCTACCAGCAACTGGCCGGCGCGGCCGCCCGTGCTATCCACGGCCGGCTCATCGACGCGCTGGGCGGCGAGGTCACCCCAGAACGCATCCTGGCCACGCCGCCCGAGACGTTGCGGGCCGCCGGACTGTCGGGGAACAAGGTCCTGTCCGTGCAGGATCTGGCCGCCAAGGTCCTCGACGGCACCGTCGTGCTCAGCCCTCGCCGGCTCGCGCGGCAAAGTGACTCCGAAATCGCGGCCCGGCTCACCACCGTCCGGGGCATCGGGAAGTGGTCCGCGGAGATCTTCCTGATGTTCCAGCTCCGCCGCCTCGACGTCTGGCCAACCGGCGATCTCGCAGTCCGCAAGGGCTACGGGCTCGGGTGGGGCATCCCCACGCCGACCGCTAGACAGCTCGACGTCCTGGGCGAGCCCTACCACCCCTACCGCAGCGTCGTGGCCTGGTACTGCTGGCGGGCCGCCCAGCTCTATGCCGGGACCGCCGCCAGCGCCGTTACCGCCTTACCTGCAGATCGTGCTGCTGACCAGGTCAAAACGGCCGCCCTGGCGGCACCTGGCCTCACCCGTCTGGGGTGACTGTTTGCGGCAGTGGGCTTACGTTCGGACGCTGCCCGTAGTCATCCGGCGGGGCCTATACCGCGAAAATGCGCTGCACATCCTCCCGGCCGGGTGATGCGCTCGCCACCCAGGACGGGCGATCGGCTAGTGGACTCTCGCGGCGGCAGCACATTCCCGCCCATTGCCGACCATGGGTTCCTGTCCAATTGCGAGCAGAGCTGCCTGATCGCGCCAGACGGTTCGGTCGAGTGGCTATGCCTGCCGCGACCCGACTCTCCGAGTGTGTTCGGCGCGCTCCTCGACCGGGCCGCCGGTACGTCCCGGGGACGATGGTGCTCGAGACGACCTGGCAGACTCCGACCGGATGGATGGACCGTTCACGGATAGCGACGTGTATCAGCTGCTCATCGAATCGGAGCCGCGTGACACATCGGCTCTGAACGGCGTAGCTCATTCAAGGGCTGGCAGGTCTTCCACCTGCTGCTTGGTGATATTGAGCCGGATCCCGGCGTCGACGGAGGCGACGGCGCTGACCGGTATGGCGACCTGCTTGCGCCCCCACACGTGACCCTCCTGGAGGAGGACGTGGGTCACCTTGTGGTCGGCGGGATCCACGACGAAGCCCTCCACGTGGCCGATTTGGCCGTCGACGGCATGGACGCTCTCGTGCCGTGACACCTCGCTCTCACCCAGCGGAACGGCGTGGCTGACGACGGTCGGAGTACGGTGGCCCAGGCCCATGCCTATTCCCATGCCGGAGGCCGAACCGCCGACCCCCATGCCGCCCACATTGCCGTAGCCCTGGACCGCTTCGGCCTGGCCGTAGCCGCCGCCGTATCCGCCGTCGTCCACCAGATCGACTTCCTCGGCCGGTTCGAGCCGGTCGAACTCCGCGAGGGTACAGCGCAGCTTGATCCCGGCTGCCGCCGCGTCGACCAGCTCAAGGGGCACAAGGCGCCCAGCCGCTTTCCGGTGCCGGGGCTCGATAACCAGGTGCGTGACTGTCACGGCCGCAGGGTCGAGGATCGTGCGGACGACCTCGCCGCAGAAACCATCGGTGCAGCTTGCCTTGGCCCCTAGGGTGTACTCGGCCATTGCCGCCTTCCCTTCCAGGCTTGGTCGGCATCGTTCTTGCTCAGGAGCTTCAGGGTCGCTCGCGGACCTGCAGGCGTCATCACCCGCCGTGGATGATTGGCGATGACCCCGGGCCGGCTCAAGTCACCTCGACGTCAGTAATCAGGGACCCGGTGAGGGTGAAGCGCTGGAGCGGTTAGCGCGCGATCATGTGGAGTATGGACAGTGTGACACTGGAGCCCGCCACTCAGGGCACGCGCTCGCAGCGCTGGCTCGCGCGCCTGAGTTTTGGGCTCGTAGCCTTGGCGGTTGTGATCGTGGCGGTATTCGCCGGGCTGAGGAGCTTTGCGATGCTGGCCGCAGGGCTCGCGGGCGCGGCGGTGAGCCTGGCCGCAGCGTTCTTCTTCCTCGCCCGCCGGGGCGTGCTGCGCTGGGTGTCACTCGCGGTACTGATTCTCGCGCCGATCGGCGTCATCGTCGGTTACGCGTTCGTCAGGCTGCTATGGGTGGCAATCGCGGCGGCCGCCGCGTGGGTGCTCGCAGGAGTAACTGCGAGCGTGGCGCTGGCCAGTGATGAGGCTGACTGGCGCATGCCCGAACACCCGGCGCAGCCACCTGCCGCGCATCCCTACCTGATCATGAACCCCAGGTCCGGAGGCGGGAAGGTGGAAAAGTTCGATCTGAAGCGCAAGGCTGAGGATCTTGGCGCCGAGGTGTTCGTGATGAGCGGCCCCGAGCCAATCGATGTCGCGGAGGTGGCGCGTGCGGCTGTAGCCCGGGGGGCCGATCTGCTCGGCGTCGCGGGAGGCGACGGCACGCAGGCCCTGGTAGCCGGCATCGCCGGCCAGCATGGCATCCCGTTCATGGTGATCACGGCGGGAACGCGCAATCACTTTGCCCTCGACCTGGGGCTGGACCGGGAGAATCCGGCGGCGTGCCTTCGCGCGCTGTCCGATGCCGTCGAGCTGCACGTGGATCTCGGGGTGATCGGCGGCCAGACGTTCGTCAACAACGCGTCATTCGGCGCGTACGCCGAGGTCGTCGAGAGTCCGGCTTACCGTGGCGACAAGCTGAACACCACCCTGAACCTGCTGCCGGACCTGCTGCAAGGCCATCGCGGGGCGCGGCTCTCGGCCCGGACAGACGGGGTGGAGATCGGGGCTCCACAGGCGTTGCTCGTGGCCAACAACCCGTACGGAAACGGGGATATCGCCGGCCTGAGCCGCCGCGCCCGGCTGGATCGCGGCACCCTGGGCGTAGTGGGGGTCAAGGTGGGCAGTGCGCGGCAGGCTGTCGGCCTGCTCCGCGGCACGCACTCCACCGGGCTGAGCGTTCTGACAGCCACCGAGATCGAGATCACCGCCGACGCCCCGCAGATCCCGGTCGGCATCGACGGCGAGGCGGTCTCGCTGGCGACGCCGGTGCATTGTGCGATCCATCCCGGCGCGCTGCGCGTGTGGGTGCCACGGGACCGCCCCGGCGTCCCCCGGCCGAAGCCGCCGGTGAACTGGGCCACGCTGCGGCACCTCGCCGCGCCCCGCCGGCGCTGTCCTCGCGCGTCCCTGGCGGCGGCTCCGGCGGCGGCTCCGGGGCTGGCTCCGGGGCCGGCGCAGGGACCTTCGCCGGGACACGGATCTTCCCGCGATCTTCAGGCGTAGGCAGGCCATTATGAGACCCGGCTACGAACGCATCGCCGACCTCGCCGAACTGGTGCGGTGGGCAGGGAACCTGCCAGCCCGGACGATGATCTTCGACGTCGAGCCGCTGGTTGCTTTCTGGGACAGCGGCCAGGAGGTTCTTGACCAGGGGCTTGCGCGGGTCGTCAGCGAACTCGGCGCGGTGCCGGAGGTGCAGGTGCTGTGCTTCGCCACGAATTCGCGGCGCCGCCCATCGGCCGTGCCCAGCCGTCCGGGCCTGCGGGTGGTTTACCTGGCGGCGGCGGGAAAGCCGCTGCGTACCTCGCCTTACCTGGAATTCCCCCGCCCGGGGGTGGTGATTGGCGACCAGATCGCCACGGACGGAATCCTGGCCCGGCGGCTCGGTTACACGTTCGTCCTGTATGACCCCCACCTGCGCGCAGTTCCTGCGGGCCCGCGGCTGATGGGGGCCTGGGGAAGGCTGATGCGGCCTCTGTTGTACACGCGATGATCGGGTTCGTCGGCCAGCTTCAGTGACCGGTCAGGTGGATCACGCCGACGTCGGACAGTCCGTTGAGGGCCAGCTGCACGCCGAGCGCGGCGAGCAGGAAGCCGAATACCTTCTCGGTCACCAGCATCCGGCTGGCGTCCAGGTGGTTGCTGACGTGCACGGCCCAGCGGAACACGGCGACGTCGAGCGCGAGGATCAACGATGAGGATGCCGACGACGACGGCGAACACCGCGACCGAGGCGGCTTCGGCCGAGGCGGTGACCAGGACGACGATCCCGGCCGGGTTGAGCAGGTAGGGCACGGCCAGCGGGAAGACGGCGATCTGCATCGGGTCCTGGTCCTCCACCGGGTGGCCGCCGCTGTCCAGCCCTGGTGCCCGAGCACCATGGTGACCGCGATGATGAGCAGGATGATGCCGCTGGCGACGCCGAGCGCGCCCGGGGAGAAGTGCAGCAGCCTGGTCAGCAGGCCGCCGAGAATCAGCAGGAGGACGGCGACGGTGGCGGCGGTGGTCAGCATCTTGCGCAGGACGCGGCGCTTGGTGTCCTCCGGCATCTGCTCGGTCGCCTCGAGGAACGGCACCAGCGCGATTTTCGGGCCGACGCCGATCAGGAGCAGCAGGAAGGTGTCGATGACGAAGGTGGCGTTCAGCGTTTCGAGTTCCATCCCCGGCTCCCCGCGTGTCCTGGGTCAGATCCGGTGGGCGCGGGACGGCAGGCGCATGGCGCGCAGCACGTCGGGGTGCAGCCGGGTCAGGGTGTCGGCGGCGGCCAGCTTGTAGCCGTAGGTGTAGGTCGGGGTGTTGTAGGCCATCCGGACGACGTCCTCGACGGTCGCCTCGCTGTGGATCATGGCCTGGCCGGTGCCGGCGATCTCCGAGGCGATCTCGCAGATCGCGTGGACGCCGAGGAGCACTCCCGGTGCCGCTGTGGAAGACCAGCTTGAGCAGGCCGTCCTGGCCGGCGATGAGCCCGCGCGGGGTGGTGCCGAGCTCGCAGCGCCCGGTCTCATACGGGATGCCCTCGGCGGCGCAGTCTTCCTCGCTCTTGCCCGCGCGGGCCACTTCGGGCAGCCCGTATATCGCCGCGGCCGGGATCTGGTCGACGTGCGCGGAGAAGTCGAGGCCGAGCGCTCCGCACAGGGCCTGGCGGCCCTGGTCGGTGGCGACCGAGGCCAGGGAGGGGCCGATCACGTCACCGGCGGCGAAGACCCACGGGCAGCTGGTCCGCCGCTCGGGGTCGACGATGATCCGGCCCCGGGCGTCGACCTCGACGCCGGCCTCGCTCCAGGCCGAGGCCCGCGGTGCTGACGCTGCGGCCGGCGGCGAACAGCAGCGCGTCGGGGCGCAGCTGCCGGCCGTCGCCCAGCTCGCACGGCCAGGTCATCGCCGTCCCGGCGCACCGAGGCCATGCCGGTGCCGAGGATTACCTGGTTCCCGCGCGCCAGGAAGACCTGCTCGAGCCGCCGGGAGATCTCGTCGTCCATCATCGCGGCCAGCCGCGGGGCGGCGTCGAGGATGGTGACGGGGACGCCGAGCGCGGAGAAGATGGTGGCGTACTCGACCCCGATCGCGCCGCCTCCCACGATCAGCAGCTCGCGCGGCCTGCGCGCGATGCTGCGTGACGGTCTCGGAGTCAAAGACGCACGGATCGTCGAAGGGCACGTTGGCGGGCCGCAGCGGGCTCGACCCGGTCGCGATGATGACGCGCTCGGCGTGCAGCCGGGTCTCCGCGCCGCCGCCGGCGCGGGCCACCACCGTGTGCCCGGCTCCAGCCGCGCCGCACCCTGCACCAGGTGCACGCCGCGCTCGCGGATCCGCTCCAGCGTCGCCTGCCGCAGCCGCTCGCTGACCTCCTGGGCCCGGGCCCGGATGGCCGGGTACATCACCTCCGGCGGCGCGGACAGCGCGACCCCGTAGATCTTTTCCTTCTCGAACGAGCTGAGGTAGACGGCGGCCTCCCGGAAGGTCTTGGTCGGCGCGCCACCGCTGGTGACCACGGTGCCGCCGACGATGTCCCGCTCCACCAGCGCCACCGAGTAGCCCAGGCTCCCGCCGAGCTCCGCGGCCGCCTCACCGGCCGGGCCCGCGCCGATCACCACCACGTCATGGCGGCTGGTCTCGTCACTATCGGAAGGCATAACTGCTCTCCGTCCGGCCCAGGGCCTATCTTGTCATCGTCTACTCCGGGCACGAAGCCAGCATCATCCAGGACGGATGAATCCCGTCCTCAGGCCGCGCGTCACCCACACAGGATGATGGCAACGGCGCCGGCGGCCGGACACTCGATGGTGGGCAGAGTCAGCTGGCTCGCACCAGTTCCCGGGAGGATGCATGAGGGCCGTGACAGTCGTGCCTGGGGCCGCGGGATCCGCGCGCCTGGAGGAGGTACCCGAACCTGATGTCGCCCTCGGGTCCGTGGTGGTCGAGGCGCTGGCCGTCGGGATCTGCGGGACCGACGCCGAGATCGCCAGCGGCAGCTACGGGTGGCCGCCGCCCAGGGCGTGACCGGCTGATCCTCGGCCACGAATCGCTCGGCCGGGTCATCGACCCCGGCCCGAGCGGCTTTACCGTCGGTGAGCACGTGGTCGGCATCGTGCGCAGGCCTGACCCGGCGCCGTGCCCGAACTGCGCCGTCGGGGAGTGGGACATGTGCTCCAACGGCGGTTACACCGAGCGGGGCATCAAGCAGGCCGACGGGTTCATGGCCGAGCGCTGGCGGATCGAGCCCGACTACGCGGTCCGCGTGGATCAGGGCCTCGGACACCTCGGCGTGCTGCTCGAGCCCACCACCGTGGTCGCCAAGGCCTGGGAACACATCGCCGCCATCGGGCGGCGCACCTTCTGGGACCCGCACACCGTCCTGATCATCGGCGCCGGGCCCATCGGCCTGCTCGCGGCCCTGATCGGCGTGCAGCAGGGTGCCGACGTCCACGTCCTGGACCGGGTCACCTCGGGACCGAAACCAGCCCTGGTCAAGCAGCTGGGCGCCACCTACCACACCGGGGTCATTGCCGACCTGGGGCTGCACCCGGACATCGTGATCGAGTGCACCGGCGTGGTCGGGCTGATCCGGCAGGCGATGGAGACCATCTCGCCCGGCGGCATCATCTGCCTCACCGGAGTCGGCCCCCCCGCAGCGCCCGGCACGGTCTCGGCAGCCACGCTGGCGACCGAGATGGTGCTCAAGAACATCGCCGTGTTCGGCTCGGTGAACGCCAACCGGCGGCACTACTACCGCGCGGCGACAGTCCTCGCCGCCGCGGACCGGGCCTGGCTCGAACAGCTCGTGACCCGGCGCGTCCGTTTCGACCAGGCCCAGCAGGCGCTCCAGCGGGCACCCGACGACATCAAGGTCATCATGGAATTCGCTCAGCCATGACCAGCCGGTTCTGCCCGGCGACGGCCGGCCAGTACGCGACCAGCGGGAAGGCGTGATCATGGCGGGAGTCTCTCCCGGAGCACACCCCGAGCCGGTCACCAGGACCCCCGGACGGCGGCGCGCCGCCGACATCTACGGCACGATCATCACCGCCGCCATCCTGGCCGCGGCCGGAGACCACGTGGCCACCCTGCCGCTGGCCGTCTCCATCCTGGTCACGCTGATGGTGTACTGGGTGGCCGAGGAATACGCCGAACTTCTGGGTGAGCAACTGGAAGCGGCCGGCTGCCCACCTGGCAGGATATCCGCGCGGCGCTGGCAGCCACCTGGCCGATGGTCAGCGCCTCTTACATTCCACTGCTGGCACTCGCGCTGGCGCGACTGCTCGGGGCCTCGCCCCCGGCTGCCACCAACGCCGGGCTGGTGACGGCCGTCGTGCTGCTGATGATCTACGCATGGTCCGCCGGCCGCGCCGCCCAGCTAAGGGGCAGGCAGCTGTTTGTCATCACCTCGATCGCCGCTGCGCTGGGGCTGCTGATGATCCTCCTCAAGGACGTGGTCCTCATCCACCTGCACTGAGAACCGGTCAAACTGGGGTCTCAATGTCGGTTAGCGGCAGAATCATCGCCATGCGACCATGGTGAAGAAGGCCGCCGCAGTGCGGTCTGGCAGCGGGCGGGAGGCACCGGTGGTGGCAGAGCCGGAAGACCGGGTGACGTCCGCGCTGGCGGCGCGGGGCGGCCTGCGGGCGTCGGACGCGGATCGCGACCGAGTGGTCGACGTGCTCCAGGCCGCGTTCGCGCAGGGGCGGCTGACCAGGGACGAGTTCACCGCGCGGATGAGCCGGGCGCTGCAGTCGCGGACCTGGGCGGAGCTGGCCACTGTTACGGCCGGACTGGCCGCTCACCGGCCAGCGGCACGCAGGCCGGCCAGCCGGAAGAAGGTAGCGGTGCGAGCGGTGGGCGTGGTCGTCCTGGCCGCGCTGGTCGCGGCGTTCTTCACCTTCTACGGCGGGTTCATCGTGCTGCTGGTGCTGGCCTTCATCGCGACCACGGTAGCCACGGCGCCGCCTGGCGCCGGGGCCCGGCGCCGGCGCTGATACCCAGGCCAGCGCCCAGGGGCGGGGCTGTCACCAGCTCATGGGCCAGCTGGACAGAGGCCGTTCGGTCCCTGGGGTAAACGGTTTGCCGGCCGCACGGTCGAGGGCCTCGTGCAGCACCGCCCGGGTAGACGCCGGGTCGATCACCTCGTCCACAGCCATGCCGCCGGCTGCGCCGTACGGGCCCGGCCACGCCACCAGCAGGTCCGAGTCCAGGCCGACGCCGCTCATGGCGTGGTCGGCCAGAAAGCGGCATGCGCTACTGAGGCAGCGGAGGCAGGCCGAGACAGTCGCGCAGGGTGTTCTCCAGGGCGTCGACCCGGTCGAAGCTGCCGACGCTGCCGGTGACGAAGCCGACGCAGTATCCGCCGGCCGGGCAGGCGCCGCCGTAGTTGCCGCCAGATCCGCCCATTCCGAAGCAGTCGCCGTCGACGCCGAAGCCGAGGCCCCAGGCGTTGTCGTGCCCGAACACCCGGTCCGGGCCGGCGCACTGCGGGGTGACGGCCTCGGTCAGCAGGCCCGGGCTCAGCAGGTCGTGGGCGACCAGCCCCTGGTAGAAGCCCGCCACCGCCCGGGCGGTGCCGTGACCGTTGACGGCGGGGATCTGCGCCGCCCGCCACGCGGCGCTATTGACCACGTCGCCGTCGAATGCCCCCGGCGGGTTGGCCATGGCCTCCTGGTACAGGGCGGGCCTGCCGGCCACGGCGGTGGCCCGGAATTCCTCGTCCAGGCCGGTGAGGTCGACGGTGCGGGCCTGCTGGGCCGGGCTCAGCCCGAAGCTGAAGTCCAGCCCGGCGGGCCCGCACACCTCCTCACGCAGGAACTGACCCGGGCCGCGGCCGTCTACCCGGCGGACCAGCTCACCGACCAGGTGACCGTAGAACAGCGCCGACTCGCCGTGCGCGGTCCCGGGTGCCCAGGACGGCTCCTGGCCGGCCAGCAGGGCGCACATCCGGTCCCAGTCGTAGAAGGTCCCGGTTGGCTGTGGGCAATCCAGGGCAACCACCCCGGCCTGATGCGACAAGACGTGCCGGACGGTGGCCGGGGCGCGGAACTCCGGCCAGTAGCGCTGGACCGGGGCGTCCAGGTCCAGCTGCCCCGCCTGGACCAGGCGCAGAGCGCACACGGCCACGAACGGCTTGCTCACCGAGTAGGGCTGGACCAGGCTGCCGGCCTGCCAGGGCGGGGCGGCTCCGGGCGGGCCGGGCCGGGCGGAACCGCCCCACAGGTCGACCACCAGGCGGCCATCGCACCAGGCGGCAAAGGCCGCGCCGGTGCCCGCCTGGCCATCGATAACCTCGGCAAAGCCATCACGCACCGGGCCGAACCTGCCGTCAGCATGTCCTTCGATGCCCATGGCGCCATCATGGCCGGCCGGAGCTGGGCGCTACCCGACCTGGGCCGTCCGGCCGGCCCAGAAGGGCGCGCGGAGCTGGCGCTTGAGGATCTTGCCGGACCCGGTGCGCGGCAGCTCGTCCGTGAAGTCCACCGACCGGGGCACCTTGTAACTGGCCAGGTGCTCGCGCGCGAACGCCGTGACCTCCTCGGCGGTCAGCGCCGAGCCCGGCGACCGCACGATGGTCGCGTGCACCACCTCGCCCCACTCCTCCGACGGGATCCCGAACACCGCCACGTCGTAGACCTCGGGATGGGTGTCCAGCGCCGCCTCGATCTCGGCCGGGTAGATGTTCATGCCGCCGGAGATGATCATGTCGGTCTTGCGGTCGCAGATGTACAGGAACCCCTCGTCGTCCCAGTAGGCGATGTCGCCGACCGTGTGGAAGTCGCCGTGGCTGCTCGCCTGGTAGCTGGCGTCGTTCTTGTAGTAGGCGTCGAACGCGACCTTGGATCGCACGAACACCTCACCGGGGTGTTCCGGGCCGGTTCCGGTGACCACATTGCCGTCGGCGTCGAACAGGACGATCTCGATCAGCGGGGCCGGCTGGCCGCACGAGCCGGGCTTGCGCATCTGGTCCTGCGGCAGCAGCACGGTGTCCACCCCGAGCTCGGTCGATCCGTAGACCTCGTACAGCGATCCCGGCGGGAAGTCAGCCACGTACTGCTGCTTGAGCGCGAAGCTCCACGGGGCCGCGTTGGCCACCATGACCCGCATGCTGGAGCGGTCGTAGCGGTCCTTGACGCCTGTGGGCAGCGCGCACACCATCCGGATCAGCGCGGGCGCGGAGAACGTCGAGGTCACCTTGTACTTGTCCACCAGGCGCAGCCAGTCCTCGGCGTCGAACCTGCGCTGCACGATGATGGTCTGGCCCAGCAGCATGCCGGCGGCCATGAACGCGCTCGGGCCGCTGTGGTACAGCGGGCCCGAGGTGAGGTAGACGTCGTCGGGACGGTAGCCGAGCAGCATCAGCAGCGCGCCGATCACCTCCGGATCCGGCCCGCTGGTCCGGACCGCGCCCTTCGGCTTTCCGGTGGTGCCGGAGGTGTAGATCATCGTGCCGCCCGTGCCTGCCGCTTCCCCGACATCGGGTGCGTCGGCGGACGCGGCTGCGATGTCGGCGTCGGACAGCATCCCCTCCGTGGCCGGGCCGCCGACCGCGATGATGTGCCGCACCTTCTCCAGCTGGCCGCGGACGGCGGCGAACAGGGGCGCGTGCTCGTAGTCCACGTAGGCGATCTCGGCGTCGCTGTGGTTGATGACGTAGACCGCTTCTTCCGGCGTCAGCCGGTAATTCAGCGGCACGGCGACCGTGCCGGTTTTCCTGGTGGCGTTCATGACCGCGACGACCTCGGGCGAGTTCGGCCCGCACCACAGGACCTTCTGCCCGGGCTGGGCTCCGAGGGCGAGCAGCAGGTTCGCGACCCGGTTCGACCGCGCCTCCAGTTCGGCGTAGGTCCAGATGACGACGGTCCCGTCGGGCTTGTCGTCGATGACGCCCGGCTTGTCCGGCTGGCTCTGGGCATACACGGAAAGGGTGTCCGTCATCGCACCTGTCCCTCTCTGCACTCCGGTGGTCGACCGCATCCGCCGTCTAAGGGTCAATGTACGGAACCGGGTACCGATCGGTAAATGACGAAAATCCGGTTTTAGCTTTGCGGCCGCGGCTTACTCGAAGCCGGAGGTGTCGCCCGCGCCGTAGCGCACGATCTCGGGCTCGGGCTGGGAAAAGTCGATCACCGTCGTCGGCTCGGTGCCGCAGTCCCCCGAGTCGATCACGGCGTCCACGGCGTTGCCGAGCTCCTCCAGGATCTCCCATCCCTGCGTCATCGGCTCGTCCTGATCGGGCAGCAGCAGGGTGCTGGAGACCAGCGGCTCACCGAGCTCGGCGAGCAGCGCCCGGGTCACCTCGTGCCGCGGGATCCGAACCCCGACCGTCTTCTTGCCTGGGTGCTGCAGCCGGCGCGGCACCTCCTTGGTCGCGGGCAGGATGAACGTATAACTGCCGGGGGTCGCCGCCTTGACGGCCCGGAACACCGAGTTGGGTACGAACACAAACTGGCCGAGCTGGGCGAAGTCCTGGCACACCAGCGTGAGGTGATGCCGGTCATCCAGGCCGCGGATCGACCTGATCCTGGCGATGCCGTCCTTGCTGCCGAGCTGGCACCCGAGCGCATAGCAGGAGTCGGTCGGGTAGGCGATCACGCCGTCGGCCCGGACAATATCGGCGACCTGCACCACCGAGCGGTGCTGCGGGTTGGCCGGGTGGATGTCAAAGTACTTCGCCATGCGATGAGCTTAGGGCGGCGCGGCAGTCTTGGGGGCCGGGAGGCTAACCCGGGAACACAGCTGGGCCGACTCCCTTGATCGCCTGTTCCCTGGCCCGGGCGAGCACGGCCTGGGTAGCGACGGCCGCAGCCGAACCGGTGCGCGAGATCTCGTCCGCTATGAGCCCGGCGACGAGCGGCGTGGAGAACGAGGTGCCGTCCCAGCGGGCCATGCCGTCGAAGGTCTGCCTGGCCGGCCGCTTCGGCGGCTCGCGGTAGGTGTAAAGGCCGGTGGCGTACGCGTTGACCATGCCTTCGCCAAGCGCGTACACGTCCACCCAGTCACCGTGATTGCTGAACCAGGCCCGGTGCTGCTGGTCGGCGCCGAGGGCCCCCACGCCGACCGTCCAGTCGAAGGCCGCGGGCCAGAACTTACGGTCCGTGCTGTCGTTGCCCGCCGCCGCGACCAGGGCGATCTCGCCGTGGCGTCGGCGGAACTCGGTGAACGCGAGCGGGGCCCAGTTGTTGCGGGTGTAGGTACCGGCCGAAAGGTTGACGACGTCCGGCGACTGCTCCTCGATGAGCTCCTCGAGCTTGGCGATGATCACGTGCTCGAGTACGCCACCGGACAGGGTGAAGTGATTGTTGACGTACACCGTGGCCGTCGGCGCCATGGTTTTCGCCACGCCGGCCATGAAAGTCCCGTGGCCGGCGTACTCGGGGATACCCTGCAGGCCGCCGGCCAGAGTCGGCCCGAGCGGATCCCATTCCCCGTCGACTCCGGCCAGCCACGGGTACCGGGCGGAATCGAGATCTTCCAGCAGGCCGGTATCGCTGATACCGAGCCGCACGCCATGGCCACCCTCGGTCGCCTGCCGAGGCGCGGGCCACGGCTGAGCCGGGTACCCGCTCGGCACCTCGGGCTCTCCGGCCGGGCAGATCCTCGCGAGGTGCACGACGTGGACGGGCGTGGCCAAGGGTGCCTCGCCCGCCAGCGCGGGGTTGCCGTCGCCCAGCCGCTCCTCGATGAGGTCCAGCGCCTCGGCCACGGACAGGCTGCCGTCCTGGGTTTCTTCGATCGGCAGCAGCACGAGATCGCCGGTCTCAGGCTGCCCGGATTCGGCGAGGCGCAGTCCGGGCAGCGCCGCCTGGAGCCGCTGGATGTTGTCATCCCGGTCCACGGCGAGCAGGCGGCCAGCCGCATGAATGTGGTGAACGTCGCCGGCCGGCGTGTAGGCGACCTCGATTTCGGTGCCCTCACGATTGAACGAGTCCTTCATCAGCTGAGGTACTGGGCGTCGGACACCGGGTCCATGTGACGCCCTCTTCGGGAGATGTTGCGGGTCGGTAGGTCGGATGGGCCTGCGCTAGGGTGCTGATACACCCGGGCGCCGAATCGGACTATGTCGCCAGGAATCGGCGTGCCCGCGGAATCACTGCGATTCTCGTCTGCCAAGGATCTGAATATGGCCGCCCCTGCCGAGCCAGACGGAGACGGACCCGGCGGATCTGCTTCCGCTGGCGCTGTCCCGGCCCAACGAAGCGCTGGACCGCGCCCGCAAGGTGCTCGCGGGCGATCCCGGCCTCCTGGACGCCTCGATCGCGCGGCAGACCATCGGGATCGTGCTCCGGGAGTACGGGGACATCGACGCGGCCATCGGCGAGCTGCGGATCGCCCGGCGGCTGGCCCGCCGGGCCGCGCTCGGCCGACCGCGAGGCCGACGTGCTCGGCGACGCTCGGGGTCGCGCTCGTCTTCGCGGGGCGGAGCGTGTCGGGCCGCAACACCCTGGACGCGGCGGTCCGGCAGTCAACGGGGCACCTGCACGGCCGGACGCTGTTGCGCCGCGGCGGCGCGCTGCTGATCCTGGGCCACCACCGTGAGGCGCTGGAGGATCTGAACCGGTCGTGGCCGCGCTGCGGCTGGCCGGCGATCAGCTCTGGGAAGCCCGGGCGCTGCAGGAACGCGCGGTCAGCTACCTGTCGTCCGGCTCGGCCCGGCGCGCCGTCGCGGACCTGCGGCGAGCCGAGGAGCTGTTCACGCGAACGGCCAGGAGCTGGAGTCGGCGGAGACCACCGTGAACCAGGGGCTGGTCGCTCTCCGGCTCGGCGACCTGCCGGAGGCGCTGACCTGCTTCGACGAGGCGGCCGAGCGATTCCGGCGCCTCGGCACCTCCGAGCCTGACCTGAGCATGCACCGGTGCGCCGCGCTGACGCGGCCGGGCTGGCCCGGGACGCGCATGCAGGAGGCCGACGACGCGATCAGCCAGCTGGACCGGATCCACGGCCGGCCGACCAAGCGGGCCGAACTGCTGCTGACCGCGGCCAGGTGCGCGCTGGCCGCCGGCGCAGCCGGGCAAGGCGCTGGCCTGGGCCGACCGAGGCCCGCCAGCTGTTCGACCGGCAGGGCCGGCGTGGTGGCGGGCGCACGCCGAGCTGGTGCAGGTGAGCGCGGGTGTCCGGGCCGGCGCCGGCGACCGCCGCCCTGCTCCGGGACGCTCAGCGATGCGTCCGGGAGCTGTCCTGTGCTGGGCTCGCCCGACCAGCCGCTGGCCCGGCTGGCGACCGGCCGGGTCGCGCTGGCGCTCGGCCAGAGGGCGGTGGCCAACGAGCATCTCGCCGCCGCCGCGGCCGGCCGCCGGCACGGGCCACCGCTGTCCCGGGCGATCGCCTGGCTGGCCGAGGCGCTGCGGGCGGAAGCGGCCGGCGACTCCTACCGTCTGATGCACGCCTGCCGCCGGGGCCTGGACGTCATCGACGAGTACCGCAGCATGCTCGGGTTCCTCCGAACTGCGGGCCCAGACGACCGCACACGGCGCCGAGCTGGCGAACCTCGGCCAGCGGCACGCGTTGCGGCTCGGCCGTCCCGGGCTGATGCTGGCCTGGAGCGAGCGGTGGCGGGCGGTCGCGCTGCCGGTGCCGCCGGTGCGCCCGCACGGCGACGAGCGCTGGCAGGCCGAACTCGCGGCGATGCGCGGCATCAGCAGCAGGCTGTACCCGGGCCAGCAGCCTGGGACTGCGCACGGCTCCGCTCCAGCAGGAACAGCAGCGACTGGAGCGGGCGGTGCGGGCCCGGGCGCTGCGCACCCTGGGCACCGGCAGCGGCATCACGCCAGCACGGGCAGCATCGCCGGATTCAACGTCTCCCGGCTGCTGGCTGAGCTCGGCGACGACCGGCTGCTCGAGATCGTCGACATCGAGGGCGAGCTGCACGTGCTGGTCTGCGGCAGCGGCAAGGTCCGGCGGTTCGCGGCCGGCCCGACCGAGCAGGCCACCCGCGACGTCCGGTTCGCCCGGTTCATGCTGCGGCGGCTGGCCTACGGGCCCGCCGTGCCGCCGCTGCGAGAAGTCCAGCGACCGGCTGACCAGGATGGGCGAGGTGCTCGAACGGGTGCTGTTCGGCGAGGCCGGTGAGCACCTGGGTGACGGCGAGGTGGTCGTGGTGCCTCCCGGCCAGCTGCACGCCGTGCCGTGGGGGCTGCTGCCGCGGCTGCGCTCCCGGGCCGCTGAGCGTGGCCCCGTCGGCGGCGATCGTGGCTGCGGGCCCGGCGCGCCGCCGCCGGGCGGCCAGGCGATGCGGCCGGGCCGGTGGTGCTGATCCGCGGTCCCGGCCTGGTTCCCACGGGAGCCGAGGTGCCTCAGCTCGCCGCCGATTGGCCGCCGAGCGCCGTCGTGCTCGGCGACGGGACCGCGACGGCGGCGCGGGTCCTGAGCGCGATCGACGGCGCCCAGCTGGTGCACATCGCGGCGCACGGCACTTTCCGCGCTGACAGCCCGCTGTTCTCCGTCGCTGCAGCTCGACGACGGTCCACTGACGGTCTACGACCTGGAGCGGTTGCGGCGGGGGCCGCGTCAGCTGGTCCTGTCGAGCTGCGACTCGGGCGTCGTCGCGCCCGCCGGTGCCGACGAGGTGCTCGGGCTGGCCAGCTCGCTGATCCCGCTGGGCACCGCCGGGATCGTGGCGAGCGTCGTGCCGGTAAACGACCTGGCCGTGGTGCCGCTCATGGTCGCGCTGCACCGGGAGCTGCGCGGCGGGGCCAGCCTGGCCGAGGCCCTGCGCGACGCCCGCCGCGGCTCCGAGTCCGACGCGATGGCCCTGGCCACCGGCTGGTCCTTCATCTGCCTCGGCGCAGGCTGATCGGGTGCTGGCGCTGGCCTAAGGTGGTACCGGTACTGGCATGGCGGTCACAGCGTGATCCAGCCGGTCAGCACGTCGGTGCCGTCGGGGGCCCGGAAACGCAGCCGGAACGGGCTGGCCGGTATCGGGTCGACTGCGAAACAGCCGATCTCGTCGACCGTCGGTGTCAGTGACTCGCGACCCGCTCCGGTCTGGGTCTCGAGGGTGCCGGCCCGGCGGCGGGATGACCTGGCCGAGCAGGCAGTCCTCGTTGACTTCGAGCTCCATGGACAGATGAGCCGAGGTGAAGGTGAGGGCCCGGATGGAGGCCGTCTCGGACCGCACCGCCAGGGCATCGCGGCGGCCCCCGCCCGAGTCATGGGTAAGCTGCGCCAGCTCGGCATCGACATTGTGCCAGGCAAAGACGCGCTTGCCCGTTTCGGTGAACCAGGCGGGAACAGCCCGCTGAGACTCCAGTGCGTCCCTCAGCGCTTCCATGAGCCGCTCATCTTCGGTGTAGTCAAGCACCCCACTCACCTCCCCGGGGCTCATGCAGCGCAGGCCGCGCACAGCGCAGCGCTCCGTCCGGCCTGCACCAAATGAAGACTGTATACATCGCCGTCCAGTCTCAGTCAGTGGTCGGGAATCCCTGTCTAGTTCCGGAGAACCCAGGCCGCGCCCTTGATACACGAGGCGCAAAACTTTTTCAGGATTTTTTCAGCCCACGGGAGGAGGCAGCGTGCCGGGCGCCGGGCAGTGCAGGTGCTGGAGTTTGCTGGGGGCGAGCGGCGGGTGGCGCCACACCGCCTCGGCGGTGCGGCCGGGCAGGGCGCAGGTGATGTCCATCCGGTGCGGGGTCTCCAGGAAGATGACCTCGGCTCGCAGGGTGTGGTCGTCGATCCAGCCGCCTGAGGCGGCCACCGGGATGGTGTCGCCGTAGCGGTCGGCGTGGTCAGAGACGCTCCACCCCCCCGTGCCTGCGGGACCTGTGCCGAGGGGAATGGTCAGCGCGTTGTCAGCCTCGATGAGGCTGAGCTGCCAGCCGCCGTCCTGCGACGCCAGCTGCACAGAGGTCACAAACGGCTGGACCTGGCCCGCAGCGGAGCTGACCTTGATGGTGAAAGGGCCACTGGTCCACCGGGCCTGCTCGGCAGGGGTTGGCGCGCCTGGGCAGGCGGGCAGCTCGAGGTGGGCGAGCCGGGCACTGAGCTGGTCGTTCGCCGCCTGGTCTGCCGATGCCGGCGGCCCGAAGCCGGGCAGCAGGCAGGTCCAGATGGCGTCGAGCACGGCCTGCATATCGAGGGTGCAGGCGGTCGTGACGATCACCGCGTCCTGCTCGGGCAGGACCACGCAGAACTGCCCGAAGGCCCCGTCGCCGCGGTATCCGTGCCGGGACATCCAGAATTGGAAGCCGTAGCCCTGTTGCCAGTCAGAATTCGGCTGGTCTGGGTTGGCGACCTGGTGCGAGGTCGCTTCGGCCACCCATTCCGCGGGGATGAGCTGGGTTCCCTCCCACCGGCCGCGCTGCAGATACAGCAGCCCGAGCTTGGCGACATCCTCGGTCCGGGCGTGCAGGCCGCTGAATCCTTGCTCCCGCCCGGGCGGGAAGGTCTGCCAGCCCACGTGCCCGATGCCCAGCGGGTCGAGCAACCGGGGCCGCAGGTAGCGGGTCAGCGGCATCCCCGCGTTGCGCTGGATGATGCTGGCCAGCGTGTAGGTGCAGGGCTGGCTGTAGGCGAAGACCGTGCCGGGATCGCGGTCGGGCGGGATGAGCAGGAAGCCGCGGACGGGCTCGCGCGGGTCACGCGCGATCGGCTCGCCCAGCATTTCCCGGGTATGGCCGGAGGCCATCGAGGCGACGTGCCTGACCTTGATCGAGCGGCTGCGCGGATCGGTGATGTCAGCGGCGAATTCACCGAAGTGCTCCACGACCGCATCGTCCAGATCGAGCAAACCTTCGGCCTGCGCGAAGGCCGCCGCGGTGGAGGTGAAGCTCTTGCTGAGCGAGTACAGCAAGTGCGGCCGTTCGGCGCTGTACGGCGCCCACCACCCCTCAGCCACCACCCGGCCGTGCCTGACCACCATCAGGCTGTGCATCTCGATGTCAGGCCGCGCCTCGACAGCGTCCAGGAAGGCCAGGATCGCGGCCGGATCGACGCCCTGTTCGGCCGGCGTGCTGCGCGGCAGGGAATTCGGCATGACGCGAGCTTAAGACACCGTGTTTGAGAGACCGCCCGTAAGGCACCGCAGAATCGAGGCCTGTACTGACCACTAATGCGAGTGCTTGGCGTAGGCGTCGCGCCCGATTCCGGGGTCAATATTCCACGCTGCGGCGAGGCGCTCATGCACAGCTGGCCACGCTGTCAGCGAGTCGGCGTCACTCATCGCTTTCCCGGCCAGCAATGCGTCCAGGCGGGCAAAGCAGCGGTCCCAGCCCGCGCCCGCCAGCGCGGCCTGGTCGCGGTCGGTAAAGGTGTGGGTGAAGACGAGCGCACACCCCCCGCCTTCCGGCCGCAGCTTAAAGGCCAGTGTGCCGTCTCCCTGCCACGAGCCGACCAGGCGACGTGGCGGGTCACTTTCGGTGATCACAAGCTCCCCAGGGAACCAGTGCTGCAATTCGGATGGATCGGTCAGCGCTCGCCATACCCGTTCGGCCGTGTGGTCGTAGTGCCGTTCCAGGCGCAGTTCCGGGCCGTTTTCCTCGTCGAGGGCGAGCCCACGAAAGCCCAGGGCGGTGGCGATGAACGTGCGGCCTGGAATGGGATCCAGGCCGAAGCGCGCGGCGTAGCGCTCATGCCGCTCCCCGATCGGCTCATGAGCGCGCTGCTCCGGCAGGTGATCGCCGCGCAGGTGCGCCTCGAGGCGGTCAAAATAGCATTCCCAGCCTGCTGCCGTCTGGGCCGCCGTGGCGCGATCGTCGAAGACATGCGTGAACGTCAGTGAGCACCCCTGGCCGCGTGCGTGCAGCTCGAACCGGAACCGCTGGCCGCCGAAGGTCCATTCGATGAGATGCGGCGGTTCCAGCTTTGTGACCTGCCCAGTTTGGCCTCCTGCCTCGAACACCTCGCCTGCTTCGGGCGTCCAGTCGCCGACAGCGGGAAACCAGGCGCCGAGCTCGGCGGGCACGATGATGGCTCGCCAGACACGCTCGATGCGGTGGTTGAGGTCTCGCTCGAATCGCAGCGCGGGACGGCCATCGATGATCTGTAGTGTTCCGTTCATTGCGGGTTTTCCTCCAGGTGCCGTTCCAGAGCATCCAGACGGCCGGACCAGAACTCGCGGTACGGCGCCAGCCAGGCATCGACCTCGGCCAGCGGTTCCGGTCGCAGGGTGTACCAGCGCCGCTGGCCGTCGGGGCGCACGTTCACCAGGCCGACATCGCGCAGCACCCGCAGATGCTTCGACACCCCTGGCTGGCTCAGCCCGAGCTGGTCCACCAGTTCCCCGGCCAGCCGGTCACGGGTGCGCAGCAGGTCCAGGATCTGCCGCCGGTGGGGCTCGGCAAGCGCTTCGTACGCCGTCGCCATGAGGACTACTATAACCAAATGGTTATATAACTGGCAAGAAATACCTTCGTCAGCGGAGGAGCCCGACCAGATAACCGCCGAGCTCGTTAACGCGTGGGTCTTGCCACCACTGGGAGTGGCGGTGGGTGGGAGGCGGGGTGAGATTGTCATCCGGGACGAGGATGACTGGGTCCCAGCATGGCTGGTCGATGTTGTCTTCCAGATCAGCCGGGCTGAGCCGGGCCAGCGGTTCGGCGAAGATCCACGATCCGATGTAGTCGCTTCTGCGTCGCAGGTTCTTCCAGCGCCCTGGTAGCAAGTCCGCGAGCTCGGCGAGCTGACCCGGGCCGAAGAAGGCGGGGAACGCGCGCCCGTATAGCCGGCGGGCTGGGCAGGCCAAGGTGAGCAGGGCGACGCTGGGAAGGACCTCCGCGGGAAGCTGGGCAATGACAGCCGGCGCGATGATCGATCCCTGGCTGTATCCGGTCAGCAGCATCGGTCCTGACGGCACCCTGAGCCCACGCGAAAGGGCGCTGTCCGGCAACCCGGCTCGATAGTGCAGGTCGGCGACATCGCCGGGGGCGTTGCTGAAACGCCCGGTCAGCAGCCGGATCCGGTCCACGACCTCAGGCACCGCCCGTTCGGCGTAGCAGGGCGGCGCCAGCGGGTGCACGGCCCGTGGCCAGAACGTGGCCACGTCCCACAAGGACCCGATGGTCTTGCGTTTGGCGGGATCGGAATACGCCTGGCGCAACAGCGCGACCAGGCCACCGGCCGCGGCGATGACCAGCAGCGCGATAACAGTGGACAGGCCGTGCCACGCGCTGGGCAGCGCGGCGGGATGGCCGGCCGGGCCGGCGGAGACAGCCGCGGCGATCTCGGCGGCGAGCACCACGATCAGGCCGCCGGCCAGGATCAGCGCGACAGCGGCGTCGGCCTCGTCGGCGATCAGGCCGATCGCCCAGGTCCTGGCGGTCGCCGCGCGCTGCTTGGCGTACGTCTGCTGATCACCGGAGCTGCCGGGAGCCCCCGCCGTCAGGCCGGCGTATGCCGCGGCTATCTCCGAGGGCTGGCCTGCCACCGGCGTCCGGAAGCTACGGCAGCGGCGGAAGAATATCCGGCCCAGCAGGATTCCCGCGGCCACCGCGCCAACCAGGAAACCAGCGGGTGCGGCACCAAAGGCGTAGACCGGCCAGGGCACCGCGATGGTATCCGCCGGTCCGCTGCCGAAGTGGAATCCGCTGGGCGCGGGCGCGCCAAGCAGCCGGGTCACGCCCACGCTGATCACGGCGGTGAGCAGGCCGCCCAGCGTGAAGCCCAGCGTGGCGATGAGAGCGGCCAGCCCACCGCCCAGATAGGGCCGGAAACCGTCGTCGGCCGCGCTCGCCTGCGAGGCGAGCACCCGGACGGTGACCGCCAGCACGATGAGCAGTGCGGCCTGCACGGCCAGCAGGACCGCGAGGAATCCAGCCAGCCCCGGCAGCGCCCCGGCCTGGCGGCCCGGCTGCCCGTCGGTCCATCCGGTCAGCAGGGCCGTGAAGACCAGCGCGATGAGCGCGGCGACCAGCACGCCCCGGCACCAGGTGTCCGCCCCGCTGTTCCCCCGGCCCCCCTGCGCCACCGTGACCGTGTGACGGTCGGCCATCGGCATGACGAGCAGGCAGACCACGGCGGCCAGCACTACCGCGGCGAACCCCACGGCCACCCAGTGAGCCCCCGCCGGGTGACCGGAAGGAAGCGCCGCAGCCAGTGCCGCAGACGAACAGGCCGCGGCGGCGTGCAGGGCCCGCTGCCGGCCCACGAGTTCCTGCCCCCGCCAGAAGCCCGGCTGAGTTAGCTGCCAGTCGGCGCTGAGCGCGGGCCGCGCGGTGGTGACTCTGGCCTCGTACTTGCTCGCGGTCGTGACGCTGACCCACCACAGCACCCCGATCACGCCGGCCACCGCCGCCAGCGCCAGGGCGATCCGCCACCCGGCCGTCCAGTCCCCGTACCATCCCATCCAGTTCGGCAGCAGCGTGTTCTTCTGGCCGGCCGCCTGCCAGGCGACCGTGCTCACCGTTACCGACACCACGGCGCCGGTGAACTGGACCGTTGCCGCCAGGGCCAGCAGCCGCAGCAGCACATGCGCGACCGCCGCGCCCCGGCTCCGCCGCAGGTGCGGAACCGGCCCGGAGACCTCCGCGGAGCCGCTGCCCGCGGCCGGGGGCGGCAGCATGAAGTAGGCGACGTTGTACATCATGAACGGGGCCAGCAGCAGCCACGCCGCCGATGCCATCGGCTTTTCCGTCAGGCCGCCCCACGAGTAGGCCTCGAGCTTCCACGGAACGCTCGGCCGTCCTGGGCCATGCGGGCTCCACCGGCGGAAAAACCCAGTCACCCCATCGCCGGCGTACCTGCAGCGCCTGTGGATGCTCCAGCATCGTCGGGCCGTCGGACCCGGACACGCCGTGAATACGCAGTTCGGTGACCGGCTGATCGGTCATCGCCGTATCGATCAGGGCTCCGGCGGCACCTGCCAGCGCGGGGCTCGTCTGGTCGGCCCGCGCGAACCCCCACGCCGCATCCAGCCCGAGCACCACGTCCGGGAACTCCGGATCGGCATCCCCAGTCATCAGCCCCCACCAATCAGCCGGAACACATTCCAGGCGGCTATCCCGACAGTTGGCACCGAAGCGTGTCAAAGGCCGGCAGGCATGTCAACATGTGCTTACCAGCGGGTGCTGCCGGCGTGGCGGACGGCGGCCAGAATCTGGTCCAGGCCGAAGTCCCAGGCCTGCTGGACGTCGCCGCCGAGCCGGAAGGCGCCCGCAAGTTCCATCGTGATGAACCCATGCGCCCAGGCCACGATCGTGCGCGCGGCTAGCAGCGCATGCGGCGGGCCGGCTATCTCCTCGACAACACGCAGGAAGGTGGCTGAGGACCGCACAGATCGCCTTGTCGCGCCGGGCCCGGCATCCGGTCCGAACATGAGCGTGTACGTGACGGGGTTCGAGTGAGCGAATCCGCGGTAGGCCGCCGCCATCGCCCGCAGGTCCGCGACGGGATCGGCGGAGGCCGCCGCAGCGTCGAGCACGGAGGTCAGCTCGTCGGCCACGTCCTCCAAGATGAGCCGGAAAAGGTCGGAGCGGTTTCGGACTCTCTTGTAGAGCGACGGCGCGCGCACCCCAACGGCGCCGGCCACGTCGTGCATGGTCAGTGCATCGGTGCCGCGCTCTTCCAGCAAGTGCCGCCCGGCAGCCACGATGGCGGCGGTCGACGTCTGTGAGCGGGCGGGCATCTGGCCTCCTGTTCCCGGACGGCCGTAATGTGTTTGCGGCCGTCTCCAAGGCTAACTATCGTAGCCTTGTGAAGGCTAAGCATCGTAGCCATAAGGCTAGCCCAGGAGTCGGCGCCATGGAGATAGCAAAGGGTCTGCACCGCATCGGTTCGGACACCGTCAACAGTTACCTCGTCATCGACGGGGGCGGGGTGACCATTATCGACGCGGGGCTGCCCCGTTACTGGAAGCTGCTGAAGCGCGAGCTCGCGCGACTCGACATGACCCTGGACGACGTGCAGGCACTGATCCTCACGCACGGCGACACCGACCATATTGGTTTCGCCGCCCAACTGGACCGCGAGAAGGGCATCCCGGCTTACCTCCATCCCGCTGACGCCGGCCGCGCCCGCAAGGAGGTAAAGAAGCCCAATAAGGGCTGGGGCCCGGTCAAGGCCGGTCCCCTGGCCGGTTTTCTGTGGTACTCCGCACGCCAGGGCGGGCTGCGGATCCCCCCAGCAGGCGGCCTGCGGCCGGTCGATGACGGTCAGGTGCTCGACGTCCCCGGCAAACCCCGGATCATCCACACGCCTGGCCACACGCCCGGGAGCGTCGCGGTCCACGTACCGGCCGCCGACGCCCTCTTTATCGGCGACACCATGACGACCCGCAACGTGCTCACCGGCGCGACCGGGCCCAAACCCGCGCCGTTCACGCTCGAGCCCGAGCAAGCCCTTGCCTCTCTTGGCCGCATCCGCGACGTCGACGCGACCTGGGTACTGCCGGGTCACGGCCCGGCCTGGGACGGCGGCGTGGCCGGGGCCGTGCAGCTCGCACGCGAGTCCACCAACTAATAAGCCGTGAAACGCGGCTGGTCCACGTGGGGTCACACTGACTGTGCTGTGCTGGCCGCGGCCTTCCGCTCGCGCAGGGCGACCGGGACCACGGCGAGTATGAGCACACCGGACAGGGCGAACACCGGCGGATAACCGGTGCGGAGGCAGATCAGTCCGAAAACCGCCGGGCCCGCGCCGTATCCGGCATCGTAGGCGAAGTTCCACATCGCGCTGGCCTTAGCCTCAGGCAACTGCTCGATCAGCAGCGCGAACGTCGCGTTCTCGATCACCCCGAACCCGGCGCCGAACAGCACCATGCCTGAGAAGATCATCGCGGGTGAACCCAGCGCCACCATCGCCGCCATGCCGAGCGCCGCCACAGCGAGCGCCGGGATGAGCAGACGGGCGTGACCGTACCGGTCGCCGTGCTTGCCAGCCTGCCAGCGGCTGAGCGTGGCGATGATCGACTGCACGAGCAGGGCGGCCGAGGACAGGTTGCTGGGAATCCCCTTGGCGAGCGGCAGGAACGAATCCAGCACGCCCGCCCCGATCGTGGCGGCGGCAAAGATCAGCGGCAGTCGCAGGGCGCCACCCGGCATCCACCCAGCGCCGCGGGCGCCCGGCATCCGCCTGGTGCGGGCGGTACGGCGTGCCTCACGCCCGGCTGGCAGCCAGCGGATCGCCGCCAGCGGCAGCAGGCCAGTCACCGCCGCCATGGCCGCGGCTATGGCGGCTAGGTGATGTCCGGCCAGCCAGACCCCGGCCGGCAACGCGACTATGGCGGGGACGCCGGCGACGATGCCGAGCAAGCCGAGCCCTTCACCGCGCCGTTCGGGCGGCAGCAGTTTGGCGGTGAGCGCACCGGTGGCCACGCCGCACAAGCCGAAGCCGAAGCCGCGGACCAAGCTGATGCTCACCATGACGGCCTGCGGCTCACGTGCCAGCATGGCCAAGGCCGGTGTGCCGAGCAGCACGGCACCGGCCGCGAGCACCATCCGGTAGCCGAACCACCTGATCGCAGCGGCGGCTGTGGCCTCGGCGGCCACGGTACCGAGCAGCAGGGACCCGGTGATCAGCCCGGCACCAGAGCTGCCCGATCCGGCCGCCGCCGCCAGCATCGGCATCACCGACAGCAGCAGGAAGAAGCTGCTGAGCGAGGTGAACTCGGCCGCGAATGTGGCCGCCAGCGGCCTGGACAGGAGCCGGGCCGGAACGGCGGTATCTGGCTGCGCCTGCGTCAAAGTGCTCATAGAACGCACGCTATGGCCCAGCCGGCACCCTGATAAGGTCCGATTTCATGACGATTGAGTGGTCCGGTTTGAGTCCGGAACTGCTGGTCCGGCTCGACCGTTCGGCCAGCCAGCCGCTGCGCGCACAACTGGAGACGAGCCTGCGCGAGGCGATCAGGGGCGGCCGGCTCCGCGCCGGGGAACGGCTGCCCTCCTCACGGGAGCTCGCGCGTGAGCTCGGCATCTCCCGTGGCATGGTGCAGGAGTGCTACGGGCAGCTGCTGGCCGAGGGATACCTGACCAGCCGCACCGGCTCCGCTACCCGGGTCGCCGATGTCAGCGGCCAGCAAGCGTCTGACCAGCCCGCGGCCGCTTCGTTGGCGCCCTCGCCGGTCCGCGCACCTGGCGCGCCTTCGCTGATCGCGGACTTCCAGCCCGGCGTGCCGGACCTGTCCAGCTTCCCGCGGACCGACTGGGCCTGGGCGATCAAGCAGGCGTGCACCGACATCGCCTCCGCGGATCTGGGATACGCCGACCCGCATGGCAGCCTGATGCTGCGCGAGGTCCTCGCCGGTTATCTGCGGCGGGTACGGGCCGCCGCCGCCAGCCCCGCGCAGATGGTCATCAGCACCGGCTTTGCGCAGGGGATCAACCTGGTGCTGCGCGCGCTGGCCCGCGAAGGCGGCCTGACCCGCGTGGCCTTCGAAGACCCCGGCTACGGCAGCGCGCAGGCGGACGAAACCGTCCGCGCGGTCCTGGCGATGGGTATCGGTGTCGCCTATGTGCCGGTCGACGAGCAGGGTCTCGTGGTCGGTGAACTGGCGGCCAGCGGCGCACAGGCTGTCGTGGTCACCCCGGCGCACCAGTCCCCGACCGGGGTGGTTCTGTCCCCAGCACGGCGGCATGCCCTTACCGACTGGGCCCGGCGCGGCGGCGGGTATGTGATTGAGGACGACTACGACTCGGAGTTCCGCTATGACAAAGAACCCGTCGGCGCGCTGCAGGGTCTGGCCCCAGATCAGGTGTTCCTGCTCGGCACGGCTAGCAAGGCGCTGGCGCCAGCGGTCCGCCTCGGCTGGGTCCACGCTCCTTCCCCGCTGGCCGCCGCCGTGGCCGCGGAGAAGGAGATGAGTGACCGCGGCTCCTGCATGCTGGACCAGCACGCCCTGGCCACCCTGCTCACCACCGGCCGGTACGACCGCCACCTGCGGCGGATGCGGACCGTGTACGCCGCCCGTCGCGCCGCGCTGACCGGCGCGTTCGCCAGGTATGTACCTGGGGTCCAGCTCACCGGGCTCGCGGCCGGATTCCAGGCTGTCGCGCTGCTGCCACCGGGCGCCGGCGAGACGGCGGTGATCGTCGCGGCGCGTGAACGGCGGGTCAGGCTGTATGGCATCGGCGAGTACCGCGGCGCCCCTGATATCGCGGCGCCACCCGCGCTGGTGATGGGCTTCGGGAACGTCCGCGAGCGGGCCATCGAACCCGCCATCGCCGCCGTCGCCGACCTGCTCAGCTGACGCATTGGGTGCCCGGTGCGGCGGGCCGAGGAACTCGGCTACGACGCCGTGGCTCTCGGCGAGCGGCAGCTGCCCCTGTTCGGGGTGGAACCCGGACAGCAGTGGGACGCCCCGCCTTCACCGGGCGCCAGGTCCCCGATGCCGCCGCGGTCATCGACGCCCCGGGTGCCGATCACGCCATCCGGGTGCCGGCCAGCTGACAACGGCGGTGTCGATGATCGGACCGCGCCCGGATGCTGGACCAGGCCGGCAATTACGCCGCCTGGCTCAGCATCCGGTCCGTTACCTCGCCCAGCTGCGCGCGGAACTGCCGGTCGTAGGCCTGGGGCAGGGCGCGTGAGGATCTGAGTCCATCGAAGAACTGCCCGGTGACCCCATCCAGAGCCGGGTCAGTGATGAGCCGCATGGTCGCCTCACCGCCCTGCTCGACCGTGGAGACCGGGGTGATGCCGCCGAGCTCGACCATCGTGGTGTTCATGAAGGTCGCCGGGTGCAGGCAGTTCACCGTGACCTGAGCCGGGGCAAGCGCGCTGGCCAGGTCGAAGGTGAACGCGGCCAGCGCCAGCTTGGACCTGCGGTAGGCGTCCACTCCGTTGTACCCGGCCTCGAATTCGGCATCGGCGGCGTCGAACGGGACCTGGCCAAGCGAGCCCACGTTGACAATCCTGGACGGTGCCGAGGCGGTCAGCAGCGGCAGGAGCAGCCGGGTGAGCAGCACCGGGGCGAGGTAGTTGACGGCGAACCGCAGTTCGTGGCCGTCCGCGCTTACCTGCCGCCCCTGCCCTGGCGCGCCGAAGCCGACCGCCGCGTTGTTCACCAGCACATCGAGCCGTGGCACCTCGGAGCCGACCGCGCCCGCGAGTTCCCGCACGTCGCCGAGGCAGGCCAGATCGGCGATGTAGCCCCGGGTACCGTCGCCGAGCTCCGCGGTAAGGTCCGCCACGCGGGCCGGATCGCGGCCGTGGGCCAGGACCTGCCATCTTGAACCGGCCAGCTGCCCGGCCAGGTAACGGCCCAGCCCGGAGGTGGCACCGGTGATGAGCACGACGGGCGCGGCGTCAGCCATCTGTCCTCCCACACGATCTGTTCACGGGTGACCGGCGGTGGTCAGTATGGCGCGACGGCAGGCGCATCGGTGGTGGTGGCGCCGATACGCGCTGCTGCCGTGTTGCCCTTGCGGGCGGCGGCCACGTGCGTGCCTGCGGCCGCGAGGCCGAAGACGGGCATGTTGCCGTAGACGGCCTCGTATTCCCCGGCCCGGACACGGAACGTCTCGTGCCAGATACCGACCTCACCCGAATCTCTGATGGCCCGGTTGAACTGCCGCCACGGCTCCAGGTGCGGCAGGTCCTTGTCCCGGGCGAACCGGTCCAGGGAATCAAAGTCACGCCAGTACTGGACCAATATGGTCGTCCGCCCGAACCAGGACTGGAAGCCCAGGCAGCCCAGCTCGGGATGCCGGCTCAGCTCCTTGATCATTTTCGGCATGGCCCTCGCGACCGGCAGCCACTTGCGGATCCGCAGCGGATGGTTGAAGCGCATCCCGATCAGGAAGACGACGAAATCGCCTTCGATATCTGCCGTGTAACGACCTGGCTGGACATCCATGATTACGTCCCCTCCTGGGCGATGCCATCGAAATCAGCATGGACCAGCAGGACGGGCTCCCGCCAGTTCCGTTCAGTCTGTCCTGGTTGCTGGCGCGGTTATCGCTTGCGTGCCTTCCAGATTTCCTCACACGGCCATTGCCGGGCCCATTCGAGCGTCACGAACGGGTAGCGGGTGACTGCCCCCACCAGGGCTCCGGCTCCGCCACAAGCGCGAGCCCGGCCCCGCCGGGTACCCGCGATCAGCGACCCGGAGTCAGGCCAGCCGGAACAGGACCTCAGCGTTGCCGGAAGCGATCCTCGAGCGGTCCGCGGAATCGGGGATGGCGTTGAAGAACTGCCCGACCGCCGCCGCGTCGGGCTGATGGAACGGGTAGTCGGTGGAGAACAGCACCCGGCCGGCGCTGGTGAAATCGAGGGTGTGACGCAGCAGTCGCTCCTGCAGCATCCCGCTGCTGGTGATGTGAATGTTGCCCGTGATGTAGTCCGAGACCCGGCGTTCGAGGTGCTTGGCGATCCCGGAGAGGCTGTCGGCCCGGTCCATCCAGAACAGCAGCATCTCGCCCCAGTGGCCGAGCACGAGCTGAAGATCGGGGTACCGGTCGAACGTGCCCCGCAGGATCAGCCGCAGCGCGGCCAGGCCCGCGTCCATGTGCCAGCCCCAGCCGAAGGTCGCCAGGCCGAGATCGATCAGCGGGTCCAGGCCCCGGTACGCGGCGTCGCGCAGCTCGTTCGATGGGATCTGCGGGTGGATGAAGACCGGCTGGCGCAAGCGGGCCGCGGTAGCGAACAGGTCGTCATAGGCCGGATCATCCAGGGTGCGGGTACCCGTCCGACCGTGGATCATCGCGCCGACGTGACCTAGCTGGGTGGCGCAGCGTTCGAGCTCCGCGGCCGCAGCCTGCGGATCGCTGGTGGGCAAGGTCGCGAACGCGCGCAAGCGGCCCGGATGCGCGCGGACCGCCTCGGTGGCTTCGTCGTTCGCCTCCCGGGCCAGCGTGATGGCGTCGGCGGCCGGGAGTGCCTGAGTGGCAGGGGTGACGACCGACAATATCGAGACGTCGATCCCGGCGGCATCCATCGCCTCGATGCGGCCCGGGCCGATGTCCTCGAGCCGGGCCTGGTTATCGCCCATGGTGTTGAAGGCGACGCTTTCGTCTCGCGCCCCGCCTTGCAGGCGGTCCAGCGCGTCGCGGATGGCGGCGCTGTTCCAGTGCTCTTCGATCGCGATGATCTTCACGTTCATGCCCTCCGGGGCCATCTGCGGCGGACCGCGCTACCAGGGGACGGTCTGACCCAGGTAGTCCAGGCGGCCAGCGGCAGGCCCAGCCCACGGGACGCGCCGATGATCGCAGCGCTCTGGCCGACCGGTGCTGTCATGGCTGCTCCTGTTTCCTGAGGCGGACCGCTCTGGTCAGGACCTCGCTCATCACTTGTTGAGCCAACCTTACACTATCGGCTCAACAACGGTAGAGTGAACGGCGTGAGTGAGCCGGAAGGCAGAGTGAGTGAGCCGACGGGCAGGGCCGCGAGGCGGGCTGCCACCGCGCAGCGCATCCTTGACGCCGCGCGTGCGGAGTTCGGTGAGCGCGGCCTGGAGGCGACCACGATCCGCCGCATCGCCCAGCGCGCGAACGTGGACCCGTCCCTGGTCATGCAGCACTACGGATCGAAGGCCGCGCTCTTCGCCGTCGCCATCGAACTGGGGGACGCCGCCGCGCCGGGTGAGATCGCGGCCCATCTGCACGACGTGCTGGACGTCCGGCTCGCAGCCCTGCCTCCGGAGACCAAGGCGCTCGTACGGTCCATGCTCACCGCACCCGAAGCAGCCGCCTCGATGAGCGCGTTCCTGAACGAGCGGGTCGCCAACCTCAGTCGTGCCATGAGCGGCGAGGACGCCGACCTGCGCGCCGCGCTGATCGTCAGCAGCATCCTCGGGCTCACCATCGCCCGGCACTTCCTCAAGCTCGACGCGTTCGCTCACGCCGCCGACGCCGACATCGCCCGGGTCGCCCGGCCGTGGGTCACCACCGGCGTCGATCCCGCCTCCGGGTAACATCCGGCGCCGCCGTCTCCGGGCGGCGCCGTCTTCAGGCTGCAGCGTCCTTAGGCCGCGCTGTCAATGGCGGCGGGGTCAATGAAGAAGTTGTCGCGGAAAAGCCCGGTGGGGTCATAGCGTCGTTTGAGCGCCCTGAGCCTGGCCAGGTGTTCGCGCGGGAATGCACGCTTGAGTACCTCGGGGCCAGTCGCGGATTCGAAGCTGAGATACATGCCCTCCATGTGCGGGGTCAGGGTCTCCCACCAGCGGTCGAGCCCGGAAGCGCGGGTGCCGAAGGCCGCAACTGAGAAGTTCGCGCCCCGCCACCCGTAGGCGGTCGCGTCGGAGGGTACGTCGGATACGGCCCCGCCGACGGCGCGGATCTGGAAGAAGTAGGAGGCGCCGGCATCGAGCAGGGCCGCGGCGTCCTGGCCGAATGCGGGCGTGAGGTGACGGATCAGCCCGGAGTGCGAGTGCGGCTCGCCCTGTCCTTGCTGGGGCGCCTCGCTGAGCATCGACGCCATGATCTGGTCGTAGCTGGTCAGGGCGATCGAGTGGTCGAGCAGCGGGGCGATGTCGGCGATCGGCTGCAGCCGCTGAAGGATGATGTCCGGGTCGCCGGAGTCGGCCACGAGCATCGCCTGGGCATATCGCTGGCGTCCCTGGCGGGCACCGAGAATGACCTCCCCGCTGACGCTGCGGTCGGCCGCTTCGATCTCGGTTCCCCACCGGCGCAGGAACCCGGCCGTGTCGGAGGCATCGAAAATGAACTGGGCGAACGCAAGCTGTCCCACGTGGGCAGCCGCGAATTCGAAACCGACGGCGACACCGAAGTTGGCGCCCGCGCCGCGCATGGCCCAGAACAGCTCCGGGTTCTGCGTCGCGCTGGCATGGGCGAGCGTGCCGTCGGCGAGCACGACATCGACGCCGAGGAGGTGGTCGATGGTCAGGCCGTGCTCGCGGGCGAGCCAGCCGATTCCGCCGGCAGTAGCCAGACCGCCGACCCCCACGCCGCCGTAGTCGCCGCTGGAGATGGCCAGCCCGTGCGGGGCGAGCGCCTGGGCCACCTCGGCCCACCGCGCGCCCGGGCCAACGCGCACCCGGCCTGACTGGGCGTCGAGGACCTCGACCGCGTTCAGCGCGCCGACGTCGATGACGAGCCCGCCGTCGTTGAGGGACCGTCCGGACAGCCCATGCCCGGCGCTGAAGATCCCGAGCGGGAGGTGCCTGTGCCGGCGGCGACCGCGACCGCATCCCGCACTTCGGCCGCCGTCTGGGGACGGAGCACGAGCCCCGGCGCCCCGCCGCGCAGGTAGCTGGAGGTGTACCGGGCGTACCCGGCGTCGCCGGGCTCGACCGCGCGGGAGGCCAGAGACGGCGGGACCGCGCCGTAGTCGATGCCGGGGCGGCGCCGGGCGAGCGCGGTCGGGTTCCGCACGCGGCCTGCGGGCTGGGCGCCGCGCTGCCCCCGCGCCCGGTCGACCTGCTCGCGCACCGCGGGCGCGATCTGTCCGGCGAAATGCCGGAGTCCTTCAGGGTCGTCGCCCATCACGATGAAGGTGCTGATGCCGTCCTCCAGCGCCAGTCGTACCAGGTCATCGGCGCTCTGCCCGGCGGTGATGTTCAGCAGCCGGGTGACCTCCCGCGGGTCCCGGCCCGCGGTCGCCGCGGCCTGGTCGATCAGGTGGTTGCCGCGCTGCAGGTCCCCGGGTTGCAGGTAGGGCAGCGACGGCAGCCAGCCGTCGGCCTTGCGGCCGACCAGATCAAGCATGCGCGGCTTGTACGCGCCGATCCAGACCGGGATCTCGTGCGCGGGCGCGGGACCCCGCTTTGCGCCGGCGACCCGGTAATAGTCGCCGCCGGCGTGCAGCGGCCGCCGCTCCGCCGCGTCCCAGATCCCGCGGAACACCTCGATCGCTTCGTCCAGCGCGTCTACAGACTGCGCGGGCGTCAGCCGGCGCCCGCCCATCGCCTCGATGGCGTCCCAGAACCCGCCGGCGCCGATGCCCAGGCTCACCCGCCCGCCCGAGAGCAGGTCCAGGCTCGCCGCGGCCCGGGCCAGGACCGCTGGCTGGCGCAGCGGCAGATTGAGGACATTGCCTGACAACTGCACGCGCTCGGTTTGCGCGCCAACCCACGACAGCAGCGTCCACGTGTCCAGATACGACGCCTGATAGGGATGATCCTGGAAGGTCACCAGGTCGAACCCGAGCTGCTCACTCAGCACCGCGAGCCGCACCGGTTGCGAGGCCGGCGAGTTCACCGGGGTGATGAAGGCTCCGAAACGCAGCGGGTGTCCGTAGTCAGGCATGCCTCCAGCATCGAGGATAAAAGCCCGCGTGTTCAAACGACCGTAAGTCACTTACTATAGATAAGTGACTACCGAGCAGGGCCGCATTAGCGGCTGGGAGCTGATCGATGACGACGAGTGCCGCCGCGCGGCAGCTATCGTCGAGCGGGTTGGCCGCCGCTGGAACAGCGGCATTCTCCTCGCGCTCGCCCGCGGCGCCAGCCGGTTCACCGAGATCATCGCGCAGGTCAACGGCCTGTCGGACCGCATGCTGGCCGCGCGCCTGAAGGAACTCGAGCAGATCGGCCTGATCGACCGGACCGTCGAACCGACCATGCCAGTCTCGGTCCGCTACCGGCTCACCGCGCGCGGGCGGGACCTCCTGGCTTCCCTGCAGCCCCTCGTCGCCTATGGGCAGCGATGGGAAACAGGGCCGCGAGTTCACCACGGCGGCCAGTGATCTGGGGCGCCGGTGTCCGCGATCAGAAATCCGCGTGCTGGAATCGCCGGCCGAGAGTTACGCTCGGGTTAGCTACTCCAGGGAGGAGCCCGCCATGTGCAACGGAGGTCGCCTGGTAGCGGACTTCGTGGCCGGTACCGGTGTCCAGCCTGACCTGCCCGCAGACCTCCAGCAGCATCTGACCACGACCATGGACGGGCTGTGGGTGGTGTGGGCCTACAAGCTGGCCCGGCAGGCTGGCGATCTTTTCATCCCGCTGACGGGCAGGTCCAGTTATCCGGCTGACGCCAGGGCCGAGTGCCGGTCGTGGGGCGCCTCCGGCACTCACGACGCCCCCCATCCGGAGTGCACGTGCGGTTTCCATGCCCTGTCGAGCCGGGAGTTGCCGGGGCTGCCCGCCCGCGAGGGTGACCTGGTAACACTGACCGTGGCACTGTCCGGACGTGTGCTGGGTTTCGAGTGGGCCCGCGGAGGAGTGCTGTGGCGGGCGGAGCGGCAGACCGTGATCGCCGTCAAGCGCCCGGCCCGGTCCGATCTGGTGGAGGAGGTCCGGGGCAGGCGTCGCTATCCCGACGACCCTGATGGTCGCCTGGCTGTTGTCCCCGTTGCCTCACCTCGCGACTCGGGGCCGGTAAGGCTGAACTTGCCCGCCTGTCCTGCGGTGCTGCCGGTGCGCCACGACGACGCCGGCTGGTGCCTGGAGCCGGGTCCGGCCGGGCACTCCCCGGCCGCGCTTGTCCTGGCCTAGCCCGGATGCGGCCGCGAGCCGTCAATCCCGGCCACCGGCGCCCCCGGGCCGCCGGCCGGTGGATTTGAGGTCGAAGGCCGCTGTGCGCTCGGGGTGAGTCGGCGCGAAATGCTGGGGGAACGCCAGGTTTCGGCACCGCTGATGGCGTAGCGCGCCGCACACGGGGCACTCCGTCTGGCTCACCGCCGGCTCCAGCCGGGCCCGGGTGTCAGCATTCAGCTTGCGGGGCTCGGGCGCAGCGGGAAGCCTCACCGGCCCACGCAAGGCCAGGTCAGTCACGAAACGCTGGTACTCGCGTTCACACTCGTCGCACCGGCAGCCTCGCGCCCAGGCCAGCACCGTGCCGTGCTGCGGCAGCGCAGGCGGCAGATTGCCCCACGCGGTCATGCTTCCACGGTAAGACAATGGTTCCCCCGGTTGGTACCGACGCCTTCGGCCAGCGAGAACGTCTTCGCGTCAGCCCGCTATTCGCCTGCAGCTCGTCACGCAGGTCGTGGACATCTGGTCACGGTCCGCCGGGCACGTCGTCACTGCGATGGCGGAGCGCCTGCAGTGAGGACTCGAACATGGCCAGGCGGCTTCTTACCACTTCGGCTTGCTCGGCGCTGGCTCCACCCGGACTCCGCTCGGCCCCCATGGCCGAGCGGACCGCCTGGAGAGACGCCAGCGTGTCCTCGGCCCGGGCGCGGTCGCCGTAGCCGGAAGCTGCCTCGCGTATCTGGTACAGCGTCTGGGCCAGATCATCCGCGCGCCGCTGCACCTCGGACCAGCGCGCCCCGCTATCGGCCGCCGCCATGGCCCCCGGCGTCTCGGCGACGCTTATCGCATCGTGAAGTGCCGCGCCCTTGGCGTAGGCGTCAATGAGCCGGGACTGCCAGTCCGCGGTAGCTGCCGAACGGTGGCCGGCCGCGCGTGTTATCCAGATGATCAGGCCGGCCAGCACGGCCACCCCGAGCAGGATCCAGAGCCACAACAGGCCCGTCCCGGATCCGCCGCCGGGACTCGCGGTGGCCGTCGGAGTTGGGGTGGCTGTCTCGGTTGAGGTGGCTGTCGCGGTGGCGGTCACTGTCTGGGTAGACGGCGGTCCGGCCGGGCTCGTGGTCACGGTGGGCCCGGCCGGGCTGTCCGTAACCGAGGGCGACGGCGTGGTCGTCGGTGAGGTGGTCGGCAGCGTAACGTTCGGCTGTGCGGTGGCGGTCGCGGTCCGGCTTGGCAGGTTGCTGATCGCGCTGTGCACCGAGCTGCTGCATCCGGTGGCCAGCCCTCCCACGGCCAGGACGGCTACCAGGATGCGGGCGGCCTGTCGCATGTCATTGCCCTCGGACAGGCTGGGGTCAGTCGTCAGTTGAGAACGCGTCGCGGAGCTTCTCCTCCTGCTCCCCGGACAGGTTGGTCGTGATCAGCTCGGCGCCGGTACCGCGGAACTCATCAAGCACTCGGTCTATCACCGCGTCCGAGCTGAGCAGAAACAGCGCCGAAGTCCCCGGCGTGACCTTCTGCCGGACACTGTCGATGAACTCGTTGCTGATCCCGACGTCGCTCAGCGAGCCGAACAGCGCACCGGTGGCCGCGCCGATGGCCAGGCCAAGCAGGGGCACGAAGAAGATGAGACCGAACAGCAGACCCCAGAAACCACCACCCAGAGCCCCGCCCGCCGCGGTCGAGTTCAGCTCACGGGTCTTCGGCTTCTTGCGCCCAGGCTCCCAGTAGACCACCGCGGCGTCCAGCACCTTAATCAGCTGCTGCGCCTGCAGCTGCTGCAGCTTCTCTAGTGCCGCATCGGCCCCGGAAGGCGTCGGGAACTTCGTAGCGGTAAGCGTGGCCATCTTGTCTCCGCGTTTTGAGCTCCGGCGGATCGCCGCCGGCGCTGACGGGTAGGTCTGGCCCTACCATCTCCCGCACCGTGGGCCGCGTCATCATCCGCCGAGGGTGACGAGCCCCCCGGTGACCCAGTGGGCGTCAGCCCGCCGCCACGGCCTTGTCGATTTCCTGTGGGCGTCAGCCCGCCGCCGCCACGGCCTTGTCGATTTCCTTCTCCAGCGTCTTGTGGTCCGCATTCAGCTGCAAACGGGTTCGCTGGTCAGACGGGTTCGCTGGTCAGACGGGTTCGCTGGCGTGGGCCGCGCGCCTGCGCTTCTTGCGCCCCGTAATAGGCAGCAGCAGCTCGGCCAGCCAGCTGAACAGGGCGATGAGGAATCCGCCGAGAAGCGCCGACCAGAAGTTGTCGATGTCCAGGTGGGTGGTAAGCGCGGCCGTGATGGCGAGCAGAGCGGCGTCTACCACCAGCAGGAACAGGCCCAGCGTCACGATGACGAACGGCAGGCTGAGCAGCCGGAACAGCGGGCCCAGAATCAGGTTGACCACGGAGAAGATGACCGCCACCCACAACAGCCACAAGAAGCTGCCGTGCACGTGAATGTCGGGCACGATGCGCGCCACCACGTCGATGATGACCGCCAGGACAACGAGCCGGATCACCAGCCGAATGATCATGACCCGATCCAATCAGCGGGGCTGCAGCCCTGCGTCATCCTTCCCGAGTGATCCGCCAGGCCCGCCTGAGGAACCATCCGCAGCAGCATCTCAGGGCAACTCGGCTTCAGCTGCTACCGCCTGAGCACCATACGTCACATCCGCCTCAGAAGTTTAGGACAAACGTACTTAATCACACACCGAGACTTCCATCGTGGCCGGAAGGCTCTTAATGTGGCCTAGGGGGACGTCCCATTCGTTACGCGCGGCCTGGCGTGTCGGTTCTTGGGTACGGGGAGTTGGCTCATGCGATGCTAGATCCGAGGCTTACCGCGCCGCAGCTTCCACCCCGGTACACCTCTCGTCCACGCCTGATCACCAAGCTCGACCGGTTTCCCAGCCGCCCGCTCACCTTGCTCGCCGCCGGCCCCGGCGCTGGCAAGACGGTGCTGCTGGCCGACTGGGCTCGCCGCGTCGACGCCAGGGTCGCCTGGCTCAGCCTCACCGCGGCCGATGCCGGGCCGCGGCGATTCTGGCGCTTGCTGACGGCCGCGCTGCGGGAAACCCAGGGCGCGAACCGCGATCAGTCCATACCGCTGCCGCGCCGTGCAGGCGGTGATCTGGTTCAGACCATGTTCGGCGCCGCGCTCGACGCCGACGCTCAGCTCGTCGTCGTCATCGACGACGCGCATCTGCTCACGGACGCCGATGTCCTGGAGGGCCTGGACAACCTGATCCGCGCGCAGCAGCCCGGGCTGCGGCTCGTGCTAGCGGCACGCAGCGATCCGCTGCTGCCGCTGCACCGCTACCGGCTGGCCGGGCTGATGCACGAATTGCGCGCAGCCGATCTGGCCATGACCGCGGAGGAGATGACCGAGGTCCTCGCCGACCATCATGTCACCCTCGCGCCGCGGGAATTCGGCATCCTCGCCACGCGGACCGAAGGGTGGGTGGCCGGGGTCCGGCTGTCCGCCATGCGGATGGAGGGTAGCGAACATCCCGCCGACTTTGTCTCCGAGCTGGCGATGGATCCAGGAAGCATCGGGGAGTACCTGATAGAAGAGGTGCTGAGCCAGCTGCCCGAGCAGCAGCGCCAGCTGCTCATCCAGACCAGCTTCCTGGATGAGGTGACCGGTCCGCTGGCCGATGCAGTGACCGGAATGACCGGGTCTGGGGAGGCGCTCGCCGACCTCGCCCGCGACAACGCTTTCGTCATACCGCTCGACGCCGCCCACTCGCGCTACCGCTACCACCAGCTGTTCGCCGAGATCCTGCGCTACCTGCTCCAGCGGGGTATGCGTACGGCAGTACGCGAGCTGCACGAACGCGCGGAGGCCTGGTTCGAGGCCAGTGGCGATCTCAGCAACGCCATCTACTGGGCGGCACGCATGGGCGACCGGCCGCGCGTGGCCTCACTGCTGGCGCGCGGGGGCCTCGCGCACGCGTTCGTCCAGCGGCAGGATCTGCTCGGCCTAGGCCTGCCCGCCCTGCTCCCGCTGCGGCCAGCGCAGGACGCAGGAGCAGTGCGGGTGGCCGAGTTCGCTATCGCCAGTTCCGTTATCGAGGCGATCTCCGCGGACGAGGAATCGGCCGTTCATGGTCTGGAACGTCTTGCGGAACTGGAGCCAGGCCCGGTAACTGCCGACTCCGAACTGGCTGTCACCATGAGCCTGACCGAATTGATACTTGGCCAGAAGGCGTGCGACATCACGGTCGTCGACGCGGCGGCCAGCCGTCTTCTCGGCCGCGACGACAACCCGGTGATACCGCTGCCGGCCGGGGCGCGAGGCGCGGTCTTGCTGGCATTGGCCAGTACTCATATGTGGCACGGCAAACCCGAAGACGTCGGGACCCTGCTGGAGGGGGCCCTGGCCGACGCGGAGCACCATGGCCCACGAAGCCTTGAACTCGATGTGCTCGCCATGATGGCATTCGTCGACGCCTGCTGGTCGCGCCCCAGCCATGGCGATGACGTCATGCGGCGAGCCCATGAGCTGCGGGAGAGGTGGAACCTGGCCTTCCCCCCGATGCTGGAGCTCGCGGCCGCGATGCGGGCACTGATCACGGGTGACGTCGGGGGCCAGAGGCGGGCGCTGGCGCGGATGCTGACGCCGGATTCGGTTGGGTCGGACCCATCGCTGGCCACCGCCGTCTCACTGATGCACTGCAAACTGCTGCTCGCGGCGGGCCAGTCTGACGATGCCCTCGGGGTGCTCCGCGGGGCCGACCGCAGGATCCCGCCCGTGCTCGCGGCCAACCGGGACATCATGTGGGCGGACATGGATACCTCGGCCGGACGGCCGCGAGCGGCGCTGCGCAGACTGGAGCGATACAGCGGCGGTGAGCTCGCGGTCATGACCGCGCTGGCCCGCTCGCGTGCTCATATGGCGCTTGGCGACCTGCGTAGTTCCCAGGACTGCGTTCGCAGCGTGCTGGTCGTTCCGGATGCGAACACGGGGCGGCTCGCGATGGTGGAGGCGCTGCTGTGCGGCGCGCAGATCGCTCAGCTGGGTGACGAGCCTGGGCGCGCTCTGGAACTCCTGGTCCGGGCGCTTGAGATCGCGCGCGGGGAGATCGTGCTTCCCTTCCTGGCGGTACATGACACCTTCACCGCGCTGCTGGCCAAACATCCCACCGTCGCGACCGAGTGGCCGGTCCCGCAGCCTCGCGTCTCGCCGGACATGGCCAGCGGATCTGGCGCGGCGACTGGCCGGGCACTGCCTGAGCCGCTCACTCAGCGTGAGATGACTATTCTGCGCTTCCTGGCCACCAGCATGTCGACCACGGAGATCGCAGGCGAGCTGTGCCTGTCGGTGAACACGGTCAAGACGCACCTGGCCGCTATTTACCGCAAGCTCCCGGCAGGCCGCCGACGTGATGCGGTGCAGCGGGCTCGCGCGCTCGAGCTTATCTGAGGACCTGGCGGATAACACCTCCCGGGACACGATGGTCAGGTGCCTGATGGCGACGGCGAAGCCGACGGGCAGCGCGTCCCGGCGGTAGCCAGAAGGTCCGAGGATGCAGTCCTGACTTTGCCGAGCGCGCTGACGACGCCGCTCACCGAGCCGCCGTTGCCGAGACTTGTAACCGCCGTCTGCAGCGATGAAAGAGCTGATGTCAGCGCCCCGATCTGGGTGGTCCACTGCGTACCCGCAGCGCTCGCGAGGCTACTGAGCTTGGCCTGGACGTCTCTCGCATCCGCCGCGAGCTTGCTGGCGGCCCCCCTGGCGACGGTGATGTCGGTGAGGTTGGCCACCGATGTGCGCAGGGCGGCTACATCGTCGCAAAGCGCCGCGGTGTCCTGCGACGTTTCCGGCTGGGCGCTCCCCGGGGAGGTCACCGCCGTCGATGACGGCGCGCTGGCCGTCGCCGTGCCGGGAGCTGATGTGCCACCGGAGCTGCACGCGCTCGTGATCGCCACGATGCCGGCCACGGCTGCCGCGGCCTTCCACCAGGCGGACGTGCTCACCGCAAAACGTTTCATCACCCTCCTTGCCATCCGGGGTACCGATCATCTGGCTGCCGGTAGCTGGTGGCACCAGCCTGCCCAACTGGAGCGGACCGCGCATCGTCCACTCGGGGTGAGCCGGGCCCGGGGCGGCTGTCCCGGGGACACCCGGGTGTGCTGGTGAGGCTGTCGTGATACCGGGCTATACCTGCTGGCTCATGGTGGCCGCTTAGCCGACGTCGTCCGGCAGACGATTCAGCCCGACCAATTCGATGCCGAGCGCCTGAATACGGCTAAGCGCACCGTACAAGCCTGCTAGATCCAGGTCGCCCGTCAGCGCAGTGTGGGTGCCATCGGATTCAACGAGGAAATTACCGAAGGCCTCCTGGCCGATCTTGCCCAGCCCACCGGAAATAGTGATCCGATAGCGATGGGTGCGCACAATCCCTCCGAACGACACAAGTGACCGGTGTCGGAACTATATATGTCCGCCGTTCCAATATGCCCGGTTTCCCGCGCATATACCCATGTGTTACACGGGTACTACTCTCCGAATATAGCGCTGGCCACAAGTGTCCAGTCGTCAGTCACTGGGGTGGGCGGCGAAGCCCTCGGTCGCCGCCGCGGCCGACGGCCATATCCGGCCCGGCCCGAGTGTCGTCGCCAGCTTGTCCTGTTCCAGATGTGGCCGGGCTTGGCTGGGCACCGCAGCCAGCCACAGCTCCACGCCAGAACGGTGCAATTCGTCGTGCAGAACCCCGAGCGTCTCGAGCACCGGCAGGCCCAGGTGGTAGCTATTGCTGAGAACCAGGCACACGACCCGCGTCGGCGGGTCGGTCGCGACCGCCATGCGGGCGACGGCATGCCGGACGCGGTCCGCATTGCCGAAGAACAAGCCGCCGTCTGGCCGCACGATGAGCAGGCCCGGCACCTGGGTCAGCTGCGGGCGGCCGTTGACCTCGACGAAGTCGCCCTCGCCGGTGCGCCCGAGCACGGCTACCCGCGGCTGGCTGGCGTAGGCGATGAACAAGATCAGGGACAGCGCGACCGCGATTATCAAGCCGGGCAGCAGATCGAGAACCAGCACGCCGAGCAGGGCGGCGGAGGCGATCGCGAAGTTGGGTTTGTCCCGGCGCCAGTACAGGCGCATCTTCCCGACCCGCAGGAATCCGCGCACGGCCACGATGACGATCGCGCCGAGCACGGGCTCGGGCAACTGGGTGAACAGCGGGGTCAAGAAGGCCGCCGTGACGAGCACGAAGACCGCGGCGATTATGGAGACCATCTGACTGGCCCCGCCAGCGCCGTCCACCGCCGCGGTCCGGGATGCGCTGCCCGATACAGCGAAGCCGCGGACGAAGCCGACCGCGGCGTTTGCCGCGCCCATGGCGATCATCTCCTGGTTCGCGTCCACCTCGTAACCGTGGATCCGCGCGAACTGGCTGGAGATCGAGTACGACTCGGCGAAGACGACCAGAGCCAGGCCGAAGCTGCCCCCTGTCAGCTGGCCCACCTGATGCCAGCTGACGTCGGGAGTATGGAAGGTAGGCACCGACGACGGGATTTTCCCGACGACGTCGACACCGTGCTGGTCCAGCCGGAACAGGTAGGAGACGGCGATCCCGAGGACCAGCACGATGAGTGAAGATGGCAGCCGGGGCAGGTAACGTTCGATCGCGAGCAGGGCAACGATCGCGCCCGCTCCGACGGCGATCGACGTCAGGCTCCAGTCTCCCGCGTGCGCCAGCACGTGCCACAGCCGGGCAAAGAAATCGCCGTTACCCGTCGAGACGCCCACGATCTTGCCGAGCTGCCGGACCAGGATGATCAGGGCCATGCCGAACAGGAACCCGGTCAGTGCGGGCTCGGCCATGAAATTCGTGATGAACCCGAGCTTGAGCAGGCCGGCGACGATGAGGATGACCCCGGCGACGATACACAGCGCGGCGGACAGCTCGATGGCGTCCTTCGCGTTGGCCGAGATCGCCGCCACGGTGGATGCCGACAAGATCGCAGCCGCCGACGTCGCACCGACAATGAGATTCCGGGATGAGCCGAAGATCGCGTAGAAGAGCAGCGCAATCGGGGCGGCGTAGAAGGCGTTCTGCGGCGGGACACCTGCGATCTGCGCGTATGCCACCGACTCCGGAACCACGATCGCCCAGGCGGTGGCGGCCCCTGTGACGTCGCCGCGCAGGTCTTTCAGCCGGTAATGGGGCAGCCAGGTCAGAACCGGCAGGAATCCGGACGCTCTGCGGGCAGGAGTGTTCATCCTCCTCGCTTTCTACCGGGCGCTGCTCTCATGCTGACCACCGCAGCGACGGGGACACATCACCTGCCCAGGGTGAACGACCCCCGGCTGCCGATCGGGCCGCGCCTTGCGCCTGCTAAGCCGAGCGCAAGCGGTTCGGCCGGGGAGGTAAGGGCGGCGCGGATGGCCGGGGTCACCAGGCCGGGACCGGACAGCTTGGCGTAACACGCGAGGACGGCGGATCGCCGCGTCGGATGCACGGGCAGCGAGCTGGGCGAGGCTTCCGGTGTGGCTTGCTCCAGGTACTTCCGCACCGTCCCTGCCTCAGCTACCAGGACCAGCCGCGCGCCCGAGGTGCGCAGGCTGCAGTGCAGGGCGTTCAGCGCGTCCCGTAGCGTGCCGTCTGCGGGCGGATCCCCGCTGACCGTCAGGACGACCGTTGCCGCCGCGCCCTGCCAGCCAGCCAGCCGGGCCACTACCGCGTCCGGCAACTCGCCGGCGTGGCCGAAGTTGGCCGTGACCGCCAGCTGCAGAACCAGAAAGGCCTGGTCAGGCTGCCGCGTCGGCGATGACCTGGCCGGAGAGAATCTCAGGAGCCTGCACCGTCGTCAAGCGATGTGCCGTTCGGTGAACATCCCGAACCGGATTCCTGCCGCGTTGTCATTGAACCGTCCTTACCCTCGAACGTGTCCCAACGTGGCCTCCGGCGGCTTCTCGGTGGCGTCGGTCCGGCCACCAGTCCACCATGACTCGCGGGCACCCGTTACGCCTCATCCGGGGGGAATGACCCGCTTGTCATCGTCCCGGACGACACAGCGGAAGCCCAGGTGCGACGTTGACGTATCGACCGGCTGGGCCATCCGGGCGGCCGGACGGTAGCGGCGGCAGTAATTCGGCGCGCACAGGTGCGACCCGCCCTTCATTACCCGACGGGAAATCCGCGCAGGATCGCGCGGGTCGATGCTGCGGCGCTCACCTTCGCCGGCCGGGTCTGGCCCGCAGCAGCAAGCATCGTCGGTGGAAGCGGCGACGGTGGGGGCAGGCGTGGCATACCAGTCCGAGGTCCATTCCCAGACGTTGCCGATCATGTCGTACAGGCCGTAGCCGTTAGCCGGAAAGGCGCCGACCGGGGAGGTCCCCTCGTACCCATCTTCCCCCGTGTTCTGCACCGGGAACTCGCCCTGCCAGGTGTTTGCCATCCACTGTCCCGCAGGGGTCAGCTCGTCCCCCCAGGCAAACTCCGCCTCATCCAGTCCACCGCGCGCGGCTAGTTCCCACTCGGCTTCGGTGGGGATCTGCTTGTTGGCCCAGGCCGCGTACGCGGCTACGTCGGCCCAGGCCACGTGCACGACCGGATGGTCTGGCTTGTTGCGGACCGAACTTCCCGGTCCGGCTGGATGCCGCCAGTCCGCGCCCGGGACCGGCTGCCACCAGCGGTATGGATCGGTGAGGCTGACCCGATGCGGAGGGGGGATGAACATCGTCGAGAACGGGACGAGCAGCTCCGGCCGGGCGCCCGGGTAGTCGGCCGGATCGGGCGCCTGCTCGGCCACAGTGACGTGACCGGTCTTGCGGACGAACCGGCCGAACTCGCGGTTGGTGACGGGGCCGGCGTCGATCCAGAACCCAGCCGCTGTGACCTTGCGGGCCGGGGCTTCCTCCGGATAGTGGCGGTCCGAGCCCATCACGAACGTGGCCCCGGGTATCCACACCATGCCGTCCATTGCTGTCCTCATCTGGTCGTGCCACCCTGGCTAGCGGTGCGCGTGATCACCTATGTCGCCACCCTAGATGTCCAGGATCTTCGCCCCCTATCGAGGGCGGCCACCTGGCCGCCCTTCCGGCTTCTTGCGGCCATGGGGGCCCACGGCGCCTGCTGCCTCGTTACCCTGCTGCCTCGTTACAAGGCCAAGTGTCGTACGGCCGCGGGGATGGGACCTCACCCGCGGCGAGTGAGGCATCCGGGCAGAAGCTGGATCATGGTGGCTGTAGTTAACCCGATCCGGCCGGGTTAGTGGCAATGCCCAGCTGGAGGCGGCTGCCAAGCTAGCCGAGGAGACGCGATGGGTCAGGCCATTGGGGGGTCGCTGCCGCTCGCGGTGGGCATCGCGCTGAGCCCGCTCCCGATCATCGCGGTGGTGCTCATGCTCACGGGCCGGCGGCCGAGGGTCAACGGCCCGGCGTTCGTCCTGGGCTGGCTGGTCGGTCTCGGCGTCGTTGGGGCGATCGTCCTTGCGGTTGCCGGTCCGGCTGGCGCCAGCAAGTCGGGCAGCCCGGCGACCTGGATCAGCTGGGTCAAGATCGTCCTCGGCGTCCTTCTTCTGCTGGTCGCGGTCCGCCAGTTCCGCGGCCGCCCCCGGGGCGAAGAGGGCGAAGGTCAGCCACAGATGCCCAAGTGGATGGCGAAGATCGACACCATCACGCCCATCGCGGCGTTCGGCCTGGCTGCCGTCCTGTCCGGCGTCAATCCGAAGAACCTGCTGCTCATCATCGCCGGCGGCGCCGCGATCGCGCAGACCGGCATCTCCGGAAGCCAGCAGGCCCTCGCGTACCTGGTCTTCGCGCTGGTCGGGACGCTCGGGGTCGGCACTCCCGTGGTGATGTACTTCGCTCTGGGGGCGCGGTCGGAGAAACTCCTGGCCGGGCTCAAGGACTGGATGAGCCAGCACAACGCGGTCATCATGGCTGTCCTGTGTCTGGTGATCGCGGCCAAGCTGGTCGGCGATGGAATCAGCGGCCTAGCGTAAGTCCAGCGGTGCCGGGGCCTGTTTGACGTCGAGCAGTTCCAGGCCCAGGGCACGCACCCGGTCCAGTACGGCGTGCAGGGCCTCCTGGTCCAGGTCGCCGGACAGGACGGTCGTGGTGGGCTCCACCTCCACGCTCAGGTCAGTGAACGCCTCCCGGGCCGCTGGTCCCAGCGAACCCACTACCCTGATCTCGTAGGAGATGTCGCTCACAAGATCCCCCTTCTCCTTTACTCCGTTGCGGTCCCTGGCGCGCCCCGCACCCGGCGGGCATCTATCAGGTCCAGTCCGAGGGATCTGATGCGTTCGAGCAAGCCGTGCAGGGCGGCCTGGTCGAAATCACCGGTGAGGACGGTGACTTGACCGTGCACGGTGACACGCAGACCGTTGAACGCGGCGGTCGTCGCCTCGTCAAGCTGGCCTGCGATGCGGATCTCGTAGCGCATGTGCTCGAGAATCTTCCTTTTGAGTTTCCGGAATGTACGTCCAGACTGCCTTGGTCCGGGACGCCTTTCCTCATGCGCCGGGAATGACCCGACCGGCAGATATCCCATCGGCCGCTCACCCGGAGCACGTGAGCACTGCCCCGAAGTGGGTTGTTATGGTCGTGTGATGATACGAAAGTGTGCAGTTGAGCTGCTCGGTACTGCCATCCTCGTGTATCTCGCCGTTGGCGTCGCAACCCTCATGTTTGGCTTTGGCACGACGGGAGGCAGCGCGGCGGCCGGGGTCGTCGCGACAGCGTTTGCCTTCGGCCTGACACTGCTGGGGCTGGTGTACATGATCGGGCCGATTTCCGGCAGTCACGTCAACCCGGCGGTCACCCTGGGCGCACTGCTCACCGGCCGGATCGCTGTGCCCGAGGCCATCGGTTACTGGATCGCCCAGTTCATCGGCGGGATCGTCGGCGCGCTCGTGCTGTGGGGCACGCTGAGTTCCTCGCCCCTCTACCATCGCTCCATCACAGGCCTGGGCACCGACGGCTGGGGCAAAGCGTCGATGATTCATATCGGCGTGGGTGGCGCCTTCGCCACCGAGACGATCCTGACCGCTATCTTCGTCTTCGTCGTCCTGCGGGTAACCTCGGCCACCGCCAACGCCGCCACGGCGGCCATCGCCATCGGCCTGACGCTCACCGTGGTCCACCTGGCCGGCATCCCCGTCACGGGCACCTCCGTGAACCCGGCCCGCAGCCTGGGCCCAGCCTTGATCGTCGGCGGCACGGCCCTGAGTCAGGTATGGCTCTTCATCGTGGCGCCCCTGATCGGAGGCGCCTTGGCCGCTGGGCTGCACCGCCTCCTTTACCGGGAAGAAGGCATCGGCCTGGCAGCCGAAGCCCAGCAGCCGGACGAGGCCGAGAGCCTGTAGCGACCAACGCGGTCTGCTGGTTGCTCACATCACCGCTGTGACAGTGAGCGTCTAGAACATGTCGCCTGGGACGATCCGGACGCCGAGCGGCAACAGCGAGACCGGGATGATCTTGAAGTTGGCCAGGCCGAGCGGGATCCCGATGATCGTCAGGCACAGTGAGATGCCGCTGACCAGGTGACCGATCGCGAGCCACCAGCCGATGAGCAGGATCCAGATGATATTGCCGATCAGTGAGGCAGCCCCGGCTTCAGGGCGCCGCTCGATCTGCCGGCCGAACGGCCACAGCACGAACCCGGAGATCCGGAACGCGGCGATCCCGAACGGGATGGTGATGATCAGAACGAAGCAGATGATCCCCGCCAGCACGTAGAGGATAGCCATCCACCAGCCACACAGCACGACCCAGATGACGTTAAGGATCAGCCGGAAAACTCCCACGACCGGGCTCCCTCCCTGTCAGCGCCACAGACATAGCAAACCACCGACGACAGATACCATCTCTCACCCTTGATGGGTGATTCCGGTGGCTGCGCCGCCTGCTTGGCTTATTACCGTCGATAAGCCCGACCTGGCTGTCCGGCGGCGACCGCACCACACAACAGCCGCCCGGCAGGGACACGGCGACGATTCAGTCGCCATTAACGCGGGCATCTGCCGACCGCCGCGAACCGCCCTGAACGTCAAGGAGATGCCATGTTCCTCGCCTCTAGCTCCTACTCTTATCCCCTGCTCGGTGCGTTCTGGACGATCTTGATGATCTTCCTGTGGGTGATCTGGTTCTGGGTCCTGATCACCATCATCATCGACCTGTTCCGCAGCCGTGACCTGTCCGGCGGGGCCAAGGCGCTCTGGTTCATCTTCATCTTGCTCATCCCGCTGGTCGGGGTCCTGGTGTACCTGATCGCCCGCGGCGGCAAAATGCACGAGCATGCGATGCAGGCGGCTGAGCAGCAAGATGCGCAGCTGCGCAGCTATGTCCAGCAGGCCGCGGGTACGCAAAGCCCGGCGGACCAGCTGACCCAGCTCGCCAGCCTGCGTGACCAGGGCGTCATCACGGCCGAGGAATTCGACCGCGGGAAAACCAAGATCCTGGGCTAAGCGGCTGGTTGCCGCGGATGGTCACCCGCCGGCGCGGATGCGCCCGGTACGTCGCGTCCCTTTCGTCAGCAGCACACGATGAAAGGGACGCGACATGATCACGGCTGATGGCCTGACCAAAGGCCAGCGTCGTGGATTTAACCGGCCACATGGCCGCGGCCGGGCTCGGCCCGGCACTGGGCGGCCCGGCCCGGATGGGCCTGCTCGGTCACAGGTACTCGCGGCGGCGCATCCAGGCTAGCGTCACCCAGCCCCAGATCGGCGGCAGGTAGGCGGTGAACAGGCGCTGGATGAAGACGGCCGCCACCGCCTGGTCCTGGGGTACGCCGGCGCTGGTGAGCCCGGCGATCAGGCCTGCCTCGACGACGCCGGCGCCGCCCGGGACCGGGACGGCGCCGCCGATGATCGAGGCCATCGTGATGACGACCAGCAGCGTGGCAATGCTCACGCTCTCGTCCACCGAGTGCAGCGCTGCCCCGAGGGCCATGGCCACGATGAGCTGGGCGAGCACGGAGCCGGCCAGGACATAAACTATTTTGCGGGGAGTGGTGGCGATCGCCTTGACGTCGGACCAGATCTGCACCAGGTGCGGACGGACGCGTGCACTTGCCAGCCGCCTGAGCCGCGGGATCAAGGCGATCAGCGCGGCCGCGACCCCAGCCGCGAGCACCACCCCCACGATAATCCAGATGATCTTCTGGTTCCCGCCCGAATCCGTCGGCGCGTGGAACGTCCCAGCGGCGAAGCCGATAGACGCGACAAAGAGCAGGCCCTTCGCGACCCAGCTGGCCGCCGACGCGATGGCACCGGAGCTGAGTGCCGTCGCCGAGTCGTACCCCTGGCGCTGGAAAAACCGGACCCGGAGAGCGAACACGGCAACGTCGCCGCCCACCAGTGAGGTGAACATGTTCGAGGTCTCCAGGGCCAGACACCGCCCGTAAGGGATCTGACCGGTAACGGCGCCGACGGTTGCCCATGCCTCGGCCGCGACTGGGAGCTGGGCCAGTACGAAGGCCAGCGCCACCCATCCCCAGCGCGCACCCTTGATGACATCAAGGGATCCGGCCACGTCGGCCAGGACTCCGACGATCGCCCAGATGCCGATCAGGCTCCCGATCCCGAATAGCAGGTTGACCCAGCTGACCCGCTTTGCTTCGGCGAGCTTGGGCACCTCGATGCCTACCACGCCCGCCACTGCGGTCCGCAGTTCCTGGAGCAGCCCCTTGTGGTCCCGGAGAGAACTGACCGTGACGGGGTCCAGCGCCGAACGCTGCAGATGGACGAGGGCACCGCGGGCCGTCGCAGGATCGAGCACCCGCGCGGCGGCCGCGGCAGTGCGTTCGACACCGAACCGCACGGCGGCCGCGCCCAGGACGGCCGCGAGGTCATCATCGAAGCGTCCGGCGGGAGGTGACGAGGAAGCGCTACGGAAATCCCTGATGCAAACGCCGTCAGCTGACAGCAGGATCGTCTGGGACCCTAGTGCCCCATGGGCGATGCCGGCCCGGCGCAGCCGCAGCACAGTCCGCAGGATTGCGTCGATCGTCTCGTCAGAGGACGCTGCGAGGCCGGCTTCCCCCAAGGCAGGGCCGCCCGGCAGACGGCTGACGAGCACCGCGTCCCCGCTTGGCCCGAACCGGCCAACGGCAAGCACCTCCGGCACCAGCACACCGGCCCGTGCCGCCATGAACGTCTCGCAAGCCTCATGCTCGACCTGCTGGATCCGGTCCAGGATGAGCGTAGGTCCTGAATCCCGGTAGAAACAGAAGCGCCAGAGCTTGGAAAGTGCACGGGCGTCGGCGGCATCGCGACCATAGACCGACACCTCGATCGGGTTGCCGTCAGGATCGCGACCGATGAACCGTGTCGCTCCCCAGATCTGATGCGGAGCGCGCCCGATGTCCTCGACGGCGACATTGAGGTCGGCAAGCCCGGCCGACACCTCGGACGCCGACGGCTGGCCGAGCGGTGACCCGAAGGCCAGATGAAGACCTGCGGCGACACCCCAGCCAAGAAGGAGGCTCGAGGCGGCATTGACCGGGAGGGCTGAACCATCGACGACCGCGGCGATCGCGGCGACGATAACCAGGAATGACACCAGACGGTGAAAGGGGCGGCTCAGGTAGGGCAGCACGGTTACCCATACGGCAACGGTGACGGTTAGCAGTGTCACCGGATAGCGGGTGTCAACGCCGTCCAGGGCAGCGCTGGCTGGCCTGCCGGCGTCGGTCCCGAGGATCAGGCCAAACAAGATGCACAAGCCCCACGTCACCAGGGCCGCCACCACCATCCGCCAGGCCGCCGCCAGCCGCGGCACCAGCAGGCTAACGGCGGCCAGGCCAACGAGGATCCCGGCGGAGCCAGCCCAGAACGTGGCCGTGACCAGCCACTGGATCCCCATCGGTGGCGGATTCAGGGCGTGGACGATAGCCAGTTCCACAGCCGAGTTGGCCCGGATTACCGCGATGGATACAGCCACTCCAACCACGGCGAACCCGAACCGGAAGGCATCGGACGCACGCCGGCGGGTGGCGCCGTCACCACGCGGTGCAAGGACGGCGGCGCGTAGCCGCGCCGCCGTCCGCGGAGCGACGACCGCCGCCTGCGCCCGGGACCCGGCGACGGCCGTGTTCTGCCCAGCTGAGGCGTCCGTGACCTTCTCATCCATGACCAGCCCCCGGAAGGGCGCGGGGCCGGCTCGCGGCGGGCGCGGGCTGACTGTGCTGTTCCGGACCGGCGTTGCCAGCAGCACGAGCCCATCGGGCCCGCAGAGTCACGAGCTGGCCGCCAGCTCCGCCTCGGTGTCCGGCCGGGCGCCGATCAGCTCGATCAGCCCAAGGACGACCAGCAGCAAGACCACCAGCACGATGACGAAGGCGGCGGAGGGTTCACCGCCGAACACGAAGATCAATGCGGCCAGCCCTACCGCTGATATGCGCAGCGCTCGGCGGTGCGTGTAGGTCCACCTGCCGACCGGGCCGGTTCGGAGACCGAGATGCTCGGCGCTGTGCCGCAGCCAGCCGAAGCCCGAGGTGAAGGCACCCCGGGTCCGGACCGCGGTTACCGAGGGACCGGTCATGAACGCACCGGCGGCGATGACCAGGCCCACGACCAGGACCCACCGCAGGCCATCCTTGATGAACCGGACGAACGTATCGAACAGCGCGGCCGCAGCGTCGGCGGGCAGCGCGCTGTCCGGCACGCTGCTCAGGTAGATGCTGCGGAAGATCAGCAGCCCGGCGGCGAGCACCAGCATCGACGCGGCGAGACCGAGACCTGCTCCGATCAAAGCGCGCCGGTGACTCCGGGCTACATACACGCCGACGGCCAGGAACAGCAGGCCCAGGATCGGCAACACGATCTTGAGGTCATTGATCAGCCGGTAGCCGGTCTGCGCCTTGACCAGGTACTTCGCCGAGAACAAGGTGAACGTCGGATTGATGGCGGGGAGCTTGCTGACGATGGTGAGACCACGGCTCACCAGATTCTGCTTGACCAGATTGATGAACGGCCCGAGGTTGAAGACGACCTGGCCGTTACTGATGCTGATGGAGCTGCTGCCCCGCCCGGAGAGCACCTTGACCAGCTCTGTATGAATCCGGGTATTGGCCTGGACCCACAGCTGAGCGAACTTCGGGCCGGTGACTATCTTGTGCACCTGGTTATGGACGTATCCAGAGAACGCGGCGCTGATCTGCGGGGCGAATGTCTTCAGCAGCGTCCCGACGCGAGGCAGCCCTTTGCTGGAGAGCGTGGCCGCGGCCTGATTGGCGTACCCGGTGACGTTGGCCTGGGTCGTGATCGCGTTTGTGATCTTGTCGGTCAGGGCGTTCTGGACAGCCGGGTCGTGGATCAGTGGCTCCACGTTGGCCACGTAACGATCAGTATTGGAGACCTGATTGGCGCTCCAGACCCCCAGCACTGAGATCGGGGCGATCACGCAGCCAAGCACGATGAGAACCGTGGCCACCGGCGCCCGCCAGCGGCCGCGCGGTCGGCGCGGCCGTTGCGTCAGCTGAGCGCGCAGCTCTTTTACCTCGGCGCGCAGACGGTCAAGCTCGGTCTGCTCATCCTGGCTGGGTCCGGAGCCTTCGGCTGCGGGACTCGCCGCGGGGCCGGCGTCAGACAACGGATGCCTCCTGGCCGATGGGCCCCGGGACTCCGCCGTTGATCACGGTGCCATGCGGGCGCTTGATTGCTCTATTCGTTCACCGTCTCGAAGCTAAGCCTGTGCACCATAAGCATCTGGCTGGATCGGGAGCGGCGCCTCACCCGGCGAGGGTGAGCCGCCACCGTCAGCTCGGGGCGAGGCAGCTAGTCGGCGGCTTTCGTTGTTCTGACGGCTTGATCGTGGGGTCAGGGTGTGACGATGGGGAACTGATGGTCCACGCTGTCGAGCAGGCCCAGCAGGGTGGGGACGAGGCTGGCGTCGCCTTCGTGCTCTACGGCGTCGAGCTTCCCGGTTGCGATGACGGCGATCAGCTGCGGCTTGGCCAGCGTGATCGTCAGCCGTGGCTCGCTGGTTCCGTAGCCAGCGTCGGCGTGGATGAGCGCGCCGTTGGACAGCTCGGTGCGGTAGGTGCGGTTCAGGTCGGTAAAGATCCAGTCGATGCAGACGGTGGCCTTGGCGGCCCGCAGGCCGTCGATGCGCACGCCGAGTGAGTCGAAGAGCTGCTCGATCGTGAGTGCACCGAGTACCTCGGGCGAAGCCAGTTCGGGGGGCGGCGGTGCGATCGGGCCGCGTAGCTCTTCTGCGCCGCGCAGGTAGATGTTGCGCCACAGGCCGTTCTCCGCACCGTGGCCCAGCTTTTCCAGGGCGTCGGCGAGAAGCCCGCGGGCCTCGGTGTTGTCCGGGTCGGCGAACACGACGTGGCTGGTGACCGTCGCCGCCCATCGCAGGTCGCCGTCGGCGAGTGACTCCCTGGCCTTGGTGATGACCTGCGCCGCGCCGCCCATGAACTCGACGTAGCGGGCCGCCTCCTGCTCGGGCGGGTAGGACCACAGGTGCGCGGGGTTGCCGTCATACCAGCCGAGGTACCGCTGGTAGATCGCCTTGACGTTGTGGCTGAACGAGCCGTAGTAGCCGCGGGTGCTCCATGCGCTTTCCAACGCTGGAGGCAGCGTGAATTCTTCGGCAATCTCGATGCCGGTCTGCCCCTGGTTCATTCGCCGCAGGGTCTGGTCGTGCATGTAGGCGTAGGTGTCACGCTGCCCGGTCAGGAAGGCCGTGATCCGGCCGGTTCCCCATGTCGGCCAGTGGTGCGACGCGAACACGACGTCGGTATCGGCGCCGAACAGCCGCACGGCCTCACCGAGATAGCGTGACCAGGCCCGTGCGTCGCGGACCTCGGCGCCGCGCAGGGTCAGGATCTGGTGCAGGGTGTGGGTGGCGTTTTCGGCCATGAACAGCGCCCGGCGGCCGGGGAAGAAGATGTTCATTTCAGCGGGAGCTTCTGTGCCCGGTGTCACCTGGAAGACAACGCGGACGCCGTCGATGACGGCCTCTTGCCCGGTGTGCGTGACGTCGACGGTGGGCGCCAGCAGTGAGATCGTGCCGTTTGACGTCGCCATGCCCAGCCCGGCGCCGATCTGCCCGCCAGGCCCGGCCGGGAGGTCGGCCGCGTAGATGTAGGCGGCGCGCCGCGACATCGCCGCGCCCGCGTAGACGTTCTCCGACACCGCGTGTTCCAGGAAACCAGACGGCGCGTAGACCGGGGTGTCTGCATCGGCAACCCCCGCACTGCCGCCGTAGTGATCGGCGTGGGAGTGCGTGATGATCAGTGCCTTTACCGGCCGGTCACCCCGGTGCTTGCGGTACAGCGCCAGGGCCGCCGCGGCTGTCTCGTTCGACATGAGCGTGTCGATGACGATCACGCCGCTGTCGGTCTCGACGAGCGACATGTTCGACAGGTCGAGCCCCCGGACCTGATAGACCCCATCGGTCAGCTCGAACAGACCGTGCCGGGCGACCAGCTTCCCCTGCCGCCACAGGCTCGGGTTCGCCGTATCGGGGGCGTCACCTGCGATGAAGTCGTATTTAGAGCAGTCCCAGACCACATGCCCATCGGGCGCCACGATGACCGGGTCATCAAGCGTCCCGACGAACCCCCGCTCGACGTCATCGAAGTCGGTCATGTCAGCGTAATCAAGGTCTGCCATCGCCCTGCTTCCTATGCGCGCGCCGACTGCCCTGGCCACGGGCGTCTTCACCGTCGACTCTGCGCGCCTGGCGTCCCGGCCTGATCATCCTCATGGGGTGAAACCATCTGCTCGCCGTTCGCTGGTCTGTCAGCGTTTCCGGTATACGCGGCCCGGTGATCGATTCGCACGACATGGACAGTCCGTGCGGGCTCGTCAGTCCGGTAGACCATTCGGTAGGCGCCGCGCCGCAGCGCTCCGGTCAGGAACTCGGTGACTGCTGCCGCAACTGCCCTATCTGTCCGGCCTCGAGCAGGCTGACGACGAACAGGACCAGGCGGCCGCCGGTCATCCGACAGGCCTGGGCTTGAGGGTGCTGCCAGGACGGAGCGTGCCGTCATCGGCAAGGTCGTCCAGGAGCGCCGGCAGACCCTGGCTGAGCATCTTGGTCCGGACGCGGCCGAGCAGCACCGACATGAACAGCCCGCCGGCGCCGGTGAAGCCGGTGTGCTCGTAGCTGAAGCGGGTGCCGCCCGCGCGGGGTCCGAGCCGGTAGGCGACCTCGGTCACGTCGCCGCCGCCGTTGCCGTCGGCCCACGAGTAACGCAGCAGCCGGGGCGCGTCCACCTCGAGCACCTCGCAGTCGACGATGCCGTTCCAGCCCGGCTTCGGCTTGGCGATGAACCGGAACTTCGTACCGGCGACAGGAACGAACCCTTCGGGCCGCCCCCCGGCGCCGGTAGACGTCCACAGCGGGATAAGCGCCGGGTCGGTCAGGGCTCGCCAGACCTTCTCGGGCGGCTGGGGATAGTCGCGCACGATGCGGATCTCGGACATGAAAACTCCTCGGTAGCGGAGCGTTGAGGCCACGTTTAGCCACTAAAAATTTATAGTAACAGAAAAAATACTGGCGCTGGAGTATGCTGCGGGCATGGAGTCGCGCACGGTGGAATGGCCGGTGCCGCCGCCCGCTCACGGGAGTGAGGCGCCGGAGGGCAGCGGGCTGCGGGAGCGCAAGAAGCGCCTGATGCGTCAGCAGCTGTCTGACACGGCCACGCGGATGTTCATGGAGCGCGGCTTCGACGGCGTCCGCGTCACCGAGATCGCCGAGGCATGCGGGGTATCGGAGAAGACCGTCTTCAACTATTTCCCCACCAAGGAATCGCTGATCCTGGATCGCCTGGAATCAGCGATGGCCTCGCTGAAGTCCGGCCTGGCCGACCCGGGCGTTCCGCCGGTGCGGGCGGTGCTGCGGATCCTGGACGGTGAACTGGGCGCGATGACGTCCTGGCTGGCCGCCCAGGACGACCCCGCCCAGGCGGGCGCCGCGATCCGCCGCTTCGGCACCCTGATCCGGGACACCCCCTCACTGCGGGCGTACCAGAGCGACATGATGGACCAGTTCACGGCCATGGCCGCCGGGATCCTGGCCGGGCGCGCCGGGATGCGCCCGGATGACCCGGAGCCGCACATCGCGGCCGTCGCCCTGCTTGGGCTGTGGCGCATCCAGTACCGCGCCCTGGCGAGGTACCTCGACGGCACCCGCACCCCCGCCCAGGTCCACCAGGCGGTGACCGGCGATGTCGACCGCGCCGCGCGCCTCATCAGCGGCGGGCTGGACTCGCTCCCGGCCCTTACTCCCCCACCGCAATAAAGGCGGCGGCCCTCGGTAGCTCCCGGTGGCACGGTACAGCAACGATTCCCGATGACCCCGGCCGGGCAATCCGGAGGGCGGTAGCACGAACCCGGCCCGTTCGGTATCAGGATTTTGGGCCGAACGGGCGGGGGTGTCACGCCATCGCGGAAAGGCTGACCTCCGGCCTGGCTTGCCGGCTGATGCCGCTCAGGCGGCAGCCGGGCCGGAGCACCCAAGCGCCCAGAACAACAGGCATTCAGTGGCGCGGCGCCGCTCACGTCCAGCCGCTCCCACGGGATAGCGCCAATGTCGTTTGCTTCGCTAACGATATTATCGGGACTGTGCCGTTTTCCCCTGCCGTGAATTCCCGCGCCGTGGTGTCATCGACCATGGCCCGCTGAGGTGAGCGAGTTCCAGCTCCGCTCAGTCGCCGTCGCCGCCTACGCCCCGGCGACCCTGTTCGGCCTGGCCGAAGGCTCGATGGTGCCGGTCATCATCCTGAGCGCGTATGACCGTGGGGCCAGCACCCCGGTCGCCGCCCTGGTCGGCTCGCTGCTCGGCATCGGGTCGATCGTGACGAACATTCCCTCGGGGATCCTGGCCACCCGGATCGGGGAACGCAGGTCGATGCTCGTGGCCGCGGCCATCACCGTGGCCGGCCTGGTCTGCTGCCTGGTCAACCTGGGGCACGGAGTGTGGTCACTGCTGGTGTACGGGTCCGGGACGCTGCTCATCGGCGCGGCAAGCTCGGTCTATAGCCTCGCGCGGCAGTCTTACCTGACTGAGATGGTCCCGGCGAACATGCGCGCCCGCGCGTTGTCGACCCTCGGTGGCACCATGCGCGTCGGGCTGTTCCTCGGCCCCTTCATCGGGGCCGGCGCGATGCAGCTCTGGGGACTGCCGGGCGCCTACTACGTCAGCCTCGCCGCGATCGCCGCCGCCGCGGTCATCGTCTATCGCATTCCTGACCTGGAAATGAGCAATGAGCACAAGGCAGCTGCCCTGCAGGTGACCTCGCGGGGCATCCTGAAGCGATACTGGCGGATCTTCCTCACCCTGGGCACCGGCATCGTGCTGCTGTCGGCCATCAGGCAGACCCGGCAGGTGGTCATCCCGCTCTGGGCCGCCAACATCGGCCTGTCCGCTACAGCGGACTCCATCATCTACGGCGTCGCCGGGGGCATCGACGCCCTCACCTTCTACCCAGCGGGCAAGGTCATGGACCTCCACGGACGCCGCTGGGTCGCCGTCCCTTGCGTGATCATCCTGGGCGTCTCCTTCATCCTCATGCCCCTCACCCACGGGGCCCTGACCCTCGGCATCACAGCCATGATCATGGGCTTCGGCAACGGCATCGGTTCCGGCATCGTCATGACCCTCGGCGCCGACATCTCGCCATCGATCGGGCGCCCCACCTTCCTCGGCCTCTGGCGCGAACTAGCCGACGCCGGATCGGGCATCGGACCTGTCATCCTCTCCGCCGTCACCGCCCTGGCTGGGCTGGGCACCGGCCTCATCGTCAGCGGCACCATCGGCTTCGCCGCCGCGGCCGCACTGTGGGCATGGATCCCACAACATCCACAGGTCACCGCCGGAAAGCCAAGGCAACGAGCAAGCCCCCATGACTCACCGGCACAAGCCGAGCAGACCACCGAGGGATAAACGCGCACCGGGGCAATACCGGAGGCTAGTTTGCGGCCGCACGGCGGGTGGCACTTGACCAGAGCTTCGTATCATGTGCTGGAGATCATGAGGCGTGCAGCAGGGTCAGGAGCGCCTGGTGGTAAGTGGCCTGGACGGCCGGGATCGAGTCCAGGCGGATGCGTTCATCGGTGCCGTGCAAGCCGCGGTAATCCACGCCGAACCCGGCGGTGGCGGGGATGCCGAGCCCGGCCAGGTAGTTACCGATGTTGGACGGCCCCGCGACCTTCGCCACCGGGGTCAGCCCCGCCGGCTGCGCCGCGGCGAGCAGTGCGTCACGCAGCGGTGAGCCAGCTGGCAGCGCGTACGGCGGCCACCGGGTCGTGACCTGGATGCCAGTAGGCGCCGTCTTCGGCCATGCCGCATCAACATTGGCTGCCGCGTCGCGCAGCAACGCGGCAGCGGCCAGGTCATCCAGCGCCGGGGTCAGCCGGATGTCCACGCTGACCGTGCACAGGTCCGGGACCACCGAGTATCCCTGCCCGCCGCTGATGGCGGTGACCGTGAGCCTGGGCGGCAGCGGGAACCCCGGGCCGGCCGGGCCGGGCAGCGGCAGGGCCCGCAACGCGCGGACCAGGTCCGCGGCCTTGGCGATCGCGCCCGCCTCGCCCTGGCGTGACCCCGAGTGCCCGGCGGTCGCATGGACCTGCACGCGGGCCCGCAGCACACCCGCCCGCCGGTAATCACGTGATCCAGGCCCGGGTAACCGATCATCACCCCGGCTACCCGATCAGGGGCACCCGCGCCCTCGAAGTAGGCTTTCGCACCGCCGAACCCGCCCGTGTGCTCATCGACGTCGAACAGCAGCACCACACTGCCGCCAAACCCCCCGGCCATCTCCCGCAGGCGGGCGGCGACGTGGGCGAAGATCGCGGCCCCCACCTTGGAATCCGCCGAGCCACGGCCATACAGCCACCCGTTACTGACAACCCCGGACAGCGGCGGCCAGGTCCAGGCGGCTTCGTCGCCGAACGGCGCCGTGTCCAGGCAGGCATCCAGCACATACCGGGGACCGGGCCGCTCCCCCGATATCTCACAGGTCAGCGCCACCATTGCACCACCAGGCCCGGCCAGCCGCCGGCCCGCCAGGCCATGGCGGTCCAGCCACGTTGCCATCACGCCCAGCACGGGATCGTCGGGGTCGACCCCGCCACGGCTGGGAACCCGCACCAGCGCCCCGGTCAGTTCCACTACGCCAGCGAAGTCCTCGCCAGCCGCCTGCAACGTGTTCACGACCGATCCTTTACCCGGTCAGTACCTGAGCATCCGAGCGACCCGGCCAAGACCGGCCTGACAACCGCGGCGTAGGCCGCGCACCCCGGGCATCGGGCCGATCCCGAGTATGGGCATCACTCCATGGGCGACGCATGAGACCTGTCCGGTTTGCCGTTAAGGCCGCTAACCTCCTGAAATACCGTCGTTGAGGCTATCCTTTCAAAATGGCCGCTCCGCTGCGCCCGCCGCCGGGGGCGGAGGACAAGCTCCGGGATATCCGGACGGTGACCGATGCGGCGCTGTCCCATCTGAGCGCCGACGACCTTCTCACCGCGTTGCTCGGCCGGGTGCGGGAAATCCTGGATGCCGATACTGCCGCGGTACTGCTGCTGGATAGCTCAGGTCGTCAGCTGATCGCCACCGCGGCTGTGGGCCTGGAGGAGGAAGTCAGCCAGGGCGTCCAGATTCCGGTTGGCCAGGGTTTCGCGGGCCGCATCGCCGCCGAGCGGCGGCCGGTCATCCTGGATCACGTCGATCACAGCAACGTGCTCAACCCGCTCCTGCTGGAAAAGGGCATCCGGTCCCTCGTCGGCGTCCCGTTGCTTGTCCATGGCATGGTGGTCGGGGTCATGCACGTCGGCACGGTGCACAACCGGGTCTTCACCCTCGACGAGGCCGCCCTGCTCCAGCTTGCGGCCGATCGCGCGGCGCTGGCCGTGCAGTCGCTGAGGTCTCGCGAGGACCATGCCGCCGCGCTCGCCCTTCAGCGCAGCCTCGTGCCTTCGGCGCTGCCCGCGATCAGGGCGGTGGAGGTCGCCGCCCGGTACGTGCCCGGGATCGGCCACGTTGGCGGTGACTGGTACGACGTATTCGCCCTGCCTTCGGGTGGGCTGGGCATGGTCGTCGGTGACGTTGCGGGTTCCGGTCTCAGCGCCGCGGTCATCATGGGCCGCATGCGCAGCGCCCTGCGCGCGTACGCGCTGGAGTTCCCCGATCCAGCGGATGTGCTGCGCAAGCTCGATCAGAAGATGCAGTACTTCGAGGAGGACGATGTCATGGCCACGGTGTCGTACGCCGTGCTCGACCCGGACTCCGGTCACCTGCACATATCGTCTGCGGGTCACTTCCCGCCAGTGATCGCGGCCCCAGGCCAGCGGGGCGCCATGGCTCAGGTCGCCGTCGACCCGCCGATCGGCGTCACCGACATCCGCCGTCGGCAGGTCACCACGCTGGCTCTTGCGCCCGGCTCCGTGCTGTGCTTCTTCACTGACGGGCTGGTAGAACGCCGCGACAAGCCGATAGATGATGGGATTACCCTGCTCTGCGAGACCATACGGCCCGGACCGCCAGAGGGCGTCTGCACCTCGACTATGCATGCCTTGATCGGAAGTCAGTACCCCGGGGACGACATCGTGATGCTGGTAGCGCGCTGGCAGCGTGAACAAACGCCCCCCTGATCTGTGCCAACATCACAGTCCGGTCGGCGGAGGTCACCGGTTTCGTGCCAGCCTGCCCCGTACCCGGTAGGCAACGATAACGATCACCACGAGGACTATCAGCCACAAGAACGCCAACGAGCCAGTTCCCGACGCAGGTTTGTCTGCTGCCGCGGGGCACTGGCTCGGAGGGGGGACCCCGACGCTGAACCTGACGTCGAAGTGGGTCCCTCCCGCTGTCAGGATCATGTAATCTTCCCCGGAACCTGCGGTGGCCGGGACCGCCAGGGTCACGGGGATGCTGGCAGATTCCCCCGCGGGGATTTCCACCGGGGCGACCTGCAGCCATGTCGCGGCATCCTCTGGATTGACCGAGTACGTTACCTTCACCGGGGAATCCCCGGTGTTCTTCACGGTCAGCGGGGTCATCGGGTAGCTGTGCCCGGGCGAGGCTGAGCCTTGGACGCAGATCAGTGGGTTCACGTGTTCCTCGCGATCAGTTTCCGCCGGCTGCCCGGAACTCGGGATCCCAGACTGCGAGTACTTCTTACCGATATATCCACTGGCATGCCTCTGAGCCCAGGGGCAGTCACAATCCCTGCCGGCACGGCAAGGACCCAGACGGCCCGGATCGGCACTGGCAGCCAGCGGCACCGGCCGGATAAGGGAGATCAGGAAAGGTGAGGCGGCCGGTGGTCCCAGCAGCTGGCCGCCGGCTCCCCTGCCACTCGAACGAGCTGCCGGCTCAGGTATACAGCTCGGGGTCGAGCTCGTTGATCTTGATGAGCAGGCCGTCAGGGCTGGCAACCTGGAGCTGACGGCCGAACCCCTCGTCGCTGACCGGCTGGACAATGGCGACCCCCGCCCGCCGCAGGTCCCGCTCCAGCTCGCCCAGTGGCCCGGCAGCCTGGAAATTCAGCTCCACCTTGCCTTCGTGCTGTTCCGGATTCGGCGGGTGAGCCAGCAGGCTGATCTCCCCGCCGCCTATGCCCATGAGAACCCAGTCACCTTCCCGGCTCCCCTGCCGCACCACCCCCCCGAGGGCCTCGTAGAAGGCCACCGCCGCGGCCATGTCCTCCACGTGGACCATCGGCTGCAGCCGCGGCGCCCCGCCGGACGGCTTGGTGCTTTCGCTCATGGGTCCCTCCGTAACGCCGACCCAGTGCTCAAGAGCCAGGTAGCGGCAGAGCTCTTCTATCCGGGTAGCCGACAGGCCGGCGAGCTCGACAAGATAGCTGAGTATGCGGCGCCAGCTCCTACCTGACCGGCCGTGCCTCGAATCGCTGGGCGCCCAGCCGATCGTACTCGGGATCGCTCCGGTGGAATGGCTACCTCCCGGGCTTGCCGGCGACGCCGCCCCACAACGATGTGGTCACTGACGACTCTATTTCCGACAGCGGGTGCCACTGGTTGACCCTGACCACGCCAGGCTCCATCAGGTCCAAGCCGTCGAAGAACAGCGTGATCGCGCCGTGGGGGCGCCCGACGAGGTTGCACTCGGCCAGGTGGCTGTTCATGCGCTCGATCATCCTGGCCGCCTTCCCTGGGTGGATGTCGCTGGCGGTGTGGGAGATTACCAGGAAGCTTCCAGGTGGTATGGCGGCCTGCAGGCCAGCCAGAATCCGCTGTACCTCATCCACGTCGGGGATGTACTCCAGGATGGCGAGCAGCATGACGGCGACCGGCCTGGCGAAATCCAGAACCCTGGCCGCCTGGGCGAGAATGGTGGCGGTATCGCGGAGGTCGGCATCAAGGTATGCAATGACACCCTCCGGCGTGCTGGCCCGGAGCGTGCGGGCGTGCGATAGCACCATCGGGTCGTTGTCGACGTAGACGATACTGCTTTCCGGCGCTATTGACTGAGCGACCTCATGGGTATTGGGCGCCGCCGGCAGCCCGCTGCCGATGTCCAGGAACTGACGGATCCCGAAGACCCGGGTCAGGCAGCTCACAGTCCGCACCAGGAACGCACGGTTCGCCCGGGCCGAGCTGAGGACCGCGGGGTAGGCGGCGCTAGTCTCCGCTGCGGCGATCCGGTCAGCCTCGAAGTTGTCCTTGCCTCCCAGCCAGCAGTCATACACTCTGGCCGGGTGCGCGACCCCAGCGTCCACACCGCGCGTGCTGAGGGAAGCGTCAGCGGCACCGAGTTCCACAGTTCGCCGCACCGTGCTGCCTCCTCCCGCGCCCGGCGCGATCGGTGGAAGCCTGCCCGGGCGCTGCCCCCCGGCCGACATCGCGATACCGGGCTATCTTGCCGCATGCACGCAGCGGACGCAACGACCGTCAGCAAAGGCACTTTGCACAAGACTGATGCACATTACTTCTGCATGTGCATCGGCGTGTTACGATGCGTTGTGCAAGTCCCCCTCAAGGGCGGCGCACGCTCGTCACAGCTGCCGCGGTTCAGGAGACAGTCATGCAGGTCACGAACGGTATCCCCGCCACTCAGCTACCGCTGGTGCGCTGGCGCAAGAGCCAGGCCAGCAACCCGAGCGGATGCTGTGTCGAGGTGGCGACGCTGCCCGATGGGGCGATCGCCGTCCGGAATTCCCGCGACCCGGCCGGCCCGGCGCTGGTCTACACACGCGCCGAGGTAGGGGCGTTTATGACCGGGGTGAAGAGCGGCGAATTCGATGACCTGTACCCTGGCGGCAGCGTCGCGTTACGGTCCGGAGCCACCGCGGTGGATGTGGGCTTGCAGCGCCCCGGCCAGCGCCGATTCCGGCCACGGCAGCGCCCGTTACGGCCCCAGCAGCCCGGCATTTTGCCTCCGGCTTGCGGGCCGCATGGAGATGGCTGATTCTGCCGTGTGCTTAGGCCTTTATGGCGGATACGATTGGTGTGCCAGGCAGGGAAGCGATGGACGCTGACGCGCCGGGTCCGGGAGCTGGATACGCATGGTTCCGCCAGGTGACGGTCCGCCGGCCGGCCGCGATGATGACCCACCCGGCCCGACGGCGCTGCGCATCATGGTCGGGAGCCAACTGCGCCGCCTTCGCGAGGCCGCCGGGGTGCCGCCGGAGCGGGCCGGATATGAGATCCGCGCGTCGCGCTCCAAGATCAGCCGGATGGAGCACGGCCGGGTCAGTTTCAAGGACCGGGATGTCGTGGATCTGCTCGCGCTGTACGAGGTAACCGACGAGCAGGTGCGGACCAGGATGCTGTCACTTGCCCAGCAGGCCAACAGCACGGGCTGGTGGTCGAGATACGACGACCTCCTGCCCGAATGGTTTGAGGGATACCTGGGCCTGGAAGGGGCTGCCTCGGTTATCCGCAGTTTTGAGCTGCAATTCGTGCATGGCCTGTTCCAGACCGAAGGCTATGTCCGCGCTGTCACCTTGCTCGGCCATAAGTCGGCGCCGGCCGAAGAGATCGACCGCCGGGTGAGCCTGCGGCTCAAGCGGCAGGATGTCCTGGCAAATCCTGAGCCGCCGCAGGTTTGGTCGGTGATGGACGAGGCAGTGCTGCGGCGGCCACTGGGAGGCCGCGCGGTGATGCGCGCCCAGCTCGAGCACCTTGCCGAGCTCGCCCGCCTGCCGCACGTCACCATTCAGGTGGTGCCGTTCGGGGGTGGCGGCCATGCCGCCGCGGGCGGCTCATTCAATATCTTGCGGTTCTCCGAACCGGACCTGCCGGACATCGTGTACATCGAGCAGCTCACCAGCGCTCTGTACCTCAGCGACCTCGCGGACATCGACCACTACCTTGAGGTCATGAACGAACTGAGCGGCGAGGCGCTGACCCCTGCCCGCAGCGCTCGCTTCCTCGCCGACATCACCCGCGAGTTTTAGTGAGCTCTTGCATGAAGGTAAAGGAGCGTTACGCTCTACGGAAGATCACAGCCGACTGCGATGCCGCGCTGCGGATTGCGGACCTCAGGAGGATGGCAGCTCATGGCGGAGAACTGGCCGCACGCCGGTGACCCGGACCTGGCGGAGAATCCGCCGGTCACGCTAAACACCAGTGTGGCGCATCCGGCCCGGGTCTATGACTACTGGCTGGGCGGGAAGGACAACTTCGCCGCGGACCGGGATGCCGCGGAGCAGGTCATCGCCGCCAACCCCAACGTCTTGCCCGGGGTGCGCGCCAACCGCGCGTTCCTCGGCCGCGCGGTGCGCTATCTGACCGAGGAAGCCGGCATCCGGCAGTTCCTGGATCTGGGTACCGGGCTGCCAACCGCCGAGAATACTCATCAGGTGGCCCAGGCCGCCGCGCCAGATGCCCGTATCGTCTACATCGACAACGACCCGATCGTCCTCACCTATGCCCGGGCGCTACTGACCAGCACCCCCGAGGGTGCCACCGCCTACCTGCAGGCCGACATCAGGGATACCGAGAAGGTCCTGGCCGGTGCGGCGGAAACTCTCGATTTCAGTCAGCCAGTCGCGGTCATGGCACTGATGATCCTGCAGTACGTCCCGGACACCGACGATCCGTGGGATATCGTCCGGCGCGTGCTTGAGCCGCTTGCACCGGGAAGCTACCTGACGGTCTCCGATACGGTCCGGGACATCGACACCAGCCGGGTAACCGAGGGAACAGCGCGGCTGAACCAGCGCATGGGCCCGACCCAGCTGACCCTGCGTTCGCGGCCTGAATTTGAGCGCTTCTTCAGCAACCTGGAGATGGTGGAGCCAGGCATCGTCCCGCCACCAGAGTGGCGTGCACCAGGATCGGAGTACCCAATCCCCTGCTACGCCGGGATGGGCCGCAAGCCGTAATGTCTGAGCTTGCCGGTTTACCTGCTGGGCTGAGCCAGCGAGCGGATAGCTTCACGGCCGCGGCGGGGCCGGTCCGGTTGGCCTGGCTCGACCGGACGACCTGGCACTGAACTATGCCCGCGGGACCTCGGGCTCCGCGAGCAGGCGTCTGACCCGCACCTCTTGCCGATGCTGTTCACCAGCGGTAAGAAGTGCTGGTGGGGAAGGATGTTTCCATCGCATCGGCCGGCTCCCCGCAGATCGAATTGCGCCTGGCCGGCACGTTCGGCGTCATCCGCGGCGGCACGGAGCTGCCTGAGAGCGAGGTGGGCAGCCGCAAGTCCCGCATGCTGCTGAAGCTGCTCGCGGTGGAGCGGCCGGCCCTAGTGCCCGTGGACCGGATCGTTGATGTCCTGTGGGCCGGGGAGTCCCCGGCGGCGGCCGAGCAGAACGTCGCCACGCTGGTCAGCAGGCTCCGCGGGGTGCTGGGCTCCGGTGTCATTGTGGGCGGCCGGCACGGGTACCGCCTGGCCGGCGAGCCAACGGTCGGCGTGGACCTCGATGCCGCCGCCCAGTGCTGTGAGCGGGCCGAGCGCAAGCTGGCTGCCTCGCCCGCAACTGCCCTGGCCGCGGCCGAGCGGGCCATGGGGCTGCTGCCCGCGGACATCGCACTGGCCGAGGAGCCTTATGCGATCTGGGCCGACCCGGCCCGCGAACAGCTGCGCAGGCTGCTGCGGTGGGGCCGCCTGACCGCTGCCGAGGCAGCGCTGGCGATCGGGGAGGCGGGCCCGGCAGCGCGCTACGCAGAGGCGGCGCTGGCCGCCGACCCGCTGGATGAGGCGGCGTGTCGCTGGTACATGTCCGCGTCGGCCGCGGCGGGCGAGCCGGCCCGGGCGCTAGTGGCCTACGAGGCGCTTCGCGGAACGCTCACCGGGGAACTAGGCGCCGATCCCGCGCCGCAGACGCAGGAGCTCCACCTGGCTATCTTGCGTGAGCAGGATGGTGACCGGGTGGCTTGGCACCGGGGCCCTTCGGCCCATCCAGATGGTTCACGGCAACGTGGTCGTCCCGGACAGCGGGACCGGCACCGACGGATGCTAGCGGGACGGGACCCGGAGGCCGGGGCGCTGCGCGAGGCGTGGGACCGCGCCGTGGCCGGCGGTTCTGGCCTGGTCATGATCGTCGGGGAGGCCGGGATCGGCAAGACGGCCCTGGCGGAGGATCTCGCTGCGGACGCGGATACCGATGGTGCGATAGTGCTGCGGACGCGCTGCTATGAGGCCGAACGATCGTTGTTCCTGCAGCCGGTCGCGGAAGCGGTCGCGCCTATCGTCTCAAGGATGCCGGCCAGCGCCCTGCGGCAGCTGCTCGGAGAGCACGCATCGGCATTCGCGGCTCTGCTTCCCGAGGCCGCGGCGCTGCTCGGGCCCTCACCGCCCTGGCACGGCAACCCGGAGATGGAGCGGCGCCGGTCGTTCCAGGCGGCGACCGCGTTCCTGGCCGGGCTGGCCGACCGCGGCCCACTCCTGCTCGTGGTCGACGATCTCCAGTACGCGGGGCAGTCTACGGTGGAGTTCCTGCACTATCTCGGCCGCCAGGCATCCGGCTCCCGGCTGCTGACAGTGGTCACCGTCCGGGCCGAGCACGACGCCGAGATCGGATCCGCGCTCGCGCCGACGGCCTCCCGGATCGAGGTAGGCCCGCTCAGCGCGGCAGCGGTCGAGCAGCTCGCCACCCAAGCCGGGCAGGGCGCGCTGGCCAAGGACATCCTGCTGCGGACACGTGGCCACACGTTGTTCGTGGTAGAGGTGCTCCGGGCCCTGACCGCAGGCGACACCGGGGTGCCCGAGTCGTTGCTCAGCGCGGTGCAGGCGCGGGTCAGGCGAACCGGCGCGGCCACGGAGTCGCTGCTGCGGGCAGCATCGGTTCTCGGCGCCGCGATCGATCCGCTGACCCTCGGCGAGCTGTTGGAACTCCCCCCGGCCACCGCGGTCGATCTGTGCGAGCAGGCGTTCGGCGCCAGGCTGCTGGTGGTCAGTGGCCGGGACTACGAGTTCGCCAACGACCTCATCCGGGAGGTCCTTTATGCGACTACGCCGGAGCCGACACGGCTGGTCTACCACCGGCGGGCGGCCGACCTGCTGACCGGGCAGCCCGAGGCCCTGGCCCGGCACGCGGCGGCCGCGGGTGACTGGAACAGGGCGGCGCGAGCGTGGCTGCTTGCGGCCGAGGATGCCATGCCCCGGTCCGCGGCGAGCGACGCGATCACGCTGAGCAGCCAGGCACTGGAGGCAGCCGAGCGCGGCGGGGACACACAGGCACACGCCCGTGCCCTGATTCTGCGCGGCCGCGCGCGAGAGGCGGCCGGCGCTCATGTCACGGCGCTCACCGACCTGACCCTGGGTGCCGCCGACGCGCGCGCGGCCGGCGACCGCCGGCTGGAGATGCTGGCCCTGCGCGAGCTCGGCGGTGACGTGCCGGCCTCGCGCGGGCTGCCTATCAGCTTCTATGTGTCCAATCTCGAACGCGGGCTGCGCATCGCCGAATCAATCGGCGACCGGGCCACCGAGGCGGACCTGCTGGGGCGGCTAGCCATCATCGCAGCGAACCGGCTGCGTCTGGACGAGGCGCTCGACTGCGGCCTGCGTGCGGTGGCCGCCGCCCGGGCGTCCGCCGACGAGCATGCCCTCGCCGCTGGGCTGGACGGTCTCAAGATTGCCTACCTCAGCCTCGGGGATGTGCAGGGTCTCGCCGGCGTGCTGGCCGAACTCGACCCGCTGCTGCGTCGCCTGGGTGATCTGTTCCGGCTGCAGTGGGCCGAGTTCGACTCCACATTCCCGTTCATCGCCGCGGGTAAGTGGGGCGAGGCGGTGTCCGCCATGGAGACGGCCCTGGAGGCCAACCGGCGCGGCGGCTACCCGCAGTGCGCCGTGTGGTACACAGCGCACCTCGGCTGGCTGGCCCGGCTTCGCGGGTATGACGACGACGCGATGGCGCTCGGCCAGCGCTCACTGGCCATGGCCGAACAGCTTGAGCACACCTGGTGGAAGCCGGCGGCATGCGCCATATTCGGTGTGACACTGCTGCAAGCAGGTGACCAGGCCGGGGCCGTCGAGGTACTCGAGCGCGGCCTAGCCGTGGCCGAGCAGGCAGGCGTGGAGGCCTATCTGCTGCGCTGCGCCGCTCCGCTGGCCGACGCTACGGGTTCGGCGGCGGTTCTCGCCCGTGCGGAGCGATTGCTGGCGCAGGCCACCATCCCGGCGGGCGGCGCGTGGCTGCTGGGCGAGGAATCCTATCTATCCCTGGCACGGGCGTGGCTCAACGCCGGCGATGCCGGACGTGCCCGCGCCGTCTTGTCGCCGCTGCTCACGGTGGCCGACCGGGTGCCGTGGACAGCGACGCTCGCTGCGGGGCTGGCGCTGGACGGGCGCGCTCTCCTCCGCCTCGGTGAAAGAGATCAGGCCCGGGCCCAGCTGCTGCGGGCTGAGCGGATCGCAACCGAGCACGGTCTGCCGCACGTCCAGCGCGATGCCCGGTCGGCCCTGCACACCCTCGGGTGATCTGGCTCAGATGAGCTGAGTCAGATGAGCTCGGCGAGGCAGGCGGCGGCTCGGGCGGCGCCGTCGGTTTCGACGGGCCGGTAGCTTACCGGGCGGGCGATTTCCGCAGCTATCGCCGCGGCGAGCGTTTCCGGCTCGGCCTCCGCATAGTCCATGAACCGGCCGGCACCGTACTGGGCCAGCCGGTGCCGGACATGGAAGTTCTGCTCGAAGTGATGGCGCAGCGGCAGGTAGATGAAGGGGCGCTGGCTCGCAGTGAGTTCCATGGTGGTGGTCAGGCCGCCTTGCGTCACCCCGAGGTCGCATGCCGCCAGGTGGCGGTAAAGGTCACGCACGTAACCATGCACCTCAAGACCGTCGTGCGATGGCAAGCTGGCCGGATCGATCCGCGGGCCGGTCACCACGACCATCCGCAGCCCGGGCACGAGCCGCCGGGCCGCGGGGAAGGCGGCCATCACCTGGCGTAGCAGGTCAGTGCCCACGCCAGAGCCGCCGACGGTGACCAGGCAGATCTTCTCGTCGGCCCGGTAGCCCAGTTCGGCCCGGATGGCCTCGCGGTCGGCCGGGCCGACGGGCGAATAGCCGGAGATGTATCCGGAGAACTGGTAGTTCCGCTCGACCCAGTCCCGGATCAGCGGCAGCCCGTCGCCGAACGTGTCGGGCACCACGTCGGTGGCGTTGCCGACGAACACCGACCGGTCCCGCAGGCTCGGGAAGCGCGCGATCTGCTCGATCATCTCCGCGTTGTAATCGGTGGTGAGGGCACGTTCGGCGTCGCCGCCGTCCGGCATCGGCAGCCAGCCGACGAAGTCGGTCAGCCAGGCGTAAGGCGCCCGCTTGAGCTCGGGGTTCTCGTGCAGGAAATAGTCGACGTCCCAGCCCTCGTCCGCGATCCACAGATCGTACGGCTCGTCGGAAACGAGATCGTGGTAGACCATGAAGTTCGCGACCAGGATCTCGTCCATGCCGCGAATGGCCTGGAATGCGTTCAGGTCGTGCTCGCCGGCCACCGACTCGATGTGCGAGCTCTCGCTGGCCAGCCAGCGCGAGGCCGGGTGCACGTGCTCGCCCCGCTCCTCGAGCACCAGCGAAACCGGGTGCTGGGCGAGCCAGTCGATCTGCAGGTCCGGGCGCCTGGCCCGCAGTTCGGCGGCGATAGCGAGGTCGCGGCGCACATGGCCGAGCCCGATCGGCGAGCTGACGTAGAGCGCGCGCTTGCGGCGGTCCCGGGCCCTGGTCCAGGTCCGCGACGGCGCAATGCCGTGGGCCGCCGATTCGGCGAAGTCCCGGATGAGCAGGTTCACCTGGACCGGGTCACGCAGCGTCGGGGCGTGCCCGCCGCCGTTGATTGTCACCAGCTGCCCGCCGGTCCAGCGGGCCAGCGCCACGCCGATGTCGTAGGGCACGATCCCGTCCTGGTCGCCGTGCACGATCAGGACCGGGCACCTGACCTGCCGGCAGATGGCCTCGGCGTCGGCGGCGCCGGGTTCGACGACCGCCGGGACGGTCAGCAGCAACGTCTCGGCGGTGGTGTCCAGGCCCCAGGCCACCCCGTCCTCATGGGGCTTGGTCGAGTGCGGCTCGGTGAACACCTGCGACATGAAGAACTCGACCCAGCCGGGGTAGTCGGCCAGCCAGTAGTGCCGGTTGGCCTTGTCCCAGCCCTCGTAGGTTTCCCTGGTCTCCTCGAAGCCGGGCGGCAACGGCCAGGGCAGCGCCGCGCCGATCGCGACCACCCCGGCCGCCCGTTCGGGATACCAGGCGGCTAGCTGCAGCGCGTGCCGCCCACCCACTGACAAGCCGACGACCACAGCCCGGTCCACCCCGATGGCGTCCAGCACGGCGATCGCGTCATCGACGTACTCACGGTCGCGGTAGGCCTCCGGGCTCCCGGGACGGTCGGCACGGCCATTGCCCCGGCCTTCGACGGTAATCACCTGGAAGTGGCGCGCTAGGTACGGCACCTGGGCCTTCCACTGCCGCGCGTGCACGATGGCCCAGGAGGTGAGCAGCACGATGGCGGGCTTGCCTGCGCCGAATACCTCGTAGCCGACCTTGACACCGTCCCGCTCGATGAAGCCCTCGGTGTCGGGATACCTGGCCCGCATGGCCGCCTCCTATGGGCAATCGCCGTTTTGCCCAGTTCTACGCCAGACCCATTGCAGTCCGATTGCAACGAAAGTGCAAAGCGGCCGGCCAGCCTCAACGACACAGCCTGAACAACACAAGCGAAGGCACGAGAAGCAAGGGAGGAAATCATGCCGCTCGTCAATGTGCGCCTGATCGAGGGGGTCTTCACCCCGGAGCAGAAGACCGAGATGATCCACCAGCTGACCGAGACCATGGTGAGAATCGAGGGCGAGAACCTTCGTCCAGTCACCTGGGTGGTCGTCGAGGAGGTCAAGAGCGGGGACTGGGGCATCGGCGGCAAGGGCCTCACGGCCGCGGATGTCCACGCTCTGCAAGGGAAAGCTCCGGCCGGCGTCCAGGGCTAGAAGCACCGGCCGTGACACCCCAGGCGCGGCTGCCTGGGTTCCTCGCACCGAGGACGACGGGCAGCCGCGTCCGGCCTACCGCGAGCGATCGCAAGATGACTCGTTCGCTCGGTGCCACCCGGGCGAGCGCGCCGGTGGAGCCTCCCGGGGACACGAGATCATCCCGTGCATATCCCGCGGGGCGCCGGAACCACTCCCTGACACCAATGACGTGTCGTGGCGTCGGCGGAAAACAAATCGCCGTCGCCCGATACCAAGCCTTACTGTTCTCATGCAGGTAACCGCGAGCAGGACAGGTTACTCACGGAGGACGGCGTGGACAAAGCATCGGCCGACCGCATCGAGCACCGGCTCAGATCGGCTTTCCCCGAAGGTGCCCTCACACGGGTTCAGGTGCTGCAATACGGCGACGATCCAGAGGTGGAACCGGGTCAGACCGTGATCCGGGTCTTCTTCGACTGGCCGGGCCGATCGAAAGGCGAGCAATCAAACCCCAAGACCGTCCATGCGTTCCTGACTGGCAACGCCGCAGGACTGGACATGCTGCGCAATGAGTTGCCCGGAGTCGTCGAATGGGTCGAGTTCAGTCCGGAAAGCGCAGACGGGAGGGGCCGTGCTGATGGCCTGTCCTACCGGATTGCGGGCCGCGGACGGAGGGCTGCGGCGACCGATGATGTGCGTAAGGACCTCACTCCCGTGATGACCCGGCTCGAGGCCACGGATCTGGCGACCCTGGACACCCTGATTACCGCAGGCATGGCGAACAACCGGGCCGATGCCATTCGGTGGGCTTTGAGCCACATCCGCGAACACCCGGCCTACGCCCAGCTCCGGCAACCAGGGCACCAGACCGACGAACGCAAGGCCCAGGTCTAACCAGGCGCCGCGACCCTGAGGAGCTCGTCGTCCGGGGGCCAGTCCGCTCTCTCGCGGAACTCTGAAGCATCCGGGCCTGTTCAGATCGGACCGTGATCTCGGGCTTGTCTCCCCCGGTTGTCCAAGAAGTTCGGGCATCCGAAGGTTGTTCATCCGCGGCTCCCGGCTGGACGCCCCCCGCAGGCATCGCCAACAGCCGCGCAGAGACCATCCGGTGGGCGCTGGCCCGCATCAGCGAGCGGCCCGCCTACGCACAACTACGCGAGGCGGTCACCTCCCAAGGCGAGGCAGCATCCCGCATCCACAGGGCCTGACAATTGCTCCCGTCATCATCGGACTTCTGCCTATCACCTGTCCCATCGCCGGCTTCCATGCTGTGCCATCTGGCATCGAATACGGCCGCGGCGGTAACGTGCAAATAAACCGGTAATGCCTGATTTTCGTATTCTTCCCTGATCTGCGCTTATAGGCGCAAGCACAATGATGTTTCTGAATCTGTGTCTCCAAACTGCCGCTCAGACGTCAATATGACCGAATGACGAGCTGCGCCGTGGCGCGACAGACTGGGTCGCGCCGTACAGGTAGGGGATATCCCCCAGGTGAAACTGGGTGGCAGCCGGCTGCCGCTCGGCATGGCCTCTCCGTAGCGTGATAGCTCAGATTAATCACGCTAACAGGAAGTATTCGCAAATGATTGAGGCTCGCGGACTGACAAAGAAGTACGGGCGGACGGTCGCGGTCGACGACCTCAGCTTCACTGTCCGGCCGGGTTTGGTGACCGGCTTCCTGGGCCCGAACGGGGCGGGAAAGACCACCACCATGCGGCTGATCCTGGGCCTGGACCGGCCTACCGCGGGGACGGTCACGATCGACGGGAGGCCGCATCGCCAGGCGGCCAGCCCGATGCGCGAAGTCGGCGCGCTGATTGACGCGCGGGCGGCTCATGGGGGCCGGAGTGCGCGGAATCATCTGCTCTGCCTGGCGCAGGCTAACGGCATCCCGCCACGGCGGGTGACCGAGGTGCTGGAGGTAGTAGGGCTGTCCGGCGTGGCAGGAAAGCGGTCCAAGGGATTCTCGCTCGGCATGAGCCAGCGGCTCGGCATCGCCGCGGCGCTGCTGGGCGATCCGCAGGTGCTGATGTTCGACGAGCCGGTGAACGGGCTGGATCCGGAGGGCATCTTGTGGATCCGCAACCTGATGCGGTCGCTGGCCGCTGAAGGCCGCGTGGTGTTCGTCTCCAGCCATCTGATGTCGGAAATGGAGAGCACCGCGGACCACCTGCTGGTGGTCGGCCGCGGAAGGCTCATCGCGGACTGCGGGATGGCCGAGTTCATCGACCGCAGTTCCGGCCAGACGGTCATGGTGCGGACGCCGTCGCCGGACGTGCTGGCGCGAGCTGCCGCCGCCGCGGGCGGCTCGGTCACCCGCGAACCGGATCAGTTGCGGGTACGCGGCCTGTCCGAGAAACAGGTGGGCGACATCGCCTTCTCTAGTGGCGTCCCCGTTTATCATCTGGCCGCGGCCAAGGTCTCGCTTGAGCAGGCGTTCATGGAACTCACGGCGGACAGTGTGGACTATCACGCTGCCCTGCCGATCAGTCAGGAGGCATGACATGGCAGCAGCCTCCGCTGGGCTGGCCGGGACCGGAGCGGTGCCCGCGCTGGGCGTCCGGGCCGGCATTACCGGCACGCTGAGCAGCGAATTGACCAAGATCCGGTCGGTGCGGTCCACCTACTGGTCTTTGATCCTGCTGGTGCTGGCCGGCTTCGCCTGGGCCGTGGCGGACTGCCTAGGCACGGCGCATAACTGGCCGCACATGGCACCCCAGGACAAGATCGGCTTCGACGCGGCGCAAGCGAGCGTCACGGGCGTTGCTTTGCTCGGACAGCTGGTGATCATGGTCCTCGGCACGCTGGTGCTCACCTCGGAGTACTCGACCAGCATGATCCGCACCTCACTGGCCGTGATGCCGCGCCGGGCCGTGCTCTACTGGTCCAAGGCAGCGGTCTTCGCCGCAGTCAGCATGATAATCGCGCTGGTGACGAGCCTGGCGGTTTTCCTGGTTGGCCAGGGCCTGCTGCACAGCACGGGTCAGAGCGCGTCGCTCTCCCAGCCGGGTGCGCTGCGGGCGGTGCTGCTGACCGGGTTCTTCGTGGCGCTGTCCGGCGCCATGGCCTATGGCATAGGCGCGATCGTGCGCAACACAGCCGGCGGTATCACCGCGTCGTTCGGCCTGGTATTCCTGCTGCCGCAGCTGGCCAAGGCGCTGCCCAGCTCCTGGTACACGGCTCTGGAGCGGTGGCTGCCCGGAGGGGACATCGTGCCGGCCATCACCAGCTCGCGGAGCCAGCCGCTGAACCCGCATATGTTCTCCGCCTGGAGCGAGTTCGCGGTGTTCGGCGGCTACACGGTCATCATGCTCGGCATCGGCGCGCTGCTGTTCGCCAGGCGAGACGCGTAGCTTGCTCGTCTCACCGCGGAGATACCCAGCCAGAAAGGGATCCTCAGCATGCGCAGGTTTGTTCCGGCGTTCGGCGCCATCGTGCCGGCTGGTATCGGGCAACTCAACCAGAAGTTCGTCGCGGCCACCAGCCACGAGTCCATTACCCCCGCACGTGCTCGAATGTGCTCGGCTTCAGCGCAGGTGTCCCGATTGTGGCGGGCTCCGGCACCGGCGCCTATCCCGGCAGCTTCTCCGTGAGGGTCACGGGAGACGAGGTGGAGGCAAAGCCGTATAGCGCACAGTCGCAGTTCCGGTGGCAGGTCATTGTGATGGCTGGCCACGGGAGCCTCTCGGCCTGACGAAGGCAGGATCATATGACTAGGTCAGCGAGGTGTGGTCGGCCCGGTTCCGGGGCCAGCGCCTACCCTGGGCTTGTGCTGATGAGAGTGAGCGCCTGGCTGCGTGGCCGTCCGCTGCTGGCGGATAGCCTCCTTGCCGCGACGCTGCTGTTGTTCAGCGTGCCACAGCTCACCGCCGCAACGGCCGGCACGTTTACCCGGGCCGCCTACGGCGCTGTTGCCGTTCTGCTCGCCGCCACCGTGGTGCCGCGCCGCCGGTACCCGGTAATGGCGTTCGCCGCCGCGGCGGTGATCGGCGCGGCACAGATCGCCTTCGGTATGCAAACCGCCGGCTCGGGCCGGGTTTTCGCCCTTCAGCCGAACAACGCCGACCTGGCGATCCCGGTGCTGCTGTACACGCTGGCCGCTTACCGCTCGCGGCTGGTCTCCATCGCCGGGCTGGTCATCTGCCTGCTCGGAGCGGTGGCGGCGATTGCCCGCTGGGCTCCGGCACACCAGGCATACGGCGGGGACGCAGTGCTCGCCGCAGCCATCGGGCTTGGCGGCCTGACCGTAGCCGCATGGGTGCTCGGCGATTCCGTGGCCTACCGGTACCGGCGGGCCCGTTTCGCGGCGCTCCAGGAGCGCGCCGCGCGGCTCGAGGCCGAACGCGACGCGCAGGCGCGAATCGCCGCTGCCGCCCAGCGTGAGCGTGAGCTGACGCAGCGGCGGGCACGCGTCGTAGACGAGGCGGAGGCCAGGCTGCGCAGGATCGAACGGGACCTGCATGACGGGGCACAGGTCCGGCTGGCGGCGCTGGCCATGACGCTCGGCGAGATCAAGGAGAACCTGGAGCACGCCGCGGACGCTGAGCGCACGGTCTCGCTCGCCACCGCCGCGCACCGGAACGCCAAGGAGACACTCGCTGAGCTTCGGGACCTGGCCAAGGGCATCCACCCAGCCGTGCTCGACCGCGGCCTGCCCACCGCACTGGCCGTCCTGGCGGAGGCGAGCGCGGTTCCGGTCGGGCTGACCATAGACCTTGGTGCCCGGCCGTCACCGGCCATCGAGGCCATCGCGTACTTCTGCGCCGCGGAACTGCTGGCCAACGCGGCCAAGCACAGCGGGGCCAGCCAAGCAGGCATCAGCGTCAGCGACGAGAACGGAAGACTCGTGATGAGCGTGACCGACAACGGGGCCGGGCAGGCCAGGCTCAGGCCAGGCGGCGGCCTCACCGGGCTGGTCGAACGGGTACAGACGGTCGACGGCCTGCTGTCCGTGGACAGCCCGGCGGGCGGCCCGACGACCATGACCGTCGAATTGCCGGTGCGTGCCTGATGAGCGCCGGGACCGGAGCCGACCGGAACAGGGCCGGCGGAACGGGCGCCCTGCGGATAGTGATCGCGGAGGACGCGGCGATCATGCGGGACGGCCTCACCCAGACTCTCTCCCGGCGGGGACACCACGTGGCGGCAGTAGCCGACGCCGGCGCGCTGATACAGGCAGTCAGGAGCCACGCGCCCGACATCGCGATCATCGACGTGCGGATGCCGCCAACGCACACCGATGAGGGACTCCAGGCGGCGCTAGCAATCCGCCAGCAGCAACCGGGGGTCGGCGTTCTGGTGTTCTCCCAGTACATCGAGGCGGGGGCAGCGGCGGAACTGCTAGCCGGGTCGCCCGCCGGGGTTGGCTACCTGCTGAAGGACCGGGTGGCAGACGTCAGCGACTTCATCGAGGCCATCAGCAGCGTGGCGCGCGGCGGGACCGTGCTCGACCCCGAAGTGGTCAGGCAGCTTCTCGGCGCCGCCCGGCACACCGATTCGCTGGCCTCGCTCACCGGACGGGAGCGCGAGGTGCTGTCCCTGATCGCGCAGGGACGCTCGAACGCCGCCATCGCCGACACGCTGTTCATCTCGCCCGGTGTCGTGGAGAAGCACGTGGCCAGTATCTTCGCCAAGCTGGGACTGCCTCCCTCGGACAGCGACAACCGCCGGGTGATCGCGGCGATCAGGTATCTGGAGGGACGCTGACGTGTGTCTGCTGACTGCTTAGGTCTCGAGGTCAGCCATCATCCGCGGAGAGTCAGTTGGGGCTGCGTGTCTCGGTGATCCTGCCGGGGCTGACCAGGCCTGCTTCGTAGGCCACGATGACCAGGTGCGCCGAGCTTCATCAGTAGCCGTCCGATGTGCGTCTTCACCGATGTCCTGCCGATGGCTGCCGAGCACCACCTGCGCCGCGAGCTGTCCCGCAGGACGGGAGGGCGTCTCGTTCAGGTGAAGCTTGAGGCCGGTGGCCGTGTCCGTTGCCACCTGGTCGGTGCCTTTGGGGCTGAGTGCCTCGGCGCTTAGGTAGAGCAGCGCGGCGATGGGGAGGAATTTGCTAGCACTTGCCGTCGTGTCCGGGCCGCGTTACCCAGTGACTTCTGGCCCTTTACCCGGATCGGGTTTGCGGGTCCAGCCGGCTGTGGCCAGCTCGGGACGAATAGGACGGCTTTGTGGTGCCGACGCCGGTGACAGGTCGTAGCCGGGCCTGGCCCGGCAGTCCCTGAATGCCTCCCTCATTGTTCTTTCCCTCGCTGTGCTTGGTCGTGGATGCAGCGTGCGCTGGGGGCTAGAGGCGGGACTGTGGCGGCGCTGAGGTGGCATGGCCAGGGCTGCCGCGAAGCTGGCCGGGCGCTGGCGGGGCGAATGGCCGTACGGTGGGTCCGTGGAGGTGCGGCTTTTCGGTCAGCTCGAAGCGGTGCAGGAGGGCGTGGCGGTGCCGGTCCGGGGCACCAGACAGCGGGCCCTGCTGGCCCTGCTGGCGCTGCAGCGCGGCCAGCCAGTCAGCGCCGACCGGCTGATCGATGCCCTGTGGGGTGACGGGCGGGCGGCGAACCCGGCCAACGCCCTGCAGGCGCAGATCGGCCAGCTGCGCCGTACCCTCGGGGCGGCGGCGATCGTTACCACCGAAGCCGGCTATGCCCTTGCGGTGGGTCCCGATGACGTCGACGTGCTCCGCTTCGAGCAGCTGGTCGGCGAAGGGCCAGCGGCTGGCCGCCGACGGTGAGATGGAGGCGGCGTCGGCCGCGCTGGGGGAGGCGCTTGGCCTGCGGCGCGGCGAGCCGCTGGCCGAGTTCACCTATGCAGGCTTTTTTGATGCCGAACGGGCGCGTCTGGACGAGCTCACCCTGGTAGCGATCGAATCCCGGGCCGGAGCCGACCTGGGACTGGGGCGCCACGGTGAGCTCGCCGGCGAGCTGGAGGCGCTGTGCCGGGAGCACCCGCTCCGCGAGGGCCTGTGGGAGGTGCTGATCCTCGCCTTGTACCGGGCCGGGCGGCAGGCCGAGGCTCTGCGCGCCTATACCGAAATCCGTGATCGTCTGATCGGTGAGCTGGGCATCGACCCCGGCCCGGCGTTGCGCGAACTGCAGGCCCGGATCCTGGCCCAGGACCCGTCGCTCGCCCCAGCCAGCGCCCCAGCCGGCCCGGCTCCGGTCCGGGCGGCCGCGCCGACGGCAGCCGGCAACCTGCGGGAGCGGCTGAGCAGCTTCGTCGGCCGCGACGCCGAGCTGGAACAGTTGCGCGAGGCGGTCCGCTCCAGCCGGCTCGTAACGCTGACCGGCCCCGGCGGGACGGGCAAGACCCGGCTGGCGGTGGAGGCCGCCGCCGCCATGCGCGCCGAGTATCAAGACGGCGCCTGGCTCGTCGAGCTGGCCGGCGTCGCCGCGCCCGACGGGGTTGGGCCGGCCGTGGCCGGCGCGCTCGGCGCGGTGGCGTCTGCGCTCGGGAGCCCTCAGCCTCCGGGATCGGCGGTGCAGCTCATCGTCCGCCACCTGGCCGGACGGTCGCTGGTCGTCGTCCTTGACAACTGCGAGCACGTCATCGGCGAGGCGGCTGCGCTGGCCGACACCCTCGCCGGGGCGGTGCCGGGTCTACGGCTGATCGCAACGAGCCGCGAGGCACTCGGCATACCTGGAGAAGTCCTGGTGCCGGTGGGCGGTCTGGCCATCCCGGCCGCGGTGGAGCTGTTCGCCGACCGCGCCCAGGCAGTCCAGCCTGGCTTCCTCGCAGCCGGGCAGGCCGGCGACGTCATCGAGGACATCTGCCGCCGACTGGACGGCCTGCCGCTGGCCGTCGAGCTCGCCGCCGCCCGGCTCCGTGCGCTGCCACTGGCCACTTTGGCGGACCGGCTCGACGACCGCTTCCGGCTGCTCACCGGCGGCGCTCGCACTGCCCTGCCCCGCCAGCAGACCCTGCGGGCGGTGGTGGACTGGAGCTACGACCTGCTGTTCGAGGACGAACGCCGCCTGTTCGCGCGGCTGGCGGTGTTCACCGGCGGCTGCGACCTCACCGCTGCTGAGGCCATCTGCGCCGACGACCAGGTCCCGGCCGGTGAGATCCTCGATGTGCTGAGCCGGCTGGTCGACAAGTCCCTGGTCACCGCGCCCGGCGCCGCCGGCGAGGCCCGGTTCACCCAGCTCCAGACGCTGTGGCAGTACGGCCGGGAGCGCCTCGAGGACTCCGGCGAAGCAGACGCCATGCGCGCCAGACACGCCGCCTATTACCTGCAGGTCGCCGGGGAAGCCCATAGTGGTCTGAGAGGCGTCACCGGGCCGGTATGGCGGGATCGTCTGGCCGTGGAGTCGGGTAACTTGCGGGCTGCACTCGACCGGCACATCGCAACCGGCGACGCCGATGCCGCGCTGTCATTGGCGTCAGGGATGGCGTGGCTGTGGTTCATTGACGGCGATTTCGTCGAGGGAGCGCGCTGGCTCGGTGATGCGCTGGGCGCCAAAGGGCAGCGCCGTCCCGAAGTGGGAGCGACCGCCCACGTATGGCACGGCTATTGCGTGGGCATGTCGTCCAGCCCGGCGGCAGGCGTCATTGAATGTGAGGAGGCCGTCGCCGCGTTGCGGGCCAGCGCTGACCGGGATCGCCTGGGAGAGGGGCTGGTGCTTTGCGCGACGGTGCTGGGGTTCGCGCACCAATTCGGACGCTCACTCGAAACCTTGGGCGAGGCACGCGACCTGCTGGAACCGTCTAGCCACGGCTGGCTCCTCGCGGTCCACGACCTGATTGTTGCCTGGAACCTGGTGTCATTGGGACGTGTGGAGGAGGCGGAGCCAGCCGCCCGTTCGAGCCTTGAGCGTTTCGACGCCGAGGGAGAGGTCCTGGTGGTCGTTTCTCCGCTGAACGCCCTGGCCAGCATCGCCGAGGCCCGGGGGGACGTTGATGCAGCCTCGGCGGCCTACGAGGCGCTGCTGGAGCGCTGCCGGGCTACCGGCCAGCCGCTGCAGGTGCCGTTCAGCCTGATCGCGCTGGCCGCGCTGCGGGCCAGGCAGGGCGACGACGGCGCAGCCGACGGCCTTTACCAGGAGGCGATCGGGTGCAGCGGCAACCCGTGGCTGTCGGCCGACGCTATGGTCGGTCAGGCGGCGGCCGCCCGGCGGCTCGGTGATCTGGCGCGGGCACGGGCGCTACTCGACGCCGCAGCAAGCCACTACCGCCGCGTCGACCTTCCCGCCGGCCAACCCCGTGTGCTCGCGGGCCTGGCCTGGTGGGCGCTCGCCGCGGGCCACCCGGACGGCGCCATGGTCTTCGCCGCTGACGCTGCCAAAGGTGCCACGGCCAGCGGGGACCCGGCAACCCAGCTCCTCGCCGATACGGCGGTGGCCGCGGTCAAGGTGATCACCGAGCCGACCCGCCGCAACATCGACGCCTTTGTCGCGCTCACTCAGCAACGCGCCCAGGGGCCAGCGTTTCGCTCTCTCACCGATGAGCCAGATGTGTCCGCGCTCGTGGCCCGCCTGACGCTGCCTGCCCATTAAGCGACCCGGCGGCGGTGGCGCAATCGCCGGCGAATCCCACCTCGAAGCTCGGGTATCACCTGCAGTCAGCTGACCTCAGCGCCACCTCAGCGCCACCTCAGCGCACCCGGGCAACCTTGCCGTCATGCAGCCAATGCGGGACGAGAACCTCAGCCACCTTGACCACCTGGCCACTGCCGGGCCTGCGGTTGACGTCCACGGCCGCGCGGTAACTGCAAACCGGCGGGCCGCTGCGCGGTACCGGCAGGCACAGCGCGCCGCCAGCTCACGCCTGGCCACCACGGCGCTGCGGCTCGCCGTCCACGCCGACCCGGCCTTCGGGCTCGCCGTCGCCGACCTCGACGCCATCACCGGAACAACGAGCCAAGGTCCCAGCCACCACCAGATGAACTGGGAACGCCATCACATCGAAGTGGTCGCCGCCGCAGCCGCCGGCAATGCCAGACGAGCCGCTGACCTGCTCCGCGAACACCTCGCCAGCACCGGCTGCGACCCTCTCGCCTTCCGCATCGCCGCCATGCTCGGACAGCCCGCGGGAAAAAACGACGACTCCGGGAACCCAGCCAGCCAGCTTCCCGGTTGCCATACAACCCCCTGGCCATGCCCACCATGACCGCCGGCCATCCTCCCGCGGCAACCCAGCACTGCGGACCGGGAACCCCGGCCGGCCACGCACCTCACCCGAAGGGATCAGGTCATGACAACACCAGCAGCCGTTTCTGCCACAGATCAGGAGCGACCCGTCGCACACCGAAGGACCGCCGTGATGGTGGGAGTGCTGTTCCTCTCCTTCACGGTCACCTTCTTCATCGGTAACACGCTGATCCATTCGTATTTCTCCAGCGCCGCCAAGCCCGCCGCCACCCTCATCGCCGGTGTGCTGCTGATCGGCCTCAGCGGCCTGGCCGACGCTGCGGCCGGCCTGGCCATGCGCCCGGTCTTGAGGCCCTGCGCACCGGTGCGCTCCCAGGTCTACGTCATCCTGCGAGTGGCAGAGGGGCTCGCGGTCCTGGCGGCGTGCGCGTACTTCCTGACCAGCCGCAGTCACTGGAACGACTACGCGCTGCCCGCGTACGCGCTGTCCGCCGTGGCCGGGCTGGTCCTGACGCCGGTCTTGCTGACGTCGCGGCTCGTGCCGCGGAGCCTATCCGTGCTGGGCATCGCCGGCTACGCATTGCTCATGGCCGGGATCATCTGCAATCTGCTCGGGATCGCTGACATCGGCTGGCACGTATCCCCCGCCGGAATCGTGTTCCTCGCGCCCGGCGGCCTGTTCGAGCTCGTGTTCCCGCTCCTGCTGATCGCCCGGGGCTTTTCCGCTGGCAGCCGGGCCCGCCCCATGCCCGTTCGCACGGGCAGTGCCCGGCACCGGGACGTCCAGGCCGCCTAACGGAACCCCGGCGCGACACCGCGGGCACTAGCCACGGCAGCTCACACGAAGGAGCCACCCCCATGCTGCAAAATCTTCCCGCAGCGCTCCCCCGGTGCTCGCGACTTCGGGCCAATCCCCAGCCCAGGACCGGGCCGATGACCTGTCAGGATCCGCAACTGGCGGTTATAAAGGCGTGCTGTGCTGCTGCCGCGCAATTGCTTCGTCAGCGTCCCGGCCCTACCGTCTTGAGCAGAATGTAATAATCGCCACCTGCGTCAAGCGAGATCAACTTTCTTCCTGCTGCTCTGGTCCTCGGCGGCGCCTACTGCGCAGCCAAGCCGAGGTCGCCTGTGGCAGCACCAGCCGGGCAGCATCTGGTCCTCGCGTGAAGCGCGCACCTCCCTGGTCGGCGCCTCCACTGCGCGCCGCCCCGACGTTACGTCCGGGCTGCGGACCGACACCTATCCGCCGCTCCGGCCGACGGCCCGAGATAGCCAGGGCGCAGAAGCCACCGCGCCCTTCACCCGGTATCGACCGAGAGGGATGACCATGAATACACCGACGGGCCCGCCTGCACAGTCGCAGGCGCGTGCGGGGGATGGCAGCGGAGCCGCGCCGCCAGCGCCGCCGCGGCAGAGGATGCAGGCGATCATGCAGGCCGGATACGGCTCCGCCGACGTACTACGCCGCGCAGAGATCGACACGCCGGTAATCGGAGACGACGAGGTCCTGATCCGGGTCCAGGCCGCCGGCCTGGACCGGGGCACCTGGCACCTGATGACCGGCAAGCCGTACCTGATCCGCCTGGTATCCGGCCTGCGTGCCCCCAAGAGTCCCGTTCCCGGACTCGACGTGGCCGGCACGGTCGTCACCACCGGCGCAGCCGTGACCAGGTTCAAGGCCGGTGACCAGGTCTTCGGCATCAGCAAAGGCTCCTTCGCCGAGTACGCGCCAGCCCGCCAGGACAAGCTCGTCTCCAAGCCCGCGAACCTGTCCTTCGAGCAAGCCGCAGCCGTCGCGGTCTCCGGGCTCACCGCGCTGCAGGGCCTGCGCGACGCCGGTCACCTCCAGCAGGGCCAGCACGTGCTGATAATCGGCGCCTCGGGCGGCGTCGGCACCTTCGCCGTCCAGATCGCCAAGACCCTCGGAGCCGAAGTCACCGGCGTATGCAGCACAGCAAAGACCGGCCTGGTCGCCTCGGTCGGCGCCGACCATGTCATCGACTATGCCAAAAACGACTTCGCGGATGGCACCCAGCGCTACGACCTCATCCTCGACCTCGCCGGCAACACGCCGCTACCGCGGCTCCGCCAGGCACTGACGCCGGCCGGAACGCTCGTCATCGCCGGCGGCGAAGACGCCGGCCGTTGGACGGGCATGGGCCGCCAGGTGCGGGCTATGGCCCTGTCTCCGTTCGTGCGCCAGCGGCTCACCTCGCTGCTGTCCAGGCAGCGCCAGGCTGACCTTGAGCATCTCGCCCGGCTCATCGAAGCCGGCCAGCTCACCCCGGTCATCGGCAACACCTACCCGCTGCACCAGGCCCCCGACGCCATGCGCGACCTGCGAGACGGATGCGCCCGCGGAAAGCTCGTTATCACGATTGCCCATTCTGGATGAGCCGCCGTGAGCCCTTACCCGCGCAACCGAACCGCCACCCACCGCCCATACCCTTCGGATGAGGAAAGCGATGACTGAGCACTCGCCCGGCCCTATGGCCGGCCAGACCGTACTGGTCACCGGCGGTACCGGCGGTATCGGCAGGGCCACCGCCGCCGGCTTGGCCGCGCTCGGCGCCCGCGTCGGCATCACCGGCCGGGACAATGCCCGTACTCAGGCTGCCGCCGCCCAGATCGCCCACCAGGCCGGCAGCCCTGCCGTGGACGCCTTCGCCGCCGACATGTCCTCCCAGGCGGAGGTACGCAGCCTCGCCGCCGCGGTCTTGAGCGCATACCCGCGGCTGGATGTGCTGGTGAACAACGTGGGCGGCTTCTGGGCCACCAGGCATGTCACCGCCGACGGGCTCGAGCACACCTTCGCCGTCAACCACCTCGCCGCGTTTCTGCTCACGGACCTGCTCCTCGAACGGCTTAAGGCCAGCGCCCCCGCCCGGATCGTCACCGTCTCCTCCAACGCCCAGGCCCTGGGCAAACTCGACTTTGGCGACCTGCAAGGCCAGCGCGGCTACTCCGGGTCGCGGGCATATAGCCAGTCCAAGCTCGCCAACGTCGTATTCACCTACGAGCTCGCCCGCCGCTTGGAAGGCACCGGCGTCACCGCCACCGTGCTGCATCCCGGCCTGGTGCGCACGGCGTTCTCCCCCGAGGATCCTTCGCCGCTGGCAAAGGTGATGATCCCGTTGCTGCGACCGTTCATGAAGACACCGGCCCGCGGCGCGGTCACCTCCATCTACCTGGCATCCGCCCCGGAGGTCAAGGGCGTCACCGGCGGGTATTTCGCCAAATGCAAGCCGAAGATCTCCAACAAGGCCGCCTACGACACCGCCGCCGCGGCGCGGCTCTGGCAGATCAGCGCCGACCTGGTCGGCCACACTACCGAACCATAACCGCGGACGGGATCCCGGCGTCATTGGCGCGGGTGATCCGCGCGGCGCTGTACCCGGCGAGCCGCTGGGCGAACATCCACGCCACCACCGGCGAGGTGACCGGGTCCGGCTAGAGACGATGCGCGCGGCGTCCCCACGCAGCATGCACCTTATTCGGTGCGGGCCAGCATCGGCGAGCCGTTAGTCACTTGGCCCCATGATGTCGGCCTCACCGGATGGTCTTGCCCTGTTGGGCTGCCGAGCGCGCCCCACGCGGCGGAAGCGTTCGGATCTTGTCGTTGTGCAGCCTTTGCTGGCCTCTTGGCACCCGGCTGGCGGCGGGCCGGTTCTGTATGCTCACGGCTGTGGGGGTGGCACTCGAGGAGATCAGCGACGGGAACCGCGCGGAGGTTCTCGCCCTGCGTGTCGTACCCGGGCAAGAGCAGCTCGTCTCGTCAGTGGCCGAGTCGCTGGCTGAGGCCGCGGAGTACCCGCATGCTAAGCCGTGGTACCGGGCGGTGGTCGCGGACGGCACACTGGTCGGGTTCGTGATGGTGAGCTGGGACGCCGATCCGCGGCCGCTGGAGATCGTCGGGTCGTGGTTCTTGTGGAAGCTGCTCATCGACGGGCGGTATCAGGGCCGCGGGTACGGCGCCGAGGTGGTCAGGCAGGTCGCGGAGCTGGTGCGGGCCGAAGGGGCGTCGGAACTGCTGACCAGTTACGTCCCGCAGCCGGGTGGCCCGGCCGGGTTCTATGGGCGGCTCGGGTTCGTGCCGACTGGGGACGTCGATGGCGACGGCGAGGTCATCATGCGCCTCGCGCTGCGGTAGAGACGGGTCAGTCAGCCGGCACCAACCTCACGAGACTTATGAGCTACCCGTCTACCCGGGAGGTCACAGCCCCCCGCAGGGTCAAATGAGTGCGTTACATGGAGCCACCGCACAGCCGCTATCTAGATAAACAATCGGCGACAGATCGCCAATCATGATCGGCCGGCACCAAATGGGATCACGTGCGCCACGTACAGATCACCCATCGTTGCGTGACCAGCACCAGTCGGCATCAGGCATTGCGCGCAGCCATAGCGGCGGAAGTGTATGCGTACCGTTCCCGGCGGACCGGTCATGCTCCGTATTCACGTGATGACTTCGGGTCCCCCCCATTGCGGGAGCGAACTGGGATTGTCTCGTACTAACACAGCGGTGGATTGTGCATCCGGCTTGCCTGCGGGGCATGTCCGGCCGGGCGCCGGCTGACGAGTGCCCATGACGGGCAACTGAGCCGCCCCGGGTTTCTTGGAGGCTGTGACTTCTGGGAAAGTTGGGGCTCATGGCATCACGGAAGCAGCACCCCGCCGAGCTGCGGGAACGTGCGGTGGCGATGGTCTTCGAGCTGCGTGCTGAATCGGGCAGCACACGCGGCACTCTCGCGCGGGTCGGCGAGCGGCTGGGCATAAATCCCGAGACTCTCCGCAACTGGGTCGAGAAAGCGGAGGTCGATTCTGGGCAGCGGCCCGGCACGACGGCCGATGACAAGAAGCGGATCGCTGACCTGGAAAGGGAAGTCCGCGAGTTGCGGCGGGCCAATGAGATCCTGAAGGCGGCGAGTGCTTATTTCGCCCGGGAACTCGACCCCCGATTTCCGCGCTAGTCGAGTTCATCGATTCGCATAAGGACCGGTTCGGAGTGGAACCGGCCTGCGCGGTCCTGGAGATTGCGCCGTCCACTTATTATGCGGCGAAGAGGCGAGAGGGGAACCCGCCCGCGCGCGATGCGCGGGACGAGGAGCTGAAGAAGGAGATCGTGCGCGTCTGGCGGGACAAAGGGCGCGGGGTTTACGGTGCGCGGAAAGTATGGCGCGAGCTGAGCCGCGAGGGAACTGAGGTGGCGCGGTGCACGGTCGAGCGGCTGATGCGCGAGCTCGGCATTGCCGGCGCGGCGGCCAGGCGGAAGAGGCCGCGGACCACGGTCCCGGCCGGACCGGGGCACGAGCGGCCGTCTGACCTGCTGGAGCGGGACTTCAGCGCGCCCGCGCCGAACCGGCGGTGGGTCGCTGATATTACCTATGTCGAGACGGCGGGTGGTTTTGTGTATTCCTCGTTCATTCTCGATCTTTTCTCGCGGAAAATCGTCGGCTGGCAGGTTTCCGGTACGCTCCGGGCGGAACTTGCCCTCGATGCGCTTGAAATGGCGATCTGGTCACGGGGCGACAGGATCGACGGGAACCTGGTCCATCATTCTGACCGCGGAGTGCAATATACATCGATCCGGTATGCCGAGAGGCTCGGCGAGATAAGCGCGGTCCGCTCGGTCGGCCGGAAGGGAGACTCTTATGACAATGCGGCAGCGCAATGCCGTTGAATTAAGCGGCAGGATGAAAGAGATGGATTGTCGGCGGTGAATCGTGTGCGATGCTCTTCTGCGGGCGTTTCTTTGTCGGGAAGTCCGTATGGCTCTGCCGTTTCACCGCGCGGGGGCAGGTTCGCTCCCGGCGAGGCGGGTTCGGACGCTCTGCGATTTCCCTAATCGCTGCCCGGGCCGCGCTCTCCAGTTTCCGAGGGGGAAAAAGCCGCCTGCCCGGTAACCTGGCGGCGGAGAACGCGGAGTGCGCGGATGAAAGATATCCTGTCCGGGTCGAGATCGGCCTGGTCTGCGGCTTCGCGCATCAGGTGCCGTATCCCGTAGTGGGTCAGCAGGAGTCCCCAGATTTCCTGCTCGACCAGTTCCGGTTTCCGTGAGCGGAGGATCGCCCCCGCTCCCCGCTGATGTGTCTTGAGCTCGTCAAATACAAGTTCCGCTTCCCAGCGTTCGTGATATGCAGCGGCAAGTTCGACAGCCGGGATCTCCTCGGGGTCCGTGATATTGGTGACGAGGGTTATGATCTCCTCGCCGTCGCCGCGGTCGGTGACCTCGTAATCGACCGCCCGGACGTAGAACCCGGGCAGGTCGGTTATCTTCGAAAGGCCGTGCGTGAGCCTGTACGAGTTCCTCGCCTTCTCTTCCGAGTCCGCAATGTACGAGAGGTAGGAGCCGTCGGGGAACCACTTCAGGAGAGGGATTCCGACACTTGCCCCAACCCGGAAAACGGCATCGGCGCCGGCGTCGAGCACCATCCGGAAATTCGTGTAACTGTAAAGTCCGGAATCGGCCATGACGATCATCCCGGGCTCGACCGCGCCGCCGGAGAGAATGCGGCGGGCCAGGGTCTCCTCGCCCTCGCCGTCCTTTGCGATTTCCGCTGCGACGATCGCATGCGTGCCGCACTCGGCAAGTGCGGCGATCCGCACGAACGGAAAGGCACTCCGTCCTTTCTTGCCCGCATAGCCGAAATAAGAGGCGTTCTCATCGCTGTCCGGGGCTTCCATGCCGAAGCCGTCGACCGCCATCAGCCGCCTCCCTGCCAGCCATGCGCCCTGCGTCGACTGCATCGCGCAGGGAACCGCGACGCGCCGGAAAAGCTCGTGCATCACCTCCGGGCCGAGCCTTTGCCGCGCATGGCACAAAGCACCCGGACCGGGAACGTCCCATTCACGCCGCCAGGTTCCGATGTAATTAAGCCCATCGGCGAGCTTGCGCATGACCTCCTCGTAAGCATCGCCGTAAAACAAGGCCATGGCCATGACGAAGTACACCATAACCCGAGCCGGAAGCTTGTTCTTGCGGATTTCCTTGCGGCCCGCTGACGCGACGACCTCATCCACCAGCTCACGCGGAACCAGTCGCGTCAGCGTCCCGATCCCAATAGCGTCCGTCAGCAGCGGGCCGCCGCCAACCACAGAATCCGGCATTCCAGTAATCTAAGGCAGCGAGCGGTTCCTGGCAACTTAATAAAGAAATCCACAGATTTACGGCGCGGCGACTGTGGATATGTGGACAGTCGCAAGTAAATTCATTAATTCAACGGCATTGTGCGGCAGCGGAATCGCTGAACAGTCTTTACAAGAAGGAGCTGATCGAGCGGGAGGGCCCGTGGGCGGGAACAGCCGATGTCATGCTCGCGACTCTGGAATGGGTGGCCTGGTATAACCGGGAAAGGCTGCACTCTGCCTGCGGATATGTCCCGCCTGAGGAATTCGAGGAAAGCTACTATGCGCGCCAGGTGAGCCTGGTAAGTTAATCATGTCGGCAAGAAAGTGCCTCTAAAGTTGCCGGGGCGGCCCAAACCGCGACGATCAGCTGGGCGCGGCAGGCGCGTGCGGCATGCTGGTGTCGCCGGCCGGGAGATGAACGGCGATCTCGCCGCCGAGCCGGAACCCGGTGGACAGGCCCAGGTTGTCTCCGCTCCAGAAGCTGCCGGGGTCATACCGGTCGGGGCGGCGGCTGCCGGGCAGCAGCCCCATGGCCTGGTAGGTCACCGCCAGCAGCTGCGCGCAGTAGGCCGTCTCAAGATCGGCGCCGCGGACCTGGTGGCGTGGGGCGGGCACACGCCCGAGCAGCCACCGTGAGGCGAGCCGCGCCGTGGACGGGAACGGAGTGCCATCCAGGCGGGCGATTGTCTGCAGCACAGCGTTTTCCATCTCCCCGGGCACCGCGGGGACCAGCTGACGCAGCCAGGCCCGCTGCCCGTACCGGGTGGCCCAGACGCTGACCGCCTCGCGCAGGTCATGGAGCTGGACCCCGCGCTGGCGGGTCCCGGTCCACATATCGGGCAAGGAGCGGCCAAGCTCGGCATGCCACATCAGCGGCGGCAGGTCCTCGATGACCACCGACATGCCCACGTGGTTGACCGGGCTATTGGTCGCCAGCTGAATCGCCCGGTCGGCCATCGCGTGCCCACGGAACAGCCACACATCACCCGTGCGGGCCAGATCCAGGGCCTCATCCAGGCCGATAGTCGCAGCGGACATGCTCTAACCTAAGCAGATGCGCTGGTACAAAGTGCTGGGACTGGCCGCCTTCGCGGGCGTGGCCGCGACCGGGGCAGTGATCATCCGCGACCAGCGAAACCGCCACGCTTACACCCCGGACGAAATCCGGGCCCGGCTGCACGCCCGGCTGGCCGAAACTCCCGGCACCTGTCAGCCCCCGTGCGACTCCCGGCCATAAGGGCATCGGCTGCGCCCTAACCGCTCCCGCACCTGCACACTGGGCGTCCCGGCTGCCATGCGGCATGGCTGACGCGCCAGAACATTCGTTCTGCGGGCATACAGCGGCCACGCCGAAGGGATCGTTCCGGTACATAACGGCGCCTCGTTCAAGCTCCGCGGCCGCCCGGGGATTGCCGTACCACGTCGTGTGGCTAGTCCGCTGATGGTCTCTGGCCGCGGCGCTCTTCGCCTGGCGCGGCCAGCGCCGCGATCTGATTGACGAACTCCGGCCACAGTGCCCGCGGCAGGTCGTGCCCCATGCCAGAGAAGCCCACGAAGCGGGAGCCCGGGATGGCTCTGGCGATCGCCAGGCCCCCGCTCGGCGCGACCAGCGGGTCATTCAGCCCGTGAATGACCAGTGCCGGGACTTTGATCCGGCGAAGATCTGCTGTGCGATTCGGCTGGCTTACGCTCGCCGCGAGCTGCCGCAAGCGGCCGTCCGGGTCATATCCGCGGTCCCAGCTCCGGCCGGCTATCTCACGCACGTATTGCTCGTCGAACGCGAACCCGTGCGATCCGATGAGCCGGAAGGTGTCCACGGCCGCAGCAACGGCTGCGGGCCGGCCACAGGCCCCACGGCGCAGCAGCCGGGCGTAGACCCGGGGGCTGGGCTGCCCCACCCGGCGGGATCCGGTGGAGGTCATCATTAGCGTGAGGGTGTGAACCCGGGCCGCGTGCTCCAGCGCAACGGCCTGCGCGATGAACCCGCCCATCGACGCCCCGACCAGATGTACTTCACCCAGCCCCAGGCCATCGATGAGCCCGGCCACATCTGCGGCCATGTCGCTGATCGAGTACGGCGGTGGCCTGCGCCCTGCCACTATGCCGGCCAGGCGCGGCGGCGGGAGGTGGCGCAGATGGGTCGACTCCCCGACGTCCCGGTTATCGAACCGGACCACGGACAGGCCGCGCCGCGCCAGGCCCTCGCACATCTGGTCCGGCCAGGCGATCATCTGCGTCGCCAAGCCCATGATCAGCACGACCGAGGGGGCGGCCGGGTCGCCGAACCTCTCGTACGCCAGCTCGATACCGTTCGCGGCGACCCGGCCCCGCGTGCGCGGAGCGGCATCTTCCATGGCCGCAGTCTCGCACGCATAATGCCCTCGATCACGTCCGCCGTGCGGCAGTCGTTCTGCATGACCGGCCCGTCGATGAAATGGCAGTCACAGGCGCGCACGTCATGCAGCAGATGCCTACGGTCAAGCCCACGCAGATCGCCCGGTGACCGTGATAGCGGGGTGCTCTTGCCCCGCGCTAACGTCGCGCGCATTTCACGGAGCAAATGAGTATCCAGGATTCGTACGACGCCGCTGCATAGTTCAGCCTGTCGCATAATAGGGCGCGGAGGCTACTCGATCCCCCATAGCCGATTTCACCGGAATTCGTGTTCAAGTTCCCCACGCGCAGTAATCCCCATTTCCCCTCTTTTCGGTTGGGGCCGGACGCCACCCATGCAGAGGCTTGCGCCGGGCGCCGGGCGCCGGGCGCCGGCGGATTCCGTATCCTCCCACCGGGTTGGGACACTGAGCCCCGGGTTAGCTTGCTTTCCCGTTTCCCGGTGAGGATCGTCATGGCTTCGGCGGGGGCTCCGCTAATCGCGTATGAACCCGATCATTTCTCCAGGCTGACTGCCGGCCGGACGTCGGCTCCGCGGCGGGTACGACGCCTGGGTTTTGAGGAGCGCTTGTGCGGGGTCTTATCTGGAGGCGAGGAAGAGGTACCGGTTGAGGCTGAAGAAGTATCCGGCGCCGAACCCGGCCAGATCCTCCGCCCAGGCGTTCGCATCGGCAGCGGTTACGCCTGCGCGTCCGGGGACGAAGGCCGCAATAACGCCGATCAGTCCCGCGCTGAATGTGCCGGGATCGTATCCGGCGTTGAACAGCGGAATCGCCGACTGGTGCGTGACGGTGAAACCGGCTTGGATGAGCAGCTCGGTGAGCCGCTGCGGCAGGTGGGGGTCGGCGAGATGCTCATCCCACGCGGCCAGCACCTTGCGCATGCGGCCGGCGTCGCTGGATCGCCAGACGATGGACTCCCAGTCGGTGTCGAGCACGAGCAGCCGGCCGCCCGGCCGCAGGACCCGGTAAGCCTCCGCCAGCGCGGCAGGTATGTCGTCGACATACTCGTATACCTGGGTCGAGGTGACGACATCGAACTCGCCATCGGCAAAGGGGAGCTCGGTGGCCTGGCCCGGTCCGCACTCGACCGGTGCCGACCCGGTAACGGGCCGCCGTCGCCGGGCGGCCGAGAGCATAGCCTCGCTCGGCTCGATGCCGCGGACCGTTCCGCCCGGCCCGACTGCCTCGGCCATCTCGCAGGCCAGGAAACCCGGTCCCGACCCGATGTCGAGGACATCCTCGCCCGGCTTCAGGCCGAGTGAGGCACGCACGATGCGGCGTTGCTCGACCTGCTCGGGTGTCTTGTAGGTCGCCTCCGCCCGCCGCCAGGTCGCCTCGTCGAATTGCAGCGCTGCGCTCATCGGGGCACTCCATCACGTCATGGTCACCGGGACGGTGCCCAGACGACCTTTGAGTAACCTGGTATGCCTTGTCAGTTCCCTGCGGCGACGCCGTGACCGGCCCAACCCGGCCACGAACGCCTCGACGGCGGTGAAGACCTGCTCATCGTCACCCACCGGCGGATCATGGTCAACTCCGCGCAATTCGACGAGCTGACTGTCAGGGACCTCGTGTTCCAGGTAGCGGCTTCTACCCCGCCGACAGCCACACCTTCTCGCTCCGGCAGATCACCAGCGCCGGGGCGCCGATCTGACCGGGCGCGGAGCGGACGTAGCCAGCAGGCAACGCCCAGGTAATCCATATCTTCGCAACCCAAACCCTGCATCGCCTGCAGACTTCGACAGTCGGAGCCCCGACATGCGACCGATTCGCGGAAGCGAGCGTTCCCGGGGTTTCAGAGATACACGAGTCGCCCACGGCCCGTAAGAATCCTTGACTGTGACCTAGATACTTCTTAGGACCTACTTAGCACTATCTAGGATCTAGATAGCGAAGGAAGAGATCATGGATGACGGTGCGCTGACAACCGAACTCGACCAGGTGACCGCCGAGCTCGCAGCCGCCAGGACCCAGTACGCCAGCCTCGGCGCCAAGATCGCAGGACTTGAGGCCCAGCAGCTGGCGCTGAGCAAAGCGCTCGCGCGGACACAACCGGGAGAAACTGGCGCAGCCACTTCCCCCCGATACCGGACCGACGCCATCGTCGCAGTTCTGGAAATGGCCCGTACCGAGATGTCAATCCACGACGTCATCACCGCGCTCGGCGATGCGGGCCGGCCCGGCGAGAGCTACGACAACGTCAGCGCCGACCTCGCCTACCTGGTCGAGCGCGGACGAGCGAAACGGGCAAGACGCGGAGTCTACGCGGCAACATCTGCCTGAGAACTGGCAGGCAGGCCAGCCACCCCCGCCCCAGCAAGAGCAAGGAAAATCCATGGACATCGAGCAGTTCCGCGATGACGACCGGCGCTACCTGACCTGGACCGCTACGCATGCCGCCGGATACGTCATCAACGTGCAGCGGAACCTGAACCCCAGTGATGCCCGGCTGCACCACGCAGACTGCCATACGATTAACAGCCAACCAGCCGGGCAGGACCTGGACCGGACCATACATTAAGGTCTGCTCCAGCTCATTCCGCCAACTGCAGGACTGGGCTGGCATCCATCTCAGAGCAGACGTCGTGCGCTGCGGCACATGTAGACCGCCCGCGTAATTCCGAAGAGCGGCATGACAAGACGTTTCCAACTTGCCGACGGGCAGTATAGCGTCTCCGCGGACAAGACGGCTTGTGGATTAGGGCACAAAGCGCTTCCGCGGAGACGCTGCAGATCCGACACTCTGTCTGCGCAGAAGCGACCATCGAGATCGTCGGTCCACGACAAACCGCCGACGCCGCTTAGTCGGCGCTCTGGGAGGATGTCACTCATGTCCGAAGAGATTCCGGCCGAAGCGCTCCAGCTGCGGTCACTGGTGCGAGCCGATCAGACCCTCGAGCTGTTCCTGGACATGGTCCAGGTGTCCGAGCCGGGACCAGACGAGGTCCTCATCAGGGTTGAGGCGGCACCGCTCAACCCATCCGACATGGGCTTGCTCTTCGGCGGGGCTGATATGGCTGCCGCGGTGGCGGGCGGATCTGCTGAGCGACCGGTCGTCACCGCGCCCATCCCCGATGCCGTCATGCCGGGCCTGGCCGGCCGGGTGGGGACGCCGATGCCGGTTGGCAACGAGGGCGCGGGCACGGCCGTGGCGGCAGGTGAGTCTGCGGCTGCGCAGGCCCTGCTGGGCAAGGTCGTCGCTGCGGTGGGCGGCGGAATCTACTCGCAATACCAGCCGGTCAACGTCGCACTGTGCCTGGAGCTCCCGGCCGGGGCGACTGCGATCGACGGCGCTGCCTCGTTCATCAACCCGATGACAGTGCTCGGCATGGTCGAGACCATGCGGATGGAGAATCACAGCGCGCTGGTACACACAGCCGCAGCCTCAAATCTTGGTCAGATGCTCAACCGGCTGTGCATCGAGCAGCAGATCCCGCTGGTGAACATCGTGCGGAAGCCCGAGCAAGAAACGATGCTCCGCGCGGCTGGCGCCGTCCACGTCTGCAATTCGGCGTCCGCCGGCTTTATGGCCGAGCTGACCGGCGCGCTCAGGGCAACCGGTGCCACGCTGGCCTTCGACGCCATCGGCGGCGGCCGGCTGGCGAGCCAGATCCTGACAGGCATGGAAGCCGCCGCCAGCGCCGCCGCGGGCGGCTACAGCAGGTACGGGTCGGCCGTGCACAAGCAGGTCTACATCTACGGATCACTTGACCGTGGCCCGACTGAGCTGACCCGCAACTACGGCCTGGCCTGGGGCATCGGCGGGTGGCTGCTGACGCCGTTCCTGCAGAAGGCGGGCACGGCGCGCGTAGCGCAGCTACGCGATCAGGTCGCGGCCGGGCTCACGACGACATTCGCCAGCAGATACACAGCCCAGGTATCACTCTCAGGCGCGCTCTCCCTCGACGCGATCGCCGACTACGGGCGGCGTGCGACCGGCTCAAAATACGTCATCATCCCGAGTCGCGCTGCCTAGCCCTGCTTTAGCTCGCCGCCGAGGTGGATCTGGACCTGATCATCCCCCGTAGTCAACCTCGGGCAGCAAGCCGACTGGCGCCCGGCCGGAGCCAGCGAATTCATCGCCTACCTGCTCATCGGCTCCGGCTGGATCCTGGCCACATCACTTATCACCGGACTGACCAGCGTCCTGGTCCGCGACTGAACAAACAGCAATCTCATCTCGGCCGGACCTATAGAACACTGTGATACGAGAACCGAACGTGAGCATTTTCCGGCGACTCGGACCAAGCGCAGACCAGCCCGCTGCCGCACGCATCGCGGCATTATGCGGACATGCATCTGAAGTGCGGTGATGTGTAAACATGCGGCCTGATCAGTTGGCCGTCGGCCTGCCGGCCTGATGCGGGGAGCCGGAGCCCTGTGGTGAGCTTGTCGCTACCAATCCGAGACTGCGTTGTCCTCGCGGCGGAGCACCCGCAGTCCGGGTTACTGGAATGGGTAGGCCGGCGCCGCGTCCTCGTCCAGTTCGACCCCGAGCCCGGGCGATCCGCCGCTGTACAGGTTGCCGACCTCAAGCCGCATATCGGTGTGTACCATGTCGGCGAGCACCGCCGGCCGCCAGGTGAGCTCCTGTACGGCAAACAGCGGTGTCGACAGGTCGAAGTGGAGGCAGGCAGCCGTCGATACCGGGCCCAGCGGGTTGTGGGGTGTCTGCTCGATGTAGTGCGTCTCGCACCAGCCCGCCATCTTCTTCGCCTCGGTGAGGCCGCCGCAGATGCACAAGTCCACCCGGCAGTAATCCATCAGGTCTCTTCGATCAGCTCCTGCCAGTCCCACTTGCTGGCGATCTGCTCCCCCGTCGCGATCGGCACGTCGATGTGCTGGCGCAGGCGGGCGAATTCGGCGGGGTTCTCCGCGCGCAGCGGGTCCTCGATGAAGAACGGGCGCATCGGAGCCAGTTCCCGGGCGAACTGGATCGCGTAGGCCGGCGTCGTGCGCTGGTGGAAGTCGACGCAGATCTCGATCTCCGGCCCGAGCGACTCGCGCAGCGCGGTGAAGGCCTCCACTGTCCAGCGCATCGCCTTCGGCTGCTCGTAGATGCCGTCGTGCTCCTGCGTGACCGCCCTCGCCGACGCCGAAGCGGACGAACCGCCAGCCCTCCGCCACCCGCTCTTTCGCGTAGCCGACCATCGCGTCAATGCCGGCGCGGCGCGCGATCCGCCGCCCTGGCCGTCGGCCGCGGCTGGACGTGGCAGTAGCAGCGCGCATAGTCGCGCGTTTTGCCGCCGAGCAGGTCGTAGACGGGCACGCCGAGCGCCTTGCCGCGCAGGTCCCACAGCGCGAGATCGATCGCGGCGACGGCGGCGGCGTGGACGTGCCCGCCACGGAAGAACTGGCCCCGCCAGAGCATCTGCCAGATGTGCTCGATGCGCGACGGATCCATGCCGCTCAGGAGCGGCGCATACGTCTTCACCAGTCCTTCGAGCGCGAGTTCTTTGCCGTTGATGCCTGCCTCACCGAGCCCGGTCAGCCCCTCGTCCGTATAGACCTTGACGAAGGAGTAGTTGCGTTCGGGACGGTCGCGGTCATGCGCGAGGAACGTTTTGACATCGGTGATCTGCATGCCGGCTCTTCCTTTGCCATTTCCGGGACAGGACTGAAGCAGCCCAGGTACTACGTCGTTACCCCGGCGCAGCCGGTACCCATCTCCGCGGTCTTACCCGTCCGCAGGGCAATCACCAGCCGAACGACCGAGCAGCCCTGAGTTGGGCCATCCTAGTGCGCAGGTCAGGTGGGGCGGTTGATGGCGTCGAGGGCTTGGCGCAGGTCGTCGGGTATGGGGTCGGCGGCGGTGATGGTCTGCCGTCCGGCCTGGATCGTGATGGTGCGGTAGCGACGGGCTGTCCTGACGAATTTCCGGGTTGACCAGCCGGTGCATGCTTCGATCCACCTGGCGACGGCGAGGGCGGCGAAGACGACGCTGAGGTGGGCCTCGATGGAGTCGCGCTTGCGGTGGTAGATGGGCCTGGCCTGCAGGTCCGACTTTGACATGCGGAAGCTTTTTTCGATCCGCCACAGCTCGTGGTAGGAGCCGATCACGAAGTCCGCGGTGACCCTCTCCCCGTCTGGGGTGGGCGGCCAGGTTGGTCTTGTAGCCCTTGTAGCCTGATCCCGGCCAGGGTCCGGGCCTTGGCCTCGAGCTCGCGGTTGACGGTTTTGACCGCGCCGTCCAGGGCGATGAACCGGTTGCGCTTGACCGGCGCGAGCCCGGCGACGGCCTTGGCGGCCTTGGCGACCTGCTCATCGATCCCGTGCAGCGTCCGCCGCGCCCGGTCCGCCCTGTACTGGTAGTAGATGACCTGGTCACGGCGCTTGCTGTCCGGCCCGGCGGGCCAGGGCTGGGTGAAGACGTGCCCGTCGGGGATCTCCTGGTCCGGGTGGTCCCGCCGCCACTGATCGATCACGTAGGGGACGTCCTGGGACCTTCATGCCGAGGATGAACGACAAGCGGCCCGCTTCTTCGATGGCCTTCATGTTCGCCTCGGAGATCATCCCCGCGTCCGCCACGACGGTGACGCCAGGGAGCTCTGTGGGCGGCCATGAACGCCTCGATGACCGGCAGCATGGTCTTGGTCTCGGCCCTGTTGCCCTCAAAGGCCGAGACCATGAGCGGGAACCCGGCCTGGTCAGTGAGCAGCCCGATCGTGATCTGCGGTTCCAGCCGCCGCTCCTTGGAAAACCCCGGCTCGCGGAACCCATGCCCCCTGGTCCCGTCTCGAAATACAGCGTGCTGACGTCATACAAAACCGAGGCTGGCCGGGCCGAGGCGGGAGTGCGCAGCGCACGCGCGCGACAGCCGCTGCCGCTCATCTTCTGCATCAGTAGGCCCAGGCGCCGCTTCAGGGTGCGAGTAAGACGCAGGCGTGACTCCGGCTTCATCAAGAACCCGCAGGCTATCCAGCTTGCTGGACGGCTCGATGATCCGGGCCGAGCACCAGGTGCCGGAACACCTCATCCCCGCCCGCGGCGTCCTCGAACCCCAGCACCCGGTAGGCCCACTCCACCGAATCCACCAGGTGGCTCATCCTGGAAGAGGTGATCGGCAGCGGCCCCGCCGGCCACAGGCTCCAGGCCCAGGCTGAGCTCCGCCTGCCCGGCCGCGATCTGCTGCCGCGCCGCCGCCTTCAGCGCCTCTACCTGCGCCTCATCGAGGAGCCTGAGCCCAGGTGCTCGATCCTCCGTGACCCGCGCCGCGAGGACCACAGCACGATCTGCACTGCGGTCGCACCCGACGTGGTTTTCACCGTCCGCACATACGGCACCAGGCCACTCTACGGGCCACGCCTAGTGCGCAAATCCCGCTCCCTGCAACCGTAAATCCACAGGTCAGAGCGCGCCGCAGCACTAGCCAGAGTCAAATCGTCGGCCCAACTTACAGGTACTACGTCGTTTACCCCGGCGCAGCCGGTACCCATCTCCGCGGTCTTACCCGTCCGCAGGGCAATCACCAGCCGAACGACCGAGCAGCCAGCCACGGATGGGCGGCGAACGCGGCCGCTGCGCCTGCTGGACGGGTCATCAGGCACCGTCGAGGCCGTTAATTACCTGCCTGCGCACGACCAGGAACAAGACGACCAGAAGCACAACAGGCATGATCACCGACGGTCCCTGGCGGCAACGTCACGCACAACCAACGCGCGCCTCCGCGGACAAACGTCACGACCTGACTATCGGCCACAACCCTGCGACCCGGCAATCTGTCCGCGGCATGACAGGACGTTTTTCTACTTGCCGGAAGGCAAATGGCGTCTCCACGGAGACGGCTTGTGAATTCATGCACAAGGCGCTTCTGCGGAGACACTGCGGATACGGCTGAGCTCTGGGATAAGTCGGTGTGTTTTTGGCTGGCGGCGGGCTGGCAGGCATTTAGGTCGCGGTGCCTCCTGGTGGCGGGTAATGGCGCCTGCTGATCCGGGAGTGCCGGTCAGGATCTGCTGGCGGCCCCCGGCTTTCAGCCGGTGGCTGCGAAGTGCTCGGTCAATAGTCGCTGCTACCTGATCGGGGGCCTGCTCGGGCAGCCAGTGCGAGGCGCCGTCGAGTTCGGCGAAGCGGTAGGGCCCGGTGACGTGCTGCCTGCATCGTCTGGCCGCGGACCGCGAGATGAACTGGTCGCGGTTGCCCCAGGCGAACAGGGTCGGCACCCGGATCGGCCCGGGAGGTTCGCGGAGGCTGAATGGCATGGCCCGGTACCAGTTGAGCGGACCGCGAAGCGCAGCTGGGTCCTGGCAGCGGGCGGCGTAGCGGTCCGCGCTGGCCAGATCGAGCCCGGTCCGGACCAGGATGTCGCGGAAGGGCTGGCCGTCACGGCGGCTGAGTACGCGCTCGGGCAGCCAGGGCAGCTGGCAGGCGGCCATATACCACGAGCGGGTCGCCTGGTTTCCGGTGACCAGGGCCTGGGTGAACGCCTGCGGGTGCGGGACGGACAGCGCGGCCAGCGAAATCACCCGCCGGGATAGCGGCCGGCCAGGTACCACGCCAGGGCGGCGCCCCGGTCGTGGCCGGCCAGGTGGAACCGTCGGCTCCGGCCGCGTCGGCCAGCGCGAGCACGTCCGTCGCCAGCTGGGAGTTCCGGTACGCGGACCGGGTGGCTGGCCTGGCGCCCGGGAGTAGCCGCGCAGGTCGGGCGCCAGGACCCGGTAGGGCCCGCCAGCGAGCGTGGAGGTTACTCGGCCCAGCAGCGGCGGTCCTGCGGGAAACCGTGCAGGAAGATAGCGACGCCTCTCGTCCCGCCCTGGCCGCCCACGACGGTGTCGGTGACCTCAAAGCTGAACGCCGCGTTGGTAAAGCGCTCCATGCCGCCATCATTCCTCCCTGAGCCGCAGTGCCGGCCCCAGGCCAGGATTCATCATGACTGAGCGGTTTCATCAGGCCGGCTGTGGTGCCGGGACGCCCGGGATGCTGCCGGGGATGATGACCTCGGTCAGCTCGAAGCTGGTGATCCCGTTGGTGACCAGCGGCAGGCTGCCGATTGCCTCGCGCGCGGCCGCCAGGTCGGCGGCGCGCAGCAAGAGCACCGCGCCTGACCAGTCCGCTTTAAGCAGCATCAGCTCGACCAGGCCAGCCTGCTGCAGTTCAGCGATCCGCGCCGCTTCGGCCTGCAGGTACGGGGTGGGATCGCCGGTGTTGTGCGACACGGCCAGGACCATCATGGCGGGCTCCTCACGGGCAAGACACATGGCTAACATGCATAGCTTAAGCTACTACTATTAGCTGAGAGGTCAACGCTGTACCCTGGCCACCCGAGCGCGAACGAACGGACGCCGATGCCCCCGACCGCAGCAGCACCCAGGCACCAGCAACCGCGGGCCGGACCGCCGGGCTCGGCACCGCGAGCAGACCCGCAGTGAGATCCTGGATCACGCGCTGCAGATCATGGCCGAAGACGGCGCGGCCGGGCTGACCATGGCGCGCCTGGCCCGCGCCATGGACATCCGGCCGCCCTCGCTGTACAAGTACTACCCGTCGCTGCTGGCGGTCTACGACGCGCTGTTCCGCCGCGGCCAGCTGGCCAATCTCGAGGCGCTGCGCGAGGGGATGCGCGACGCCGCGCCCGGGCTGGACGCCGTGGCCGGCGCGATGGAAGCCACCGGCCGCTGGGCCGCCGCCAACCCGATCCTGGCCCAGCTGCTGTTCTGGCGGCCCGTGCCCGGATACCAGCCCTCAGCCGAGGCATTCGCCCCCGCGATGCAGATCGTCGACCTGCTCCGCAGCGCACTGCAAGACGCCGCCACCCGCGGCCAGGTACACCCCGACGCTGCTACCGACCCTGGTATGGAGCTGCTGTCGATCATGCACTTCGGCGTCATCAGCCAGCACCTGGCCAACGACGCCGACCGCGACTGGGATCATGGCCGGTATACCCGCCGCCACCGGGAAATTCTCCCTCTGTTTCTCAAGGCCTACCCACCCCGGACATGACCGCCGCCGGCGTCCCAAGGCAAAAGGACAACCCGAACACAAGCGCCAGTCCAGGGAACCCAACTGAGCCCCACTGACAGTTAGCTCATCAACCAGAACGACGGTCCTATGCGTGGTTATGATCCAGGGCTGCCGCGTGTTGTATCCTCCGGCGCTCTCACGCACAGCTCAGGCCCGGCCCTCGGGGAGCGGTCAGTTCGGCGGCGGTGCTGGCCCTCGAGCTAACGTCGCGTATTCTCCACGCGGCATGACTGGGTAATGACCCCCGCTCAGAACTAGCGTGTTAAGCAGGGGCGCGGCTGCGGAGCGAATTTGGCGAGGAGTAGCTGTGGACTACACGGGGCATTTCGTCCGGGAGGTCGCCGTTTTCGAGGCCGCAGGGCGCGCAGCAGCAGGTATTGAGACCGCTCCAGCTGTCCCGTCGTGCCCGGGATGGGTTGTGACCGACCTGGTTTTGCATCTGGGAATTGTGCACAGACTTGTAGCACGCGTTATCGGCGAGCGGATGCAAGAGCCGCCAAGCCGAGATGACGTGTCCTGGCTGGAACTGACGCAGGAGTGGATGGGCTGGCTGCCACCTGGCCAGGCGCCGCAGCGATCCCCGTTGCCGGCCGGCCTGCTTGGCTGGTTCCATGCCGGCGCGGCGGACTTGCAGGAGCGTTTCCGCGCGGCTGAGCCAGCCCAGCAGGTGTGGACCTGGTCGGCGGATCACAGTGTCGGCTTCTGGCAGCGGATGCAGGCGATCGAGGCTGCTGTCCACCGATGGGATGCCGAGAATGCGCTGGAGGCGGCCCAACCCCTCCACGCGGAACTTGCAGCCGATGCCATCGGGCAGACCTTCGAGTTCATGGCTCCTCTGCGGCGTGCCGCGCGGAAGGCGCCGCCGGGGCAAGGTGAGCGGTTCTCGTTCCAGCGAACGGACGGCCCTGGGACGTGGGCAGTGCAGTTTGACGGCGACGCCGTCCTGCTCGGTACGCCTGGCGGTGATTACGATATTCAAGTATCAGGCACCGCATCGGACCTGGCGCTTTTCCTGTGGCAGCGTCCAATGTCCGGCAAACTCGATGTGCAGGGCGACAGGTCCTTGCTCAGCCGCTATTTCGTCCTAGTGCCGCCTCTGTAGGCAAGTACAGCAATCTGAAAACTCATGACAATCTGGCTATGCGGATACGGCACTTACTCTTCTCGGCAATGGGGGGCGTCTCCCTGCGGTCCGCCTGTGCTGCATGACTACCCGGCTGCGCTGCTGGGGGTGGTCACCGCAGCATCATGGTGCCGTTCGGGCTGCTGAGGCGGGCGATGAGTGCGGCAATGCCCGCTGGCCTGATCTCAACGTCCGCGCCGAGGGCTGTGAGCGGTGGCGCAAGGGACGGTGGATCGGGGTGCTCGAGGTGGAAGGACTCCAGGGTCAGCCCGTGCGGTGCTGACCGGGCGGGGTGCTCGGTGTCGCCCCAGCTGATCAGGAACGGGATCGGGCCGCCGGCCATCGCGTTGAGGGTCAGGCGCCACCGCAGCACCGTTCCGGTAGGCGCGGTCCGCTGCATGGCTGCGGCCTCGCCTGGGTCATAGCCGTGGCCGCGTGCCCGGGCGACGGCTGCGTCGATGTCGTCGCAGGCAAGCGCCCAGCCGGCCAGGCCGCTGCGGCGTGCGCTGCCAGCGCCGAAGGGACGGGGCGTGGCCGGCTCCGGCTGCCCGGGATCGGGCGCGATGATCTCCAGGTACGTCTGGGTACCGAGCGCGAGCAGCGCGTTGTGGGTGCCAAGCCCGATGTGCTGCCCTCCTGCCTGGGCCCGGACGCCGGAGCGCTTCTCTATCTCGGTGACCGCTGCGGCCAGGTCGGGAACGGCATAAACCAAGTGGTCAATCAGCATCTGATCCTCAATTCCGGTCCAGGCGGCGCACGGTTCCCGAGGCAGGCTCGCAGCAGGAGCGGTTGCGAGTCGGATCCGCTCGCAGCACGCGGGTTTCTGACTCTGCCAGAAACGGATCACGCTCCGATTATGGTACGGTGCCTCTTAAACGGAGCATAGTCCGCTTCTCGTTGCCTTCATTCGCCGCCCAAGGAGACAAGTGAGCATGCAACAACCAAGCGTCAACACGTCGGCGACCACGAGCCGAGCGGTCCAGCTCGAATCATTCGGCGGCCCTGAGGTCCTGAACCTCCGCGAGGTACCCGCACCACAGGCCGGCCCGGGGCAGATCCGTGTGCGAGTCACCGCGGCTGGACTGAACCCGATGGACTGGTTCATGACCTCCGACGCAGAGACCGCTACTCGATTCGGCTTGAGCCTGCCGTCCGGGTTCGGAACCGACTATGCCGGGGTCGTGGACCAGGTCGGTGACGGCGTGACCGAGTTCGCGGCCGGCGACCGGGTGTTCGGCGGCGCCCTGTCCCGCGCGGTCGCCGACTACGTAGTAGTAGACGTGGCAGGGACCATCGCGGCGGGCGGCGACGCGCACCACACCCCCGACGGCGTCGACGACCGCACCGCCGCCATCCTTGCTATAGCGGGGTGCACAGCCGCCGCCGCGCTCGCCGTTGTCAAACCCGGCCCAGGCGACACGGTGCTCATTGGCGGCGCGGGAGGCGGGGTCGGCGTGTTCGCCGTGCAGCTCGCTCGCCTCGCTGGCGCGCGAGTGATCGGGACGGGATCGGCGACGTCGGCCGATGCCCTGCGTGCGCTCGGGGCCGAGCCGGTCGCTTATGGCGACGGCCTGGTCGACCGGCTCCGTGCCCTGGCTCCCGCCGGCGTCACTGCGGCCATCGACCTATACGGGACGGAGACGGCGCAGGCGGCGCGAGAACTTGGCGTTCCGGACGAGCGCATCACCACCATCGCTGCACAGGTCGACGGGATCACGCCGGCAAACGGCGCTAACGCCGCCCCCGGCGCCATAGAGGAGATTGCTCGCCTGGTCGCGGCGGGCCAGCTCCGTGTGCCCATCGCGGCAAGCTTCCCGGTCGAGCAGATCCGCGCCGCGGTCGAGCTTCAAGCCGGCCGGCACGTGCACGGCAAGGTAGTCATCGACCTCTAGCTTTCGCCCGCTGAGTCAATCTTGATTTTGGGGTTCTCGCGCACGGGTGTCATACGGCCGATGCCCGGTGGCGGCGCTAGTGTCGCGGCGGGTGGGCCGCGGTGGTCGGTTGGCTGATCACCCGCCCTGATAGGGCAGGCATCCGCGTCCGGCGCGAGCGCCCCGAGCGGGCCTGCGGCAAGCTAGGTCGCGCCGCATTAAGGGCTCGACGGCGAAAGGCTGTCTCGACCCCTCATCGGCATGACGGTGTCGGCTATTGCCGGGCGAACCAGTCCAGGATGAGCTTGGTGACCGCGTGGGGTTGCTCGCGCTGCAGGAAGTGGCTGCTGCCCGGCACGAGTTCGAACTTGTACGGGCGCGAAGTGCCGGGCCTGGTCGTGCATCACTTCGGCGCGCTCGTCCTCGGCGCCACACAGGGCCAGAGTCGGCACCACGATCGGCCGGGCGGCCGCCTCCCGCACCTCCGCCAGGTCTGGGTCCGCTTGGGCCGGGTCGAACATGGCCCGGTAGTAGCCCAGTGTCGCCTCCAGCGCGCCCGGTACGGCGAGCATGCGCTTGACCTCGGCCAGATGCTCCTGGTCAGTGAAGCCAGGCGCGGTCCAGTAGTCCCACAGCCAGTCCACGAACGCGAAGTTGTCAGCGCTCAGCGCCCGTTCCGGCAGGTGCGGGAGCTGGAAGAAGAACCAGTGGAAGGACCGGTGAACATGCTCGGCCCGCAGCAGCGACTCCCGGGTCGCGGCCGGATGCGGCACGGCCATCAGCACGGCGCTCCGCACGACCTCGGGGAAGGCGGCGAGCACCTGGTAACCGATCGACGCGCCCCAGTCCTGGCCGACGAGCAAGCATGGATCGCCGCCACCGAGCACCCGGATCAGCTCGCGGACATCGGTCGCCAGCGTACCGATATCAAAATAGCCCGACCGCGGGATCTCAGTCGGCGGGTAGCCGCGCAGCCACGGTGCTGCCACGCGGAAGCCAGCCCCAGCCAGAGCAGCCAGCTGATGGTCCCACGTATGCGGCGTGTCCGGCCAGCCGTGCAGCAGCACCACCAGCGGCCCACTGCCCCCCTCCAGGTAAACGAACCGCAACCCGTTGGCCGTGACCCGGCCTTCCCTCAGCAAATCAGGCACCAGCCCATTATCGGCCCGCACCTTCGCCCCGCCACCCAAAGGCACCACCAGATGCTCACCCGCGACTCCGGCACCCAGGCCAGCAGATACGCCGGACGGCGGGACTGTGGATCTAACGGTGTTTCCGGCCCGATCGCGCCGGGCGTGATGACCTGGCGGGAAAGGTGCCGTGATGACCGCGACACTGGACACTGTGGCAGCGAGGAAGAAGGACAAGCCGGAGCCGACCGCGGAGCAGAAGCTGGCCGAGGAGCTGGTGGCCCGGGCCCGGGAGCAGGGCGTGTCGCTGACCGGCCCGGACGGGCTGCTCAGGCAGCTGACCAAGACGGTGCTGGAGACGGCGCTGAATCAGGAGATGACCGAGCATCTCGGTCATGACAAGCACGGCCCGGCCGGTAATGATGCGGGGAACGTGCGGAACGGGACCAGGCCCAAGACGGTGCTGACCGAGGGCAGCGGGCAGGTACCGGTCGAGGTGCCCCGCGACCGGCACGGCACGTTCGAGCCGCAGATCGTCAAGAAGCGGCAGCGGCGGCTGACCGGGGTCGATGAGATCGTGCTGTCGCTGTATGCCAAGGGCCTGACGACCGGCGAGATCAGCGCGCACTTCGCCGAGATCTACGGCGCGTCGGTGAGCAAGGAGACGATCTCGCGGATCACAGACAAGGTGATCGAGGAGATGCAGGCCTGGCAGCAGCGCCCGCTGGACGAGGTTTACGCGGCGGTGTTCATCGACGCCATCGTGGTGAAGGTGCGGGACGGGCAGGTCGCCAACCGGCCCGTCTACGCGGCCATCGGGGTCACCCTGGCCGGGGAGAAAGACATCCTGGGGCTGTGGCCGGCACCGGCGGGGAGGACGCCAAGTTCTGGATGAGCGTGCTCACTGACCTGCGCAACCGCGGCATCAAGGACGTTTTCTTCGTGATCTGCGACGGGCTCAAGGGCCTGCCCGAGGTGGTCGGCAACGCCTGGCCGCAGGCCATCGTCCAGACGTGCATCGTGCACCTGATCCGCAACACCTTCCACCTGGCCTCCAAGCGGGACTGGGATGCCCTGCGCCGCGATGTCAAGCCCATCTACACGGCGGTGAACGCCGAGGCGGCACGGGCCGCGCTCGACGGCCTGGCCGAGACCTGGGGGCAGCGGTACGGAGCGATCATCCGCCTGTGGGAAAACGCCTGGCAGGAGTTCATCCCGTTCCTGGACTACGACGTGGAGATACGCAAGGTGCTGTGTTCCACGAACGCGATCGAGTCGCTGAACGCCCGGTACCGGCGGGCAATCAAAGCCCGCGGCCATTTCCCGACCGAGCAGGCAGCGCTAAAGTGCCTGTACCTGGTCACCCGGTCCCTGGACCCGACCGGGACCGGCCGCACCCGGTGGGCGATGAGATGGAAGCCCGCCCTGAACGCCTTCGCCATCACCTTCGGCGACCGGTTCCCGGCCGCCGGGACCTACTAACCATGACCGCCGGAAACACCGTTCGTGAGATAGACCCCGGACGGCACGCACGCCGTCTAGGTCAAGTCCCCGGGCGTGGTGTTTCGCGGTTAGCGCGTGATCCTTTTAGTTGTGGTCAGGCGCTGAGCGCCTGCAGGTTGCTGTCGGGGGTCACCTCCGTGGTGCCGGGTGCGAGGGTGATGCGGGAGCGGGCGAGGATGTCCAGGCCGAGGTAGCGGCGGCCTTCGGCCCATTCGTCGTGCTGTTCGGCCAGGACGGCGCCGACGAGGCGGATCAGGGCATCACGGCCGGGGAAGATCCCGACCACGTCGGTGCGCCGTCGGATCTCGCGGTTCAGCCGTTCCTGCGGGTTGCTGGACCAGATCTGCCGCCACAGCTCTTTGGGGAAGCTGGTGAAGGCCAGGACATCGGGCCGGGCCGCGTCCAGATGGGCGGCGACGCTGGGGAGCTTGCCGGTGATGGCATCGATGAGCCGGTCGTACTGGGCATGCACCGAGGCAGCGTCGGGCTGGTCATAGACCGAGTGGAGCAGGGTCTTGACCCAGGGCCAGGATGCCTTGGGGGTGGCGGACATCAAGTTGGCGGCGTAGTGGGTGCGGCATCTTTGCCAGGAGGCGCCGGGCAGGGTCGCGCCGATCGCCTCGACCAGGCCGCGGTGCGCGTCGGAGGTGACGAGCTGGACTCCGGTCAGGCCGCGGGCGGTCAGGTCGCGGAAGAACCCCAGCCACCCGGCGCCGTCCTCCGCGCTGGTGACCTGCAGGCCCAGGATCTCCCGGTGCCCGTCCGCGTTGACCCCCACCGCGAGCAGCGCGTGAACATTGACGACCCGGCCGCCCTCGCGCACCTTCAGGACCAGGGCGTCCGCGGCCACGAACGTGCAGGGGCCGGCGCCCAGCGGCCGGGTCCGGAAATCCTCCACCACCGCGTCGAGTTCGGCGGCCATCACCGATACCTGCGACTTGCTCAGCCAGGTGATCCCGAGGGATTCCACCAGCTTCTCCATCCGCCGCGTCGAGACGCCCAGCAGATAGCAGGTGGCCACGACTGAGGTCAGGGCCGCCTCGGCCCGCCGCCGGCGTTCCAGCAGCCAGTCCGGGAAATAGCTGCCTGACCGCAGCTTAGGGATCGCCACGTCCAGCGTCCCGGCACGGGTATCAAAGTCCCGGTGCCGGTAGCCGTTGCGGACGTTGACCCGGTCCGGGCCCGGCATGCCATAGGGGGCGCCGCAGACCGCGTCGGCCTCCGCGGACATCAGCGTGTTGATGAACGTGGTCAGCATCTGCCGCAAAAGGTCCGGCGACGCAGACTGAAGCTGGTCGTGCAAGAAGCGGGCAGGGTCGATACTGCTAGGGGCGGTCACCGTGATGTCTCCTTCAGAAGCACTGTGAGAGGTCTTCCAAAGGATCACGCGGTGGCCGCCTTACACGTCTGCGCCACGCCCATCACCGAGCGGGTCAGTACACCACTCTGCAGGACTTAACTGCCGTCTACGTCCCGAGACCGCCGGGTAGCGTCCAACAACTGCCGCGGTTCACAGATAACTTCCGCGAGCCTGAACACACACCGCGACTGGCAAAAGACCCCTCATGCGCCCGAAAACCCATCGCGGCATAAGCGTACTGCGGCAGCAAGAACGATCATGAGTCGAGACACCGGTTTCCGGGAGATCGAACTTCGCATCGCGCTAGTTGCGTCTAATATGCAAGAAAGGCTAGTTAAATATATTGAGCTCAATAGGAAATAGATACCCCCCTTTTAGATCTTGCTGCGCAGCACAGGCCAACGATCCGGCAGCAACCGCGACGATCAGGCAAGCGATTACGCGCTCAACGCCATGCGCCCCACCAGCGACGATCGGGCCAACGGCGCCAATCGCTGCCAGAGCGCTCAACATTAGTCGACGCATCCGTTCCTCGATTCCCTCGTCACTTCCACAGTAGTACAGGTATCTCGTAAAATAATTTAGTACGTCGATATGGCGTCGTACAGGTTATTCACCAATCAAACACAGCTCGAGGACGGCAGGACAATCTCACATCGGCAATGCAGGGTGTCTCCCGCGGCCTTAGCCGGAGAGACGCCGGATGGTCAGGGGCAGGGTGTCGGCAAAGTCCTGACTGGATGTGATTTAGCTGGTTTGCGACACGCCGAGGTGAGCCGGTAGAGGCGCGGGCACGGCCCTGAAAGCGATCATGGCGGTTCCTACACCTGCCGGATCACTGCCGAGGGGCCATGCCCGCTGCGTCATCATCCCTGATTGACCCTGCGATTGGCCAGTTGATGGCCGCTGCGCAGGCGCTGGACCGGGAGCGCTCGCGGCTGCTGCCGGTGCTGGCCGCCGTCCCGGATCCTCGCGCGCGCCGGGGTGTGCGTCACCAGCTGGCAGTGATCCTGAGCCTTTCTTTGTGCGCGGTCCTGGCTGGCGCCCGGTCCTTCACCGCGATCGCGGAATGGGCCGCTGACGCGGACCAGGCCACCAGGGATGCGCTCGGGATAACCGGCGTGGTGCCGTGTGAGTCCACGTTCCGGCGGACTTTGCAGACCCTGGACGCGGATGCCCTGGATGACGCGGCCGGGGCCTGGGCCCACCAGCGCACCATCCCGGCCGCGGGCATCCGGCGGGCGGTCGCCGTGGACGGGAAGGCGCTGCGCGGGTCAGGGACGGCCGATGGTCCCGGCCGGCATCTGCTGGCCGCACTCGATCACGGGCACGGCGCGGTCCTGGGACAGGTCGATGTCGAGGCCAAGACGAACGAGATCCCGATGTTCGCTACCCTGCTGGACCGTGTTGACCTGGCCGGAGCGGTGGTCACGGCGGATGCGCTGCACGCCCAGCGCGCCCACGCCGAGTACCTGGCCATCCAGCGCGGGGCACACTACCTGCTCACCGTCAAGCGCAACCAGCCCGGCCTGCACGCCCAGCTCGCCGCCCTGCCCTGGCGGCAGGTCCCCGTCGCCTGCCAGGTCCGCGAGAAAGGCCACGGCCGCGCCGAACGGCGCACCCTGAAGGTCACCACCGTCGCGGCCGGGCTGGCCTTCCCGCACGCCGCCCAGGCCATCCAGATCGTCCGCAAGCGGCGGCCGCTGACCGGCCAGAACAGCAAGAAATGGTCAGCCGAGACGGTCTACGCGATCACCTCGCTGACCGTCATCCAGGCACGGCCCGCCGACCTCGCCCGCATCGCACGCGGCCACTGGGGAATCGAGGACCGGCTGCACTGGGTCCGCGACGTCACCTACGACGAGGACCGCTCCCAGGTCCGCACCGGCAACGGACCACGCGTCATGGCCAGCCTGCGCAACCTCGCCATCACCATCCTGCGCCTGACCGGTTACACCAGCATCGCCGCCGCACTGCGCTACCACGCCCGCCAGCCCGGCAGGCCGCTGCAGACGATCATGCAGTGCTAACGACTTTGCCGGGGCCCTGGCCTGCCTGGCTTGGCCTTTGGCGAACCAGCAGGACTGGTCGCCGAGCCGCCAGGCCTTGTTATTGAGCAGGAAGCGGCCTTGGTGATGCGCCGAGGCGACTGGGGACACCGCGACGGCGGGCCGGACTTTGCACTGTGGGCCCGCGGTCAGCGCAAGCTGCCGTCGTAGTGTCCAGCGCCAGTGGCCCACGGCATGAGAGGTGGTCCGGCAGCCGCCGGCCATCCGGCGCGTCACGTATCGCTGCGGCGGGTAGCCGGACCAGCCGACCCGGGGGCCGGCTGGTCCTGGGAGGGGACCCTCGAAAACGCCGCGGGGTCAGGATCTGACCTGGAACACTGACCGTCGTGTTCAGGGCACAGTGTGAAGATCATCGGCTGGGGGGGTAAGGGCCGCCTGCGCGGCCGCGTGGGGGTTCAGCGAGTCCGTTAGGCCGGTGAGGAGGATGTCGAGGCCGCGCTCGAGTTCGCTGGCGCCGTCGTAGGAGGCCAGGGCGGGGGCGAGGCTGCGCAGGAGGGGGAATTCGCGGATTGGCAGCCGGTGCAGGCCTAGCCGCAGCAGGTCGTCGGTCTCGTCTGGGTTCTCGATGAGTTCCTGCAGCTCGTTGAGAACATGGCCGTGCAAGAATCCGAAAAGGGCCCGGTAGATGTGTAGGGCGTCGGGCCCGCTGAACCCTGCGCGGGTGAGCAGGGTCAGAATGTCTTCGAGCGGGCGCAGGGTGCCAGGGGGACGGAGCCCGAGCGGGGTGGCCAGCGGCCGGGTGACCAGCAGCGGCACCACGTTCGGGTGGGCCAGGGCCAGCGCGCGGTAGCCGCGGGCCACGGTACGCAGCTGCGCGGCCCAATCAGGATCGGCCGAGTCCACCTTCAGCTGGGCAAGGACTGTTTCGGCTACGCCGTCGAGCAGGGCCGCCTTATTCGGCGCATGCCGGTACAAGATCATCGGGTCCCGGCCCAGGACGCGGGCGAGCCTGCGCATGGATAGCCCGTCCACCCCGTCCCGGTCGATCAGCTCCAGCGCAGCAGCCAGCACGACGTCGCGGGTGATTCTGCCATCCGGATTAGCGCTAGCTTCGCCGTCATGGCGGCCAGCTGGCGGAGGCGTCATCGCGGACCACCTTCTCCCTGCGGGTCGGGGCCATAGCTCTGCATTGTAGCTCTACGGTGTAGTTTTAAGGTGGCATCACGTATTGCCCTTGATCCGACAAGAAGATCCCCGGTCAGCGGCGGAACACCTGCACCTCGCCCCCCCCTGCCCTCCTCCGCCCCCCCCCCCCCTCCCCCCCACTCCAATCACCTTGCCCGGCCTTGGCGGCAGGCAGGCGTTCGTGCCACATCCGGATGGCCGTTCTAATGAGAGCTGGTCTCGTCCGCAGATGGTGACGCTAGCCGGATCCACTGCAGCCAGGCGCCGAGCCGCCAACGGAATCTGGCATCTCTCGGGCGGCCGGGCAAGGGCTCCTGCTCAGCCCGGCTGCCGGAGGTGCCGATCCACCAACTTGGCATTCCTCCCTCAATGCCGTATGTTAACGATGTAGATCTACAGCGTAGACGCACCTGTAAGGTGCCGGTTGGCCGCATTCCTTAGCTGCCCACCGCGCAACAAGGGAGAAGAGCACTTATGACCGTGACCCTGGACCGGAACGTCGAAAACTTCATCGGTACCCCCCGGCAGCTATTCATCAACGGACAGTGGGCCGATGCCGCGTCCGGCAAGACGTTCGAGACACCCAACCCCGCAACCGGCGAGACCCTCGCCCGGATCGCCGAAGGTGACGCCGAAGACATCGACCGCGCGGTGCGGGCGGCACGCGCCGCCTTTAACGGTCCCTGGAGCCGGATGACCCCGTCCGAGCGCGGGCGGATCATCTGGCGGATCGGTGACCTGATCCTCGAGCACGTCGACGAGCTCGCCCAGCTCGAGTCGCTGGACAATGGCAAGCCCTTCGCGGTCGCGCAGGCCGCGGACGTGCCGCTGGCCGCCGACCTCTTCCACTACATGGCCGGCTGGGCAACCAAGATCGAGGGCAACACGATCAACATCTCGGTGCCCTACATGCCCGGCGCGAACTTCCACTCCTACACGCTGCGCGAGCCGCTCGGCGTGGTCGGGCAGATCATCCCGTGGAACTTCCCGCTGCTGATGGCCGCGTGGAAGCTCGGCCCGGCGCTGGCTACCGGGAACTGCGTAGTCCTCAAGCCGGCCGAGCAGACCCCGCTGACCGCGCTCCGGCTCGCGGAACTGATCGCTGAGGCAGGTGTACCCGAGGGCGTCGTCAACGTGGTGCCCGGCTTCGGCGAGACCGCCGGCGCAGCCCTGGCCGCGCACAATGATGTCGACAAGGTGGCCTTCACCGGGTCCACCGAGGTCGGCAAGCTGATCGTCGCAGCTTCGGGAGCCAGCAACCTGAAGAAGCTGACTCTGGAACTGGGCGGGAAGAGCCCCAACATCGTCTTCGACGACGCCGAGGACGGTGCTATCGAGGGCGCCGCCAACGCGATCTTCTTCAACCACGGCCAGTGCTGTGTCGCCGGCTCGCGGCTGTTCGTCCAGCGGGACCGCTTCGACGAGGTCGTCGACGGCGTCGCGGAGATCGCCAAGTCGATCAAGATGGGACCGGGGATGGAGCCCGGGACGCAGATGGGCCCGCTGGTCTCCGACGAGCAGTTCCGCCGGGTGACCGGCTACCTGGAGTCCGGGAAGTCTGACGGCGCAACCGCGCTGGCGGGCGGCGGCCGGTTCGGCGACAGCGGCTACTTTGTCGAGCCCACCGTGCTCACCAACACCCGCCCGGACATGAAGGTCGTCCGCGAGGAGATCTTCGGTCCCGTCCTGGTCGCCTCGCCGTTCACAGACCTGGACGAGATCGCCGGCATCGCCAATGACAGCGAGTACGGACTCGGCGCGGGCATCTGGACCCGCGACATCTCCAAGGCGCACGCCCTGGCGAAGAAGCTCCGGGCCGGCACCGTCTGGATTAACTGCTACAACGTGTTCGACGCGGCACTGCCGTTCGGCGGGTACAAGCAGTCCGGCTGGGGCCGCGAGATGGGCCACCAGGCCCTAGAGGCCTACACGGAAGTCAAGGCCGTCACCACCCAGCTGTAAACCAGCAGCCACAGCCCGGGCGCCTCCGGCGCCCGGGCTACCTGCCTGCCAACAGCCGTCATGCACGCGCAGGCCTGAGCACCAACCGGCTCCTGCCCACCGACGTCACTGCCACACGGCGCACGCCATGGCGCCGGCATCCCGTGGACTCCCGGACCCGATGGACCGTTCAACGGAGATCTCACAGACCCAGCTGGTCGACAGCGACGGCATACGAGAATGGGCGATCTGTGTGCCTAACCGCAGCAGTCGAGCGAGTTAGCTTCATGCCAGGTAAACGGCGATCTGTCGTTTGCCAACGACCTGCTGTCCGCTGCGCGCTGGGCAACTCAAACGCACGCAAGATGGCCTCGGCAGGCCCTCGCAGATCATCTGGTGGCTCCCGGTTCGGCTCCCAGGAAACGGCTCTCACCTGCACTGACAGCGTGGAGCCTTGCTAGAGGGACCTGCCCTGCGTAAACCTCCGCGCGGGAACCAGGCCAGAGAGCCCATACAACTTATGTGATGCAGGAAGTCCAAGATCATTTCCCGAGATCACAACATGCCTCTGAACTGGGAAAACGTGGAGCTAAGGGGATTCGAACCCCTGACCTTCTGCATGCCATATAGGCCCCCGGCTATCGCTGGATGGGGCCGGTCGTCGGCAAGCGATCCTTTCACCTGCCGTAATCCTGGCCCGATGTGGCCTGAGGTTGCCCGGTGCCTGCCGACGTTGACTCCCAACTTGGCTCCCAGGAAACTCGTTAACAGCGCTAACGTCCGGCAGGTCGAACAGGTGGGCGGACCGCCGCCCCCGAACCCGGCAGCGATCATCTTCCCTTCGCGGATGTGCGTGCGGTCCGCCGCCCAGCGCGCTCCAGATCTCCTCCACTCCCCCGCTATCCAGGACCAGCACATGGCACGGAAGATAGCCGCCATGACCAGGTCCGGTTCCGGGAGCACTGCCGCCCTGGTGGTCTCAGCTGCCGGTAGCCCAATATCGTTGCATTCTGGCGATGGCTTGTTCTTTGCTCATAGCCGCCACTTCGGCTTCGCTAAGGCGGACTCGCGTTAGAAGCAAGTGGACGAGATCAGCCGGAAGCGCCTCCGCGGGCGCCTCGGGCGCGCCGCGGTCAGGTTTCTTCCCGTCCTGGACGCACACCCAGAACGTTGCCTGATCGACGTCGAGCTGATCTCTGAGAATGTGAGTCCACAGGCGCTCACCGTAAGTCTCACGGTTCACCGAGTGGGAAATTCGCGTTCTCAAGATCCGCTCGTCATGGAGCTGGAGCTCGTAGGTGACATGATGCGTGCCGGTCTGGCCCCGTGCGTTCCGGACTGGCTGCCAGCCTTCAGTCTTGCAGAAGGCGTCATGGGCCTCGCGGGTCGGCGCAGGCCAGGTCACCGTGCTGACCCGGTAAGCCACTCCCATAGCTGCTCATCGCTGCTGAGGGTGATCAGTTGTACCAGGCCCCAGTTCTCGCGATGGTTGGGTGCATGCAGGAGGTGGTCCTGCCAGTCTTCAGCGTATTCGCGCAGCGCACCGGCCATCTCGGTGATGGCCTCTTCGAAAGTCCTCCCATCTGCGGCGACGGGCAAGCCGGGGATGAACACTGACCATCCGCCAGCCTCCTGAACCACCTGGGCCCGGGATGGCGAAACGGACGCGAGGAAATACCGCAGGCGCTCGGCGTCAAGGACAACTGCGATGGCAGAATCGCGGCGGACGGTAGCGACCTGACCGCTTTCGGCAGCGTCGAGCAGGTTCTTGAGATTGTTGCGCGCTTCGGTATAGCTGTCGTAGTGAACCTGCGTCATGGGCATGGCCCTTCATCGTTGCCTTGACTCCAGTTAAGCTGATCATCGTGCGTACGTCAAGTACGTGACGTACTCCTAGGCGCCTAGGGCGGGCTACGAACTTTCCAGTCGACGCCTGAAGATGACGGGGAACCGTGTCACAGAGAGCTACCTGAGTGTGACTTTCAGCGGTAAGTGGCTGA
>CAWAFD010000024.1:0-72338 GCA_963781225.1 uncultured Actinomycetota bacterium
GCAGCGCTGCACGCCGAACTCGAGGCCTATCCCGGTGCCCCAGGCGCCCGGACCCTAGCCACGACAGACCACACCGACGTCGTCGTCCCCCTCCGCTACCGCACTTCCGGCGGCGAGCTGTCCTTCATCAGCTTCACCGCCGTGGTCGGCACGCCCATGGACATCACGGTCGAGGAACTGGCCATCGAGTCCTTCTACCCGGCCGACGACGCCACCGCCCAAGCTCTCACCCGGCGCCACTAGCGAGGACTTGGGTGCCTTCTTCTCCAGGCTCCGCTGACCGGCTGAGGCCGCCGGTCCTGAGCGGCGCGCCCTGAACCGCGCCACCCTGGACCGCCAGTTGCTGCTGGGCCGCGCCGCGATGCCGGCCCGGCAGGCGGTCACGCGGCTGGCCGGCCTGCAGGCCCAGGCCCCGCTGGCGCCGTACGTGGGGCTGTGGACGAGGCTGGCCGGCTTCCGCCCGGAGCACCTGGAAACCCTGATGACCGAACGGGCTGTCCTCCGTGCCCACCTCATGCGCAACACCGTCCACCTGGTGACCGCCGAGGATTACGTCAGCTTCCGTCCACTGCTCCAGCCCCGGCTGGACCGCGCCCTGGCCGGCAGCTTCGGCCGCCGGCTAGCGGGCGCGGACCTGGCCGAGCTCGCCGGGGTGGCCGCCCCGCTGCTCGCCGAGCGCGCTCTGACCCGCGTCGAGCTGGCCCGCGCGCTGGCTCCGCACTGGCCCGCGCATGGCCCGGAGGCGCTGGCCTACGCGGCCACGCACCTGCTGGCCCTAATCCAGGTGCCGCCGCGCGGGCTATGGAGCCAGGGCGGCCCGGCCGCGTTCACGCTCGCCTCGGCTTGGCTGGCCGGCCGGGACCTGAAGCCGCCCGACCCGCGCGGCGCCGCCGAGCAACTCGTGGTGCGTTACCTGGCCGGATACGGCCCGGCCAGCGTCGCCGACATCCAGGCCTGGTCCGGGCTGACCAGGCTGCGGGAGGTGACCGGCCGGCTGGGGGACCAGCTGCGCCGGTTCACCGGCCCGGACGGTGAGGCGCTGCTGGACCTGCCGGAGGCGCCCCGGCCCGATCCTGACCTCCCGGCCCCGCCCCGGTTTCTTCCCGAGTACGACAACCTGCTGCTCTCCTTCGCCGACCGCAGCCGGGTCATCCCGCACGCCCGGCGGGTCCCGTTGCCGCCGGGCAACGGCGCGACCACCGGCACGCTGCTGCTGGACGGGCAGTGGCAGGGAGAATGGTCCATCAGCAAGAGCCGTGACCAGGCAATTCTCCAGGTCCAGCCGTACGTCCGGCTCGATGCCGCCGACCAGGACACGGTCGCGGCGCAGGGTGCGGAGCTGCTGGCGTTCGTGGCGCCCGCCGCCGCGGCCTATGATGTCCGTTTCACCGCATGTCCGGGGTAATTAACAGCCCCAGGGGCGTAGCGAGGCCGTCGGGGATTTACGGTAGGGGAATGGACGACAAAGCGATCATGTCGCATATCGACGAGCTGATCGAGACCGAGCACAAGCTCCGTCAGCAGCTCGCGGCCGGCGAGCTCACCAGCGCGGAGGAGCGCGCCCGGCTGAAGTCCACCGAGGAGGCGCTGGACCAGTGCTGGGACCTGCTGCGGCAGCGGCGGGCCCGCCGGGAGTTCGGCGAGAACCCGGAGGACAGTGAGTCACGCCCGGTCGGTGAGGTCGAGGGCTACCTGCAGTAGCCCCGGACCGGGTGCGGCGTCGATAGGGCAGGGTCGACAAAAGGAGTGGCGTGCGTATCGCGAGATTCGCCAAGGGCGACGGTGTCGCGTACGGGGTGGTCGAGGGCGAGTCCCTCGGCCGGCCGGGGGCAGGCACGATCTCGGGATCGGGTCTGACCATCGCGGAGCTGTACGGGCATCCGTTCGGCATTGATCCAAGCGGCGTCCGGCTGACCGGTAACCGGTACCCCCTGGCCGAAGTCAGGCTGCTGGCGCCAGTGCTGCCAAGCAAGGTGGTGGCCGCGGGCTGGAACTACGCGTCGCACGCGCGCCAGATGAACGGCGAGCCGCCGTCCCGTGGCTCGGAGCCGCTGCTGTTCCTCAAGCCGTCCACCTCGGTCACCGGGCCGGGTGACGCGATCAAGTACCCGGTCAAGCTGACCGACCGGGTCGACTACGAGGGTGAACTGGCCGTGATCATCGGCCGGCTATGCCGCCAGGTGCCGCGCGAGCGCGCCGACGAGGTGGTGTTCGGCTACACCTGCGCCAACGACGTCACCGCCCGGGACCTGCAGGCCCGGGACGGGCAGTGGACCCGGGCCAAGGGCTTCGACACGTTCTGCCCGCTGGGGCCGTGGATGGAGACCGGGACCAACCCGTCCGATCTGGAGCTGGTCACCACGGTCAACGGCGAGGTCCGCCAGCAGGCCCGCACGGCCGAAATGCTCTGGGACGTGCCCGAGCTCATCGCGTACGTCAGCCAGGTCATGACGCTGCTGCCGGGCGATGTGCTGCTCACCGGCACACCGGCGGGCGTCGGCCCGCTCACCGACGGGGACGAGGTTTCCGTGACCATCGAGAGCATCGGGACGCTGACCAACCGGGTGGTTATCGGCGACTAATCCGGGCCAACGCCAATCTCTAGTGCAAGCCGGACAGCTAGTTTAGGATTGGCGTTCTCAGCAGGCCATTCCGGTCAGTTCGCGGAAGGGTAAGCATCCTATGGGCGGGGGCTACTTTCCTAATTCCGGCCGGCCATCCGGCGGGGAATCCTCGCGGTATTCGTTCTCCTCACTGGTCCCGGTACGGCACTGGGCCCGCGATCCGGCCCTGCGCAGCTGGCCGGTCCTGCTGCTCCTCGCCCTGGTGGCGGTGCCACCGATCGCGGTCTTGCTGCTGAACCAGCCGACCACCGCGCACCTGGAGGACGCGGCCTGGATCTATGCCTACTACTTCGCCGTGGCCTGGCTGCTGCTGCTCGGCGTCGTGGTCCGGCCGCAGCACGTCAGCCGATCCATGCTGGTGACCGTCGCCGCGATTGGCGTGGTGACCCAGGTCCCCATTGCGCTGTGGCTGGAAGACGCACTGCACAGCAGCAACGGGAACCTGTTCGGGAGCATCTTCACCATCGGCCTTCCGGAGGAACTGGCGAAGGCCATCCCGGTCGTCATCGTGGCCTGGATCTGGCGTAAGCGGCTGCATCAGCAGACGCCCCGCGATTACCTGTTCCTCGGCGCGGTGAGCGGTCTGGTGTTTGGCGCGGTCGAAGCCGAGCGCTACTTCACCCTGGGCCTGGGCTCGCTGCAGGGCAACGTCAACGGCCAGGAGCTGCAGGCTCTGACGATCTCCTACGTCTGGCGGTTCCTGACGGACCCGATCAGCCACGCGTGCTGGGCCGGCATCACCGGGTACTTCATCGGCCTGGCGATCACCGGCACGCACCGGCGGCACTGGGCCGTGGGCCCGATCGGCATCGGCATCGCCGCCATCTTGCACGGCTTCAACGACTGGACCCCGATCAACCCCCACCCCGCCTGGGTGGTGGTCATCGTGGTCAGCGTGGTGCTGTTCCTGGGCTACGCCCGGGCCAGGCGCCTGGGTCCCCGATGAGCCCCTGGAAGGTGTCACCGGACCCGTTCCCCTCCCTGCCTTCCTGGCCAGCCAGCGCTCCGGTCCAGGCCAGCACCCCGGTCCCGGCCAGCCAGTGCCCGGCCAGCCCATGCCCGGCCAACCCCCGGGCGCCCCCGGTCCCGTCCCCGGCTATAGCGCCCCCGCAGGCCAGGGCGTTCCGGCCGGATACGGCGCCGCAGGTCAGGTGCCCCAGCCTGTCCCGCCCGGCGACGGCACTCGCCAGCATGAGATACCTAGCCAGCATGAGACACCTGGCCAGCATGAGACACCTGGCCAGCACGGGGCGCCCCACCATCGCGGGGTACCTGGCCGCCACGGGCGGCCCGACGGCCAGCAAGTCCCGCCCGCGGCCGCCCGCGCCGGGACGCCGGAACCGCAGCAAACTCCCCAGCCCGGAACGTCAGCTCCGCACGGTGCCTGGTGGCAGACTCCGGCAGGCAGCGACCGGCCGGCGTCCGCGCCGCAGCCAGCCCTGCACGGCCATGCAGCCGAGCAGGAGGCCGCGACCGCGGCCACAGCGGTCCACCCCACGGTCGTGCAGGACAAGCCGCATCCCAAGCCATGGTGGGAGCAGTAGCGCCAGGTCCGCGTTCGGGCCGAAGCGCCCTACCGTGAAGGGAGGGAATCCGGTGGTCATGCTCGACCGCAGGAGACTGGCCGCGCCGCTGTTCGCGCAGGCCGGTGCGTTCGTCGTGGTGCTCATCATCGGCGGGTTCACCGGCCATTCCTCGTCCGGATCCGCCGCTAGCACCGCGACGCCGGCTGCCAGCCCCAGCGTCCCCGGCCAGGCGACCGCGACCGTGCCCACCGGGGCTGGCCAGGGATCCAAGCTCACGGTCAAGGTGGGGGGAGCGGCAGCCGCCGGCACCGCCCTGGCCGGCACCAAGGTCAGCGTGCTGCACAGCAGCACGCTGACCAGCGCGGCGACCGGCACGCTGAACGCGCACCTGGAGTTCGCGGTCACCGTGCCGGCGGGCAGTTACCAGGTATGCCTGAGCCCGGTGGCCGGTGCGGGCACCTCCATCCAGGGCAGCAGGATCATGGCAGGCTGGGTCTGCCGCCCGGTCCAGGTCGGTGCCGGCCCGCAGCAGGTCCTGTTCCCGCTCGCTCCGGGAACGGGCACATGAGCACCCACGGCCGGCGGCCGCGCCGCTCCAAGCCGGCTGGCCCGCCCGAGTTCGCCTGGATCCTGCTGGTGCTGGCGGCCGCGCTGGTCGGCGGCCTGGCCGCGGTCCCGCTGGCGCACGCTTCGCTGATCATCGCGGTAGTCGTCTCGGTCGTCGCCGCGGCCATAGCGGTGCTGGCGCTACGCGCGTCGCCCGCTCTGCCCCGCGGGCAGACCACTTACGGCCCATCGCCGGTCTCCCCGCCGCCCGGCGCGCCGCTCCACGGAAACCCGCCGCCCGGAGCGCCGCTTGACCAAGGGCCGCCCCCGCCGGACGGCCAGGCCGGATACGACGGGCACGGCGCACCCTGGCCCCCTTCGCCGGCCGAGACCGTGGTCGAGATGCTGCCGCTGCCGCGCCAGCCGGGCGAGGAGCCGCAGCCCGCGGACGCGCCGTGGTGGGACCCGGCTCCGGCCGCGGCGCCGCGGCCCAGCCAGGGAGCCAAGCGCGCGCCCGCGCCCGACCTGACTACGTACCTGGCCTCGACGTTTATCGCCCAATGCCCGAGTTGCGGCGCGTTCCGGCTGGATATCAGGCAGGCTAAGGATGCCTGGGATTTCCGGTGCGAAGCGTGCGAGTACACCTGGGCCTGGCGGCCGGGGACGGCCTGGCCGCCGGTCCGCGTCATGCCCGGGCGGCGGCGGGAGTTACGGCCGCCTACGTCCTGATCTGGCCGGTCCGCGTTCTGGTTTGAAATCGCCGCTAAAGCAACGGAGGCAGTGCAATGTATGAGAGAGACATCAGCCGCAGAGATCCTGGCTGCGTGGTGTTTTTGCTCGACCGCTCCGATTCGATGAAATCGCACTGGGTTCACAGCCGGGAGACCCTGGCCGAAGGCGCGGCCCGCGCTCTCAATGAAATCTTGCTGGAATTGCTCTTCACGTCCCAAGGTGAGCCGGGCAAGGCCCGCCACTATTTCGACATCGGCATTTTCGGCTACGGTATCCGCCCGGTGGCTGGCGGCGAGGGGGTCGAGCCCGCCTTCGGCGGCAAGCTCACCGGCCAGCCCTTGGTTGCGCTGCCTGATTTGCGGGACAACCCGATCGCGGTCCGGGAGACGCCGTCGGTTGACGCAGGTGCACCACCCAGCCGGATGCCGGTCTGGGTGGAGCCGGTCCATGGGTACCGGACCCCGATGTGCGAGGCGGTGGCGACAGCCGGCGCTCACGTCTACGAATGGGCCCAGGCGCATCCCGACTCGTTCCCGCCGATCATCATCAACATCACAGACGGAATGGTGACGGACAGCCCATACGAGGGTGCGACCCTGGACGAGTGGGCCCAGCGGCTGGTCAACATCCGGACCAGCGACGGCCCAGCGCTCCTGTTCAACATCTTCCTGTCCCCGACCGCCACTAACGGCGTGCTGTTCCCGGCGAGGGATTACGGCCTGCCCGCGCCCGGGCCCGACCTGTTCCGGATCAGCAGCCCGCTGCCCCCGCCGATGATCGCCAACGCGCAGGCCGCCGGCTCCCTGCTCGAACTCGGCGCCCGTGGGTTCGGCTTCAACGCCGACGCCACCATGCTGGTCCGGTTCCTCGAGGTCGGCACCAAGGTCGACGTACGAGACTGAACGGGCTTCGGCATGCAGATCCAGATGGTCACCTTCAGCGCTGCCAAGGAGGGCAACGCCCCCGGGGAGTGGCAGGACGCGGCCAGCGGCGGGGTCGTCGCGGACGGGGCCGGGAACCCGGTGGCAGCCCGGTTCATCGTCCTGGACGGTGCCACCGGCGCCTACGACCCCTTGCGCTGGGTCGACCAGCTGGTGACCTCCTTCGCGCCGCCGCCCGGCGCGGATCCTGGGGCTGGCGGGCCCCGGCTCGATCCCGCGGACATGCGACACTGGTTTGTCCGGATGCAGGCGCAGTGGGCCGGAGAGCCGCGCTCCTTTGACAGCATCATCGAGGAGCGCAAGTTCGCCGAGGTTGGTTCGTTCGCCACCCTGCTCGGCTTCGAGATCGGTGGGCTAGACGGAGCAGAGCCTGGCTGGCAGGCCGTGGCACTGGGGGACACGGTGCTGTTTCACGTCCGCGACAGCCGGATGATTGCGGTCTTCCCGGCCATGGGCCCCGACGACTTCGGCACCCTGCCGGACGGCGTGCACACGCTCCCCTCCAAGCTGGACCGGATGACCGAACGTCTGCAGTTCGGCCGTGGCACGCTCCAGGCCGGTGATTTCCTGTTCGCGGCGACCGACGCGATGGCCCAGTGGATCCTGCGGGCGATCGGGCACCAGGAGGTCAGGGTGTGGGAGGCCTTGAGCTCGCTGGCCCACCCCGACGTGTTCGCTCGTCTCGTCCAAGATCAGCGCCGGGAACAAGACGGTGCCAAGAGGATGAAGAATGACGACGTGACACTCTTGCGGCTGCGGATGCTGGCCGACCAGCCCTCTTTTCTGCTGGCCTGCCGGTGAGCACCTACCCGGCCGCCGGCGACTACTACAAGGCCGTCCAGTTCCCGGCCCGGTCGTTCACGGTGCCCAAGCTGCAGGCCGCGGAGTTCGTCTGGGACAGCCTCGGCCCCACCCTGGCCCGTGGCAGCAGCGCGGTGGTGTTCCAGGCCGCGATGGAGGGACGTCCGCAGGCCCTGCGCTGCTACATCCGCGACGACGCCTCAAGCCGGGACCGGTACGGCGCGCTCAACGCTTACCTGGCCCGCCACGATCTGAGCCCCTATGTGTCCGGCGCCAACTGGCTCGACGGCGCGATCCGGGTCAATCAGGCGACCTGGCCGGTGCTGACCATGGAATGGGTCGACGGCCGGACGCTCAACGAGTACGTGGACTTCCTGGTGACAGGGTCGAACGCTGCCGCCCTGACCACGCTGGCCGCCCGATGGCGCGAGCTGGTCGCGCTCTTGCAACGCAGCGAATTCGCCCACGGTGACCTGCAGCACGGCAACGTCATGGTGGATCAGGAAGGCCGGATCCGCCTCGTCGATTTCGACGGCGTCTGGATCCCGCAGCTAGCAGGCAACGCTCCGCCCACCGAGTTCGGGCATCCGAATTACCAGCATCCCGGTCCGCGGCCGTGGGACCGCTGGCTGGACACGTTCTCGGCTCTGGTCATCTACCTCTCGCTGGTCGCGCTGGGCAAGGATCCCGGTCTGTGGCTGGCCCTGAACAACTCCAAGAACCTGCTCCTAGCCAAAAGTGACTTCTTCCCGCCGTTCGAGACCGAGGCCTGGAAGCAGCTGGCCGCGCTGGGAGACCCCGAGGTCGACGACCTCATCCGCCGGCTGCAGCGATGCTGCAGTTTCGACTGGGTTTCCGGGCAGAGTCTGGAGATGACGCTCGACCTCGAGGCCGACCAGCCGGTCTCGTCCGGTCAGCGATGGTGGAGGCCCAAGGCCGCCTCGTCCGAAGGTCCGGCGCCGGGCGCGGGTTCCGGCGATCCACCCGCCCATGGGATCGTCCCGACCGCATCCGAAGTGTCCTCCCCTAGCCGCGGCCGTCCCGGCGCCGTCGTGCCTGCCGCCGCCAGCCAGACCCGGATCGATCTAGTACTGCCCGCCGCGACCGCGCAGGCGGCAGCCGAATCCCTGCCGGCTCCGCCGCCACTGTCCGCCCCACTCAGCACGGTCGGAACCGGCCCGACGACGCAACTTCGGCGGACCATGGCTCCGGCCGGTGAGACCTGGTGGACCGGGCCGGGCTCACCCCCAGGTGCGTACTCCCCGCCGGGAGGCCCGCCTCACCACGGCTACGGAGCCGCCCCCCAGAGCCCACCAGGCCAATACGGCCAAGGGTCCTACGGCCGCGCGCCTCAGGGTCCGGCTCCGCACGGTTACCCGCCACAGAGCCAGCCACCTCACCGGCCAGCCCAGCCAGCCTCACGCCCCCCGGCGCCAAACTCGCTACTGCAAAACCCGATCTTCGGCGGCATCGTGCTCGGCCTCGGGATCATATTCCTCATCGCCGGTGCCGGCGCTCACCAGGTGATCCTGGTCATCATCGGGCTGGTCGCCGGTGCCTGGGGCATCTGGCGGCTGGTCACCCAGGCCGGGAGCAGCACCAAGCCTCCTAGGACTTGATCCACCCGAACTGCTTCCAGTACGAAAGCAGGCTGTCATTGTTCGTGCCGACCAGCACCGCCATCACCAGCTGCGGAGTATCGGTGCTGGCGATAATGGGGTCGAAGTCGTTGACCCGCTGGTATTCAGCGATTCTTCCCGCTGCGGCCGGTGCCTGGTTGGAGAACATATCCTCGCACTGCACCACGAAGCTCACAAATTTCCCGTTGACGGTGCATGATTTAGTGCTGGCTTTGAATTTGGCACTGGCCAGGAAAGAGTCAAATCCTTTGCTCAGCGCGCTTGGGTCGGAGTAGAGGTAATAAATGATCCCGGTCGCTGGACCGGAAAAACCAGTGCACTGGAGTCTCGCAGTCGCCCCGCTGGCAGCGCCGATATTCTTGCAATTATTCGTGCCCGCAATGTCCGCCGGTATCTTGGCCAGCAGGACGTCGGCCGGTTGGGTCGGAGTCGCTGTCGCGCTAGCAGTGGACGACGCGCTCGGGCTCGAGCTGGTACTGCTCGTCTGGCTCGGTGGTGGGGTGGAAGTTGCCGCCGTCGTCTTGGCCTGGAACGGGGTCAGATGCGCTACTGCTGCGATCCCTAGGTAAACGGCGACTAGTGCGATAGCCGCGGCGATGCCCAGGATGTTGCGGTTGCGGTTGCGATTGGACTTGGGCACTGCATAGGGGAGTGGCTGCTGCGGCGGATACCCATCGCCTCCCGGCGACTCGGGAGGATATCCAGGTCCTCCTCCTCTAGCTGGTTCGGCCGGAGGAGGACCTTGCTGATATCCGCCGAACGCCGCATCATCAGCCACGGGTTCCCAGGTGCCGCCCCAGTTACTGACGGGTCCTTCCTCTGCGGGAGGCCACGCGTCTTCGCCGGCCTCATTCGTCCCGCTGTTGGCTCCGGCCCAGCTAGGTTCCTCATCCCCGCCGCGATCGTCTGCACCAACAGCAGGCCAGACCGGGTCCGGAGGCGCTTCGCTCTCCGGAGCCTGGACGCCCTCTGCCGCTGTCGCTGCCACGCCCCCGGCCGCCTCGCTGAACACGGTCGCGCTATGTGGTACCTCGAAAGGCGGCGCCTCAACGGGCGGTACCTCGCCGGCCGGTGCTTGGCCGCCACCCACCGGACTGATCGCGGTGTCACCCGGCCCGGACTGATCGTCGTCGGCGATTTTGTCTAGGACGGTATCGCCCGGCCTGTCCTCGCTGTGCCAGCCTTCATCAGTTACTGCCTCGTCAAGCGCCGTCTCACTCGGCGTCACCACCTCGCTGGACGCAGTCCTGTTCAGGGCGGTATCCCCCGGCCCCGGCGGGCTGCCGGCCGCCTCGCCCAGGACGGTGTCGTTGGGGCTGGCTTCGTCGAATCCGCTCGCGGCCCACGGGGTCTGGTTCAGCGCCGTGTCGCCCGGGTCGTCGTGCCTTTCCGCGGCCCTGTTCAGCTCAGTGTCGCCCGGCCCGGCCTGACTGCCGGCCGCCTCGCCCAGGACCGTGTCGTTGGGGCTGGCCTCGTCGAATCCGCTCGCGGCCCACGGGGTCTGGTTCAGCGCCGTGTCGCCTGGGTCGTCGTGCCTCTCCACGGCCCTGTTCAGCTCAGTGTCGCCCGGCCCGGCCTGACTGCCGGCCGCCTCGCCCAGGACCGTGTCGTTGGGGCTGGCCTCGTCGAATCCGCTCGCGGCCCACGGGGTCTGGTTCAGCGCCGTGTCGCCTGGGTCGTCGTGCCTCTCCACGGCCCTGTTCAGTACCGTGTCGCCCGGGTCGTCCTGCCGTTCAGCGGCCCTGTTCAGCGCCGTGTCGGCCCCAGCGCCCGAAGCCTCCGCGCTCGCACCCCCAGTATCCGCACCCCCAGCAGCCGCAGCCCCGGCAGCCGCTGCCGCAGCACCTGCGGCCGCAGCACCTGCGGCCCCGGCCTCGGCGTCCCCCGCCCCGGCACTTCCGCTCGTCCGCCGTGTCGCCCGGGTCCCGCCCGCGATCAGCCCCAGGGCCCGGGCGTACTCACGGACCACCCACAGGGACTCTGCCCGGTCCAGGCCATGGGTGGCGGCCAGTGTGCTGGCGACGGACTGGATGCCGCCGTAATTGCCCAGTTGGGAGATCTGCTCCTGCAGCAGTGCGGGCACGTCCGACCGGGCCGCGGTACCAATGAGGGTGGCCTCGCTTGGCAGGGCGCCAAGCCGCTCGCGGCAGATGCCATCCATGATGGCCGCGTCGGACAGGACGTCCGGCCCATGCTCGGCCACCGCCGCCTGCAGGGCGCGATGGGCGTCACCGCCCGGGTCGATTACGTGACCATTCCCTTCAGTCACAACGGCCTCCCCCGGCATTTTGTGCGAAATGTTAGCATGCGGGCCCGGAATCCTAACCGGGTAAAGCGCCTCCTTGCTGCGGAATTAACCGGGCTCGCGGCGCCGGGAGTTTATCGGCGTTCACCTCAGGAAGTCACGCAAGTGCCGAAGCTGGCGTTCGACATGGCTGGCGGGCACTGAGTGGCCGGTGAACGGATGCACCGATATGTCCTTGGCCGCGGCGATCTCGTTGTAAGCGGCGAACACCGTGGAGGGCGGGCAGGTGGTGTCCATCAGCCCAGTACTCAGCAGGCAACGCGCGGTAATGCGCCGGGCCAGCAGCGCGCAGTCCACGTACCGCAGGGTGTCGAGCGCGGCCGGCACCAGGTCGGTGTTCTGTGCCAGGAACTCAGGAACCTCGGTGCAAGGCCTGTCCGGGGCCAGCGTGATGCCTCGCTGGATGTCGCACAGGAACGGCACGTCGGCGTGGCACACCGCGACCAGCTCGGGGACCAGCGCGGCGGCCGCCAGCGCGAGACCGCCGCCCTGGCTGGCCCCGCTCACCCCGACCTGGGGCGTCCCCGCCAGCTCGCGCGCCGTCTCGACCGCCCGCGCCGCGTCGATAAACAAGCGCGTGTAGTAGTAGTCTTCCGGCCGGCCGATACCTCTGGTCATGACCTGCGCGTTCTCCGGGCCTCCTGCCCGGCCGCCCGGGTGGTCGCCGGTCGCGCCAGTGCTCCACCGGCCGCCTTGGCCCCGGGTGTCCATCACGAACACGGCGAACCCAAGCGCGGGCAGCAGCAGGTGCTCGGCGGCCAGGTCCCGGCCACCGCCATAGCCGATGAACTTGACCACCACCGGAGTCTGCTCGTCAGCGCCCGCGGGCCTGATGTACCAGGCCCGGACCCGGTCGCCGCCCGATCCGGAGAACTCGGCGTCGTACACCTCGACCGGGGCGTAGATTTCCGGTTCGTGCCGCTCCAGGGAGGGCTCCCGCGCCTCGGTGCGGGTCTCGTCGAGCCGCTGCTGCCACCATCGGTCGAGACCGGGCGGTTCGGTGGTTACCAATCGATATTCACGCAATTGTTCCAAAGGAAGGTCAAACCAGGGCATTTATCGCTCCGGGCAGTCAAGAGGCCGGAAAGTGGCCCTACCATTTTCCTTGTGACGGCCGACCCCTGGACACGTGGCGATGACTGGCGCCGCGTTCCCGAGCCCCGGCCCGACCAGGCTTACCCCGGCGAAGGCCGCCCCAACCCCGGCAACGGCCGTCCCAACCCAGGCAACCCGCAGGCGTACCCAGGTGATGGCCGCACCCGCCCAGGCAACGACCAGGCGTATCCAGGCGCCCGCCCCCCTTACCCCGGCGACCGGCAGGCCTACCCCGGCGAGGGCCGGCCTACCCCGGCCGCGGCCACGGTTCGCCGGGTCACGCTGCCCATCGCCGCCACCCCTACAACCAGGGTCTGGGCTTCGGGCGGGAACGCGGCGACAGCTGCGGCCCGCCCCGCCGGGGCCAGAACCGCCGCCTGGCCGCCAGCATCGCGCTGCTGCTCGGCCTGACCGGGTTCGTGATCGCGGCGATCGGCCTGACCATCCAGCTGCTGCCCCGGCACTTCAGTGCCGAACAGCAGCGCCAGATCACGTCCTGGGAGATCAGCCGCCGCTGGCAGAGCATGCCCGCCGGGCAGATCTTCCCCACCACGATCTCCTACCAGCTGCCTGCCACCGTTCTGCAGGACACGGCCCCGCTGAGCCTCAACGCGGTCCGGGTCAGCATCGCGCCCCAGGAAACGGACTGCGCCCAGGCGGTGACCAGCGCGACCGCGGGCGCGATCCTGCACCGCGACGGCTGCCAGGCCGTGCTCCGTGCGACTTACATCGACGCCACGCACAGCTACGTGATGACGGTTGGAGTGGCCGTCATGCCGAACGACGCTGCCGCCGCCAGCGCGGGCTCAGGCATCGACAAGCCGAAGCTGGCCGCGGCCCGCAGTGGCGCCGGCGCGGGCGAGGTCGCCGCGGGCATCGGCGTGGTCAGGTTCGGCGGCGCAGCGGGCAAGCTGTACGACTACAGTCGGCAGATTTCCGTGAGCTTCACCGACGGCCCGTACGTCATCATGTACGCGGCCGGCTACGCGGATAACCGGCCGCAAGTGGCGGTGTCCCAAGATCCTTACGCCCGGGATGAGATGAGCTACATGGCCGCGGGGGTGGCCCAGTCGGTTGCGGGCCGGCTGGCGTCCAAGCCCGCGGCCCCGCACTGCCCGGGGGCGCCGGGATGCTGACCCGTGGATGGCGGCGGGGCCTGGCCGCGCTGGCCGCCTCCGGCGTGCTGTCGCTGGCCGTGCTGCCGCCCCGGCCCGGGCCGACACCATACGGGACAACCAGCAGTGGGTGCTGAACATGCTCAATGTGCCGTCGGTGTGGGCAGACACCGAAGGCCGCGGGGTCACCGTCGCCGTCATCGACAGCGGCGTGAACCCGAACGTCAGTGACCTGACCGGCTCGGTCACCACTGGCCCGGACTACACCGGCGTGAGCACCGGCCCGTCCAGCACGGACTGGGGCGTGCACGGCACCTGGATGGCATCGCTGATCGCCGGGCACGGCCACGACGGCGGGGACAGCGGGGTCATCGGCATCGCCCCGCACGCCCGGGTGCTGTCCATCCGCGTGATTCCCGATCGCGGCGACCCGGAGTACAGCCGCTACGAGCGCGAGCAGGAAAGCCGCATCCAGCAGTCCCTGGCCGACGGGATCAACTACGCGGTCAGCCACGGTGCCCAAGTCATCAGCATGTCCATCGGTTACAGCGCACCAAGCGGAACGGTCAGGCAGGCGCTTCAGCAGGCATACGACCACGGTGTTGTGGTGATCGCCTCGGCCGGCAACTCGGGCGACCAGGCCGGGACCGCCCGTAGCGGCGGCGCGCCGGAGTCGTTCCCGGCCAACTACCCCGGCGTGATCAGCGTGGGTGCCGTGAACTCCAGCGGCAGCGTGGCCAGCTTCTCCAGCGCCAACCTGTCCGTCCAGGTGGCCGCGCCCGGGGTCTCCGTCCCGGCCCAGGGCCGGGACGGCCAGTACTGGTGGGTCAGCGGCACCAGCCCGGCCTGCGCGCTGGTGGCCGGCGTGGCCGCCCTGATCAAGTCGGTGTACCCACGCCTGTCCCCGGACCTGGTAGCCAGTGCGCTCACCACGACCACCACGGACAAGCCCGCGCACGGGTACGACAGCCAGGTCGGTTTCGGCATCGTCGACGCCGAAACCGCCCTGGCCAAGGCGGCCACACTGGACCGGTCCAAGACCGCGTCGGCCGGCATCGCGGCTACGGCCAGGTTCCGCGGCGCCTCCGTCGCCGAACCGGTCAGCCCTCGGGGCTCCGGCGAGCTCGTCCTGTTCGCCGTGCTGGCGCTGGTCTCGCTGGTCCTGGTCGGCGCGGCCGGCACCCGGCTGGCCGCCCTTCGCCGGGACCAGCAGTGAAGGGCCAGCAGTGAAGGGCCAGCAGTGACGGACCTCCCAGCCGAGCCGCCGCCGGTCGACGACTTCGCCAGCCAGGTACTGGACGTGGTGGACGCGATCCCGCCTGGCCGGGTGATGTCCTACGGCGACATCGCCGAGTACCTGGGCTCGGGCCCGGGGCCACGCCAGGTCGGCCGGGTCATGGCCGTCTACGGCGGGGCGGTGCCGTGGTGGCGGGTGATCCACTCCGACGGCACCCCCGCGCCCGGTCACGACAGCCGCGCGGTCGAGCACTACCTGGCCGAGGGCACGCCGCTGCGCTCGGCCCGTCCGCCGGTCCGGGTGGACATGCGCCGGGCCCGCTGGACCCCATAACCGCCCGGCCGCGACACGCTGGGTCTTCGCCGGATGAGACGGAAAATGTCGGTGCCCTCTGCTGGAATCAGTAGTGATGAACCAGCCGCAGACCCCCGCGTACCGCCTCGTCCGCCGACCCCCGGCGGCCGCCTCCGCGCCGCGCCTGGACGAGGCGCAGCAGCGGGTGGTGGACCACGCCGGCGGCCCGCTGCTGGTGCTGGCCGGCCCGGGCACGGGCAAGACGACCACGATCGTCGCGGCCGTGGCCGACCGGATCGAGCGACGCGGCATCGCCCCGGAGCGGGTGCTGGTGCTGACCTTCAGCCGCAAGGCCGCGACTGAGCTGCGGGAGCGGATCACCGCCCGGCTGCGCCGCACCACCCGCGAGCCGCTGGCCATGACGTTCCACAGCTACGCCTATGCCCTCGCCCGCCGGGAGTTCGTGCTGGCCGGGGACGAGCCGCCGCGGCTGCTCTCCGCGCCCGAGCAGCTCCTGGAAATCCGCCGGATGCTGCGCGGTGAGGCCCAGGACGGCGGGACCCGCTGGCCGGAGCCGCTGCGGCCCGCACTGGCCACCCGTGGGTTCGCCGAGGAGGTCCGCGACCTGCTGCTGCGTGCGGCCGAGCGCGGCCTGGACGGCCGCAGCCTGCGCCAGCTGGGCAAGGTCCGCGGCCGCGACGACTGGATGGCGGCCGCCGCCTTCCTGGACCGGTACGCGGCCCGGTTCGACCTGGCCCCGGTCCCCGCGTACGACTACGCCGAGATCGTCCGGATCGCGGCCGCCCTGCTCGGCCGGGAGGAGACCCGCCAGCGCGAGCGGTCCGCCTACGACGTGGTGCTGGTCGACGAGTACCAGGACAGCGATCCGGCTCAGGAGTCCCTGCTGATGGCGCTGGCCGGGGACGGCCGGGAGCTGATCGCGGTCGGTGACCCGGACCAGTCCATCTACGCGTTCCGCGGCGCCGACGTGCGTGCGCTGGTGGAGTTTCCCGAGCGGTTCCGCGCCGCCGACGGCCAGCCCGCGCCGGTCGTGGCGCTGCGCACCTGCCGCCGCAGCGGGCCGGCCTTGCTGGCCGCGTCCCGCCGGCTCGCCCGGCGCCTGCCCGCGGCTCCCCGTGCCGCAGGCAGCCACCGGGATCTGCAGCCGCTGCCCGGTGCCGAGCCCGGTGAGGTCCGCATCCTGATCGCGGACAGCTCGACCCAGGAGGCGGCCCTGGTCGCCGACACGCTGCGCCGCGCGCACCTGGCCGACGGGGTGCCGTGGTCCGCCATGGCCGTGCTGGTCCGCTCGGCGGCCCGGCAGGTGCCGCTGCTGCGCCGGGCGCTGACCGCCGCCGGCGTCCCGGTCACCGTGGCCGGGGATGAGCTGCCACTGCCGGACGAGCCGGGCACCCGGCCGCTGCTCATGCTGCTGCGCTGCGCGCTGCGCCCAGCAGCGCTGGACGAGCAGACCGCGGCCGAGCTGCTCTGTGGCCCGCTCGGCGGCACCGACGCCCTGGGCCTGCGCCGCCTGCGCCGCTCCCTCCAGCTGCTGGCCGACGCGGCCCCCGCTGACCCCGCTAACCCAACCGACCTGATCGCCGCCGCCCTGCTCGACCCCCGCGACCTGCTCACCCTGCCAGACCGTGTGGCCGCCCCGGCCCGCCGCCTGGGCCGCCTGCTGGCCATCGCCCGGGACGCTATCGCCAAGGGCGCCACCGCCGAGGCGGTGCTCTGGGCCGTCTGGGACGCCTCCGGGCTGGCCGCTCAGTGGCAGCGGGTCAGCGCGGCCGGTGGCCAGGCGGGCGCGGTCGCCGACCGGGACCTGGACGCCGTGCTGGCCCTGTTCGACACGGCCGCGCACTTCACCGATACCATGCCGCCGGGCTCGCCCGCGTTGTTCGCCGACAGCCTGTCCGGCCAGGAGATCGCGGGCGACACGCTGGCCGAGCACGCGGTCCGCGAGGACTGTGTGCGGGTGCTGACCGCGCACCGCTCCAAGGGCCTGGAGTGGGACCTGGTGGTGGTCGCCGGCGTCCAGGAGGAGATCTGGCCCGACCTGCGGCTGCGCGGCTCGCTGCTGGGCGCCAGCGAGCTGGCCGAGGTGGCCAGTCCCGGCTCCGGCTCCGGCACCAGCAATCAGGCCGCCGACGTGGACGCGGCCATGCTGGCGGCCAAGCTGCTGGCCGAGGAGCGCCGGCTGTTCTACGTGGCCGCCACCAGGGCCCGGCACACGCTGGTGGTCACCGCCGCGGGTGGTGAAGCCCTATCTGACAAGCAGGGCGACCAGCGCCCGTCCCGCTTCCTGACCGAGCTCGCCGGGGATGATATCGAGATCCAGCGGGTCGCCGACGTGGCCGGCGGGCACCGCTGGCTGTCCATGCCCGCGCTCGTGGCCGACCTGCGCCGGGCCGCCGCCGACACCGGCCGCCCGATGCCCGTCCGGCAGGCCGCCGCGACCCAGCTGGCCCGGCTGGCCACGGCCGGGGTCCGTGCCGCTCATCCCCGCGACTGGTACGCGCTGACCGAGCTCTCCGACGACCGCCCCATCGTCGCCGGCGGTGAGGCCGTCCGGCTGTCGCCGTCCCAGGTCGAGTCGTTCACCCGCTGCGGGCTGCGCTGGCTGCTCGAGGCGGCGGTCGGGGCCGGACGCTCGGACGTCCTGCGGCACCTCGGCACCGTCATCCACGCCGCCGCCGTGCTGGCCGCCTCCGGCGCGAGCGAGCAGGACGTCGCCGACCGCATCGACGAGATCTGGCACCACCTCGACTTCGGCAGCGCCTGGTACAGCGCCAAGCAGCGCGCGCTGGCCGAGCGGATGGTCCGCCGGTTCCTGGACTGGCACGCGGCCAACCCGCGCGAGCTGGTCGCGGTGGAGCAGGCGCTCAAGGTCCGGGTCGGCCAGGTCGAGATCACCGGCCGGGTGGACCGGCTGGAGTCCGACGAGGCGGGCCGGGCCGTGGTGATCGACCTGAAGACCGGCGGGAGCTCACCGCGTGAAGACGAGCTGGACCGGCACCCCCAGCTGGGCGTCTACCAGCTGGCCGTGCTGCTCGGCGCGTTCGAGCGGTTCGGCCTCGCCGAGCCAGGCGGCGCCGAGCTCATCCAGCTCGGCAAGGCCGCGGGCGTCACCGCCCGGGCCAAGGTGCAACGGCAGGGCGCGCTGGCCGACGACCCAGAACCGGGCTGGGCCAAAGACCTGGTGGACACCGTCGCGGGCGGGATGGCCGGCCCGGTGTTCCGGGCCCAGGTCAACCCCGGCTGCCGTACCTGCCCGGTGGCCAACTGCTGCCCGGTCAACCCCGAAGGCGAGCAGGTCACTCCGTGACCGGCGCCAGTTCCGCCAGCGCGTCCCCGGCCTCGTGCGCGATCGGCGGCGGCACATCCGCCAGCGCCAGCACATGCCGCAGGGCCCGTCCGTAAGCGACGTCGTAAGCCTCCTCCGCGGTCACCGGCACGTCCGGTACCACCCCGGTGCCCTGCCAGTTCGTGCCAGTCACCGGATTGACCGAACGCGCGAACGGGATGCCGATGTGCACCGCCGCGCTGATCGGGAACGGCCGGGTCGGGTGCGCCCCGCCGCCGGTCGTCTCGCCGACGACCTCCGCGCGCCCCAGCGCCTGCAGCGTGTAGCACAGGTCCTCCCCACCGGAAAACGTCCGGTCGCTGGTCAGCACGTACACCGGGTGGTCCTCCGGGTAGCGGGTCCCGGGCACGTACGGCAGCGCCCAGAACTGCCGGGTCTCGCCGGTGTCGGCCCGGAAGATGTCGTTGAGGTGCACGGGAGGGTGCTCGCCGACCAGGTAGCTGCACCAGAACACCACTCCCTCTGGCGAGCCGCCGCCGTTGTGCCGCATGTCGATGATGAGCGCGTAGGTCCCTGCCACCAGCTCCATAGCCGCGGTGATGGCCGGGCCCGCGTTGGCTGGCACCGGCATCCGCCGCAGGTCCAGGTAGCCGATGTTGCCGTCCAGCCGCTCGACCCGCCGGATCCCGAAGTTGTCCAGCTGCCCAATCTTGCGCATCCGCTCACGCCCCGGCCGGCCCGGCGTCCGACCCCCGGGCTCGGGCCCGGGCTCCGTCCCGGGCATCGGCGCCGGCCCAGGTCCGCCGCGGGGGCCGCCGCCGAGCCGCAGCCTCAGGTGCCGGTCCCCGGTGACCTCCTGCAGGTGCTCGGTGACCAGCTCGGTCAGCGCGACCTCGTCCAGGTCGTCGTACTCGCCGGCCTCCAGCCGGGCCTGGACCGCATCGGCCGCCCGCGCGGCCTGCTCGGGGAACACGTAGTTCTCCCGCAGCAGCGCCAGCGCCCGCGTCACGATCTCGCGGCCGGACAGCTGCTCGTCGGCCAGCGATCCATCGTCCGGCAGGCTGAGCCGGGGCGCGTCAGCGGCGTCGAAGGTGAACTCCAGCCACCGGGCCGCGGGCAGCCGCAGCGACAGCTCGCGCCGCAGCGTGGTCACGGCGGTCTGGTGGATGTCCCGCCACTCGGCCAGCGCCTCCTCCATCGACTGCACGGCCCCCGGCGGCGGCAGGAACACCCGCACCATCAGCTGCCCCGGCTCGATGACCGGGTCGTCCCCGGGCCCCAGCACCACGGCCCGCTGGACCGCCCGGCCGAACCGCTCCCGCATCTCGTGATTGATCACCCGTTCGGGTATCTCCATCGCAGGCCTCCATCCCCGTCAACGGGATAACGGCGCCCCAGCCGCCGAGTTCCGCGCGGAATGTCAGTGGTCTCTGCTGAAATCTAGGGGTGACGTCAGGCTCACTCCAGGACGGCCCAGTCAAGGATGGCCCACTCAGGGACAGCAGGGTCCAGTACGGCCCGGCCCAGCTGGCTCGGCTGCTCCGGCTGCCCGAGCCCACGCCGGAGCAGGCGGCGGTCATCGCCGCCCCGCTCGGCCCGCTGGCCGTCATCGCCGGGGCTGGTTCGGGCAAGAGCGAGACGATGGCCGCCCGGCTGGTCTGGCTGGTCGCCAACGGCATGGTCCGCCCCGACCGGGTGCTCGGCCTGACCTTCACCCGCAAGGCCGCGGCCGAGCTGGCCGAGCGGGTCCGCTCGCGGCTGGAGCGGCTCCGCCGCGCAGGCCTGGAAGGTAACGGCAAACCCGTCGCCAGCGACGAGGAACCCTACGCCGGCGAGCCCGTCATCGGCACCTACCACGCCTACGCCGGCCGCCTGGTCGGCGACAACGCCCTGCGCGAGGGCCTCGAGCCGTCGATGCAGCTGATCACGCCCGCGGTGGCCTGGCAGCTGGCCGCGAACATCGTGGCCGCCTACAACGGGCCGATGGACGAGATCACCTGGACCCCGCAGACCGTGACCGCGGCGGTGCTCGAGCTGGCCGGTGACCTGGCCGAGCACCTGCGCGAGCCGGACGACGTCACCGCGCTGGGCCGCTGGCTCCAGGCCGAGCACGATGCGCTGCCGGGGCGGATCACCGCATCCGTTCGGAAAATTCTCAGTGCCGAACGGGCCCGGGAACAGCTCCTCCCACTGGTGATCCGCTACGGCGAGGCCAAAGCCGCGCGCGAGGTACTCGACCACGGGGACCAGGTCGCGCTGGCCGCGCGGATCGCCGCCGGCCATCCCGAGGTCGGCGCGGCCGAGCGCGCGCGGTACCAGGTCGTCCTGCTGGATGAGTACCAGGACACCAGCCACGCCCAGCTGGTGCTGCTGCGCTCGCTGTTCGGCGGCGGGCACCCGGTCACCGCGGTGGGCGACCCCTGCCAGTCCATCTACGGCTGGCGCGGGGCCAGCGCGGGCAACCTGCGCCGGTTCACCGCCGACTTCCCGGTGGTGGCCCGGGTCCGGCCGTTCGGCGCCTCGGCCCCGTCCGGCCCGGCCCCGGTCAAGCTGCTGTCGACCAGTTTCCGCAACGCCGCCCGGGTCCTCGACGTCGCCGCCGCCATCCAGGAGGAACTGCGCAACGAGGCCCCGGACGTGCCCCGGCTGGTCCCCGGACCGGATCGCTCGCAGCGCGGCGCGGTGGCCTGCGCGCTGCTGGACACGGTGCGGGACGAAGCCGACTGGGTGGCGAGCCAGATCGCCGGGCTGCTGGCCCGGCAACCTGAGCCAGGCGAACCCGGCCCGGCCCCGGACGGCGAGCCATGGCCGGACGGCAGGAAGGCCGGGGTGCGGCCCGGCGACATCGCCATCTTGTGCCGCAAGCGGGCCCAGTTCACCCCGCTGCGCCAGGCCATCGAGGCCCGCGGCGTCCCGGTCGAGGTGGTCGGCCTGGGCGGGCTGCTGCTGGTGCCCGAGGTGCAGGACGTGGTGGCGACGTTGCGGGTACTGCACGACGCCGGCGCCTCGGACGCGCTGGCCCGGCTGCTGACCGGCCCGCGCTGGCGGATCGGCCCGCGCGACCTGGTCACCCTCGGACGGCGGGCCCGCGCCCTGGTCCGCGGCGAGGGTGACCGCCCGGCGCCCGCCGGCCTGGCACCCACCGACCTAGATACGGCTGATGCCCTGGCCGAGGCCGTCACCGACCTGACCGCGGAGACCGGCAGCCTGGTCGAGGCCCTGGACGACCTGGGCGACCCGGCCGCGTACTCGCGCACGGGCTACGCCCGGATGCACGCGCTGGCCGGTGAGCTGCGGCGGCTGCGCGCCCACGTCGGCCGGCCGCTGGCCGACCTGAGCGCCGAGGCCGAGCGCGTGCTCGGCCTGGACATCGAGGTGGCTGCCCGCCCCGGCGCGGACCCGGTCGCGGCCCGCGCCGACCTGGACGCGTTCACCGACGTGGCCGACGCGTTCACCGGCGAGGGCAGCGAGCCCACGCTCGGCGCGTTCCTGGCTTACCTGGCCGCGGCCGAGCAGGAGGAGTTCGGGCTGGAGACCGGCCGGGTCGGCGAGTCCGACTCGGTCAAGCTGCTGACCGTGCACGCGGCCAAGGGCCTGCAGTGGCCGGCCGTGTTCGTGCCCGGCCTGGCCGCGGGGGAGCGGTCCCAGGTCTTCCCGGCCCGGCCCCGGGTGTCGACGCGGTGGACGGACAATGCCCGGCTGATCCCGTTCGCCCTGCGCGGCGATGCCGGCGACCTGCCCGAGCTGCGCGGCCTGGACGCCGATTCGCTGGAGGCCTTCAGCGACGCCTGCGCCGCGCGGAACCTGTCCGAGGAGCGCCGGCTGATGTACGTGGCCGCTACCCGGGCCGCGTTCTGGCTGGGCTGCTCGGGTTACTGGTGGGGCGAGGGCGGCTCGAGCCGCCTGGGACCGTCGGCGTTCCTGCGCGAGGTGCGCGACTCCCGCGCGGCGCAGGTGTCCCACTGGGCGGACGAGCCCGCCGAAGACACGGAAAACCCGCTGCTGGCCGAGGCCGACGCCGCCGACTGGCCCGCCACCCCGGCCGGCCGCCACTACGAAGCCGTCCGCGAAGCAGCGTCCCTGGTCGAAGCAGTGCTAGCCGGGGGGGCGGTGCTAGCCGGGGGGGCGACCCCCCAAGACCCCCCCGCTCCTGGGGGGACCAGTCCCCCCAGACCCCCCTCGGGGGGGACCAGTCCCCCAGACCCCCCTCGGGGGAGCCGAGCTCCCCAGATCCGGCGCTCGGCTCCGCCGAGCAGGTCCTGGCCGCCGCGTGGGACCGGGACGCGGGGCTGCTGCTGGCCGAGCGGGCCCAGCGTCGCGGTGACGGCACGACTCACGTCGTGCTGCCGGCCCGGCTGTCCGTCTCCTCGCTGGTCACCCTGGCCCGGGATCCGGCCGAACTGGCCCGGCAGGTCCGCCGGCCCATGCCGCGCCCGCCCGCCGGCCAGGCACGTCGTGGCACCGCCTTTCACCAGTGGCTGGAACAGCGCTATGGCCAGCAGCTGCTCATCGACGACACCGACCTGTTCGGCGGTGACGATGGCCCGGAAACCGCCACCGATCTCAGCAAGCTGCGGGCCCGGTTCGAGCAGGGCGAGTGGGCCGAACGCTGGCCCAGCGCGGTCGAGGTCCCGTTCGAGACGCTCATCGGCGACCGGCTGATCCGTGGCCGCATCGACGCCGTGTTCGCCGACTCACCTCAGGGCGGGTACGACGTGGTCGACTGGAAGACCGGCCGCCCGCCCAATGGCGACGCCGAGCGGCACGCGGTCTCGGTTCAGCTGGCCGCTTACCGGCTGGCCTGGGCGGCGCTGGCCGGCGTGCCGGTCACCGCGGTCCGGGCGGCGTTCTACTACGTGGCCCACGACACCACGGTCCGGCCCGCCGATCTGCTCGACGAGGCCGGCCTGGCCGCGCTCATCGAGCAGGTCCCCGCGGAGGCCTGAGGTCCGGCTTCAGGGCCGGTCTTCTCCCCGCATGGCCGCTCGCTGTCGTTCCATCTTGTCCGCTTCGCGGGCCGTGATGACCTGAGCTCCGAGTTCTATCGCGCGATCATGCTCGCCCTGCGTCAGCGTGTAGTGCCGGGTACCCTGCTGCTGCGATCCGGCCGAGCTACCGGGATCCCGGCGCAGGCCGAGCCTGGCCGCGAAGTCATGCAGCTCGTCCTCGGCGTCGGCCGTCAGGACGAACAACGGCGGCGGCGCGGTGGTCCGGCCCAGGAGAAACCGGCCTTCACCCCGAAGCTGGTTGACGTACACAGCCATGGCATCCTCCACTCGGCGACGCTGCCGGCGGCCACCTTCATCGTGCCACAGCGGAGCCCGGAGCTTAAGCGTTCACCGCGGGCCTGAGCACCTCCTGGCACCACTGCCGGAAGCTGGTTGGCGTCCGCGGCGTGCCCGGCGCCAGGTCGTAGACGTCCTGGGTGTTCTGGGCCTCGGCCATGTCCACCATGCCCTGGGCCGAGCCCTCGCTCATCCCGCGCTCGATCATGGAGGCCTTGTAGCGCTCCAGCGGGACCTGCTGGCAGCGGACCGGGCGGTCGAGCACCTCGGACATGACCCCAGCCATCTGGTTTGGGGACAGGTCGTCCGGGCCGGCCACTGGCACGTCTTCCTGGCCGGTCCAGTCGCGGTCGGCCAGGAGCCGGGCCGCGACCGCGGCGATGTCCCGGGTGGCCACCGTGGCCAGCGGCCGGTCGGCCGTTCTGGGCAGGAAGAACATGCCCTGGTCCCGGATCGGGGCCAGCTGCCGGAGGAAGTTTTCCATGAAGAATGGCATGCTCAGGGACCGGTAACCGGCGCCGGTGCTCTCGATGAGCTCGTCCATGGCCAGCGCGGCCGACAGCGGGCCGCCGTTCTTGACGATGCCGCGGCCCAGGCTCGAGACCGCGACCACCCGGGGAACGCCCGCCTCGGTGATCGCCGCGCATGCCGGCCGGGTGAAGTCCAGGTAATAGTCGGTGACGTCGGCCACCCGCGGGTTCGGCGGCACGAGCCAGAACACCGCGTCCGCGCCGCCGAAAGCCGGGCCCACGACGGCAGGGTCATCGTGCGACCCGGTGATGACCTCGGCCTCCTCCCGCACCCGCGGTGTCAGCCGGGCCGGGTCGCGCACGATCACACGGACGGCCTCGCCGGCGTCCAGCAGACGGCCTGCGAGCTGGTGGCCAATATCCCCGGTAGGAGTGGTAACGACGATCACGGGACCTCCATGAGGCTTGCGTTGATATCATCTTTTAGTTATCAATGATAATACACCCGATAACAACGTCCTGCTATCGTTGTTATATGGAATCGAGCCGCTCGGCGGCCGCCGACAGCACGCGGGAGCGCATCATCGCCGCCGCGTCCCGGCTGCTGGCCGAAGGTGGCCGCGAGGCGGTGTCCACCCGGGCGGTGAGCGCCGCCGCCGGGGTCCAGGCGCCCGCCATCTACCGCCTGTTCGGCGACAAGCAAGGCCTGCTCGATGCCGTGGCCAGTCACGGCCTGGCCGATTACCTGGCCAGCAAAGCTCACCGCGAACCCGGTCCCGACCCGGTCGAGGACCTGCGCCGTGGCTTCGACCAGAACCTGGAGTTCGGCCTGGCCAACCCGGGTGTGTACGCGCTGATGGCCAGCGACCCCCGGCCGGGCGTCGTCTCGCCTGCCTACGAGGCCGGCCTGGAGGTACTGGCCAAACTCGTCAGCCGGATCGCCGAAGCGGGGCGGCTGCGGGTCGCCGAACACCTGGCCACCCAGCTGATCACCTCGGCAGGCCGTGGCACCACGCTGACACTAATCGCGCTCCCCGAGGACCAGCGCGACCCGGCCCTGATTGATGCGGCCCGGGAAGCGGTCGTCGCCGCGATCACCACCGACACGCCGGTCGCGGCCAGCCCCGGCCCGGCCGCCGCCGCCGTCACCCTCCGCGCCGTGCTGCCGCAGACGGCGGCCCTCACCGCCAGTGAGCGCAGCCTGCTCACCGAGTGGCTCGACCGCATCGCCGACGGCGGCACCCCAGCACCGGGCTAGGTGTGCTCCGACAGCATGACGGCCAGCGTGCCCGGCTCCAGTGCCTCGAATACGTGCGGCACGTCGGCCGGGTAGCTCATGTAGTCGCCCGGGCCAAGCTCGACCGGCTCGCCCGCGATCCCGGCCAGGGCCCGGCCCGTGCTGAGCACCACGTGTTCGACCGTGCCGGGCGTATGCGGGTCTGACGCCCGGGCGTGCCCCGGCTCGGCGTGGATCCGGTACATGTCCCGGCGGGCGCCGGGCGGGCAGGCGTTCAGCAGCGTGGCCTCGTAGTCGGCCTCGGCCGAGGCTACGGTGGGACCTTCGTCGGCCCGGATCACCTGGACGCGCGGGCGCGGCGGGTCAAGCAGCCGGGAGAACGGCGCGTCCAGCGCCACGCAGATCGCCCACAGCGTCTCCAGGCTGGGGTTGCCCGTGCCCGACTCCAGCTGGGACAGCGTGGACTTGGCGATCCCGGCCCGGCGGGCCACCTCGGTCAGGGACAGCCCGGCCTGGCGCCGTTCCCGGCGCAGCGACGCCGCGATGATCTCCAGCGGGGCACTGGCTGATGGCTCGTTCGCCATAAAAAACAATCCGTTCGCTTTGACGAACAACAGGAGCCAGAATAGCCGGTATGGGTTCGATAAGCAGAACTCTAGGCCGCGCGACGCTGCGCGACATCACTCTCACCTGCCTGGCCGTGTTCGTCATCGGCCTGTCCTACGGGGCGATCGCGGTCGCGTCGGGGTTCCCGCTCTGGGTACCGGCCGTGCAGAGCGTGCTTGTCCTGGCCGGCGCGTCGGAGTTCTTGTTCATCGGGATCGTCGCCGCGGGCGGTAACCCGCTGGCCGCCGCGCTGGCCGGCCTGCTGGTCAATGCCCGGCACCTGCCTTACGGGCTGGCCCTCCCGGAGGTCACCGGCCGTGGCTGGCGGCGGCTGCTCGGCACCCACGTGATGAACGACGAGAGCGTGGTGTTCGCGCTGGCCCAGCCCGACCTGCCCCGCAAGCGAGCCGCCTACTGGGCCTGCGGGCTGGGTGTGCTGGTCTGCTGGCCGGGCGGCGCCGTGCTGGGCGCGCTCATCGGTTCCGCGGTGCACAATACGAGCGCGTTCGGCCTGGACGCCATGTTCCCGGCCGTCATCCTGGCCCTGATCATGCCCGACCTGCGCAACCGGATGACGCTCCGCGCGGCGCTGGCCGGCGCGGCCATCGCGCTGGCCACGACTCCGTTCCTGCCGGCCGGCCTGCCCGTGCTGGCCGCCCTGGCAGCCGTGCTGCTCCTGGCCAGTGAGCCGGTGACTGCCTCGTGAAGGACACCACGCTGGTCGTCGCGGGCATCGCCACCCTGGCCGCCGGCACCTACGCCATCCGGCTCTCCGGCCAGGCGCTGCGCGCCCGGATCACCTTCCCGCCCCGGGCCCGCAAGCTGGTGGAGGCCGCGGCGGTGGTCATGCTGGCCGCCCTGGTCGCGACGACCGCGCTGACCCAAGGCCACGGCTTCGCCGGCTTCGCCCGCCCCGCCGGGGTCCTGGTGGCCGGCATCCTGGCCTGGCGCCGGGCTCCGTTCGTGGTCGTGATCATCGCCGCCGCGGCCGTCACCGCGCTGCTGCGCCTCGCCGGGCTGCCGTGAGGTGGCTGGCCGAGGGTTCGGCGGCGGCCGTGGCCGGGGCGCTGCGGGAGGCCGCGCCTGAGCTGGCGGCGCTGCCGGTTCTCATGCCCGAACGAGTGGGCCAGACCAACCCGCGCTGGTGGGCAAGCACCGCGGTTATCGGCGGACGGTTCGTGGCCAAGTTCGCCTGGTCGCAGATTGCCGCACAGCGCCTGCGGCACGAGATCGCCGTCCTGACCGCGCTGCACCAGCCACCCACGTCGGCCGTTCCGTTCCTGCCCGAGGTAGTGACCGCCAGCACCGATCCGCTGCTCCTGGTGACCAGGCTGGTCCCCGGATCGTCGCTGTTCGACGTGGCCGGCACGATCGACCGGGACCGCGCCGGGCGCCAGCTGGCGCGCTTCCTGGCCGCCCTGCAGCAACCCGCGACCCGGGCCCGGGTGGAAGCCGCCGTCGGCGAGCTGCCCGGCGCGCAGGCCCCGGCCACCACCGCTGTACTCCGCGACCGGCTCGACCGCTGGGTCCGGCCGGACCAGCGGCCGGTCCTGGACCGCTGGTACGCCTGGGCCAACGCCACCTTGTCATCGCCCCGGCCGCCGGTCCTGGTCCACGCCGACTTCCACGGTAACAACCAGGTGTGGGACCACGACCAGCTGCGGCTGGTGGTCGACTTCGAGACCGTGGCCAGCGGCGAACCAGAGTACGAGCTGCGCGGCCTGCCCGGCCCCGGGCTGGGACCGCGTTGCGAGCTGCTGACCGCCACCATGCGGCACTACCACGAGCTCGCCGGCCGCCGGCTCGACCTTGACCGGCTCATGGCCTGGCACCTGCGCCACGCCCTCGGTGACGTCCTGTGGCGCCGTGAGGCCGGCATCCACCTGGCCGACCACCGGACCCCGGAACAGTGGGTCGACGACCTGGCCATCCGGTTCGGCGAGCTCGGCATCGATCCCTCCGGCTAGGGGCCCCGGCCGCCAGGTAGCTCAGCCCTGCAGGTAGCGCTCCACCGTCTCCACCTTGGCCGTGAGCGCCCCGCTCACCCCGGGCCGCACGTCCGCCTTCAGCACCAGGCTCACTCGCGGGGCCTTGGCCGCGACCGCCTCGACCGCCCGCCGGACCACGTCCATGGTCTCCTCCCACTCGCCCTCGACCGTGGTGAACATGGCGTCGGTCCGGTTCGGCAGCCCGCTGTCCCGCACCACCCGGACCGCCTCACTGACCAGCTCACCCACGGCCTCCCCAGTCCCCAGCGGAGTCACCGAAAACGCAACCAGCACCCTGATCTCCTCTCGTCCTCCCACCCCAGCATGCGCCCACCGCCGCAACCCCCCTCACCCCAGCACGGGCCCATCCAGAATTCGATGAATGTGACGCTCTACGCAATAGATTCTGTAGAACGCCACATTCATCGAAAGACATGCGCGCCACGCGAGCTGAACGCTTGCCCTCTCGCCTCACACGCGGAAGCTCAGCATCACCAGCCACTCCCCTGCAGCAGCCCCGCCGCCACCCGTGAGCCGAACAGGGGCGTGATTGTGGCAACGGGACCACTAGAAGGGCACCTCCGCCACAACCCCGCCCTCCGAAGCGCACCCCCGCAACAGTCCTACCCTCGGGACCCCGCCAGCCGCCCCACCAGGCCCAGCGCATATAAAAACCATGAAAATCCCTGGTCAGCCACGCGTGATCGATGAACGTTGTGGCCAACTGCACGAAACAGGCCTGACAATGACGAGATGACCGGTTCGCTCGTCGCCGCCAGAGCCGTGAAGGCCGCCCGGGCCGCCGTCGCCCTGGGCACCCCCGCCGACATCGTCGCCCTGGGGACCCCCGCCGTCGGTCCCGACATGAGCCCGGCCCCGCTGCTGACCGTGGCCGGCCTGAGCCTGTCCTACGGCCGGGTGCGTGCCCTGGACGAGATCAACCTGACCGTGCGCAGCGGTGAGCTGGTCGCGCTGGCCGGCGAGAACGGCGCGGGCAAGACCACCCTGGTCCGCTGCATCGCCGGCGACGTGGTCCCGGCCACCGGCGAGATCCACCTGGGCGGCCGCCGGATCCCGCCGGATCCGGCCGGGGCGGCCAAGCACGGGGTCGCGGTCGTCTGGCAGGACCTGGCCCTGTGCGACAACCTGGACGTGGCCGCCAACATCATGCTCGGCCGGGAACGGCCCTGGCTGCTGTTCTCCGAAAGCCGTTTTCACGCCGCCGCCGCGTCGCTGCTCGATGAGCTTCGCATCCCGCTGCGGGACACCACCCGCAACGTCCGCGAGCTGTCCGGCGGGCAGCGCCAGCTCGTCGCGGTCGCCCGGGCCATGGGCCGCAAGCCGCGGCTGCTGGCCCTGGACGAGCCCACCGCCGCCCTCGGCGTCAAGGAATCGGCAAAGGTCGAAGAGCTGATCATGACGCTGCGGGAGCAGGGCACCACGATTTTGCTAGCCTGCCACGACATCGAGCAGATGTTCCGGCTGGCCGACCGGATCGTGGTGCTGCGCCAGGGCCGTGTGGTCGCCGACCTGCGCCCGGCCGACACCCATCCCGACGACGTGGTGGCGCTGCTATCCGGGCAGCAGATCGACTCATCCGCGCGCCGCCAGCTGACCCGGCTGCACGGGCTCACCGACCGGCTGGTCTCGGCCGACCCGTCCTCCAGCCTGAGCCTCATCTTGTCCGCGCTCGGGGCGGCGCTCGGCAGCGAGCGGCTGTGCATCCACCTGGTCAGCGACCGGGCGCTGTTCTGCGCCGCCTCGCTCGGTTTCGCCCCGGGCGAACTCGACCCGTGGGACCGGCTGCCGTTCGGTCCTGGGGGCGGGCCGGTGGGCCTGGCCGCGGCGGACGAGCGGCCGGTGATCGCGGACAATCTGCGGGCCGGCGCGGCCTGGCGCAGCTTCCGCGACCTGGCCAAGACGATCAAGGTGGCGAGCTCCTGGTCGGTCCCGGTGCTCGGCCCGGGCGGCCTCAGCGGCGTGATCACGGTGTTCCGCGCCGAGCACGGCGCCCCCCAGCGCGACGAGCTCGACCTGGTCACCGTGTACGCGGGCTACGCCGCCAGCGCGATCGAGCGGGACCGGCTGCTGGACCAGGTCACGACCAGGAACCGCGTGCTGGAGACGATCCGGGAGATGCTGGAAACGCTGGCCGGCCCGGTCATCGTGGGCGAGGGCCTGGTCACCGCGGTCCAGTCGCTGCGCCGCGGCCTGCAGGCCGAGGAAGTGGCCCTGATCACCGAACCCTCCGGCCAGCCGCCCCGCTGGCGCGCCTACGCCGGCCCGCTCGGCACCGACCCGGCCGCGGCCACGCCGCTGCTGCAGGAGATGGCGGCCGGGGCGCTGGCCAGCCCGCAGCCGGACGGCGTGGCGTGGCAGCTGCGCGGCAGCCGTCGCCGCCGGGTCCGGGCGGTGGCGTTCAAGGCCGCCGGCGGCCCGACCGTGCTGCTGGCCAGCTGGCAGCGGATGCCGCCGACCAAGGAGGAGACCGCGCTGATGGAGGACGCGGCCAACTCGCTGCGGCTCGCCCTGGAGCGCGAGGAGGCCGGGCACGCCCACCAGGAGGCCGCCGCCCTGCGCCGCAGCCGGGAACTGCAGCGTGGCTTCCTGTCCCGGCTCAGCCACGAGCTGCGTACCCCGCTGACCGCCATCCGGGGTTACGCCTCGTCCCTGATGCAGCCCGACGTGACCTGGGACGGCGATTCACAGCAGCGCTTCCTGGACCGGATCGCGGCCGAATCCGCGCGGCTGGGCCGGCTGGTCGATGATCTGCTGGACTTCTCCGCCATCGAGTCGGGCATCATGCGGCTGCAGCGTGACTGGTGCGACATCCGCCTGGTGATCGAGGCGGCCATCGGCTGCCTGCCACCGGAGCACGCCAAGGAGGTCACCCTGGTCTGCGATGAGGGGCTGCCCGTGGTCTGGGCCGACCACGACCGGATGGAGCAGGTCTTCGTGAACCTGCTGAACAACGCGTTCGGCCACAATCCGCCGGGAACCCAGGTCGAGGTCACCGCGCAGGCCCGCCAGGCCGAGGTGCTGATCAGCGTGCGGGACGACGGCCTGGGCATGAACAACAACCGCAAGAGCGCCGGCGCCGGCCTGGGCCTGTCCATCGCCAAGGGCATCGCGCAGGCGCACGGCGGCCGGCTCGAGCTGACCGAGCTGCCCAAGGGCACCTGCTTCGGCGTCTACCTGCCCGTCGAAGGCGATCGTGAAGGGAAACCAGCATGACAGCGCTGGCTGAGGACGTCCGCAAGACCTGCGCGCTGGTCGTCGAGGACGATCCCAACATCGTGGACCTGATCCGCTCGAACCTGGCCGTGCGCGGCTTCGACACCGTGGTCAGCGTGGACGGCATGCGTGCCCTGCAGCTGCTGGAGACCGAGGAGCCGGACATCGTGCTGCTCGACCTGATGCTGCCCGAAGCCGACGGGTTCGACCTCTGCCGCCAGATCCGCGAGCGCTCCCCGGTCGCCATCATCGTGGTCTCGGCCCGCGGCGGCGAGCGGGACAAGGTGACGGCCCTGCACATGGGCGCCGACGACTACATGACCAAGCCGTTCAGCATCGAGGAGCTGCTGGCACGGATCACCGCGACCCTGCGCCGCACCCGGCCGGCCGTCCCCACCGAGCCGCAGGCGCCCCCAGTCATCGTGGTCGGCGACATCATCATCGACCTGACCCTGCAGCAGGTCAGGCGCAACGGCCAGCCGGTGCACCTGACCCCGACCGAGTTCGCGCTGCTGCGGGAGCTGGCCGTCAACCGGGGCAAGCTGCTGACCCACGCGCACCTGCTCCGCCGGGTCTGGGGGCATGGCTATGAGACCGAGACCGAGTACCTGCGCGTCTACGTGCGGCGGCTGCGGGCCAAGCTCGAGGCCGAGGAAAGCGCCCCGCTCATCATTACCCAGCCCCGGGCCGGCTATCGCCTGGCGCCCGAATCAGTACCGCCCCTGTAAATCGCTCGTATAACGCTCGAATAACGGTCTCGTGTCCGAATGATTCCCCGAATAACCGCACGGGCTGCGCCACCGGGGTATGAAGCGACGTAACCGAGTCCTAACCGCAACTCGATCGAGTCTAAAGAGTATATGCGCAGGTCAGCCGGGTTTAAGGGGGGAGTTGTTCACGGTATCTTCACGACACAAGGCCGATGTTAAGGCCACGTTAACTTCTGGCGTTCTAGGGTCTTGCTAAGACGCTAAGGCCGCGAAATCTGCCCGGCCTGCGAGGCAACGCCGCATGCCTGGATGCGGCCCTTACCTTTAGACGCAAGGTGGTTTACATGATTAGTGTGACTAGGAAAGGGGCTGCTGTAGCGTCAGTGTCGCTGGCTTTGTGCCTCGCCGCTTCGGCCTGCAGTAGTAGCAGCAGTAGTACTTCCGCTGCGTCATCATCATCGAGCGCCAAGAGCAGTTCCAGTGCCGCGCCCGCGGTGTCAATCTCACTCGCCCAGCTGACCCGGGACTTCTCCGCCATGTCGACGCTGAAGCCGCTGGCCAGCAAAGGCAAGGGCAACGTGGCCGCTATCCTTCCCGACACCGTTTCCTCGGCCAGGTATACCGAATTCGACGCGCCCTACCTGACGCAGGCTTTGACGGCGGCGGGTCTTACGTCCTCGCAGTTCTCCGTGCAGAACGCACAGGGCAGCGACGCTACCGAACTCTCCGACGCCCAGGCGGCCATCACCAAGGGTGCCAGCGTCCTGATCATGGACCCCCTCGACGCCGGGGTCGGGGCACAGATCGAGTCCTACGCCAAGGCGCACGGGGCCAAGGTCATCGACTATGACCGGATCACCCTGGGCGGCAGCCGCGACTACTACGTCAGCTTCAACAACGTCCTCGTCGGCACGAAGATCGGCCAGGGCTTCACCGCCTGCGCCGCCGCCTGGCACGTCACCAAGCCGAACGTGCTGGTGATGAAGGGCGACCCGACCGACAACAACGCCACCCTGTTCGCCCAGGGGTACCTCGGCGTGCTCAATCCCTTCTTCTCGAGCGGGAAATACGTGAAGGTCGGCGAGCCCGCCGGGACCTGGACCCCGACGGTCGCGGAGAGCGAATTCCAGCAGGCGTTCACGGCGCACAAGAACATCAACTCCGTGCTCACGCCGAACGACGAGAACGCCGCCCCGATCATCACCTACCTGCAGCGGCTGGGTGTCAAGCCCAAGACCTTCCCGGTCACTGGGCAGGACGCGACCCTGGTCGGGTTGCAGAACATCCTGTCTGGCTACCAGTGCGGCACCGTCTACAAGCCGATCTACATTGAGGCCCAGGCGGCCGTCGCGCTGGCCATGTTCCTGCGCGCGGGCCAGACCCCGCCGAAAACCCTGGTGAACGGCTCGGTCACCGACACCAAGACCAACACCGCGGTGCCGTCGGTACTGGGCACGCCGGAATGGGTCACCACTACCAACATGAACTCGACCATCATCGCGGACAATTTCGTGAAGGCCTCACAGCTGTGCGTTGGCCAGTACGCCGCCGACTGCAAGACTGCCGGGATCTCCTCGTAATGACCGTGAAGGTAAGGAGGCGCGCCCGGTGACCACACCGAGCGCGGAAGGCGCCCGGCCCGCAGACGCGGGCCGGGCGTCCTCGCCCAACTCCGACGTGACCGACGCCACGGACGGGACAGAAACTATGGATGCCCCAGACAGTACGCATGACTCCGCCGGCGACGAGAATCCCGCCGAGGTCGCCGCCGTCGAAGCCGAGGTCGCGGCGGCCCACGCCGAAACCGCCGCCGTTGATGCCGAACTGGCCGCCCGGCCGAGCCGAAACCGCCTTCGCCGGGACTCCCGCCGCCACGGAAGGCGATGGCGGCCCGCCGCTGCTGCGCCTGGTCGATATCGGCAAGAGCTTCGGCCCGGTGCGCGTGCTCGCCCACGTCAGCCTGGATATCCCCCTCGGTCAGGTGACGGCAGTCGTCGGTGATAACGGAGCAGGCAAGAGCACGCTGATCAAGACGATTGCCGGCATCTACCAGCCCGATGACGGCCAGATCCTCTGGCAGGGCCGCCGGGTCCATCTGCACTCCCCGAAGGACGCCACCGATCTCGGCATCGCCACCGTGTACCAGGACCTGGCGCTGGCCGACAACCTGGATATCGTGGCGAATATGTTCCTCGGCCACGAGATGGTCAAGCGCTTCCAGCTGGACGAGATCGGGATGGAGATCACCGCCAAGCAAACGCTGGCCGACCTGTCGGTGGTGACGGTCCGCTCGATTCGCCAGCCGGTGGGGTCGCTGTCCGGTGGCCAGCGGCAGGCGGTCGCGGTCGCCCGAGCCGTGATGCGCCAGGCGAAGCTGGTGATCCTGGACGAGCCGACCGCGGCCCTCGGCGTCACCCAGACCCGCGTCGTGCTCGACCTGATCAAACGGCTGAAGAGCCAGAACATCGCGGTGATCGTCATCTCGCACAACCTGAACGACGTCCAGTCGGTCGCGGACCGGATCGCGGTGCTGCGCCTGGGGCGCCTGGTCGCCGTCGGGCCGTCGTCGCAGTACGACGCCGAGTCCATCGTCGACCTCATGACCACCGGTACCTCCAAGCGCCTCGCCGCCACTCCGGCCGAGCCCTCACCAGGGAGCTCCAGTGAGCACTGACGTCCAAGAGCCCTCACCCGAGGCCGCCGAACCCGACGACGCCGCGTCCCAGGTCGCCCTCGCCGCCCCCGAGGTCATCGCGGACTCGCTGGGCGAGTACGTCAAGATCTGGCTTACCCGCGTCCGTAACGGCGAAAGCGGCGCCCTGCCGGTCATCCTCGGCCTCGTCGCCATCGTCGTGTACTTCCAGGTCCGCAGCTCCCTGTTTCTGTCGGCCGGCAACCTCGTCAACCTGATCGGGCAGGCCGCCTGGATCATCATGCTGGGCATGGCCGAGGTGTTCGTCCTGCTGCTCGGGGAGATCGACCTGTCGATCGGCTATACCTCGGCCCTCGGGGCAACGTTCACGTGCTGGCTGCTGCTGCCGCCCCATCCCGCCCCGTGGCCGCTGGCGGTACTGGTCGGCCTGGCCGTCCCCGCGGTCTTCAGCGGACTCCAGGGCCTGATCGTCACCCGGCTCCGCCTGCCGTCCTTCGTGGTCACGCTGGCCGGCCAGCTGCTAGCGCTGGGTCTGCTCCTGGAAGTCATGGACACGGCCGCCCCCAACGGCGGCGGGAGCATCCGGCTGTACAACAACGTCCTGACCGATATCTATAGCGGTGCCCTCACCCCGCTGGCCGGCTGGATCGTCATGGTGGCCGCCGTGGCGCTGGCCGGCGCGCTGTTCCTCGTGCGCGACAGCCGCAGACGGGCGAGCAACCTTACCGCCCCCCCGCTGAGCGTCACCTTGCTGAAGATCGCCGGGATGGCGGTCGCGGGCGTGGTGGTGGTGCTGGTCGGCAACACCGACCGGGGCGTCGGCCTCACCGTGGTGCGCGGCGTGCCGTGGGTGGTGCTTGTGGTCCTGGTGGTGGTCGTCGCCTGGAGCTTCCTGCTCGGCCGCACCCGGTTCGGCCGGTACGTCTACGCCATCGGCGGCAACGCCGAGGCGGCCAGGCGGGCCGGCATCAACCTGAGCCGGATCCGGATCCTCGCGTTCACGCTGGCCGGGGTGACCGCGGGCATCATGGGCATCATCTTCACCTCCTACCTCGGCTCGATCTCCACCGGCGTCCCGGGCGGCCAGAACGTCCTGTACGCCGTCGCCGCCGCGGTCATCGGCGGCACCAGCCTGTTCGGCGGCCGCGGCAAGATGCTGAACGCGGTCCTCGGCGGGCTCATCGTCGCCGTGATCTACAACGGCCTGGAGCTGCTCGGCCTGGGCGCCGCGCCCCAGTACATCTGGACCGCGGTGGTCCTGCTCGCCGCCGTCACCGTGGACACCCTCGCCCGCCGCCGGAGCACCACCGCCTGAATCCACCCGTACCCATGACCGGGCGTGCGTGCATGCCCCCTGCCGGAAATTTTTAATACCGAACGGGCGGGGTGCATGCCCCGCCCAGGCTGGGCAGTAACCAGCCATGAATGCGTTCGCGACCGACGTGCGGCTGACGCTCGCACCGCCGCGTGGCAGCAAGGACGGCGTGCTGCCGCCGCTGCTGGTGGCGCTGACCGGCGTCACCGGGCTGGTCGACGCGTTCAGTTACCTGGTGCTCGGTCACGTGTTCGTGGCCAACATGACCGGCAACGTGGTATTCCTCGCGTTCGCCCTGGCCGGAACGGGCGGGTTCTCCGCCACGGCCTCGGTCGTCGCCATCGCCAGTTTCGCGGCCGCCGCCCTCGTGGCCGGGCGGCTGGGCCGGCGGCTGGACGGCCAGCGCGAGCGACTGCTCGCCGTCACCACCGGGGCCCAGGCCACGCTGCTGCTGGTGGCCGTGATCCTCACCCCGCTGGTGCCCGATCCGGTGCCGTCGGCTCCGCGTTACGCCCTGATCGTGCTGCTCTCGCTCACCATGGGGGCGCAGAACGCGACCGCCCGCAAGCTGGCGGTACCCGACCTGACCACCACCGTGCTGACACTGACCATCACCGGGGTGGCGGCGGACAGCCCGCTGGCGGGCGCCACCGGCGCGCGGGTGGCGCGCCGTGGAATCTCCGTGCTGGCCATGCTGCTCGGCGCCCTGATCGGGGCCCTATGCGTGCTCCATCTGCACATCGTTGTCCCCCTTGTCATCGCCCTGGCCATCCTGGTTGCGGTGACGCTGACTCTCACCCTCCGGAGTGCCGATGCGCCTTCCAGTCCTGTCGTCTGAGGAAATGTCCGCCGACCAGGTGGACCTGTACCGGGAGATCCTGGGTGGCCCGCGCGGCCAGGGTCCCCGCGCGGTCCTGCTGTCCACTGGTGCCGGCGGCCTGGCTGGCCCGTTCAACGCGATGCTCTACGCACCCGGCGTCGGTCACGCCCTGCAGAATCTGGGCGCCGCCATCAGGTTCAAGACGGACCTGGCGCCGCGAATCCGCGAGGCGGCCATCCTGGTGGTCGCGCAGGCCTGGGACAGCGCGTATGAGCGGGAATCGCACGAGGTCCTCGGCCGCGACGCGGGCCTGACCTACGAGGAGATCACGGCCCTGCGCGACGGCGCCGACCCCGCCTTCGCCGACAAGAAGGAGCAGGTCGCCTACCAGGTCGTCCGCGCCCTGACCAGCCCAGCTGCCGACCTCGACGACGAACAGTACGCCACCGCCGTCGACACCCTGGGGGAGCAGACCCTGCTCGAGCTGTCCACCCTGGTCGGCTACTACGCCACCCTGGCCCTCCAGCTCCGCATCTTCCGCGTCCCCGGCCCCTAGCCCGCCCCCCCACGCGCCAAGCCCCTCAAAAGTGGTCGGTGGCTCCCTGACCACGCTCTTAGGTGGTCGGGGAGCCACCGACCTATTCGTTCTGCTCACCACCGGCCCCACCTGCCGCTGATTCCCCGCTTGCCCGGACGGGGGACAGCTCCGGCAGCTGAGTGGGAGCCTGCGCCGGAGCTGTCCTTCCCCCTTCGGGAACCAAGATCAACTTTAACAGATCAGATCAGACCAGTCCAGCACAGATAGGTGATTTGGTCGGCATTGGTCTGCTAAGTTGTCTCCGTGGGAGATCTTGTAACGGTTGATGCTGATTTGCCGGAGCCGGCATATCGGCAGCTAGCGGGCATCCTCACCCGCCGGATCCGGGCCGGGGAGTGGAAGAGCGGCCCACTGCCCTCGGTCAAGGCGCTTCAGCGCGACTACGGTGTGGGCCGCGATACCGTGTTGCATGCTCTGCAACTGCTCCGCGACGGCGACCTGATCTTCACCGTGGCCAAGCGCGGCAGCTACGTTGCGCAGCACTGACGGCGGTCCCGCGTCACGTTACCGATAGGATGCCGCGGTGGTGTCGGTTTTGTTTGCGCTGCTGACTGCGCTCTTCAATGGCTTGGCGTCGGTCCTGCAGCGCATGGCCGCCAAGACCGCACCCGCCAACAAGGCCCTGCACCTGTCGCTGTTCGGCTACCTCATCCGGCACAAGGTCTGGCTGGCCGGGATCGGCATGGTCATCCTGGCCGCGGTGTGCCAGGCCGTGGCGCTGGGTACCGGCCCGGTCGCGCTGGTCCAGCCCATTTTCATCATCGAGCTTCCATTCACGCTGCTGGTGGCGAGCAAACTGGCCCACCGGAAGCTGCCCCAGATGACCTGGTGGGCCGTCGGGCTGGTCACGGTCAGCCTGGGCGTCGGCCTGGCCGCGGCCCAGCCGTCCGGCGGCGGCACGCACGCGCCGCTCAAGGTATGGATCATCACGCTTGTCGTGACCGCCATTTTCGAGGCGATCGTGATCACCATCGGCGTCCGGGCCCAGGGCAACGCCCGCGCGGCCGCGTTTGGCTTGGCCGCCGCGTGCGGCTACGCGCTGACTGCCACGCTGATGAAGACCGCGGTGGCTAACCTGGACCGCGGGATCGTGCCGTTCCTGACGTCATGGCAGCTCTACGGAACCGCCGTGGCCGGCGTCGGCGCGCTTTTCCTCCTCCAGAACGCGCTGCAGGCGGGCTCCCTCGTCGCGGTTCAGCCCCCACTGACCCTGGGCGACGCCCTGATCAGCGCCTGCTACGGGGTGACTGTGTTTAACGAGACCGTGCGTACCGACGGGTGGCTGCTCGTCATCGAGATCGCCGCCGTCATCGCGATCGCCTTCGGCTGCATCGAGCTGTCCCGCTCGCTGGCCATAATCCACGACGCCGAACCCGCACCGGCGGAATTACCTGGTGAGCCTCCCGCTGATCGCCGCCCTGGCCATCGTCGGCCTGCTGGCCGGCTACCCCCAGCGCGCGATCATCGCCAGCTACCCGCCCGCCGAAGCTCCCCAGCCCCAGCCCCAACCTCAGCTGCAGCCCCAGCCCCAACCTCAGCTGCAGCCCCAGCCCCAACCTCAGCTGCAGCCCCAACCCCAACTCCAGCCCCGCCTTCAGCAGCAGCCGCAGCCTGCACCTCAACCTTGGCCCAAGCTTCCGCCCTGGCCCGCTGTCGGCGCCGTCACCGCCGTCCTCCTCGCTGCCCTGGCTGCCCGCATCTACCCCGCCCAGACCCACTCTGCCTTGACCCTGGCCGCCGCGTGCTGGCTCACCTGGTGCGCCGTCCCGCTGGCCTTCACCGACGCCGCCGTCCGCCGCCTGCCTGACTGCCTGACCGGCGCCGCTTACACCGGCACGCTGCTGTTCCTGCTGGCCGCCGCCGCGGTCAGCGGCCCCTGGTCCGCCGTGGCGCGGGCGTTCCTCGGCGGCCTGGCCCTGGCCGGCTTCTATTTCCTGCTGGTGATCATCAGCCCGTCAGGCATGGGCCTAGGCGACGTCAAGCTGGCCGCCAGCCTTGGCGCCCTGCTGGCCTGGTTCGGCTGGCCCACATTGCTGGCTGGCGGGCTGGCTGGCTTCCTCCTGGCCGGGCTGTACGGCATCGCCTTGCTGGTCACCCGCCGTGCCACCCGCAAGCAGCAGCTGCCCTTTGGCCCCTTCATGATCGCGGGCGCCCTGGCCGTGCTCCTGACGTGGCCCGCTGGCCTCACCTGACGCAGCGGGCCGATCCGCCTAGCTGCGGACGATCACCGGCTCACCGGGGACCTTGACCAGCTTGTGGAAGAACGCGGCGATGTCCATCGGGATACGGACGCAGCCATGCGAGACCGGGGCCAGCGGCACGTCGGTGTCACCGTGAATGGCGTAGGCGGTGCCGATGAAAAACACCGGGTTGTACATCTCCCCGAGCGGCACCGTGACCCAACCGGGCATGTACACGATGGTCTTGAAGTTGCCCGTCGGGGTCACCGCGTAACCGCAGCCGCCGCCCGGGTTGCAGAAGTAGTAGCCGCCACCGGGGGAGATGTGGCTGATGAGCTGGACCTTGTTGTTGCGCCACAGGACGAGGTAACCGGCGCTCAAGTGGATCTCGATCCGGTTCGCGCCGGCCTTGCGGTCCAGCACCTTCGGCGCCTTGGGGTGCTGCAGCCGCGCGGTGAACGCCTTGGTGATGTAGCTGTGGGTCGGCAGTCCCTGAACTTCCTCGAATGCCCAGACGGCCTCGATCGTGTTGCTGCCGAAGTTCCCGTCCGACGCGCCCGGGTAGTAGCCGAGCGCAGCCAGCCTCTGCTGTACCGCCTTCACGAACCCTTTGCTGTAATCAGCCTGGACCGCCCGGGAGGCGGCAGCCGGCGCCACGCGTTGCGTCGTCGCAGCCGACGCTGCGACCGGCGCGATCAGCGCCAGCACGGGCACAAGCAGGAGCAGGGACATCCACAGGCGTCGCATCGCCGACCTCCGCAAAAGACCGAGGCAACGATGGCGCCCCGCTACCCTTTAGATACCCCAAGAGTACGGCTGCGTATCACAGCCGCCACGGACCGACATATCTCGATTCGGTCGCAGCGGGATCTCGTAATGATCACCAATCATGGCAATCCGTAAGTATCTACCACGGCGCGCGGGAACCGCAGATCGCCCGGGGCATCGGTGCTGTCCAGGGCCTGGTCGGCCGTGCCGGCCGGTGGCAGTCGCCGGATGACCGGGTCGGCAATCGCCCCGGACAGCGCCTCGCTGAACCGTCCGCATTCCAGTACGCGGAACGGCCGGTCGTAGTAGAACCGGACCGATGGGTCGATCACCCCGGTCAGGCCGAGCTCGTTATGCGCCGCGGCCACCGTCTCGTACGCCGTCACCAGATGACATTCCCGCTCCGCCCAATCCGTCGCCGCCAGCGCTCCGGACAAGTGGACCCTCAGAGTCTCCGTGCCCGGCGCGCCGCCGAACGCGCTGCCCAGCCACTTGCTGTACGGCGGATAGCGCCTGTGCATCAGCAGCCACAGCCGCATGATGTCCCGGACGAGCCGGCCCGTCACCACCGCCGAACCCAGCTCGTCACCCACTTCGGCGCAGCGACCGGGGAACGCCTCCTCCTGGCCGATCCGCTGCCACTGGCACCGCAGCACATAAAGCCACAGATCGTGTGGGTACCAGGCCAGCGCAGCCCGGGCCGAGGTCAGCTCACCGAATTCGTCGTGGAAGATCGCGCCCCCGGTGACCTCGGCCAGCCGCTGCCAAGATGCGGACAGCCAGTCCCGCACCGTCACTCCGGCCCGCGGGTCGAACCCGAGCCGTCCCCGCAGCCAGGCCCCGAGCCCGGTCACCTCCACGCGGTGCCGGGCGGGCCTGCCCCGGCTCCTGGGTTACCTCGAACGCGACCGGCCAGCCGCGAAACTCCGCGGGCAGCCGTCCAGTCAGCATCGCGTCCACTGCACCAGCCCGTAGCCCGGAATCCGCATCGGGGAGGAACACCCGCAGCCGGGGGCCCCAGTCGTGATCGGCGGACCGCGCGGTGTCCAAACCGAGCACCTCCGACCCCGGCCCCAGCAGAGCTGCCGCGTAACACAGTCCCGGGAACTCCCGGTCCAGCATCGGCCGCACCACCTCGGCGTAGAACTCGCCCGCCAGCCGTACACCGGGGATGAAGGCCCTGTCCATTCAGACCACGTAGGCCGAGGCAGACGGGAGAAGGGTGAATTTCACACTCCTATACAACGCCTGTGACTGATGTGTTTTGCCGGCGGGGCCGGGTAACAGCAGGTGATAATGCTGAGCTATCTCCTGGCCGTGCTGGCCGCCTGCGCCAACGCGACCAGTTCGGTGCTGCAGCGCAGGGCCAACCGCGAGGTGCCGCAGAAGCAGAACCTGAGCCTGCGGCTGATCGGCAGCCTGCTGCATCAGCCGATCTGGTTCGGCGGGATCCTGGCGATTACCCTCGGCTTCCTGCTCCAGGCCACCGCGCTGGGTTTCGGCGAGCTGGCCACAGTGGAACCGATCCTGGTGCTGGAGCTGCCGCTCACGCTGATCCTGGCCAGTCGTGTGTTCGGTCAGCGGATGCGCTGGCAAGAGTGGAGCTTCGCGGCCGCCATGACCACGGGCCTGGGCGGTCTGCTGTTCCTGCTATCCCCGTCGGCCGGCCGCAATGGGCACGTCCACTGGTGGGCCTGGGCCCTCGGCGTGAGCCTCAACGTGCTGCTGGTGCTGAGCCTGGTGATGTTCGGCCGCCGGGAGCCGGCCCGCGGCCGGGGCAGTGCCTACCGGGCCGCGCTGCTCGGCATCGCGGGCGGGTCGATGTTCGGGCTCACCGCGGCGCTGATGAAGGGCATGACCGGAACCTTCTCCAAGGGGATGGTGACCCTGTTCACCAGCTGGGAGATCTACGGCATGGTCGCAGCCGGCCTGGTTGGTATGTTCCTGGTCCAGTCGGCCATGAACGCCGGAGGCCTGATCGCCGCCCAGCCCGGCCTGACCCTGGCCGATCCAGTCATCTCCGTGCTATGGGGAGTTCTCGCCTTCCACGAGCAGGTCCGCGGCGGCTGGTTCATCCTCCCCGAGCTCCTCAGCATGGCCGTCCTAACAGCCGGCGTCGTCGCCCTGGCCCGTTCCCCCTCCTCCAGGACGCCGCCAACGAAACTTAAGATCTCCCCATCTCTCGGATCCCCGCACCTTCATCGGATCCCCGCACCTTCATCGGATCCCCGCATTCATCGGATCCCCGCACTTTCATCCCATCCCGTACCTTCGTCCCATCCATCTCGAGAACCCCACCCGCCCCGCGTTGCCCTAACCCGAACGCCGTGAAACCCATATCTGAGTGGGTTCCATCGCCATGAATGCCCGGATTCATGCCGTAGACAGAGCGTCTCTATATTCGAGGCCGTGGCCTCAGCCGCGCCTATGACCTCACCTGTTTCCGCAGTCGCGGCCCACCGCCTGAGCCGACGCCTTCAGAACGGCCCGTGCTCCGCTAACCGGCGGAAACGCCGCGAACTGCCGCGCTTCATCGCCGGGCCAGGTCGCGAAGTACTGGTCGAATGCCGCCGTCAGTCGCTGCGCATCGGGAGTACCGCCTGCTGTCCTGCCGCGGCGAGGACCAAAAGTGCGGCTCGCCGATCCGTGGGATCCTCTCCGCGTTCGAGCAGCCCAGCCCGGGTCAGACGGGTTGCGTGTCGGCTCACGACCGAACGGTCCAGGCCGATCTCCTCAGCCAGCCGAGCGGCCGAGCACGGGCCGAACCGGGCCAGGCCGCTGATTACCGGGTAGCAATATGCCTCTCCGGTACCCCTCGATGCTTCATATGTCAAGCAGTACGCTTGACATCCCAACCATGCTTGGTAAAGTTTGCATTAGTTAATCAGGAGGCAAACTATGGCAAGCACCCCAACGCGGGATCTGCCCGAGGAGATTCTGGCCGCCACGCGCAAGAGCCAGGAGACCGTGCTCCGCGCGGTCAAGACCTGGGTGGAGACGGTCAAGACCGTCACCCCGGACATGTCGTCCATCTACGCGCCGCTGGCGGACCGGCTCCCCAGGCTCCCGTCCGTCACCATCCCATTCACCGACCGGCTTCCGAAGCCGGAAGAAGTCGTGGCCAGTGGCTACGACTTCGCCGAGCACCTGCTCGCGATCCAGCGCAAGTTCACCGAGGACGTGCTGGAGGCCACCGAGCCGCTGATCCCGGGCAACGCCAAGCACACCCGGACCGGCGCGGCCGCACGTGAGGCCGCCAGGAACGAGGCCGCTGAGGCAGTCGAGAAGACCGTAGCGGCTGAAAAGGCCGCGGTCACCGAGACGGCCAAGGTTGCCACCGAGGCCGCCACCCAGACAGTTAAGGCCAACCGCGAGGCCGCATCCGCGACCAACAATGCTGCTTCCGCCACCTTGCCGAAGCTCCGCGCCACCCCGCGCGCCGAGGTCGCTGAGACTGCCCCGAAGGCCGTCGCCGTCAAGGACGAGCCCAAGCCACCGGCTACCACTACCGCCAAGGCTCCGGCCGCGACCGCCACCAAGGCTCCGGCCACCGCCGAGGCGAAGGCCCCTACGACCAAGTCCAAGCCTGCGGCCGCAGCCAAGACTGCGCGCAAGCCCGCGACACGCAAGCCCGCGGCCGCGAAATCGGCCACAGCCAAGCCCAAGGCCACCCCGGCCAAGGCTGCACCCGCCAAGACCACCCCGGCCAAGGCTGCACCCGCCAAGACCACCCCGGCCAAGACGAGCCAGGCCAAGACCACTCCGGCCAAGCCGGCTGAGGTCAAGGCCACCCCGGCCAAGCCGGCCGAGGCCAAGTCCAGCCCGGCAAACGCCACCCCGACTAAGCCGGCTGAGGCAAAGGCCGCTCCCGTGAAGCCGGCCGAGGCCAAGTCCAGCCCGGCAAACGCCACCCCGGCCAAGCCCGCCGAGGCCAAGCCCGCTACTGCTCCGTCCAAGCCGACCGAGGCCAAGCCCGCTACCGCTCCGTCCAAGCCGACCGAGGCCAAGTCCAGCCCGGCAAACGCCACCCCGGCCAAGCCCGCCGAGGCCAAGCCCGCTACCGCTCCGTCCAAGCCCGCCGAGGCCAAGACCAACCCGGCCAAGCCCGCTGCATCCAGCACCACCACTCCCAAGCCGGCCACCACCCGGCGCGCTCCCAGTAGCGCCAACGGCAGCTGAGCCACCGGCCGAGGCGCCCGCCCGCGCCCAAGCCCACCAGAGCATCGCTAACTAAATCAAGCAAATCAAGTCATCTGCTTGACATGCCAAGCGTTGCTTGGTAAAGTTAGCAGTAGACATTCACAGGAGGTAAGAAAGATGCCTAGCGCCACCAGCACCCAGGCCGAGATCCAGGACCAGTTCCTGTCCATCGTGACCAAGGGCCAGGAGATCACCCTCGACGCCATCAAGACCGTGGTCGACACCATCCAGAACGTGACCCCGAAGATCCCCTCGATCGACATCCCGTTCGCCGACCAGCTGCCCAAGCCGCAGGAGGTCGTGGCCAGCGGTTACGAGTTCGCCGAGAAGCTGCTCAGCAGCCAGCGCAAGTTCGCCGACGAGCTCGTCAAGACCACCAGCCAGCTACTCCCCGGCGACTCCAAGTAAGTCACGAGTCCAGCTAACTAGCTAAGAGGTAATCACCATGGCTAACACCCCCGCCCAGGACGTACAGAACGAGGTCCTGAACACGGTTCGCAAGAGCCAGGAGACCGTTCTCGACGCCCTCAAGACCTGGGTCGAGACCGTCCAGTCCCTGACCCCCAAGGTCCCCTCGGTCGAGATTCCCTACTCCGACAAGCTGCCCAAGCCGGAAGACGTCGTGGCCGGCGCCTACGACTTCGCCGAGCAGCTGCTGGCCAGCCAGCGCAAGTTCGCCGAAGAGGTCCTCAAGGCGACCAGCTCGCTGACCCCGGGCGACAGCACCAGCACCAAGTAAGTGATCGGCACCCAGTACGCGGCAGACCCGGGACACCGGGACTGCCGCGTACTATAGTTTGCAGAGCAAGGAGGTGCGCCGTGACGGACCTATGGGATGCCCAGCGAGAGGCGCTCGGCGCCTTTATCCGCGAGCAGCGCAAGCGGGCTAACCTGTCGCTGCGCCAGCTGGCCGAGATGACCAGCCTGTCCAACCCGTACCTGAGCCAGGTCGAGCGGGGCTTGCACCAGCCCTCCGTCCGCGTGCTCAAGGCCATCTCCGATGCCCTGAACGTCTCCGCGGAGACGCTGATGACCCAAGCCGGCCTGATCGACGCCATAACCGGCGAGCCCGCTACCACCGCCGACGGCGAGCCGGGCACCCAGCAGCCGGAGATACCCGGCACCGAGGACGCCATCCGCGCCGATCCGCGCCTCGGCGAAGACCAGAAGGCGGCCCTGATTGCCGTCTACCGCAGCATGCTCGGCTCTCTGCCGCCGCTGGAGGCGAGCTAACCGCGCTAGCCCCGACGCACCTCATACGTCGCCTGCTCCGACGTCTGCCCGGTCAGCGTCAGCCCGCTCTTCTCCAGCACCCGGATCGACGCGACGTTGTCGAGGTCGACGTTGGCGGTCACCACCTGCACCCCCTCCAGGTCGATCACATTCGCCACCATGGCCCGAACGGTCTCGGTCGCGTACCCGCGCCTCTGCCGCGACGGCACGATGCCGTACCCGATCTCCACTTCACCGCCCTGCGGCGGGCCGAAGAACCCGACACCCCCGACGACCAGGCCGCTCTCCCGCTCGACCACCAGCCGATGGCCGAACCGCCGGCCGACATCGTCCGCCGGCAGCCCGTATTTCGCCAGCACCCGGGCGATGACACGGTCACCGTCGGAGGGAAAGTCCTCCGCCCACTCGGCCGGCCGGCACCCTTCCAGCACGGCGGCCACGTCCTCGCCGGTGACCTCCCGCAGCACCAGCCGGCCGGTGACGATATCGCTCATGCCCGCTGAGGCTACCCCGCGGCCCGCGCGTACCGGCTCAGCACCGCGGCTCCCGCGGGCTCGGCCGACAGGCACTCCAGGTACACCGGCGAGCCGCTCTCACCGAACAGCCGCTCACCCGCGCCGAGCACGGTCGGGAAGGTCAGCAGCCGGTACTCGTCCACCAGGTCTGCCGCCATCAGCGCGTGCACCACGCTCAGGCTCCCGGCGACGACCACATCCCGCGGCTCCTCCCGCACCGCCTGCACCAGATCATCCCGCAAGACCGAAGAGCTCTTCCAGGCCGACACGTCAGCCAGCGTGCGCGAGGCGACCAGCTTCGGCACCGCGTTCATCCGCGCCGAGAACGGGTCATCCCGCCCCGGCCACAGCCCGGAGAACAACTGCCAGGTCCGCCCGCCCAGCAGCAGGACCCCGTCGTCCAGGGTCGCGCCGAGCCGGAACTTGTCCCCGGCCACGGTCTCGGGCCCGTGCCGGAACGCCCAGCCGCCGCGCGGCGTGCCCCCGGACCCGTCCGGGTCCGACACGATCCCGTCGAGGGTGATGAACTCGATGACGATGACGCTCATGGTGAGTCTCCCAGTAACTTGTGCGGTCACCGGTACATACCGGCGCCCCACCCCGGACTCATCGCGGGCCGCGAGAAATTTCTCCAGACAGCCCGAACGCCCCGAACACCGCCGGGTCGGCGAACACCACATTGCGCGCCACCTGGCCGGCCACGACCGTGAACACCTGCAGCGTATGGAGGCGGTGGCCGCCGTCCGGCTCCGGCGCGTAGGCGGCCAGCGCTGGCTGGCCGTTAGCGCTCAGCGACCGCACAATCCAGCCCGTACCGCGCATGGAAAACACCCGCGCCATGAAAAGCCCGTAGTCCTTGCGCCCCCGGTACCACAGCGGCACCGGCGGCATCTCCAGCACCGCCTCCTCCGCCAGCAACCGGATCAGCGCGTCCACATCAGCCGCCTCGAACGCCCGCACGTACGCCTCGATGACCGAACGCACCTGCGGATCGCCCGGCTCACTTACCTCGCCCAGGTCGCCGGCCCCAGCCAGCGCGGTGCGAGCCCGCTGCAGCGCGCTGTTCACGGCCGGCACCGTGGTCCCGAGCTGCCCGGCCACCTCGGCCGCGCTGAACTGGAGCACCTCGCGCAGCACCAGCACCGCCCGCTGTCGCGGCGGCAGCACCTGCAGCGCCGCCACCAGCGCCAGCCGCATGTCCGTGCGCACGCTCACGTCGAACCGCGCGTCCGGGAACGGCTGCAGCCACGGAATCTCGAAGGCCGGCGTCAGCGCCGCCGCCGGATCCGTGCTCGCCGCGACCAGCCCGGACGGAAGTGGCCGCCGGGCCCGGCCCTCGAGCGCGGACAGGCACACGTTGGCCGCGATCCGGTACAGCCAGGTCCGCACCGACGCGCGGGTGCCGTCGAACCGGTCGCGCGCCTTCCACGCCCGCAGCATGGTCTCCTGCACCAGGTCCTCGGCGTCCTGGACCGACCCGAGCATCCGGTAGCAGTACGCAGTCAGCTCCCCGCGGTAAGGCTCGAGCTCCGCATCAGCGACCGTCACGGCTAACTCGCCGCCTCAACCACGTGCCGCAACAGCAGCGCCGTGGTCACCGGCCCAACCCCGCCCGGCACCGGGCTGAGCGCGCCCACCACCGCTGCCACCTCCGGCGCGACGTCCCCGACGAGCGCACCGGACTCAGACACGTTGGTGCCAACGTCCACCACGATGGCCCCGGGCGCCACATGATCCACGCCGATCAGCCCCGCCCGTCCCGCCGCCACCACCAGCACCTCCGCCGAGGACGTGACCGACGCCAGATCCCGGGTCCGGGAATGGCACCCCGTCACCGTCGCGTCGCGGTCCAGGAGCAGGTGGGTCACGGGCTTACCGACAATGGCCGAACGGCCTACTACGACGACCCGCGTACCCCCGAGCGCCACCCCGTGGTAGTCGAGCAGCCGCACCACCGCCTCCGCGGTAGCCGGAGCGAAGCCGCGCTCGCCGGTCATCAGCCGCCCCAGCGACGCCGGGCTGGCCCCGTCCACATCCTTGGCCGGATCGATCGCCTCGGCCAGTGCCGCCAGCCGGGCCCCGCGCGGCAACGGCGTAGCCAGGATGATCCCGTGTACCAGCGGGTCCGCGCTCAGCGTGGACAGGGTCTTCGCGATGTCTTTTACCTGGTCCGCGACCTGGCAGGCGATTCCCACCTGGTCCGCCGCCCTCGTCAGCGACCGCACGTACCAGGCGCTCGACTCATCAGCGGTGGCCGTGACGATCGCCAGCCGGGGTGGCGATCCCGCGGTGGTCAGCCGGGCCGCCGAATCCGCGGTCGCGGCCCGGATCTGTCCGGCCAGTTCCCGCCCGGATAGCGACCTCACCGCCGCAGCTCCGCCCGGATCGCGGTGACGATCAGGTCCGCCCGTTCGGCAATCTGGTCGGCCATCGCGGCCGTGGCCGTCAGCTCGTCCCGCACCGCCGGATCCTTGATGCCGCGCAGGTTCACCTCGATGTTGAGCTGCGAGGTGACCACCGCCGCCCGCGCCGCCGCGGCCGCGGCGGCCACGTCCGTGATCACGTTGCGGTTGCCGGCCGGGAGCAGTTCCTCGGCCAGGCCGATCAGCAGCAACGAGGTCCGGATCACGTCCGCCGGCGGCCGCGCGGCTCCGGCCAGACCGGCCGCGATCGCCGCCGAACGGGTTTCGCTGCCGCGCGGCAGCGCGTACGCCGCGGCCACCGCCCCGAACGCGTCCGCGTCGGCGGCGGCCAGGGCCAGCGCGTCCCGGCGCAGCTCGTCGGCCTGCGCCGTGATGCGGTCCATCTCGGCGCCTTTGCTGTACCGGGCCACCATGGCCAGCAGCGCCGCGGCCTGCGCGGCGTGCAGGGCCGCGGTGGCGCCGCCGCCCGGGGCGGGCACCCGTGCGGCCAGCTGGTCCAGGAAGGCCGTGATGGTGTCGTCACGCATTTTGCCGAGATTACTCCTGGCCGCCCCGACCGCTTACAGTTAATCCATGCGCGGGTATACCCAGGACAAAGAGGCCTACCTCAAGCGGCTGAGGCGAATCGAAGGCCAGGTGCGCGGGCTGCAGCGCATGGTCGAGAACGACACTTACTGCATCGACATCCTCACCCAGGTCTCCGCCGTCACCCGGGCCCTGCAGGCCGTGGCCCTCGGGCTGGTCGAGGACCACCTCGGCCACTGCGTCGCCCAGGCCATCGAAGCGGGCGGTCCGGAAGCGGAGGACAAGGTGAAGGAAGCATCCGAAGCTATCGCCCGGCTGGTCCGGTCCTGATGGCTGGCGTCCGTCCCGACGACTGGCACCGCTGGGTCGTCTACCAGGTCTATCCCCGCAGCTTCGCCGACGCCAGCGGCGACGGCATCGGGGACCTGCGCGGGATCATCAACCACCTGGACTACCTGGACACCCTCGGCGTCGACGTCATCTGGCTGTCCCCGGTCTACCGCTCGCCGATGGACGACAACGGCTACGACATCAGCGACTATACCGACATCGACCCGCTGTTCGGCACGCTCGCCGACATCGACGAGCTGATCGCCGGCCTGCATGCCCGCGGCATGAAGCTGGTCATGGACCTGGTCGTGAACCACACCTCGGACGAGCACCCCTGGTTCATCGAGTCCCGCTCCAGCCGGGACAACCCCAAGCGCGACTGGTACTGGTGGCGCGACCCGCGCCCCGGCCATGTGCCCGGAGAGCCGGGTGCCGAGCCAACCAACTGGCAGTCCCACTTCTCCGGTCCGACCTGGGCCTGGGACGAGAAGACCGGCCAGTACTACATGCACATCTTCTCGCCCAAGCAGCCTGACCTGAACTGGGAGAATCCAGAGGTCCGGCAGGCCATCTACGCGATGATGCGCTGGTGGCTGGAGCGCGGCGTGGATGGCTTCCGCATGGACGTCATCAACATGATCAGCAAGAATCTGTCCCTGCCCGACACACAGCCGCTTCCCGGCTCGCTGTACGGCCCCGGTGACGAGTTCTTCATCTGCGGCCCGCGCAACCACGAGTTCCTCGCCGAGATGTACCGAGAGGTCTTCGCCAGCCGCGAGACTCACGTGCTGACCGTGGGGGAGATGCCCGGCGTCACCGTGCCCCAGGCCATCTTGTTCACCGACCCCGCCCGGCACGAGCTGGACATGGTGTTCCAGTTCCAGCACGTGCAGGTCGACTTCGTCAATGACCGCTTCGACCCCCACCCGCTCAACCTGCCGGACCTCAAGGACGCCATGGCCTCCTGGCAGACCGGACTGGCCGAACAGGGCTGGAACTCGCTCTACTTCGGCAACCATGACCAGCCGCGGTCGTTGTCCCGGTTCGGCGACGACGGCGAGCACCGGATCGCCTCGGCCAAGGCCCTGGCCACCGTGCTGCACCTGCACCACGGCACCCCGTACGTCTACCAGGGCGACGAGCTGGGCCAGGCCAACGTCGCGTTCCCCGCGATCACCGACTACCGCGACATCCAGACCCTGAATTACTACAAGGAAGTCGCCGCCCGTGGCGACCATGACCTGGCCGCCCTGGTCAAGATCATGGGCCGGACCAGCCGCGACCAAGGCCGCACCCCGGTCCAGTGGGACGCCTCCCCGGGCGCCGGCTTCACCACCGGCACCCCCTGGATTGGCATCAACCCCGACCACACCGAGGTCAACGCGGCCGCCGAGGTCGGTGAGCCCGGTTCGGTCTTCGAGTACTACCGCCAGCTCATCGAGCTGCGGCACACCGATCCGGTCGTGACCGACGGCGAGTTCACGCTGCTGCTGCCCGACCACCTCGCCATCTGGGCCTTCCTGCGCAGTACCCCGGACACCCAGCTCCTGGTGGCCGCCAACTTCTCCACCGAGGTCGTCACTCAGCACCTGGACCTGGACGCCGACTGGTCCGACGCCACCGTCGTCCTGACCAACCTCCCGGCCGACCCACCCGCCGCCCTGCCCGACCTCAAGCTCCGCCCTTGGGAAGCCGTCATCTGGCGTCGCTAGATCATCTCAGACACCCCGCATGGGCATGGCTCCAGGTCCGGCCGCTCACGCTGGCCGGACCGGGTTTCGGCGTTAGCGAAGCAAACCGTGATGGCATAGTCCAGGTCGAGTCGCTCGCCGTACCAGGGTGGGATGATCGTGTCCGGCGCGATGTCGGCGTCGTGGCAGCCCTCGATCGTTCCGTCCGGCTCTGGCAGGCTCGGGCTGGTCGGTAGCGCGGTGCCATCTGGCCGGTAGAAGGCAAACCCGCCGTTCGCTGACGCGATGATGTGGCCGTTCTCGTGCACCAGCCGGTGGTGATGCCTGCACAGGCTGATCAGGTTGTCCAGGTCGGTGCGTCCGCCGTTGCTCCAATACTGGACGTGATGCAGGTCGACCCGCCGGGAGTCGCATCCCGGATACCGGCAGCGGCACGTGTCCCGCTCCCGGGCCGCCCGGCGCAGCGCCGCTGACGGCCGCCGACTTCGACGCCCCAGCCGCAACACGGAACCATCGCGACCGTGCTGCATCCAGCTCATCGCCGCCGTGCAGCGGATCATTTGGGCCGTGCTCGCGCTGATCGCGGGGCCGTCCTCCACGTGACAGCGTGCCGGGTCCGCCGGATCGTCCAACCGCGCCTGACTGGCCTGCGGCGTCTCCGCGGAGACGTCGGCCGCCTCGGTCCCGACGTGCACCACGACCTGGTACGCCTCCGGGTTGTCCGCCGACGCGATCTTCTCGCCCAGGAACGCCTCGGCCACCGCCACCAGCCCGTCGGCCAGGCTGGTCGACGTCGCGACCACTCGCTTTGGGGGCACAGACGTCTCCGCGGAGACGTCGCTGTGATCCTCATCGTGCGGATGCTCAAGGTCCGCGACCGCCGCCCGCAACGCCTGCAGCAGCACTGCCCCCTGCAGCGGCGGCAGCCGGAACGTCCCGGCCAGCGAGCCGTCCTCCTCGAACCGCCAGGTCAGCCGCCGCTGAATCCGGGCCGCGTCGTCGTCCGCGTGGCTGACCTTCTGGTGCGCCCGGGCGAACCGTTCCAGTTGGTTCCCGGTCATCGGCCCGGCCAGCTCGGCCAGGGCTTCCTCGTTCTCCGGCGTGGCGATCCGGGTCAGCGCTCGCACCTTGGCATACGACAGCCGTCCCGCCCCGAACTCCGCCCGGATGACCGGCAGGCCCGGCAGCGCCCGTGCGACCCGGACGTGCTCCCGCGCCGCCCCCGAGGACATCTGGCACTTCCACGACAGCCACTCGGCGCAGCTGCGCATGTCCCAGGTAGCCCAGCCGCGCCGGGCGTCGAAGTCGGCCAGCAGGAGCAGGAACCGGCAGGTAGCCGCGGTCAGATGCCCGGCCAGCTCGCAGATCTGCGCTTCCAGGCGCTCCAGCGGCACCGGGGCGGTCCCGCCCGTGTCAGCCTGAACAGGGACCGAACCTGACTGTGAAGAATCGAACATAGATTTGACACTAGTAGCCGGGTATGACATTTGCCGGTACCAAATCCAGCCGGCCTTCGAAAAAATAACCCGCTGGCCGTCCATTTCCGCCGCGCCGGTTCGTCGTCCCTATGACAACAACCCATAAGGAGGTTCCACGATGAGTCTTCCCGATGTCGTCGCACGCGAGGAGTGGCTCCAGGCCCGCACGCAGCTGCTGGCCCGCGAGAAGGAGTTCACCCACCAGCAGGCCGCGCTGAACGCCGACCGTCGGCGGCTGCCCATGGTCAAGGTCGACAAGGACTACGTATTCACCGGCCCGAACGGCCCCACAACGCTGGCCGAACTCTTCGGCCCCAAGCGCCAGCTCATCATCCAGCACGTGATGTTCGGCCCGGAGTACGACGCGCCCTGCCCGGGCTGTTCGGCCGGGATCAACGAGCTCTCCCCGGGCATCCTGGAGCACCTCGCCAGCCGTGAGACCGCCTTCGTCCTGGCCTCACGCGCCCCCTATGACCGGATCGCCGCCGCGGCGAAGGAACGCGGCTGGTTCGTGCCCTGGTACTCCACCGAAGGCAGCGACTTCAACTACGACTACCGGGTCACCCTGGACGCTTCGCGCGGCCAGCTCGAGTACAACTACCGCCCCGAGCCGGACGCCGTGGCCGACCAGCCCTCGGCCGAGCGCCCCGGCTACAGCTGCTTCCTGCGCGATGGCGCCAGCATATTTCACACCTATTCTGCGTACGCGCGCGGCACCGAGTACGTCGGTAACGCGTACACCTTCCTGGATATGACGGCGCTCGGAAGGCAAGAAGACTGGGAAGAGCCGAACGGGCGGGCTGCGTCCAATCGCGGCGGAGATCCCACGTTCACCAGCTAAAAGCCATACCCGGGTTGGGTTTTCCTAATACCCCAATGGGGTTTATCAAATACCCAGCCCGGGTTATCAATACCGAAATTCGATTGCCGGTTAAAGGGTTACCGAGGGAAAATCAATTCATGAGCGAGAGCCTGGCCGCACCACGGCCTGCGCCACGCGTGGAAGTCCAGCGCCGTCAAGAGCAGCGCCGGTTGGCGGCCCTGGACAGCCGCCGCAAGCTCCAGCTGGCCCTCGGCGTCATCTGGGTCCTCGACGGCATCCTGCAGTACCAGCCCTGGATGTTCACCAAAGGCTTCCCGGGCATGCTGGCCGCCAGCGCCCAGGGCAATCCTGGGGTGGTCGCCCACCCGATCACCTGGTCGGCGAGTCTCATCGACCATCATCTGGTCGTCCTGAACGCCATCTTCGCCACCATCCAGCTCGCGCTCGGCCTGGGCATCGCCTGGCGTCCCACCCTGAAGCTCGCGCTGGCCGGCAGCATCGTGTGGTCCCTGGCCGTCTGGTGGCTCGGCGAGGGCTTCGGCGGCACCCTGGCCGGGGCGGCCAGCCCGGTCAACGGCGCGCCCGGCGCCGTCATCCTCTACGCCGTCCTGGCCGTCCTGCTCTGGCCGGCCGACCGCGACCCGGCGGCCTCCTATGTCGCGGCCCGGACGCTTGGCCGCCCCGCGGCTCAGGCCATCTGGCTGGTCGTCTGGGGCAGCCTGGCCGCGTTCGCCGTGCTGCCCGCGACCCGCGCCCCCGGCGCCATCAGCGGCATGATCTCCGACGCCTCCGGCGGCGCTCCGGCCTGGCTGGCCTGGATCGACAACCATGCCGCCAGCGCCCTGAAGGAGCAGGGTCTGGCCCCCGCGATCGTCCTGGCGGTCGCGCTCGCCCTGATCGCCGTGGCGGTGTTCCTGCCCGATCGCTTCCTGCGCGCCGCCGTCATCGTGGCCCTGGTCGTCTCCCTGGTTCTCTGGCTCGCCCAGGGCCTGGGCGGAATCTTCACCGGCATGGCCACCGACCCCGCATCGGGTCCCCTGCTGGCCCTGATCGCCATCACGTATGTCAGCAAGAAGGAGGCCTGACATGGGCGGCCCTACCTGGCTCGCCGGCATTTTCGCCGCCGCTAGTCTCGCCGTCGCCGTCTACTGCGCCGCCCGCCTGGTCGCCTCCCGCCGCTGGCGCCGCCCGACCGAGCTCGACACCGACGGCGCGCACGTGGTGATGGGCGTCGCCATGGCCGGCATGCTCGTCTCCGGCCTGCGTACCCTCCCCAGCACGATCTGGGAGGCGGTCTTCGCCGGCGCCGCCGTCTGGTTCGGCTACCGCATGATGGCCACCCGCCGCGGCGCCCCGCAGACCCCGTGGCGCTCTGCGCACCCCATGCCGCACCTGGTCGAGTGCGCCGCCATGGTCTTCATGTTCGCAATCCTCCCGGCCACCGTCGCCGTCAAGGCCGCCTCCGGCGGGATGGGCGGCATGACCATGACCCCCGCCGAGTCCCGCTTCTCGTTCCTGACCCTGGCGCTGGCCCTGTTCCTGTTCGGTTATGCCGTCTGGCTCGGCGACCGCATCACCTTCCGCGCCCCCGCCGCGGCGCTGGTTCCCGCCCCAACGCTGGCCCCCGCTGCGGCCCTAGCCGTCGTACCCGGCAGCAGCACTCCTGCCACCAGCCCCGACGTCGCCACCCCCGTCGCCGCCAGCCCCGCCGCCCGCTACCTGGCCCCCCGCTGCGCCGCGATCTGCAAGATCGCCATGGGAATCACGATGGGCTACATGCTCATCCTGATGCTCTGACGCCGCCGAAAAACGTCTCCGCGGAGACGTGCTTCTAGGCACCGCGCCGTGGCCGCCGTACCGTCGTGTCATGAGGTACCGGTTCGCGGCCGCGCTGACGATGTCACTCGCCGCCGTGACCGCATGCGCCGGCTCACCGAGGCAGACCCAGCCGCCAACGGCCAGCGATAGTGGCAGCGCCACCGGCTGCGCCGGCCAGCCGCCCGTCGGCCCGCTCCCGGACTGGGCGCGGGCCGGATTCAGCCCACCGGACATGGCCATGCCGCACGTGCTAGGCGCGGCGGGCAACATCGTGGCCATCCTCTGGACCACGCCCAACGCGCTGCACGCACCGGCACTGCCCAACGTGGCCAACAAGGTCCTGTGGGTGTCGAGGGTCTCGTCCGGGCCGATGACCATCCGGGCCACGCTCGCGGGCAGCACACAAACGGCCACCGTGGAGCTGCCGGACGGTCCGGGACCCTCGTACGTGAACATGCCCGCGCCCGGCTGCTGGACGATGCACCTCACCTGGGCCGGGCACACCGACCAGCTCAGCCTGCGCTACGTGCGCTGACCATGTACAAATAAGCGAGCCACGAAGCGTACAATTCAAGTATGGACGTAGCCGTGAGCGAGCTGCGCGCTCACCTCAGCGATTACCTCGACCAAGCCCGCACCGGCGAGGAGGTCGTGATCACCGACCGCGGCGTGCCCATCGCCCGCCTGCTCGGCCTGACCGCCACCGCTACCCTCGAGCGCCTCGCTTCCGACGGTGTCATCGGTCGCGCTACCGCGGCTCCTCGCCCCCGGGCGGCCGGGCAGTCCCGCCCCCGCCCTAGACGACCCGTCGCCGATCAGGTCAGCGACCAGCGCCGCTGACCGTGGCTCTCGTCTACTTCGACTCCAGCGCCTTGGTCAAGCTCGTCGTGGAGGAGAGCGGCAGCGGCTTGGCCGCCGAACTCTGGGATGGCTGCGACGCCGCCCTGGCCAGCCGCCTGGCCTACCCGGAAGTCCGTGCCGCCCTCGCCGCCGCCGGCCGCAACCACGATCTCAGCGAGGACGACCTCAGAACGGCCGAACAGGCCTGGGAACATTACTGGGTCGCCGTTCGGCCGGTCGAGCTGAGCGCAGCAGTGGAACACCACGCCGGCCAGTTGGCCCGTACCCATGCTCTGCGTGGCGCCGATGCTGTCCACCTGGCCAGTGCCCTGGCCATCGCCGATCCCGAGCTCATTGTGTCCGTCTGGGACCGCCGCCTGCACACTGGAGCCCTGGCCGCCGGACTGCGCGTGGCCCCCAAAAAACGCGACGGGTTGGGATTACCCGGCGACCGGACGTCGGCCGTAAGCCCTGACCTAGCGGAGAATCTCGATCAGCAGCACCCAGGCGTTGAGGGTCGACACGACGTAGCCGGTGATCACCGCGGCGACGATCCAGAAGTACCCGGTGGAGTTTTCTGCGATCAGCAGGCCCCCGGCCACCAGGAACAGCGCCTGGGTAGCCTGCCCGACCACGATATGGAAGACCCGTTCCGGCCAGGGCCGGTCCGGCACCCGCAGGCCGGCCCGCGTCGAATGCAGCGCCGGTACCATCCCGACCAGGCCGAAGATCAGCAGTTCCACACCCAGGTCCCGCAGCGACTGGGCCTTGATCAGGCCTACCGACGTGCAGGCCAGGATCAGCACCAGGACGGCGACCGTAGACGCGGCCCGGGCGGGCAACGCCGCGCCATCCAGAATGGCCTTGACGTTGACCGAGATGGCTACCATGACCAGCCCCGCGAGCGCGGCCGACGCACCCACCGAAGCGACAAAGAAGTCGCTCCACTGATCAGCTGTGTTCACGGCGACATCTTGTCACGCATGCGAATTGGCCGGAACGGGTGCCGTTAACGCCCCCGCACAGCCGCGGTGAGAGACTTCCGGTCAGGCGAACCGCGGCGGAAGGATCACCAGTGCCAGATCGCAACGTCCTGTTCGGCACCGGCCTGGGTGCCTGGAACGGCGAGGACGTCAGCTCGGCGGCCGAGGCCGCCGAGCTCGTTATCCAGGCCGACCGAGACGGCCTGGACCTGTTCGCCGTCGCCGACCATCCCTACTTCGGCGAGAAGCTGGAAGCCTACGCGCTGACCGGATTCCTGCTCGGCCAGACCGAACGGATCTCCGGCATGGTCACCGTGACCAACCAGCCCACCCGTCCCGCCCCGTTGCTGGCCCGCACGATCACTTCGCTGTCCGCGCTGTCCGGTGGCCGCATCATGCTGGGCATCGGCGCGGGCGGCCGCTGGGACATGATCGAGAAATTTGGCGTGCCCCGGCTCGGCGGCGGCGCCGCGGTCCGCGCTATGGCCGAGGCGATCACCCTGGTCAGGGCGCTGTCCGGCGGGGGAGACCCGGTCACCTTCGACGGCGAGTTCTACCAGGTATCCGGCCTGGCCCCCGCCGACGCGCCGACCCCACCGATCTTCACCGGCTCCGTCGGGCCGAAGTCCCTGGCCGTCACCGGCCAGCTCGCCGACGGCTGGATCCCGTCCCGGGGCTCGGACTGGACAAGCCAGCTCTACCGCGAGTCCCGGCCCCGCATCGACGCGGCAGCGGTCGCCGCGGGCCGCGACCCGGCCGAGATCGCCACCGTCTACAACTTCGGCGGCCGCATCACCCTCGAGCCCCTCGCCGCCACCCGGGACGAGGACGGGCGCTGGATCGGCGGCTCTATCGGCCAGTGGGTCGACGAGATCACCAGCGCCGTGCTCGAGCACCACGCGGGCGGCTTCATCTTCCGCAGCACCGGAGCCGCTCCCGTCGCCGTCGCCCAGACCAGCTGGGCCACCGAGATCGTCCCCGCCGTCCGCGCCGCGATCAGCGCCTAGTCACCCGCGGGCCCGCGGGCAGCAAGGCGCGCGGCCAGGCCGTCCAGGACGGCCTCAAGCCCGAAGCCGAAGCTGCCGTCGGGTGCGGCGCCGTACTCCGCGGACGGCAGCTCGAGCCGCGCGCGCAGCCGGGGGAACTCCGCGGCGACGCTGGCGACCTCCGCCCGGGTGGCCTGCATCAGCGCCCGGGTGTCGCCGCCGTCGCGCGCCAGCTTCCTGGTGAACGAGATCGTCGCGGCCAGCCCCAGCGCGTTACCGAGCACGAACGTGAACACGGCGGACGTCGCCTGGTCCGCCTCGGGTCCGGTGAACCCGGCCGCCTCGAAGACGGCGAGGCTGTGATCGTCGTGCCGGGCCTTGCCTGGGCCGTAGAGCTGATAGGAGCCGAACGCCTGGACCAGCCACGGATGCCGGGTCAGCATCGCGTACTCGCCGGTGGCCATCTGGGCGGCGGCCGCCCGCCAGCCGGTCTGCGCCGGGTCGGGCAGCTCGACCTCGGTCCAGGCGCGATCCGCGGCCAGCGCGATGAGATTGTCCCTGCTGCCCACGTGCCAGTAGACCGCGGTGGCCGCGGAGTCCAGGCGCGTGCCGAGGGCGCGCATGTTCATGCCCTCGAGACCCTCGTCGTCCAGCAGCTCGATGGCCGCCGTGACGATCTGGTCCACCGAAAGCGTCTCCCGCGCCATGACCCCACCTTAATCGACTTGCACAGCGTTCAAGTCAGAAGTAGCGTTCAACTTGAACATTGTGCAAGTACGGGGAAAGGGAATCCTGGGATGTCAGACATGACGCTGGACGCCGCTGCCAGGGCGGCGGCCGAAGATTTCGCGATACCGGGCGTGGCCGTGGGGGTCTGGCCGGCGGCACCGCGACCTACGCCTGTCACGGCGTGACCAGCCGCCAGAGCCCGCGGCCAACCGGGGAGCACACACTGTTCTCGGTGGGCTCGGTCTCCAAGACGTTCACGGCGACGGCGATGATGTGCCTGGTCGCGAACGGCACGGTCGAGCTGGACGCTCCCGTCCGCCGCTACGTCCCCGAGCTGGTGCTCCCGAACGAGCAGTGGGCGAGCGAGATGACCGTCCTGAACCTGCTCAACCACACCGCCGGGCTTGACTGGCGGCTGGTCACCGACACCGGCGACGGGGATGACGCGCTGGCGCGGTTCGTGGCGCGGCTGGCCGGCCTGGAGCAGCTCGCGGCCCCGGGGACCCGCACCTCCTACAGCCAGGTCGGCTACAACCTGGCCGGGCGGGTCATCGAGAAGGTCACCGGCCTGACCTTCGAGCGTGCCGTCGGGACCCTCCTGCTCGAGCCGCTGGGCCTCAACCAGATCCTCTACGGCATGAACGACATCATGGCGCGGCCGTCCGTGGCCATGGGGCACAACGCGGACGAGAACGGCCAGTACGCGATCGCCCGCCAGTGGAAGGACAGCCGCGCCAACAACCCGGGCGGAGGCGTCGCGTCGTCCGTCGCCGACCTGCTGCGCTGGGCGCGTTTCCACCTCGGCGACGGCCGGGCGCCGGACGGCACCGAGGTGCTGCCGGCCGGCCTGCTGCGCCAGATGCGGGATCCCACGGCGGAGCTGCGGGCCAGCTCGCTCGGCGACGCGATTGGCATCGGCTGGTTCCTGCGTGATATCGGCGGTGTCCGTACCGCCGGGCACGCCGGCTCGGGCAACGGCCAGTTCGCCGAGCTTCTCCTGGTCCCGGACCGGGACTTCGCCGTCGTCACCGCGGCCAACGCCAGCCCGGGCGGCGTGGGCTGCAACCAGGCGATCGTCCGCTGGGCGCTCGAGCACTACCTGGGCGTGACCGGCCGCGACCCGGAGCCGGACCCCTACGACCCGGTGCGCGCCGCCGAGATAACCGGCGGCTATGAGAACGACGCGATGACCCTCACGATCACCGCCGACGGCACGGGGCTTTCCGGCACGGGGCTTTCCGGCACGGGGCTATCGCTGGAGGTCCTGCTCAAACCGGAACTCCGCGCGGCGTCCAAGGTTGAGCTGCCCGCCGACTACGACCCGTTCGGCATCGGGCTGCTGCCCGGGGACGAGTACATCGTCACCAGCGGCGCGCTAAAAGGCCAGCGCGGGTTCTTCACCCGCGACACCAGCGGCGTAGTCGTTGGCGCCGACCTGGCCGGGCGGCTGTTCAGCCGCCAGGCTCAGCGGTAGATGAGCGACCCGTCGTCGAGGTCCGCCTTGGGCAGGATCTCCTGCTCCTCGTCGTGCTCCAGCAGGTGGATCCATGGCTCGCGATCACCCTGCTTGAACAAGATGTCCTGCGAGCGCAGGACGTAACCGGAGTTGAAGTTCTCCGGATCCGAGAACGGCCGGATCTCCATGTCCGCGTCCTGCGGCCGCAGCGTCGGGACCACCATGGTGGCGCCGAGATCGGCCATATGGGCCACCAGCCGCTCGACCAGGTCGCTGACCAGATCGACCCGCAGCGTCCAGCTGTGCCGGAAGTAGCCGAACGTGTAGGCCATGTTCGGCACGCCGCTGATCATGACGCCGCGCCAGGTGACGCGCTCGGAGAAGTCGACCGGCTCGCCGTCCACGGTGAACGCGACGTCGCCGAAGACCGACATGTTGAAGCCGGTCGCGGTGACCACAATGTCCGCCGGGATCTCCTCGCCCGAGCTGACCTTGATCCCGCGGGAGGTGAACTCCTCGATGGTGTCGGTGACGATCGAGGCCTTCCCCTCGCGCAGGACCGCGAACAGGTCGCCGTCCGGGACCATGGCGATGCGCTGCTGCCACGGGCGGTAGCTCGGGGTGAAGTGCTTGCCGATGTCGAAGCCCTCGGGCAGCTGCGGCCGGAGGGAGTCCATCAGGAACGCGTGTACCTCGTCGGGCGCCTCCAGTGACGTCCGGGCCAGCCAGTGGTACTGCATCATGTACTGGCGCCGCATGATCTCGTGCGTCCACTCATCGGGCAGGTCCAGCGGCGCCAGCATCGTGGCGAGCTCGTGGGTGGTCGGCGGCGCGAAGAAGTAGGTGGGGGAGCGCTGCAGCATCGTCACGTGCTCGGCCTCGGCCGCGATCGCCGGGATCAGCGTGGCGGCTGTCGCGCCGGAACCGATCACGACGACGCGCTTGCCCGCCAGGTCGAGGTCCTGCGGCCAGCTCTGCGGATGCACGACCGTGCCGGCGAAGCGGTCCAGGCCGTTCCAGTGCGGCTGGTAGGGCTTGGCGTGGTTGTAGTAGCCCTGGCACATCCACAGGAACGCGGTGGTGAACCGGATCTGCTCCCCGGTGTCCTCCCGGGTGACCTCGACGGTCCACTGCCGGTCCTCACTCGACCAGCTGGCCGAGCTGACCCGGTGCTGGTACCTGATGTACTGCTCGAGGTCGTCCTCGTCGATGACCTCGTCCAGGTAGTCCAGGATCGCGTCGCCCGCCGCGATGGACGGGCCGCGCCACGGCTTGAACCGGTAGCCGTAGGTGAACAGGTCGCTGTCGGAGCGCACCCCCGGATAGCGGTGGGTCCACCAGGTCCCGCCCCGGTTGTCCTGGGCATCCAGCATCACGAAGCTCTTGCCGGGGAACTTCTCCCGCAGGTGATGCGCGGCGCCGATGCCGGACACCCCGGCGCCGACGATGAGTACGTCGACGTAGGTCGTAGGTGCAGTCGTCGTCGTCATGGCTAGACCTCCCAGACGCGTGCACGGACGCCGCCAGCCTAACTCCGGACTTTGCGGGCGCATAGGGCAAATATCGGACGGCCCTAACCCGCGACCTCGTACCCGGCTTCGGAGATCGCCTCCCGCAGCGCGGCGTCCCCCGCGCTTTGGTATCAGGGCAACAGGGATAGCGGCGACCGCGGTCAGCCCGCACACCCACAGAGCCCAGTGGAACCCGCCGGTCAGCGCGACCGCCATGGCGGAGCCGTGCTGGAGCAGCGTGCGGGAGCACGAGGCCGCGACGGAGGCGGCGACGGCCACCCCGATCGCCCCGCCGAGATTCTGCGTGGTGTTGAGCAGGCCGGAGGCGACGCCCGCGTCCCGCCCGGTCACCCCGGCCAGGGCACCGATGGAGATCGGGATGAAGGTGAACGCGGTGCCGATGCCGGCGATGAAGAACGGCCCGGCCAGGTCGGGCCAGAAGTGACCACCGGCCGGAGCCTGCGTCGCCCACAAGATCCCGGCTGCGATGAGCGTCATGCCGGCGGCCATGACGGGCCCCGGCGACGTCCTGGTCACGGCTCGCTGCGGAAGGCCGCTGAAGGCCAGGACCAGCGAGGTCACCGACGCCGTCATCCAGGCCGCACCGGTCGCGAGTGCGGAGAAGCCGAGCACCTGCTGCATGTAGAGCGTGCCCAGGAACACGAACGTCAGGAAGCTCGTCCCGAGCAGAAACCCGACCGCGTTCGATCCGGCCACGCCGCGCAGGCGGAACAGGCGGAGTGGGAGCAGCGGCGCCGCGGCCCTGGTCTCGACGACCAGGAACAGGGCGAGCAGGACCGCGCCCGTGGCGAGCAGGACGACGGTCCGGGGAGCCGCCCAGCCGGCCTGCGGGGCCTGGGAGATGGCGTAGACGATCACCAGCAGGGCGGCGGTGACCGACACGGCCCCGAAGGCGTCGTACCGCCGCGGTCCACTGCGTCCCCGGCTCTCCGGCACCATCCTGGGGGCCAGCGCGAACGCTGCCACGCCGATCGGGACGTTGAAGAAGAAGATGTACTGCCAGCCGGCGTAGGAGGTGAGCAGGCCGCCGGCCAGCAGCCCGGTTGTCCCGCCCAGGGCGCCCACCCCGCCCCAGATGCCGAGGGCCTTGTTGCGTTCTGGCCCCTCGCCGAACATATCCGTCACGGTCGACAGGGCAGCCGGAAGCACGAGCGCGGCCCCGAGCCCCTGAAGCCCCCGCATCACGATGAGGAAGGTGTCGGAGGTGGCCAGGCCGCCGCCGAGTGAGGCGGCGGTGAAGACGGCCAGCCCGGCCATCAGCAGGCGGCGCCGCCCGAGCAGGTCGGCGGTGCGGCCGCCGAGGAGCAGGAAACCGGCGAAGGTCAGGCCGTAAGCGGTCACCACCCACTGCAGGCCGGCCTGGGGGAAGTGGAGATCACGGCCGATGGCCGGCAGGGCGACGTTCACGATCGTGAAATCCACGATCGTGATGAAGTACGCCACCACCAGCAGCGTGAACGCTCTCCACCGCTGGCGAGCCGGCGGCGGCTGGGCAGGCCCGCTGGTCGCAAACCGGGTATGCAGGACGTTCGTCATCGGGTCCTCCTTGTCGATGTGCAACCAAAGGTAGCAAGTCACGATGCGATATGCAACCAATGGTTGCATATCATTCTTCTACGTGCTACCGTCGGTTGCAGATGAAAAGAAGGAGCTGATACCAATGCCAGGCCTTGCTATCGACCGGGAGATCCTGATCGAGGCGCCGGTGGAGGTGGTGTGGCGCACCATCACCGAGCCGGACCAGATCAGCCAGTGGTTCGCTGACCGCGTGGAGCTCGTGATCGAACCGGGCGCTCACGGCTATATGACGTTCGGCGACCAGGGCGGCCCTGTCGTCGTGGAGACGGTAGATCCGCCCACCCGTTTCGCCTTCCGCTGGAACTATCCCCGCGGGGAGGAACCCGTGGCCGGGAACTCCCAGCTCGTGGAGTTCACACTGACGCCCGAGGGGGACGAGCGGACCCACCTGCGCGTGACCGAAAGCGGCCACGAGCTGCGCGCCTGGCCCGACGCGGAGAAGCAGCGCTACGCCGACGAGCATCAGGAGGGTTGGCTGGACTTCCTCGGTCGCCTCGTCGTAGTGACCGGCAAAAAATGACTGCCCAGGCCGATGACGAGCTGTGGTCGGCCGTCGCCGACCCGTCTCGCCGCCAGGTCCTCGATCTCCTGGTCAGCCACGGTGAAGCAAGCGCCAGCTGGCTGGCCGGGCGGGTCCCGTTCACCCGCCAGGCCGTCTCCAAGCACCTGGTCGTGCTCGAGCGGACCGGGCTGATCAGCCACCGCAAGCAGGGCCGGGAAGTTCTCTACCAGATCCAGGCCGACCGGCTCGACCAGGCCGCCCGGGCCATGGCCGAGCTCGCCGCCCAGTGGGACCAGCGGCTGACCGCGATCAAGCGGCTCGCCGAAGCCGCACATCAGAGGGAGGAACCGTCATGACCAAGATGCCAGCTACCGTCGACCGCGCCACCTTCCAGGCCGAGCTCGATGCGCTCCGCGTCCGGGAGAAGGCGCACACCCACGAAGGCGACGCGATCGCCGCGGCGCGGCGGCGCCTGCCCATGGTCGAGGTCGACGCCGGCCTGCCGCTGACCGGCCCGGCCGGCCCGCTTACCCTGCTCGACGCGTTCGAGGGGCGCCGGCAGCTCGTCACCTACTACTTCATGTGGCACGACGGGCACCCCGCGGCCGAGCAGTGCGAAGGCTGCACGTGGTGTGCCAGCCAGGTCAGCGAGCTGTCCTACCTGCACTCCCGCGACATCACCTACGCGGTCTTCTGCCAGGGGCCTTACGACGAGAGCATCCGCTACCACGACTTCATGGGCTGGGACATGCCCTGGTACTCGGCCCAGGAGTCCGTCGGCACCCTGCTCGCCCCGCCCAAACAGGCCGGCCGGATGCACATCGTGTGCTACCTGCGCGACGGCGATCGCGTCTTCGAGACCTACTGGACGACCATCCGCGGCGTCGAGACCATGGACTACAGCTACGCGCTCATGGACCTCACCGTGTACGGACGCCAGGAAGCCTGGGAGGACTCACCCGCCGGCTGGCCGCAGCAATGCACCAACACGCGGACCAGCGACGGGCCGCCCGACTGGACACCGGTGCCGGTGTGGCCGGCCGGACGCCCCATCCCCCAGTGGCCGCGCCTGGCCGCCGGGCACAGCGACGACCTCACCTGACCCGTCAGCGGGTGCTGGCGCGCCGCACGACCTGCCAGCCGGGCGGCTCCTGGCCGTCCGGCTCGGGGTGGCCGAGCGCGATGTGCGCACAGCGGCGGCCCTGGTCGCGCAGTGACTGCCGCACCGTGGTCAGCCCCTCGGGGGCCGCGGCGTCGGTGTCGTCCCAGCCGGTGACGGCCACGTCGCCCGGCACGGACAGGCCGGCCCGCGCCGCCGCGCGCAGCGCGCCGAGGGCCAGCTCGTCGCTCATCGCGGGGATCGCGTCCGGCGGGTCGGAGCCGCGGAACAGTTCGTCGGCGAAGGCCTCGCCCAGCCCGGTGGTGTTGGCCTGGCACACGGCGATCCGCAGGTCGTCCGGGGCGCCCCCGCCTCGCGCCAGGCGTCGAGCAGACCCTCCCACCGGTGCCTGGTCAGCGAGTAGGTCACCGAGGTGTCCGGCGGCCCGGAGACCAGCTCCCGCACACGGTCGCGGTTGGCGGGGAAGCTCAGTATCACCGGCCGGGCGGCGCCGGCGAAGGCCAGCCGGCCGATCGCCACGGCGGCGGCCCGCTCGTCGATGCCGATCACGGGCAACCCGGAGCGGACCGGGCCCGCCTGCACGACCGCCGGCAGCGGGCTGGCCACCACCGCGTCCAGGACCGGGTCGTCCTCGCTGGTGGTCCACACGATGAACCCGTCCACCACCGCCTCGGCCACGCGCAGCACATCGCTGTCGGCACCGGTCGTCGGGACCAGGGTGAGCCCGATGCATTCGTCCGCGCACACGTCGGCCACGCCGGCCAGGAACCGGGCCGCCTGCGGGTCGTCGAAGGCGTAGGTCAGCCGCTCACCCATGACGACGCCGAGGCTGCCGGCCCGCCCCCGCCGCAGCGACCGCGCCCCGGGATGGGGCCCGGGGTAACCAAGCTGCTCGGCCGCCGCCCGGACCTTCGCCGCGGTGGCGGGCGCCACCCGGTCGGGCCGGGAGTACACATACGACGCGGTCATGGGCGAGACCCCGGCCGCCACCGCGACCTCCCGCAGCGTCGGGCGGCTCCGGGGCTGGCCGGCTTCACGCCCAACCCGGCCGTCCCCGCGCCGTCGTCCTGAGCCACCCCAGCACCATCCCGAGCCATCCCCGCACCCTTGCGAGCCACCTCATACTCTAGCTGTGTATCGCTATACAATGACGTTGTGTATCGATACAAGACGCCTCGCGTCGCACCGGCCCGCAGCGCGGCGCCGCCCCGCGACGGGTACGGCGAGACGTTCCGGGACGCGCCGACGCTGCTGTGTTACGGCGCACTGGCCGGCTACGCGTACTGGCTGTACGCCTACGGGCCCGCGCTGGCCTTGCTCCGGTCTGAGCTGCACTTCTCCTACACCATGCTCGGTGTGTACTCGGCGATCTGGTCGGTGGGTGCGGCCCTGGCCGGGGTGAGCTTCGCCCCGGTCGCGCGGCGGCTGCCCCGCGCGCCTCTGCTGTGGTCCTCGGCCGCCGGTGCCGCCGCCGGGATGGCCCTGTTCACCGCGGCCCACTCCGTCGCCCTCACCTTGGCCGGCGGCGCGATCGCCGGCTTCGCCGGCACGGTCTTGCTCACCTGCATCCAGGCGATCCTGTCCGACCGGCACGGCGACCGCCGCGGCCAGGCCCTCGTCGAGGCCAACGTGGGTGCGGCCGGCTGCGCCGTGCTCGCCCCGCTGCTGCTCGGCCTGTTCCAGGCCACCCCGCTCGGCTGGCGCGCGGCCCTCATCCTGCCCGTGATCGCCCTGGTCGGCCTCTACCTGCGCTACCGGCACCAGCGGCTGCCCCCGCCGCCCGCCGGACGGCCCACCGGACGTCAGGCCAGGCTGTCCCTGTCCTGCTGGCTGCTGGCCACCATGGTCGCCGTCGGCATCGCCATCGAGTTCTGCCCGATCTACTTCGGGACCGAAGTGCTCACCTCGACCGGGCTGCGCACCGCTCAGGCCGCCACCGCGATGAGCGCTTTCTACCTCGGCATCCTGCTCAGCCGCATCGGCGGGGCGCTCATCATCCGCCGCGCCGGGCGGACCGTGCTGCTCCTGAGCGTGTCCCTGGCCGTGACCGCCGCCGGTTTTGTGATGTTCTGGCTGGCCAGCCAGCCTATCCTCGCGATCGCCGGGCTGGCGGTCTGCGGGATCGGCCTGGCCAACCTCTATCCGCTGTCCCTGGCGCTCACCCTGGCCGCCGCACCCGGCAACGCCGACGCCGCCAACGCCCGCACCCAACTGCTCGGCGGCATCCTCGTCATCGCTTCGCCCTACCTGCTCGGCATCCTCGCCGACCACCTCGGCCTGCACGCCGCGTTTACGGTCGAGCCGGTGCTCATCGGCGCCGCCGCGCTGCTCCTGCTGGCTGGGCTTCGCCTCGCCCGCCCAGTCTGATCTATCCTGCCTGGATGCGTGTCCTCGCGGCATGCTCGCTGGGGGGAGCGGGCCACTTGCGGCCACTGGTGCCGTTCCTGGACCAGGCGCGGAGCAGCGGCGGCCAGACGCTGGTCATCGGCCCGCCCGCGCTTGGGAGCCTGGTCGAGGCGGCCGGCCATCCGTTCCTGGCCGGCGGCGAGCCGTCTGAGGCACAGGTGCGGCCCATCCGGGAGCAGCTGCCGATCCTGCCGCCCCAGGAGGCGTCGGTACTGGGCACCCGGGAGCTGTTCGGCCGGCTGGCGGCAACGGCCATGCTCCCGGCGACCGAACGGGCCATGCGGGACTGGCGCCCCCAGGTGGTCCTGCGTGATCCCTACGAATACGCCTCGGCCGTGGTCGCAGCGCGGCTGGGCATCCCCGCCGCGCAGGTCGCCGTCGGCCTGGCCCGGGGTGAGTGGGAGGAGATCGGTGTCGCCGCGCCCGCCCTGGAGACCTATCACGCCGGGCTCACCGCTGAACTGCGGCGCTGGCCCTACCTGACGCGGTTCCCGGCCGCGCTCGATCCGTCCCCCTTCCCCCGCACCCAGCGGTACCGCGAGCCTGCCCTCGCGCCGCGTAAGCCGCTGCCCGGCTGGTGGCCCGGCCACGTCGCTCCCCTCGTGTACGTGAGCTTCGGCACCGTCCTGGGGCACATGTCGTTCGCCGCTGAGGTCTACCACACGGTGATCGACGCCGTCTCCGGGCTCGACGCGCGGGTGCTGCTGACCACCGGCCACGGCTTCGACCCGTCCCGGCTGACTGAGCTGCCCGGTCAGGTGCACGTGGAAGCCTGGGTCGACCAGGCCGATGTCTTCGGCGAAGCCAGCCTGGTCGTCTGCCACGGCGGATCGGGCACGACCTACGGCGCCCTGGCCGCCGGGCTGCCGCTCGTCGTGGTGCCGGTGTTCTCCGACCAGTTCGACAACGCTTCCGCCGTCACCCAGGCCGGTGCGGCCCTGCAGGTCCGCACCGGCCAGGATCCCGGCGGCCAGGATCCCGAAGGCCAGCGCCGCCCGGTCAGCCGGGACGACGCTCCCCAGATCCGCGCCGCCATCGAGACCGCCCTCGCCGATCGCTCGTACCGCGTAGCCGCGCAGGCCGTAGCCGCCGATATGGCCGCCGCGCCCGACATCGCGACGGTCTTGTCGCAACTGACCCGTTAACTACTGTCGAGCTGGGCCAGCCTGAGGAGGATCAGTGTCACACGTCGCGATCGTCGCCCGCGTCACCGTCAAGGAGGGCAAGGCCGGTGACTACCTCGCGGCATTCGCGCCCTTGCTCGAGCAAGCGGAGAAGGAGCCGGGCACTCTCCTGTATGCCGTCCACCGATCCAACGACGATCCGCATGTGTTCTGCACCACCGAGGTATACGCCGACGCCGATGCCTTCGCCGTCCACAGCCGGAGCGACGTGCATGCCGCTGCCGGACCGGTGTTTACCGAACTGATCGCCACGGCGGAGGTCATGGTGGGCCAGACGCTGATGGCCAAGGGCCTGCCCAGCTAACCAATGAACGCTCGGCCGCGACGCCGATGTGCCGGCAGTTTGCGGTGTCATAGCACCGTCAACTGCCGGCTTTTCGCTCGTGCATCAGCACGTCTAGGCCGAATGGACCATGACCTCAGCCTCGGCTACGGCCTCAGCTTGATCACGAGCCTGAGCCTGACCCCGCGGCTCGCCCCGCGACAGCAGGACAGCCACGCTGATCGCGGCGAGGATCGCCGCGCCCGCGGCGTACAGCAGCCCCGTGTGAATCCCGTCCACGAAGGCAGAACGTGCGTGGGTACCCACCGGCCCACCCGCATGGATCGCGACCGCGAAGGACTGCCGGGCCTGGTCGGCGAGCCCGGCGGGTACGCCCTGCAGGTGCAGGCTGGAGCGGTAGACGGCGGTGACGATGCTGCCCAGGACGGCGGTTCCCAGGGCGCCGCCGACCTCCCGGGACAGGTCGTTCAGCGCGGAGCCCACCCCCTGCTGAGCCGGCGGCAGCGCCTCGGTGATCGCGGCCGTGGCGGGGGTCATGGCCGCTCCCATGCCGACGCCGAGCGGCACCAGGCCGGCCAGCATCAGCCAGTACGGCGTGCCGGTGCCGACGCGGGAGATGACCGCGAGCCCGGCGGCCACCAGGACCAGCCCGGTCACGCACACGGCCCGGGAGCCGAACCGGGAGACCAGCGTGGAGGTCACCCGCGCCGTCGGCATCATCGTGCCGGAGAGCGGGAGCACCGCGACCGCGGCCAGCAGCGGAGTGTAGCCGCGGACGCCCTGCAGGTACTGCAGCGCGACGAAGGTGAACCCGAAGAAGGCGAAGAACTGGATCAGGATCGACAGGCTCCCGGCGGCCAGCTTCCGGTCACTGAACAAGCGCGGGTCCAGCAGGGGATGGCGCTGGCGGAGCTCGAAGGCCACGAAGCCGGCTAGCGCGGCCAGGCCGGCCGCGACGCCGCCGAGGGTACGGGCGCTCAGCCACCCGGTGTCGGGCGCCTCGATGATGCTGAACACCAGGGCGACGAGCCCGGCCGAGGCGATCAGCGCGCCGCCCGCGTCGACCCGCGGCGCGTCTGGCGCGGAGGACTCCGGCACGAACCGGACCGTGCCGGCCATCGCCACGACGGCGAGCACGACGTTGACAGCGAACGCGGCCCGCCAGGAGAACCACTCCAGCAAGATCCCGGTGCACAGCAGCCCGAGCACCGAACTGCCGCCGGCCACCGCGGCCCAGACGCCGACCGCCCGCGTCCGCTGAGCAGCCGGGAACGTGCCGGTGATCGTGGACAGCGTGGCCAGCATGACCAGCGCGGCGCCCAGGCCGATCAGGCCGCGCAGGAAGATGAGAGCGTTCGCGGACGAGACGGCCATCGCCGCCGCCGAGGCGCCCCCGAACACCACCAGCCCGGCGATGAGCGCCCGGCGGCGGCCGTAGCGATCGCCGAGCGCCCCGGCCGGCAGCAGCAGGACCGAGAACACCAGCAGGTAGGCGTCGATGATCCATTCGAGCTGGGTCTGGCTGGCGTGCGTGCTCCGGACCAGGCCGGGGATGGCGACGTTCAGGGACGCCATCGCCGCCGCCACCGCCCCGAGGGCGATACAGACGACGGTGGTGACGACCGTGGGGTTGGCTCCCCGCTGGCTGCCCTGGATCTCGCTGTGTCTGTTCATGACATCCGCCCTCTCCTCGTGACGTCCGGATCTCCTATTAAAGAAGGAATCTTCGTTTTATATGGCACGGCCAGAACTGCCTACCTGTCAAGACCGAACGTTCCTTTTTTTTGTGATACGGTCGCGTCATGCCACGGATCACCGAAGAGCGCCGCGAGGCGCGGCGTGAGCAGATCCTGGAGGCGGCCCGCGCCTGCCTGGCGTGAATACGGCCTGGAGGCCGTGTCGATGGAGATGATCATCGCCCGTTCTGGGCTGTCGACCGGCGCCGTCTACGGCTACTTCACCGGCAAGGACGAGATCATCAACGCGGCCGTGACCGCGGGCACGGCCGAGCTGGGCCAGCAGCTCGCCCCGGTCCTGCGGAATCCGGAGCCGCCGCCGCTGCCCGAGTTCACTGGCCAGCTGCTGCGCGCGATCACCGAATTCGGCCAGCACACGCCAGGTATCGATCTTCTGCTCGTGTCCCTGCACGGCTGGAGCCACGCCCAGAACGATCCCGAGCTCCAGGCGGCCAGCCGCACCGCCTACCGCAGGCTGCGCGAGCTGCTGGCCGAGGCGGCACAGCGATGGCAGGCCGCCGGCACGCTCGGCCCCGCCGCCGATCCCGAGGCGGTCGCGGAGCTGCTGATGTCGGTATGCCTGGGGTACGTCGCCCAGCGCGCACTGGCCGGGGACGCCAGCGTTCCGGCGCACGTCGCGGCCCTGGCCGCACTCGGCCAACCCGCCTAAAACTGCCGAACGAGCTGCCTCCCGCCCCCGCTCAATCGGCGCGTCAACCGCCGCGACAGGCTCCGCTCCGGCGAGTTGTCCCTCGCTCCGCCGCGTCGATGCCGGAGTGCGACCTTGCGCGTGATCCTTACGTTGTCGTCAGCAGGCCAAGATCGCCACATACGGGCCGCGCCCGTCTGCGAGGTCACAACCCAAAACGCCAGGTCAAGGGCTACATCTCTCATTTTTCATTATCTGAAAGATAATTCAGACTCTGGACAAGCCCCCGCTTCAAGGTTTACGCTCTGGCAACAACCCAGGGACAAGCGGGAGCGATTGTTGTGATAAGCCACAATCCGGACGAGCTTGACCTCTACCGCCGCATGAGTATCATCCGGCAGTTCGAGGAACGGTGCCTTGAGCTAAGCCGCGCCGGTTTCATCAAGGGATCCATCCATCTGTGCCTCGGCCAGGAAGCGATTCCGGTTGGTGTCTGCGCGGCTCTGGAACCCGATGACCGGGTCATCGCGACCTACCGGGGCCACGGCTGGGCGATCTCGCGCGGCGTGCCGCTCGAACCCCTCCTCGGCGAGATCTGCCAGCGGGCGGGCGGGCTGAACGGCGGCCGCTGCGGCTCGCCCCTGCTGTCCGCGCCCGAGTACGGCTTCCTCGGCGAGAACTCGATCGTCGGGGCCGGCCTGCCGGTCGCCGACGGGGTCGCCATGGCCGCGCAGTACCAGCGCAGCGGCCGGGTCGTCGTCGTCTCCGTCGGCGACGGGGCGATGAACCAGGGTTCCCTGCACGAGGGCCTGGTGTTCGCGGCCGCCAAGAACCTGCCGCTCGTCGTCGTGTGCGAGAACAACGGCTGGTCGGAGCTGACGCCAACCGCGTCTCTGCTGCGGACCCCCAACCTGGTTGACCGCGTCGCTGGCTACCGCATCCCCGCCGAGATCGTCGACGGCTGCGACGCGGAGGCGGTCTTCGACGCCGCGACCTGGGCCGTGGCCGAGGCCCGGGCGGGCCGCGGGCCGGTGTTCCTGGAATGCAAGACCGTCCGCCTCGGTGGCCACTACAACGGCGACATCGAGCACTACCGGCCCCGCGAGGATGCCGAAGCGGCCAAGCGGGATGAACCACTCGTCCGGCTGCGCCGCCAGCTCGCGGACGAGCGCTCCGACGCCGCATCGGTGCTGGACGCCATCGACGCCGAGGTAGGCCAGCAGATCGACGCGGTCACCGAGGCCGTCCGCGCCATGCAGGAGCCCGCCGCCGAGACGGCCGCCGCGCACAT
>CAWAFD010000025.1:0-16657 GCA_963781225.1 uncultured Actinomycetota bacterium
AATTCAATTAGCCGGCGAAAACTTTCGCCGCCAGCGGCCTAACGATCTTCAATTGTGGAAGTTACTGAAGTCGAGGCGGGGCTTGGCCAGGAACCCCTCGAGGAGGCCTGGCCGGTACTGCATCCGCCGGAGCCGGGTCCTGGCTAGCGCGGTCAGCTGGCCGATGTCGTGCTTGACCAGGTTGGCCAGCGATCGTTTCAGGTGCGACCAGACCGGTTCCACCGGGTTCAGCTCCGGCGCGTAGGCCGGCAGCTGGAAGACCATCAGCCAGTCCCGGGCCGCGATCAGCTCGCGCATGGCGCGGCTGGTGTGGGTGTTCAGGCCGTCCCAGACCAGCACGACCGGACCATCCAGCTGCTGGTGCGCGGCGTCCAGGAACCGGGCGTAGTCCGTCTCGGTGAACCCCTTGCGCGTATCGCCCCGCCGCGCGCGGTGCGTGCGGTAGATCAGCCGCGGACCGCAGCCGGGCCGGACCGCGATCAGCGCGGCCAGCGACACCCGCGTGTCATGCCCGCCGGTCACCGTCACCACCGGGGTCTGGCCGCGGCGTCCCCAAGTACGGCCTTTCGGCGGCCTCAGGCCCTGGCCGGACTCGTCTTCGAAGCAGAGCCAGGCCCCCAGGTCCGCCGCCGTGCTTTTATGACCGGCCAGGTGTCCTCCCGCCACCTGGCGATCTTGCCCTCATCCCGCTCGGCCGCCTGCCGGGCCGGGACCTGGACGGACCACCCGATCCGGTGCAGCAGCACATCCATCCCGGCCAGCGTGTACTCCACCCCGAACCGCCGCCAGACCTGGTCCGCGACCCGCGCCAGCGTCCAGCACTGGTCCAGGTAGCCCGCGGCCGCCGGCCCGGCATCCAGCACCGCCTCCAGCTCGGCCACCTGCGCGCCGGTGAGCTTGCACTTCGCGCCGCCCGCCCCTTTGGAGGCCAGCGCCTCCCGGCCGCCCGCGGCCAGCGCCCGCCGCCACCGGTTCACGCTCATCCGCGACACCCGGAAATACCTGGCGATCTCCCGGTCGCCGGCCCCGGCCTCGATCATCTCCGCGGCGGCCAGCCGCACCCGCTCCCGGCGGACCCGCTCCGCCGCGTCCAGGCCACCGCCCTCGGGGTACCTCATCACTCAGGCATAACTCACCACGCGCCCAGTGACCAGGCCCAGTAACTCCCGCTATTGAAGAGCGTTAGACGTGTCCGATCTGGCCGCCTTCGCCGCCGCCTGGCGGGCGCGGGTCCACCGCGCCCGCCCGCTGACGGCCACCGGATCGTGCTGGCCTTCATCGGGTGACAGACGTGGGGGCGGCATCCGGCCGGCGGCAGTCGTGGCCCGGGCCCGGGCGCCTGCGGACCGGCCGCGGGTCACTGCTCGGCTCTCCGACGACGATCGCGGCGCGGCCGTGCCGCACCAGGATCAGGCCGTCCGCAGCGACCGCCTCAAGAGCTGCCTGATGACGCCGGTACCGATGCCCTGCGAGGAGCTCAGTGCAGCGATCGACGGCAGTTCGCCGCCGGGGGCGAGGCTGCCGGACAGGATGGCCTCGGCGAGCATATCGGCGACCTGCTGGGAGGCCGGGCGGCGGTCACGGGCCTTGATTACGAGAGCCGGGATGTTGCGGTGCTCGATGAACGATCTTCCTGTACAGGTCAGGTCGCCGCAGCGCTTCAGCCGCGCGTACAGCTGGTCGAGGATGGGGCCGCGGACCTTCCGCACCTCTAGGTGCTCCAGAGCAGGCTTGATGGTACGGCGGATGAAGCCCTCGTTGGTCTGCCGCGGAGACACGTCCCACGGGGCGACCAGCGCGTACTCATCCAGGAGCTTCGCGACGGTCGCGGCGGACTCGGGGGTGCGGCCCACGGAGGCATCCTTGAGCAGCCGGCCGAGCTCGATGCGGGCCTGCTGCTCCCTCGTGGCCGTGGCCTTGAGCGGATGGCACGCCCGGCGAGCGGATCGGTCCCGGCGTAGACGGTGACGCGGAACGACCCGCTCGGCAGTTGCTCTATGCAAACCTTTGCTGCCCTAGGCATGATATGCGAGTAACGCCGAGGACCGACATTCGTCCCACGGCTCGTCCCACGGAAGGTGGTCCGAGAGGGCCCTTACCCCCTCTGACCTGGAGCCGGTGAGCGGGTTCGAACCGCTGACCTGCCGTTTACAAGACGGCTGCTCTGCCAACTGAGCTACACCGGCGGGAGACTCTGAGCATGGTAGCCGACAGGCCGCTTACCCGCGAAAGCCGGGCGCTCACCTGCGGATTCCCCCATAGCCGGCTTGCGCCGGGCGGCTGCCGGGGCTGGCAGCATCCGGGCTCAGGAAGATTCATGCAGCCGTCGGCGCCAGCGATGATCTTGGCCGGGCCACGGTCATCCCGGTGCAGCGGAAACGACCCGCAATTTGACAGGGAAATCATGTTCATCGCGCCCGCCGGCGGGCAGACGGCGGCCGTGCCCACCCCGCCTCATCAGCCCCGATGCGCCGTCCCCGGATGCCATGGCCGCGGACGTTGAGACCCGTACCGTCACGCTCGGCAGCCAGCCGCTGCGGGTCGCGATAAGACATGGCCGGAACGAGCAGGCCCGCCCGCCCCGGTTCCCGCTCCTGCTCCTCAACGGCATCGGCGCCAGCTTGGAGCTGCTCGGGCCGTTCGCCGCCGCGGTCAACCCCGCGGTCGAGGTGATCAGGTTCGACGTCCCCGGCGTCGGCGGCTCGCCGCTGCCGCCCCGGCCGTACCGCATGACCGGGCTATGCCGGCTGATCGCGCGGATGCTCACCGGGCTGGGCCACCGCCGCGTCGACGTGCTGGGCATCTCCTGGGGCGGCGCCGTGGCCCAGCATTTCGCCGCGTTCCAGCCGGCCCGGTGCCGCCGCCTGGTGCTGGCCGCCACCGCGACCGGCACGCTGATGATCCCGCCCCGCCCGGCGGTGCTCGCACAGATGGTGTCGCCGCGACGCTACCAGGACCCCCGCCACCTGCAGCAGGTCGCCGGCGCCCTGTACGGCGGGCGGGCCCGGACCGACCCCGCGGAAATCGCGGCGGCGATGCACGACGGCAATCGGCCCGGGCCGTCCCGCGGCTACCTGTACCAGCTCACCGCCGCCGCGGGCTGGACCAGCGTGCCGTTCCTGCCGCTGCTGCGCCAGCCGACGCTGATCCTGGCCGGCGACGACGACCCGATGATCCCGCTGGCCAACGCCCGGCTGATGCACGCGCTGATCCGCGGGTCACGGCTGCACGTCTACTCCGGCGGCCACCTCGGCCTGGTCACCCAGGCCGCCGAGCTGGCGCCGGTCGTGGACGGCTTCCTCGCTGCGCCGTAGACGAGGGGAAGCGGCACACCACCTACCGCCCGCGCCCGTCGCCGGTACCTTCCTGGTGCCGACGTCCCTCAGAGGCGCCAGCGCGGCGCCCGGGCAGGAAGGAGACTTCTCGTGAGGTACATGACCTTGATCTACGGGTCGCAGCAGGATACGACGCGCTGGCTCGGTCGCCGGCGGCTGGCCAGCCGGGCTGGCCGGCGGCCGAATTCGCGGCGCTGGGCGGATTATGGAGTCGTTCGCCAAGGACCTGGCCGAGTCCGGGGAACTGGTAGAGACCAAGGGGCCTGACCGCCCCGGCGCATGCCCGCAGGATCCGGCTGCGCGATGGAGAAGCTGCTGGAATTGGCGGCGATCAAGCTGTCCTGGGTGGTCAGCGACCTGCACGGGGTAACCGGCCGGGACATCATGGACCACCCGATCGCCGGGGTACGCGACCCGAAGGCGCTGGCCCAGCTGACCGAGGCGATCGAACAGTCTCGCCTCTACTTGAAGGGGACGGTGACCGGGCCGGGCTTGGGTGTGTAGACGGCGAAGAAGTCGCGGTCGTCGGGGACGAGGTAGCGGGTGGCCGATTGCATCGGGTTGGCCCCGACCATGGTGGGGACCAGGCCGTGCGTGCCGTGGGTGTAGGTGATCAGGGTGTGCCATTCGGGGTTGATGTCGAACTCCATCCCCCGGACCGCGCCGGCGTGCTGCAGGATCTTGGCCAGCGTGATCACGGTCTGGTCGTTGGCGGCGACGTAGATGAGGTTGCCGTGGCGGTCGACGCCGACACCGGTGCGCCAGACCCGGGTCAGGCCGCCGAGCGTGTACCCCCACGCAGCGCTGTTCGGGTCGTCGTTGAGTTGCGGGTTCAGCTGCCCGTTCCACAAGATGGGCGCCAGGCTCTGGCGGGCCCAGGCGACGTTCGATCCCACGTCCGGGCCGCCGCTCCACTTCACCAGCGCGATGGTGCCGTTGCGGTAGCCGATGAGGGTGGCGTTGCCGTCCTTCAGCGGCTCGTTGGTCCGGCCGTTGTCGGCCGAGCCATTGGCGCCGTCGGTGTAGGTGAAGCCGCCGTTGAAGGTCGCGAGCAGCCGCGAGCGCTGATCGTCCGGGACCATCGCCGGGCCGCGGACGGCGGCGGCCGGCGGCTCGTAACGGCCCGGGTAATACCCGAGCTGGGTACGGGTGTGGTCAAACCAGGCGACGTAGGCGACGATCTGGGGATAGGCGGTCTCGGGGCGGTAGGTCGTCACCAGCACCGGCGCGGACCCGCCGACCTGTGCCCCGGTCGGCTTCCAGACCCCTTCGCCGGGCAGCGGGCGCGAGAAGACCGGCTTGACCGGCGGCGGCTGGTAGGCCTTCGCCTTCGCCTTCGCCTTCGGGTGGCTGGCCGGCACCGAGCTCACCCCGACCGCGGGCAGCGTGGTCAGCTGCGGCCCGCCCGTCTTCGGCGCGTTCACCGTGTAGTAGATGTGCTCGCCCTCGTCGACCATCTGGTTGCCGAAGGGGACCTCGTCCCTGACCCATTCGGCGCTGCGTTCACCCGTCGTCATGCTGGTCGGCACCAGCATGTAGGTGGAATACGAGACAATCGCCCACACCAGCACCGCGGCGAACGGGGCCGCGATCACGATACGCCGCAGCCGCCGCTTGCGCCTGACCGCAAGACGGCCCCGCTGCTGCGACCGCGTCGCCCCGCCCATCCCAGACCCCGGAACCGGCGGTGGCCCCGCCTCATCCGGCCCGGCATTCACACCGGAACCGGGGCCAGATTGCCGCCTCATCTATTCACGTCCTAACCTCGACCGAGCGATGCCCACCTTGACACCGACATCGCATGTCCACCGCCCCGGGGTGTCACCGCGATGCCGCAAGATTTAGATAAGAGAGAAATACGCAGGTGCCGAGCACAATGCCCGGTAGTCCAGATCCGGCAGGGAGGCAGCCGGCGGAAGTCGAGCCGGGCGATTGAGGCGAGCTGCTTGGGCATGCCCGGATGTTAAGCGGCGCGGCCCCGGCAACCGGTCCGCTGTCATGTTTCCTTCATGTTTGGCTCCGACATCCGTGGCCCCGCCGTCCCGGCGCTTCTGCTGTCCTTCACGATGTCGGCCTAGCCTCGCCTTAGGCGGCTCTGCCAACTGAGCTACACCGGCGTGAGACTCGGTGCATGGTAGCCGACCGGCGGCCAACCCGGGCAAACCACCCTCTTACCTGCGGATTCTCCCGTAGAGGTGCCCACCGGCCGCGGTGTGCGGATTGGCCGTCTTCGCCTGAATCTTCCGGGAGGCCACCCTGCCCGACGATATCTTCCCGCTGCCAGACGGCGCGGATGCCGACGCCTGCGACATGCTGGCCTGGACGGCGATCATTGCCCGCACGGAGGCGCTCAACGCGAGGGCGTGGCAGCCGGCATCGCCAATTCGAGGTGGCCACGATCCGCGCCCCGCCGGCTAACGGGCCCCCCGACCCAGATATCCATGGCGGCCGTCCGGCTTTCGGAAAAGGTGACATCAGTTCGCCGTTTTGACAAAAATGGGAACTCTTTACTGCTAGATGGCATTGGCGCGAGTCAAATCGCGATGAATGCTCCTTATTGCCGCCCTCGCGTCGCCAAGGCCCCTCGCGGGTGCCCTGGGCCGCGCACCGATCCGGGGCGGCGGGCCGACATCGAGGCCAGGAGGCGGCCATGCAACAGATCCTTGACGCAATCCTCGACCCAGGCACGCAGCCGGCCGATTTCGGTGAGCTGCCGGTGCCGGAAACCTACCGGGCAGTGACCCTGCGCCGGGACGAGGAGCACATGTTCGACGGCGTACCCCACCGTGACCGGGATCCACGCACGTCATTGCACCTGGACGAGGTGCCGGTTCCCGAGCTGGGCATGGGTGAGGCGCTGATCGCGGTCATGGCCAGCTCGGTGAACTACAACACCGTGTGGAGCGCGATGTTCTCACCCGTCTCGGCCTTCGCCTTCCTGCGTCGTTACGGCAGGCTCTCGCCGCTGACCGCACGCCACGACCTGCCGTATCACATCGTCGGCTCGGACCTGGCGGGGGTGGTGCTGCGTACCGGCCCGGGGGTAAACGCGTGGCAGCCGGGCGAGGAGGTGGTGGCCCACTGCCTGTCTGTGGAGCTCGAGAGCGCGGACGGTCACAACGACACCATGCTCGATCCCGAACAGCGCATCTGGGGCTACGAGACCAACTTCGGCGGCCTGGCCGAGCTGGCCCTGGTCAAGACCAACCAGCTGATGCCCAAGCCGAAGCACCTCACCTGGGAGGAGGCGGCGACGCCGGGGCTGGTGAATTCGACCGCCTTCCGCCAGCTGGTCTCCGACAACGGGGCCGCGATGAAGCAGGGCCACAACGTCCTGATCTGGGGCGCCGGCGGCGGCCTCGGTGCCTACGCCACCCAGTACGCGCTGGCGGGTGGGGCGATCCCGATCTGCGTGGTCTCCAGCGAGCACAAGGCCGAGCTGTGCCGGTCGATGGGCGCCGAACTGATCATCAACCGGACCGCCGAGGGCTACCAGTTCTGGAAAGACGAGCGGACCCAGGATCCGAAGGAGTGGAAGCGGTTCGGCGCCAGGATCCGCGAGCTGACCGGCGGCGAGGACGTCGACATCGTCTTCGAGCACCCCGGCCGGGAGACGTTCGGCGCCTCGGTGTACGTGACCCGCCGCGGCGGCACGGTCGTGACCTGCGCCTCGACCACGGGGTTCATGCACGAGTACGACAACCGGTACCTGTGGATGAGCCTCAAGCGGATCATCGGCTCGCACTTCGCCAACTACCGCGAGGCGTGGCAGGCCAACCGGCTGATCGCCAAGGGCATGATCCACCCCACGATGTCCGCGGTGTATCCGCTGGAGCAGACGGGTCAGGCCGCCCTGGACGTGCACCGCAACCTGCACCACGGCAAGGTGGCGGTGCTGTGCCTGGCGCCGGGGGAGGGCCTCGGCGTCCGCGACCACGCGCTGCGAGAACAGCACCTGACCAAGATCAACCGGTTCCGCAATGAATAAGGACATCAGGCCGAACGGTCTCGCTGTTCCGCCCGGCGTGAGCCGCGAGCGTCCGTGGCTGATGCGGACCTACGCGGGGCACTCCTCCGCGCTGGATTCCAACGCGCTGTTCCGCCGGAATCTGGCCAAGGGCCAGACCGGCCTGTCGGTGGCGTTCGACCTGCCCACTCAGACCGGATACGACGCCGACCACGTGCTGGCCCGCGGCGAGGTCGGCCGGGTCGGCGTCCCGGTTGGGCACCTGGGTGACATGCGGGCCCTGTTCGACGGCATCCCGCTGGAGCAGACCAACACCTCGATGACGATCAACGCCACGGCCATGTGGCTGCTGGCGCTCTATCAGGTCGTCGCCGAGGAGCAGGGCGCCGACATCGCCGGGCTGACCGGCACGACGCAGAACGACATCATCAAGGAGTACCTCTCCCGCGGCACGTACATTTTCCCGCCGGGTCCCTCGGTACGGCTGACCACCGATGTGATCGCCTACACAGTGGCCCGCATGCCCAGGTGGAATCCGGTCAACGTCTGCAGCTACCACCTGCAGGAAGCGGGGGCCACTCCAGTCCAGGAGATCGCGTACGCGCTGTGTACGGCAGTCACCATCCTGGATGCGGTCCGTGACTGCGGCCAGGTTCCCCCGGACCGGTTCAGCGAGGTCGTGGGGCGGATTTCCTTCTTCGTCAACGCGGGCGTCCGCTTCGTCGAGGAGATGTGCAAGATGCGGGCCTTCGCCCGGCTCTGGGACAAGATCACCGGGGAGCGATACGGGATCACCGCCCCTGCTCGGCGCCGGTTCCGCTACGGCGTGCAGGTCAACTCGCTGGGCCTGACCGAGGCGCAGCCGGAGAACAACGTCCAGCGGATCGTCCTGGAGATGCTCGCCGTCACCCTGTCCAGGGACGCCCGGGCCCGCGCCATCCAGCTTCCGGCCTGGAACGAGGCGCTGGGCCTGCCGCGGCCCTGGGACCAGCAGTGGAGTCTGCGCATTCAGCAGGTGCTGGCGGAGGAGTCGGATCTGCTGGAGTACGGCGACTTGTTCGACGGCTCGGTGGTGGTGGAGGCCAAGACCGTGGAACTGGCGGCCGGCGCGGAGGCGGAGATGGACATCGTCGGCGGCCTGGGCGGGATGGCGGCCGCGGTGGAATCCGGCTATGTCAAGGCCCAGCTCGTCGCCTCACACGCGGCCCGCCGCGCGCGGATTGAGTCGGGCCGGGAGATCGTCGTGGGCGTCAACCGGTTCCAGGCCACCGAGCCCAGCCCGCTCACCGCGGACGCCGACGCCGCCGTGCTCCATGTGGATCCGGCCCATGAAGTCACGGTCACGGCCGAACTGGCGCAGTGGCGCAGGCGACGAGACCAGCACGCCGCGGCCATCGCCCTGGGCCGGCTGAAGGCCGAGGCGGCACGCCCGGAGGTCAACCTGATGGGCGCGACCCTGGCCTGCGCCCGGGCGGGCGTGACCACCGGCGAGTGGTCCTTCGCGCTGCGGGAGGTGTTCGGCGAATACCGGGCCCCGACCGGAGTCGGCAGCGCTCCGGTGCCCGCCGGTTCGGGGACGGACCTGGCCGAGGTCCGCGCGGCGGTACGCGCTACGGCCGCTGGGATCGGGGCAGCCCGGTTGCGCCTGCTGCTCGGCAAGCCGGGCCTGGACGGGCACTCCAACGGCGTGGAGCAGATCGCGGTGCGGGCCCGGGACGCCGGATTCGAGGTGATCTACTCCGGCATCCGGCTCACCCCCGAGCAGATCGCGGTGGCGGCCGCCGCCGAGGACGTGCACTGCGTCGGGCTGTCGATCCTGTCCGGCGCTCACACCGAGCTGGTGCCCGAGGTGCTGCGGTGGCTGCGCCTGGCTGACGCGGCGGACATCCCGGTCGTGGTCGGCGGGATCATCCCGCCCGGTGACGCCAGGGAGCTGCGCGCGCAGGGCGTCTGCGCCGTCTTCACGCCCAAGGACTTCGGCATCACCGCCATCATCGGCGGCATTGTCGACCAGATACGCCTGGCCCACGGGCTCGAACCTACCTGCTCTGATGCCGCGACCGTCAGTGCCAATACCTCCGAAGGATGATCATGGCTACCGCGATGACCGAACCCGCCACGACAGCAGATCGTCTGCGCCCGCGCCGCTCCTGCCTGGCCGTGCCCGGCAGTAACCCCCGCTTCCTGGAAAAGGCACAGGTGCTGCCCGCCGACCAGGTGTTCCTGGACCTGGAGGACGCCTGCGCACCGCTGGCCAAGGAAGGTGCGCGGCACCTGATTGTCGACGCGCTGAACACGGGCGACTGGAGCGGCAAGATCCGCGCGGTCCGGGTCAACGACTGGACCACGCACTGGACCTACCGGGATGTGACCACGGTGGTCGAGGGTGCGGGGGCGAATCTGGACTGCGTCATGCTGCCGAAGGTGGCCGACGCCGGGCAGGTGGTAGCGCTGGATCTGCTGCTGACCCAGATCGAGAAGACGATGGGCCTGGAGGTCGGCCGGATCGGCATCGAAGCCCAGATCGAGAACGCCCAGGGCCTGGTCAACGTGGACACGATCGCGGCTGCGTCGCCACGGCTGGAGACCCTGATCTTCGGCCCCGCCGATTTCATGGCCTCCATCAATATGAAGTCACTGGTCGTCGGCGAGCAACCGCCCGGCTACCCGGCGGATGCCTACCATTACATCCTGATGCGCATCTTGATGGCAGCCAGGGCTCATGACCTGCAGGCCATCGACGGTCCCTACCTGCAGATCCGCAACACCGACGGCTACCGGACGGTGGCCCGTCGGGCGGCCGCGCTGGGGTTCGACGGCAAATGGGTGCTGCATCCGGACCAGATCGCGGCGGCCAACGAGATCTTCTCCCCCGCCCAGGAGGACTACGACCACGCGGAGCTGATCCTGGATGCGTACGAGTGGTGCACCTCGGAGGCCGGCGGGGCCAAGGGGTCGGCCATGCTCGGTGACGAGATGATCGACGAGGCCTCCCGCAAGATGGCCCTGGTCATCGCAGGCCAGGGCCGCGCCGCAGCCATGCGGCGCACCTCCAGGTTCGAGCCGCCGCGGCAGGAGGCCTGACGATGCAATTCGGACGGGCGTATGAGGAATTCGAGGTCGGGGCGCTCTACCAGCACTGGCCGGGCAAGACGGTCACCGAGTACGACGACCACCTGTTCTGCTTGCTCACCATGAACCACCACCCGCTGCACCTGGACGCGAACTACGCCGGGCGGAGCACCGATTTCGGCAAGAACGTGGTCGTGGGCAACTACGTCTACTCGCTGCTGCTCGGCATGTCCGTGCCGGATGTCTCGGGCCAGGCCATCGCGAACCTGGAGGTGGAGTCGCTCAGGCACGTCGCGCCGACTTTCCACGGCGACACTGTCTACGGCGAGACCACCGTGCTGGCCAAGTGGCCCTCGAAGTCCAAGACCGACCGCGGCATCGTCCAGGTGGAGACCCGCGGCTACAACCAGGACGGCACCCTGGTGTGCGTATTCCGGCGGAAGGTGATGGTCCCGACCGCCGCCTACATCAACGAACGCGGCGGCGAGCAGCCCGGCCGGCCCGAAACCCCCCAGCCCGCCAGCTAAGGAGTGCGCATGGGACGCCTGGCCCAGACCGAAGGCCTGACCGAGTTCGAGCGGGACATCCTGGCCACGGTGCGGGACTTCACCGCCCGGGAGATCATCCCGGTGGCAACCGAGCTGGAGCACCGGGACGAGTACCCGGCCCAGATCGTCGAAGGGATGAAGAAGCTCGGCCTGTTCGGCCTGACCATCCCCGAAGAATACGGCGGGCTCGGCGCGTCGCTGCTGATCTACGCCCTGGCCGTGGAGGAGATCGCCCGCGGCTGGATGTCGGTGTCCGGCATCATCAACACCCATTTCATCGTGGCGCACATGATCGCCCGGCACGGCACCGGCGAGCAGAAGGATTACTTCCTGCCCACCATGGCGACCGGCGAGGTGCGCGGCGCGTTCTCCATGTCCGAGCCCGGTCTGGGCTCGGACGTATCGGCGATCCGCACCAAGGCGGTCCGTGACGGGGATGGCTTCGTGATCAACGGCCAGAAAATGTGGCTGACCAACGGGGCGACCGCCAATCTGGTGGCGGTGCTGTGCCAGACGGACGAAGGGCACGACGCCCCGCACCGGAACATGACCACGTTCCTGATCGAGAAGGAGCCGGGCTTCGGGGCCAACCCGGCCGTGCCGGGCCTGACCATCCCGGGGAAGATCGAGAAGATGGGCTACAAGGGGGTCGACACCACCGAGCTGATCCTCTCCGACGTCCGCATGCCCGCGGGCCAGGTCCTCGGCCGCCGCACCGGCCAGGGCTTCTACCAGATGATGGACGGCATCGAGGTCGGCCGGGTCAACGTGGCCGCCCGGGCTGCGGAGTAGCGCAGCGCGCCTTCGAGCTGGCCATCGACTACGCGCAGCGGCGGCACACTTTCGGCCAGCCGATCGCCAGCCACCAGGCCATCGCGTTCAAGCTGGCTGAGATGGCCACCAAGGTCGAGGCGGCCCACCAGATGATGGTGATGGCGGCCCGCCGCAAGGACTCCGGCCGGCGCAACGACCTGGAAGCCGGGATGGCCAAGTACCTGGCGGCGGAATACTGCAAAGAGGTGGTGGAGGACTCCTTCCGCATCCACGGCGGCTACGGATTCTCCAAGGAGTACGAGATCGAGCGGCTCTACCGGGAAGCACCGATGCTGCTGATCGGCGAAGGCACCGCCGAGATCCAGAAGATGATCGTCGGACGCCGCCTGCTGGAGGAGTACAAGATCGTCAGCTAGCAGACCGGATTGCGGCCACTTCGTACAGGGCGATACCGGCAGCCACGCCGGCGTTCAGCGACTCGGTGCTGGCCGCGATCGGGATCCGGACCAGCACGTCGCAGGCCTGGGCGACGATCCGGGACAGGCCGCGGCCCTCGGACCCGACGGCCAGGACGAGCGGGGCGGTGGCCAGCTCCAGGTCACGGATGTCGGTATCCCCGGCCGCGTCCAGTCCCGCTATGAAGATCCCGGCATCGCGGTAGGACTGCAGGGCCCGGGTCAGATTGACCGCCCGCGCCACCGGGACGCGAGCCAGCGCACCCGCCGAGGCCTTCCAGGCGCCCGCGGTGACGCCGGCGCCCCGGCGGGACGGGACCACCAGGCCGTGCGCGCCGAACGCGGCCGCCGACCGGGCTATCGCCCCCAGGTTCCGCGGGTCGGTCACGCTGTCCAGGGCGACGATCAGCGGCAGTTCCCCGGCGTCGGCGGCCCGCCCGGGCAGGTCGTCGGGGTGCGCGTAGTCGTAGGGCCGGACCTGCAGAGCCAGCCCCTGGTGCAGGGCACTGCCGGTGAGCCGGTCTAGCTCGGCCGCGCCGGCCTCGAGCACGGCCACGCCACGGTCCGCGGCGAGCTTGATCGCCTCTCTGGTCCGCTCGTCGTGCTGGACCCGGGCGCCTACGTACAGGACCAACGCCGGCACCTTGGCCCGAAGCGACTCGACCACCGGGTTACGCCCGGCGACGAACTCGGCCGCGTCCCCGGAGCCGCGTGACGACGATCGCGGGCCGGAGCCGCCCGGTGCCTTCGGTGCACCCGGGGCGGCGTCGGCAGCACCGTCGTCGAAGCGGCGGCGCGATCCCTTCGCGGCGGCCGCGGCCCGGCGCTGCGCGGGGTGGCCAGGCCGCTGCGACGCAGGCGGCGTCGGGCCCTTGCCCTCGAGCGCGCGGCGGCCGTATCCGCCGGTGCCCGGGCGGGGCTTGCCCGATTTGGTTTTGCCGGAACCCGAGCGGCCCGAGCCGCCCCCGGCCCGGCGTGGCTGTGTTCCGCTCAACGCTTCAGCTCCCATCGTGGGCCTTCGGGGGTGTCCTCGACGACGACGCCGATCTCCTCCAGGCCTTCCCTGATCGAGTCGGCGGTCGCATAGTCCCGCCGGGCCCGGGCCGCGTCCCGCTGCTGCAGGGTCAGCTTGACCAGCGACCCAACCACCTGGCGGAGCCGGTCACCCGATCCCCGCGTCCCGGCCCAGTGCGGCGCGAGCGGGTCCAGGCCGAGCACGTCCAGCATGGAGCGCAGCCGGAGCAGGCTGGCGCGCGCCCCGGCCTTGTCCGATGCGGCCAGCGCCTGGTTGCCGTCCCGCACGCAGGCGTGGACCGCGGCCAGCGCCGCTGGGACGCCGAGATCCTCGTCCATGGCCGAACGGAACGACATCGGCAGCCCGAACGGCTCACCGTCCCCGTCGCCGCCGTCCTCGTCGCCGCCGTGCTCGGCGACCCCATGCTCGGCGACGCTGTACTCGCTGGCACCGTACTCGCTGGCACTGTGCGCGCCGGCGACCGGGCCGTCATAGTCCAGCCCGCCGGCCCAGCGTCTCGGTGGCCCGCTGGACGAACCGCTCGATCCGCTGGTAGGCCGCCGCCGCCTCTTCCAGCGCGTCCTCGGAGTATTCCAGCAGCGACCGGTAGTGCGCCTGGACCAGGTAATAGCGCAGCTCGGCCGGACGCACCCGGGTCAGCACGTCGCTGACCAGCAGCGAGTTACCTCCGGACTTGCTCATCTTCTCGCCGTCGAGCCCGAGCAGGCCGTTGTGCAGCCAGTACCGCGCGAAGCCGTCGCCCGCGGCCCTGGACTGCGCGATCTCGTTCTCGTGGTGCGGGAAGACCAGGTCCAGGCCGCCGCAGTGAATGTCGAAAGTGGACCCGAGGTACTTGGTGGCCATGGCCGAGCACTCCAGGTGCCAGCCGGGCCGGCCCGGTCCCCACGGGGTCTCCCAGAACGGCTCGCCCTGCTTGGCGCGCTTCCACAGCGTGAAGTCGAGCGGATCGCGCTTGGCGGCATCGTCCTCGGTGGGGCGCATCTGGTCGACCTGCTGGCCAGAGAGCGCGCCGTAGGCCGGGTAGGAACGCACGTCGAAGTACACGTCCCCGCCAGCCGGATAGGCGTGACCACCCTCGATGAGCCGGCGGATCAGCATGATCATTTCCGGGACGTGCCCGGTGGCGCGCGGCTCGATATCCGGCGCCCGGCAGCCGACGGCGTCGTAGGCCCAGGTGAAGGCGCGCTGGTTGCGTTCGGCCACGATCCAGGGCGCGACGTCCTCGCTGGCCGCGACGCGCAGGATCTTGTCGTCGATGTCGGTGACGTTCCGGCAGAAGGTGACCCGGTACCCGCTAACCGCCAGCCAGCGGGTCAGCACGTCGAAGCACACCGCCGAGCGGAGGTGGCCGATATGCGGGGGCGCTTGTACCGTCGCGCCGCACAGGTACACCGTGGCCTGTCCCGGCGTGATCGGAGTAAACTCGCGCACCGCGCGTGTCGCGGTGTCATGAAGCTGCAACGTCACGCTGTCCAGGCTAAGGGATCCGGACAATACTGGCGGGCGCTAAGAGCCGGTCCGTACCAGCAGCGCGGTCGCGATCGCGCCGATTCCCTCGCCCCGGCCGGTCAGGCCGAGCCCGTCGGTGGTGGTGGCGGACACGCTGACCAGGGACCCGGACAGCGCCTCTGACATGACCTTCTCGGCCTCGGCCCGGCGCGGGCCAACGCGCGGCCGGTTCCCGATCACCTGCACGGCCACGTTTCCGACAGCGAAACCCGCGTCGGTGATGAGGCGGAACGTCTCCCGCAGCAGCGCCGTCCCGGACGCCCCGGCCCACTCGGGCCGGGACGTACCAAAATTCTCGCCGAGATCACCCAGCCCAGCCGCGGTCAGCAACGCGGTGCAGGCTGCGTGGCAGGCCACATCTCCGTCTGAATGCCCGTCCAAGCCTGCCTCGCCAGGCCACAGCAGCCCAGCCAGGTAGAGTTCACGCGAGGTAGTCAGCGGATGAACGTCGACGCCAACCCCGATCCGGGGAATTGGGTCAGTCATCATTCAGCAGGCATCATTCAGCAGGCACGGCTGCGCAGGCTCCGGACCTTAGTTGGCGAGGACCTCGTCGAGGAGGGCCTCGGCCTTGTCCTCGTTGGTCTTCTCGGCCAGCGCCAGCTCGCTCACCAGGATCTGCCGGGCCTTGGCCAGCATGCGCTTCTCGCCTGCGGACAGACCACGTTCCCTGTCCCGGCGCCACAGGTCACGGACGACCTCGGCCACCTTGTTCACGTCGCCGGACGCAAGCTTTTCCAGGTTGGCCTTGTACCGCCGCGACCAGTTGGTCGGCTCTTCGGTGTGCGGCGCGCGGAGTACCTCAAACACGCGCTCAAGTCCTTCGGCGCCTACGACATCACGAACGCCCACCAACTCGGCATTGTCCGCTGGGACGCGAACAGTCAGATCGCCCTTGTCGACCTTGAGGACCAGATAGGTCTTATCCTCGCCCTTGATGGTGCGAGTCTCGACCGCTTCGATGCGAGCAGCCCCGTGATGGGGATAGACGACGGTATCGCCGACCTTGAAAGACATGTGGCAAGTACCCCTTCCGCTGAAGACCATCTTACCACGTGGAACGGTGTCTATAAAATGCTCTTAGTGGCAAATAGGCAGGTCAGTACGGCTTTGGTTGGCTCGTACCCACACCGTTCAGCTGGCTGGGCCGCGGACGGCACAGCCACTCGAGGGCTTCAGGCGTTATCCCAGTCTACCTGAGCAACCGAAATGAACCCGGCATCTGGATGGTTGCGAACCGGTGTCGACCTGGGACGCAGTGCCGTATTGCCCCCGGGGGGTCATACTGGTTACCTAGGGATTAATCACGCGCCGGAGGTGACGGTGAATCCTGGCGGTGGATCGGGATGGGACGAGCCTCCGCTCGACATCCAGGTCCCGGATGACGCGCGCGAGCTTGATCGCGACGTACTCGCCTATCACCGTGAGCTGCGCGCGAGACGGCGCCGGAGGAAGATCCGGCGGCTGGCCGCGCCGTTCGCCGCCCGCGGATCCATCCTGCCGCTGCTGGCCAGCATCCTCGCGGTCTGCCTCGTCGCCGGGGCAATGCTCTCCGTCGCCACGATCAGCCCGTCCACTGCCCCGTCGGAGCAGACGCCGAAGCCGACCACCACGGCGTCCTCGAGCCACCCGGCCAGGCCAGCCTCGAGCCCGGCCGTCGCAAACTCAGCTGCGGCCAGCTCCCAGGCGTCCGGCAGTTCTCAGGCGTCCGGTAGTTCTCAGGCGTCTGGCAGCTCCCAGGCCTCAGGGACGGCCCACGCCACCCGGTCGGCCAAGCCCACTGTCGGGCCGGCTAATGCGCCCCGGTCCAGCCACGCAACCGCTACTAGTCACTGAGCCACGGTCGTGGCCCAGCTATCCATGAGATCACGGGCCCAAAGGGTCCGGAAAAACCGGGCAAAACGATGTGGGCCGGAGCATCGCGCGGGAGGCGGCCACTACCTCGGGAACGACGCGCGGCT
>CAWAFD010000026.1:0-12623 GCA_963781225.1 uncultured Actinomycetota bacterium
ATAGCCAAGCCCCGGCTGATGCTGGCCCGCGCCGCGATCGCAGTGGCGGTCCTGGCCCTGGCTGGCTGTGGCGGGTCCAAGCCGCCCGCGTTCACGCCGGGCGGCCCGGCCACCGGCAGCGCCGGCACCGCCACCGCGACCCCGCTAGCCCAGTCCACCGGCCCGCCCGGGGTGACCATGCCGCCGTTTGGTCCCAGCACGCACATCGTGATGACCAGCTGGGTACCCACGACCGCCAGCGGCGTCGCCGCGGTGAACGCGGACAAGGACTTCGAGCTGGCCTACCTCTACGCCGAGTACACCGGTGGCCAGTCCGGCGACTGGACGTCCTACGTCAGCGCGGGCATGGCCGAGGCGCTGCGCAGCGCGCTGGCCGCCCCGAGCGTGACCACCGAGTCGTTCACGGGCACGATCACGTTCTCGCAGATGTCGGTGATGCACGACCCGAAGATCACCAAGGACGTGGACGTGTCCGCGTGCGTGGACGACGCCCAGGCCCTGGACACCGACATCAAGACCGGCAAGGTGCTGCCCGGGCAGTCGCCGTCGGACCGCAGCTATTACCAGTACACCGACGAGCTGGCCCCGGTGAGCGGCGGCCAGTGGCAGGTCGTCGGGAACTACGCACCCATCTACTATCCGCAGGCGAAGGAGTGCAAGCCGTGAGACGCACCGGCGCGCTGCATCATTCCGGCGCCAAGCGCCGTTCCGGCTGGGAGCACCGTCTGGTCATCGCGGGCCTGGCTCTCGTGCTGCCCATCGTGGCCGCGAGCCCGGCCCGGGCCGGCTTCGGGCCGCCGCCGGTGACCTGCCCGCCCGGCAGCAGCTGCTACCTGTGGCTGTACAGTCACGCCCACTTCGGCGGATCGCACACTTCAGGCTACGTCCCGATCCCGGTCCAGCCGCCTCCCTGCACCTGGAACCCGGTCGGTGACGTGCAGGCCGGCAGCCAGAAGCAGGTGAGTTCCTACAACGGCAAGCCCCCGGCGCAGAACGCCCCCAACAGCGAGTACGCCACCTACACCCAGGCTCAGCAGATGCTGGCCACGCATTCCACCGAGAAGGGCGAGTGGTATTACCGCCCGGACCAGCCAAACCAGCCTGCGGTGTGCAACTCCGAGCCGCGCTGGTTCTTCGCCGTGCCCGGGGAGCCGCTGCCCGGCAGCACGCTGACCCCGGTGTCCGTGGCCGAGCTCGACACGTCCACCCTGAAGATCCCAGGCGCGGGCCAGATGATCCTCAGCCCCGTCAAGGGACCGACCTACTCCAACCTGCCCACGTTCGTCCAGGTCAAGTTCAACCAGCCGGTCGAGATCGGGCCCGGGGGCGCCCCCTACGTCACCGACCAGGCCGCGGTCTACGGCCAGGCCGCGACCGTCTGGGTCATCGGCGAGCCACTGAAGCTCAGCGTCAGCGACAGCACCGCGACCATGTACACCAGCGGCTGCGGCTACCTGGGCTCGCAGGAGCTGACGCTGCATCCCACCCAGGTCGCCCACGTCGGCGCTAACGGCAAGGCCGACTGCGGCGTGACCTTCCACCAGCCCGGCAGCTGGACCATCACGGCCAGCGTGGGCTGGCGGACGTGCTGGGTCCCCGAGGTCGTCTTCAGCCCGCCGCCGCCACCTGCACCCCGGTCCCCAACGCCCACCTCAACCCCGTCACCTGGACCCGCACCGTCGCCGTCCACGAGATCCAGGCCGCCAACGGCTCCGGCGCCTAACCAACGCCAGAGCCACGCCCCCGCCTTCCCACGTCCCTACCTTCACACGCCCCCGAACCTCACACGCCCAGCCTTCACACGCCCCGAACCTCAGAAGCTCCACGCGCCGCGACGTTCTCATCCGCACCATCGTCAGCCAAAAGCCAGCAGTTTCCGGTGCTATCACCCCGCAAACCGCTGGCAAAACAGCCGTCCTCGCCCGCTCGTTCGTCGGCTGGGGTCGTGATAGCGACCGCAACCGACGAACGATCTTGCTAGCTGGTACCCATGGGGTCGAAGAGACGCAGCATGTGGGCCTTGGCCGCTGCTTCACCGCGGGTAGCGACGCCGAGCTTGCCCAAGATGTTGGACACGTGGACGCTGGCGGTCTTTGGCGAGATGAACAGCTCCGCGGCGATCTCCCGGTTGCTGCGCCCAGCCGTGACCAGACGCAGCACCTCGAGCTCGCGTCCGGTCAGGCCTAGCTCGCCCCCGCCGGAATCCGCGGCTCCGGCGGCTCCGGCCGCCCCGGTCTGTGCCGCGATCGCTCCGGCCGCCTCTGCGACCCTCTGAGCACCATTACCCGGCAGCCCGGCCCCCGATCCAGGTATCCCAGGACTGGCTAGCCGGATCCTGGCCCGGCGGGTCAGCACGGTGATCTGCTCGCTGAGCGGACGTGCGCCCAGCTGGGCGGCCAGCGGCGCGGCGCACTGCAGCCGGGCCGCCGCAGCCTCGCGGTCGCCGCGTGCCAGCGCGACCTCCGCGGCGTGCAGCAGCGCCCCGGCCGTCGCGTAGGGCTCACTAAGCGCCTGCCACGCCTCACCCACCTCGTCCCAGGCGGCCTGCAGCGCCCCGAGCTCGTTCTGCGGCCCGGCCGCAACGGCCTCACCGTCCCGGCCCGCACCATCACGGGCCGCACCGTCCCGCCCCGCACCATCCCGCCCCCCTCCGTCCCCCCGGCCGCCGGGGAACGCCGCGAGCAGGTGCGCGGCGTGCGCGTCGGCTGCGGCGACGGTCAGCCTCCAGGCGCACTGAGCCGGGCCGAACGCTGTCAGCTTTTCCGCCACCGTGCGCAGCCGGCCGCCCAGCTCAGCGGCCTGATCCCGAAGTGCTGCGTCGTGCGCGGTCGCGGCCTGGCGCGCGGCGGCCAGCACGGCCTCCGCCGCGGCTGTCACTACCGGCCACGCGTACCGCGGGCTGCCCCCGTACAGGCCGAACTGGTCTATGGCCTGCACCGCGGCAGCGACCCCTGCGGCCGGTCCGCCGGCCGCCAGCGCGAGCAGGACCTCCAGCCGGCCAAGGGGGAGCTGATGCTGATCCTCGTATCGGACCGCGCGGAGCAGGTCGCGTGCGGCCGCCGCTATCCGGGTCGCCGCGTCCAGGTCACCCCGGCCTAGCTTGATGCTGCCCGCGATGACGTGCAGCGAGGCCCGCAGCATTGTGCCCTGGCCGAGGTACAGGTTCGTGGCCCTCTCCGCTAGCTGCAGGGCCTCGTCCCAGCGGCCCAGAGCGGTCAGCGGTTCGGCCTGGTTGATCGCGAGCGTACTGAGCGAGATGCGGCCGAGACGCTGCCTGTCCGCGCTGGCCAGCGCCCGCCCGGCGGCCTCGGCGGCCAGCTCATGCTGGCCCGCGCCCTCCAGCAGGTGTGATTCGTTGACCGCCGCCTTGAGCACGACCTCCTCGACGCCGAGCCGCTCACCCACCGCGCGGGCCTCAGAGATCAGCCGCAGCGGGTTGCTGCCCGGTGAGGCCTGCTGGCCAGGATCACCATTGAACATCGCCATGGTCAGCAGGGCGGCCGCCTCAGTGGCCTCGTTGCCACCGCGTTGGGCCAGGGTCAGGGCCTCCTCAGCGTAGAGCCGCTCACGGGTCATCTCGGGCGCGCAGCGCGCCAGCGCCAGGAGGATGTCGATCCGGATGTCGGGAGCGACGTCGCCGGGCACGAACTCGAGCGCCTTCAGCATGTCCTCGTGGTAGTCCTTGCGGCCCAGCCGCATCCGGAAATGACCGCGGCTGGCCAGCAGTCCCGCGATCCGGGCTGGCTCGTCAGCCCCGTCTACCTCTTTCAGGGCCGAGGTGGCCAGCGCGGTCCCGCGTTCGAGCTCCCCGGCGTCGCGGGCGGCGTCGACCGCCTCCTCGAGCACGTGGAGGTGATCCGCGCCGATCCGCCCGGCGGCATCAGGCACCTGATCCCACAGCTCGAGCACCCGGGCCAGCAGCGCGAGCCGCTCGGCGGGCGCGACCGCCCGCCCCGCCTGCGCCGCGGCCCGCCACGCCCCGATCAGCGCCCATTCCGAATCGTGGGCCGAATGCCAGTGGTGAGCCATCTCCACAGCCGCCCGGCCCGGCGGAACCAGCCCCGGGTCGGCGTCGATGGCATCGGCGAACCGGCCGTGCACCCGGCCGTGCTCGCCGGGCAGCAAGTCGTCGTGGACGGCCTCGCGGATCAGCTCGTGCCGGAAGGCGTAACCGTCGCCCTGGGCGCGCAGCACGTTGGCCACCACGGCAGGACGCAGGGCCCGGGTCAAGGTGGCGTCGTCCAGCCCGCTCACCGCTCTGAGCAGGGCATGGCCGGTCATCTCGCCACCGGCGCTGGCGACCCGGAGCACCTCCTGGGTGTCTTCCGGAAGCCGGCGAACGGTGTCAAGCAGCAGGTCGCGGAGGGACTCCGGCAGCTCCGGGCTCAGCTCGCCGTCACAGCACAGCAGCGTCTCAACGAACAGAGGGTTGCCCTCCGAACGGTGGTACAGCGCGTCGGTCAGGCCGCTGGCGGGTTCCTTGCCGAGGATGCGTGCCACAAGCTCGCTGGTGTCCTCCCTGGTCAGCCTGGGTACGTCGATTCGCTCTACCCAGCTGATCCGGTCCAGCGAGACCAGCAGCGGACGCAGCGGATGGGTACGGTGCAGTTCGTCAGACCGGTATGTGACCACGATCAGCAGGCCGCTGATGGCACGCTGGTTGGCGATCAGGAACGTCAGCAGATCCCGGCTCGACCGGTCGGCCCAGTGGGCGTCCTCGATCACCAGGACCAGGGGCGAGAGCCTGGCGAGGTGCTCGAGCGCGCTGAGCACCTCCTCGAAGAGCCGTGCCCGCGCCTCAGCCGGATCGCCACCAGTTTCTGGCTCGCCGAGTTCGGGAAGCAACCGGGCCAGCCCCCGCGTGGTCCGGCCGGGCAGCATCGCGGCCACCGCCTCCACGCCCATCTCGTGCACGAGTTCACGCAGTACGGCGGTGAACGGGGCGAACGGCAGTCCATCCGTGCCGAGTTCCAGGCAGCCGCCGACCAGCACCCGGGCCCCCGCCTCGGCTGCCACCCGGCCGAACTCGGCAACGAGCCGGGACTTGCCGACCCCGGCCTCTCCGCCCAGCAGCACAGCCGAAGGGCCGCCCTGGCGCACGCCGGTGAAGGCGGCTTCCAGGGCGGCCATCGGCTCGTCTCGCCCGACCAGGACGGGACTGGACGCTCGCCCGCTCATCGCTGATGTCAGCATCCCACGAGGATCTGACATTCCGGAAAACTCACGGACGGGCATGGCAGCGGCCCGGCCAGCGCCGGCCGAGCCCCCGTCAGCGCCGGCCGGGCCCCCGTCGGCCTGGATTGGGGCGGTCATGGTCGGCTCAGGCGGCGTGACGCGCGGCCGGCACCTGGCTCGGCTCGGCAGCCACCTCGTCTCCGGCCGTCCCGGCCCGGAACGAGCCGTCCACGTAATCGGGAATGACGGGAATGACGAACCCGTCGCCCGCTTCCGCCGGAGCGCCTCCGCGCCGGGCGGCCCGCCGGAGCCTGCTCGCTGTCCGGGCCAGCGTGGCCTTGCGCGCCTGCTCCCGCAGGTCGCGGCCGCGCAGCGAGGTCAGTTCACGGTAGATCTCGGGATGCATGATGGTTCCTCCTCAGCCCCCGGAGAACCCCGTCCGGTTCCCCGTACCATCAAGATTCGCCGTAAGGCCCCTGGCCTGGCATCGGACGAAAGCCCTATCTCTGACCCCGGAACGGCTTAGGCCTGGCAGATGTGACCGCGATAGGGCTTAGACCGGCATCGGTGACCTCAAAAAACGCTTAGCACGCGGCTGGCAAAACGCCTAAATCGGCGGCAGCTCTAAGGCTGGCGGCGGGTGATCCTTAGGCCGCAGTTTCCCGCGGGATGTTCACGGCCTCCATGTCGCGGGCCGCAGCGACGGCAGCTCGTGCTCGAGCGCGGCGGAGAACCGGGCAGGTGCCTGCCTCACGATGCCGATCATGAATACCAGGCTGTTGAGCCGCAACTGGCTGGCCTGCCGGTCCAGATCGGCGATGGCCTGCCGGATGTCGTTGACGGTGTTCGGGCGCACGCCGCCGCGGTCGTTGAGGACACGATCCACCGTGGCCTCGCTGACTCCGGCCTGCCGCGCTATCTCCCGGATCGGATAGGGGTGGGGCATGCTACCTTTCCGAGGGACTTCTGATGTTTCCCGTGTTTCGTCATGCTGCCCCATGACCAGCGGCCAGCTCAGGCCCTTGTTCTGAGGTAGCGCGCCAGGTGGATGATCTCTTCCAGTCAAGTTACCCATATGACCTGGTGTGGAGATCAAATTGGGATGGTTGGCGAACTATGTCGAAGCCGAAGGTACCTCCCGTAACCCCGCTGACGTATCCCTCAAAATGAAGGATTTTTGATGGTTGACAAGCCGTTGACTTAGCGAATCGGGTACTGCAGTGTCAAATGCATCGAACCGGTAGGGACGGGTAGCCCTCCCCCGAGACAGTTACAGGCTGGTACACAGATGGAAATGCTGATCGGTGGGGTGTGGCAGGCGGCCGCGAGTGGCCGTGCCGAGGAGGTGACCTCGCCTTTTGATGGGACGGTCATCGAGACGGTGCCGGTCGCCGGCCCGGACGATGTCCGCGCCGCGCTGGACCGCGCCGAGTCCGGCGCCGCCACCTGGCGGCGCACACCGGCCTTCGAGCGGATGCGGATCCTGCTGCGCGCCGCCCAACTGGCAGACGAGCGCGCCGAGCAGACGGCCCAGATCATCAGCGCCGAGGCGGGGAAGACCATCGCTGAGGCCCGGGGCGAGGCCGGCCGCTGGGTGACCTGATCCGGCTGGCCGCATTCGAGGGCACTCAGCTGTACGGCGACACGCTGCCGCTGGACGCCAACCCCGGCACCGGCCTGGACAAGATCGGATTCACCATCCACCAGCCGGTCGGCATCGTGGTGGCCATCACGCCGTTCAACTATCCGGCTCTGCTGGTCATGCACAAGCTGGCCCCGGCCCTGGCCGCGGGCAACGCAGTGGTTCTCAAGCCCGCCAGGACGACGCCACTGACTGCGCTGGCATTGGCCCGCTGCTTCACCAACGCCGGCCTGCCGGACGGGGTGCTGTCCGTCCTCACCGGCCCGGGTGGGGACCTGGGCGACGCCCTCGTCACCGACCCGCGGGTACGCAAGGTCTCGTTCACCGGATCGACGGCAACCGGGGAGCACATTACCCAGGTGGCCGGGATCAAGAAGCTGTCCCTGGAACTGGGCTCATCCTGCCCGGTCGTGGTGCTGCCCGACGCGGACATCGAGCTGGCCGCCAGCGCGGTCGCGGCCGGCGGCTACATCAACGCAGGCCAGGTGTGCATCTCGGTACAGCGGGTCATCACGCACCCGGCCATCGGCGCGGACTTCCTGGACGCGCTGGTACCCAAGGTAGAGGCGATCCGCACCGGCGACCCGCGGTCCGAGCAGACCACGATGGGCACACTGATCACCACCGCGGAAGCCGAGCGGGTCGAGCGTTCCATCGCCGGCGCGGTGGCCGGCGGCGCCAAGCTCCTGACCGGCGGCGAGCGCGACGGCACGGTCGTGTCCCCGGCCGTGGTGGCCGGGGTCGACCCCGGCTCGGCGTTCAGCCAGGACGAGCTGTTCGGCCCGGCGGTGGCGGTCAGCTCCGCCGAGGACTGGGAAGAGGCGATCGCACAGGCCAACGGCACACCCTATGGCCTGGGCGCCGGCATCTTCACCTCTGACGTGGCCGGCGCCGTCCGCGCCATCCGCGAGATCGACGCGGGCAACGTGCACATCAACTGGACCCCGCTGTGGCGAGCTGACCTCATGCCCTACGGCGGCCTGAAGGCGAGCGGCCTCGGCAAGGAAGGCCCCCGCTCGGCAGTCGCCGAGATGACCGACACCAAGACCGTCATCCTGCACGGCAGACCCTGGTAACCGAAGGAAGGATCGACGATGCTCCCGAAGAGCGCGCGGTGGGCCGTCGCCCAGGCTGTCCGCCCAGGGCAATCCTCGTGACCGGCGCAGTGACCCCGGCCCCGGTCCGCATCGGTGTGCTTGGTGCCGCCCGGATCACGAACCTCGCCGTCGTCGGGCCCGCCCGCGTCACCGGAGACCGGCTCGTCGCTGTCGCGGCCAGGGACCGCGCTCGCGCCGAGGACTTCGCCCGCCGGTACGGAGTCGAGCGAGTTCTCGGCAGCTACGCCGACGTCCTCGCCGATAACGAGGTCGAGGCGATCTACAACCCGCTTGCCAACGCCCTGCACGGCCCGTGGAATCTCGCCGCGATCCGGGCGGGCAAGCACGTTCTCTCCGAGAAACCCTTCGCCAGCAACGCCGATGAGGCGCGGGTCGTCCGTGACGCTGCGGCGGCGGCACAGGTGAGCGTCATGGAAGGCTTTCACTACCTCTATCACCCCGTAACACGGCGGCTGCACCAGCTGCTGGACAGCGGCGAACTTGGCGAGCTTCGAGCCGTCGAGATCGACATGGTCATGCCCGCACCCGAGGACATCGACCCGCGCTGGTCCTACGAACTCGCGGGCGGCGCCCTGATGGACCTCGGCTGTTATATCTTGCACGCGCACCGTGCCCTTGCCCCCTGGCAGGCGGACCGCCCCGGGTCGTGGCCGCCCGTGCCGGTGAACGTGCCGGATGCCCCGGGGTCGACGAATGGCTCGAGGCCGACCTGGAATTCCCCGGCGGCGCCACCGGGCGGGCCCGCTGCAGCATGGCCGCCGACCACCGGCAATATAACTGCCGGATCATCGGCAACCGTGGTGAGGCGGCCGCCCTGAACTTCGTCGAGCCGCACCACGACGACCGGGTCATCGTGACCACTTCGGCCGGAACCCGCACCGAAGAACTCGGCCGCCGATCGTCCTACACCTACCAGCTCGAGGCATTCGCCGCCCACTTGCGCGACGGTGCCCCGCTGCCCACCGACGCCGAGGACGCGGTCGCCAACATGCAGCTCATCGACGACTGCTATCGCGCCGCGGGTCTGTCCCCGCGGCCAGCCGGCCAGCCGCTCATCGAGACGGCAGCCCATTGACCCGAGCCGCACACCGACGCCAATCCGCCCGGGCGTACCCACCGCACGAAAGGAGAGCACTCCATGACCAGCTCCGCTGACAAGATCGCCGGGGCGCCCACGACCTCTGATGCCGCGCCTGGCTACCTGTCCGCCGGCGATTGCCGTCTGGCCGACCTCGTCGACCTGGTGAGCCAGAAGACGGAGCTGGCCGACTTCCCGTATGCCGCCGCGGTCGAGCAGAACATGCTCATCTACGACGGCGCACGGCTGCGGAGGGAGCTATCCGCTCCGGCGGCCGGGCTCGGGGTGGAGGCTGAGCTGGCCCGCGCGCTGCTCGACGGGCCAGGCATCGTGGTGCTCGCCGGAGCGTTCGATGATCTGTGGGTCGTCGACCGGGTCACGCGGCAGTTCGAGGCGCTCATCGCCGCCCAGCGGAAAGCGGACGGCGGGACCGGAGATCACTTCGCCGCTGCCGGGCAGAACGACCGGCTCTGGAACGCGCTGGAGAAGCTGGCCCTGCGCGTGCCGGAAGTGTTCGCCGACTACTACGCCAACAGCCTCATCGCGGCCGTGTGCCGGGCCTGGCTGGGACCCGGCTATCAGCTCACCTCACATGTCAACGTGGTCAACCCGGGCGGGGCGGCGCAGACCGCGCACCGGGACTACCACCTGGGGTTCGCCTCGGCCGAGCGGGCCGCGCGGTTCCCGGCGCACGTGCACCAGCTGTCGCCGGTGCTGACCTTGCAGGGGGCGGTAGCGCACACCGAGATGCCGTCCGAGACCGGCCCGACCACGTACCTGCCGCACTCGCAGAAGTACCTGCTCGGCTACCTGGCCTTCCACCAGCCGGAGTTCCGGGAGTACTTCGAGGAGCACCACGTGCAGCTGCCGCTGGCCAAGGGCGACGCAGTGTTCTTCAACCCGGCCGTATTTCACGCGGCCGGTGCCAACCGCACCGCCACCGTCAAGCGCATGGCCAACCTGCTGCAGGTGTCGTCGGCGTTCGGGCGGGCCATGGAGGCCGTCGACCGGAGCGCGTTGTCCGTGGCGTTGCTCCCGGCGTTGCAGTCCATGGCCCACGGCGGGGCGTCGCCGGCCGCGATCGGGAATGTGATCGCGGTGTGCGCGGAAGGCTACGCGTTCCCGACCAACCTGGACCTGGACCAGCCCACCGACGGGCTGGCGCCGCCTACCCAAGCGGACATCCTCACCCGGGCGGTGACGGAAGGCTGGTCGCGGCAAGAGCTGCAGACCGAGCTCGAGGCGGCCAATGCCCGCCGCCAGAGCCGACGGCCGTCGTAAGCGAGCCAGCGGGCGTGCCCGGCCAGGGAGAGCATTCCACATGAGAGCAGGAGAGACATGAACGAGCCGGAAGGGCGCAGCCAGCGCGCCCTGCTACCAGAGCGGGTCGTGCTGATCAGCGGCGGCACGGCGGGACTGGGCGCGGGCATCGCCCGGGCTGCGGCCCGGGAGGGCGCGACCGTCGCGGTCACCGGCCGGCGCCGTGAGCCGGGTGAAGCGCTGGCCGCCGAGCTCAGCGCGGCCGGGACCAAGGCGCTGTTCGTACAGGCCGACGCGGCCGACGTGGCTCAGGCACAAGCCTGCGCGACGGAGGTGATCGCGGCGTTCGGCCGGGTGGACAGCCTGGTCAATGCGGCCGGGCTGACCACCAGGGGCACCCTGCTGGACACCACACCCGAGCTGTTCGACGCGCATATCGCGGTGAACCTGAAGGCCCCCTTCTTCCTCATGCAGGCCGTGGTCGCCGACATGGTTGCGCGCAAGGCCCCTGGCACCATCGTCAACATCAGCTCCACGTCGGCGCACGCCGGGCAGCCCTATCTCGCCCCGTACGTCACGGCCAAGGCCGGGCTGGCCGGGCTGACCCGCAACGCCGCGCACGCGCACCGCTGGGACCGGATCCGGATCAACGCCCTGAACATCGGGTGGACCGACACCGAGGGCGAGGATGCCACCCAGCGCCGGTTCCATGGCGCCGGTGATGACTGGCGGGCCAAGGCCGGTGCGTCGCTGCCGATGGGCAAGCTCGGGCAGGTCGACGAGATCGCCGAGTTCGTGACGTTCCTGCTATCCGACCGGTCCGGCGTGGTCACCGGCTCGGTCATCGACTGGGACCAGAACGTGCTGGGAGGAATGGACTGATGCGGATTGGACTGCTGGGCCTCGGCCGGATCGGCGCGTTTCACGCCGAGACCCTGAGCGGCCTGCCAGCCGTCGAGGAACTGATCGTCAGCGACCCGATGTCGGCGCTGACCGAAGAGGTTGCCGGGCGGTTCGGCGCGCGGATCGCCGCAAGCCCCGAGGCGGTGCTGGCCTCCGGGGTCGACGGGATGGTCGTCGCCGCCCCCACTGACTTCCACACCGAGCTCATCGACTTGTGTGTGGCCGCGGGCCTGCCCACGTTTTGCGAGAAGCCGGTTTCACGCGACGCGGGCGAGGCGGTCCGGCTCGCCCGCCGGGTCGCCGATGCGGGCGTGCCGGTCCAGATCGGGTACCCGCGCCGGTTCGACCCGGCCTTCGCCGCCATCCGCGCGGCGGTGGCCGGCGGCGACCTCGGTAAGGTTCGCACGGTCCGGTCCACGACGCTGGATCCCGCGCCGCCGCCACGGGCCTACCTCGCCGGGTCCGGCGGGATCTACCGCGACTGCGCCGTGCACGACTTCGACGCCGTCCGGTGGGTAACCGGCCAGGAGGTGACCGAGGTATACGCCGCGGGCACGATCCAGGACGAGGAATGGTTCGGCGAGCTCGGCGACGTGCATACCGCCTCGGCCGTGCTGACCCTGGATGGCGGCGCGCTCGCGGTCGTCTCCAACACCCGGTACAACGCGCGCGGCCACGACGTGCGGCTGGAGGTGCACGGCACCAGGGACGCCATGGCGGCCGGACTGGGACCGGGGCTCCCGCTACGGTCGGCCGAGCCGGGCGTGTCGTTCCCGGACGGCAAGCCGTTCACGTTCTTCATGGACCGGCTGGCCGAGGCGTTTCGCGTCGAGCTGACCGCGTTCACCGAGGTGGTGGCCGGCGGCTTGCGTCACCGTGCACGGTCCAGGATGCGATCGAGACCGGCTGGGTGGCCGAGGCCTGCACGCTGTCGCTGCGCGAGCACCGCCCAGTCCAGATCGAGGAGGTCCGGATCGCATAATTCAGTCCCCGCCCGGGCTGCTCCGCGAAAACGGAAGGCATGAAGAGGGAGGCGCAAAACGAGAAGCGCCCGGGCACGCCATGCGGCCGGCCAGCCCGCCCTAGTGACCTTCGCCACCAGCAGCCGCCACAGCAGACCGGCACAGTGACCTGCGCCACCAGCAGCCGCCACCAGCCCAGGTCAGTGACCTGGGTCACCAGTTGGTCAGCGTAAGGTCGAAGCTGTACCGGGAGGCGCGGTACAGGTGATTGCCGTATTCAATGGCCCGCCCCTGGTCGTCATAGACCGAACGTTCCATGGTCAGCAGCGGCGCGCCGCGGGTCTCGCCCAGCGCCCGCGCCTCGGCGGTGGTCGCGGCCTTGGCCCCGATCGCCTGCTTGGCAATCCGCAGCGTGATGCCGCTGGCCCGGAGCAGGTCATACAGGCCCTGCTCCTCCAGGTCAGCCTCGGTCAGCTCCAGCAGGT
>CAWAFD010000027.1:0-93501 GCA_963781225.1 uncultured Actinomycetota bacterium
CGATCAGCACCCGCAGCCCCCGCAGCTGACGCGCCAGGTGCCGGAGCAGCAGCAGCGACGGCTCGTCCGCCCACTGGATGTCATCCAGGACGACCAGCAGGCCGGCCTCCCCCGCCGATCCGGAGGGCCGTCCCTGTACGTCGGTGAACAGCGCGAACCGACGATCCCGATCGGCATCCGCCCCGCTCGTCCCGGCCTGGTCCGCCGCGGGTCCGCTCGCCCGGGCCTGGTCCGCCGGGCGCTTCGGTCGCCGCCCGCCAGAGCCCCCCGGCGCCCGGGCCCGTTCCCCATCCGACGGCGCCGGATGCTCGCGCCGGGCCAGCCGCCACAGCCCGTAGGGTGGCGCCGTGTCCGGATCGGGGGCGCGCGCCCAGATGACCGTCATGCCCCGGCTCGCCGCTCGCGCCGTGATCTCCTCCGCCAGCCTGGTCTTGCCGATCCCGGCCTCACCCGTGCAGAGCACCAGACCCCCGCGCCCACCCTGGGCCTCCTCGAGCCACCCGGTCACCCGGGCCAGCTCGCGGTCCCGCCCGGAGAAGCCGGTCGTCTCGGTCATACCAACGGCATATACCTGCCATTGGCCCATCGCAAGCCGCCTGGCGCTACCCGCCAGGCCTCCCCGGCGAGGTGGACTAACCACGGGCCGCGGGGTGTTCACTACACTGAAGGTGTCATCCGGTCGGGTGGCACATCCCAGACGCCGAACGAACGAGATCACGCATGCCCGTGCAGCACCAGTCCCAGGCCGCAACGGCCACCCTCGCCACCCGCGACGACCTGCGCAACGTCGCTATCGTCGCGCACGTCGACCACGGCAAGACCACGCTGGTCGACGCGATGCTGTGGCAGTCCGGCGCCTTCCGTGCCAACGCCCATGTGAACGAGCGGGTGATGGACTCCGGTGACCTGGAGCGGGAGAAGGGCATCACGATCCTGGCCAAGAACACCGCGGTGCAGCACGGTGGCCTGACCGTCAACATCATCGACACGCCGGGGCACGCGGACTTCGGCGGCGAGGTCGAGCGCGGCCTGTCCATGGTGGACGGCGTGCTGCTGCTCGTGGACGCCAGCGAGGGCCCGCTGCCGCAGACCCGGTTCGTGCTGCGCAAGACGCTGGCTGCCAAACTGCCGGTGATCCTCGTGGTCAACAAGGTGGACCGGCCCGACGCCCGGATCGCCGAGGTCGTGGACGCCTGCTACGAGCTGTTCATCGACCTGGATGCGACCGAGGAGCAGATCGAGTTCCCCATCGTGTACGCCGCGGCCAGGGCCGGGCGGGCCTCGCTGAACCGGCCCGACGACGGCCAGATGCCCGACTCGGAGAACCTGGAGCCGCTGTTCGAGGTGATCAGGGCCACCGTGCCGGCCCCGGCCTACGAGCCAGACGCGCCGCTGCAGGCCCATGTGACCAACCTCGACGCGAGTTCCTACCTGGGTCGCATCGCCCTGTGCCGGATCCGCAATGGCGTGATGCGCCGCGGCCAGCAGGTCGCCTGGTGCCGCCGGGACGGGTCGATTGAGAAGGTCAAGATCTCCGAGCTCTACCTGACCGACGCGCTCGAGCGGGTCCAAGCCGATTCGGCCGGACCGGGAGACATCGCAGCCATCGCCGGTATCCCGGACATCATGATCGGGGAGACGCTGGCCGACGTGGACGATCCGCGACCGCTGCCGCTGATCACGGTGGACGAGCCCGCGATCTCCATGACGATCGGCGTGAACACCGCGCCGCTGGCCGGCCGGACCGCCGGCTCCAAGGTCACCGCCCGGCTGGTCCGTGACCGGCTGAACCGCGAACTGGTGGGCAACGTCTCTCTCGACGTGCTGCCCACCGAGCGGCCGGACACCTGGGAAGTACGCGGCCGGGGTGAGCTCGCGCTGGCTATCTTGGTGGAGACGATGCGGCGGGAAGGCTACGAGCTGACCGTGGGACGGCCCTCCGCCGTCACTCGCGAGATCGACGGGGCCGTCTTCGAGCCGGTCGAACGGCTGTCGGTGGACGTGCCCGAGGAATACCTCGGCACGGTTACCTCGCTGGTCTCGGTCCGCCGCGGCCGGATGGAAACCATGACCAACCACGGCACCGGCTGGGTCCGGATCGAGTTCATCGTCCCCGCCCGCGGCCTTATCGGCTTCCGCACCCAGTTCCTCACCGAGACCCGCGGCACCGGGATCGCGCACCACGTCTTCGAGGACTACGAGCGGTGGGCCGGTCCCATGCGCGGCCGGCTGAATGGCTCCCTGGTCGCCGACCGGTCCGGGAGCGCGGCCGCGTACGCGATGTTCAACCTGCAGGAACGCGGGTCGCTATTCGTCACCCCGGGCACCGAGGTGTATGAGGGCATGATCGTCGGCGAGAACTCACGGACCGACGACATGGACGTGAACATCTGCCGCGAGCGCAAGGTAACCAACGTCCGCCAGTCCACCGGTGAGGAGCTTGAGCGCCTCGTCCCGCCCCGGCTGCTCAGCCTGGAGCAGGCCCTGGAGTTCTGTAACGACGACGAGTGCGTCGAGGTCACCGCGTCGGCCGTCCGCCTGCGCAAGACCGTCCTGGACGCCAAGGAGCGCGGCCGCCAGCGCGGCCGTGCCGCCCGCGGCGCCTAGGCCTGCCTTCCAGCCCCGGCAGGCCCGATCACGGGTGCGCCGCGAAGACGTGGGCCACGGCTCCACCGCTGAAGACGGTGGTGCTCGCCGGCTCGAGCGAGTCCGAGGACACAACCTTGGGGATCTCGTTCATCGGCTTGGTGAACGGCCCGGAGGCGCTGGGCCAGTAGCCGGCCCACGCCTCGTAGGTGGCGGCACCCACGAGGTGCGCACCGGCGTTCCTCACGGTCTCGACGGTCCAGCCGAGGCCGTCATAGATCTGCACCGTCATTAACTGCCGCCCCCGTTAACGAGTTCTTAGACGTGACCGGATCGTGCCCCTATGGCCGCAACCGGTGGGCCGCGCCTGCGTCTTCAGGTCATGAGACTTCGGGGGGCGGCTATGGCCGCGATCATTCCTGCCCTGGCGGGCGCGTTGCTTGCCGTTATGACCAGCGGTTGCGCTGCGGCCCAGCCCGCCCGGGCGGCGGCCAGCCTCACCGTCAGCCACGCCACGGCCAGTCCCGGGCGCGCAAGCGTACCGTGGAAGTCATGTCGGACCCGGATGGGTGCTGACGCAGTATGCCTCCGCGCCGCCCGAGGGCGGCTCGGGCCCGGCGGCGCTGTACCTGATCAGCCCGGGCGGGATCAGGTACCAGCTGGCGAGCTGGCCCAGCTGGCGGTCCGCGCCGCAGCTGGTCGCCTGGTCACCGGACGGCCGCCGGGCCCTGTTCGGAGTCGTCACCGGCCGCGGCGGCGCCGAGCAGCTGACCCTGGCCAGCGGCCAGGTGAGCAGGTTCGCCCTGCCGGGCGGGGCATCGGCCATCGGGTACACCACCCCGAGCGGACTGAACATCGTGGCCGGCCAGCCCGACGGCGACGGCACCAGCCTGGCCCGGTACACCCTCTCCGGCCAGCTGGCCCACTCACTCGGCTACTCGGCCGACGGCCAGGTGCTCTACCAGGCTTCGGGCACGAGCTTCGTCACCGGCGCCAGCAACGGGCTCAAGCTGGTCAGCAACACCGGTGGTCTGGTGCGCAGTCTGCCCGTGCCCGGCGCGACCGCGAACTCCTGCAACCCGGCCCGCTGGTGGGACAGCGCCACGGTGCTGGCGTCCTGCGCGCCGGCGGGCCGCGCCGCCTCCCAGCTCTGGCTGGTTCCGGTGAACGGCGCGCGGCCCAAGGTGCTGACGCCGCCGCGCGCGGCTAGCAGCCGGGACCTGGGTGACCTGGACGCGTGGTCGCTGGCCAGCGGCCTGTACCTGCAGTCGGCCGGGCCGTGCGGCGTGCTGCAGATCTTCCGGCAGGCCGCGGGTGGCTCGATTTCGCTGGTCTTGGTGCCGCACACCGTGGGCGACAACCACGTACTGACCGTGGACGGCTCACGGATGCTCGTCCAGGCTCCGACCAGCTGCACGGGCAGCAACTCGCTGCTCTGGTTCAACCCCGCCACGCGGGCCGAGCAGTGGCTGATCCGGGCCCCGGCCAGCGCGACCGGCGCGGCCATCGCCCTCCCGTTCTACAGTCGGGAGAACGGCAACCTGTGACAGGAGACCGCCCATGACGCAGGACACCGGACTCGACGCGCCGATCACCGGCGTAACCGTCTACCGCGATGGCGCCCGCATCCAGCGCACCGCCGCGCTCGAGGCAGAGCCGGGCCTGCGGCCGGTGAAGATCGCCGAGCTGCCCATGAACGTCGACCTGGACTCGGTGCGGGTCGCGGTCTTCGGCCAGGACCTGGCCCTGCTGAACGTCGAGGTCCACAACCTCGTCCGCACCGAACCGCTGCGGGAAGAGGTCTCCCAGCTTCGTTCGGCTCTGGAGAGAGTGCCGGGACGCGGTCCAGCGCCTTGACGACACCGATACCGCCGAGCAGGCCCGGCTCAGCTTCCTCGGCCACCTGTCCGAGTCGGCCGCCACCGCCCTGGCCCGGGCGGTGGGTTCGGGCCGCGCCAGCCACGACGACCTGGCCCAGATGGCCGGCCACCTGGCCGACGACACCGCCGCAGCGCTGGACCGGCGGCGCGACATCGCGGCCCGCAGGCGCGTCGCGCAGCGCGAACTCGAGGCCGCCGAGCAGCGGCTGGCCGCCGCGGAAAAACGCGGCCGGCAGCCGATCGCCTATGCCGACGTGCTCGCCACCGTGGATGCCGCGGCCGCTGTCCGCGCCGAGGTCGAGCTGACCTACCACGTCTCCGGTGCGTCCTGGCGGCCGCTGTACGACCTGACGCTCGACGGCGAGCGGCTATCGGTCAGCTACCTGGCCGAGGTCACCCAGCAGACCGGGGAGGACTGGCCCGCCGTCCCCCTGGCCCTGTCCACCAGCCGGCGCCAGGCGCGGCAAGGGCTGCCCGAGCTGAGTCCGTGGTACATCGGCCGGGCCCGGCCGCGCCTGCCCCTGCGGTCGGCTTCGCCAAGAGCAGCCGGGCCCGGGCCGGCGGCCCCGAGTCGCCGGTGAGCCCGATGGCCGCCGCGGCCGTGACGCCGGACGGGGCGAGGGAGGCGGCCCCGCCGCTGGTCGCCGAAGCCGGCGAGTCCGGGGCCGGCCTGGTCTACCAGGTCCAGCGCCCGCTGGCGGTACCCGCCGACGGCGGCCCGCACAAGACCGCCGTCGCCCGGTTCGAGCTCGACACGGCGCTGGACCACCTCGCCGTCCCGGCCCTGGCCACCGAGGCGTACCTGCGCGCGACCGTGACCAATACCTCTCCGCTGCTGCTCCTCCCCGGCCGGGCCCGGGTCTATCACGACACCCGGTTCGTCGGCGAGACGGCGCTGGACACCGTGGCCGCGGGCGAGGAATTCGAGCTGCAGCTCGGTGTCGATGATCAGATCCGGGTCGAGCGGAAGCTGCGCCGCCGCAGCACCAGCAAGGCCGTACTCGGCGGCACCCGCACCATCGATATCGGCTACGAGATCACGGTGGAGAATCACCGGCCGAACCCGGCCCGGGTCAGCGTGCACGACCACGTCCCGGTCTCCACCGACGGCGACATCAAGGTCCGGCTGCGGGAGACCAGCCCCGCCCCAGCCGAGCAGGACGACCTCGGCGAGCTCACCTGGAAACTGATCCTGGACCGCGGCCAGACCGCCACGGTCCGGTACCGCTTCACCGTGGAGCACCCAGCGCAGCTGACCGTCGCCGGGCTGTGACCCACACCATCCGCGGCGCCTGAACCAGCCAGCGCGCCGTCAGCGCGCGGGGATGCCGGTAGCGCAGGCAGCGGCGCCGCCCCGGAGACGTCGCTGGCTCCGGGACGGCGCCGGCGCCGCTCAGGAGGATCCGGCCTGGTCCCGGACCTCCCCGACGGCGCCCTGCGCCTGGTCGCGCACGTCCTGGGCGCTGGACCTGGCCTCGTCGGTGACCGTCGAGGCAGCGTCGCTCGCGGTCTGGCCGATGGCCTGGGCCCGCTGCTGTGCGGACTCGCGCAGCTGCCCGGCGGCCTCCTGGCCGGCTTCGCCGAGCTGCTGGGCCAGCGGACGGCCCTGCTCGACGGCGAAGTCCTTGACCTGAGCGGCCGCCTGCTGTTCCGGCTCACTCGCCGGGATGAGAGACGACAGGAGCCACCCCGCGCCGAAGGCGATGAGCCCGGCGGCCAGCGGGTTTCCCCGGGTGCGGTGCAGCACCGCACCCGGGGCGGAACGGGCCGCATCGGCCGCCGACGAGGCGGCGGACGTGGCCGTGTCCCGGGCGCCGGACGCCTTGGCGGTGATGGTCTGTCCCACGCCGGAGGTTCCCGAGCTCGCCGTCTCCCATGCGTCTGTGGCCTGCTGGCCTGAACTGCCCATGACCTTGTCCTTCATGTTCGTCATCGCCGTGCGGGTGGCCTGCACCCGCCGTTCCACGATCTTTGGCGGGCTGATCTTGTCGGTCAGCGCGTCGACGTCCGCGCTCAGCTCCCGCTGAGTCTGGGAGATCTCGGCCCGGATCTCGTCTGGGTCACTGCTCATCGGTGTCTCCTTACCGGCCCTTCAGCGCGTCGGGAATTTCCTTGACCGTTTCCTTGGTCCGCTCCGGGGTCGGGTTGACCTCCTGCATCCGGCGCCGGCCCACGACAAACAGCACTGCTCCGATGGCCGCCCAGATGGCGGTGACGATCAGGGCGGCCCAGCCGCTGGCCATGACGGCGGCCAGTCCCCACCAGGCCGCGATGGAGGCGAACAGCAGGACCATGTAGCCGGCGAAGCCCGCGGCACCGAGCATGCCTGCGCCCTTGGCGGCCTTGACCGCCTCTACTTTCACTTCAGCCTTGGCCAGGGCAAGTTCCTGGCGCATCAGCGTCGACAGATCCTGGGTAACATCGCTGACCAGCTGGCCGACGGAGGTGTTCGCGACGTCCCGGGCCGGCTCGCTGGGGACCGCGGTGGGATGCAGCGGACTGCTCATGGCCGCCTCGGCTCGTCCTCGCCGGCCCCGCTCTCGGCGTCCTCCGGGCTCAGCTGCCCCTGCGGATAACCCCGGGCTTCCGGGTAGGCCCGGGTCTCCGGGTCGGTGCCGTCCTCGTGAAAGCCGCCGCCCGCCACGTAATCGGGGACCCGGGGAACCGCGATGTCCTCGGGATAGGCGCTGGCCTCGGGATACCCGACGCCCTCCGCAGGCAGGCCTGCTCCGGCGGGAGTGGCCACTCCGGCGCCCTGGCCGGCACCGCCACGGTAAGCAGGGTCCTGGTAAGCACGGTCCTGATAACCAGTGCTCGGGACGGCAGTGCTCTGGTAGCCGCCGGCCAGCGGGTCCTCGTCGGTCAGGCCACTACCCGGGATACTGCCGGGCTCGTAAGCCGGATCGCCACCCGTCCAAGCGGGTTCGGCCAGACCCGGCGTGCCGCCCGGCGGCAGCTCGCGGCGGGCTCCGTGCGGCTGGCCTGGCTCGTCGCCGGAGCGGGCCGCAGCGGTCACGCCCCTGGTCAGGCGCCCGGCGGCGAGGCCGGCGATCGCCGCCCCGGCCAGGAACACGCCCGGCCGGCGCCGGGCGAAGTCACGGACACTTGCCAGCAGGTCGGCCGGCTCACGGCCCTCCAGCCAGGAGGCAGCGCCGTGGAGACGGTCCGCGGTCTGCTGGGCCACCTCGGTGGCCAGACCGGACTGACCGCCCTTGGCCACCATCTCGTGGAGCTCGTCGGCTACCGAGTGCAGCTGCTGCGCGGCCCGCTGCTGCTGGACGGAGGCTTGGTCACGCACCTGCCCGGTCGCCTCGCCCATCAGGTCCCTGGCCTGGCGGGCAGTCTCAGCGGCGACCTGCTTGGCTTGCTCGGTGGCGGTCTGTGCGACGTGGCTGCCCGCGTCGGAAGCGGATTGGCCGACGTTCGCGGCCTGCTCGCGGGCCACGTCCGTCGTGGACTGCGGCTGCGGATTTGCGGGTTGCGGTGGATAGGAGCCAGCGCTGTCACTCATGGGCTACTTTCCTTCCTGAGGATGTGGCGCGGCTCGCTACCCGGGCACCCGGAAGGTAATCCGGTTTCTGGTGGATCGTTCCGTCATGAACCCGCGGCGGTGGTCGGCCCGGGCCGGGCAGCCCAGCCCAGCCTGCCGGCCAGGCCGTTGTGCAGGCAATTCAGCCGCGGCGGTGATGCGCTCGCCAGAAACAATGAACGGTATGGCGGGCTGATACGGGATCGCAGGCTAATAACGGTGCGGTCTGCCCGACGCTGATCTGGCCCATGCTTCGGTCTCAGCGCGCAGGCGAGCGCCGCCCAGCCCTACTGGCTGCGTTCGTGGCGCAGCCGGTCCAGGACCTGCTCGGGCTCGTCAGCCGCGACCCGGATCATGGCCCGCACCGCCTCGGCCAGCGACACCCGCGGGACGCCGAGGGAGACCGCGGCCGAATCCGCCCAGGCGTTCAGCTGCCGGTACAGTTCCGGGCTCAGGTCCAGGGTGATCCGGACCGGCTTGGACCGGATCGCGGTGCGCCCCGCGGGACGCGCGTCCGGTTCGGTCCGTCGGCTCGCGGCCGCGGCCATCTGCGCCTTGCGCTGCTCTCGCTGGTTCGTCATGACCGAACCGAGCATAGGGGAGCACAGCGAGCGACGATGTCACGGGCCACCTGGCGCCAGGGGTCGCAGCCGGTCTGCTTGATCGGCAGGCCGAAACTCTGCGCGTACACCTCACGCCGGGGCACGACCGTGGCCAGCACGTCGTAGCCGAGGTTCTCCAGCGCCTCCCGGGCGTCGGTGGTCGAATGCGCCCGGGCGATGCACCGGTTGAGCAGCACCGCCGACCGGATCGGGATATCCCGGAACGCGCTCACCTCGGCGATCTCGTCGCGCACCGGAGAGGTGCGGTTGATCTCGATCGGGCTGGGCGCACACGGGATCAGGACTTCGTCCGCACACCGCAGGGCCGAACGGGCGATGCTCGCGTGGTCCTCCAATTGCGGCGTGTCGATGATGACCACGTCGTCGGCCTGGGCGATCTCGGGCACGCGGCGGTGCAGTTCGCGGGACGGCAGGGCGACGATCCGGAACGGGAACGCCGCCTCCGGTGAGGCGAGGTGCGGGTCCATCGCGGCTAGGTCGGACCATTCCAGCGCGCTGCCGGACGGGTCCGCGTCGACCAGAAGAACGCTATTCCCGGCCTGTGCGAAAACGTGTGCCAGCCAGACCGCTGATGTGGTCTTGCCCGTACCCGGCTTCAGGTTGGCCAGGGCGAGAGTCAGCCCTGTCATCCAGGTATTATCGCAGCGTCTGCGGCTTTACGGTAGCTAATCGCCGACCTGAGGATGAACTGGGTCAATAGCGAGGCTAATGATGTCTCGCTGACGCACCAGCTGTACCGTTACGCCGCGATCGTCCCGTAGTTATCCCGTGGCAATCCACAGCATGTGGACAACTACGTGGAGTAAGCGCTAGGCAGCCCTGAGCGACCTCATTCGTACCGCTAGATATGGTCTGCCCCGGAGGGCAGCTCAGCTGATGGTGCCCCGGCGCGCCGCGAAGCGCTCGTGCCGGACATGCTCGCGCTGGCCCAGGAAGGCTTTGAAGCCACCGAGCCGGTAGGCCGGCCCGTCGGAGCCGTCACCGCAGTCAGCGGTCTCGAGATCGAAGTCCTGTCCCAGGTGCCGCAGCCGGCCGCGCACCGCGGCCAGGCTCAGCCCGGTCACGCCCGCATGCTCGGCCAGGGCCGCGATCTGCCGCGCGGTCACGAAGTCTTCCCGCGACCGAAGGACCCGGAACACCGGATCGTGCAGCCGCGCCCGCGCCTGCGCCGCGTCGGCCTCCCCGGCCGCCGCGGGCACGCCGTCGTGCTCCAGCGCGCGCCGGATCGCGGTCCCGACCGCCTCGGCCACCGGCGGCGGGAACGCGTTACCGATCTGCCGGTACCGAGCCGTCTTGCGGCCGCTGAACCGCCAGCCCCACTCGTCCTGCCAGCCCTGCAAACGCGTCACCATCTCACACGTCAGCCGTGGCCGGAAGGCGCGCGGGACGTCTGGCCCTGGCGCCTCATCGGCGATGCCGATGCCGTCCACGCCGAGCTCGGCCCAGGCCTGCTTGGCCCGGGTCGGACCCAGGTCGGCGCCGCCGTGCTTCTTGGAGCCGCCGACGATTGTCGGCGCGATCCGGTCTGCCCGCCGGGCCCAGGCGGCCGCGCCCGGCCAGCCGCGCTCGGCCATCAGGTCACCCAGCGTCTCACCCACGGTGGCCGGCGGCCCGGCCAGCGGGAGCGGCCAGCTGAACCAGGGAGCGTCTTCGGCCCGCAGGGCGACGAGCACGGTCCGCGGCCGCAGCTGCGGAACGCCGAAATCGGAGGAATGCAGCAACCGCCAGCCCGGGACATAACCGAGCTCGGTCAGCCGGTCCACAACGTGCTGCCGGTAGGCGCCGAACCGGCTGGTGCTCAGCCCCCGCACGTTCTCCAGGAGCAGCGCCTGGGGCCGGATGACGCCACACAGCTCCACCGCCCAGGCGAACAGGTCGCGCTCGTCGGTGGCGCCCAGCTGCCGTCCGGCCACGGTGAACGGTGGGCACGGCACCCCGCCGGCCAGCAGGGCCACGCCGCGGTAATCGCGCGGCCGCCACAGCTCACCGTCGGCCACGTCACCCTCGGCCACCTTCCAGCCGGGCCGGTTGGCGCGCAGCGTGCCGCACGCCGCCGGGTCGAGTTCCACGGCCAGGGCGTGTTCGAAGCCGGCTCGTTCCAGCCCGAGAGCCTGCCCGCCCGCCCCAGCACAGATCTCGACGACGTCAAGATCTGCCACGTAGGCCTCCTTCGCTCCAGCCGCCGGTCCATCTTCCCGCAGCTCCGCCTCCTCGCGCGAGTACGCGAGATGCGTGTCGGAAGTTGCCCGATGGATTTTCCCCCGCACATCAACTGGGCAGGACTGTAGCGGTCCCCTCTGTCAAAACCAGGGTCAGTTGCCGGCCCTGGCATGACGAGGCGAGCGGCCGCGCTTGCGTGGCGGCGTCTCGGTCCGGGTCAGTTCGGCCGGCAGCGGCAGCAATGGGTTGGTAGTGGACTCCACCACGTCCTCGGCGACCGCCGTGACCCGGCGCCCGCTAGACCGCGCGACGCTCCTGAGCAGGTCGAACGCGGACCGCGGCCGGAGCCGGTGCCGTTCGGCCAGCACCCCGATGGCCTGCTCGACCCGGACCCGCGAGGCCAGCGCGTGCTCCAGCTGGGTGACCGTGACGGCCAGCCGCGCCGCCTCGTCTTCATCGCTCGCCGGTGCGGATCGCGGTGGGCCGGCCGGCGCCGGCGCCGGCTCCCCGGCCTCGGCGGCGAACAGGTCCGCCAGCACCATCGCGCTGGTCAGGTCGGACGCTTCCTCGTTCCCGACCTGCCAGCCCTGGCCCGACCGGCGGACCACTACGCCGTCACGGGACGACTTGATCCCGTCGGCACCTCTATCCCCGTTCACATCTGTCATTTGTCTAGGAAGGGTACCGCCAGCCCGTTCGGAAAAAAGATCTAAGGGCCGAACGGGCAGGCCATCAGCCCCGCGTAACCTGCCCGGCGCCGTCGAGTTCGGCCAGCTTCGCCTTGACCTGTGCGGCCGAGGGGTTGGTCATCGCGGTACCGTCGGGGAACACCACCGTGGGAACGGTCTGGTTGCCGCCGTTGACGGACATCACGTACTCGGCCGCCGACTCGTCGCGCTCGATGTCCACCTCGGTCATCTCGATCCCGTCCCGGGCGAGCTGCTTCTTCAGGTTCCGGCAGAAGCCGCACCATGGGGTGGTGTACATCGTCAGCTGGCCGGACACCTACTGCCTCCTTGGGCTCGGGGAGATTTCCTGGTTTTGTAACACCACGAGAGCCAGTTGCGTTCCCGGACTGGCCGCATACTGCGAAAGGGGCAAGGAGGAACGTTGGCAGAAACGGTGCTCGGCACCGCCGAAGGACTGCTCGCCGGGCTGGACCCGGAGCAGCGTGAGGTCGCCGTGGCCGCCCGCGGCCCGGTGTGCGTGCTGGCCGGCGCGGGCACCGGCAAGACCCGGGCGATCACCTACCGGATCGCCTACGCGGCCGCGGCCGGCCTGATCGACCCGGCGCACGTGCTGGCGCTCACCTTCACGGTCCGGGCCGCCGGGGAGCTGCGCGGCCGGCTTCGCCAGCTCGGCGCGGGCGGCATGGGCACACGGCAGGTGCGGGCGTCCACGTTCCACGCGGCCGCGCTGCGCCAGCTCACCTACTTCTGGCCGCGCGTGGTCGGCGGCCGCCCGCCGCAGCTGATCGACGCCAAGGCCAGCCTGGTCCGCGAGGCGGCCAAGCGAGCTATGGTCCGGCTGGATGCCGCCGGGTCGATCTCGGACACGGCCGGCGAGATCGAGTGGGCCAAGGTCAACCAGGTCCGCCCGGACGGCTACCCCGCCGCCGCGGCCGCCGCGGGACGCACCGCGGCCAGCGGGGCCGAACGCGTGGCCGCGGTCTTCGCCGAGTACGAGCAGCTGCGCCGGGAACGGCACCTGGTCGACTTCGAGTCCATCCTGGAACTGACCGCGGGCATCTTGCTGGATAGCCAGGCCGCCGCGGACCAGGTGCGGGACATGTTCCGCTACTTCGTGGTGGATGAGTACCAGGACGTGAACCCGCTGCAGAAGCTGCTGCTCGACGCCTGGCTCGGCGACCGCGACGACCTGTGCGTGGTCGGCGACCCGAACCAGGTGATCTACTCCTTCACCGGAGCGACCTCGTCCTACCTGACCGGGTTCACCACCGAGTTCCCCGACGCGACCGTGGTCCGGCTGGTGCGCGACTACCGGTCCACCCCCCAGGTGGTGGCGCTGGCCAACCAGATCGCCCAGGCCGGCGTCCCGAGGGAGGGACGCTGGTCGCGCAGCGGCCGCCGGGACCGCCGCCGGTGCTCACCGAGTTCGGTGACGACACCGAGGAGGCCGAGGGCGTGGCCGTGCAGATCCAGGCCCTGCTGGCCCGCGGCGTCACGGCCAAGGAGATCGCCGTGCTGGTCCGGGTCAACGCCGACACCGAACGGTTCGAACAGGCGCTGGCCGCGGCCAAGGTGCCGTTCGTGCTGCGCGGTGCCGAGCGGTTCTACGAGCGGCCCGTCGTCCGCCAGGCCCTGGTGCTGCTGCGCGCCGCTGCCGTCGGGGAGCGGGCGGGCCGCGACGGGGCTGAGGCCGGCGACCCGCTGACGGCGTCGGTCCGGCACGTGCTGGCCGGGATCGGCCTGACCCCCGCCCCGCCCGGCGGCGGCGCGGCGGCCCGCGAGCGCTGGGAATCACTGGCCGCCATCGCCCAGCTGGCCGACGATATGTATGCCGAGCGCCCGGAGGCGACGCTAGGCGAGTTCTCCGCCGAACTGACCCAGCGGGCCGAGCTCGGCCATGCCCCGGCCGTGGACGGGGTGACGCTGGCATCCATCCACGCGGCCAAGGGCCTGGAATGGGACGCGGTGCTGCTGCCCGCCCTGCACGAGGGCATGATGCCGATCGTGCACGCCAAGACGCCGGAGGCCGTCGAGGAGGAAAGGCGGCTGCTGTATGTGGCGGTGACCCGCGCCCGCGAGCACCTGTACCTGTCCTGGTGCCCGAGCCGGACGCCCGGCGGCCGCACCCGGGCCGCCTCGCAGGCCCGAGGGCGGCAGCGGTCGCGTTTCCTGGATGGCATCCGCCTGGGCTCTAAAACACCGGGCGCTAAAACACCGGGCACTAAAACACCGGGCCGATGAGAGTATGAGCCCCATGGACAAGGCGCTCGAAGGGCTGCTCGATCTGCTCGATCTGGAGCAGATCGAGGTGAACATCTTCCGTGGCCGCAGTCCAGACGAGACCGCCCAGCGCGTGTTCGGCGGCCAGGTGGCCGGGCAGGCACTGGTCGCCGCGGGCCGGACCGTGCCGGCCGACCGGCCGGTGCACTCGCTGCACGCCTACTTCATCCGGCCCGGCGATCCCGCCGTGCCCATCGTCTACACCGTGGACCGCGTCCGCGACGGGCGGTCCTTCACTACCCGCCGGGTCTCGGCCATCCAGCACGGCAAGACCATCTTCACCCTGTCGGCGTCGTTCCACCGTGCCGAGCCCGGTCCCGAGCACGCTGACCCGATGCCGCAGGCGCCGCCGCCGGAGCAGGTCGAGCGCACCGAGGACCGATTGCGCCGGACTCTGGGAGACGCCACGGCCCGCTCCCGCCTTCCCATCGACCTGCGCTCGATCGGCCCGATGTCAATCGAGGCGGCCCGCGAATCCCGCGCTGCGCACCACCCAGAACATGATCTGGCTCCGGGTCGAGGGTGAGCTTCCGGACGACCCCCTGCTGCACGTGTGCCTGATGACCTACGCCTCGGACCTGACCCTGCTCGACTCGGTGCTGACCGGGCACGGGCTGTACTGGGCCGATGGCCGCACCATGGGGGCGAGCCTGGACCACGCGATGTGGTTCCACCGCTCGTTCCGGGCCGACCACTGGCTGCTCTACGTGCAGGAATCGCCGGTGGCTTACGGCGGCCGCGGGCTGGCCCGCGGCCAGGTGTTCACCGCGGATGGCGACCTGGTGGTGTCGGTCATGCAGGAGGGCCTGATCCGGACCGGCCAGCGCTGATCGCGCCATATACCGGCCAGCGCTGATCCACCGGCCGGCGCTGCCCCGGGCCGCCAGCGCTTATACCGCAGCGCCCCGCGCGTCTGACCTGCGCCCCAACAAGATCACAAAATCGCAGGTCAAAAAAGTGTTGCCCCCTATAGGGGGCAACACTTACGCTTCCTTACATGTCTTTGGGCTAGATGTCGAACGCTCCCGGAGGGAGGTGGCCGAAGATGACGATTTTCAACATGAATGCTCTGCCTGAGCCGGCGTGGTCTTCGCCGCTGGCTGCCTTCGGCCTGCGTTCCGGCTACCTTGCCACCCCCGAGCTCGGCTTCCCGGGCACCACTGTGCCCGCTGCCGGCCCGAGCGCCGTTGCCCCCCACGCCGTTCCGCGCGTCCGGGGCAAGGTCGCGTCCGTTACCCCGCCGATCGGGCTGGACGTCGTTCCGGCTCTTGTTGGCCAGACGAATATCCACAACTACATGACCGGCGTTTTCGCCGCCACCGGCGAGGGCGCATCGGGTCCACCACCCTATAGGGAACCGGTCTAAACAGACCGGCCAGCACCCCTTAAGGCCACGGACCCGAGAACTGGGTCCGTGGCCCTAGCTATGTAAAGGGCCTAGGTCCCTCGGACGGCGAGAAATCGCGTGACGACAACTAGGACCGGCAAGCGAGAGGGGATGGCACCGATGCATTGGCGCGATGCCACCGTCGGGCAGACGAGCGCAACGGGGTTTGAGGCGCCCGCTTCCGTCACGGCGCGGCAGGAGCCAGACGTCAGGCAGGTAATCGACCAGGTTCAGCCTCCGGTCGGCGAGTTCATGCTGGCCGAGTCGGCTAGCACGCCTACGGTCGGCCTGGATCTTCCATGCACGGAAGACCCGGAGCTGTTCTTCGCGGAATCTCCGGAGGACGTGGAGACCGCCAAGGCCATGTGCCGGGGCTGTAAGGCCAGGCTGGCCTGCCTGAGCGGTGCGCTCGAGCGCAGTGAGCCATGGGGCGTCTGGGGCGGCGAGCTCCTGCTGCGCGGCGCGATCGTACCGCGCAAGCGCCCACGGGGGCGTCCACGCAAGACCGAGGTGGCGGCGTAAGCCGACCACACCATTCATCAGATCGTGGCCGCGCGGCCATACGGGGGCCGCGCGGCCTGGAAAGCACACAATGCACACATCGGAGTGGTCAGCAATGCAAATCGAACAGCTCGCGCGGGACCGAACGCGCAGCAACCTCGAACTGGCGGAGCACCTGCGCTGCGGGCGCAAGGTGCAAACCGTCCGCCGTGCCCAGCGCCTCGAGCGCAAAGCGGAACGCCGGATGGTCGCGGCCTGGCGCCGCGCCGCCGAACTGCACAACGTCATCGAGTCCGTCGAGTACTGAGTCATCATGTTCGCCGGACCCCAGTCACGGCGGGATCCCGGAACCCCTCCGGGGATCCCGCCTTTAAATGATCGCGAAGGCTTTTACCCCCGAAAATGACCCACAAGCCTTCGCGATCATGCAATCGCCCCGATCGTGTGCACTTACCCCCCACAAAGCGACCGGTAAATCCACGCAATAACGTCACCGCCACTGCAAGGAAGCGGAAAGCCCCACCGCAGACGCCGCCGGGAATCCCAAGCCCCACCGCAGACGCCGCCGGGAATCCCAGGCCCCACCGCAGACGCCGCCGGGAATCCCAGGCCCCACCACAGACGCCGCCGGGAATCCCAAGCCCCACCACAGACGCCGCAGGAAACCCTAAGCCTCACCCCAGACACAGTCTGTGCTTGATATGTAACGCGAAATGCTTGACCGATCAATCATTTGCGTACTATAGTAAGCATACGCACTGGCCCAGCCCTGCCTGGCAAGCTCGAAAGCTTCGCTAGACAGCTAGCAGGCCAGTCGCGACTGCGCGGCAGGCCGAAACGACCAGCCGCGCAGTTTTTATGTACGCTCCGCCCTGCAATCCGCCATCCGAGCCCCTCTGCGAGCCCGGCTGCATCACGATCCTGCTCCCGCACCCGCAACGCGTCCGCGGCAATCTGCGAACCGGGCTGGTCATGAACCGCTTCGCGCCGGATCATTGATCAGGCGCTAGTGACAGGGGAGTGAGCGGACATGCGGATCGCGGTGCTCGGAGCCGGGTCGTGGGGCACCACGGTGGCCTCTTTGCTGGCAGGCAAGCACGACTGCACCATCTGGGCCCGCGACGCCGAACTCGCCCGGGAGATCTACGAGCGCGATGCCAACTCACGCTATCTGCCCGGCTTCGCCCTGCCGACGGCGCTCAAGGCCACGGCCGACCTGGAGAAGGCGGTCCACGACGCCGACTTGCTCGTGGTCGGCGTGCCCACCCACGGGTTCCGGGCCATCCTGGCTGACGTCCGTCCTTACCTGCGGCCGTGGATCCCCGTGGTCAGCCTGTCCAAAGGCTTCGAGCGCGGGACGCTGCTGCGGATGACCCAGCTCATCCAGGACGAACTGCCCGGTCATCCGGGCGCCGCCCTGACTGGTCCCAACCTGGCCAAGGAGATCATGGGCGGCCGCGCCGCGGCCAGCGTCATCGCCACCGAGGACCTGGCCGTGGCCAATGCGCTGCAGGCCGTTATGCAGCGAGGCATGTTCCGGATCTACACCAACCATGACGTGATCGGCTGCGAGCTCGGCGGGGCGCTGAAGAACGTGATCGCGATCGCCACGGGTATCGCCGAAGGGCTCGGCGTGGGTGACAACACCCGCGCCGCGGTCATCTGCCGTGGCCTGGCCGAAGTGACCCGGCTAGGGGTGGCAATGGGTGGTGAGGCCGCGACCTTCGCGGGCCTGGCCGGCATGGGGGACCTGATCGCCACCTGCATGAGCCCGCTGAGCCGGAACCGGACGCTCGGCGAGCAGCTCGGTGCGGGCCGGACACTGGAGGAGATCCTGGCGGAGACTCATACCGTGGCCGAGGGTGTGGGCACCGCGTTTACCGTGCACGAGCTGGCTGGGCGCTATGGCGTGGAGATGCCCGTGTGTGAAGAGATATACCGGGTGGTGTCCGGGGAGATCTCCGCGATGGACGCTTACAGCGGGCTGACCAGGCAGCGGCAGGCCGGGCACGAGCGTGAGCCCGGCTAGCGACGGGCGAACGGGAACACGAACCACAGCCCGGCGAACATCAGGACCACGAGCCCGGTGATCAGCCCCGCGGTCAGTCCGCTGGCCACGTAACCGGTCACCAGCAGGACCGCGACCGACACCGCCAGGCCCACCGTGGCCAGGCCAAGGATCGCCATCACGTTAGCCGCCCGGACCAGGCGTTCCTTGCGGCCGCGGCGGAACACCAGCCGGTGGTAGGCGACCGGCCCGAGCAGCAGCGCGGTGGCCACCGCGGACAGCACCAGGGTGGCCAGGTACAGGTGGCGCTGGCTGGCGCTCAGGCTGGTGAACCTGTTCGTGAACGGCAGCGAGAGCAGGAACCCGAACAGTACCTGGACCCCCAGCCCGGCTACCCGCAGCTCCTGGAGCAGTTCGGCCAGATTGCGGTCGTCCCGCTCCGCCTCGGTCTCATCCCGCAAATCCCGCGTACCGCCCCCATCCCGCGTACCGCCCCCATCCCGCGCCCGGCCACCATTCTGCGTACCGCCGCCATCCCGCGTACTACCGGAATCCCGCTCGCGCTCCGGCCCAGTCACTGCGCCTCCCGGGGCCAGGCTCTCTGTGACCGGATCAGTCCTTCCTGCATCACCGAGGCGACCAGGACGCCGGACTGGTCGAACAGCATGCCATGGCACATCGCCCGGCCGCTGCCCGCCCAGCTGCTCTCCTGGTCGTAGAACAGCCACTCATCGGCCCGGAACGGCGCGTGGAACCAGACCGCGTGATCGAGGCTGGCCGTGTTGACCTCCGGATCCCCGACTACGATGCCGTGCGGCAGCAGGGCCGCGGACAGCAAGAACAGATCGGAGACGTAAGTCACCGCGCACGCGTGGATCAGCGGATCGTCCGGCAGCCGCTCACCTGAACGGACCCAGATGCGCTGCCGCGGCGGCCTCGTCTCACCCCGCACGGTCGCGATCCGGCCGAGTCCTTCGGGCAGCCGGACCTCGAGCGGGACCCGCAGCCGGAAATTGGCGTACCACGCCTGGGTGCCCGGATCGGCGTGCGCGATTACTGTCTCGACGTCCGGCGATTCCTCTGGGCCGGGTCCCGTCAGCGCGGGTGCCTGGTGAGCGATGCCTTCCTCGGCGGCCTGGAACGACGCGGACAGGCTGAAGACCACCTCACCGTTCTGGATGGCCAGCACCCGCCTGGTGGTGAACGAGCCGCCGTCACGAACCGGTTCGACCGTGTAGAGCAACGGTGCGCCGGTATCCCCGGGCCGCAGGAAGTACGCGTGCAGCGAGTGGACCCGGCGGTCGCCGGGGACCGTCCGGCCCGCCGCGACCAGCGCCTGGCCGGCCACCTGGCCGCCGAAGACCCGGGTCGACCCGGCGTGGGAGGAAAAGCCGCGGTAGGTCCAGACCTCGATCTTCTCCAGGTCGAGGAGCTGCTTCAGCGACACCGATCCGGCTGGCGCCGGGCTGGCTGGCACCGATCCGGCTAGCACTGAGGCGGTCTCTCCCTCGATCTCCACCTGGCCATTGCCTCCCGCCGTCCGCTGTCGCGTACGCACTCACGGCGCACGTTCCCCTGTCCGGGCCAGCTCATACTCCCGCCCGGCACCCCGGCTGGTCAATCGCCGGGACCGACCATGAGCCGGATGGCCGTCGGCGCCCTGGAGCCGCGCTTCTACGCCGCGCTCATCGAAGGTCTCGGCCTGGCCGATCCCCCCGACCGCGGCGACCCAGGCAACTGGCCCAAGCTGCTGGCCCAAGCTGCGGGCCTGTTCACGGCCACGTTCGCCGAACGTACCCGGGACCAGTGGACCACGATCTTCGAGGGCAGCGAGGCGTGCGCGGAGCCCGTTCTGTCATTGAGGTTTTCCCGCACCCCCGGCGAGCTGTCCGACCCCGCGCCCGCGCCTGGCGAGCACACCGCCGAGGCGCTCGCCGAGTGGGGACCTGGACGACGTGGCCGGCCTGATCGAGAGCGGCGCCGCCCGCTAAGCGCAGCACAGGCAGGGGTACCCCGCGAAGGCGCCCCTCAGCGGTAGGTGATCAGCGCCCGGTCGCCCTCCAGATGCGCGTGGTCGTTGAACGTCACCAGGTGCGTCCCGGACGTCCCGCTGATGATCTTGGTGATGCTGGAGTTTACGACCAGCCGCGCCAGCGCCGGCCACCGCTCGACCGGCAGCCCGAGCGCCTGGACGCACGCCGCGGCGATGACCCCGCCCGAGGTCACCGCGATCGTGCCGCCCGGCGCGGCGATCAGGTCGCCGACCGCGCCCACCGCCCGGCTGACGAACGCGTCGTGGCTCTCGGCGTAACCGTTCCCGCCGGACATCCACCGGCTGATCGCGTCCTCCAGCGCGGACTGCAGCCGCCGGCCGGACTCGCCGTTCGCCGCGGCGCCGGCGAAGGTGACGTCCGGGGTGTGCTGGGCCATGACCCCGACGTGGTCGTACTCGTCGAGCCGGCCATCGGTCGCCAGCTTGGACTCCGGCCATCCGATTGCGGCCAGCACCGGCCTGGCGGTGTCGCGCTGCCGGGCCAGTGTCCCGCACACCACCCGGTCCACGGTCAGGTCGATGCCGGCCAGCCGGTCGCCCAGGATCCGGGCCTGCCGCAGGCCGAGCTCGGAAAGCTGGTCGTACTCGGCCGCGCCGAGCGAGGCCTGACCGTGCCGGACCAGCAGGAGCACACCCATGGGGCCAATTTAGCCGCATACCCCGGCCAGGCCGCCGCCCGTCCCCGTTCATCGGTGTGATGTGGCATCGTGGAGACATGTCCGCCAGCGAACCTTCCGGGATGCGGGCCTCGGACGCGGACCGGGACCGGGTCCTGGATGTCCTGCGCGAGGCGGCTGCCGAGGGCCGGCTGACCCCCGACGAGCTCGACGAGCGGATGGGGGCCGCCCTGGCCGCACGCACGCTGGGCGAGCTGGCCGCGCTGACCGCGGACCTGCCCGCCGGTCTGCCCGACCAGGCCTGGCCGACGGTGGCCTCCGCCCCGCCGGAACCGTCCCCGGACGTGTTCCGCATCGACCAGCACTACGGCTCGGTCCAGCGGAGTGGCCGCTGGGTCCTGCCGGAGCGGCTGGAGCTTCGCCCGTCCTGGTGTGATGTCACGCTCGATCTGACCGAAGCGATCATCACCCACCCTGTGCTGCGGATCGACATGAACATGCGGGGCGGCTCGCTGCTGGTGCTCACTGGCCCGGGCATGGCCGTGACCACGAACGAACTAGTCACGCGCTACACGGACCTGGAGATCGGTTCGGACGCCGTGCCGGGCGAGCGGGCTGTGCTAGTGGTGGAGCTGGCGGGCAAGATGCGCTACGGGTGGATCGGAGCGCGCCGGGCCGCCTGAAGGTTATTAAGCCGAACGGGCCGCCATCACGCCCCCGCGTAACCCCGTGCCCTCGCGGAGGAACAGCAGCGCGGTGTCCAGCCCCGCCTCCAGGTGCATGCTGCTCCCGGTGGCCATCAAGATGGTGACCCCGCCCTGGATCGCCGCGATGATCGCCGCCGCGGTGCGGGCCGCGTCCACCCCCGGTGCGATCTGGCCGGAGCGCTGCATGGCGGTGATGCGGCCTGGACCGCCGCCTGCCACTGGGCGATGAGCCGCTCGGTCACGGCCCGGGCGGCGGGGGAGTGCCGCCCCAGCTCGGTGATCAGGGTGCCGAGCGGGCAGTGCACCCCCTGGTGGCGATAGCGCCGCACCACGGCGTCGCGCCAGTTCTGCCAGGCTGGCCAGGAGGTCAGCTGGCCCAGGTACGGCTGCTGGTCATCCAGCACCCGTCCGGCCTCGTAGTCGGCCACGGCCAGCAGCAGCTCCTCACGGCCGCCGGGGAAGTAGTGGAAGAGCTGCCCTTTGCTGGTCGCGGTGCGGACCAGCACGTCGTCCAGCGTGGTCCCGGCTACCCCGTGGTCGCGGATCTCGGCGGCCGCGCCGTCCACGATCCGCTGCCGCGTTGCCGCTCCTTTAGTGGTCAGCATTGCCGCCTTGGTTCCCACTGCTCTCCCACCTCCCAGCCACTCTCTGGACTTGCTGGTCCATTCTATATCCCGGGCCCACCGCGACCTTGAGTCGTGCCACCACCTGAAAACTGCTTCTCGTGCCCCGCACCCCCTAGGCACACGCGCCTCAGCGGCTCATGATGACGGTGTGCCGTAGGAGGGATGAGCGAAATGTCAGAGGACGGTTACTACACCGAGGTAGTACACGGGCCACACGAGTATCTGGAGCTACCCAACTTCGAGCTGGCCAGCGGCTTCGTTCTGCCGGAGGCCCGGCTGGCCTACAAGACCATGGGCACGCTTAACGACGCGAAGGACAACGCGGTCCTGCTGCCGCACATGTACTCGGGTACGGCCGCGTTCATGCCCTCCTTCGTCGGCGCTGAGCGCCCGCTGGATCCGGACCGGTATTTCTTCATCATCCCGGCGCAGTTCGGTGATGGTTTCTCCTCTTCGCCCAGCAATACGGCGCCGCCGTTTGACCGCGGCGCGTTTCCCCCGGTAGCCATCTCCGACGACGTCCGGGCCCAGCACCAGCTGGTGACCGAACACTTCGGCATCTCTTCGCTCGCGCTGGTCAGCGGCTGGTCCATGGGTGGCCAGCAGACCCTGGAATGGGCTGTCCGCTACCCGGACGCGGTGCAGCGGGCGGTGCCGTTCGCCGCCACCGCCCGGAACCCAGACCACTGCATGGTGTTCTGCGACCTGCACACCGAAGCGCTGCGCAGCGACCCCGCCTTCCGCGGCGGGTTCTACGAGCGCTCCGCCGACGTCCAGCTCGGCCTGCGGCGGCATGCCCAGGCTTTCGCACTGATGGGCCCCACCGCTGCCATGTACCGGGACGAAGTCTGGCGCGAGCTGGGCTTCACCTCGCGCGACGGCTTCGTCCAGGGTTTCCTGCAGGCCTACTTCCTGCCCATGGACCCGAACAACCTGCTCTGCCAGGCCGCCAAATGGCGTTCGGCTGACGTGTCCGGCAACGCGGGCGGCGACATGGAGGCCGCCCTGGGCCGGATCACCGCCGCCACCACCCTGGTCGCCTTCACCGGCGACCTGTTCTTCCCGCCCGAAGACATCAAGACCGACGCCGACCAGATCCCCAACGCCAAGTTCGTCGAGACCGGCACCGTCTGGGGCCACTTCACCATGTTCAATCTGCGCCCCGAAGACACCGCCGCCATCGACCAGATCTACGCCGACACCCTGGCCGCCAAACCAGCCCCCCGCTCTCGCCGCCGCGCCCGCCCCCGCTCGCCCGCCTGACCGCCCCGCTCGCCCGCCTAACCGCCCCGCCCGCCCGCCTACCGCCCGGCCGCCCCCGCCCCGCCCGCAGTACCCCGCTCTCCCCGCCGCGCCCGCCCCGCCGGATCTATGCGAACCTACTGAAAACGGGTTTTCATCGCCTGCCATCGCTATGAATCCGGCATTTCATAGCGCTGCGGACCCCTCCGCCGCCCCTACGATCCGTATCTCCCGCCCCACACCCCCCAGACGCCGCCTGCGCCCCGTCCCGGTACGGTGAGCGCGTGACAGAAGGAACCAGCACGTGACCACGCTCCCGGCCGAACTCGCCGACTTGATCAAGTCCGGTCCCATGGCCCACTTGAGCACCATCAACGCCGACGGGAGCCCGCAGGTAACCGTCATCTGGGTCGGCCTGGATGGAGACGATCTCGTCAGCGGCCACATGTCCTGGTACGCGAAGCTCCGCAACATCGACCGTGACCCGCGGGTGGTGCTGTCCTTCGACGCGCCGCGGGTGCCTGGTGTCTTCCTGAACCACTACGCCGTGCTGCACGCGCGGGCCACGATCGAGCCCAGCGACGACGGCGCCTGGGACCTGCTCAACCGCCTGACCAAGATCTACCTGGCCCCGGACGCCGAGTTCCCGGCGCCGAAGGGTCCGGGCTACATCGTGCGGTACTCCGTCGAGCGCATCGGCGGCGTCGGCCCCTGGGTGCCCAGACACTGAACCACCGCCGTCGGCCCCGCCCCGGCGAAGGCGACCACGTCGAAGGCGCGCGACCGGCCTCTGTAATCTGATCTTGTAGCGCTAGCCTCGCGCGGGCTTGATGCACCGGGCAGAAAGGCAGGGCAGGAGTGAGCCGCCGACCCGATGCGGGCCAAGCCGCGGGCCAGGACCACCGATTCGACTCGCCGGACTCGGTCGGGAGCGAGCTCAGGACGGCGGGATACCTGCCGGACGAGCGCATCAGCTCGGTGGTGTTCCTGGGCGACCGCCTCGGCAAGCCGGTGCTCGTGGAGGGCCCGGCCGGAACGGGCAAGACCGAGCTGGCCAAGAGCGTGGCCGCGATGACGGGCATGCGGCTGATCCGGCTGCAATGCTACGAGGGGCTGGACGAGGCCAAGGCCCTCTACGAATGGAACTACTCCAAGCAGTTGCTGCGCATCCAGGCCGAACGGGCCGGGCATGACCGCGCGGACTGGTCCGAACTGCAAGCCGACATCTTCGGCGAGGAGTTCCTGCTCGCCCGGCCGCTGCTGGCTGCCATCCGCTCACCCGATCCGGTCGTCCTGCTGATCGACGAAGTGGATCGCCTCGACGTCGAAACCGAGGCCCTGCTGCTGGAGGTGCTCTCGGACTACCAGGTTTCGGTGCCCGAGCTCGGCACGATCACCAGCGCCCAGACACCGCTGGTGTTCCTCACTTCGAACAACTCACGCGAGCTGTCCGAGGCCCTCAAACGGCGATGCCTGTACCTGTTCATCGACTATCCCTCGCCCGAACGGGAGCAGCAGATCGTGCTCAGCCGGGTCCCCGGGATCGGCAGCGACCTGGCCGGCCAGGTCGCCGGCGTGCTGCGATCGCTCCGGCAGCTCGACCTGAAGAAGCGGCCGTCGGTGTCGGAGACCATCGACTGGGCCCGCACACTGGTCCTGCTCGGTGCGCAGGAGGTCAGCACCGACCTGGTCATCAGCACCCTGCACGTGCTGCTGAAGCACCAGTCCGACATCGAGCGGGCCACCACCGAGCTCCGCAAGTCCCGCTGAGGAGCTGTGGGCAACCGCGCGACCGGCCGCTCATGCCTGCTGAGGCGGGTCCGCCGCCGCAGTGCCCGGTGCTGCTCGTGCACGGATTTGCCTCCTCCGCCGACCACAACTGGCGCGGGCCGGGCTGGCTCGACCTGCTGGCCGACGCCGGCCGGGAGACGATCGCTGTCGACCTGCCCGGCCACGGCCGGGCGCCGCGGCCGGCATCACCGGTGGGCTATCCCTGCGTGGAGGACCACGTAGCCGGGGCGATCGCCGGCTATGACCTCGTCGACGCCATCGGGTTTTCCGCCGGCGCGCACGTCCTGCTGCGGCTGGCCGCCGCACAACCCGGGCGGTTCCGGCGCCTGGCCCTGCTCGGCGTCGGTGACGGCGTGTTCGGCCAGGCCGATCCGGAGCCGATTGTGGCGGCGCTCGAAGGCACAACAGATCCGCAGAACCGAACGGGCGTGGTGTTCCGCCGTCTCGCCGATGGCCTGGGCAACGACCGGGAGGCGCTGGTGGCCTTCTTGCGCAGGCCGCAAAGCCCGCTGGCCGCCGCCGACGTGGCCGGGATCGCCTGTCCCGTGATCGTCGTGCTCGGTGACGGCGATCCGGCCGGACCCGCTGACGGGCTGGTCGCGGCGATGCCCGATGCGCGCCTGGTCACGTTGCGAGGTGTCGATCACTTCGGCACCCCAGGCGACGTCCGCTCCATGCAGGCGGTACTGGGCTTCCTGGAAAACTAAGAGCTGAAGATAGGAGAGGGCCAGCGGAGGCTGCTAGCGGGCCGCTGCTGCTCAGCCGCCGGGAAGTTCCCCCGCCGCGAGCTCGGCGGCGGCCCGTTCCAGGTCGGCCCGGTAGCTCAGCAGTTCCGGCAATGACTCGGCCGCCAGCCCAGCGTCGAGATCCCGCACGCCGAGCGCCAGCAGGGTCCGGGCCCACTCCAGGGCGCGCGGCACCGACGGGGGCTGCCGCAGGTCCAGCCGGCGCAGCGATCCGGTGAACGCGGCGATCTGCGCGGCCAGGTGCCCGGAAACGCCAGGGACCCTCATCCGGATGATCTCGCGCTCCCGCTCGGCCGGCGGGTAGTCCAGGTAGAGGTACAGGCACCGGCGGCGCAGCGCCTCGGTCAGGTCCCGCGAGCGGTTCGACGTCAGGAACACCAGCGGGATCCGGGTGCTGGTCACCGTGCCGAACTCGGGCACCGACACCTGGTAATCCGAGAGCACCTCGAGCAGCAGGGCCTCGGCCTCGACGTCCAGCCGGTCGACCTCGTCGATCAGCAGCACCGACTGGCTCGGCGGACCTGATGGCGTCCAGCAGCGGCCGGGTCAGCAAGAACTCCTCGGTGAAGATGCCCGTCTCCGTCCACCCTGCCGTCCGCTGGCCCGTACGTGCGCCCGAGCTCACCTGATCGGCGAGGATGCGCAGCAGCTGCTTGGAGTGGTTCCACTCATACAGCGCCTTGGTCTCGTCGAGGCCCTCGTAGCACTGCAGCCGGATCAGCCTGCTGGCCGTTGCCTTCGCCAGGGCGACGGCCAGCTCGGTCTTGCCGGTGCCGGCCGGCCCTTCGACCAGGACTGGCTTGTCGAGCTGACGAGCCAGCCACAGCACGGTGCAGATGTGCTCATCCGCGAGATAGCCCACGCCGCCGAGCCGGCTCGCTATCTCCTGCGTATCCACCATGCTGGCTCCCGCTGCGCGCACCTCCTGCCGACATATCAACTGTAGGCCCGGCGCGCCGGGGACCCGACGGCCCGTCCGATAATGCTGGTAGCACCCTCGTTAACCTCCCGGAAGGGTGGGCCATGCTCGCCGCCATCGAAGGAATGATCACCGAACTGCGTGAGCTCGGCGTCCCGGTCTCGCTGGCGGAACGGGTCGATGCGGTGCAGAGCCTGCGGTACCTGCCGGTCGATGACCGGGACACGGTGAAGGCGGCGCTGCGCTCGGTGCTAGTCAAGAACCATGATCATGAGCTGGCCTTCGACACCGTCTTCGACGTCTACTTCGCCGCCGAGCCTGGTCAGCCCGCTCTGTCTGGGGCCGCGGGCCAAGGCGGTGACGGGCAGGGTGCGGCCGGATCGGGAGGTGCATCGGGCCAGGGTGCTGGCTCGGGCGGGTTCGGCGGTGGCGGCGCAGGCGGTGTCCTGGGGGCCATGGACGACGCGGGGCTATCCGACCTGCTGCTGACGGCCCTGCGTGAGGCCAACGAGGTCCTCATGCGGGCCATCGCGAGCGTGCTCGTGGACCGGCACTCCGGGTTCGAGTCCGGACGGCCGGTGGCTGGTACCTACTACGTGTTCCGCACCATGCGGGCGGCCGAGCCGGACCGGCTGATGGCGGAGCTGGCCGAGGCGATCGACCAGGACACCGACCCGCTGCTGCGGCGGCTGGAACTGGAGCGCATGGAGGCCCAGATGGCGCGGTTCCGCCAGCTGGTCGAGTCCCAGGTCCGCCAGCTGCTGGTCGAGGACCGCGGGGCCGCGGCGGTGGCCCGCACCCTGCGCCGTCCGCTGCCTGAGGACACCGACTTCCTGAGCTCCTCCCGGGAGCAGATCGCCGACATGCGGGCCGTGCTGGATCCGCTCACCCGCAGGCTGGGAGGCCGCCTGTCGGCCCGGCGCCGCCAGCGGCGACGCGGCACGCTGGACTTCAGGCGGACCGTGCGCCGGTCGCTGAGCACCGGGGGAGTGCCGGTGCGCCCCGCGTTCCGCAAGCCGCACCCGGCCAAACCCGAGCTGTTCGTGCTGGCCGACATCTCCGGCTCGGTGGCCACGTTCGCGGGGTTCACCTTGCAGCTGATGTACGCGATGCGATCGCAGTTCTCCCGGGTCCGCAGCTTTGTCTTCGTGGATGGCATGGACGAGGTGACCGACGTGCTGCAGCGGGCCCCCGACGTGCTGGAGGTCTCCCGCCAGCTCAATGCCGCGGGCAGCGGCGTCTGGCTGGACGGCCGCTCGGACTACGGGCACGCGCTGACCACGTTCTGGGACGCGTGGGGCGCGGAAGTGCGCAGGCGCACCACCGTGATCGTGCTCGGCGACGCCCGCACGAACTACCACGACCCCTGCGAAGGCGCCCTCAAGGCCGTCAGCCAGCGGGCCGGGCACGTGTTCTGGCTGAACCCAGAGGCAAAGAACGTGTGGAACAGCGGCGACTCGGTGATCGCCCGCTACCAGCCATTCTGCGACTCCGTCCGCGAATGCCGGAACCTCCGCCAGCTCCGCGCCTTCGTAGAAGACCTCGACTGACCCTCCAGCCACCACCCCAGCCCCACCAGCAACAACACCGTGGTGAAAAGGGTTTTGGTGGTGAATCGGGTGCACTCTGGTGTACCTAATTCACCACGATGCCCGGATCCACCACGATAACTTCCGCCTGGCGGAAGAAGGACGGTCAGTCGGCTGGCGTCGTGATGATCGCGTCCCGGACGTAGCGCCGGATAGCCAGGTCCTCGATCTGACCCAGCCTTCGCACCAGGTCACGCAGTTCGGCCAGGAACGCTTCGCGCCGGCGCCGCAGATCCGCCGGGTCCGGGCCGGGCTCGAGCAAGCCCAGGTTCTGCGCCAGCTGCAGCCCGGTGCCGAACAGCAGCACCGACACCGATTCCGAGCTGCGCAGCCGCCGTTGGGCCACGTACTGCTGCCCGAGCCCGAGCGCCCGCTGCTTGATCTGCTCGGCGTCGGTAGGCAGATCCTCGCTGGTCAGTACGTCCGCCACGATCCGGTAGGCGTCGAGGAAGGGCCGCACCATGACGTGTGACGTCAAGGGCTGCATCTGCGCCAGCAGCGCGTCCGCTGCCTCGGGCCCCGCCCGCAGCCGTGTCTCCCAGCCGGGATCGTGCCGGGCCATTTCCGTGGCCACCTGACGGCGGTGCTCGTCACGCTCGGCGAAGTAGAACTCGAACTTGAGCAGGTCCCGCAGCCGGGCGATCTCCGCCCAGAACGCCTCCACCGGGTCCGGACCCGGGTCCGGACCCGGGTCATCCCAGGCATCCCGGGCCCGGAGCACCGCCACCTCACACAACGCCGTGTCGAGCAGGAAGTGGATCAGCGAGTTCCGGTAGAAGGTCGCCGCCAGCTGATGGTCGGGTCCGATCAGCCAGACCGGCTCGCGCCCGTCCTCGACGCAGGTCACCAGGCCGCCGCGCACCAGTGCGTCGAGCGTGGCCCGCGCCGCGGTCGCGCCGCCCAGCGTGAGGACGCTGGCCGTCCGGGGCACCGACCGGCTCTCCAGGTATTCCAGCGCATCGGCCAGCCCCAGCCGGATCTGGCCGAACGTCAGCGCGGCTCCGTGCATGGCCAGCAGGACGGTGGTGACCAGCGCCGTGGCCGTGACCGGCATGCCCTGGTTGATCCGCCACGCCACCTCGAACGCGGTCTTCTGCAGCGCCAGCCGCACGCCCGCAGCGTCCGAGGCCACCCCGGGACCAGCTGCGCCCGTGGCCGCGCCGCGGAACGGCCCGAGGAACGACGCCAGCGACACCGGTTCACCGAACCGCACGTAGACCTTGCCGTAGTGCCGGGCGCCCTGCGCCTTGATAAAGCCGTACAGCCAGCCGAACCCTTCCGGCTTCTTCGCCCCGCCCCGCGCGTACTCGGCATACTCGGCGATCTCGTTCAGCTGATCGAAGGTGATCGACACCGGCAGCAGCGCGATGTCGTCCACCCGCCCCTGCAGGTAGGCGTCCGCCGCATAGGACAGCAGCCCAAGCCGCGGCGGCAGCATCTTGCCGGTCCGCGAGCGGGTCCCCTCGATCGACCAGGACAGGTTGAACCGTTTCTCGAGCACGTACCCGACGTACTCGCGGAGCACGTACTTGTACAGCGCGTCGTCGCCGACCGAACGCCGGATGAAGATCACCCCGGCCCGGCGCAGCAGCGTGCCCATCGGCCCGAACGCCATGTTGATCCCGGCGAACACGTGCGCGGGCGGCAGCCCCTGCTCGCCGATGGCCGCGGTCAGCACCAGGTTGTCCAGGTTGGACCGGTGCGACCAGAGCAGGATGCCCGGGTGCTGGGCCATGGCCGCGCGCAGCCGCTCGACCTGGGCGGGATCGTAGTCGATCTGCGGGTCAAAGCCCCGGGAGAAGATCAGGCGCCCGATGGCGGGCACGATGTCGATGACTCGGCGGCTCCAGCCCGCGGCCAGCTCATCCAGGATCTCGCCCGCCTCGGCCAGCGTCGGCGGAGCCGCGTCCGGCTCGCGCCGGACCGCGCGCAGCCCGGCCCGGAACCGCCCGGAGGACAAGATCTCCTCCTTGACCAGGCTCGGCGTCTTGAACCGGGGCCCGCGCAGCCGGTACTCGGCCCGGTCAAGCGCCAGCGTCGCCCGCCGCGCCACATACGAGCCGAACCCGCCGGCGTCCAGTTCCCCGCCGCGGTCGGAGTCCCAGCGCCGCCGCAGCTCAGCTACGGTGGCCGGCTCGCCGACCAGCAACCGGGCCCGGTCCGGCTGCCGGGCCAGGATGCGCCGCTGCTGCCGCTCGCTGGGCCGGTACGGGTCGTGCCCCGGCATCAGATCGGTCAGCCGGGCCGCCCGTCCCGCATTCTCGTCCGGCAGCCACGCGATCCGCACCGGGACCAGCCGCAGCTCGTCGGCGCCCAGCACTGAGGACGGCAGCGGCGTGCCGGGAGGACCCGGTGGGCCGAGGTCGATCGCAGCCTGTTCGGTCCGGCCGGACGCGTCGATCCGCTGGCGGATCAGCCTGGCCTCGGTCGGGGTAGCCGCCTGCGTCAGCACCATCGTCCCGGCGCCGTCACCCAGCAGCCCGGCCAGGTCAGGCGGCTCGCCGTCCATTCCGGGGCTCATTCCGGCGAACCGCCCGTGCCACCAGAACCGCCCGTGCCACCTGAACCGCCCGGCCAGGCCGCCAGCAGCTCCACATAGGCCGAACGGACCTCCTCGATCCGCTCGCTCAGCTCCTCCGGTGTCCAGCCCGCCACCTCGACCGGCGGCAGCACGGCCACGTCGACCGTGCCGGGATGCAGTGTCGTGGAGTTGCGCCCCGCCACCGACTCGGAGTTCCTGATCACGATGGGCACGACCGGCAGCCCGGTGGCCATCGCGATCCGGAACGCGCCCTTCTTGAACGGGCCGACCGAGTCGGTGTCCAGCCGGGTGCCCTCCGGCGCGACCACGATGGACAGGCCCTTGCGCGCGGCGTCCTCCAGCGGCTTGAGCGCGGCCACGGCCGAGGCGGTGTCGTCCCGGTCAATGAACGCGGCGTCCATCAGCTTGCCCAGCGGGCCGACCAGCGGGTTGGACTCGAGTTCCTTCTTGGCCACCCCGGTCCAGTTGTCCTTCACCAGCGCGGCCACGATGAACAGGTCGAAGTTGTTGCGGTGGTTGAAGGTGAACACGGCCGGCCGCTGTGCGGTCAGGTTCTCCTCGCCGAGGATATTCAGCTTCACCCCGTTCAGCTGCAGTACCGCCTCGGGCCATACCCGGGTCAAGAAGTTGACTCCCACGCGCTTGTTCCTGGTCAGCAGGCCCAGGCCCAGCGCACCGGCCGCGGCCGGGCCCAGTGACCCGATCGTGGCCAGGGTGCGGACCCGGCCCAGCGTCCCGCCGCTGCCCCGGCTGGCGAACCGCAGGATCGGCCAGCCGCGGCGCTCGGCCACCTTGGTCAGTTGCGGCCCGGGATTGACCGGTCGCGGGTTCCCGACCAGGTGCATCAGGGCCAGGTCCTCGTCGCCGTCCGCGTAGAAGTAGCTCGTCCGCAGGTTCACCTGGTGCGCGGCGGCGAACCGCTGCACGCCGGTGGCCTTACCGGTGCCCCACACAATCGGCCGCTCGACCTCGCCGGTCAGCATGCCGGCCTCGTCGACCACGAACCGGTTACACACCACGTGCTCGATGCCGAGATAGCGCGCCACCGGCATGACCTGCATGGTCAGCGCGGACGAGCTGAGCACCACGGTATGCCCGCGGCGCTGGTGGGCGCGGACGAGGTCGCGCATCTCCGGGTAGATGTTGTCCGCGACCGACTGGGCGAAGACCCGCTCGCCCATCTCCTCGACGTCCTCGGCCAGCCGCCCGCGGGCCGTCCGCGCCGCGTCGGTGATCAGCTTCTCGAACTCACGCCGGCCCAGCCGGAACTCCACCGCGGCCTGAATCATGCGCAGGAAGTCACCGGCCCCGACGTCCCGGCGCGCCAGCCGGTCCCGGGTGTGGGCGGTGGCCGTGAACCCGGCCACCAGCGTCCCATCCAGGTCGAAGAACGCGCCGATCTTCGGCCCGGCCGGGCTGGCGTCGATCTCGGCGACCGAGCCGGGCAGCCGTATCGGGCCGGTCACGACGGCTTCCGGCGCGCACGTGGTTTTGATGCCGAACGGGTGGTCGGCTTGCCCAGCTCAATCACCTCGTCGAACCCCAGCTGGAGGCACTTCTCCAGCACCTCCGGCGCCGTGAACGAGGCCGTGTCGTAGCGGAACGCCACCGTGCAGATTCCGGCCCGGGAGATCAAGATGGCCATCATGGCGACCCGGGGCAGCGGACCCAGGGCGTACTGCCGCTCCACCCGCGCCCCGGCCAGGAACGTCTCCTGGGCGTAGCCGGGCACGTTGCTGGCCTGCACGTCCGGCGGCGTGATCCGCTCGATGACCTCCGCCAGCGCCTCGTCGGGCAGCAGCGAGAGGGCGGGCGCGAGGCGAGCGATCACGTCCAGGGCAGGCTCGGCGCGGCGCGCGATGACCTGCGAGCGGACCTGCCTGATCCGCTCCGCCGGGTCCGCCTCGCCCAGCGGCGCGGCGATCGTGACCCCGGTGAACCTGTTGCCCGAGGCCGGGTCGTCCCCGGTCCGCAGGCTGACCGGCAGGGCCAGCGGCAGCGCCTCGACCGGTACCCCGAGCGCCTCGTGGTACCGGGCCAGCCCGCCGCACAGCGCAGCCAGATAAGCATCGTTGACCGAAGCTGTGCTACCCGGCCCGCTCCCGTTCGCCTTACCGGTCTCGTCAGGCCCATCAGCGCCGCTCGCCACCTTGACCGCCTTGGCCGCGGCCCGAAGCTCGGCCAGCGGCACCTCAAGCACTACGGTCCGGCTGACCAGGCTGCGGCGGCGCAGCAGCAGAGAGGGTTCGGCTGGGGGAGCGCCGAGCATGCGGCGGGCGGACTCGGCGAAGCCGAGCGCCTCGGCCGCGGCGGGCCCAGGCTGGCCCATCAGCTTCACGGCCGTGCCCACCACCTGGCCCAGCAGCCGGCGCCCATCCCTGAGGGTGGTGGCCGGCATGTTCCGCAGGCTCTCGCGCACCAGGTCCGCGCCGGTCAGGTCGCGCGGCACCGGCACTGGCGGCATGGGGCGGGGTTCCGGATCCCGTTCGGTGTCATAGACCTGCTCGAACAGGGCCACCCCGCCCAGCCCGTCGGTGATGGCGTGGCTGAGCTTGGTGAGCAGCGCCGACCGGCCGCCCTCCAGGCCCTCGACGTAGACCGCCTCCCACAGTGCCCGCGAGGTGTCCAGCGGCGACTGCAGCGTGACCTCGGCCAGGTCCAGCAGCTGGCGCAGCGTGCCCGGGGCCGGCAGGGCGATCCGGCGCAGGTGGTAGTCCAGGTCGAAGTCGGGGTCCACCACCCAGCGCGGGGCGACGGTCGGCACCGGCGGCACCACGACCTTCTGCCGCATCCGGAGAACCACCCGGCTGGCCCGGTCCAGCGCCTCGCGGAGCCGCCCCCAGTCAGCCGGCCGCTCCAGGATCTCTACGTTGCAGAACGCCGAACGGGTGGCCGGATACGCCTCGCCGCGATGCAGCAAGTAGTCCAGTGGGCTGAGCTCGTCCGGCGGTCCGGGCTCTTCAGCCCGCCCAGCGGACGGTCGCGGATCAGCCATATAGTCCCCAGTGACGCGGCCAGTACGGTACAAGCAACTTACTGATTGCCGGCCCTGCGCGCCATCCCGGACCCGCCGCTAAGCCCGGGCCGGCCCCGGCGGCCAGGGACCTCACGCGCTGTCCGTACGGGGCTCTGGTGACGCGCCGTCAAGGACGCTGGCCGCCAGGGTCGTGCGCTGGTGGAGCACGCTGCGTCCCGACCGCCATGAGTGGATCATGCCGCAACGCCTGAGCATGGACAGGTGCACGCTGACTGTCGCGACCGCCTGACCCAGCTCACGGGCCAGCTCGGTGGTTGATTTCGGCAGGCCCGTGCCGCGCAGGATGGCCACACGGCTGCGTCCCAGCAGTGCGCCGAGCGGATCATCGGCCGGTGGGTTCGCATCGACCGCCTCCCAGACGGTGGCCACCCCACGGGGGCGGTAGATCAGGCTCGGCCCGGGCGGGGCAGGACCATAGACGACGTTCGGTGGGGCGAAGACACAGGGCATGAGCAGCAGGCCCTGGCCGGCCAGGTCGTAATCGCCGGAGCTGGGCTTGTTGATGCGGATGCCGTCCTGGTCGAGCTCCAGCTGCGGGTGCAGGTCGGTGATCAGCGAGGCCAGTCCGCCGCGGGTCAGCTGCCGGGCCCGGTAAGCGACCTCAGCCTCCAGAATTGCCCGCATCCGGTGCCAGTATGGCTCCAGCGCGGCTTCCCAGTAGCTCCAGAAGACGTCGGCGAGCCGGCGGACCCCAGCTGGCCCCGCCGCGATCAGCTGCTGGGCGGCCGGTGGTAGGTCGCAGCCGCGCCAGACGGCTTCCAGTTCCGCGCGCAGCATGTCGACCGGCCAGTCGGTCAGGAGCTGCAGCTGCTGCCCGATCGTCGTGGCGGTGCCGGCGTCGCCCAGCGGGAAGTCCGGCATCAGGCCACGGTGCGGTACCACCGCCTGCAGCACGTCATCGTCAAGGCCGCGGATGCGCGTGCGTGTTCGCTTCGCCCAGTCCAGGTACATCGGATCGATGTGGTCGGCGTGCAGCATGTACAGGGAGTCGACCAGTTCGGTGACGGGGGAGAATCCGAACCGCATTTGCGTGAAGTCGCCGGCGGCCAGCCGCAGCCTGATCATCACAACATTGTGCCGTTATCTCGCCCGATAACCAGCCGGGCCGGCCATGACGTGACGCGTTACAGACGGTTAGTCCTCCGCGACGCCTACGCTCGGCGGCCGGGCCACGCACTGCGCCAGGTACAGCTGCTCGCCCAGGGTTTCCATCAGCGCCAGCTGCGTTTCCAGATAGTCGATGTGCTTTTCCTCGTCGGCCATGATCGTCTCGAGCAGGATGGCGCTGGTGCTGTCCCGGTGATCGCGGCACAGCTGGATGCCCGGCCGGAGCCGCTCGGCCACCTCGACCTCGATGGCCAGGTCGCTCTCGAACTGCTCGCGGATGGTCTGGCCGATGCGGACCGAGAACAGCCGCTGGTAGTTCGGCAGCCCGTCGAGGAGCAGGATCCGGTCGGTGAGCAGCTCCGCGTGCTGCATCTCCTCGAACGACTCTGCGCGGGTGTGCGCGGCCAGCTCGGTGAAACCCCAGTTGTCCTGCATCTTGGAGTGCAGGAAGTACTGGTTGATGGCCGTTAGCTCGCTGGTGAGCTGCTCGTTGAGCAGCTGCAGGACCTCGGCGTCACCGCGCATGAAGGTCTGTCCCCTCCCTCGTCAGGTGCGTCCTGCGCCCTCGCCCGGACACGACGTGGAGCGAAGCATATACCGTACAGTGATCCGCAACCTTCGCTGACGAAATGCCGACGCTGCCATGTCCCTGGTGCTTGCCGCCGATTACCGGGTGCCGGACTTCGACCGCTGGTGGAACCGGCTCCGCGGCGACCTGCCCCGGCTGCCGGGACCGGGCGCACACCACGTCGTGGTCTACCGGGCGATCCGCGACCCCAATCACGTCTTCGTCACCATCGGCGTCCGCGAGCGCGAGCCGGTCGACGCCCTGCTCCGCTCACCGCTCCTGTTCGCCTGGTTCGATTCGGCCGGCGTGACGGAGATCCCGCCTCTGTTCGCCGGCCAGATCGTGGAGAAGATCGACATTCCCGCCGCCCCGGCCCCTGCCGTCCCGCCGACCCTGGTCGCCTCCGCTCCGCAAGCCACTCCGGGCCCCGGCGCCCTCACCCCCCAAGCCGCTCCGGTGCCCGCTGCCCCCACCCCGGTCAGCGACCGGGGCGGTGTAGTTGTGGCCTCGATCGTGTCGGTCGGCGAGATCGATCAGCTGCGCGCCAGCGTGCACCGCGCGGTCGCCCGTATCACCGCCTCAGGCGTCCGGCGCTTCTGGATCTACCGGGCGCTGGACGACGGGGCCGAAGTGATGATCTTGCAGGAGCTCGCCACCGAACGCCAGGCCGACCAGTGGATCCGGCACCCGGATGCGTCGGCCCGGTTCATGGCCGAGGCCGGGGTGGGTGCTCATCCGCCGAACTTTGTGGGGCGGCTGGTGGAAACCCTCGAGGTGCCCGCGGCTCCGCTGGCCAGGGACTGATATGTACGTCTGCCTGTGCCTGGCCGTGACGAGCACTACGGTCCAGCAGGCGATCGACGATGGCGCCCGCTCTACCGAGCAGGTCGCGTCCACCTGCGGCGCCGGCTCAATCTGCGGTCGCTGCCGTCACACCATCCGCACGATGCTCGACGCCGCCGCCCCGGACACCGCTCCCCGTCGCACCGACCGTCTCCGCCGTCGCTGGGGCCGCGCCCCTGGCTGACCCCGCCAGGCCCCTGCCGTCACTGCCCCGACCTGCGCCCAGTAGTAAAGTCGTCGCGATCATGGAAAATTCACAGCGGCAACGGCGCGGCCGGGCCATTGCCATGAGCGCCAGCGAGCTCGACGCATTCCTGGCCGAGCAGCGCACCTGCCGGCTCGCCACGCTCAGCCCGAGCGGCCCGCACGTCTCGCCGGTCTGGTTCGTCTGGCACGGGGGAGCCCTGTGGGTCTACTCCCTGACGCGCAGCCAGCGCTGGGCTGACGTGCAGCGCGACCCCCGGGTCGCCGTCGTCGTCGACGACGGTCACCACTACGCCGAACTGCACGGCGTCGAGCTCGAAGGCCAGGCTGCCGTCATCGGCCCGGTGCCGCGCACCGGCGACGAACAACAGACCGCGCAGATCCGCGAGCTCGCCGGGCCGGAGCGCCTGATGGCGCACAAATACTCCGGCGGCGAGCAGCTGACGCACGATGGCCGGCACGCCTGGCTGCGCATCGTCCCGGAGAAGATCACCAGCTGGGACTTCCGCAAGCTCCGCGACCCCGGCTAGCCACGCGGGGCGGCCTATCCGCCCTAGCTCGGCTAACGATAGTGACCACGGTGTTGATCCAGGCTGGTCTCCCCCTGATGGTCATTCAGTGTCATCTGCGTGGCGATTAGGGTGTCCCACTCCTGGGTTGGCAGGCCGGTAAGTGCCGGATGGCTGAGCCAGGCCCGGTTGGGCCCGGCAAATGGATCGGGCACGTCGGAGGCTTAATGACATTCCTGTGGACCCTAGTGCCGCGTCAGGCGACGTTTGCCCGGTCGACGATGCGGCGGAGTCGTTCATCGTAGGCGTGGTTGTTCCGCCAGATGATGTACCGGCGGATCATGCTGGCCTGTTCCTTATGGCTGGCGTGGCCGGTGCCGTCCAGCGCGAAGTAGCGCAGCGCGGTGAACTGCGCCTCTACGCGGTTTAACCAGGACGAATTCGCCGGCGTATAGGCGATCTCGACGTTGCTCGCCGTCGCCCAGGCCCCGACCCGGCCGTCCCGCCTGGTGGTCAGGTGCGGGCTGAAGTTGTCGCAGATAATCGCGATCCTGATAGAAGGCGGATAGAGGGACCGCAGGTAGCGGCAGAACTCGCCGAACCGGGCCCGGGTCTTACGTGGCTTGACGTGCCCGGACAGCTTGTCCTCGCCCAGCTCATAAGCGGCGAGCAGGTGCCGGACCCCTTCGGTGCGGGTGTAGGTGGCGCGCATCCGCGGCCGCGGCGCCCGGCCCGGCTCCTTGCCCTTCCCGCTGACCGCCGCCCACTGCCTGCCCGGGCCGGGGCTGCAGGTTCAGCGGCCCGAACTCGTCCACGCAGAAGATCACCTCCGGCTCGCCGGGCTCGGGTGTCACCTCCCGGTCGGCGATCGCGTACAGGTGCTCCACGCGCGCCTTCTTCGCCGCATAGTCCGGATCCTTGGAGGCCTTCCAGGTCTTCAGCCGTTGAAAGCTGACGCCCTCCTGGCGGAGCAGGAGCCGCAGGCCCTCGTGGCTGATGTCGTCGACCACCCCCTCAGCCACCAGGAAGTCGGCCAGCTTGGCCAGGCTCCAGGTGGAGAACGGCAGGTCATGCTCGGCCGGCTTGGACTTGGCGAGCTTCTTGATCTCCCGCCGTTGCGACAGCGTGAACTTCGGGGGATGGCCGCCCTTATATTTCGGGTAGAGCGAATCGAACCCGTCAGCGTTGAAGTTGCGGATCACGTCGCGGACCCGGTCCTCGCTGGTGAACGCGACCTTCGCGATGGCGGGCACGTCCATGCCCTGCGCGGACAGCAGCACCATCTGCGCGCGACGCCAGGTCACCACCGACCCGCTGCCCCGGCGGATGATCCGTACCAGCCGCCCGCCCTCGTCGTCATCGATCTCACGCACCCGCAGCCGCTCCGTCACCGGGCCAGTCTCGAGGATCAGCGCCAGCAAGGAAAGCCCCGGCCGGGGCAAACGTAAGCTGCTACGGCACTAGGTGTGGTTCCAGTCATAGCGGGTCGTCGGCTGAACTTCCGCGCAACCGGTGCGAGTGGTAATCACGGCGAGGGCATTCATGATGACCTCGTGGCTGGTCATCGGGCCGCGCCAGTTCGTCCTGATGGGGGAGAACGGCCGGTGCTCCACGTTGTTTTAGCTTCGGGAGAAAAAGCAACGTTTACTTCGGGAGAAAAGCCACGGCCAGATCGATTAAGTAGCAAGCTGAGAGCAGCAACAAAAACATAGCGGGCAGGCTCAGCTTGCCCCTGCCGGGCGTGGGTGCGACCATGTCAGACCCGCCTGGCCGGCCCGCTGGAACCGAGGCCACCGCGGTCTACGGGAGACCTGATATCTGGCCTCATAAGCAAGGTGTCGGGAAACGGGGTGGATATAAAAGTGCTTCAAAGCGTCATTCATGTGCTCTGGAACCGGCCGGTGCGTGTCTGTGCTTTAAGGCGGATCCTGCCCGCGTCCAAGGGAGGGAACCTTCATGAGTGACCAGCCGCCGTACTGGATCTACCGCGAGCCACCGGGCCACCCTCCGGCACCGGGCCACCCGGGCGATCCCGGCATTGCCGAGTCCTCGCCGTCGGACCGGACTCCTTCGTGGTCGGGACGGCATGCGGCTCAAAGCCAGCCGCGGCGCCGGGGTCGCGCCGCGCTCATCTCCGGTGGCGTCCTCGCAGCAGCGGCGGCCGTCTCTATCGGTTTCGTCCTCACCAACGGCCACAACTCCAGTGCGTCACTGTCGAGTGCGCACAGCGGGGGAACGGCACCGATACCAAGGCCGACCGCCCTGCCATCGACTTTGCTTCCGTCGGCTGCCCCCTCGCGCGCGGCTCCCTGGTCGTCAGCCAGCTGTCCGAACCAGCTGTCGGTCTGGCGCAGCACCGGGCCGGCGGCGAGCTCCAGCCCGTCGCGACGGACGTCACCATCCTGTCGCCGGCCGTCACATCCCTTAGCGCGGACCTGAAAGCCGGCCAGGCCAAGGCGGCCGATATAGCGGGTTTCCGGTCGGCGGTTGCCGCGCTCCGCTCGGCGGTCCGCCTGGCCGAGGATGACCCGATCCCGGGTTGCGTGTCTGGCGCGCACCAGGCGGAGGCGACTGGACTAGCGGATTTGGGCCACGCGGTGGTGGGCTTCGGTGCCGTTCTTGGTGCGGTGGGCAGCGGCGACTACCCGGCCGCCTACCACGACATGCAGTCCGCGATCGTGGTTCTGCAGCCAGGCTCCGCGCAGATGGCGAAGGCCACTATCGCGCTGAACAAGAGTGGCATCAGGTGAGCGAGGCCTCGAGCAGGCCGTAAGAGGGCAAGCGCGTCCGGGCGCATTCTGGTGAGGCGAATGACTGCGGCTTCGGCAGTGGTCCCCGATACGTCCTGCTACGTCCGGTCGGTGTTCTTCGCCGCGAAGACGGCCCGCAGGGCAGGCGATTGGCTGAGCGAGGTGTCCCCGGCCTGTGGGCCCCAGCTATACACGTAGTCGAAGACCGGATGAGGGACGAGCGCGGCCCAGTCGGCCAGCATATTCCTTTCCTGCGTAGCGGTGGGCAGCACCCAGTAGCCGCCCGCATCATTGGGATAGTTCCCGCCACCAAACGCCTGGTAGATGGGCACGATCGAGGACTGTGGCCAGCCGGCTTGCTCGGCCGCCTGCACATACTCACCAATTTCCGCATAGCTGGGCGAGCGGAGTCCGGATCGCACCGGGTATGGATCGAGGCCGATCAGGTCGAGTCCAGAGTTTTCCGGAGTGTACGAGCCGCTGAACGTCGGATTGGTCTCGGTGCCGCGGTTCTCCAGGATGATGAACGTCTTGACTCCGGGGACGTGCGCGTGGATCCACGCGTTTTCGGCTTTCAGGCTTGCAGGCGGGCAGGTCGACGGTGTCGGCTCGTCCATGAGGTAGAAACCAAACAGTTTCGGGTCCCCGGCAAAAGCGCCGACAGTCGACCGGAAACTGGCGTTGGCGCCGCTGCAAGCACCGAGCCATGCCAGTCCGCGAACCCCAGCTGGCAAGCGGTCCAGTTCAGCCTTGGCGTAGCTGCTGACATCGGCAAGGTTGAACCCGTCGGAATTCGTCAGGTACCGGCCAGATGCGCTGAAGTTGTCATTCGGCGCGTAGTGCAGCCCGGTCACGGGCCAGGAGGTTGGCCTGGGCGTGCTCGCCGTCGTGCTCGCCGTCGTGCTGCATCCGACGGTCACGAGTACGGCCGCGCTGGCCAACGCGAGTCCTGCCGCAAGTGGTGATACGAACGTTCGGGTCGCGCTGCGGGTGAGCGCAACCGGACGCCGGGCTACGGCGCGTACCAGCGACCTTGGATTCGTCACGATCTCATCACCACGGAGAAATAGTGGCTGGGCAGCGGGCCAGCGGCCGGTACGGGTCCGGCCATTTCCGGCAGGTGCTCCGGGCCACCGGGGTAGGAGCGTAATGGGATACCACTGAACGCGCGCCCCCGGAAGCAGCGCGCGGAGTTCTTTCTTGCCGATCCAGCGTACGTCCGGATTGGCCGCGGGATCCAGGATCGAGCTCAGCACCGTCGAAAGCATGACGAGCTGAACTGACCGGCCGGGGAACGGGAGCCTCCCCGACCTGCATCGCGGCCGGCGGATCGCCGCCCTTCCACGTCTGCGCCGGGCCACGCCTCACGTCGGCATCCCACCGCGCGAAGCGGCCCACGCCGCGTCGCTGGAGTAACATTAGGCACCAATACCCCCCTCTTGGTCAGGCGTGAAAGACTGCGGCCACGGCGTACCAGTCGGTCCCGGATGAGAAGGTGGCCGTCGCGTCTTGGGTTCCTGCGGCGCTCACCGGCACGTCCTCGAGATCGGCCGCTCCCGAGCTGGTCTGACTGCGCATCGTGAACGCCTGGCCTTGGGTGGACCCCGGGGTCACGGTGCCTGGTGAGCCGCCGGTCAGGACCGCGCCGACGACCAGCTCGCCGGCGCCAACCGAGGCCGTCGGCCCGGAGTCGACCGTGGTGCTGTTCCCGCGGGCGACTGCGGTCTGGTCCAGGGCAGCCGTCGTGGCCACGCCGGAGTAGTCGGACACGGCGCCCTGGAGATAGGTAGCGTTGGAGGCGCTGATCGTGATGGTCAGGCCTGCCGGAGCCGCCGCCGAGTTCTGCAGGTAGTACAGCGCGATGTCCCCCCCACCGTTGGAGTAAGTGGTGGAGCTGCTCCGCGTCCAGGCGCCGTTGACGTTATCCGACACCGTGACCTGACCAGAAGAGTTGTACTGGCCGAACCAGCCGACGAGCAGGTCGCCCGCGCTGACCGGGCTGTTCAGCGTGATCGTGACACTCGCCACCTGACTGCCGGTCGACACCGCGCCACCTTGCACCCACGTGGCGCTGGGCGGTCCCGCGGCCGGGGTGGTCACCTGCAGGGCCGTGGACTGCGCGGAGTGGTTGCCCGCGGTGTCGAAGGCGTCCACTGTGTAAGAGTAGGTCGTGGACGGCTGCACGGTCGAGTCGGTGAACGTGGTCGTGCTGGCGTTCGTGGTGCCGATCGACGTGCCGTTGCGGTACACGGTGTAACCCGCCAGCGTCCCGGTGCTGTCGGTCGACGCGTTCCAGCTCAGCCCGACCTTGCTGGCACTGTCCGAAGGATCGGTGAGACCGGTCGGGACGCTCGGCGGCGTCGTGTTACCGGATCCGAACGTGTGGAAGGTGGCGGCGACCGCGTACCAGTCCGTGGCCGTGCTGAACGTGGCGCGCGCGTCCTGTGTACCCGCGGCGCCTGACAAGATGTCTTCCAGGTTGGCCGATCCGCCGGTGGTCTGGGTCAGCATGGTGAAGTTCTGGCCCTGCGAGGATCCGGCCGTCACCGTGCCGGGCGAACCGCCGGTCAGGATTCCGCCGACGACCAGTTCGCCCGCGCCGATCGATCCGGTAGGCCCGGAGTCGACGGTGGTGCTGTTTCCCTTGGCCACGGCGACCTGGTCGAGGGCGCCCGCCGAGGCCACGCCGCCGTAGTCGCCGACGGCGCCCTCCAGATACGTCGAGCTCGACGCCGAGATCGTGATGGTCACGCCGCCCGGGGCCGCCTTTGAGTTCTGGAAGTAATACAGCGCGATGTCGCCGCTTCCGCTGCCGAACGTGGTCGAGGCGGTGCTGCGAGTCCACGCGCCGTTGACGCTGTCAGAGACCTTGACCTGTCCGGACGAGTTGTATTGCCCGAACCAGCCGACAAGCAGGTCGCCCGCGTGCACCGTGGCGGACAGGGTGATCGTCGTGCTGGTCACCGGCGACGCTGTCGATACCGAGCCGCCCTGCACCGCAGCGGTACCGCCAGGCGCGGACGTGGTCGCCTGCACAGGCGATGACTGCGCCGAGTGGTTGCTTCCGCTGAAGGCGTCGACCGTGTAGGTGTACGTGGTGGACGGGGACACTGTCTGGTCGGTGTAGGTGGTGGCGCTGGGGCCGCCGGTGGTGCCGATGGAGGAGCCGTTACGGTACACGGTGTAGCCGGTGGGGTTGCCCGTGGAGGGGTTCCACGACAGCGACACCGAGCTCGCCGTCGTGCCGGTGACCTTCAGGCCGGTCGGCACCGATGGCGTCCCGGATCCGCTCTGGACCAGCTCATAGGCGCCGACGTCGCACCCGGTACCTTGTGGCCTGGTGGTGCCGCGCTGGTCGGTCGTGCCACTGCAGCCGGACGTGCTCGCGGGGATCGCGTCGACGGCCGGGCTGCCCAGGGGCAGTGCCATGGTCTCGGTCGGACCGCCGTTGTTCGCCAGCACACCGAGCTGCGGGTTGGTGTTGCTCATCGAGTGGTTGGCCGTGGAGAAGCCGCATGTAGACCCGGTGTCGATGTTGTAGCCGACGTCGGTGACCGCCGCCCCGCCGCCGCAGTTGTTGCCGCCCTGGCCGCTGGCCACGATGCTCATGCTTATCCTGAGCGTAAAGCCCGTGTAGTTCAGGATGTTCGCGCCGTACGGGGCGCTGTTACCCGCCATCGTGGTCTGGGTCACCGTGGTGGGGCCGAAATTGATAATGGCGCCCCCACCATTGGTCCCGCCGGTGTTGCCGTTGAACGTGCTGTCGCTGATATTGAGCGTAGTGTCGTTGTCGATCGCCCCGCCCCCGGGCCCGGTGTTCCCGGTGAACGTGCTCCCGGAGACCGTCATCGTGCCGGCCGCGTTGAGCAAGGCGCCGCCACCATAGATGGTCGCGGTGTTGCCGGTGAAGGTGTCGCCGGTGATCGTGGCGGTGTGCTGGTTGAAGACACCGCCGCCCTCCTGCGCGGAGTTCCCGGTGAACGTGCTCGTGCTCAGGTTCAGCGTGCCGCTGTTGTTAATGCCCCCGCCGGAGGTACCGCTGGAGGACGGCGCGGAGTTGTTGGTGAATGTGCCGCCGGTGACAGTCAGTGTGCCGTGATTAAAGATGCCCCCGCCGCCCTGCTGGCCGTTATTGGCCAGGCCATTGCTGATCGTCACCGAGTTCAGCGTCAGGCTGCCCGCGGAAGCCACGTCGAAGATGCGGAAGACTGGCGTGCCGGACACAGTCGACCGGGCGATCGTGGCTCCGCTGCCCTGGATCGTCACCTTCCCGGTAATCACCGGCAGGCCGACGCCGCCGTTGTCGCTTGTGTTGTTGATGGCGGTCAGCGTGTAAGTGCAGCCGCTCGTCAGGGTGACGGTGCCGTTGGTGCTGTTGGCCGTCGTGATCGCCGAGATGAGCGCCGCTGTCGTGCAACCTGTCTGCGCGAGCGCAGGCGTCGAGATTGCCACGTTGACGATCAATGCCGGCACCAGGACCGCCAGGGCTGCGGACAGCCGCCATGCCAGGCGGGAGGAGAATGTCGTGCCGGGGCGGGTGCCGCGGACTCGGGGGTGCCGGCCGTGGGTCCGCGCCGTCTGCCGGCCGCCTATCCCGTGGTCTTCGCGCTTGATCGCCTGCCCAGCCCGAATCCAGTTCATTGTCCCTCACCGATCCGCCACGCGACGTCACCACTGGACTACAGCGACACCCGACGTTTGCTTTTGGTTGACATTGGGGTCGCCAGTGGGTTGGCGTTCCCTTGGCCAACATCTTGGCGCGCTCAAAATGCGTGCAACCACGTTTTCGCGGGATGACTGCCGGAAACCAGTAAACGACGTAGACCCGGCTACGTCATATGCAGGGGATAAGGCGATCTGGCGTGAGCCTCGTCCGGCTCAGCTAACTTCTCTGAGCACCATAAATGGCTCGGCGGCAACCCGCCCGATGTGACTTCCCCAGTAGGCGGCGCGCTCCCGCAGTGCGCGGCTGGAGCGCGGATGGGGATAATCTCTTAGTTCGGTCTCGTAGCATTCCATCGCCGCGACCTTGATCGGGAGCGTGTCGGTGACGTCGACAAAGAGGTTGGGCTGCCACTGCGTTCCGGGCATCGACAAGGCCCATTCGGTCGACGATGGCGTCTCGAACGCCATAAATTTGCGCACGTTGGGGCGGCTGTACGGACGGCAGGCTGTCCAGGCGCAGCCCGCGACCAGGCGATGGTCGGCGTTCACGTCCTCAGGGAAATGCGTGTAGACGATTTCCGGGCCGATTTCGTCCAGCACCCCCTCGAGGCACTGGGTGAGCTCAATCAGCGGTACGGTGTCGAGCCGCTGGTCCGGCAGCGAGAGCAGCCGAAGTGAGGCGAAGCCCATCACCTCGGCGGCCCGGTGCGCTTGTTTTCTCAGCATGGCAACGTACTCGGGCGGGTACCGGCTGCCCGCGCCGTCGGTCACCACGATCGCGTGGACCTCGTCGCCGGCAAGGATGTGCCCGGCCAGTGTGCCGCCTGCGCCGAGCAGTTCGTCGTCGGGGTGTGCCCCGATGACCACGACCCGGGTCCGCTCCGCCCTCACTACCGCACCCCTCCTTCGGCCGGCCTGGGCCCGAGGCCGAGGGCCCAGGCGGCCGTCTCCGGTGAAACCGGGTCGAACCCGTCGCCCGCCCGCAGGCCGTGACCCGCGGCCCACGCGGCGGCCGGTACCGGCCCGTCGTCCGCATCCGACACGCTGGTCAGCAGCACAGTTCCTGCGGCGGCACTTACCCGTATGCCTCGCGTATCCCAGCTCAGCACTTCGCCGGCCGGGCGGGTACCGGGCGAGTCTTCGGCCGCCGAGGCCCACAACATGACCTTCCGACCAGCCAGGAAACCGAACGCTCCTGGATAAGGCCAGGTCAAGGCGCGGATCCAGTCGTGTATAGCGCGGGCGGGACGGTTCCAGTCGGTGATTCCCATCGCGGGCGTGCGCTTCGGCAGCGGCGGGCCGGTGGCCGGGCCCTGCCTGCGCCGCGGAGCGGTACCGTCGAGGAGGGCAGGCAAGTGCCTGCGAAGCATGTCGGCTCCGGCCTCCCCAACCTTCGCGTAAACGGTGGCGCAAGTGTCATCGGGTGTTATCGGCAGGGTCTGCTGGTCGATGATGTCCCCGGTGTCGGTCCCGGCATCGAGGTACATCATGGTGTTCCCGGCGGTCGTCTCGCCCCGCAGGATGGCCCAGTTCACCGGGGCGCGGCCCCGGTAATCCGGCAACAGTGAGGCGTGGAAGCCGACCACGCCGTGCCTGGGCACGCCAAGCAGTTCGGCGGACAGCAGCCTGGTCCATCCGGTCACGACCATCAGGTCCGGGCCCAGCTGCCTGACCCGCCCAACAGACTCGGCCGAGTTGATGTCCGCGCAGCGGCGCACCGGGATCCCGTGCGTGCGGGCCAGTGGGTCGAGGTCAACGAAACCCGAAGTGCTGGCCGCGCGCTCGGCTGGCAGCGTCACGATCTCGGCGATTTCGGCCTCGGCGTCCTGCAGGACGCTAAGCGCCGGGACCGCCTCGTGCACGGCGCCTACGAATATGACTCGTCCCCCCATTAGCTGGCCTCCCCGAGAATTGACGTGATATTGGCTGCGCTGCCTGCGCGCCGTAGCGGCGGAGCGCCGATAACAAAGTCGATGAGCCGGGTCAGCGAATACTGATTGGCTGGCCCGGAAATCTTGCGCCCGGAAAGGCCCGGAGCCATGAGCACGAACGGCACCTGCTCGGTGGTCTCGCCCTCGTCGAAGACCACCACGATCGCCAGCCGCCCCGCTCGCCAGTCAGGACCCGACATCAGCACCGGGATCCACATCCGCAGCCACGTATCCGCCTGCGCCGGGGTCCCGTCGTGACCATCGTGCAGCAGGTTCGGGGTGATCAGCCCGACCGCGGGCAAAGTACCGCGGCCTACGTCGGTGGCTAGCGCGCCGCCGGCCGGCGTGCCGGATGGCACGTCATCGGACCGGCAGCCCGCGGCCTCGCCAGGGAAATAGGCCCATGGATTGTGGTTCACGTCGTATTCGCCGGCGAACCCCTGGTCGCAAGGCTGGGGCATGGACTCCTCATACGCCCGGGCCGTCTTGCCGCGTGAAAGGGCCTGCCCGAAAACCGATGGGGCCGGATAGGAGCAACCAGATCCCGGAGCGCAGTCCTGCGGCTGGTTGAAGGCAGATCCGCCGAATATCGCCAGGTAGTTCGGCAGGCTCGGATGGCCGATGTCGCTCCAGTCAGAGGCGAACGCGAACTGCCGGGCCAGGCTCCACAGGTAAGGCATACCGTCAGGAAAGATCTGCTGGATGCTGTGGTTCTCCTCCATGATTACCAGGATCTTGCGCACCCGGCCGGATCCGGCTGAGCTGCTATCGGGCGCCTGGACGCCGTCGGCGGAGGTGGCCGCGGCGGGCCCGGATCGCGTCGTCCCGGATGCGGCGGCCGCGGCTCGTCCGGAGCTAGCCCCGGACGAGCAGGCGACCAGCAGGGCGCTGACGGCCCAGATGAACCCGGCCAGCCTCGCGGCAGCGTGAATGGTGCCGGCCGGCCGGGCATGGTCGCGATTGCTCCGAGCCAGCCGATTCATCCCACCGAGTCTGCCAGCAGGCGCCGCGCCCAGGCTCCGGCAATCGACGTAGAACGAAGCTCGCAGCTGGCCGAGGTGGCCAGTAGTGGTTCGGCCGTAACGTGGTGCACCAATTGCGCTGATAAGGAGTGCTAATTGTGGAAGCCAGCGAGGCCATCCGGCGGATTTTCTGGCGGCACCGATGGCTGCTGCTCATCCTGACGCTCGTGCCTGCGTTGATCGTGGTGCCGCTCAAGGAGCGCCAGACCGTGACGTACGCCGCGACCGCGACGATCCAGGGACAAGCGACCACGCCTGACGCGACCACCCAGGTACAGGCGATCCAGAGCCGGGTGACCGCGGTGGCCACTGCCCCGGCCGTGGTGCAGACCGCGATAACACAAGCCAAGGTGAATCGCAGCGCGCCCCACGTCGCCAAGCACGAGATCGCGGTGACGTCGCTGAGCGCCTCCGCGATCATGCAGGTGACCGTGACCGACCGCAGCCGTCCGGTTGCCCTGGCCCTCGCCGGTTCGCTGGCTACCGCCGTTGTCAACCAGCTGAACGAGCTCGGCGTCCAGGGCAATCCCGAGCTCGCCGTGCTCAACAAGACCGCCAGCGACCTGAGTTCCCGGCGTAGCCAGTTGCTCAAGGAGCTCAACTCGGCCAGCGCCTCGAACGCGGCCACCAGCGTGGCGGTGCAGTCTCTTCTTTCCCAGCTGAGCGCTGTTGAACAGGAGCAGGCCGCGAACGAATCTGAGGCGCAGCAGGTGCTGGGTACGTTGACCACCGAGACGGGTGCCTCGGTGATCAGTACCCCCACGCAGGCCGTCGGCGCCTCCCGGCATGCCGCCGTCGACGGAGGCCTCGCCGCCCTGCTCGGCCTGATTCTCGCCCTGCTGTTCGCCACGCTCCGCGAAGTGCTCAGGCCCACGGTGGGGCAGCCGGCCGCTGGAGCCAGAGAATTGGGCGCCGTGCTGCTGGGAAGCTCCGTGGCGCATGGCAACGAGATCATCAGTCTGGACCCGGGCCTGCCCGAGCGGCTCAACCTGGCCGCCCATCGGGCCGGCGTCCTCACCATCGTGCTGACCGGGCCCGGTTCGCGGGACCGGCTGTCCGCTCTGGCCGGCCGGCTCCGAGACGAGCTGCCCCCAACGGAGCAGGCCGACGGGCGCGGGGTCTGGACACGGTCTGCGGCTGGGCGGGAGCAAGCCGGGGATGAGGTGAATTCCGGCGGTGCCCGGCGTCAGGTGCTCGCTGAAAACGGAACCGGGCCCCGGCCGGTGGGCCTGGCGGCCGACTGGTCCACCGACAAGGTCCGGGAAACCAAACCGCGGCGGACGGTGGTGACGCTGAATGACATCCGGCTCGGCGCCCCGCCGACCGACGCCGCGCTGGTCGTCGCGCTGCCCAGGTTCGCGCCACACGGTGCGCTCGATCAGGCCGCTGACCTTGGTGTCACCGCCGACTGGCCGATCCTCGGCGTCATCGGCATCCGCCATCAGAGCCGGCTGTCGAGCCTGGTCGCCAGGCTCACCGGATCGTCGGCCGCGCCCGATGCAGCCGCGCTACGGCAGGGGGCACGCGAGGAAGGTGTCGCCGCTTCGGACGTGACGCCCGGCGTGCGGGTTCCGGGCAGGATCTCCAGGGAGCAGCAAGATGACTGAGCTGAAGACCGGCCGCATACGCTACGCCGGCCTGCGATCCCGGCTGCGTGATCGCTCTGGCGACACCGGGCTCACGGCCCTGATCGTCGGGGCCGGAGCGGCGGCCCGCACGGTCATGCGAGATCTGCGCGACAGCCCCGACTACGGCCTGCGGCCGGTCGGCTTGCTCGATGACGATCCCGGTATCAGGTCGGTATGGGGTACGCCTGTCCTCGGCCCGCTCAGGGAACTGAGGCGGGTGGTCCGCGAGCATCAGATCCAGGTCATCGTCATCGCGATCCCCTCGCTTCCCCCGGCCGAGCTGAGCTCGCTCATCCGCACGGCCACTGATACCGGTGCACACGTGCGCTACCTCCCCTCCTTCCTGTCTGCCCTGGAACGCGCGGCGCGAGCGGCGGACATGCGGACGGTGAGCTATAGCGACCTGCTCGGCCGAACCGAGCGCCGGATCCTCCAGCCCTCGGTGCAGGCCATGGTCAAGGGGGCCAGGGTCCTCGTCACCGGGGCGGGCGGGTCGATCGGCCAGGAGCTGTGCCGCCAGATAAGGAGCCTGGATCCGGCGTCGCTGGACATGCTCGACCACGACGAGTCAAACATGCACACGCTCCAGCTTGAGCTCAACGGCCGGGCGATGCTCGACAGTGCCGAGATCGTCATCGCGGACATCAGGGATGAGGTCCGGATCAGGCAGGTGTTCCGTTCGGTGCGGCCGGATGTCGTCTTCCACGCCGCCGCGCACAAGCACCTGCCACTGCTCGAGCTGCATCCCGGTGAGGGAGTCAAAACCAACGTCCTGGGCACCCAGAACGTCGTGCGGGCTGCGGCCGAAGCCGGGACCGAGCGACTGCTGTTGATCTCGACGGACAAGGCCGCCGAGCCGCGGTCGATCCTCGGTGCGACAAAGCGGCTGGCCGAGATGATCGTCCAGGCCAACGGCAACCGCGGGATGCATGTGTGCTCGGTCCGGTTCGGCAACGTCCTGGGCAGCCGCGGCTCGCTGCTCGCCGTCGTGGCTGCGCAGATCGAGCGGGGCGAGCCGGTGACGGTAACCGATCCCGAGGTCACCCGGTTCTTCATGACCGTCGAGGAAGCGGTAGGCCTGGTCTTGTCGGCCGCGCCCATGGGCGAGTTCGGTGAAACCTTCGTCCTGGACATGGGGGAGCCGGTGCGGATTGTGGACCTGGTGCGCCGTTATGCACAGCAGTTGCGTGTGCCCGACGTGCAGATCCACTTCACCGGCTTGCGGCCAGGTGAGAAGCTGCACGAGACCCTGTTCGCCGGCCACGAGCAGCGGCTGCCCACCGTCAACCCAGCCATCTCGGCCACCCGGCCGGGGCCGCTGCCGGGCAACTTCCACAGCTCGCTTGATCTGTTGTACGCGGCGGCGGCCGACGGAGACGACGTGAAGGTCCGGACCCTCCTCGCCGAACTGGTGCCGGAATACACCCCGGCCAAGGATCTGCCGACGGAGATGGCGGTTGCGAGCCCCTACCCGGATGAATTCTGATGCGGGGTGTTCTTCGTACCGCTGGTGAGCTGGTCGAGCTGACCTGCGCGGTGCCCTGGATCGCGGACGTGCTCATCGAGGGCGCTGCTGGTCAGCTCACCACCGCTGACAGTGCGATCCCGGACGTCCGGGTAACGGTGGAGCGCAGCTCAGCGCCGTTCGATGTCACCGGCTGGCACGTGCTCACCCGGGACGCCTGGTGTCGCGAGAGCCAGGTGGTGATCAGGAACGCCTGTTCTTCCGGCTTGGATCTGCGGGTGACGGCGGGTGAGCCGACGCTGGACATCGTGGCCCGATGGCGGCCGCCTGGCAAGACGCGGGCGGCCGCCGCGGTGCTGCGCGCGCGGACCCGGCTGCTTCTGCGGGCCGTCCTGTTGCAGTATCCAGCGCTGTGGCGCGGCCAGCAGCGAGGCCGGGCGCCGCTGCACGCCTCGGTGTGCAGCCTCGGACCCGGCACCAGCCCCACCGTGTTGCTGGCCGGCCCAGGCGGAGTCGGCAAGTCGACGCTCGTGTCGGGAGAGCTGAGCCGCGGAGCCACCCCGACCTGCGACAACCTGTGCGTGAGTGATGGGCAGTCAGCCTGGGGGGTAGTAGAGCCGCTGCGGCTGCCTGCCGAGATACACCCTGGCACCGGGCGGCGTATGCCACACGGCCGCCGGGAAGCCGGGTGGCCACGGCGAGCGGACCAGATGCGGCCCGACCATCTCGTGGTGGTCATTCGTGGCGAGGCGCCGGCGGTGACGAGGTGCGAGCCGTCGCGGGCCGCTCATTACCTCGCCGCCGGAACGTACATGGCCGGCGAGCTACGCCGCTACTGGGCCTTCGCTGCCACCCTGACCCTCGGTACCGGGACAGACAGCTACCACCCTGCGATTGCCGACATCGCGACGATGCTGAGCACCCGGCTGCCTTGCGTACTGCTGACCCTCGGCGAGCAGCCGGGGGCACCGCTGCATGAACTGCTCAGCGCCATGACCACCACGGGAGCACTGGCATGACCGCCACCACTAGGCCGAGGATCGCGCAAGTCGTCACCAGGTTCATGGCAGGCGCCGGCGGGGTCGCCCTGCGCGGCGCGCTCGCGCTTGACCCCGACCTGTACGAGATCGTCTTCATCACCGGCGAAGGCAGCGACGACCTGATCATGAAGGCACGCGCGGCCGGGCACGAGGTCGTCCTGCTGCCGCACCTGCGCAGTGAGATCGGCCCCGCCGACGACCGCCGGGCCTTGGCCGATCTGCAGGCCTGCCTGGTGGGCTTCGACGTCGTGCACACGCACAGCTCCAAGGCAGGCGCGCTGGGCCGCCTCGCCGCGCACCGGCTGGGCGTCGGCCGTATCGTGCATACCTTCCACGGGTTCCCCTTCCACCCCTTCCAGTCCTGGCCGCGCCGGACCGCCTACATCAAGGTCGAGCAGCGGGTCGGCCGGTACACCGACGTCTTTCTCGCCGTCGGCTCAGCCGTCGCAGCCGAGGCCATCGCACGCCGGATCGCGCCGCCAGAACGGGTCCGCACCATCGGGGTGGGGGTGGCCAAGGCGCTGACGCCGCCCGGCGCCAACGACCGCGCCGAGGCCCGCCGACTGCTCGGCGTGCCGCCCGGGATGCACGCGGTAGGCACGGTTGGCCGGCTCGCGTTCCAGAAGGCACCGGAGCATTTCATCCAGGCCCTGGCCGGCCTCCACCGCCAGGACGTGTTCGGGGTCTGGATCGGTTCCGGCCCGCTTCACGCGAAGGCCGAGCGGCTAGCGGACAAGCTCGGGTTGTCCGGCCGGATGCTATTCACCGGCGAGCGCGGTGACGTGGGCGTGCTGCTGCCCGGACTTGACGTCTTCACGATGGCCAGCCGCTACGAGGGCCTGCCATGCGCGATCGTCGAGGCCATGGGCGCCGGGCTGCCGGTCGTGGCGACCGCGGTCAACGCGGTACCCAACGTGGTGATCGCTGGGGAGACCGGTCTGCTGGTGCCGGCCGGAGCGCCGGGACTACTCGGTCAGGCCGTCGGCTACCTGCTCGACCACCCGGCCGAGCGGGCCAGGCTAGGAGCGGCCGGGCGCAGTCGGCTCGGCGCAGAGCTGACGCCGGACGCGCTTGGCGACGTGCTGAACGACGCCTATCGCGGACCCAGCGCCCCCGCCCGGCCCGCCGCACTTGTCCGGCCCGCGCAATCCGAGCTTGCCAGCTCATGAGCGCACCAGAAGCTGCCGCGACGCTCACCGGGACGGTCCCGGCCGTGCCGTTCTGCCGCACTGAGATCACTCCCAAGGCCCAGCAGGCCGCGGTCAGGGTGCTGGCCAGCGGGTGGGTCACCACGGGCGCCGAGTCGTTCGCCTTCGAAGAGGAGTTCGGCGCTTGGGTGGGAGCTAAGTACACGGTCGCTGTCAGCTCCTGCACCGCGGCCATCGAGATGGCGCTGACCGCTCTCGGCCTGCCGGCCGGCGCGCCGGTCCTGACACCGACGCTCACCTTCTGCGGCGCCGTCCAGGCGATCATCCACGCCGGCCTTCGCCCCGTGCCGGTCGACACGGACCCCGCGACCCTTACCGTGTCACCCGATGGTGTCGCCAGGGCGGCCAGGAACGGCGCCGCCGCCATGGTCATTCAGCATATGGGCGGCTATCCGGTCGACGGCAGGGAGCTGGCGGCGGCCGCCGGGATACCGGCCGGGAACGTGGTGGAAGACGCCGCGCACGGCCTTGGTGCCACCGTCGGCGGTCGGCCGGTGGGTAGTTTTACCCGGGCCGGATGCTTCAGTTTCTATGCCACGAAGAACCTGCCGATCGGCGAGGGTGGCGCGATCACCACCACCGATCCGGACCTGGCCGAGCGGTGGCGGCGGATGCGGCTGCACGGGATGAGCCGCGACTCCTGGCGGCGGTACCACAAGTCGGGCGCGTGGAGATACACGGTCGAAGCCGCCGGGCTGAAGGCGAATTTCACCGACCTGCAGGCAGCCATCGGCCGTTGCCAGCTGCGCAGCCTGGATGCCTGGCAGCAGCGCCGGGAGACCGTCGCGTCCCGCTATGACGCGCAGCTCGCCGACGTGCGGGGTCTGCAGCTCCCGCCGCGCCCGCAAAGCGACAAGCACGCCTGGCATCTGTACGTCGTGCAGATCGACCGACGCGCGTTCGGCTTGGACCGGGACATGGTGGCCGAGCGGCTGGCGGACGCCGGGATCGGCACCTCCGTGCACTTCATCCCGGTCCATCACATGCCCTACTTCCGTGCCCAGCTCGGCCCGGAGGCCTGCGGCGAACTTCCGGCTGCCGACGGGATCTTCCCGCGGCTGCTCTCACTCCCGATGCACCCCGGGCTGACCGATTCCGACGTAGACCGAGTGTGCGAGGTTCTCGCCGGCCTGGCCGATTGAGCCGCCTGAGCAGCGTCAGCGGCAGGAAGGAACGAAATGGAGATAGAGATCCTCTCTGGCTCGCGTGATGCCGGGGATCGTCACCTCACCGTGTTCGACAGCGAGGCCGCACCAGCTGACGAGCGCATGCTCGGCCGTCTGCGCCAAGGCACGGACGGCGCAGGCCTGGCGGCGCCCCCGGTGGTCCTGCCCGACTTCTGCCACAAGGCGAAGTCGGAGATGCCGTCGAGCATCGCAGTGGCGGCCGTGGGCGAGATCCGGCCTGCGCTGACCGATGCCGCGCTGAACTGCGGGATGGCGCTGATGACGCTGGACATCGAGCGGCCATCGGCGCAGGCGGTTACCAGTTTCTACCGTCAGGTCGCCGAGCGGTTCCCGAGCCCGCCGAACTGGCAACGGGAGCTGACGTCTGCCGAGGTATTGCGGGCGGCTACGGATGGAGCGGATTTCGCTGCCGAGCGTTACGGGCTGAGCCAGGACGAGCTTGATCACATCGAGGAGGGCGGCCGCCTCGACATCGACGCGTTCGGCGGCGCCCGGCGCGCCGCCAAGGAACTGCCGTGGCTGGTCGTCCAGATGAGCCGCCTGCGATTTGGGGGCATCGGGCCGAGCACTCACTTCCTTGAGCTGCAGCAGGTAGAGGAGATCCTTGACCCAGAGGCGGCGGCCGGGCTCGGTATCCACCTCGGTCAGGTTACGGTCCAGTTCCACAACGGCGGCGGCGTCCTGACGGGCCAGCTCGGCGCGTTGTACGCCCGGCGCAAGAGCGCCTCCCGCATGCTCCGCGCCGAGATGTCGGTTCAGAAGCCGCTGTCCCACCTGCTGACTGCGAGGTCGGGTCTAAGGCAGCGGCTGGCCGCCTACTTCGCCGAGGGTTGCCCCTCCGTTCCCGTCGACGGCGACGACGGCCGCCGCGTGCTGCTGGCGACCCGGCTGGCGATGAACTACGGCTTCGCTTACCGGATGGCCACCTACGCCGAGCTGCGGCGGATGGCCGCCTCGGCGTTCGGGGCGAACGGGCGCCTGGTGGTGGACTCGCCGCACAATTCGATCTACGAGGAGACGGTGGGCGGCGCGCACGCCTTCGTGCATCGCCACAACGCATGCCGCGCCTACCCAGCCGCGATGATGACGGACCATCCGGCCTTCGCCAGGACCGGGCAGCCGCTGCTGCTTCCTGGGACCAACCGCACCTCGTCGTACTTGTGCGTCCCTGAGGACACCGCTCATCGCAGCCTGTACACCGCCTGCCATGGCAGCGGCAGCATCATCTCGGCCTTCGAGCGATCCGGCCGTTCCGGGCCCGACCCGCTAGGCCGGACGACAGCTCGTTACCGGTACGACGGCGCCGCTCCGATCGAGGTGCCGCACCTTGATGACCACGGCGTTGACGAGGCGCTCGGCATCCTCAGCGGCCATGGGCTGGTGCGGCCGGTGGTGAGGATGCGGCCATTCGCGGTCCTGAATTGAGTGCGGTGCTGAGATGACGCCTACTCCGGCTGACGATCCCGCCTGGGCCGCCTTGCTGCCCACCGGGACTGTCTGGCTCGACCGTCCGCGGGACCGGGCCGTCGGTGTGCCGGGCGTCCCGGCGGGTTTCGCGGTCGCCACCGGCCCGTGGTCATTGCGGGCACGCCCAGGGCGTGGCCCGCGAACCTACATCGCCGTGCCATCACGCCGGCGTCCGCTCATCGTGGCCAGCTGGGACCCGGTGGTGCTGCGCTACCTCGCCGAGGAGGTGCTGTCCGTGCCGCCTGGCACCGGGCAGACGCTCAGCCTCGTATTTACCGTTGGACTCAGGCTGCTCAGGTACCGCGGGCCGTGGCTGCTGGCCGCAGCAGTCCGGGCCGGCGGCGCGGTCCTGGTCGGGCGGCCCGGATGACGATAACCGCACCGCGGACACTGGATGCCCTCATCGACCAGGTAGGTGGCCGTAGCGCCTGCCTGGCCACCTCGAGGGATCCGAACGCGAAGGTCACGATACTGCTGTTTCCGCCTGGTGCGACGCGGCCGGCCTACGTGGCCAAGGTGCCCACCACCGATCTGGCGGCCCGCAGTGTCGAACGGGAGACGCGGCAGCTCGCCGAGGTCGGCAACCGGGTGGCCGGACCGGTAAATGACACCATCCCGAAGATCGTCGCCACCGTCGAGCACGCCGGACGGCCGGTACTGGTGATGACCGCGCTCCCCGGGCAATCGATGCTCGCGGCCTACCACACCTGGCGGCATACCGCCCGGCGGGAGACGGTGGCCGCCGATTTCGCCGCCGCAGGGCGCTGGCTGGCCGGGCTGCATCAGGCTACGGCCGACCACGAGCAGGTCAGCCTGGCGCAGTTGCTCGACGGGGTCGCGGACGTGATCGAGCGTCGGTTCGGCGGCCAGCCCCGGACCGACGCCGATCTGGCCGAGCTGGACCGCCTGCACGGGCGCCTGGTCGCTCACCAGACGCGACGGTCGGTCGTGCACGGCGACTTCTGGCCCGGCAACCTGCTGCTGGACGGGCGCCAGATGCGCGGCGTCATCGACTGGGAAAGCGCCCTCATGGCCGGTACCCCGGTGCGTGACCTGGCTCGCTTCGCAACCTCTTACTCCCTCTATCTCGATCGTCACACCCACGCAGGACGGCGGGTCGCCGGGCACCCGGGACTGCGCGCCGACCGCTGGGGGGCTGGGGTGGAGTACGCGATCGACCAGGCCGGCTGGTACCCGGACTTGGTCCGCTCGTTCGTGATGACCGGCCTCGGGCAGCTCGGGGTGGACCCGTCCTGCTGGCGTGACGTGCTGCTGGCCGATCTCGCCGCCAGCGCGGCGAGCGCCGACCACGAGGAGTTCGCCCTCCGCCATCTGCTGCTGTTCCGCCGTCTGACAGGACGCCCCGCATGACCGTGACGATGACGCGCCCGCCCGGTCCGTCGCAAGAAGCGCCGTCCCCGCCGGTAAAGGAGCCTGCCCCGCTGGCGCGGGGCAGCGCTCAGCGTGCCGCCGTGATCACGCTGGTGCTGGCCGTCATTTTTCAGCCCTTGCTGCATCCGACCGGTCCCGGCAACAGTTCGCCGGTTGACCTGCTCCTCGTGGCCTCCATCGTCACCGCGGCGATCTGGCTGGCCGGGACACACCGCAAGCTCCGGGCCCCTTACTTCGTACCGGTCGCGCTGTTCGTCATAGCGGGTGCGGCATCCGGGCTGGTCTCGCCGCTGCCTAGCACGGCGCTGACCACGCTGCTGATTGACCTGCTGCTGTTCGCGTGGTGCACCACGGTGGTAAACGTGCTGACCGGCCCGCGGGCGATGCGGTGCGCGCTCGTGGCCTGGAGCTGGTCCGGGATCATCTGGGCCGGGATCTTCATTGCTTCCTGGCTCGGCCACATCACTCCGCTCGAGGGCATTAACCCGGCCGAAGGCAACCGGCTGATGTTCACGTTCGGTGATCCCAACTACGCCTCCTGGTACTGGGATTCGACCATCTTCGTAGTCTGCGCCGCGCGCACCCCGAGCCGGCGCTGGATGCGGTTCGTCGGTTACGGCGTGCTGGTGTGGTCGCTGGCGCTGAACGAGTCCAACGGCGGGGTCCTCGCACTCTGCCTGGGCGTCACGTTGATGCTCATGGTCAAGTTTTACCGGCGTCGCGGCTGGGCCGGAGTGCTCGCCGTGGGCCTGAGCGCAGTCCTGGCCGTCGGACTGTTCTTTACCGTTTTCCCGCTCAACTCGATCAGGCAATGGGCGCTCAGCAGCGGGCAGCCGCTCCTCGTCAACTCGATCGGCCGCAGCGCGCAGAGCAGCACCGAGCGAACCCTGCTCATCCAGGAAACCGTTCAGCTTTACCAGCGCAGCGACGGAATCATCGGCCTTGGGCCGATGAGCACCAAGCCGCTGCTGGCGCAGTGGCTGTACCCGTACTCGAACGAGGCCCACAACGACTACCTGGCCGCGCTGAGCGAGCGGGGCACGCTCGGCCTGTTCGCCTTGCTTCTGCTGTGCGGTTGCGTCATCGCCAGGGCCGGGCCGGTGCTCAAGCGAAAATTGTCCCCGCAGATGGCGGCGGCGGTGCCGGTGCCCGCCGCCATCGTGGCCGGCATGCTCGCCATCGGGGTTAATTCTCTCTACGAGGAGGTGCTGCACTTCCGCCCGCTCTGGCTGCTGTTCGGCATCACGGCCGTACTCGGCCACGATGCCCTGCAGACCCATCGGGCAAGCCGGCTGCGCCGGTTCGCTGCGCTGCGCCCGGCGTCAATGGCCCGGTCGGCCGTCGTGCCGCCGGCCAGGAAGCCCCTCGATGAGGGTCCGGTGCAGGTGCCGCTCCGGCCCTCCGGGCCCTACGTCCCAGCGGTTCCCACAGCGGCGAACCTCAGCGCCGCCAAGGACCATGGCCGGCTAGGGGCATCCAAGCAGGCCGTCAGCAATCTGGGCGCCCAGGGGGCCGCGCTGGCCTGCGTCTCCATTGCCAGCCTGCTAGTCGCCCGGGTCGGCGGGCCGACCGTGCTCGGCTACTACACATTGCTGCGGATCCTGCCGTGGCTATTCGGCGTCATCATCTCCTGCGGCCTTCCCACCTCCACGGCCTTTTTCCTGGCCGGCGATCACGGCCGGGATCCGCGGTCCCGGCCCACCATCTGGGTGATGGCGGTGGCCGCCGCGGGCCTCAGCGCGGCGGCCTGGCTGGCCTGCGCCGTGCCGTTCCACGCCGTGTTCTTCAAGCAGATGCCGCTGAGCCTGCTCCTGGTCATGACGATCTCCGTGGTCACTGGGCTTTTTAATGTCACAGCCAAGGCCTGCTGCCAGGGCACGGGGGACATCACCGGCGCGAACCTGCTGATCGTGGCCGAGGAGTTCTGGTTTGTCCCGGTCTTTGTCGCGCTGCGGCTCGCGGCCGGCCAGGGTGAGGTCGGCTTGGTCGTCACCGCCATGGTGATATCCGGCGCCATGTGCACGCTCACCGCCGTGGTGCGGCTGGGGATACGCCGGTTCTTCTCCGGCTGGGGAAAGCCCTCGGCCCGCCTGGCCGGCCGGGTGGCAGCGTTCGGGGCGCGCGGTCAGCTGGGGAACATGCTCTGGCTGGCGAATCTGCGGTTCGACTCCGTGCTTCTCGGCGCGCTGGCCGGGCCCGCCGTCCTGGGCATCTACGCCGTGGCGTCAAAGTTCGCGGAGTTGCTGCGGCTCCTCCCCACCGCCGTCAACTATGTGCTCTACCCGCGGTTCGCCCGGATCGGGAAGAAGGAGGCGACCGCGGAGTTCCGGCGCATGCTGCCCATTTCGACGCTATCCACGCTGATCCTGACGCCATTCGTGGCGGTGGGCAGCTACGTGGCGATCCCGATCTTGTACGGGCACGCCTACCGGGCGGCTATCGCGCCTGCGGAGATCATTATCATCGGCTTGTCGGTCGAGGGCGCCGCCGCGGTTGCCTCGGCCTACCTGCTCGGCATCGGCCGGCCTGGCCTCCAGTCCGTAGGGATGGGGGTCGGCACCGTGATTACGGTGACCCTCGACCTCATCCTTATTCCCCGGTACGGCGCCATGGGCGGCGCGATCACCTCGGCCATCACCTACATCACCACCACGGTCCTGCTGGTCTTGCTGGCGCGAAGTCAGTCCCGCGGCGTTAACCGGGCCAGCGTCGGCGGGCTGGAAATCGGCGCGGACAGCGCGATACGCCGTGCTATAGATACCCTGGTGGCTGGGGTCGCCCTCGTGATCGTCGGCCCGGTCATTGCTGTTCTCGCGATTGCGGTGCGGCTCACTAGTCGCGGTCCTGCGTTCTACCGACAGCAGCGGGTGGGCCGCGGTGATGAGCCGTTCACCATGCTGAAGCTCCGCTCCATGGTGTCCGGGGCGGACAGGGCTGGCCCTTTGGTCACCAGCCGTGGCGATGCTCGCGTTACCTGGCTCGGCGCGGTGCTGCGTGCTACCAAGCTGGATGAACTGCCGCAGCTCATCAACGTGCTGCGGGGCGACATGACCCTGATCGGCCCGCGCCCCGAGGTTCCCCGGTTCATTCCCTATTACGGGGTCAGCGAGCGTGCGCTCCTGAACGTCCGGCCCGGCTTGACCGGCCCCGGGCAGATCTTTTACACCCAGGTGCAGCAGGGCACCGTTCTCGGCGACGCGGACCCCGAGCAGCATTACGTGGTCTGCGAGCTGCATCCGAAGCTGGCCATCGACCTCGATTATCTGAGGCGGCGCGGCCTCAGGTACGACTTGTGGATCATCGTCCGGACGGTCCTGTTGCTGCTCCGGCTAGCTAAGCCAAGGCCCGCCCCCGTGCCGGCCGACGATGAGCCGACGGCCAGTCCCGTGCCACGGTCCGTGCCGGCCGAGGATGAGCCGACAGCCAGTCTCGCACCCGCACCGCTGCGGGCGGATGATGAGCCGACAGCTATTCTCGTGCCCCCGCGAGTGCGGGTGGACGATGAGCCGACAGCTATTCTCGTGCCCCCGCGGGTGCGGGCGGACGATGAGCAGACAATCATCCTTGATCGGCCGGCGCCGGGCTGCTAGCCCCGTGCGTGCGCCCACCCGGTATCCGCTAACGCGACCCGACGATGAGGCTACGGTTGTGTTGGCTCCGCGGGTGCCGGTACGTCCTGAAGACGAGGCCACTGTCGTGCTTATCCCGGTGCTTGCGCTGGGCGCCTTGGACACGATGCCGCCGACTCTCATGGAGGCCTTGCCATCCAATCAGCCTGAGCCTGAGGGATCCGCGGACTCGAGTACCGAGACCGACGAATCAAGCCTTTACAGCAGGATGTACGTCCTGGCATTGCTTGCGGTTATCGTCGTCGGGATGTCGATCGGCAGCGCCATAGTGCTGGCGCTCAGGTGAGCCTCACCGTACTGTTACTCGGGCCGCAGGCCTGCCCTCAGGCCCACGGCTACTGCCTCGATGGCGCTGTGGCAGTTCAGTTTCACGATCACATTACGGATATGTGTGCGAACTGTATTCGGTGACTGCTGAAGCTTCTCGGCGATGCCGTTACGGTCCAGGCCACTCACCATGAGACTGAGCACCTGGTGCTCGCGGGCCGTCAGTTGCGCGATGAGCTGGGGCGCGCCGGCCGGGTCCTGGTAGTCATTGACCAGCTTGTCGAGCAGCTCGTGCGGTATCCAGGTCCCGCCTAGCACAGCGGCTCGCACCGCGCTTATGACTTGCTCGATCGAGGCGTTCTTGGCCAGGAAGCCCACCGCGCCCGCCCGGATCGCCTCCATCGCCGAGGCCATGTCGGCGTAGGCAGTCAGTATCACCACAGCGGGCCGGAACGGCAGCGCAGTGATCTGCCTGGTGAGGTCGAGACCGCTGACCTCACCAAGGCGCAGATCCATCAGTACAGCTCCGGGCCTCAGCGCCGCCACAATTCCCAGCGCCTGACCAGGCACGCTAATCGCGGTCGGCTCGAAATCGGGCTGCGCCGCGAACACCGCCTCCAGTCCCTGGCAAAAAACCCGGTGGTCATCGACGATCACCAGGCTGCGGGGCATCATCCGCTAAGAGCGTCGGCAGTGCCATCGAACTCCGGCCCCGCAGGCACATTGACGATTCCTTCCCGGACGGCATATGCGACTGCCTCTAGCCGCGAATGGACGCCGAGCTTGATGAGCAGTGAGTCGATGTGAGTGCGGGTGGTCGACAACCGCACGCCCATCGACCTGGCTATGCTCGTGGTGTTCTCGCCGTGCACGAGGTGGGCCAGCACCTGCCGCTCGCATGGCGTCAGCAAGTGGTCCAACGCCGGGTAGCGGGTGCTGCGCCGTACCGGCCTGCGTGCGGCCTGCGCCGACAGGGAGAGTACAGCCCCGCCGGTAGCCCGCCGTGCCGGACGGCTCGAGGCCCCGGTGATCACGCGCAGGACTTCGACGAAGTCGTCTGTCTTAAGCGCGGCCCCATGGACCCCCGCGGCGAGCGCTACCGCGAACCCCGCTGTCTCGGGGGAGTCGGCGAGCACGACGAATGCGGTACGGGGCGAACCGACCACGGCATCCTGCAAAAAGCTATGTCTGGCAGTTGCGGCCAGGACGGCGTCGAGGACACAGGCATCGGCCTTCTTTCTCAGCACCATATCTGCCGCCGCATAGAGATCGGCCACGCAGCCGACAACGTCATGGCCCGACCTGCGCAGAAGCGATTCAAGAGCGTCAGCGAAAATACGGTGGGCGTCGGCGATCACGATCTTCAATTCGATCCCCTCTCCGACCCGGGCAGCCGGATGGTCACCGCGAGGCCGCCGAGATCGCTGACGCCTAGTTGAACGCTGCCGCCGTACTTCAGCGTCAGCTCGCCGATAATTTCCAGTCCCAGGCCGCTGCCACCGCCCGCTGCCATCTGGCCCAGACCACGACCTGAGTCGGCGATCGCCAGCAGCGCCTGGCCGTCCGCATCGTCGATGAGCACCCGCACGCGCCCACCCGGGCCGGCGGCCCGGCATGCGTTGCTCAGCAGGTTGGACAGGATCCGGATCAGATCGCCGTAACTTGCCGATACCACAATCGGCCGTGAAATAACGTCGATGGCCCCGTCGTACCGCACCTGGGCGGTCGCGGCCACCTCGCTGGCGAGCATGTCGAGACGGACCTCCGCCAGGCCCTGTTCCTGGCCGAGGACCTGCTCGCAGATAGCGGCAATCTGGCCGGCGGCGACCGCGATTTCCGCCAGCTGGCTCGGCATCTGCAGTTCCGGTCCCGAGCTTGCGGCGCGCGCGAGCCATCTGATGGCAGCCGCCGGCTCGACGAGGTCGTGGCAAAGTTCCCGCAGCGACCAGCTCAGCGTATCCGGAGCATTACTTTTGGTTATGGGCACACCTGGTGGTTTATCGTCAGCAGGAACGTCAAGACATGCCTGCATTGCCCTCTCCACTTATTCCCCACTCCCCTCCATAGTCGCAAAAACTACGTAGTAATCGCTGCTGCGGTCCCCATCCGCCTCTACCTCCTCTTTGGTATGCGCAGGGCAAGCGTGCTACGTAGCGCCAACTCTGTGCCATCTTGTCCGATGTAACCGATGTGCGACCATCCTCATTCGCTGTAGGAAACCTGCGTTATTCGGTCATGCGCACTAGTACGAATACCAGCCCCCTCCGGAGGCGCCAGTCCGGCTCGTGCCAGGGCCACCGCTTCGAGGGCCGAGTGGACATGAAGCTTGCTCATGATGTTCTGTATATGGGTCCGCACCGTGTTGACCTGGAGATCGAGATGCTCGGCCACCTGGGTCCGGCTGAAGCCCTCGGCTATGCAGGTCAGTACCTCGCGCTCGCGACGGGTCAGTTGGGCGAGCAGTCGCTCGCGGTCCGCGCGCTCGTCCCGTTGCCTCAGCAGGAAGGTGAGCACCTGGCCCAGTTCGGCCGGCGGTATCCATGTCTCGCCAGCAGCCACCCCCCTGATCACCCGCAACAGGTGATCGACTGACTCGTCCTTACGGACCCAGGCGCGCGAGCGGCCTCCACCGCGGCGACGATTCTGGCTGGCTCGGAGGTATGACTGAGCATGATGACGCAGGGCGGGTGCGACTGGCCAGGGGCTGCCTTGCACAGGTTCACGGACTCGGGCAGGTCGGCGTCAAGCAGGGCGATGTCGGTCCGCGCGGCCGGGAAGGCTGGCCGCGTCATCGTCGTCGCCGTAATGTCTTCTTCGGCGCGGAGTCGGATGGCCAGTGCGTCCGCGAAGGTGCGCTGCTCGTCGATGATGACCACAGAGATCTCCATTGCTCGCCCGGCTCGTCCCTACGTTGTCCGGTCTGTGAGCAGGTTCTGGCGGGCTGCCAGCACGCTGGCTTCAAGCCGGCTATGCGCACCAAGCTTCGAGAGCACGTTCTTGATATAAGTGCGCAGAGTGCTTATCGCGACCTCCATCTCGCGCGACATCTGCACCGTGCTCTGCCCGGCAGCCATTCGGCGCAGGACTTCGCGCTCGCGGAAGGTGAGTTGGCGGGCCGGATAGGAATGCTCTGTCCACGTAACCCGGGTCTGGTGTCCGCGTATCGGATCGAATACCGTACCGCCCGCCGCGATCACGTCGAGCGCACCGGCGATGCGATCCACGTAGTGGTCCTTGCGTAGCACCCCGGACACGCCGATACGTGCGGCCTCCGCGACGACGGCGGAGTCGGCAATGCCCGAGAGCACGAGGACCGCGGTGTCCGGGTAGCGCTGGCGGATCGTCCGGGCGATGCTGAAGCCATCTGGCGGCTCGGGGAAGCGGAGATCCAGCAGGCACGCGTCCGGACGGTGTGCCGCGACTTCGGCGAGACCACGGCTCGAGGTGGTCGCAATCGCCACCACCTGATGGCCACGTGGTTTAAGCGCTATGCTCAGCGCCTCGCTAAGAATACGATTGTCGTCACACAATACGAGTCGCATTAGCTTCCCCCAGGCGGGACTGAAAAAAGTGGATTAAGGGAAGCTGAAGGCGGACGCGTGCACCGCCACTAGCGGCACGACTGCATTCCACTTTTCCGCCGTGCTTGACGATGTTCCTCGCCACGGCGGACAAGCCCAAACCGGTGCCGATCGGCACATTCCCGAAACCTGGGCCATCGTCCTCGACGGCGAGCATCACGGCGTCTTGGTCCTGCCGGATGTCGACCGTCACGGTGCCAGCAGGGCTGGCCGCATGGGTGGCGTTGTCGACCAAGTTGGTGACGACGCGACGGAGCAGTGCGGGGTCGAGCCCGCACCACAGGGGAACGGGCGAGGAGGTGAGTGTAATTTCACCGGGCCATACCAGGCGCTGGGCTGCAACGACCTCGCCAGCGATCCGGGTGATGTCTGTGCTGCAAATGGGTGAGCTGTCGATCTCGTTCTCGACACAGTCCGGTGTCTGGTTTGCCGACAGATCCAGGCACGTGCTGATCATGTCAGCCAGCCACTGCCCTTGATCGACGATCTGAAGCAGCCGACCGCGCGCCTCACCGGGCAGGTCCGGTTCGGTCAGCGCTGCCGCGGCAAGTGCCATGGTGTTAGCTACTGGCTGCCGCATGTCGTGAAGGGCTTCGCGCAACTGCCCAGCGAATTCCGGCAAATCCTCCAGATTGATAGACAAATTTTCCCCCCTCCACGAGACCCGGAGTTCGTACCTCCGGTTTCATCGCCAACATGGAGATAAAGTGAACACTTGGCTAAATTAACACAAATATCATGATGGAACCAGGTTTTCCGGTATACGCACAAGGCAGGTGATCAGGCGCTTTGATTACTTGTTGTAATCGATTAAATCGATTATCGTTACTGTAATTTGTGGAATTTGGGTGTCGTGTGGCCCAGGGCGGAGTTTGTCCGGTCTGGGTCCACCGCCTCTGGGCCCCCTGCCGCCTGGGTAGGGTCCGTAGCCCATTGACATGACGGTCTTAGCCTTTAGTGGGTTGATGATCTACCCCAGCTGCTGTCCTCGGCCAGCAGCAACCATCCGGGCCGGCCATCCGGTGCGGGTCAGTCTGAGTGGGACTAGGTGTGGGGAGTCCGGTGAGTTCGGGCTTGGGCTGGCCGAGCCTGGGCATCATGCATGTGTGGCAGTGAGCCTGCCGCTCGGCACTACGGTGACTTGCATTGACGAGAAGGGCGGGATCCCGGGCCGCCCGCAAAGACAGCCTCCCGCTGGCCGGGTGATCCACCAGGACAGGCAGTCCAGCCCGGCAAGAACCGATGCGGAGCTGCATTACCTCACGCCGAGCCACAAGGCCGCCTGTCAGGGCCCACCCCTGCCCTACCCTTGGGTAACGAACGCTCGATAAAATCGTCGTACTTTTCGGGAAAGCCCAGCGAAGTCCTAGCAGGTGGAGACGGTATGAGTGACGAGGTACTGGTCGAGCGTCACGGCGCGGTCCAGGTCATCACGATCAACCGGCCGGAGGCCAAGAACGCGCTGAACGCGGCGGTCGCGACGGGTATCCGCGATGCGGCCGACGAGCTCGACGCGGACCCGGACCTGCGGGCGGGGGTGCTCACCGGCGCCGGCGGGGTTTTCTCCGCGGGCATGGACCTCAAGGCGTTCCTCAAGGGCGAAAGGCCGTCATTCCCCGGCCGCGGGCTGTGCGGCATCACCGAGACCCCGCCACGCAAGCCGCTGATCGGCGCGGCCGAGGGCTGGGCCCTGGCCGGCGGGTTCGAGTTGCTGCTGGCCTGCGACCTGGTGATCGCCGGTACTTCGGCCCGCTTCGGTGTGCCCGAGGTCAAGCGTTCGCTAGTGGCTGGCGCGGGCGGGGCCTTGCTGCTGGCCCAGCGGATCCCGCGGGCCATCGCGCTGGAGATGCTGCTGACCGGCGATCCACTGGACGCTCCGCGTGCCGCCGCGGTCGGGCTGGTCAACCACGTCGTCGACGACGGCCAGGCCGTCAGCACGGCCATCGGGCTGGCCGAAAAGATCGCCGCCAACGGCCCGCTGGCCCTGATCGCCACGAAGGAAATCGCTCACCAGGGCGGCGACTGGTCCGCGGACGAGCGCTGGAAGCGGGCGTACAAACTGATGGAGCCGGTCTTCAGCTCGCAGGACGCGCAAGAGGGCGCCCGGGCATTCGCCGAGAAGCGTGCCCCCGTGTGGCAGGGAAAGTAACGAAGGGACAAGAAGACGTGCGCAGGAACCTCTACGACTCCGACCATGAGGCGTTCCGAGAGGTCGTCCAGGCCTTCATCAAGCGTGAGGTCGAGCCGAACGCTGAGCGCTGGGAGGCCGAGCGCAACGTCGACCGGTCGGCTTGGCTCGCGGCCGGCAAGCAGTCCATCATCGGGCACCTGATCCCGGAGCGGTTCGGCGGCCTGGGCACGGAGGACTACCGCTTCCGGGCCGTGGTCACCGAGGAGCTGGCCAGAGTCGGCGCAGCCTCGGTCAGCTCCGGTTTCGGGCTGCAGGACGACATCGCCATCCCGTACATCGTGGACCTGGGCACCGAAGAGCAGCTGGAGCGCTGGCTGCCGCCGATGGCCTCCGGCGAGGCCATCGGCGCCATCGCCATGACCGAGCCGGGCGCGGGCAGCGACCTGCAGGGCATCCGGACCACGGCCGTCAAGGACGGTGCGGACTGGATCGTCAACGGCGCCAAGACGTTCATCACCAACGGCATCAACGCCGACGTGGTCATCGTGGTGGCACGGACCAATCCAGAAGCCGGCTCGCGCGGCATCAGCTTGCTGGTGGTCGAGCGGGACATGCCCGGCTTCAGCCGCGGTCGCAAGCTCGACAAGCTTGGCCTGCACGGCCAGGACACCGCCGAGCTGTTCTTCAACGACGTCCGGGTGCCCGCGGCCAACCTGCTCGGCCGCGAGGGCGGCGGCTTCGTGCACCTGATGGAACGCCTGCCCCGGGAGCGGCTGTCCATCGCGGTCATGGCGGCGGCCTCGGCTCGCGCGGCCATCGGCTGGACGGTGGATTACACCACCCAGCGCACCGCGTTCGGCCAGCCCATCGCCGCCTTCCAGAACACCGCCTTCGAGCTGGCCTCGGTCGTGACCGAGACCGACGTGCTCGAGGCCTACGTAGATAAGGCCATCCTGTCCCTGAACGCGGGCGAGCTCACCGCGGTGGACGCGGCGAAGGCCAAGCTGTGGGCGACCGAGGTGCAAAAGCGTGTCCTGGACCGCTGCCTGCAGCTATTCGGTGGCTACGGCTACATGAACGAGTACCCGATCGCCCGCGCCTACGCCGATGCGCGGGTACAGACGATCTACGGCGGCACGAGCGAGATCATGAAGACCATCATCGCCCGGGATCTCACCGGCCTGCGGGCGTAGATCTTTACGGATCTTGTGCACCCAGGCGGCGTGCTTTAAAGCGAGGCAGGATTCCTATCGCCCGCGAGGTGCACCGTGAGCAGTCTGCATCAGGGTTTCCAGCCAGCCAGTCAGCCCCAGGACGATGAGGTCATCTTCGGCTGGCTGGATCGAATGGACGGAAACCCCTTAATCCAGCAGCTCAAACAGCAGATGCTGGATGCCTGCCCGGCCCTGGCCGGGGCGGATTGCGGAAGTGCTGGATGCCGCCGTGCCACACCCCTGGGTCGGCCGGCAGCTCTTCGGGCTGTTCCAGCGAGCCGGACTGCATCACGTGCGCGTGATCCCTTACGCCCTGTGCTTTTTCCGGAGCGGCTGGGTTCGCCGTCTATCAGCAGCTCAACCGGGGAACGATCGACCGGCCCAGGCAAGCGGGCCAGGTCACCCATGAGGAGGTGGCCAGCTGGTGGGCAGCGCTAACTCAGGCGGCGGAAGCGGAGACGTTTTTCTCCGCGGTGCTCGGATTCATCGCCGCTGGCCGCAGCCGTAACAATCAGACGAGCGGGTCGGCCTCATGTGCGTACGGCTCGCACCTCCACCGTCATGTCGAGGTAGCGGCCAGCCAGCCCGCGGTAGCCGGTCACACCGAACTCCGCCCGGTCGATCCGCGCCGTGCCGCGGGCCGTGAACGATTCCGGCGCTATGACGGTCTGCTCGACCTGGAGGCTGACCGGCAGGGTGGCATCTCGCACGGTCAGCGTGCCGGTCAGGGCGGGGCCGTCTACACGCCCGGACGAGAACACCAGAACCGGGTACTGCGCGGCGTCCAGGAGCCGCGGCGACCGGACGGCACCGTCGCGCATGGGGTTGCCGGTACGGAAGCTCGCGGCCTCGATCTCGATGTAAACGCGCGAATCGGTTACCGGTGTAGCGACCTCGATCGACCCAGCCCGGATCTTGAAGCTGCCGCGAACTGGCGCGAGCCCGAACAGGTGGCGGGTCCTGAACGTGACGCCCGACTGGCTGGCGTCGACCTCGTACCGGCCAGCCGCCGGCGGCGCCGGGGGTGGGCTGCTTGCGGTGCTGGACGTACCGCCCTCGCGCTGGCCGGGCTGGACAGTAGCCATTGTGTTTCCTCCTATGGTCAACCTGCTCATGTGGTGACCGTAAGGTCGCAAGCGGGGTGCTGATAAGGTCCAATTTCATGGCAATTCAGCGGTCCGGTTCGGGTCGGGCGGACCTCCCAGACCGCAGATAGGAGCCCACCGTGACCAAGGCGCACACCGAGAGCGCCGGCGACGTCGCCGAACTGGTCATCTCCGCGCCCCCGCTCAACCTGTTCGACAACGAGCTCGTCGGCGACCTGGAGACCACCGTCAGCGAGGTCGGCGCGCTGGTCCGGGCGGGCCAGGCGCGCGCGGTACTGCTGCGGGCCGAGGGCAAGGTGTTCTGCGGCGGCGTGGACGTGCACGAGTTCCAGGGCCTGAGCACAGCGGCCGGCGCGGACCTGATGGCCCGGTTCCTGGCTATCGTGCAGTCGCTGGAAGGGCTGCCGGTACCGACGATCGCGGTGGTGCATGCCCTGAACCTGACCATCGGGTTCGAGCTCAGCCTGGGCTGCGACCTGATGTGGGCAGCCGAAGGCGCCTCGTTCGGCCTGGTCGAGGCCACGGTCGGGCTGACTCCCGGTGGTGGCGGGACCCAGCGGCTGGTCGCCCGGGCCGGAGTCGCCCGGGCCGCCGAGCTGATCATGACGGGCGACGTATACCCGGCCGCCGAGATGCACCAGTGGGGCGTGGTCAACCGCGTCCTGCCCGGGGAGGAATTGCTCGGCCGGGCGCGCGAGTTCGCGGCCCGGCTGGCCGCGGGCCCGACGGCCGCGACCGCCATCGGCAAGCGGCTGCTGCTCGCGGCCCGCGACCACGGCGTCGCCGCGGCCGACGCGATCACCCCTCGCGAGACCGGCCAGGTGTTCGCGACCCGCGACCTGGATGCCGGCATCGCCTCCCTGCTCGAGCACGGACCGCGAAAGGCCACCTTCCAAGGCCAGTGACGGCGGCGCTGGAAGACGGCGGCGCTGGATAGTGACAGCTGCCCCGGCCATGCTCAGCCGGTAAGCCGCTCCAGCGCGGTCAGGACCGTCGCTACGTCCAGGCCGGCCAGCGGATCGATCAGGTGACGGCGTACCGCCTCGGCGTGGACCGGCCGTGCCTGCCTGACCAGCTCCCGCCCGGCCGCCGTGATCGCCACGTCTACCCCGCCGCTGGCGGCCTCGGTGGTGACCAGCCCGCGCTCGCGCATCCGGCTCAGGTGATGGGACAGGCGGCTGCGGTGGTAACCCATCGACGCGGCCAGCTGGTTCTGCCGCATCCGCCCGCCGCCGTCTTCGGCAAGCCGGGTCAGCACGCCGAAGTCGGGATCGGACAGCCCGGTCCGGGCCATGATGTCGGCCGCCACCCGGGTGCGCACGGTCTCGCTGGCCTGCTTCCACGCCCGCCACAGCGCCATCTCGTCCTGGCTCAGCCTGGTCATCCGGCCATGATAGACCGCCATGTTGACATGATAACAGAAGGCAGCCTATGGTGTTGACATGACAACACATGCTGGCGATGCCGGGAATCCGCCGCGAGCCGCCCTGGTCACCGGGGCCAATAAGGGCATCGGCCGGGCCATCGCGGCCGGGCTGCTGCGTGAATCGTTCACCGTGTACCTGGGCGCCCGGGACGCCGCGCGTGGTGCGGAGGCTGCCGCTGGGCTGGCGAGCGCCGGCGACGTGCGCCTCATCCAGCTTGACGTGACCGCACCGGACTCGGTGGCCGCGGCCACCGCCCGGATCACCGCGGAGACCGGCCAGCTGGATGTCCTGGTCAACAACGCCGGGGTAAGCACCGCCGGGCATCGCAGGCTGGACCGGATGCCGAAGCCCTCCGAGGAGACCGCCGAGGAGACCGCCGAGGACATGCGGTTCGTATACGAGACGAATGTGTTTGCCGTGGTCGCGATGATCAATGCCTTCCTGCCGCTGCTGCGTCGCTCACCGGCGGGCCGGATCGTCAACGTGACCAGCATGCGTGGCTCGATCGGCGAGGAGCGGGCCTGGGTGGGCCAGCCGGACATGGCCTACTCCAGCTCCAAGACCGCGCTGAACGCCGTAACCGCCCACTTCGCGCGTGAGCTGGCCGGCACGCCGATCAAGGTCAACGGCGCCGCTCCCGGCCACGTCGCCACCGACTTCAACCAGTTCCGCGGTGAGCGCAGCCCGGAGCAGGGCGCGGCCATGGCCATCTGGCTGGCCACCCTGCCCGCCGACGGGCCGACCGGCGCGGTCTTCCAGGACCAGGTCCAGCTGGCCTGGTAGGCGTCGCCTGCCACTCACCACCCCCGGCCATACTGGCCAGGTGAACACGACAGCCGCGGACACGGTCCGCCGGATCGCGATCAAGGTGGCCGCGCTGGCTCAGAACGGGCTGACCTATGGCGCCGACGACTTCGACCTGGACCGCTACCGCCAGCTGCGCGGCCTGGCCGCCGAACTGCTCGCCGTCATCAGCGGCCGCCCGGACGGAGAACTCCTTCTCGAACTGGGCCGCGATTCCGGCTACGCCACGCCCAAGATCGAGGTCCGTGGCGTGGTGTTCGATGACCGCGAGCGCGTGCTGCTGATGCGCGAGAAGACCGACGGCCTGTGGTCGCTGCCTGGCGGCTGGGCCGACGCGGGGGACACGCCCTCGGTCTCGGTGACCCGCGAGATCCTCGAGGAAACGGGCTACCACAGCTCGGTGGTCAAGCTCGTAGCCTGCTGGGATCGTGAGCGTCAGGGCTACCTGCCGCCTTTGCCGGTGCACATCTGGAAGATGTTCTTCCTGTGCCAGGCCGACGGGCCAGACGGCCGGCCCAGGCGCCCGACAAGCTCGAGACCCTGGACGTCGGCTGGTTCGACGTCACCGCCCTGCCGCCGTTGTCCCTCAGCCGGGTGCAACCACGCCACATCGAGCGGGCCCTGGCCCACCACCGCGACCCCGCCCTGCCCACCGAGCTGGACTAGCCGGCCGGCGCGGCGAGAACGGCACCGCTACGTCCCGCTGAGCCATGGCCACAGCCCGCCTGCCCCGGGCGCACTGGCGGCCGCAGCCGCCCGGCCCAGCTCGGCGAAACACTCGGCCGCGGGGCTATCCTCGTCCCGCCAGGCCCACAGCCGGGTGGTGGTCAGCCGGAGCCGGTGCTCCTGGGTAGTCCCGATCGCACCGTGCAGCTGATGCGCGATCGCGGCGATCTGCCCCGCGCTGGCGCTGGCCTGCGCTTTCGCCGCCAGCACGGCCGAAAAGGTGCCCGCCGCCAACCCCGTCCCGCCACGGCCTGCCCCGTCCGCCCCCCGCTCTGCGTCCGGCCCGGTGCCCGTCGCGGCCACCGCGGCCTGCGTGGCCGCGCTGATCAGGGCGACTTCCCCGGCCATCCGCGCCAATTCCGACTGAACGACCGGCATCTTGCCCAGCGGGCGCCCGAACTGCTCGCGTTCGGTGACGTACGTGATCGTGAGTTCCAGCGCCCGCTGCGCCGCCCCGGCGATCAGTAGTGACCGGAACAGCTGCCGCAGCCGCCGAGCGTGATCCGCCAAGCCCGCCGCCACCTCCTGCACCGCCGCGTCCGGGCCCAGCTCGATGTCGTCCCGCGATTCCCCGGCCAGATTGCTCCCGGCCACCGTCACCTGCTCCGGCGCCGGAATGACACACAGCCAGTCCCCGCCGGCGCCCGTACCCACGGCCACCGCCGTGGCCACCCGCCCGTACGGCACCCGCCGCAACCGAATGGCCCCACCACCGGTCGGTCCGCCACCGCCTGACCCACCGCCGCCTGACCCACCACCGGTCGGTCCGCCACCGCCTGACCCGCCACCGCCTGACCCGCCACCGCCTGACCCGCCACCGGCTGACTCGCCGGCCTCACGGCCAGGGTGAGCGGGCCGTCCGGGATGTCCAGGCCCGCCCGGGCCAGCACCATGCCCGCGGCCAGGGTCTCGGCCAGCGGCACCGGCGCAGCGGCCGCCCCGGCCGCCACCGCGATGTCGGCCGCCTCGCTCAGGTCCCCGCCGCTGCCGCCCCGCTCTTCCGGCGACCCGACCAGCGTCAGCCCGGTCTCCTGCAGTGCCTGCCAGGTGGCAGCGTCCCAGCCCATCCCGGATCCGGCCGCGGCCGCCACCCGCTCGGGTGTGCAGTGCTCGGCCAGCAGCTGCCCGACGGTGTCCCGCAGTAGCTCCCGTTCGGCCTCGGAAACGCTCACCGCAATCCCTTCATCGCAGGCCCTTCATCGCAGGCCCAGCCCGCGCGCGACCACCGTGCGCAGGATCTCATTGGTGCCGCCCCGGATGGTGAACCCCGGCGCGTGCAGTACCGCGTGCGCGAGCAAGCCCGCGTAGCCGTCACCGCCCGGCTCGGGTTCGATCGCCGCCAGCGTCCGTGCCACCTCGATGATCTCGTTCTCCAGCTGGGTCCCAACGTCTTTGACCAGCGCCGCCGCGATCTCCGGGGCCTGCCCGGCGGCCAGCGCTCCCCCCACGGCCAGCGACATCTGGCGGCACGCCCACAGCCGCGACGTGACCCGGCCCAGTGCCTCGGCCGCACGGCCGTCCAGATCGGTCTCGGCCTCGGCCCCGGCTCGGGCCGCGGCGAGCTGGCCGGCCAGCGCGTCCAGCAGCGCGAAGGTGGACAGCAGCCGCTCTGGTCCACTGCGCTCGTAGGCCAGCTCGGAGGTGGCCTGGGCCCAGCCATCTCCCACGGTCCCGACCACCTGAGCGTCGGGCACGAACACCTCCCCGAACGTCACCTCGTTGAAGTGGTGCTCGCCGGTCATCGAGATGATCGGCCGGATGGTCACACCCGGCTGGTCAAGCTCGATCAGGAGCTGGCTCAGGCCGACGTGCCGCTGCCGCCCCTCCGGCGGGGACGTTCGCACCAGGGCGATCAGCGCCTGCGCCCGGTGCGCTCCGCTGGTCCACACCTTGACCCCGGAGACGCTCCAGCCACCGTCGACCCGGGTCCCGGCCGTCCGCACCGCGGCCAGGTCCGAGCCGGCCTCGGGCTCGGACAGCCCGATAGCGAAGTAGCACTCGCCCCTGGCGATGGCCGGCAGATAACGCTGCTTGAGCTCTTCGGTGCCGAACCGCAGCAGGTTCGGCGCTACCTGCCGGTCCGAGATCCAGTGCGCCGCCACCGGCGCCCCGGCGGCGAGCACCTCCTCCACGACCACATACCGGTCCAGCGCCGAACGCCCATGGCCGCCGTACTCCGCCGGGATGGTCATGCCGATCCAGCCCTGGCCGGCCAGGCGGCGGCTGAACGACTCGTCCCAGCCGGACAGCCACGCATCACAGGCCGGGACGAAGCGGCCGGCTGCTCGTTCGGCGGCCAGGAAGGCGCGGACCTGCGATCTCAGCTCCGAGCTCTCCTTGGGCAGCGCTCCCGGTGGTGGCAGCAGCGCGCTTCGGCGTGTGTTCACGTAGTGTTTCCTCGGGGTAGACCTCTTGATCAGCTGACTATTTCCCCGCGATCCGGGGTGATATTCCCAGCCTGGACCAGACCGATTCTCCCGGCAAAGGGTGATCACCGTGGCCGCTCAGGACGCCATGCCCCCGGAGGCCCCCCTGGAGACGCTGTCGGACAGCGCCCGCCAGCGGCCGTCAGGCAGCTTTGACGAGTTCTCGCCCTACCCGCCCATCGCCGATTACGGCTTCCTGTCTGACTGCGAGGTCACCGCGCTGGTCGGGCCGAGCGGGTCGGTGGAGTGGATGTGCCTGCCGCAGATGGACAGCGCTAGCGTGTTCGGCGCCATGCTGGACCGGGACGCGGGCTGGTTCCGGTTCGGTCCGGACGACGTCAACGTGCCCGCCGACCGGCGCTACCTGCCCGGGACCATGGTCCTGGAGACCAGCTGGGACTGCGGTGAGGGCTGGATCGTCGTACGGGAGTGCCTGGTCATGGGCCCATGGCGGCACGACCATCCCGAGGGCAGCACGCACATCAGGCCGCCCACTGACTACGATGCCGAGCACATGCTGCTGCGCACGGTGCGCTGCGTCGACGGCCAGGCTCAGCTGACCCTGGACTGCGTGCCCGCCTTCGACTATGGGCGCCGGCCCGCCCACTGGCATTACACCGAGCGTGGTTACACCCAGGCCGTGATCGAGCCCGAGGGCCTGGATCTCAGCCTCACCCTGACCTCCGATATCCGCCTGGGCCTGGAGGGATCCGGGGCCCGGGGCCGCACCCTGCTGAAGGAGGGCGACACCCGGTTCTGCGCGCTGTCCTGGGGCAGCCAGGTGCCGGAGGCCTACCAGGACGCCTACCAGCGGCTGGTCTGGACCGCACACCACTGGCAGCACTGGCTGGCCCGCGGCCGCTTCCCCGACCACCGCTGGCGCGGCCATCTGGCCCGCAGCGCGCTGACCCTCAAGGGCTTGACGTTCGCGCCCACCGGCGCCATCGCCGCGGCCGCTACCACCTCACTGCCGGAGACGCCGGGCGGCGAGCGGAACTGGGACTACCGGTACACCTGGATGCGTGACGGGACGTTCGCGCTGTGGGGCCTGTACACCCTGGGCTTCGAGTGGGAGGCCAGCGACTACTTCGCCTTCCTGTGCGACCTGGTCGAGCGGGACCGCGGCGATCTGCAGATCGTCTACGGCATCGACGGCCGGCGGGAACTCGACGAGTATGTCCTCGAGCACCTGAACGGCTACCAGGGTGCCCGCCCGGTGCGCATCGGCAATGCCGCCTACCAGCAGGCCCAGCACGACGTCTGGGGTGTGGTGCTGGACTCGATCTACCTGCACACCAAGTCCCGGGACCGGCTCGACGACCGGGTATGGAAGCTGGCCCGTCAGCAGGTGCAGCACGCCCTGGAACGCTGGCGACTTCCCGATCGCGGCATCTGGGAGGTCCGCGGTGAGCCCCGGCATTTCACGTCGTCCAAGATGATGTGCTGGGTCGCGGTCGACCGCGGCGCCCGGCTGGCCACGCTGCGCGAGGACAAGGACCTGGCCCGCACCTGGCGCAAGGCCGCCGACGAGATCCACGCCGACATCTGTGCCAACGCCCTGGATGACCGCGGTGTGTTCTGCCAGCACTACGGCACCACGGCCCTGGACGCCTCGCTGCTGCTGATGCCGTTGCTGCGCTTCCTGCCGCCGGACGACCCGCGGATCCGCGCCACCGTGCTCGCCATCGCCTCCGAGCTGACCCAGGACGGCCTTGTCCTGCGTTACCAGGTGGACGAGACCGACGACGGCCTGACTGGCGAGGAGGGCACCTTCACCATCTGCTCGTTCTGGCTGGTCTCGGCGCTGACCGAGATCGGGGAGCACCAGTGGGCCCGGGACATCTGCGAAAAGGTCCTGTCCTACGCCAGTCCGCTGCTGCTCTATGGCGAGGAGATCGACCCGCGCACTGGCCGGCAGCTGGGCAACTTCCCGCAGGCCTTCACCCACCTGGCCCTGATCAACGCGGTGATGCACGTGATCCGCAAGGAGCAGGTGGCGCAGCGGCGGGCCGTCGGCCGCGAGGTCCCCGAGACCCAGACCTAGGACCGCCGCGCCGCCGTCCCGAAGGGATTCACTCCGGCTGCTCCCCGTCGCCTCCGCCGGCGCCATCCGTGTCCGCCTCCAGGGCCACGGGCTCGTCGAAGTAGCCCGGTACCCACTTGAGCACCTCGGCCCGGAACTCGCCCTCGCATTCGAGCTGGCACAGCACGCCGATGCCGGCCGTGGAGACCCGATGGATGAGCACGTAGGACGGTGGCAGGTTGAACTTGCGGGTGATGTTGCTGGCCCGCAGGTCGGTGACGCGGGCGGCCTCGTCGCGCAGCCACTCACGGCTGAACTTGAACGACTCGACCTTGGACGGCTCGGCCATCGGGGCCAGGAAGGCGTGCAGCGCGTCCAGGTCCACGTCGATGTCCTGCCGCAGGAACCCGTTCGCGCGCAGCTCGCGTTCCACCTCGGTGACATCGGCGTCGTCGTCGTGCATGATCCGCAGCAGGCGCCCGAAGAACGGCGGGAGCCCGCCCGGCAGCCGGTCGACCGCGCCGAAGTCCAGCACGCCGAGCCGGCCGTCGTCGAGCAGCCGGAAGTTGCCCGGGTGGGGGTCGGCGTGCAGCAGGCCGGCCCGGGAAGGACCGGAGAACAAGAACCGAACGAGCAGGATGCCTGCCCGGTCACGTTCCTCCTTGCTCCCGTCGCTGATGACCTTCGACAGCGGAGTGCCGTCCATCCATTCCGAGACCAGCACCTGATCGGTGCCCATGACCACGTCGGGCACGAAGATGTCCGGGTCGTCGCGGTAGGCATCGGCGAACATCTGCTGGGACATCGCCTCGAGCTCGTAGTTGAGCTCCTCGGCGACCCGGTCCCTGAGCTCCTCGAGCAGCGGCTTGACCTCCAGCCCCGGCATCAGCAGGCCGAACAGCCGCCGGCCCGGCTCAGCTGGTTGAAGTCGCTGATCAGCGCGCGGCCCGCGCCCGGGTACTGGATCTTCACCGCGACCTTGCGGCCGTCGTGCCAGACGGCCTCGTGGACCTGGCCGATGGACGCCGCCGCGGCCGGGGTGTCGTTGAACTCGAGAAAGTTGTCCCGCCAGTCCTCGCCAAGCTCCTTGGCCAGCACCTGGTGCACGCTGCGGGCCGGCAGCGGCGGCGCGGACTCCTGCAGCTTGGTCAGCGTGGCCCGGTAGGGCCCGGCGATCTCGGGCGGAAGCGCCGCCTCGAAGATCGACAGCGCCTGGCCGAGCTTCATGGCGCCGCCCTTGAGCTCGCCGAGTACCCGGAAGATCTGGTCGGCCGTGCGCTGCTGTATCTCCTGCGCGACCATCTCGGCTGGCTGCCCGCCGATCCGCTTCCCGACCCCGAGCGCCGTGCGCCCCGCCAGACCGATCGGCAACCTGACCATCTTCGCGGCCCGGGTCACCGGGTTCTTGGGGACATCGTTCACTCTTTAATTGTCTCGCACTCCCAGGTGCGAACGGTACCGCCGGTCCCTTAACGCACCGCGTGCTTCCAGCGGCGCCGCGGCGCCGCAGCCGCACATCGGGTGCGGCGGCCAGGTCCGGCGCCGCCACTGCCAGTCCGGCAGGACTACCTCCAGCGTGCCGTTCGCGGTCACCGGCGAGATACCCGGCCGGTCGATGAAGGCCAGTGCCTGGGCCGTGGCCAGGGTGGCGGTCATGGCCGCGAGGACGGTGTCGCATGCCTCGGGCTGAGCCCGGGTGAGGGTGGCCTGGGCCAGTACTTTTGGCCATTTCGCATCGGCGGCGGCCTTGTGCAGGTTCACGCAGCGCAGGCAGGCCGAACCGCCCGGCCGGACCAGCGGTCCCACCACCCCGATCGCCTCCGCGGTCCGCAGGGCCAGGTGCGGCACGCGGTCCCGCACCAGCGCGTCGGTCACGTCGGGCAGCATCCGTCCGGTGAGGATCACCAGGTCCGGCGTGGTCCCGTCGTCAGCGGTCCTGACCTCGGGCGCGACCCGCTCGACGGCCCGCGCCGCGCCCGCCTGCCGGGGCTGTCCCAGGTCGGCCAGCAGCAGCCCGGCCGGCGCCAGGTCGGCGGGCTCGGCCGGGCCAGAGTCGGCGCAGGTGACATGGCCGACACCGGAGGCGGCGAGGAAGCTGGCCACGCAGGCACCGGTCCGCCCCGCCCCGTGGACCCGGATGAACGCGCCCTGCCTGCGGGCCAGCGTCCGGCCGCCGCCGTCCCCGTCCGCGTACGCGAGCGACGTGGCGGCCAGTTCCGGGGCCAGCCGGGCCCGCACTCGCTCGGGCAGCGAGGCGTGCAGCCGGGCCGGGAAGTCATCGAGCACCCCGGCCGCGGCCAGCGTGCGCAGCACGCGGTCGGTCGCCTCGGGCGGGACGCCATACGCCTCCGCGGTGGCAATCAGCGCCCCGCGATCCCGGCTGCCGTCGAGCAGGCTGACCACGGCCGCGGCATGGCCCAGGCCCCGCAGCGCAACGGCCCGGCGCGGATCCACGCCGAACTGCAGCGTGTCCCGGTCCCGCCACAGCGGCAGCAGCCCTGCCTTCAATGCTGGTCTCATGGCCACATGCTGACACCAGCCGGTGACATTTCGAGATGCTTCGGGCACTGGCTGCCGCCCTCGCCCCCGCAGCCCCGCTCCCGCCGCTCGCAAAACCCGGATGTCAGGATCGAGACAGTCAGCGTGCCTGGCCGAACAGGGGGTGCGGGCTGATCCGGAACACCGGCCGCCTCCCGCCGGAACTCACAGAACCAGACGGCCCGGAGTCCGGCGGCTCGCCAGGACCGAGGCCGCTCCACGGGGCCTGCCGGATGGCCCGCATGGCCGCCTTCCTGGTCTCGTCGTCCATCCGGTCGATGAACAAGATGCCGTCCAGGTGGTCGGTCTCGTGCTGGATGCAGCGGGCCATGACGGCGCTGCCCACCAGCTGCACCGGGTCGCCGCGGTTGGTGAAGCCGCAGGCCACCGTGTTCTGCCGCCGCCGCACGTCGAAGTAGATGCCCGGCAGCGACAGGCAGCCCTCCTCGCCGTCCTGTTCCTCGGCGTCGGGAAAGCTCAGCGACGGGTTCACCAGGTAGCCGCGCTCCCCGTTCACGTTATAGGCGAAAACCCGCAGTCCCACGCCGATCTGCGGCGCGGCCAGCCCGGCGCCGCCAACGTCCCGGAGCGTCTCGGTCAGGTCCTTGACCAGCTTGCGCAGCGACCGGTCGAAGTCCTGCACCGGCTCAGCCGGGGTACGCAAGACCGGATCGCCAAACACCCTGATAGATCGGATTGCCATTCCCCGACGCTACCCGGCCGGGGGTAAATAATCGGTCGGCCCGGACTGCGCGGGCCCGCAGCTGGGCGCGATCCGGAGCCTCAGTACGGGGTCAGCCGGTCCAGGACCTCGTCGTGCAGGTGGCCGTTCGTGCACACAACGCTGCCGCCCTCCGGCGTAGCCTCGCCTTCGAGCGAGGTGAACCGGCCGCCGGCCTCGGTCACGATGATCTGCAGCGCGGCCAGGTCCCACAGGTTCACCTCGGGTTCCGCGGACACGTCGCAGGCACCCTCGGCGACCAGCATGTGGGACCAGAAATCGCCGAACGCCCGGGACCGCCACACCGAACGGGTCAGGCCGAGAAAGTTGTCCAGCAGCCCGCGATCCGCCCAGCCGCCCAGCCCCGAGTAGGACAGCGACGCGTCGCCCAGCTTGGTCACCCCGGACACCCGGCACGGCGACGCCTTGGTCAGGCTGCGCCCACTCCATGCGCCGCCGCCCAGCGCGGCCCACCAGCGGCGCCCCAGGGCGGGCGCGGACACCACGCCGACCACCACGTCGGGCCCGTCCATCAGGCCGATCAGGGTGGCCCAGACCGGGACGCCACGCACGTAGTTCTTGGTCCCGTCGATCGGGTCGATGACCCAGCATCGCGGGCCGCTGCCGGTCCGGCCGGTTTCCTCGCCCAGTACCGCGTCCCGCGGCCGGGAGCGGCGCAGCACGTTACGCAACGACTCCTCGACCGCCTGGTCGGCATCGGACACCGGGGTCAGGTCGGGCTTGGTCTCGACCCGGAGGTCGAGCGCCCGGAACCGGCGGGTCGCGATGTCGTCGGCGTTATCTGCGAGGACGTGCGCGAAGCGCAAATCATCGTCATAGCGTGCCATCAGCGAAACGGTACCGCCTGCGGCATCACGCTGGCCAGATCCGGCGCGCCCGCGTCATACTGGCCCCGATGACCCGTAACGCTGAGGATCTCCTCGCTGACCCGCCGGAGCAGTTGCGGCCGTTCGTCCGGGATGGCCGGATCGTCGTGATGCCGGCCAAGCGGGCCCGCCGCCGCCTGCTGCTGGACCAGGTGGCGCAGGCGTTCGAGCCTGGCCGCAACTATCCCGAGGCCACCGTGGACGAGATACTGCGCGCCGTCTTCGACGACCACTGCACGCTGCGCCGTTACCTCGTTGACGAATCCTTCATGTCCCGCGATAACCAGGGACTTTACTGGCGCGCCGGCGGCACGGTCAGCTAGCAACTGCCCCCAACCCGATAGGGTGGCCGCGCTCCCGCCTCACCGCAGGCGACATTTCCGATTCTTCCTCACATCACAGCTCAGATGCTCTAATGTCACGCCTGTATAACTGGTGAGCGGGCATCAGCTAGCGGAGCACTCTGATGCGCCGAGTTAGGTGACTTTGACGTGCCGACAGCCAGCTCCGCTCGCCATCGGACGGGCAGACCGGGCGACCCGCCAAGCCCGGCGCCGCGGCGCGGGCGGCCGCCCGCGCAGGCGCCTGCTCTGGGGTCTCCTGGCGGTGCCGGTACTCCTCGCCGGGGGCTTCTACCTGTATGGCGGTTCCAGTCCGGTCACCCGGGCGCCCGTGGCCGGCGCGGAGAGCCCGGCGCAGACAGCCGTGGCGTGCGGCTCGTCCGTGGCCGGAGCGTGCGCTGTCAGCAGCCCGATTCATATAGCCGTCGCCCAGGTGCCGCCGACGGCGTACCAGACGCCCGCGCGTTCCCCACGGCCGTCGACACATGCCCTCGCCTACCGCGTCCCCCTCAGCCAGCGCGAGCCAGGCCACAACGAACCCGTCAGTGTCCGCGAGCGCCCGGCCCAGCGCGACCCAGCCGGGAGCGGCCGCGGTCCAGGTTCTCGCACTGATCAACCAGGCACGCGCATCAGCGAGCCTGCCCGCGCTGACCTTCACCGACGGGCTGAACAACAGCGCGGCCGCGCACAACGCCACCATGGAGGCGGGCTGCGGCCTGTCGCACCAGTGCCCGGGCGAGCCGGTACTGGGCAGCCGCGAGACCGCAGCCGGCGTGCACTGGACCGCGGCCGGGGAGAACATCGGGGAGGGCGGTCCGGTCGCAAACACCACGACGGCCATCGCCCACATGGCGGTGACCCTGACCCAGGACATGCTGAACGAGCAGCCCCCGGACGACGGTCACCGGCTGAACATCCTGTCCACCTCGTTCGCCCACATCGGCATCGCCGTCTCGATCGACAGCAACGGCGCCGTCTGGATGACCCAGGACTTCTCCAACTAGGCGCGGCGTCGTCCCGCCGGTTAAATCCTCGGCTCCGCCGCCCTCGCGACTGCGGAGCACGCGGCGCAGCGAGTCCAGCCGCGCCTCCGCGTGGTGCTCGCGGGCCCACTCGTCCAGGGCGCAGCCGGGAGAGAGGTGATCGCAGCCGGACGGGCACCCGGCGGTGCCCTCGGCCAGGTCGCCGAACGCCTCCACGACGCGTTCCGGGCTCACGTGCCCGAGCCCGAACCCGCGCAGGCCGGGCGTGTCGATGAGCCATCCGTCGCCGAGCGGCAGGGCGACGGCCGAGGAGGAAGTGTGTCGGCCCCGCCCGGTCACCGGGTTAACCGAGCCGACCGAACGGGCTGCCTCAGGCACCAGCGTATTCACCAGCGTGGACTTGCCCACGCCGGATTGCCCGATGAGCACGCTGATCCGGCCGGTGAGTACGCTCCGCACCCGGGACAGCGTTCGGGGCGACAGCGGCCGCCGCGTGGTCAGCATGGGCACCCCGAGCGGCGTGTAGAACGCCCGGATCTTGCGCGGCGACGCCAGGTCGGCCTTGGTCAGCAGGAGCAGCGGATCCAGGCCGGCGTCGTACGCGGCCACCAGGCAGCGGTCGATGAAGCGCAGGTGGGGTTCTGGCGAGGCCAGCGCGCACACGATCACCAGCTGGTCGGCGTTGGCTACGATGATCCGCTCGGTCGGATCGGTGTCGTCGGGGGAGCGGCGCAGTGCGCTGGTGCGCGGCTCGACCCGGACGATCCGGGCCAGCGAGTCCTTCGCGCCCGAGGTGTCGCCGGCCAGCGCAACCCGGTCGCCGACCACCACCGAGCCCTTGCCGAGCTCGCGCGCCTTCATGGCCACGATCAGCCTGCCGTCGGCCATGCAGCCGTAGCGGCCACGGTCCACGCTGGTCACAAAGCCGGTGATGGCACTTTCGTGAGCCGGGCGGCGCCGGGTCCGCGGCCGTGAGCTCTTTCCGGGCCGGACCCGGACGTCGTCCTCGTCCAGCCGCTCATAACTGGACCGCGAGCTCACGGCGTGCTCAGCGTCCCGATCCCAGCATCTGCTCCCAGACCTGCGTGAACCCGGGGAAGGTCTTGGCTACGGTGCCCACTCCCGCCACCTGCAGGCCGGGCGTGGCCAGCCCGAGCACGGCCGCCGCCATCACCATCCGGTGGTCGTCGTAGGTGCCGAACGGCTGGCCTGCCGCGTCCGCGCGCAGCGGCCGTGGCGTGATCCGCAAGCCGTCGGGCAGCTCGGTGATGTCGCCGCCGAGGGCGTTGATCTCCTTGGCCGGCGCGGCCAGCCGGTCGGTCTCATGCGCGCGGGTATGGGCCAGCCCGGTGAAGACCGACGGCCCGTCCGCCAGCGCGGCCACCGCCGTCAGCGTCGGCGCGAGCTCGGCCACGTCGCGCAGGTCGGCGGTAATGCCACCGATCCGCCCGGTGCCGGAGATGGTCAGCCCGGCGTCGCCGATTTCCCAGTTCGCGCCCATCTGGGTCAGCACGTCCAGGATCTGCCCGGCCGCCTGCAAGCTGTCCCGGGGCCAGTCCGCGATGGTGATCGTGCCCCCGGTCACCAGCGCCGCCGCCAGGAATGGCCCGGCGTTGGACAGGTCGGGTTCCACCGTGACCGCGCCCAGGTCGAGCGGGCCTGGCCGCGCCCGCCAGGCATCCGGGCGCCCGGCCGGGTCCGAACTCAGCTCGGTGACCTCAGCTCCGGCCTCGCGGAGCATCCGGACGGTCATCGCGATGTGCGGCGCCGAGGGCACCGGCGGCCCCTCGTGCCGTATCTCCACGCCGCTGGCGAACCGGGGCGAGGTCAGCAGCAGGCCGGAGACCAGCTGGGAGGATCCGGACGCATCCAGGGTGACCGAGCCGCCGCGGATCGAGCCGTGGCCACGCACGGTGAACGGGACCGCGCCCCGGCCGCCGTCGTCGATGTCCGCGCCGAGCTGCCGCAGCGCGGCCAGGATCGGGCCCACCGGGCGTTCCCGGGCTCGCTCGTCGCCGTCGAAACGGGCCGTGGCTGACGTCAGCGCTGCCACGGCGGGCACGAACCGCATGACGGTGCCCGCGTTGCCCACGTCCACAGTGACCTCGGCGCCAGACGCAGGCTGACCGGGGACGATATGCCAGGTCGTTCGGCCATCCTGGTCTTGCCCGGTGCGGACCTCGCTGCCCAGCGCACGCAGCGCACCCAGGGCCAGAGTCGTGTCGCGGGCCTGCAGCGGATTGGCGATCACGGCCGGGCTCTGGCCGATCGCGGCCAGGATCAGCGCCCGGTTGGTGATCGACTTGGACGCAGGCAGCCGGACGTGGGCGCTGACCGGCCCGGTCGCCGCCGGGGAGGCCCAGGTCGGCCCTTCGTCCTTCTCCGAATGCATACGCCCGAGCGTACTGTGTCCCCTGCCACAGTCGCCAGCCAGCCGACCGGCATTCCCCGCGACGGGCCGGCACGCACCCGGCCCGCGTAGCTCCGTTCCCGGCAGCGTGCCCATGCAGGACCCGGAATCGCCCGGTAACCTGCGCCTGAGGGGAAGCTGTTCCTCCGGTCCCTCGTCCCGAGCAGTCGGCCGGGGCTGGTTTGGCGGCGCCGGATTGTGGTTATGAACTGCCAATCCAGGCTTAACGGGACGTGTCCGGACTGTAGACAAATAAGGAAGACATTCATGTGCGGTCGTTTTGTGTCGGCGCGTAAGCGCCTCGAGCTCCTCGAGGAGTTCGAGGTCGAGCGTGACCGCGTGGCTGCCTCGCCCGATTCCGAGCCTGGTCCTGACTACAACGTGGCCCCGACCAAACGGGTGTTCGCGGTCCTGGAAAGGCCGGCCAAGGACGAGGAGCCACAGGCCCGTGAGCTGCGCTTGCTGCGCTGGGGCCTGATTCCCTCCTGGGCCAAGGACGCCTCTATCGGGAGCAAGCTGATCAACGCCCGGGCCGAGACGGTGGCGGTCAAACCGTCCTTCCGGCGTGCCTTCGCCAAGCGCCGGTGCATCCTGCCTGCCGACGGCTACTACGAGTGGATCCCCGTCGAGCAGGACGGGAAGAAACGCAAGCAGCCTTACTTCATCTACCGATCGGACGGCGGTGCTCTGGCCTTCGCCGGCATCTACGAGCTCTGGCGAGACCACGAAGTGCCGGACGATCATGAACGTGCCTGGCTGTGGACGGCCGCGATTATCACGACCCAGGCCACCGACGATGTCGGCCAGATCCACGATCGCATGCCCATGGTCATCTCCAGTGACCACTGGGCAGACTGGCTCGACCCGGCTAGTACAGAGCCGGGTCAGCTACAGGCGACCATGCAGCCCGCCATGGCGGGCGGCCTGACGTCGCGCCCCGTGTCAATGGCCGTCAACTCCGTGCGGAACAACGGTCCCGACCTGATCAAGCCGCTGGACAGCGGCGAAGGGACGGCCGTATCCGCGGGGGAGGACAAGCCGCCCGGCGAGTAGTTCGGAGTCCGCGGCATGTGACCTGCGGCTCGGCTGAGCCTGGGCTGCCATCACACGCGGACGGGATGCGAGGACATCAATGGAGATCACCGTCGCACGCAAGCGCCTCGAAGAGATGCGCGATGACCTGGACCGGTCAATAGCGATCCTGCAGGGGGAGCACCCCGGGGACGTCACCGACCCGGGGTATCCGCAGGATTCGGCCGACGCCGGGTCCAGCCTCTCCGAGGCCGATCGCACCGAAGCGGTTCTCCTGTCGGCCCGCGGCCAGCGCGATGAGGTCCTCGCCGCGCTGACCCGCATCCAGGACGACACCTACGGTCAGTGCGTCGACTGCGGGCACGAGATCCCCGAGGGCCGGCTCGACGCCCGCCCTGACGCTTCCCGCTGCGTCAACTGCCAGTCCAAGTACGCCAAACGCTACCGCTAGCCGCGAACCTCGAACCGCCACCTCCCGCGAGCGCCGGAGCCGCCTCAGCGTGGCTTGCTGGCAGACACCACGAGCTGCGCTCCCAGGGACTCGTCGGACCGGGCCGTGAGCTCGGCCTGGACCAGCGTGGGCAGGCTGTCCGGGTCGCGGCGCAGCCAGTGCGTGACCATGGACTCGGAAAACACCGTCCGCGGGCGGATCCGGCGCACCCGCAGCCCAGCTCCGGTGAACAACTCGCGCACCTGGTCCGGTCCGTAGCATCGCGTGATGGTGCCGTCAGGCCAGGGCACCAGCACCACCTCGGCATGCGGCAGGTCGACCAGGTGGGCCCAGTGATGCTGGTCGGCGAGCACGGCCATGCCAAGCACCAGCGAGTCGACGCAGGCCAGCACCCGCCCGCCCGGCCGCAGGACGCGGGCGATCTCCGCGATCATGGTCTCGGCGGCCAGGTGCACGGACAGCGCCCGGTCGTCCGCGATGACGGCATCGGTGCAGGCGTCGGCCAGGAAGGTCAGCCGGGACGAGTCGGCGATCACCGGAATGATCCGTCCCGGCCCGGCACTATCCCTCGCCCACCGGAACCGCACGTCCATTCGGGGGAACGGGAGGAGTGCCACGGACTCAGCACGCGCACCACCGTGTGACCGGCCCGGGCGGCCAGTCCGGCTCCCGGCCCGCGCGGGCCGGAGACGTCGATGAGGGGGCGCCGGCTGGAGGGCAGCCACTCGGCCAGCTGAGCGCGCGCCACCGCCGCATGGAACTGCCAGTACACCGGGAGTTGATCAGTATCGGGCGCGGTGATCGCGCTGGCCACATGTTGCACGGGCCCTGAGCTCCTGACTCGGCGCCTAATGCCATCGGGCGCCTTGGTACTACGTTCCCGGCCTGGCCCGGCTTAAGCCAGTGAACAGCCGAGAAGCCGACAAACCGGTCTGGTTGCGGAATGAGCAGCGGCACGGTTGTGTTCTACGGCACATGGTTGTCGCTTCGCCACCACGTGGCATGCTGACCGAAGCATTTGACTCCGGCACGGTATCCTCCCGCACATACGGTCTGCACGCCAGCAGCCCGTCCCTGTTCTCTCTAGAGGAGGTGGGTCCCGTCCCGGAGACTCTCGAAGAGCGCGGTGAGCGCTTCGAGCAGGAGGTGCTGCCGTTCCTGGATCAGCTGTACTCCGCCGCGCTTCGGATGACCCGCAACCCTGCGGACGCTGAAGACCTGGTGCAGGAGACGTTCGCCAAGGCGTACGCGTCCTTCCATCAGTTCCAGCAGGGCACCAATCTCAAGGCGTGGCTGTTCCGGATCCTGACGAACACCTTCATCAACACCTACCGCAAGCGGCAGCGTGAGCCGCAGCGGTCGGGAGCGGAGGACATCGAGGACTGGCAGCTTGCGCGCGCGGCAGAGCACACTTCCGGAGGGCTCAAGTCGGCCGAGGCCGAAGCTCTGGAGCGGCTGCCGGATTCTGACATCAAGGAAGCGCTGCAGGCGCTCCCCGAAGAGTTCAGGATCGCTGTCTACCTGGCCGACGTTGAGGGCTTTGCTTACAAGGAGATAGCCGACATCATGGAGACGCCAATCGGGACCGTGATGTCACGGCTCCACCGTGGCCGACGCCAGCTACGGGAACTTCTCCAGGACTATGCCGCCGACCGAGGGCTGGCCAGGACCGGCTCCGACGCTTCTGGGTCTGGGGAGGAAGCGCGATGAGCTGCGGAAACCCCCACGAGACCCCGTGTACCGAGGTGCTCGACCACGTTTACAGCTATCTCGACGGCGAGCTGGACAACCTGGACTGCGCCAAGATTCGTCAGCACCTCGATGAATGCGGTCCCTGCCTGCGCGAGTATGGTCTGGAAGAAGCCGTCAAACGGGTTGTGCAGAAGAAATGCGGCTGTGATCCGGCGCCTGCCGATCTTCGTGCCAAGGTTCTCGTCCGCATCAGGGAAGTACGCGCGACCATCGAATTCGCTGAGTAACTTCCCCCTGCTCGGGGCGTTCCGATTTGCCTTGCCTGTGGCAATTGCGCCACGTGTGCCACCTTTGATTGCACATTGTGACGAGGATTCTTACGATTCGTTCACGACAAGATTTGGGCCTGCGCGAACCTCTGTGGTGGCGTTATCCTGTGGTTGAACGATTACAGACAGCGCGGCGAACGCCTTACGCCTGAGGGAGGTCCGCCTCATGTATACAGGCGGTGATGTCGGGACTGGCCTGCGTGGGCTGCTCGCGAGCAGCTACCAGGGCGAGCTGCATGTTCGCGGGGTCACCTGGGGCTGACGTTTTCGCTCCAGGGTCGCGGCACACTCACTCCCGACTGCGAGGGGGAGGTTTGGGCAAGCTCTCGCGGGTCACGCGGCTATACATTGGCGCGGTCGCTGTCGTTGCCGCCGCCCTGATAGCCCGGGGGCCATTTAGCGGGCTGAGCTGGCGGGACGTTTTTTTCCTTGGAATCTTGGTAATCGTCTCCGAATCTACGGCCACTCAGCTCAGCAAAGGGAAACTGTCCTGGTCTCCTAGTTCCGCTGCGATGCTTGCCTCGGTTGTCCTAGTTGGTCCCGTTGGTGCCGCCATTGTCGGAGCTTGTACGATATTGGGTTTCCGGCGTGGCCCGTCCATCTTGCAGCGCCTTTTTAACACCTCCAACTATGCGCTCAGTGCTTACCTGGCGGGCCGGACTTTCCTGGCGCTGGGTGGTCACGTCGGACTCCCGCACGAAAGCTCCTTCCCGACGATCATCGCGCCGTTCGCCGGCGCGGCTGTGGTGCACGTTGCGGTCAACTACGGCCTGCTCAGCGGCATTCTGTGGCTGACCAGGGGTTCGGAACCGAACCGTCCCCGCCTCGGCGTCAGCCTGTCCATCAGGCTGCTGCTGTCGGACCTCGGCTACGCGGCCTACGGGCTGCTCATCGCGGCACTGTGGACCGTGGCTGGCCCGTTCGCGCCGGTGCTGGTGCTGGTCCCGCTCTTCGTCGCCCGCTGGGCGGTGGCCCAGTTCGCCGAGCAGCAGAAGGCATACGAGGCCACGGTGGGCGCGCTGTGCCAGGCGGTCGAGACCAAGGATCTGTACACCCGCGGTCACAGCGACCGGGTCTCCCGCGGCTCGGTCATGATCGCCCGCGAGATCGGCATGCGGGGTGAGCGGGTGGAGGCCATCCGGTACGCGGGCATGCTGCACGACGTGGGGAAGCTCGGCGTCCCGACAAAGGTCCTGCGCAAGACGGGCAAGCTGACCGAGGAAGAATACGCGGCCATCCAGCTGCACCCGATGCGCGGGCTGGACATCGTCCGCGAGATCGGCTTCCTGGATGAGGCGCTGGCCGGGATCATGCACCACCACGAGCGGATCGACGGCCGCGGTTACCCGATGGGGCTGGCCGGAGATGAGATTCCCGAGTTCGCCCGGGTGCTGGCGGTCGCCGACGCGTTCGACGCCATGACCTCGACCCGGTCCTACCGGGGAGCCCGGCCGATCGATGAGGCCGTAGCCGAGCTGCGCAAGTGGTCGGGTACCCAGTTCGACCCGGCATTCGTCGACGCCTTCGTGGCCGCGCTTGAATACCAGGGCTGGCAGCGGCCAGCGGCGCCCACGCTCGCCGAGGAGGATCTGGCCTCGGTCACCGCCCAGGACCACGACGACCCCGGCGCACCCCTCCGGGTGATCGACCACCGGTTAAGCCGATGACCGAACGACGGCACGAGCTCCGCCGCTATCCCTGGCGTGTGCGGGATTCCGGCCAGCTGCTGCTGATCACGGCGGCCGGGGTCTGGCTGGTGGCCTCGGTTGCGCAGACCGCCGCGGCCGGGCTGGAAGATTCGCGGATCGCGATAGCGTTTGGCGCGCTGATCGCGTTCGGCGAGCTGCTCCGGCTCAACCTGCCGGGGGACCGCGAGACCGCCCCGATCGGGTTCGCAGGCGCGCTGGCCTACGCGCTGCTCATCCGGGTCGGAGACCATGTCGTCCACTACAGCGCCCAGCAGGTGGTAACGGTGGTTGCCATCGGCATGCTCATCGGCGCGCTGCCGCACCTGGCGGTCGGCCGTCCGGCCCGGATCAGCCAGATGGCCGCGCGCCTGATCTGCGTGGCCTGCGCGGCCTACATCTTCCGCCCGCTGGCCGGCGTCACCGCCGTGGACCGGCACTGGGGTCTGGCCTTCTCGCTGATGACCGGGCTGACCGTGTTCGCGCTCCTGCTCGAGGCGGTGCTCACCGCGCTGCTGCGGGTGGATGAGCAATGCGCCAGGTTCCGGGTGGCGCTCGTGGACGAGCTGCGCGTCCAGCTGCCGCTTGGTGCCGCGGTCGGCGCTTCGGCTCTGCTCATCGCGTTCGCCGCCGAAGTCATGGGTCTGGCCGCGCTGGCGGTGTTCACCGCGCCGCTGCTGGTCACTCAGGTGCAGTTCCGCCGTGGTCCGGGATCCGGACGACCTATCTGCAGACCGTACGGGCCCTGGCCAAGGTGACCGAGATCGGCGGCTACGTCGAAGCCGGACATTCCGAACGGGTCAGCCGTCTCGCAGTCGCCATAGGCCGGGACCTCGGCATCCACGAGCCCCAGCTCCTCGAGCTGGAGTATGCGGCGCTCATGCACGACATCGGCCAGCTCTCGCTGTCCGAGCCGATCCCCGGCGGTGCCACGGTGCTGGTCTCCCGCCGCGACCAGCAGCGGATCGCCGAGCTCGGCGCGGACGTGATCCAGCAGGCCCAGGTTCTGGGCTCGGTGGCCGAGATCGTCCGCAGGCAGAACGAGCCGTACCGGGACCTCGGCTTCGTGCCCAGCGGTCTCGCAGGCCACGAGGAGCCGGACGGGCCACCGCTCAGCAGCCGCATCATCAAGGCCGCCAACGCCTTCGATGACCTCGTGGGCAGCTCGCTGGACCCAGCCCGGGCCGCCGCCGCCGTGCAGCAACTCCGGCTGGATACGGCCAGCGAGTACGACCCGGGCACCGTCGAGGCCCTCAGCCGGGTAGTGAAGAGAAGCAGCGTCTACGCTCTATAGTCCCGCTCGCTCTGTTATCCCACTCGCCGACGGGCACCCTTAAGGCGCGGCCTTCCCTCGTCGCTCCTTCGCTCCTCAGTCCACGCCGCTCCTTCGCTCCTCAGTCCTCGTCGCTCCTTCGCTCCTCAGTCCTCGTCGCTCCTTCGCTCCTCAGTCCTCGCCGCGCCGGCGCCCTTTGGCTCGCGGGGGACCTGTCGCACCTCCGTCGGGGTTGCGGTGGCGCCCTTTGGCTTCCAGGGGACCTGTCGCGCCTTGGTCCGGGTTGCGGTGGCGCCCTTTGGCGCGGGCCGCCGTTCCTGGTTGGAACCGATCGCGCCAAAGGCACATGTTCCTCTTAGTGGCAGGCACGTGTTCCTTCTAACGGCATGGATGCCGCCGTCAGGAGGTTCCAGCGACATGACTGCGGGCATTCATGCGGTCCGGAGTCGGTGTAGCCGCGGTCTGTCTCGCCTATCGAGCCCCAATGGCCTCTCCTGTCCCGTCGGTCACATCGAAAGGCCGCCGCTTCCACTTGGTGGCCGCCGGGCTGCCCGGGTCTAGGCTGGCGTGGTGTTTGATTCGGTGCTGGTGGCTAACCGGGGTGAGATCGCGCGGCGGGTGATCAGGACGGCGCGGCGGATGGGGATCCGGGCTGTGGCCGTGTACTCCGACGCGGACGAGGATCTGCCGTATGTACGCGAGGCCGACGAGGCGGCGCACATCGGGCCAGCTCAGCCCGCTCGCAGCTACCTGGACGCCGCAGCCATCATCGCCGCGGCTCGCAAGACCGGGGCCGCAGCGGTACACCCCGGCTATGGGTTCCTCGCCGAGAACGCGACCTTCGCCAGCCAGGTTCTCGCGGCCGGGCTGACCTGGGTTGGGCCGGATCCCGATGCTATCGAGCAGATGGGCGACAAGATCGCGGCCCGGAACCTGATGGAGGAGGCCGGGGTGCCAGTCGCTCCGGGCAGCCGGGAGCCTGCGGCCGACGTGGCTGCCGCCGTGGCCGAGGCGGAGCGGGTCGGGTACCCGGTCATGGTCAAGGCGGCGGCCGGGGGCGGCGGGATCGGCATGGGCGTGGCCCGGGATCAAGGCGGCCTGAGTGCGGCGTTCGAGACAGCCCGCTCGCGCGCGGAGCGGTTCTTCGGGTCGCCCGAGATCCTCGTCGAGCGTTACATCGAGCGGGCCAGGCATGTCGAGGTGCAGATCCTCGGCCTGGCCGACGGCCGGGTGCTCGCGCTGGGCGAGCGCGACTGCTCAGTCCAGCGGCGACATCAGAAGGTGGCCGAGGAAACCCCATCGCCGGGTGTCTCGGCCGGGCTGCGCGAGCGGATGCTGACCGCCGCCGTCCGGGCCGGGGAGGCGGTCGGATACCGCGGCGCCGGGACCGTCGAGTGCCTGGTGGACGCCGGGGCCGGCTCGTTCGTCTTCCTGGAGATGAACACCCGGCTGCAAGTCGAGCATCCCGTCACCGAGCTCGTCACCGGCATCGACTTGGTCGAACAGCAGTTTCTCATCGCCGCTGGTCAGCCCCCGTCCTTCGACGACAGCGGCGTGAGCCCCGCTGGACATGCCATCGAACTGCGCGTGTACGCCGAGGATCCGGTCCGGTTCCTGCCCGGGCCCGGGAAGATCACCGAGTGGGAGGAGCCCTCGGGCCCGGGCGCCCGGGTGGACGCCGGCTACCAGGCCGGGAACACGGTGACGCCGTTTACGACCCGCTGCTGGCCAAGCTGTGCGTACATGGCGCCGGCCGTGAGCAGGCCCTGGCCCGGGCACGGGACGCCGTCGCGGCCTTCCGCATCGCCGGCCCGAAGACCAACCTGGCCTTCCATGCCGACCTGCTCGCCAGTCCGGACTTCGTCAGCGGCGACTACGATACGTCCTTGGTGGGGAAGCTGCGTCCCAGGTAACGAACCAAAGGAGCCAGTCGGTGGCTGAAGTCCGCGCGGAGATGGTGGCGAACGTCTGGCAGGTAGTCGCGGCCGAGGGGGACCATGTCGACGAGGGCGACACTCTGGTCATCCTGGAGTCGATGAAGATGGAGATCCCGGTCCTGGCCGAGAGCCCGGGCATGGTCGCCAAGATGCACGTGGCCCAGGGCGACGTGGTCCAGGAGGGCGACCTGATCGCCGTCCTGGACTGACCGAGCCGAGCTGACCGAGCCAGGCTGAACCAGCCCCGGTCGGCGCTCAGACCCCCGTGGTCGAGCGCGGGTAGGCCACCTCCGGGTCGGTGACCACGTTGACCAGGTAGGGGACGTTGGCGGCGAAGGCCCGGCGCAGCGCCGGGCCGATCTGGCCCGGGTCGGTGACGAGCTCGCCCGCCCCGCCGAGGGCACGCACCACCTCGTCGTAGCGGGTCCCCGGCTGAAGGTCGGCCGCGACGTCGTAGCCGTAGATGGCCCGCATCGGGTGCCGCTCCAGCCCCCAGCCGGCATTATTGCCACACACCATCACGACCGGCAGCCCGTGCCGGACCAGGGTGTCGGCGTCCATCAGCGAGAAGCCGGCCGCGCCGTCGCCGAGCAGCAGGACCACCTGCGCGGACGGGCGCGCCAGGCGGGCCGCGATGGCGTAACCGAGCCCGGTGCCCAGGCAGCCGAACGGCCCGGGATCCAGCCACCCGCCGGGCCGGATGGGCTCGAGGTACTTCCCGGCGAACGACACAAAGTCACCGCCGTCACCGACGACCACGGCGTCGTCGTCCAGGACCTTCATCAGCTCGCCGTAGATACGAGCCGGGTGCACCGGGTCGGCCTCGCTGGATAGCAGCGGGCCGTCGGCCTGCTGCGCGGCGCGGGTCGCCTCGGCCAGCCCGGACCGCCAGTCCGGATCGGTGCCCTCCAGGCCGCCTCCGGCCGCGTCTGCGCCGCATGTCGCGGCCAGGGCGGTGAAGAACGCGGCCAGGTCGCCGGTGGCCGATGCTGCCAATTCGACGTGGGTGGCCAGGCCGCCGGGGGAATCGGCGACGTGAACGACCTTGGCCGGGTCCTCGCGCGGGCCGAACGAGCCGTACCCGAGCCGGAAGTCCAGCGGCGTCCCGGCCACGATGACCAGGTCCGCCTGGCGCAGCGCCGCCGACCGGGCCCGGGTGACCAGCAGTTCGTGTCCGCGCGGCAGCACCCCACGCGCCTGCCCGTTAGCGATGACCGGCAGCCGCAACGCGACCGCCGCCTGCCGGGCCCCGTCCTCGGCCCGGCCGAGCCACACGTCGGAGCCCAGCACGAGCACCGGCCGCCGCGCCACCCGCAGCAGGCCGGCGATCCGGCTGACATCCGCGGGGTCCGGGACGGGCTGCGGTGCCTGGTCAGTCGCGGGCATGTCT
>CAWAFD010000028.1:0-73695 GCA_963781225.1 uncultured Actinomycetota bacterium
GGGTGAACATAGTCAGCGCCGTCGCCACGCCCGCGACCACCACTTCGCCACGTCCGATGGCCCGGCGGAACACCAGCCCACCGCCGATGACGCCTGACCCGGCTCCGATCATGGCGAAGACGCGATCGCCCGCCGTCGCCCCGCGCAGTGCGCGCTCAAAGCCCAGGGCGTAGGTCAGGCCGACCGCCGCCGTGAGGTGCCCAGCGTCCGCGCCGCTCAGGGCCAGCTCACGCCTCCCCCCCGGCTCACGGCTCGCTCCCCGGCACGCGGCTCACGGCTGGCTCCACGGCAGGTAGGTGGTGCCGCCATCCGCGCGGCGCGTCAGCGCCGCCTCCACCCGCGCACTGATGATCGCCGGCAGGTCGCCGGCCAGGTCGGCGGGTGCCACGAACCGCCAGGCGTCGAGTTCGTCGGCCTGCAGCGTGATGCCCGCGCCGTCGGCCAGCACGCCTGCGTCGAAGATGAAGTGCACGATGGACCGGGCCGGCGGGTCCGGGCCGACCCAGCCCAGGACCAGCAGCGGCCCGGGCGTGATGTCGATGCCGAGTTCCTCGGCCACTTCCCGCTGGCAGCCTGCGTGCGGTGGCTCACCGTGCTCGAGCATCCCGCCCGGCAGCGACCAGTGGTCCCGGTAGTTCGGCTTGACCAGCAGAACCCGTCCGGACGGATCGGTGAACAGCGCCGCCGCGGCCCCGAACATCGTCGGCAGCGAGGCGAACCACGCAGCCTGTGCCTCCGCGGAGAAGCGGATGCGGGCGGAGCTGACTGGTCGGGGGCGGGTCCGTCGGGCACGGACATGACCCTATACGGACAGCGACACGCGCGGTGAGGGCACCGGTAGTAGCCTGTGCGCATGCACACACCGGGTGACGACGCCGCAGTGGTAGACGCCGCGGCTGACACTGATGACAGCCGGGTCGAGGTATACGTCACCACCGACACCTCGGCGGCGCCGCACAAGGCCGACGAGGCACGGCTGTATGTCATGTACGACGCGGCCCATCCCGACGGCGACAAGCTGTACTTCACCGAGGCGGAGTGGGACGCGTTCGTCCTCGGCGTCAAGGACGGCGAGTTCGACCTCGACGAGTCCGGCAATCTACCGTAACGGCTTGTTCGTGCCGCCCGGGTTGACCGTCGCCATGGCAGGCTGAACCACCTGGGACTTGGGCCCGCCGAGGACTGCCGCCATGGCGGCCTGCAGGTTGGGTGCGGCCTTGGCCGCGTCGCCGAACACCAGCGTGGACTGGGTCTTGCTGCCCGAGATGACGCTCACCCGCTGGCAGCCGCTGGCCGAATAGAGAAACCTGGCCAACGTGCGAGGTGCCGGCGTAGAACGTCCCGGTGTATTCGGTCCCGAAGTCAGCCGGGCAGGCCGCCACGCCCTTGCCCGTACCGGGATGACGCACGACGTCGCAGAAATCGCTGAACAGCGTCCGCACCACGCCCGGCTTGCGCTGGATCACGCTGAGAGCGCTGGCCTGGGACGGCTCCACCAGGTGCATGCTCCGGTGGACGGTGACCGAGGTCGCCTGGCTCACGCTGGCGCAACCCACAGCCGAGATGGCCGCCCGGCGCTGACGATGTGGCGGGTACCGCGGCTGGCGTGGAGGACGACGTCACCGCAGAGCCGCAACCGGCCAGGGCCGTGCACAGCAGCCCGGCTATCACTGTCCCGCGGACCTGGCGTGGAGTCATCATGGCGTTTGGACGCAGCCCGCGCTTCTTCAGTTCCATTCCGCATCCGGCATGCCGCACACCAACGGCGTCACCACAAGGTGACCGGGGCCGCGCCCTCGAGCCGGAGCAGCAGTTCCTTGCGCTCCAGGCCGCCACCGTATCCCGTCAGGCTGCCGTCGGCGCCGATCACCCGGTGACACGGCACGATGACCGAGATGGGGTTGGACCCGTTAGCCAACCCGACCGCCCGCGCCGCCACCAGGGTCTTGCCCAGGGTCAGGGCGATCGCCCCGTAGCTGGTGGTGGTCCCGTACGGGATCTTGGTCAGCTCGGTCCAGACGGCCAGCTGGAACGGCGAGCCGCTAGGCGCCAGCGGAAGGCTGAACTCCTTGAGGTCCCCAGCGAAGTACGCCTCGAGCTGAGCCTCCGCCTCACGGAAGGATTCTGGGCTGTGAACTCCAGCCACCTCGCCGGAGCGGGCCGAATGACGACCGCCGTCGATCATCCACAGGCCGGTCAGCGCGTGTCCGTCACCGAGCAGCAGCAGCAGGCCGATGGGGGAGGAGGCGATGTGATACAGGCGCGGGGCGTCGCGATCCGGCGTGACGAATGAGCTGGTCATGATGATTTCTTCGCTCCCTCGAGGTAAGCCCACAGGTGATGCACGGCGTACGAGCGCCACGGCCGCCATTGCCCGGCGAGCCCGGCCGCGAGCCGGGCCGCCTGCGTCCGGTCCACGCGGGACCGCCCCTGCGGCTCTGCGGGCGCGGGCAGGGCAGCGAGACGGGTCAGCGCATCGAGCACGCCCACGTCGGAGGGCAGGAACGCGTCCGGGTCAGACAGCGCCCGCATCCGGATGTAAGAGGCGGTCCACGGGCCGATGCCGGGCAGCGCGAGCAGGATCGCCTCGGCCCGGTCCCGCTCGGCACCGGGATCCAGCGACAGCTCGCCGGAGGCCAGCGCCGTGGCCAGCCCCGTTAGTGCCCGGGCCCGCGAGCGCGGCATGGGCAGCGCGGCCGGGTCAGCCGCGGCCAGCGTCTCGGGTGTGGGGAAGCAGTGCGTCAGCGTTCCGTCCGGTCGCTCGAGCGGCTTGCCGTAGTCGGCCACCAGGTGTGCCCCGAGCCGCCGGGCGGCGGCCACGGACACCTGCTGGCCGAGCACCGCCCGCAGCGCCAGCTCGCCGCCGTCCACATGCCCGGGAGAGCGCCGTCCAGGGCAGGCCTGGGCCAGCGGCCCGAGCAGCGGGTCCGCGGACAGGTAATCGGTGACCGTGTCTGGGTCGCAGTCCAGGTCGAGCAACCGCCGGCACCGCTGCACGGCCGCGGTCAGGTCGCGCAGGTCCTCGAGCTGCAACTCGCACTCGACCGAGCCGGATCCAGCCCGGCCGTGCGGGACCAGCGGTCCGAGCGAGATGATCCCGGTGCCGTTCGGCAGGGCGATGGTGCGCCGGTAGCGGTCACCCTCGACCGTCTCCACGCCGGGTATGGCCCGGGCCGCCAGGAATCCGAGCATCCGGTCCAGGTCGATGGGCGACCGGTATGCGAGCCGCAGCCGGATCAGTCCGGGCGCCGACGGGTCCGGCCCCGGGGACGGTATCAGCCGTCGCGTCGACAGAACCCGCTTCCCGCGCGCCTCGCGCAACTGCGTCGGCGTCACCGCGAACACCTCGCGGACGGTCGCGTTGAACTGCCGGATGCTGGCGAACCCGGCCGCGAACGCCACCTCGGACAGCGGCAACGCAGTGGTCTCGGTCAGGATCCGGGCGGTCTGTGCCCGCTGGGCCCGGGCGATGGCCAGCGGGCCGGCGCCGAGCTCGGCGGTGATCAGGCGCCGGACCTGCCGCTGCTCGTAACCGAGCCGCGCGGCGAGCCCGTCGATGCCTTCCCGGTCCACCACGCCGTCGGAGATCAGCCGCATGGCCCGGCCCACCACGTCGGCGCGGACGTTCCACTCCGGCGAGCCGGGGGAGGCGTCCGGCGGCATCGCTTGCAGGCCCGGAAGCCGGCGTCCTGGGCGGCCGCCGCGCTGCGGTAAAAGCGCATGTTCGCCCGTTTGGGGGTGATGGCAGGGCAGGATGGGCGGCAGTAGATACCGGTGGAGGTGACCGCGATGAAGAAGACGCCGTCGAAGCGGGCGTCCTTGCTCACGGCCGCCTGGTAGCGCCGCTCGTCGTCGAGCGCGGCCACCCCTGTCACCTCATGTGTCATGCCTCCACAATGCCAGCTCGCCGGGACCGGTACTAGCGGGAATCGGACAGGCACCCTCACCAGGCGCCACCGCCCTTCTCGCCGGGACCTGGAGACACGCGGGTTGCCGGAGTGAGCGCTCGCGGTGGGATTATGAGTAACATCATGCGCGGACAGTAGTCATCCTGTCACAATTAGATACCGGAACGGGCGGGATCCATGCTCGCCGTCCCGTGGTCAGTCGTCGCCGGAGATTCTCATCCGTTCCTGACGTCTCGCCGGAATCACACTTGCTACTCTCCGTCAACAGTGGCCAGGGAGATAGGTAACTATTACCCATTACTCGTTGCATTGTGTAGAGCACGTAGTGTTACATTACAAATGGTAGCGAATCAACTTCGCATCGTGTTCGAGGGCTAGTATCAGGCCCGCGGTCCAACATGACGCTGCAGGATATCGCCCAGTCAGATTCGTATTCGAGGTGTGTCGTGGCCAGCAACTACCCGCATGAGGACTCTCCCGCGAACGAGGGCGGCGAGGTCAAGCCCGAGCTCCCGTCCCGCACGGGCAGTTCCGATTACCCAGCGCACACCGAAGCCCGCGCCGAAGTCCGCGACCGCGAGACCTACTACGCCGAGTTGCGTTTCGCCGTGCACTGCCAGAGCCGGTCCATCCCTGTCCCGCGCACCGCCCTTGAGGACGGAGGGCCAGATACCTGGCCCGGGCGCAGCCAGGACGACGCCTGGGACGAGATCGTCGCGCGCTTCGGCGACACCTGGACCTGAGGCTGCCGGCGGCGGCCCGGACCCTTCCTCCGGCGCTCGGGCGTCTGGGCCGCCACCGGTGATTACCGGCTTACCGCCGCCAGAAGTCGAAGCGGTCACGCCCGCCCCGGAAGCCTGCCGCCTCCACCACGTCGACAGCCAGCTTGAATCTGTCGCCGACCCGCCAGGGCTGATGCGCATCGCTGCCGAATGAGACGGCCCGCCGCCGGCCTCCCGCCACCAGCCCATCAGCTCGACCGAGAGCAGCGGGCTCTTCGTATTCACCTCGAGCACCCGGTCGCTGGCGGCCAGCGCACGCAGGACGGCCCGGTACTCGTCCTCGAAATCGCGCTCGTCGTAGGTCCCCGCAGACCACGGCCACATGCGCCGCGGGAAGTCCAGGTGGGCAAGCACCTGGAAGACGTCGCTACCCTCGACCAACCGGACCACTTCGGCCAGGTAGGTGCGCATCACATCGCGCGCCGGCATCTGGTGAAACAGTTCGTCAGCGGCGGTCAGCCGGCCGCCGGACGGGACCGCGTGCAGCGAGCCCAGGATCCGGTTGAAACCGGCCCGTGTCACGGTGGCCCGGGCACTGGCCGCCCACAGGTGGGCCTCGCCGATCTCCGCCCCAGACAGGATTCGCAGATCCGGGAAACGCCGCCGGCATTCCTCCAGTGCGGCCAGGTAGCCGTCGATGTCGAGCAGGTGCATCCGCGCATACCGATGCGGATCAAGATTCATCGCGCCGACCTGATCACCGTCGGTCCACGTGGTGAAATCCAGATGGTCGGTGAAGGCCACCCCGGGCAGGCCTGCCGCCAGCGCCTGCTCGCAGTTGCGCACCATGGACGCCTCGGCCGGCGTGTCCCAGGACCATTCGGTGTGGACGTGATTATCCAGCGGGGGATGCCAGTCCGGACTGTTCAGGTCGCTCATCGAGCACAAAAGTACCTCAGCATCAGTGCCTCAGCCCCGCCGGGCCGCCCGGGATCGCCCCCGCCCGTCCGCGCAGCCACCCTGCCGGCGCGGTCCTCGGCGTGCCGCCTCCGCCCGGCAGCCCCGGACGATATGCGCGCCGTTCCCATAGTGCCAGAACAATATAAAAGGGGCATTCGCGCCTTAAATTCACCGCGCCAGACTGGGCCAGCTAACGCCACTACGACGTGACTCTGGCAGCTGAATCGAAAAGTGATCATAGTGTGCGGTCGCGGATAGTTTACTTTCGTTTGGCCTGCGCCTACTTTCCGGACAGACTGTAATAGGGAGGTGGTTCCCGCGCAGATTTTGGCGCTAATCAGACTGATTTAACACAAAGAGGGGAGTTTGGGTGCGTATCACAAAATCGATCTCCATTGCCGCCCTTGCGGCAGGTCTGGCTCTAGCGGGAGGGGCGACTGCCAGTGCCTCGGTTAAGCATCCGCAGCCGGTACGTCACGGGACGGAGCATTTCGTCCTGACCACCAGGTCAACCGCGAACAACCCGACCTACAGCGCCGTCGCCAGCGGCGTCTTCAACGGAACAGGATCGATCACCCAGATCGCGTCCACACCTGCCAGCGTCAAGCTGGTGGCTCATATCGAGGGCGGCCGCTTCGTGATCAAGAGCACGAACAATGGCACCAGGCACACGTCTGTCAATTCCCGCACCTGCCGCGAGACCTATACCTCGAACGGCAACTCCTATCAGATCACTGATGGGTCTGGTGCGCTACGAGGCCTGTACGGGTCTGGAAAGGCCAATATCTGGGGGACGGCAGTAGCGCCGCGCAAGGCCAACGGCACATGCAACTTTAATGCGCCGAAGCCAGTGCGGGGCACGTCACTCACCATCGTTCATGCCAGCGGCCCGGTCTGGCTGCCACGGCACCCTTAATAGCTGACGACGCGAGTCGCCCCGCCCGGGATACTGGGCGGGGCGGTCAGCCGGATTACCGGCCGGGCTGACGGGGCTTGGCCGAGGTAATGACGTACACCTCGCCGCCGGCAGGCTCGGAAGCCGGGCCCGGGCGGGGCGCCTGCGCCTCCGGCGCCGCCGTGGAATCCGCGGGCTCCGGCGGCTCCGCCTCATCCTCACCGCGCTCGGCGCGGCGGGTCTTGGCTACCTCGGCGGTAATCTTTGCAGCCAGCCTCTGCCAGCGTTCTTCCCACTCCGCGACGCTCCCGTCACACGCGCGCACGAAGGCGACCGCGACCGGGAGCGTGGGCAAGCGCAGGCCACCCGCGGCGGCGGCCAGCGTCTTCATTTCGAAGTGCGAGGTCTCGGCCATTTCCGGGTACTCGATGCCTGCTTGCGCTCGCAGCGTCCGCAAGTCCCGGGCGAACGCTTCCAGCCCGTCCGGCGCGATGCTGGCCACCACCTGCCCCGGCGTGGCCGGGTGGCCGTCGGGAACTGTGGGCTCGCGCTGCTTGATCACCGGGCCGGACGGCCGCGGCTGTTCCGCCGTCCCCGCCCGCTCCCGCCCCGGGTCGACTCGCGGCCCAGCGCCATCCATCCGCGGCCCGGTATCCACTCTGGGCCCAGCGGCATCCATCCGCGGCCCGGTTTCCACTCTGGGCCCAGCGGCGTCGACTCGCGGCCCGGCATCTACTCTCGGTCCCGCCGCGTCCACTCGCGGCCCGGCGGCATCCACGCGCGGTCCAGCAGGGTCTACCCGCGGTCCGCCCTGGTCCGGCCATGGTCCGGACGTATGCTCACGCTGGCCTGGCGCAGCCGGTCCATGCGGCATGCCAGCGGGCCCGGCCGCGCCTGGGACCCCGGTGTACGCGGACGAGCCACCCGGTACCGGGCCCGGGCCAGATGGAGCACCCGGCATCGGTGCCCCGGGAACGGGGCCCCCAGGACCGTGAACCGGGCCGCCATGGCCGGGAACGCCGGGAACCGGTCCGCCCGCCGGCGGAGCCGGGCGGCTGCGGTTGCCACCGTGCTGATCCGGGGATGCTGGGGCCGGCCGGGGGGCGTCGTGCCGGCCAGCAGGATTCGCCATGGGCGGGCGATACAGACGATCTCCGCTGGGCGGGACCCTGCGCCCGTTCGGCAATCTGGACTGCCGTCCTGGTGCCGGAGCGCCGCTGGGTGCCGGGCCGCCCGGCTGAGGACTGCCCCAATGCCCACTGCCGTTCCCCGGGCCCGGATGCGGCGCGGCCCCATTCGCCGGCGGACCAGGCGAGGGGACCCCGTGCGGTGCACCGGGGTTCGGGATGCCGGGCTCCGGGACGCCGTGGGGCATCGCCGGGCCGGCCGGGGTGCCGTGCGGTATCGGCGGACGGATGATCTCGCCCGTCACTGGCCCGTCGTAGGGGAGTGGACCGGCGACGTCTGGTACTTCGCTCCAGGAGACCGGGCCGAAGGGCGCTCCCGGTCCCGGTGGCGTGCCCTGACCGGGCGGGCCGCCGCGGGATGCCGGACCGGCGGGTGGCGGCGCGGCATGCGGGCGGCCGGCCGGTGGATACCACTCGGGCTGCCCGGGGTGTGGCGGGCCCGGCGGCCGGGATCGCTGCGGTCCAGGCGGCATCTCGCCCGGCCGGTGCGGCAGGTGGCCATAGTCACCGGCGTCGGCCGGTCGCAGGTCGTCCTCGGGGAGGAACCCCTCGTCGGCCGGATAGGCAGCCACGGGTCCCTCGGCGCCGTAGTCGCGCCGGTCACGGTCGTGTCTGGGCGGACCGTACGCGTCGCGGCCGAGGCCGCTGTCGCCACGTTCCACCACGTACCTCCAGCCGCGCCGCAGCACAGTTGCCTTTGTCCCTTGAGTGTAGGTCGACAGAAATCCCCTGTATGACCTAGACGGCTAATTGTCACCAATTGAACACGAATGGGTTGTGATCTCCGGGTGGCGCTATGTCTCAAATGAGACGGGCGGCTAATCGTGGCCCGTGATGCGGCCGCTACCGAGCGGGGTTACTCTCGTATCAGAAGCACTCCGCGGGGTGGCCATGTCCTCTTGGATCGTCTGGCTCATTGTGGCAGCTGTACTCGGCGTGGCCGAGGTGCTCACCACAACGCTGGCCTTTGGCCTTATCGCGGTCGCGGCGGTTGTCGCGGGCGTGATCGGCGTGTTCCACCTTGACCTGGCCGTTCAGCTGGCCGCGTTCGTCGTCGCGGCGGTCGCCGGGCTCGGCTTTGTCCGCCCCATCGCCATCCGGCACATGAAGCAGCCGCCTGCGCTGCGGACCGGAACCGCGGCTCTGGTCGGGCGTTCGGCGATCGTTCTGGAAGAAGTGACCGAGCACAGCGGCCGGGTCCGCATCGGCGGCGAGGACTGGTCCTCGCGGGCCTACGACGAGTCGCTGGTGATCCCGGTCGGTACCAAGGTCGACGTCATGCAGATCGATGGCGCCACCGCTCTCGTCTATCCCAGGGGGTAGTCATGGTCCTGGCAGAAAGCATTATCGCGGCCGTCGTCGCGTTGTTGGTGATCCTCGCCGTGGTCCGGTCGGTCCGGATCGTCCCGCAGGCCCGGGCCCGGAACGTGGAACGGTTCGGCCGGTACCGCAAGACGCTGGAGCCGGGGATGAACTTCATCATCCCCGGCATCGACCGGATCAAGAAGGAGATCGACCTGCGTGAGCAGGTGGTCTCGTTCAAGGGCTCGCCGGTGATCACCGAGGACAACCTGGTCGTGCTGATCGACACGGTGTTGTTCTTCCAGGTCACGGACCCGCGCGCCGCCGACTACGAGATTGTCGACTACATCGGGGCAATCGAGCAGATCACCGCGACCATGCTGCGCAGCGTGATCGGCTCCATGGACCTGGAGAAGACGCTGACCTCACGTGACCACATCAACAACATGCTTCGCGGGGTGCTCGACGACGCGTCGGGCAAGTGGGGCATCCGGGTCACGCGGGTCGAGATCAAGGCCATCGACCCGCCGAAGTCGGTCAAGGACGCGATGGAGAAGCAGATGCGCGCCGAGCGGGAGAAGCGCGCCGCGATCCTGACCGCCGAGGGCCTGCGGCAGTCCAAGATCCTCACCGCCGAGGGCGAGAAGCAAAGTGCCATCTTGACTGCGGAAGGTGCCAAGCAGAGCGCCATCCTGCGCGCCGAGGGGCAAGCCCAGGCCATCGCGGCTGTGTTCCAGGCCGTGCACGACAACGACCCTGACCCCAAGCTGCTCGCCTACCAGTACCTGCAGACGCTGCCGCAGCTCGCGCAGGGGGCGGGCAACACGTTCTGGGTCATCCCGAGCGAGGTGACTACGGCGCTGCGCTCGGTGGCCAGCGCCTTCGGGGGCGGAGATACCGCTCCTGCCGCCGCCCCAGCTCAAGCCCGCCCGCGCCCGGCTCCAGACAGCACCCGGCTGGACCAGGACCGTCCTGCAGCTTCCGTGGCCCCCGCTAGTCATACCCCGGTCGTGCCCGCGGCGAGCCCGCCCGCCCTGGACGCCGTCCCAGCCCACGCCGTCCCAGCCGACGGCGCGATCGGCGACGGCGCGATCGGCGACGGTGCGGCTCCGGCACCGGGCGCTGGCGTTACCCCGGGCGCGGCGGACGCGCTGAGCGCCATGCTGGCGGCCGCCATCCCAGGGACCAGCTTCGTCGATCCGCTGGGTTCCGTCGGCCTCTCAGGACCGCAGGAGGAGTCACCCGCTGCCATCCCGGATGCCGAACCGCCCGCGGCCAACGGCACCGAAAACGGCAGCGAAGCGGTCTAGCGGCTACTTGAGCAGCAGGACCAGCGCGCTCCCGACGAGCGCGGCGATGATGATGACCACGATCAGCTTGACCGACAGCAGCCGGTCCGCCTTGCGTGGCCGCGGCACGGCGGCCTGAGCCCGATCGCGGGCCTGGCCATGCGCCGGGCCCTGCGGGTGAACCTGCGGCTGAGGCTGAGCCGCGGACGGCTCCGTCACGGCCAGTGGCGGGACCTCCGACGCCGCGGGCGGCGACGGGGCGGCCTCGCCCGCCGCGGCCCACGAGGCTTGGGCGGCCGGTGGCTGCAGATCAGACGGGGCCGGGCCCGGTGTGGTCCAGAAATCCTCGCGCTGCGGCGGCTTCATGATGCTGTCCTGCTGCCACGGCCGCGGCTCGCCCGCCACGGGCTCGGCCGGGGCCGCCGCGGACTGGGCCTCAGCCTCGGACCACATGACGTTGTTTTCGCCCGGACGCGCTTCTGGTGCCGAACCAGGCGGACGGAGCCAGTCGAATTCGCTGTCACCCGGAGCCAGCGCGGCGCCGGAACCGTCTGGTTCCGTTGTGCTGTCGCCCAGCCACGCGGAGCTTTCGTCGTGCGCTGGCGCGATGCTTCCGGCCGGATGATCGGGCACGCCCGCCGCGTTGTCCGCGCCATCGACGTACGTGGCCTCGGCGTAGGGAGTCTCGGTGTAGGCGGAGCTGAACGACTCGTGGCTGCCGGATCCGGTGGAGTGATTACCGTTTGCCGTCGTGACAGCGGGGGCGGCTCCGGCGTCCCAGCCCTCGGCATCCCAGGGCGCGCCGGCCGTCTCAGCAACCGGGCCCGTGCCGTCGGTGAACACCTCGGTCCCAGCCACCCCCGGCGTGGGCGTCTGCAGGCCCGAACCGCCATTGGCGTGGGACGTTTGCTCCAACGGGCCGTGGCCGCCCCGCAAGGCCGCCCTGATCCGGTCGGGATCGTAGACGTCAGGAGGAGCGACGCTCACCCCCGCGCGGGCGCCGGCTACCGCGGCCGCGCTGGCCCCGGGCGGGCGGACCGGCAGATTCAGGTCCTCCGGCACCTCCGCGTTGAGCTGGCGCCACCGTTCTTCCCAATCGAGAACGTCGCCATCGCACGCGCGCACATAAGCCGTGAGGATGGGCAACCCCGGCAGCCGGGGCCCATTCTCTGCTTCCTGCAGAATGTCGGTCGGATAGTGGGCCCGGGCCGCCAGCTCATCGTGTCCGATCGCGGCGGAGTCGCGCAGCGCGCGCAGGTCAGCCAGGAACCGTGCCTGATCGTCGCCAGGTCCGGCCGACCGGATTCCCCGGATTTGCAACTCGGCACCTTCCCGTTGGATACCGCCTCGGGCTCAGGCACCACCCTGCGCCCGAACCTCATCACCTGGGATTATGGGGCAGGGTACCGCGCCAGCAGCCACGATGTCGCTGATACGGCTCATTTCCCAATAAGTCTGCATCAGCGGGCCCGTGAGCGTGCCGGAATGGCACATCCGACCCGCTCAGCGACTGCCCCGGCGGGCTCTGCTTTACACGTCGTTTCGCCCAATCCCTGGCCCGCCACGGGCCGGCACGCAATACCCGCCCACACGGCAGCCTACCGAGGGCCCAGCGGGCGACACGCCGGTTTTACAGCCGCTTTTTCAGCAGGCCGAACACCCCGCGCATGACTTCCTTCTGCAGCTGCTTGCCTTGTTTGGACTCCAGGAAGGTACCGACCGCAGCCACGCCGCCCGCGACAGCGCGGGCCGCCTCCCGGTGCTCTGGGGCCGGCTGCGGCGCTGCCTTCCGGGCGGCGTGCGCTGCTGGCGCGGCCGCAGCCTGCGCGGCGGCCGGAGCGGCGGCTGCCTCCTCGGCTGGGGGCGCCATCCGGGCGGCTAGCATCTCGCGGGCGCTCTCGTTATCGACCCGCTGGCCGTACTTGGCCCACAGCGAAGACGCTTTGGCCTTGCCCTCGACATCGTCGGCTGGTCCCATCCGCGACGCGGGCGGCGTGATCCGGGTGTGCACGACCGGTGTCGGCACGCCCGTCTCGGACAGCAGTGTCACCGCCGCCTCGCCGATGCCCATGCCGGTGAGCAGTTCCTCCATGTCGTAGAAGGGCGACTTCGGGAAGGTGGAGACGGTGGCCTTGAGCGCCTTGGCGTCCTCTGGGGTGAACGCACGCAGAGCGTGCTGGACCCGGTTACCGAGCTGGCCGAGGATCTCGCTGGGCACGTCTTTGGGGGTCTGGGTGATGAAGTAGATGCCCACTCCCTTGGAGCGGATCAGCCGGACGGTCTGCGCCACCGACTGCAGGAAGGCCTTGGTGGCATCGTCGAACAGCAGGTGGGCCTCGTCGAAGAAGAACACCAGCTTCGGCTTGTCCAGGTCGCCGGCCTCGGGCAGTTCCTCGAATAGCTGGGCCAGCAGCCACATCAGGGCCGTCGAGAACAGCTGTGGCTTGTCCTGGACCGCCGGCAGCTCCAGGCAGGAGATGATCCCGCGGCCGTCCGGGGCGGTGCGCATCAGATCGTGCACGTCGAGCATGGGCTCGCCGAAGAACTCGTTGCCGCCCCCGTCCTCCAGGCCGACCAGGGACCGCAGCAGCACGCCGACCGTGGCCGAGGAGAGCCCGCCGATCCCGGCCAGCTCGGTCTTGCCCTGGTCAGAGTCCAGGAAGGTGAGCACCGCGCGCAGGTCGGACAGGTCCAGCAGCGGCAGCCCCTTCTCGTCGGCGTAGTGGAACACCAGGGTCAGCGACTGCTCCTGGGTGGCGTTGGCGCCGAGCACCTTGGCCAGCAGTTGCGGGCCGAAGTCCGAGACGGTGGCCCGGATCGGGATACCCGGGCCGATGCCGCCGAGGGCGAAGAACTCCACCGGGAAGCCCTTGGCCTCGAACTGCAGGCCCAGATCCTTGGCCCGCTTGGCCGCCGCGCCGCCCGCCTCGCCCGGCTGGGCCAGGCCGGATACGTCGCCCTTGACGTCGGCCACGAATACCGGCACCCCGGCCGCGGACAACTGCTCGGCCAGACCCTGCAGCGTCTTGGTCTTGCCGGTCCCGGTGGCCCCTGCGATCAGGCCGTGCCGGTTCGCCATCGGCAGCGGGAGCTTGACTACGGCCTCGGCGGCCACCGCGCCGTCATGCACCCCCCGCCCCAGGTCGAGTGCTGCTCCGTCCACGGCATACGCGGTCGCGATCGTCTGCGCGAAGTCGGCCACGCTATCCCCCTTTTACTGACACCCCTGACGAGGGCGCAGCCTACGCGACAGGGGCCACCCTGCCAAGAGAGGCGCAGCCCGACCCACGTCAATACCCGGCCGGGGAGTGCTCAGAGCCGGATAGCCAGGCCGATGGTCAGGGCGACGCCGAATACCAGCTGCAGCCGCCCGGTCTGCCCGAGCGCCCGGATCAGCGCCGGGCCGGACGCTCCGGCCCGTACCGACTTGATCGGCATCCTGGCCAATGGCAGTGCCAGCAAGGTGATCAGGGTCAGCGGCCGGAAGAAAGCCAGCAGAGCGGCCAGGCCGAACGGCACCAGCAAAGTCAGCACATATGCCACCCGGCTGCGCGCGTCGCCCAGGATGACGGCCAGGGTGCGCTTGCCCGCCTCGGTGTCCGAGCGGATATCCCGCAGGTTGTTCACCATCAGCAGGGCGCAGGCCAGCAGGCCCGCGGGCACGGCGGCGGCCAGCGCGAGCCAGCTGAACTGCTTCATCTGGACGAACGTGGTGCCCGCCACCGCGACGACGCCGAAGAAGGTGAATACGAAGACCTCGCCCAGCCCGCTGTAACCGTATGGGCGCGGCCCCCCGGTGTAGAACCAGGCGGCGGCCACGCACGCGGCCCCCACCGCCACCAGCCACCACGATGTCGCCGCGGCCAGGGCCAGGCCGGCCAGGCCGGCCACGAAGAAGCACCCGAACGCCGCCAGCAGCACCTGCCGCGGCGGAGCCAGGCCGGCGGCCACCAGCCGGACCGGTCCCACCCGCCGCTCGTCCGAGCCGCGCACGCCGTCGCTGTAGTCGTTGGCGAAGTTGACGCCGACCTGCAGGGCCAGCGCGACCACGAGCGCGAGCAGTGCCCGCCACCAGGAGAAGTGCCCGTATCCGAAGGCCACGCCCGAGCCGATCAGCACGGGGACGACGGCCGCGGGCAGCGTCCTGGGCCGGGTTCCCGCCAGCCATTCCCGAGGTTTAGCCATGCCCGCTCACTCGCTGATCGTGGTGTGCAGCCGCACCACCGGCACGCTGGTCCCCACGTCTAGCTCGCCACGGGCTCCGTCCGCGCCCCAGCCGGAGGACTCCAGGAAGGCGCGCAGCGCCTCGTCTGCCTCCAGCATCCAGGTGGATACGGTGTGGAAGCCGTCCTGGACCAGGGTGTCCGCGGCTGCTTGCAGAAGCCGGCTGCCGTGCCCCTGGCCGGTCCGTTCCGGCTCAATCCGCAGCTCGTACAGCTCTGCGTCGGTGCCGGGCCAGCGGTCGGCGTCAGTGGCCGGCCCGGCCGAGACAAAGCCCGCCACGGCGCGCGGCGGCGTTCCTTCCACTGCGGCCAGCACGTGGTGCCGGCTGGTCGGCGGGTTGGTGATCGCCTCGCGCCAGCGATCACCCCACACCTGCTCGGCCTCGTCGCCGGTCAGCTCGGCCAGCAGCTGGGCTGGCACGATCCCGGCGAAGTCGGCGCGCCAGGAGGCGACCTGCACACGGGCCAGGGCGCTGGCATCCCCGGCCCGGGCGGGGCGGACGAAGCCGGCGCTGACCTCCGGCGGCGAGGCGGGGCTCACTTTTCCGCGGGGGCGATGAGCGTGATGTCGCGCGCCGCCCCAGTCGAGGCCGAGGTGGCCATGGCCGCGTAGACCTGGAGCGCCACGCTCACCGGCCGTTGCCGGCCCGCGGGCCGGTAGGAGCCCAGCGTGGCCAGCAGCCGCTCGCGCCGTGCGGCCAGCTCGTCGTCCAGCACGTCCAGCCGGAGCTCACGGCGTGGGATGTCGATCACGATGGTGTCGCCTGTCTCGGCCAGCGCGATCGTCCCGCCCGCGGCCGCCTCCGGCGCGATGTGGCAGATCGACAGGCCCGACGTCCCGCCGGAGAACCGGCCGTCGGTGATCAGCGCGCAGGCCCGGCCCAGCCCTTTGCCCGCTAGGAAGCTGGTCGGGTACAGCATCTCCTGCATGCCCGGGCCGCCCCGCGGACCTTCGTAGCGGATGACGGCCACATCTCCGGCCTGGACCGCGCCGCCGAGGATGCCGGCCACGGCGTCTTCCTGGCTCTCGAATACCACGGCCGGCCCGGAGAAGTTCCAGATCTCCTCGGGCACGCCCGCGGTCTTGACGATCGCGCCGTCCGGCGCCAGGTTGCCGTAGAGCACGGCCAGGCCGCCGTCAGCGGTGTAGGCATGCCCGGCGTCCCGGATGCAGCCGGACACCCGGTCGCGGTCCAGCTCGGCCCAGCGGGCCGACTGCGAGTACGGCTGGGTGGTGCGCACCCCACCAGGGGCGGCGTGGTAAAGCTCGACCGCCTCCGGGCTGACCGACGGCGAGTCCAGGTCCCAGGAGTCCAGGAACTCCCGCAGCGACGCGGAGTGCACGGTGCGCACCTCGCGGTTGAGCAGACCTGCCCGGTCCAGCTCACCCAGGATGGTCGGGATGCCGCCGGCCCGGTGTACGTCCTCAACGTGGTAGGAGCTGCTCGGCGCGACCTTGCACAGGCATGGCACCCGGCGGGACAGCTCGTCGATCTCCTTGAGGCCGAAGTTCACTTCGCCCTCGTGCGCGGCCGCCAGCAGGTGCAAGATCGTGTTGGTCGATCCGCCCATGGCCACATCCAGTGCCATCGCGTTCTCGAACGCGTCCCGGCTGGCCACCGACCGGGGCAGGACCGAGGCGTCCCCGTCGGCGTAGTACTGGCGGGTGATCTCCGCGATCAGCGTCCCGGCCCGCTCGAACAGGCCCCGCCGGTCGGCGTGTGTGGCCAGCGTGGTGCCGTTACCCGGCAGGGCCAGGCCGATCGCCTCGGTCAGGCAGTTCATCGAGTTCGCGGTGAACATGCCCGAGCAGGAACCGCAGGTCGGGCACGCTGACTCCTCCATGGCCGTCAGCTCGTCGTCGGAAACCGACGGGTCGGCCGAAGCCACCATGGGGTCGATCAGGTCCAGCTTGCGCCCGGCCCCGGTGCCCGCCAGCCCAGCCGGGGCTCCTGCCTCCATCGGCCCGCCGGAGACGAACACGGTCGGGATGTTCAGCCGCATGGTGGCGATCAGCATGCCCGGCGTGATCTTGTCGCAGTTGGAGATGCAGATCATGGCGTCGGCGCAGTGCGCATTCACCATGTATTCCACCGAGTCGGCGATCAGCTCCCGGCTGGGCAAGGAGTACAGCATGCCGCCGTGCCCCATGGCGATGCCATCGTCCACCGCGATCGTGTTGAACTCGCGCGGGATGGCCCCGGCGGCGCGGACCGCGTCCGCCACCACCCGGCCGACCTCTCGCAAGTGGACGTGCCCGGGGACGAACTCGGTGAAGCTGTTCGCAACCGCGATGATGGGCTTGCCAAGATCCTCCCGGGCTACCCCGGTGGCACGCAGCAGGGCGCGGGCGCCCGCCATGTTCCTGCCGTGCGTGACCGTCCGCGACCGAAGCGGTGGCATGCCTATCGAGCTCCCCTCAGCTTCCGCAAGCTAACAGGAGCCCAAGCCTACCGGGATCAAGATGCCGCGTTACGCGCCGACAGGTGCGGAAACGCCTCGCTGGCGGCCTCGTAGATGCGCTCGACGTCTTCGTCGCCGAGCGGCCGCACGCCCGGCTGCCGCCCCTGGCGGCGCAGGTACTTACGCAGCCGCGGCCCGCTGAACACGTCAACGTCCCGGATGGTGACCACGTCCCAGGGGATCTTGGGCCCGTAGACGGCCATGGCCGGGCGGACGGTGACCGGCTTCCCGACCGCGCTGGTCAGCATCTCCGCCGCTCGCTGGGACTCCCACCGGGCATGATCGAGCCGCTCCTTCTTGCTGAACGGCCCGTGCCACAGCTGGCGCGCGTTCTTCGTCCGCACGATCAGCCGCTTGTCCCAGCCCTCGGAGTCGATCGCGAACACCCCGGCCGGCCCGACCACCAGGTGGTCAATCTGGTCCTCGCTGCCCGGAATGAGGTTGGCGTGCACCGCACGGTACCCGGCCCGGCCCAGCTTGGCCAGCTGCCGGCGGGTGCGCCGCTGCGCGCCGGTCATCCGGACTTTGGCCTGGCCGGAGTAGCCGCGGCGGGACCGGTAGATGGTGTCGGCGATGATCGCGATGACAGCCAGCGTGAGCCCGAGCCGCCAGCTGACCAGCACCGAGAACACCACCATGATGATGATCGCGGCGATGGTCCGCTGCTGCCACAGCCGGGCGCGGGGGTTGGCCGACAGGTGCGCCAGGTTGCCGCGCACCTGGCCGATACCGGGCCGCCGGCTCTCGGCCTCCCCGACCGGGGTGACCACCGGCTTGCGCTCGGGCCGGGGTGGATCGTGCCGTGCCGTGTCGCTGCCCTCGCCGGGGAACGGATCGGAGGGCTCGGCATCCGGCTCCGGATCCGGGGTCAAGCCCAGCAGCGACAGGCTGTCCAGCTCGCCGCCGTCCGCCTGCCCGGTCTCGCCGCCGTCGAGCTGCCCGGTCTCATCAGGCGATCCGGTCTCGTCCAGCTGCCCCGTCTCGTCCAGCGATCCGGTGCCGTCAGGGGGGCCGGCCTCCGGCGACGGGCCGCCGTCCAGGCTCGCCGGGCCGGTTCCGGCCGGGCCGTGGCCCGCCTGGCTCCCGTTGCCCGAACCATTCGCCGAACCATTGGCCGGCGCCCCGAAGTGCGGCTGTGCCCCGTTCTGTGCTGCCCCGCTGCGATTGCCCTCCGACGTCTGCGACCCCATCGGCGGCTCCGATGACCTGTGATTTCTCAGCTTCGGCCACGCCATCCGGTATCACCCACCACCTCAGCGTAACTGCCTTGGAACTCAGCGCATTGCACGTCACTACGACGATTGTGCCCGGCTCCGGCGGATTTATAGCTCGACATTCGCCCCGATAACGGCCCGATCGTCCCGCGCCGCCGTGGGTCTACGATCCCTAGCATGGCCGAGATACACGAGCTGACCATGATCGAACTGGCCGCGGCGATCCGCGCGGGTGAGCTTTCCCCCGTAGCCGTTGCCGACCATTATCTTCGCCGGACCGCCGAGTACAACGACCGGGTCGGCGCGTTCTTCACGATCACGGCCGAACTTGCCGCCGAGCAGGCCCGAGACGCGGAGAAAGCGGTCGTCTCGGCGCAGGACAAGGCGGCGCTGCCGCCGCTGACCGGCGTGCCGATCCCGATCAAGGACCTGAACATGGTGGCGGGCGTCCGGCAGACCCTGGGCTCGGTCGCGTTCGCCAACAACGTGCCCGACGCCGACGACTACGTGGTCGGCGCGATCCGGCGGGCCGGGGCGGTCATCACGGGCAAGACCGCGACGCCGGAGTTCGGCCTGCCCTGCTATACCGAGACCGAGGTCGGGCCGCCGGCTCGCACGCCCTGGGATCTGTCCCGGTCCGCGGGCGGCTCCAGTGGCGGCGCGGCCGCGGCGGTTGCGTCCGGCCTGGCCCCGGCCGCTCAGGGCAGCGACGGCGGCGGGTCTATCCGCATCCCGTCCAGCGTCTGTGGCCTGTTCGGGATCAAGCCGACCCGCGGCCGGGTTTCGCAGGGACCGCTCGTGCCGGACCTGGACGGCCTGGCCGTCAACGGCCCGATCGCCCACACGGTGGCCGACGCCGCCCTGCTGCTCGACGTGATGACCGGGAATTACCCGGGCGACATGTACACCCTGCCGCCGCTCCCGGACGGCGAGTCCTTTCTCGGCTACGCCCGTCGTGAGCCCGGAAGGCTCCGGATCGGCCGCACCCTGGCGAACCCGGTCGAGGGCGCCGAGGTGCACCCCGACTGCGTGACCGCCTACGAAGAGGCCAGCACCCTGCTCGCCAGCCTGGGGCATGACGTCGAGGACGTGGCCATGCCGCTCGGCGCCGACTCGGTGCCGTTCTTCGAGGTGCTGTGGTATGCCCACGCGACGCTGGCCCCGCTGGCTCCGGAGCAGGAGGAGGTGCTGCGCCCGCTGACTCGATACCTGCGCGACCGCGGCAACGCGCTGAGCGCTCCCGAGCTGATCTTCGCCCAGGCCTACCTGCAGGCCGTGACCCGGATGGCGTTGTCGGCGATGAACGCCTACGACGCCATCCTGACCCCGACGCTGGCCCTGCCGCCGGTCCCGGTCGGCTACTTCGACGAGGTCACCCCGGCCGAGAACTTCGAACGGCAGAAGCGGTTCACCCCGTTCACCGCGGTCTACAACGTATCCGGCCAGCCGGCCGTGAACCTGCCGCTGCACTGGAACGCCGCGGGCCTGCCGATCGGCGTGATGCTGGCCGGCCGGATGGGCGAGGAAGCCACCTTGATCTCGCTGTCCGCCCAGCTCGAGCAGGCCCGCCCCTGGGCGCACCGGCGCCCGCCGGGCTGGTGAGCCCTGCCGTCCACCTGCGCGCCACCCGGCGGTCACCGGCGCCGCCTATAGTGCGGGTGTGACTCCTGACGTTAGCGCGATCCTGCTCGACGCCGGGGGAGTCCTGCTCTTCCCCGAACCCGCCCGGGTCCTGCCCTTGCTGCGCGCCGCGGGCGTCGACCCGGACCTGGCCACACTCGAGCGGGCGCATTACCTGGCCATGGCGGTGCAGGACGCGGCGGCCGTCGATCCCACCCAGGACACCTGGTGGCGCGACTACATGCACACCTACCTCACGGCCTGCGGCGTGCCGGAGGAGCAGTGTGAAGCGCTGGCCACCGAGATAGACGCCAAGGTCCGCGCGCACAGCTGGGCACACGTCGGCCTCGGGGCCCGGGAAGGACTGGCCGAAGTGGCCGCGCTCGGCCTGCCCATGGCAGTGGTCTCCAACTCTGACGGCTCCGTCGAGGCAGACCTGGGCCGCCTGGGCGTCTGCTACGTGCCGGACGCGGCCGGCGGGGCACGGCCGGGCGTCCCGATGCGCGTCATCCTCGACTCCGCCGTGGTCGGCGTGGCCAAGCCCGACCCGGCCATCTTCCGCATCGCGCTCGATGCGCTGGGCGTGCCCGCGGACGGCAGCGTCCTGCACGTGGGGGACAGCCTGCGCTACGACGTGGCCGGCGCCCAGGCTGCGGGCCTGCGGCCACTGCACATGGACCCGCATGGCTTCTGCCGTGCCCCCGACGGCCATGACCATGTCCGCAACCTGGCCGATGTGGCCAAGCTCGCTGCCGCGGCGACTGCGGGGAGCGAGTAACAAAAGAGTGGGCCGCCCACCAGGGTAGCGATCGACGGCGTGACCAGCTCCGGTAAGACCAGCCTGGCCGTGGCCCCCAGCGGGGAGTAGCCCGCGACGCCGTCCAGCCCGGCGGGACCGCGGCCTCGCCAGCCCCACACTCCTGGACCAGCGCCCCGTCCAGCCGGCGCGGCAAAAGCAGGTCGGGATCACCTTGCGCCGGCACTAAACTACGGGCTCATGCGCTGGTCCACGATGCACATCCCCACGCTGCGCGACGATCCGGCCGATGCCGGCGGCGCCCAGCCACCGCCTGCTGCTCCGCGCGGGCTATGTCCGCCAGCTGATGGCCGGGCACTATTCACTGCTGCCGCTCGGCCAGCGGGTCCGGCTGAAGATCATGGGGATCATCCGCGAGGAGATGAACCGGATCGGCGCCCAGGAGATCCTGATGCCGGTCATGCAGCCGGCCGAGCTGTGGCAGCGCAGCGGCCGCTGGGAACTGATGGGGGATGAGCTGTTCAAGCTCAAGGATCGCAAGGGAGCCGGCTTCGTCCTCGGCATGACCCACGAAGAGGTCGTCTCCACGCTGGCCACCGAGCTGGACTCCTACCGCCAGCTGCCGCAAATGTGGTACCAGATCCAGACCAAGATGCGTGACGAGCCGCGTCCCAAGGCCGGCCTGATGCGCACCCGCGAGTTCACCATGAAGGACTCTTACAGCTTCGACCTGGACGCGGCCGGGCTCGACGTGTCCTTCCGCACGCACCGCGACGCCTACATCCGGATCTTCGAGCGGCTGTCCATCCCCGCCATCGGTGTCGCGGCGTCCAGCGGCGCCATGGGCGGCTCGGACTCGACCGAGTTCGTCTGCCCGTCGCCCAGCGGCGAGGACCTGATCGTCCTGTGCCCGGAGTGCGGTTACGCGGCCAACATCGAGAAGGCCACCTCGGGGCTGGCGCCCGTAGACACCGAAGCCGAACGGAGCGGGGTTCGTGCCGCCCCTGAATCGTTCCCCACCCCCGGCGTCCGGACCATCGAGGACCTCGTGCTCAACTACGACGCCCCGGCCAGCCGCCAGATCAAGACCCTGGTGTACTTCCTCGACGACACGCTCACGCTGGTCCTGCTGCGCGGCGACCACGCGCTGAATGAGCAGAAGCTCGCCGACGCCACCGGGGCCACCGCGATCCGCCCGGCCCAGCCTGAGGAGATCCAGGCCGCTCTCGGTGCCCTGCCGGGCAGCCTCGGCGCCGTCGGCGTGACTGACCACCCGATCGTGGCGGACGAGGCGCTGCGAGATGAGGCAGGGCGCGGCCGTCGCGGCATGTTCACCGGCGCCAACGTCAACGACACCCACCTGCGCGGTGTCGACGTCGAGCGCGACATCAGCGTCGGCCGGTGGGCCGACCTGCGTGAGGTCGCGGCCGGCGACACCTGCGTCAACTGCGGGCACGGCCTGGAGGTGGAGCGCGGCATCGAGGTCGGCCACATCTTCAAGCTCGGCTACAAGTACGCCGACGCCCTGGACATCCGGGTGTCCGGCCCGGACGGCAAGCCGGTCAAACCGATCATGGGCTGCTACGGCATCGGTGTGGAACGCGCCATGGCCACGGCCATCGAGGCTCACCACGACGACAAGGGCATCATCTGGCCCGTCTCGATCGCGCCGTTCGAGGCCGTGGTGGTGGTGGCCCAGCAAGACAACGCCGAGGTGGCGGAGGCCGGTGAGCGGGTGTACACCTCCCTGCTCGACGCCGGGGTGGAGGTTATCGTGGACGACCGCACCGTACGCGCGGGCGTCAAGTTCAGCGACGCCGAGCTCGTCGGTATCCCGTTCCGGATCACCGTCGGCAAGCGCGGCCTGGCCACGGGCACAGCCGAGCTGACCGACCGCGCGTCCGGCTCGACCGTCCAGGTCCCGCTGGACGAACTGGCCAAGCATGTCCGCGAGGCCGTGGACCAGGCCAAGGCGGCCCGTCCCTGAAGTCAGCATGACGCCGACGGTGAAGTGGCTGCCAAAGCCGCAAAAACACGACTATCAGGCGGCCGAGGACTATCTGTCGCTGCTCATGTCGCCCAAGCAGGCAGCCGAGTGGAGCAAGAAGCTGGCCGCGGCCAAGAGCGAGATCACCCACCGCAAGGCCAAGGATCTGCTGCGGGCCAGCCAGCTCGCTCTGCTCGGCGAGGACGATAAGGAAGTCGCCGCGGACCTGCGCAAGGTCGCCGCCGGCGTGTCGCTGTCACCGATCCTGCTGCTGCGCGGGCGCAATCGCCGTCCGCTCGTCATCGCGGACGGCTACCACCGGATCTGCGCCAGCTACTGGATCGACGAGAGCACCGACATCCCCTGCGTCCTGGCGTAGCGCACCCAATCAACCCGGCCTGGCCCGGCACAGACCAGCCCGTGCCGGCGTCCCAGGGTAGAGCGCACGCCAGGCGGGGATTTGCCTGGCGGGGTCAGTCCGCCTGGCGGTCGCGCTCCTGGCAGCGCAGCGCCCGGAGCACGTCGTCCCGTCCCTCGACGAGCAGGCGGCGCAGCGCGGCGGGCGGCTCGGCCGAGGCGATGTAGGCGTCGGTCGCCTCCACCGTGCTGGGCGCGATCGCGCCGATCGTGTACGCGCCAGCGACGAAGTCCTGCGCCATGGCCGAGGACCAGTCACGCCACGCGTCGCCGATGGTGGCGAAGTACTTGTCCAGGTACGGCTCGACCAGCTCCGGCTGGTCTGGGTCGGCGAAGCCGGTGAGCGTGGCCCGGAACGTCGCGATGGTCAGCTCGCCGCCGGTCATCGCCGCCCAGGCCTGCTCCTTGGCCCCGGCCGTGGGGATAGCCGCCCGGCAGGTGGCGGCGTTCCGCTGGCCCGCGTCGGTGGCGTCCCGCTCCAGCTCAGCGTCGATCTGCGCGACGCCGAAGTCCCGGTAGGACCGGCTGACCAGCTGGCCAAGCAGGGCCCAGCGCAGGTCGGTGTCGACGGTGATGCCGTCCAGCTGCACCGAACCGTCCAACAGCCCAGCCAGCATGCCCAGATCGTTATCGGAGGTGGCTACCCCGGCATAGGCGCGGAGGTAGGCCAGCTGAGCGTCGGACCCGGGTGCGGCCGCCTCCAGGAGGTCACGCAGCGCGCTGGCCAGCAGGGTCAGGCCGGTCTCGCGCCAGCTGGGATCGGCGAACCTGCGTACCGCCTGGCCGGCCTGGCGCAGCAAGGTTTGCACGACGCTGATGTCGGCTACCGTGGAGACCCCCGACAGCACCAGCCGGACGTAGTCGCGTGCCGCCATTTCGCCGTCGCGGCACATGTCCCACGCGGCCGACCAGCACAGCGCCGCCGGCAGCGAGTCGCTGAACTCCCCGATGGCCCCGATCAGCGTGCGCAGCGAATGCTCATCCAGCCGGATCTTGGCGTAGGTGAGATCCTCGTCGTTGACCAGCACCAGGTCCGGCCGGAGCTGGCCAGCCAGCTCCGGCAGCACCGTGCGCGGCCCGGCCACATCGGTCTCGATCCGCTCCCGGACGACCAGCCCGGCATCGGTCCGGTCGTACAGGCCGATGGCGATGCGGTGCGAGCGCAGCGTCGGATGGGTAGCTGCTGCCTCCTGCTCCACCGCGAATTCGGTGAACCGGCCCTCCGCGTCGACCGCGTAAGACGGCCGCAGCGTGTTCACGCCGGCCTGCTGCAGCCACTCCGCCGACCATGCCGTCAGGTCGCGGCCCGAGGTCTCCTCCAGCGCGGCCAGCAGGTCGGCCAGCGTCGCATTGCCCCAGGCGTGCGCGGCAAAGTACTTCCGCACGCCATCGAGGAAGTTCTCCCGGCCGACGTAGGCGACCAGCTGCTTGAGGACAGCCGCCCCCTTGGCGTAGGTGATCCCGTCGAAGTTGACCTCCACCGCGTCGATGTCGGCGATGTCGGCCGCGATCGGATGGGTGGAAGGCAGCTGGTCCTGCCGGTAGGCCCACGCCTTGTACAGCTGCGCGAACGTGGTCCAGGCGGACGTCCACCTGGTCGCTTCGGCCTGGGCCAGCGTGCCGGCCCAGGTGGCGAACGACTCGTTCAGCCACAGGTCATCCCACCAGCGCATGGTGACCAGGTCGCCGAACCACATGTGCGCCATCTCGTGCAAGATGGTCTCGGCGCGTGCCTCGCGGGCGAAATCGGTGACCCGCGACCGGAAGATGTAGGACTCCAGGAACGTCACGGCGCCCGCGTTCTCCATCGCGCCTTCCTTGAACTCAGGCACGAAGAGCTGGTCATATTTGCCGAACGGGTACTTGATGCCGAACGAGTTGTGGAAGAAGTCGAAGCCCTGGCGGGTCACTTCCATGATCTCGGCCGGGTCGAGGTACTCGGCTAGCGACTGGCGGCAGAAGATGCCGAGCGGGATGCCGTCGTGCTCGTCACGGACCGCGTAGTAAGGCCCGGCCGCCACCGCCGTGATGTAGGTGGGCATGACCGGCGTGGCCGGGAACTGCCAGCGCCGGGCCTGGCCATCCGGCTCGGCTGAATCCGGCGCCATGTTGGACACGACTTCCCAGTCGGCCTGCGCGGTGACAGCCAGCTCGTAGCTGGCCTTCATGTCAGGCTGGTCGAAGCAGGCGTAGACCCGGTGCGCGTCGAAGGTCTCCAGGTCTGAGTACATGTAGACGCGGCCGTCGGCCGGGTCGGTGAACCGGTGCAGGCCCTCGCCGCTGCGCGAGTAGGCACAGTCGGCGACCACTCGCAGGACGTTGTCGGCGGCCAGGCCGGCCAGCGCAATCCGGTCTCCGTCGAAGGCGTCCGGGCTAACCGGAGCGTCGTTCAGGGTGATCTCGCGCACCGCTGGGGCGCTCAGGTCAATGAAGCTGGCCGAGCCCGGTGCCGAGCAGCTGAAACTGACCACGACCGTCGAGGAGAACGTGGTGTCGCCGCCGGTCAGGTCCAGGTCGACCTGGTACGAAGCCACTTTGATGAGCGCCGAGCGGGTCGCTGCCTCATCGCGCGTCAGGTTCGATGACACCGGCCGTTGCCTTTCGTGGAATTCGCCGTCTCGCCACAAGGTTGACGCTGCCGGGACGGCTAAATCCGTAGACAACCTCTTTGCGAGGAGTGCGCATGACCCAGCAGGAGCTAACTCGTGTCGACTTCTGGTTCGACCCTATCTGCCCGTGGGCGTGGATCGCCTCACGCTGGATTGGCGAGGTAACCAAGGTCCGCCCAGTAACGGTGACCTGGCACGTGATGAGCCTGTCTGTGCTGAACGAGGACAAGGATGACCTGCCCGAACAGTACCGGGAACTGCTGGCTACTGGCTGGGGTCCGGTCCGGGTGGCGATCGCGGCCGAGCAGACCTACGGGCCGGAGGTCCTGGGCCCGCTGTACACCGCGCTCGGCACGCGCTTCCACCACGACAAGGCACCCCGGGACCGGGAGACGATCCTCGCCGCCCTGGCCGAGGCCGGCCTGCCGGGCGATCTGGCGGACGCAATGGACTCCACCGACTATGACGCGGCCCTGCGAGCCTCGCACGCCGAGGGCATCGAGCGGGTTGGCTACGAGGTCGGCACGCCGATCATCTCGGTGAACGGGATGTCGGTCTTTGGACCGGTGCTGTCCCCGATCCCGCGCGGTGAGGCGGCGGCCCGGCTGTGGGATGGGGTGCTGGCCATCGCGAGCACGGACGGCTTCTTCGAGCTGAAGCGGTCCCGGACCCGCGACCCGATCTTCGACTGAACGGGTCACCCCGCTATTTAAAAAGCCCCGGCACGCCCTGCTCAGCCCAGCCCGCGGCCCCTAAACTCCGCCCCTCCTGCCCCATCTCAAACAAGCCCACGAAAACCTCACTATCGTGTGCACTTACCCCCCACTTAGTGGGGGGTAAGTGCACACGATGATGGTGCGCACCGCTCGCACCGCTCGCACCGCTCGCACCGCTCGGCCGCTCGCACCGCTCGGCCGCTACCGAGTCGATCGGCCGCGCTTTTCCGGATCGCGTGGCCCCCGGCGCCGCCGTGGAACCTCACGCTGCCCTTCCGAGACCGTATCCGGCTCGCCGGTCGGCCGCCGCCTGCTTTCGGCGCTCCCGGTGCTCCCGTCCCCAGCCTTCCCGTCGCCGCGGCGAACCGTCTCGTCTCCGCGGGCCCCACTGGGCCACCCTCCGCCGGCCCGTCCTCCACCGGCCCGTTCTCCACCGGCCCGTCCTCCACCGGCCCGTTCTCCACCGGCCCGTCCTCCACCGGCCCGTTCTCCGCCGGCCTTGGCGCTGCCTGCCAGGCTGGCTTCCGCCGCCTCGGCCTCGACGAGTTGCTCCGGCCGGGGCCGTGACACATCCCGGGCGCGCATGGCGGTATTCGGCGTCAGTTTCATCGCGGGCACAGCACTAACCTCCTCGGGCTCCAGAGTCCTACCCGGCTGCCACTCGCGCCAAGCCGTCAAGCAGACACAGACCCACTCAATCCGTGCGAGGTGTTGCCGGCTGAGACAACATCGTCCCTGCCGGGCACAGTGATGCAGTGCAGGGGCCAGAGTCGATCCCGGAGCCCATCCCGGGCTTGCCACCCCCGGCCACCCCCGGGCCGCCGACCACACCCGGCCAGCGGTCGCGGACGCTGTGGCGCAACCGGGACTTCCTGCTGCTGTGGAGCGGCCAGACGGTCAGCGAGATGGGCTCGGCCGTCACCCAGCTGGCGCTGCCGCTGACCGCCGTGGTGGTCCTGCGGGCGAGCACGCTGCAGGTCGGCCTGCTGACTGCGGCCTCCACCCTGGCCTTCGCCCTCATCGCCCTTCCGGCCGGTGCCCTGGTCGACCGGCGGGCCAAACGGTCCGTGATGATCTGGTGCGACGCGGCCCGGCTGCTGATCATCGGCTCGGTGCCGCTGGCTGCCGCCTGGCACCTGCTTACGCTGGGCCAGCTGTACGCGGTGGCGATCCTCGCGGGCGTGTGCACGGTGTTCTTCGACGTGTCCTATCAGAGCTTCCTGCCGGCCGTGGTGTCCCGGGAGGATCTGGTCGACGGCAACGGCAAGCTCGGCGCGACGCAGTCGTTCGCGCAGGTGATCGGGCCGGGTCTGGGCGGCGGCCTGGTGGGGCTGGCCCGCGCGGCCCGCGCCATGACGGCGGATGCCATCTCTTACGCCATCTCGGTGGCGTCCCTGCTGGCCATCAGGGGACGCGAGGCCGCGCCCGAACGGCCAGCCGGTGGCGACCAGCGCCTGCGAACCGAGATCGCCGAAGGTCTGGTGTTCGTGCTGCGCGACCCGATCCTGCGCAAGATCGTGGCCTGCACCGGCACCGCCAACTTGTTCGGCGCCATGGCCTCCGCTCTGGAGATCATCTTCCTGGTCCGCGGCCTGCATGTCCGGCCCGCTGACACCGGCCTGCTGATCGCCGTGGCCAGCCTGGGCGGGGTGGCCGGCGGGGTGCTATCGGGACGGCTGAGCCGGGGTATCGGCTCGGCCCGCATCATCTGGGTCTCGATGCTGGTGATCAGCCTGCCCGCATTTCTCGTCCCGCTGGCCAGACCAGGCTGGTCCATCATCGCCTTCCCGGTCGGCATGGCCTTCTTTTTGTTCGGCGCCGTGGTCTACAACGTCGCGCAGGTCAGCTACCGGCAGGCGATCTGCCCGCCGCGCCTGCTCGGCCGGATGAACGCCGCGGTGCGCTGGGTCGTCTGGGGCACGCTGCCGCTCGGCGGGGTGCTCGGTGGCACGTTCGGCACCGTGTTCGGCGTACGGCCTACGACTGTGGATCGGCTTCGCCGGCAGCTGGGCCGCGGGCTGGTGGGTGTTCTTCTCGCCGCTGCGCCGCATGCGCGACATCCCGCCAGTCCAGCAAAGCCCCCGCAGCCGGACAAGACCCGCCAGCCCGGCAAGGCCCCAGGGAATCAGAAGACCGTCGGACACCAGGGCGCGGGATCCCAGGTCATAGCGGCGGAGAGCCGCCGGACGGCGCCAGGGCGCAGTTCGGTGACTAGCCCGGCCTCGGCCAGCGCGCCGATCCGGGTGCCGCCCAGGTAGGTGGCGCCCAGCTGGGTGATGTCCAGGGCCAGGTCGGCCGGCCCAGCGGCCGGCTGCACACCGCGTCGCCCTCCTCGCCCGCGCTCCGCAGCCGCCACCGCCCGGCGTTGGCGGTCAGGATGTCGTCCCGCACCTCCAGGACCAGGTCCACCGGGACCGCATAGCTCCGTCCGGCCAGCGCGCGGGGCAGGTCCACGATCCGCACCCATAGCGAGTCGTTCGAGCCGGGGGCGGCTCCGCCGTGGGTCGGCCAGCTGGAAGAGCAGGGGGTCATCGACCGGGCGGCCCGACATGCGGAACTCGGTGGTCAGATCGCGGCTGAGCAGGTTGCCGTAGAGTGCGGCGCTGGCCGCAGCGTCGGCCGCGATCAGCTCGCGCACGGTCAGCACGTTCTGCGGCAGGAAGTCATCCCAGTGATCCCGGCCGGCGTATAGCGCGTATCCGCGCGGGCCGCTGTCGTCCTCGGCGATGAGGCAGCGCAGCGGGGCCTGGCCATCCCGGTCATCGGCCGGGTCGAAGATCACGCTGCGCCACCAGGCGTCGTTCCGGGCGAAGAACCCCGGGCGTGACGGCAGCACGGTGTCGTAGATCTTGGCTAGTTCGGGCAGCGCCTCGGCGGGCTCCGCTATCCGCAGCCGCACTCCCTTCGCGCCCGAAGAAGCCGCCACGGTCAGCTCCCCTTCGAAACGCTGCAGCGTGAAGCCGAGGTACCAGCTGGCCCGCCCGTAGCCGAACCGCGAGTAGATGGCCGACTCCGACGCCCACAGCACGGCCAGCGGCTCACCCCGGGCGGCCACGTCGGCCAGCTGGCGCCGCATGAGCGCGGTGACCACACCCCGCCGCCGGTGAGTGGGCAGCACGGACACCCAGGTCACCCCGGCCGCGGGCAGCATGTCGGGGCCGGGCACGCTGAGCCGGAAGCTGTAGGCAGCGGCCGTGCCGACCATCTGGGTGCCGTCGATGGCGGCCAGGGTCCGGTCGAATTCCAGCTTCGACATGGAGATCTCGCGGCCGGGCGCGGACAGCGGGCCGCCGTGGAAGGCGTGCTGGTCGACGTGATGAAAGGCCTCGAACTCGTCCTCCGCGACCGGCCGGATCGGATACGGTGCCGGACTCGTGCCAGCGGCAGCTGCGGGGGCAGAATGTGTCATGTATCACTTCGTACCCCGCGCCCCGCCGACGGCGCGACTGATTTAGCCTGCCCGGGGGCTGATCGAATACAGTGCCCGCATCATGGTTACCGCGCCGCAGCCTGCCGCGCCCGGCCCGAATGGACCCCAGGCTTCGCGCCAGGGGCGGCAAGGGCGCCAGGAGCACAAGGGGCGCCAAGGATCGCCCGGCGCGGGCCGGCGCCAGGCCACGCGCCTGCTGCGTAACACGCGCACCCAGCTGACCAGGCAATTTATTACCAGGAACCGGCGCCTGGCGTTCGTGCTCTCGCTGGTCACCATCGCCATCGCGATCGCCTCGGTGCATCTGTCCGAGTGGTGGTTCTCGCCCGGCGTGATGATCTTGCCCATCCTGGCGGGCGGCCTGCTGCTGTGGCCGCGGGCGCTGCGCATTTTCTTCGTGTTCGCCGCCGGGGCGCTGATCTACGACATCGTGGACGGCAAGGCCGGGATCGGCATCGTGGCCACGATCATCCTGACCGCGATCTTCGCCGACGTGCTGGCCCGGACCCGGGAGGAGCTCGGCGTGCAGGGTATGCGCGGGGACCGGATGCTGCTCGAGCTCCGGGACCGCATCCGGGCTCAGGGCAAGCTGCCCGAGCTCGGCGAGGGGTGGGGCTCCTCTCTGGTGCTCAAGCCGGCCGGCGGCTCATCGTTCGGCGGGGACTTCGTGGTCTCGTTCTACGATGGCAAGATCCTCGAGGTCGCGCTCGTGGACGTGTCCGGAAAGGGCATGGACGCCGGCACCCGGGCGCTGCTCCTGTCCGGTGCCTTCGGTGGCCTGCTCGGCTCCGTACCGCGGGAGGAGTTTCTCCCGGCCTGCAACGCCTATATGCGCCGCGGCGGGACCAACGAAGGCTTCGTCACCGCGGTTCACCTGTGGCTCGACCTGACCTCGGGGGAGTACGTGATCTCCTCGGCCGGGCACCCGCCCGCGGTGCACTACGACGGCGCCTCCGGCCGCTGGCGGCTGACCGCGGCCCACGGGATCGTCCTCGGCGTCGTACCTGACCTGCGCGGGGCATCGTCGGAGGCCGAACGGGGCGTGCTGCAGCGCGGCGACGCGCTCATGTTCTATACCGACGGCCTGGTCGAATCTCCCGGGCGGGACATCGACGCGGGGACCGACCGCCTGCTCGGTGAGGCCGAACGCAGGCTGACCAGAGACTTCCGCGCCGGCGCGCCCGCCCTCGTCACCGCCATGCAGCAGCAGATCGGCAGCGGCGACGACTGCGCCCTGGTGTTGATCTGGCGTTCTTAGATGTGATTCTGCGGCAGTATTACCGTTTACTGACATACCCGTCAGGTATTGTCAATGACATAACAGTCGGCAGTAGCGCAAGCTATTTTTCAGCGCCGTAACCTGCGATAACGCGATGGAAACTTGTGCGCACAGTAATGAAAGCGTCGCGCAGCGGCTTCGCCGTGGCAGTTAGCCGGCACTTAACCGACGCCGCTGTCAGGTGACGCGCGCGTCATTGTTTGCATTTGTTTATGCATTACCTCGAAAATAGCTGGGTGACCGGGGGAGGCCGAAGTACCGGCAGCACAGAACGGGCGGGCATGCGCGAGCAAGCCCGCCCGTCGCTTACGCATGCCGAGGAGGTGGTGGCCAACGCATCCGGGGAGAACTTTCCGGTCGCGCTGAAGATGATCCCCGCCCGGTACCGGCGGCACCTGACCAACCTGTACTTCTTCGCCCGGCTTACCGACGACCTAGGCGATGAGGCCCGGGATGCGGCACCGGGTGGCGACGTCACCGCGCTGCGGCTGAAGCTCCTCGACGAGCTGGCCGCCGACGTCGACATCATCTACGCGGGCGGCCAGCCGGCCTCACCGGTCATGCAGGCGATGGCCGCGACCGTGATCGAGTGCGGTGTCCCGGCGCACCCGCTGCATGCGCTGATCCAGGCCAACCGGCAGGACCAGCAGGTCACGCGTTATCCGACTTACGCCGATCTGGCCCGGTACTGCGAGCTGTCCGCCAATCCCGTTGGCCAAATCGTGCTCTACATCTTCGGTGCCGCTACCCGTGGACGCATCGCCTCCTCCGATAGCATCTGCACTGCCCTTCAGCTGGCCGAGCACTGGCAGGACGTGGCCGAGGACCTGGGCAACGGGCGGATTTACCTGCCAACCGAGGATCTGGATCGGTTCGGCTGCACGGAGGCGGACCTGGCCGCTCCCACGGCTGGGCCAGCCGTGCGGGATCTGATGATTTTCGAGGTCGACCGGGCCTCGGCGCTGCTCGACGAGGGCGCGCCGCTGGTCGGCACGTTGCGGGGGGCTGCCCGGCTCGCCGTGGCGGGCTACCTGGCCGGCGGGCGTGCCGCGCTGGCTGCCATCCGGGCACAGCAGTACGACGTGCTGCGGGGCACCCCGCGGCCGCGCAAGCCCCGGCTGGCCACCGAGCTGGCCCGGGCATACGTGAGAGGGAGGTGAGCAGGCGCTAGTGGAACTCAGCGAGGCGTACCGCGAATGCGAGCGGATCACCTGGACGCAGGCCAGGAATTTCGCGTATGGCATCAGGCTGCTGCCGCCGGGTAAGCGGCGCGGGCTCGCCGTGCTGTACGCGTTCGCCCGGCGCATCGACGACATCGGTGACGGTGACCTGCCCGCCGAGCAGAAGATCGCTGACCTGGAGCAGGCCCGCCAATCCGTGCTCGACCTGGGTTCCCAGGACGGCACCGACCCGGTGCTGGCGGCGCTGGCCGATACCAAGCGGAACTTTCCGCTCATCCCGATCGCGGCCTTCGGTGAGATCATCGACGGCTGCATGGCCGACGTGCGTGGCACGCACTACGAGACGTTCGAGGATCTGCACTATTACTGCCGCTGCGTGGCGGGCTCGGTCGGCCGGCTGTCCCTGGGCATCTTCGGCACCCGCGCCGACCCGGCGCAGGCCTCCCAGCTGGCGGACGATCTGGGCGTGGCCCTGCAGCTGACCAACATCCTGCGCGACATCCGCGAGGACTACGGCAACGGCCGGGTCTACCTGCCCGCCGAGGACCTGGCCAAGTTCGACTGCGATGTGGCCGACCTGGCCGCGCCCAGCCAGCCCGCCGCGTTCACCCGGCTGGTCGAGTTCGAGGTCGAGCGAGCCCGGGAATGGTACGCCACCGGGTGGAAGCTGCTGCCCATGCTCGACCGTCGCAGCGCCGCCTGCACGGGCGCCATGGCCGGCATCTACCGCGGCCTGCTCGAGCAGATCGCGGCCGATCCCGCGGCCGTGCTGACCCGCCGGGTGTCCCTGTCGGCGCAGCAGAAGCTCACGGTCGCGGTCAAGGCTCTGGCCGGGAGGTTCGGGTGAAGGCGGTCGTCGTCGGGGGTGGCCTGGCCGGCATCACCGCCGCCATCGCCCTGGCCGAGACCGGCCACGACGTCACCCTGCTCGAGGCCCGCCCCCGGCTGGGCGGCGCCACCTGCTCGTTCAACCGCGACGGCCTGATCGTCGACACCGGCCAGCACGTCTTCCTGGGCTGTTGCGACGCCTACCGCGGCCTGCTGGCCAGGCTCGGCATGACCGAGCACGCCCCCGTGCAGGACCGCTTCGACGTGACCGTCCTGGCCCCCGGAGGCAAGGCAGCCAGGCTCCGCCGCACCGCGCTCCCCGGCCCGGCGCATATGCTGCCCGCCCTGGCCAGGTATCCGTTCCTGACTTTGGCCGAACGGTCCCGGGTTAGCCGTCCCGCCCTGGCTATGCGCTTCGTCGACCTGGCCGCTCCCGCCACCGACAACCAGCGGTTCGGTGACTGGCTCGCAGCCCATGGGCAGGACGAACGATCCCGGCGCGTGTTGTGGGACCTGTTCTCCGTCTCCGCCCTGAACATCGCGGGCGACGATGCCTCGCTGGCCCTGGCCGCCACCGTGGTCAAGACCGGCCTGCTGGGCAAGAACAGCGCGGCCGACATCGGTGTGGCCGCCCTGCCCCTGGGCGAGCTGCACGGCGACGCCGGCGCGAACCTGCTGGCCAAGCTCGGGGCCCAGGTCACCATGGGCGCCAAGGTGGCCAGCATCTCGGCCGGCGACGGCTTCCGCGTGGTCCTGAATACGGGGGAGCAGCTGACCGCGGACGCGGTCGTGCTGGCCGTGCCGCACGACAAGGCCGCGCCGATGATGCCGCCCGGCGCGCTGGCGCCCGAGACGGTGGCGGGATGGGCGGGGCTGGGTGCCTCGCCCATCGTCAATCTCCACGTGATCTACGACCGCCCCGTCACCGATCTGCCCTTCGCCGCCGCGATCGACTCCCCGGTGCAGTGGGTCTTCGACCGCACTGCCATCTCGGGGCTCAGTACCTCTGACCACGGGACCTCTGACCACGGGACCTCTGACCACGGGGCCTCTGACCACGGGACGCCGAAATGGGGGCCGGGGCACCAGTACCTGGCTATCTCGCTGTCAGCCGCGGATGAGTACGCCGATGTGCCCGCGGCCCAGCTACGCGAGCAGTTCGTGCCCGCACTGGCCGAACTCTTCCCGGCCGCCCGCGATGCCCGCGTGGCCGAGTTCTTCGTCACCCGGGAGCGGCGGGCCACCTTCCGCCAGGTCCCGGGCACTGCCGCGCTGCGGCCAGCGGCCCGTACGCATCTGCCGGGCCTGGTCCTGGCAGGCGCGTGGACCGATACCGGCTGGCCGGACACGATGGAGGGCGCAGTGCGCAGCGGTCTGACCGCGGCGATCGAGCTGCGCCGGAGCTTGGCTACTTCCGCCACAGAGAATGGGGAACGTCAGTGACTGCTGTAATGCCAGAAGGCGTGGCCCTGGCCCGGGACCTGGTCGGCCCCGCGATGGAATCCGCGATCGCCCGGCTCACCCCGGACGTGCGCGCCGTCGCCGCGTACCATCTCGGCTTCACTGACGCGCAGGGGCGGCCAACCGGCAGCGGGAGCGGCGGCAAGGCGCTGCGGCCCGCGCTGGCCCTGCTGTCGGCCCGGGCCGCGGGCGCGGCTCCCGAGCGGGGCGTGACCGCCGCCGTGGCCACCGAGCTGGTGCACAACTTCTCCTTGCTGCACGACGACATCATGGACAACGACCGCGAGCGCCGGCACCGGCCCACGGCCTGGACCGTGTTCGGCATCGGCCCGGCCATCCTGGCCGGCGACGCGCTGCTCGCCCTGGCCCAGGACCTGCTGCTCGAGGACGACACGCTCAAGGGCGCCTGGGCCGCCCGCTGCCTGTCCGCGGCGGTGCAGCGGCTGATCGGCGGACAGGGCTCGGACCTGGCTTTTGAGAAGCGCGACGACGTGACCCTGGCCGAGTGCCTGGACATGGCGGGTGACAAGACGGCCGCGCTGATGGCCTGCGCCTGCAGCATCGGCGCGGTGCACCTGGGCGCGCCGCCCGCGCTGGCCATGGGGCTGGCCGGGTTCGGTGCTCACGTCGGGCTGGCCTTCCAGCTCACTGACGACCTGCTCGGCATCTGGGGCGCGCCCCAGGTCACCGGCAAACCGGTCCGCGCCGACCTGCGCGCCCGCAAGAAGTCGCTGCCGGTGGTGGCCGCGCTGAATAGCGGGCAGCCCGAGGCAACCGAGCTGCGCGGACTGCTCACCCAGCTCGAGCCGCTGACCGAGGACGACCTGGTCCGCGCGGCCGACCTGGTCGTCGCGGCGGGCGGCAAGGACTGGGCCGAGAACGAGGCCGACGCCCAGCTGGCCGCGGCCAATGCCAGCCTGGCCGACATCGACCTGGCCGCCGACGTCCAGTCCGAGCTGACCGCGATCGCCGAGTTCATCACGGCCCGGCAATGGTAGCTCAGCCGGAGATCGATCTCGACACCGATTACCTGGCCCGGGTCACGCTGGATCGGGCCAGCGATCACTTGCTCGGCCTGCAGCACGCCGAGGGCTGGTGGCAGGGCGAGCTCGAGACCAACGTCACGATGGACGCCGAAGACCTGCTGCTCCGTGAATTCCTCGGCCTGCACGACGAAGGCGTCATCGCGGCCTCGGCGCGCTGGATCAGGTATCAGCAGCGGGACGACGGCACCTGGGCCAACTTCTACGGCGGCCCGGCTGACTTGTCCACCACGGTCGAGGCTTACCTGGCCCTGCGGCTGGACAGGGACGAGCCGGACGCGCCGCACATGAAGCTGGCCAAGGACTGGATCGTCGAGCAGGGCGGGGTCGAGGCCACCCGGGTGTTCACCCGCATCTGGCTGGCCCTGTCTGGCCTATGGTCCTGGGACGACCTGCCGGTCATCCCGCCGGAGTTGATCTACCTGCCGTCCTGGTTCCCGCTCAACATCTACGACTGGGGCTGCTGGGCCCGGCAGACGATCGTGGCACTGGCCGTGGTGCAGTCCTTCCGGCCCTCCCGGCCGCTGGGCATCTCCATCGACGAGCTCAGGACTGGCGGCCCGCACGGGCGGGCTCCCCGCCCGCGCCGCAGTGCGGACGCGCGCCCGCTGGGCGGCCTGACCGATTCCACCGACCCCTGGTCCCGCATCTTCACCGCCCTGGACAAAGCCCTGCACCACTACCGGCCGGTCAAGTCGGTGCGGAGAGCAGCGCTGCGCCGGTGCGCCGAGTGGATCGTCGCCCGGCAGGAGCAGGACGGCTGCTGGGGCGGCATCCAGCCGCCTTGGGTGTACTCGCTGATGGCGCTGAACCTGCTCGGCTACGACCTGAAACATCCCGTCATGGCCAAGGGCCTGGCCGGCCTGAACCGGTACACCATCACCGAGGAGGCCCAGCCGGCCCAGTGCGCCGCCTGGAGGCCTGCCAGTCGCCGGTCTGGGACACGATCCTGGCCATGATCGCGCTCGGCGACGCCGGCCTGGCGCCCGAGCACCCCGCGCTGACCCGGGCCGGGCGCTGGGTGCTCGACGAAGAGATCGGTGGCCCGGGCGACTGGCAGGTGCGCCAGCCGGACCTGGCCCCGGGCGGCTGGGCGTTCGAGTTCGACAACGACAACTACGCCGACACCGACGACACCGCCGAGGTCATCCTGGCGCTGCGCCGCGTCGCCCCGAAAGACCAGGCCGCCATCGACCGCGGGTTGGCCTGGCTGACCGGCATGCAGTCCAAGGATGGCGGCTGGGGCGCGTTTGACGCGGACAACACCCGCGCTGTCATCAACAAGCTGCCGTTCTGCGACTTCGGTGCGGTCATCGACCCACCCTCGGCCGACGTGACCGCGCACATCATCGAGGCCTTCGCCGCCGAGGGCCGGACCGATTCGCCCGCGCTGCGCCGCGGTGTCCTCTGGCTGCTGCGGGCCCAGGAGCCGGACGGATCATGGTTCGGCCGCTGGGGCGCCAACTACCTCTATGGCACCGGCGCCGTGGTGCCTGCCCTGATCGCGGCCGGGGTCAAGCCATCCAAGCCGTGCATCCGCCGGGCCGTGGCCTGGCTCGAGGAGCACCAGAACGCCGACGGCGGCTGGGGTGAGGACCTGCGCTCCTACGACGACCAGGCGCAGGCCGGACGCGGTGCGTCCACCGCTTCGCAAACCGCCTGGGCCCTGCTGGCCCTGCTGGCGGCGGGAGAGCGGAACGGTGCGGCCGTTGAGCGCGGGGTCCGGTGGCTGGCGCAGACCCAGCGGGCCGACGGCAGCTGGGACGAGCCCTGGTTCACCGGCACCGGTTTCCCGGGCGACTTCTACATCAATTACCACCTCTACCGCGTGGCCTTCCCGGTCAGCGCGCTAGGCCGCTACGTACACGGAGGTACTGAGTGACAGAGGAGCTGCTCATCTGTGCCCCGATGCGCATCGAGGCGCGCGCCGTCCGCCGGGGCCTGCGGGACAGCACCGGTGCGACCGGGATAACCCGGAGTGGCTATGGCCCCCGCCGGGCGGCGGAGCGGGCCGGAGAGCTCAAGGAAGGCTCGTTCGGCCAATTGGCCATCATGGGCACCGCGGCCGGCCTGACCGCCGACCTGCGCCCGGGTGACCTGGTCGTCGGCACCGAGGCCGGCGCGGTGAGCTGCGGCTCAGCTCCGCTGCTGGCCGGTGAGCTGCGCCGGGCCGGGCTGAATGCCCGGGTGGGCCGCATCGCAGGAGTGGACCACCTGGTCCGCCGGGCCGAACGGCCGGCCCTGGCCGCCGACGGCTACCTGGCCGCCGACATGGAGTCGGCCACGCTGGCCACGGCGGCGGCAGGCCGGCCGGTGGCCGTGGTCCGGGCCGTGTCCGACACCCCGGACCGGCCGGTGGCGGGCATCATCTCCGGAGGGCTGGCCGCGCTGCGCGCGCTGCGTGCGGCCGCGCCCGTAGTGGAACGGTGGGGCGCCGCCTGCGGGACCCGCCGGGTACTGCTGGCCGGCCCGCGCTCGTTCTGCGCCGGGGTGGAGCGGGCCATCGAGATCGTCGAGCGCGCCCTGGAGCGCCACGGCGAGCCGGTCTACGTGCGCAAGCAGATCGTGCACAACACCCGGGTGGTCGGCGACCTGGAGGACCGCGGCGCGGTGTTCGTGGACGAGCTCGACCAGGTGCCCGACGGCGCCACGGTGGTGTTCTCCGCGCACGGCGTCTCGCCCATGGTGCGCCAGGAGGCGTCCCGGCGCGGGCTGGCCGTGATCGACGCCACGTGCCCGCTGGTGTCCAAGGTGCACGCCGAGGCCCGGCGGTTCGCGGACAGTGGCTACACGGTCGCGCTGATCGGGCACGCGGGCCACGAGGAGGTCGAGGGCACCCTCGGCGAGGCACCGGCCTCAACTGTGCTGGTCCAGACGGCCGAGGACGTGGCCAGCCTGAAGCCGCGGGACGGTGAGAAGGTCGCCTACCTGATGCAGACCACGCTGTCGGTCGACGAGGCGGCCGAGGTGTCCGGGGCATTGCGGGAGCGCTTCGGTTCCGTGCGCGGCCCCGGCAGCGATGACATCTGCTACGCGACGACCAACCGGCAGGCCGCGGTGCGGGCCGTGGCCGCCGACTCAGATCTGGTGCTCGTCGCAGGCTCGGCTAACTCCTCCAACTCGGTCCGTCTGGTGGAGACCTGCGAGCGCATCGGAACACCGGCGCACCTGATCGACAGCGCGTCGGACATCCAGCTCAGCTGGCTCACGGGGGTATCGACGATCGGGCTGACCGCCGGAGCCTCCGCTCCTCCCGCCGTGGTGGAAGAGATCATTTCGGCGCTGTCAGGACTAGGTGCCCTGTCTGTCTCCGAGCGAGTAACGACCACGGAATCAATCCGGTTTGGCCTGCCCAAGGAGGTAAGGCAATAATGCCTATGCCCATTCGCCAGTCCCTGCGCGTCGGGTCGTACCTGATGCGCCAGAAACTGGCTCGCAATAAGAAGTTCCCGCTGCTCGTCGAGCTCGAGCCGCTGTTCGCCTGCAACCTGAAGTGCGCCGGCTGCGGCAAGATCCAGCAGCCGCACACCATCCTCAAGCAGCGCATGCCGGTCGAGCAGGCCCTCGGCGCCATCGAGGAGTGCGGCGCGCCCATGGTGTCCATCGCCGGCGGCGAGCCGCTGATGCACCCGCAGATCGACGTCATCGTCAGCGAGTTGGTCAAGCGCAAGAAGTTCGTCTTCCTGTGCACCAACGCCCTGCTCCTGCCCAAGAAGCTGGACAAGTTCAAGCCGTCGCCCTACTTCGCCTTTGTGGTGCACATCGATGGCCTGCGCGAGCGGCACGACGAATCGGTCTGCAAGGAGGGGGTGTTCGACGACGCGGTGGCCGCGATCAAGCTGGCCAAGTCGCGCGGTTTCACGGTGAACACGAACACCACGTTCTTCAACACCGATACGCCGCAGACGATTATCGACGTGCTCAGTTACCTCAACGACGACCTCGAAGTCGACCAGATGCAGATCTCGCCGGCGTATGCCTATGAGAAGGCGCCCGACCAGGAGCATTTCCTGGGCGTGGAGGAAACGCGGGAACTGTTCCGCAAGGCGTTCGGCGACGGGCGGCGCAAGAAGTGGCGGCTGAATCACACGCCCCTGTTCCTCGACTTCCTCGAGGGCAAGACCGACTACGGCTGCACCGCGTGGGGCATTCCCTCGTACTCGCTGCTCGGCTGGCAAAAGCCCTGCTACCTGATGAACGACGGGTACGTGAAGACCTACAAGGAGCTGATCGAGACCACTGACTGGGACTCCTACGGCCGCGGCAAGGACGACCGCTGCGCGAACTGCATGGCGCACTGCGGCTACGAGCCGTCGGCCGTGCTCGCCACCATGGGCTCCCTGCGCGAGACGATCCGGGCCGCGCGCGGCTAGCTAACGCCTCTCCAGCCCTCGAGGCGGGTCCCCGGCACACCGCCGGGGACCCGCCTCGCCGTTAACCCCACCCCGCTCCACCCCGCTCCGCCCCGGCCGCGCGATCCCGCACCCGAACCGGCCCCCGTCCCGTGCCCAGCCGCCGCGCCCCAGCCGCCCCGCCCCGGTCCGAACGTGCTGGATGCCTCATTGATAGCGCTGGAACGTACTCAACCCGGGGTTTCATAGCGTGGCGTACCGCTCTCCCGTCCGGATCCACGCCTCACTACATCCCTGGAACCACATATCTCGCATCAGCACCATCTAGTTCGGCCGGCAATCGGGGAATACCCGCAGGTTCTGTTCAGGGTCGTTCAGGAAACGGGGCCAGGCTCTCAATCGGCGCGGCGTTCGCTCCCGGGGCGATTCACCGCGCCGCCAACGTATCCGGAGCAGGTCCGCTCATTCGAACGTGGCCCGTCCCGAAGAGATGCGGGCGAGACCACGGGACGCGAGCGCGGCCTGATCATGGTCGTGGGCACCACGACAGCACGGTGCCCGGCAAGCCCAGCGCATCGGCGTGATGAAGAACGGCCGCCTGCGGTTTAAGCAGCCGCCCGGACCCATGTCCAGGATCAACCCGGTGTCTCGGCGGCCGCGGAAGACCCGGCCCGGATGACTACGTCCCCGCCGGCCAGTCGTCCGCCGATTCTGTGTCGTTTCCCGAGTAACCCGGGCCAGAGGTGCTGGCTTCCGCCCCGGCCAAGAGCCCTTGGCGTCACGATGCCGGCATCTGGAACCAATGCACGCACACAAGCGTTGACCAGGTGTGCCTCCGGGCTGCCACCGGCCGCTCCGTCCCGGTCGGCGGCATCCTGGTCCGGGCCCGGGCTGGGGCCATCGGACTCAGCCCGGGCCATCAGGTAACCCTGGCGGCCCCATTCCGCGGGCAGGCCCGCCGCGACACCCCTCCCCGTTGTGACGGACCGGTCCGCTATGCCAGCGTCGGCCTCTCGCCGCGCCTCACCTGTCCAGCAGCGCCTCGCGCCGGAGCAGCGCGGCCAGGTCCGCGGGATCCGGGTTGGCCCAGGTCAGACCGCGCGCGATGAACCAGCGTCCGATGTTCTCCGCGTCGCGGTCCAGGAAGAACGCGCCGCGCGGGTGCGCGATCACGTCGACCACCTGCGGCAAGTCGATCATGACCAGCCGCCCCTCGTGGACCAGCAGGTTGAACGCGGACAGGTCGGCGTGCGCGAGCCCGTCTTGGGCCAGGGTGACCAGCGCCGCCACGAGCTGATCCCACAAACTGGTCAGCTCGCTGGGCTCCGGTCTGGTCTCGGCCAGCCGCGGCGCGGCGGTCCCGTCCGGCGAGCCGATGAACTCCAGCAGCAGCTCGGTGCCCAGGATCTGGGCGGGATAGGGCACCGGCACGCCCGCCGCATGGAGCCGGGCCAAGGCGGCGAACTCAGCTGCGGCCCACTGACCGGCGATGGCCTCCCGGCCGAACGCGCTCCGGCTTGCCATCGCCCGGCTGACCCGGGTGTCGCGGGCCCGGCGCCCTTCCAGGTAGGTGCCGTCCCGGTGGAACATCCGGTGCTCGGCGTCCCGGTACCGCTTGGCCGCCAGCAAACAGGACCGGCTGCTATTGGGCACGGCCCGCCGGATCAGGAAGACGTCGGCCTCCTTGCCCGTCTTCAGGATGCCGAGCTCGGTGTCGACCGCCCTCAGTTCGGTGACCAGCCAGCCCGGATACGGTCTGGACCCGCGCTGGGTCGGGATCGACTGGTCCCACGTCGACCAGCGGTCCCCTTCGGGCAGTCCGTCTGTCTTGTCGAGCGTCTCCATCGACGGCAGTCCCTGGGGGCGCCGGACACGCTTGGCGTAAGTCGGCTCGTCGTCGTCGAAACGCTGCTTACCCCGCCGGGAACGGCGGGACCTGAACTCTCCGCCGTCGGCGAAGGAAAAGTCGTGCACGGTGCAAGCTCCTCAGCTGAGCGATGAACAGGGCAGGCGGCATCGCGCCCGCGACGGGCATAGACATCAGGCGCCTCCCTTCGCTCAGCCGGCCAGGCCAGCTCCGAACTGCTGCAGGCTGTCACATCTGGCCGGGCCTGGGCAACAGGTTTTTGGCCATAATGTCCGTCATGGACAGCCCGACATATTCCGGGGCGCTCATCGGGGAGAGCTTGCGTCCGGACGCCACCGTTGAGGGCATCCCGCTGACGGCTACCAGGATTTTCCGGGCCGCGCTGGGCGATGCCACAGCCGGCCAGCCCCAATTCTGGACGGTCATCGAATTCGAGGTCGCCGCTGACAGTGCCGCCGGCCTGGCTGAGATGCTGAGCGGCGTCATCCGCCCCGACGGCGGCTGGTACTGCGACTTCGGCTCCGCCGAGCAGGTGTTCGTGGTGTTCGGCGGCCGGGTCTTCCGTTACCCGCGAGGCGACCGCGAAGCCCGGGCCGCGGCCGAGGCCTACGGTCGCTCGGTCGGCGTACCCGATGCCCAGCTCGACTGGCAGGACTGACCCGCGAACTTGCCATCCAGCGTCCCCGCATGACAGCAGTTACCAGCCCTAGGTCCTGATACTAACTTTGATGTTAGTAACATGAAAGTTAGTATCTCGAAACCGTAGTGGGGGTTGCAGGCGTGGGTGACTTTGTCGGCCGAGAGCACGAGCTCGCGGTGCTAGATCGGATGCTCGATCAGGTCCGCAACGAGATCGGCACCGCGCGGCCAGGCCGGTGCATCCTGATGCGCGGCCGACGGCGTATCGGCAAGTCGGCCTTGACCGAGGAGTTTGCCCTGCGATCGGGTGTGCCCACGCTGTTCTACGCAGCCGCGGGCGGACTGGCGGATGCCGAGCTCACTCAGTTCCAGCGGGACGCGGCCGACTCGACTCTGCCCGGCCGGGCTGTCCTGGCCGAGGTCGCACCCCAGGGCGGGAACGGCGCTCTCCAGGTGCTCGCCGATGCCCTGCCCGATGACGCGCCCTCGGTGGTCGTCCTGGACGAGGTTCCTTACCTCATGGAACGGGTCGACGGGTTCGAGGGCCTGCTCCAGCGAGCGTGGGATCGGTACCTGTGCCGCAAGCCGGTGCTGCTGATCCTGATCGGGTCGGACCTGTCAATGATGCAGGCGCTCAACCGCTACGACCGGCCTTTCCACCAGCGGGGGACCGAGATGGTCATTGGCCCGCTCAACCCGGCCGAGATCGCGGCGATGCTGAGCCTGGACCCGGCCGCGGCCTTCGACGCCACCCTCGTCACGGGCGGCCTGCCTTTGATCTGCGGCGAGTGGCCGCACGGTGCTGGGCTGCAGGGGTACCTGGAGCAGGCGCTGCACAACCCGGTCTCGGCCCTGCTGGTGTCCGGAGAGCGGTCCCTGGCCGCCGAGTTTCCCGTCGAGGCACAGGCCCGGACTGTGCTGCGCGCCATCGGGTCAGGCGAACGAACCTTCACCAGCATCGGGCGCGCGGCCGGCGGGATCCCCCAGATGTCACTGACCCGCGCCCTCGACCTGCTCACAGCCAAGGGCGTGGTGACTGGCGAACTCCCGGTAAGCCTGCTGCCCTCCCGCGAGCGCCGATACCGGATCACCGATCCCTACCTGCGCTTCTGGCTGCGCTTCCTCGAACCGTACATGCCCGAGATCGAGCGCCGCCGCGGCGACCTTACCCTGCGCCGCGTGAGGTCCGGCTGGACCAGCTACCGTGGCCGGGCCATCGAGCCGCTGGTCCGCGAGGCCCTGACCCGCCTGCTCCCTGATGGTCAGCTCCCAGCCGCGCCGGCCGTCGGCGGCTACTGGACCAGGACGAACCAGGTCGAGATCGATCTGGTCGGAGCCGACCGCGTCCCGGTTGCGGGCCGGCTGCTCTTCGTTGGCTCGATCAAATGGCAGGACACCGTGCCCTTTGATCGCCACGACGAGGCCGCCCTGATCCGCCACCGGTCTGAGCTCACCGACGATCTGATCCCGCTCGTTGCTGTATCCCGCAGCGCCATCGACAGTCCGGCTGCCGACGCCCGCTACCGCCCCGAGGACCTGATCCAGGCCTGGCGCCGGTAGGGCGGATGAGTGACACCTGGACGGACTCCACCCAAGGGGCGGCCGGAACTGCCCGTACGGGATCTCCAGGGCGGGCAGTTCGCCGCTGTTCAGGTTCTCGCCCTCGGCGGGGTTCGCGTCAGATTCCGCGTGCCAGCCGGTAGTAGGCGGCGTTCGCACGGATCCGGTTCTCGAAGTCGCGCGCCGTCGTCGCCTCGTCGATGACCAGCAATTCCGTGCCAGCCATCCGCGCGTAATCCTCGAACGCCTCGATGCCCACCGCCGTGGACATGCACGTGTGATGCGCTGCGCCCGCCTGGAGCCAGGAGGTCACGGATGTCTGGAAGTCCGGCTCCGGCCGCCACACCGCCCGCCCTACCGGCAGCCGGGGGAGCGGTTCGGCGGGCGGGATCACCTCAACGACGTTGGCGACGAGCCGGAAGCGGTCGCGCATGTCGGACATGGCCACGACGACGCCCGGCCCGGGGTCCGCGCTGAAGACGAGGCGGACCGGGTCCTCACGGCCGCCGATGGACAGCGGATGGATCTCCAGCGTCGGCTTGGCCGACGTGAGCGACGGGCATACCTCGAGCATGTGCGCGCCGAGGATGGCTTCGCGGCCCGGCGTCAGGTCATAGGTGTAGTCCTCCATCAGCGACGCCCCGCCCGGCAGGCCGGCACCCATGACCTTGGCCGCCCGGACCAGTACCGCCGTCTTCCAGTCCCCTTCGGCGCCGAATCCGTAGCCGTCGGCCATCAGCCGCTGCACCGCCAGGCCGGGCAGCTGCTTCAGGCCGCCCAGGTCCTCGAAGTTGGTCGTGAAGGCCCCGAATCCGCCGACGACAAGGAAGGACCGCAGCCCGAGTTCGATCGCGGCACCGTCGCGCAGCGACTGATGGCGTTCCCCGCCGTGCCGTAGCTCGGGCACGACGTCGTAGGTGTCCTCGTACTCTGCCACCAGTGCGTCGACGTCCGCCGGGGCGGCGGCGTCCACCGCGGCCACCAGGTCGTTGACGCCCCACGTGTTGACCTGGACGCCGAAGATGGCTTCCGCCTCGGTCTTGTCGCCCTCGGTGACGGCCACAAACCGCATGTTGTCGCCGAACCGCGCCAGCCGCAGCGACCGGGTCGCCGCCCACCCAGCCGCCGCCCGGGTCCAGGTCGCTACCTGCTCAACGACCCGCGGGTCGGAGACGTGTCCCGCGACGGTCTTGCGCGGCACGGACAGCCTGGTCAGCGCGTAGCCGAACTCCCGGTCGCCGTGCGCGGCCTGGTTCAGGTTCATGAAGTCGAAGTCGATCGACGCCCACGGCAGCGCGACATTGGCCTGGGTGTGCAGGTGCAGCAGCGGCTTGTCCAGGGCGCTGAGCCCCGCGATCCACATCTTGGCCGGGCTGAACGTATGCATCCACGCGATGAGGCCGACCACCCGGTCGTCGGCGTTCGCCTCCAGCATGGTCCTGCGAATCGCATCGTGATCGGTAAGTACTGGCTTCCACACGAGTTTTACCCGCACGGCCTGGGCCTCGGAGAGCACGGCGGCGATACCGCGCGACTGCTCCGCCACCTGCCGGAGCGTCTCCTCCCCGTACAGGTGCTGGCTTCCCGTCAGGAACCAGACCTCGAAGTCGTCCGGGGCGATCGGTGCGGTCATCGGCGCTGTGCTCCTTCGGAATGCTCCCTGGTCTGGGCGGTCCCAGGGTTTCCGTAATACGCGTCCGGCCCGTTCTTGCGGCGGAAGTGGCGTTCAAGCAGGTACGGCGGGGCATCGGCGTGCGGGTTCAGCGACAGAGTCTGGACAGCCATCTGCGCGACCGCCTCGCAGGTGATCGCGTTCTTCAGCGACGCTCCCGCCGAGTCGCCCCACACGAATGGGCCGTGGTTGGCCACCAGCGCACCGGGGACCTCCAACGGGTCGTCGCCGACGGCATTGAACAATTCGACGATGACCTGACCAGTGTTGTACTCGTAGTCCGTGGCGCATTCGGCCTCGGTGAGATCCCGTGTACAGCGGATTGGCCCGTTGAAGGCGTCGGCGTGGGTAGTGCCGAGCACGGGGATATCGCGCTTGGCCTGCGCGAAGGCGACCGCAGACAAAGAATGGGTGTGAGTGATGCCGCCGACATCGGAGAACGCCAGGTAGAGCCGGCGGTGGGTTTCGCTGTCGACCGAGGGCCGCAGGTGCCCATCCACGACCCGCCCGTCCTCGAGGTCGACCACGACGAGCTGCTCGCCGGCCAGGTCGTCGTAGGACACGCCCGAGGGCTTGATGACATACAGGCCAGCGTCGCGGTCGACGCCGCTGACGTTGCCCCACGTCAGGGTGGCGAGCCCCGCGCGCGGGATCGCCCGGTTGGCACCGAGCACCTCCTCGCGCAGCCCAGCCGTTACGGACCTGCTCATTCCTGCTCGCCTCCCTGGGCCCCCCCTGCCTGGGCCCCGCCTGCCTGCGCCGCTTCTGCCTGGGACAGAGCGCGGTCCCGGATCGCCCGCAGCCGGTGCATGACCTGGTTCTCGCCCCGGCCGAAGTAGTCGTGCAGCTGTACGTATTCCGCGTACAGCTCGTCGTACACGCCCGCCCGGGCCGCGTCGGGTTGGTAGACGCCGGTCTCCAGCCGGCCGATGATCCGGGCCGCGGCGGCCACGTCCGGGTAGGCCCCGGCCGCCACCGCCGCGTGAATAGCCGAGCCGAGCGCCGGTCCCTGCGCCGAACCGATCACGCTGAGCGGGTGCCGGGTGATGTCGGCGTAGATCTGCATGAGCGGCGCGCTCTTGGTCAGGCCGCCGGCCACGACCAGGTCGGTTACCGGCACCCCCGACTCGCTGAACGTCTCGATGATCATCCGGGTGCCGTACGCGGTGGCCTCGAGCAGCGCGCGGTAGATCTCCGGGGTGGTGGTGGCCAGCGTCAGGCCCACGATCGCACCGGACAGGCGCCCGTCGACCAGGACCGAGCGGTTGCCGCCCTCCCAGTCCAGCGCGATCAGCCCGCTGGCTCCCGGCGGCTGGGCCGCGGCTTTCTCGTCCAGCAGCTGCGGCAGCGGCACGCCGCGGCGCCGGGCCTCCTCCGCGAACTCTCCCGGCACCCCGTTCCGGGTGAACCAGGCGAAGATGTCGCCGACGCCGCTCTGCCCGGCCTCGTAACCCCACAGCCCGGCCACGATGCCGCCGTCCACTGCCCCGCACATGCCCGGCACCTCGGCCAGCCCGGCGCCGTTCATCACGTGGCACGTGGAGGTGCCCATGATCGCCACCATCTTGCCCGGCGCGACCGGGCCGGCCGCGGGCACGGTGACATGCGCGTCCACGTTGCCGATGGCGACCGCGATGCCCTCCGGCAGGCCGGTCAGGGCGGCCGCGGCGGAGGTCAGGCCGCCGGCCCGGGAGCCCAGCGGGGAAATCGGATGATCAAGCTTGTCCGCGGCGAAGCCGGCGAAGCGCGGGTCGAGCGCGGCCAGGTACTCCCGCGACGGGTACCTGCCGTCCTGGAAGATGCCTTTGTACCCGGCGGTGCACGCGTTCCTGGTCTCGGCGCCGCACAGCTGCCAGACGATCCAGTCGGCCGCCTCGATCCACCGGTCGGCCCGGTTATACATCTCGGGGTCTTCATCCAGGAGCTGGAGGGCCTTGGCGAACTGCCACTCCGAGGAGATCTTCCCGCCGTAGCGGTTGATCCACTTTTCGCCGCGCTCGTGGGCGAGCGCGTTGATCCGGTCCGCGTGTGGCTGAGCTGCGTGATGCTTCCACAGCTTGGGGTAGGCGTGCGGGCGCGCCGCCAGGCCCGGCAGCTGGCACAGGGGAGTGCCGTCGGCGGTCACCGGCATGCACGTGGACGCGGTGAAATCGGTGGCGATGCCGATGACCTGACCCGGGTCGATGCCCGCGGCCCGGATCGCGGCCGGCACGGCGTCGCCAAGTGCCGCCGTGTAGTCGCCCGGGTCCTGCAGCGCCCAGTCGGGCGGCAGCTCGCCGTGCCCGTCCAGGGAACGGTCGATGACACCGCGGGAGTACTCGCTGACGGCGGTGCCGGCCTCCTCGCCGTCCCTGACCCGCACCACCAGGGCGCGGGCCGACAGCGTGCCGAAGTCCACGCCGACGACGAAAGCGTCATCGCTGACCACATTGTTAGCGCTAACATCCATCTGTCCGCCTTTGGTGCGTTCCTTCAGTGCATTCTTGCCGGCCGGTGGCCGGTTCAGCCCGCCGGCCGCCTGCTCGTCATCGCGGCCCGGCCGCACTGGCCCGCACGATCAGCTCCGGGGCCACCCGGACGCGGCGCCCGGCGGCGATCGTGCTGGACATCCGGTCGACCAGCGTACTGAGCGCCAGCCGTCCCACTTCGTCGAAGTCCTGGCGGACGGTAGTGAGCGGGGGCATGTAGAACCCGGCCTCGGGCACGTCGTCGAATCCCACCACGCTCACGTCGGCCGGAATCCGCAGGCCGCGCTCGGTCAGTGCCCGCATGACGCCGAGGGCCATCGCGTCGTTGGCGCAGAACACCGCGGTCAGGCTGGGATCGGCGGCCAGCTGGCAGCCGATCTCATAACCCGAACACGCTGACCAGTCGCCTTCCAGGACCGGCGGATCGGCCACGCCGGCCTCGCGCATCACCGCCCGCCAGCCGTCGACACGCTCCTTGGCGTCCAGGCAGGAGGCCGGGCCCGCCACCTGGCAGACGGTCCTGTGTCCGAGGCTGAGCAGGTACCGGGTCGCTGCCGCGGCCCCCGCGGCGTTGTCGATGGCCACCGAGGTGACCGATGCGCGGGTGCCGCAGCCCACCGCGACCAGCGGCACTTCGGCCGGCACGTGCGAGAGCGCGGCCACCGCCGTGTCGTGCGTGGCGATGACGATGATGCCCTCGATGCCCTGGCCCAGGAGGCGGTCCACCGCCTCCAGCATCGACTGCCGGTCCAGGGCAGGCAGGCTGGCTACGGTCACGAAATAGGCATCGTGCGCGGCCCGCTCGAACCCGTACAGCATGGAGGCCGGCCCGTAGAGCATGGTGTTGGTGTCGGCCGTGATCACGCCCACGGTATTCGTGCGCCGCGTGACCAGCGTCCGGGCCGCGGCGTTGGGCCGGTAGGCGAGCGCGCGGATGGCGTCGAGGACCTTCTCGCGTGTGTGCGCCCGGACGTTGGGGTGCTCGTTCAGTACCCGCGAGACGGTCTGGTGTGACACTCCGGCCAGCCGGGCGACGTCGGCCATGACCGGCGGGCGGGACAGGTTTCCCGTGCCACCGCCCACGACAGAGGCTCGCACCCGGCTCCTGGCTCTCTCACCCGGTGACGACGTCACGTCGTGCCTCCTCTGCCGCGCGCGGCGCGTAGCCATGCGATCAGCCAGGGCAGACGTTAGCGCTAACATCCGTGCAGGTCAATGATGGTGCTGCCAGCGCAGCCCAGTGCGCAGGCGCGCACCTTCCGTTGTTCCGCCGTTCGCATTTTCTTGTACTTCAGGGTAGTCGCCGGCCCGTCGCGGTGGTACCCCGCATCCCGGGTACAGCGTCCTGACCAGGCCACACGCGGCGGCCGCGGCGGGAGGAGGCCGCTTCCGGCGGTCAGTTCTTGTCGCGGCTGGCCGCGCTGTCCCGCAGGTCGCGGAAGGCCTCCTTGGCCTTGCGCCCGGCGTCGCTGTCGCGCAGGTCCTTCAGCGCGTCGCGGGCCGCCTCCTTGGCCTTGCCCATGGCCTCGCTGTCCCGCAGGTCGCGCAGGGCCTCCTTGGCCTTGCGTCCCCCCTCGCCGTCGCGCAGATCGCGCAGGGCTTCCTGCGCCTTGCGCCCGGCGTCGCTGTCCCGCAGGTCGTGCAAGGCGGATTCTGCCTTGCGGCCCGTATCGCTGGAGCGGAAGTCCTGCATCGCGTCCCGGGCCTTGCGCGCCGCTTCGGAATTCTCCCCGCCGCGCAGCCAGGCCATCAGCTTGGCCCACAGTCCCCGTGCCTGCTGTTCGTAATCGGCCATGGTCAACTCCCGTCATCCGGTGCGCATTTTCGCGATATAACGCAAGTATAGGCGACGCCACAGCAGGCGCCACTGCTCATCTTGCCGGCACCCCGGCTGTGAACCGGAGCCTGAGACAATGCCGGGCATGCAGCGTTATCAGATCAGCGGGCACTCCCCGTATGAACCGGAGTTCGGCTTCTCCCGCGCGATGGTGGCCGGTGACCGTGTGCTGGTATCCGGGACCGCGCCGATACCGGCCGGCGGCGGCGTGCCCCCGGATGGCCCTTACGCCCAAGCCCGGCTCTGCCTGGACCTGATTGCCGAGGCCCTGGACAAGGGGGGCAGCAGCCTGGACCACGTGGTCCGCACCCGCATGTTCCTCACCGACGCCGGACACTGGCGCGATGTGGCCCGGGCTCACGGCGAGGTCTTCGCCGAGATCCGGCCCGCGACCAGCGCAGTGGTCGTGGCGAGCCTGCTCGACCCCGCCTGGCTGGTGGAGATCGAGGCCGAAGCCATCCTCATGTAAGGCACCGGGAATGCGGGAAACCGGGCGTCTGACACCGGATGCCGCTCGAGGTCTAGCCCCGCCGCTGGATGCCACTCAAGATGATGTCTACCACCTGCTCGATGAACGTGGCCGACATGGGCAGGTGGCCGAGCAACAGCCGGTGCTCGGCCGCCCCGAAGAACAGGTCGAGCACCACGTCCGGGTCGACGCCGGGCGGGATCTCGCCGCGCTCCACGGCCCGGTCCAGCATGATCCGGTGCTGGACGCGCAGCGACTCCAGCACGCGGTCGCGCCAGGCCCCGCGCAGTTCCGGGTCATTCTGGGCCTCGGCGATCAGCCCGGTGAGCATCGGCCCCATCGGGGTCTCAGTGACCGATCGCACCCACGCATGCAGGGCGGCGATCAGGTCGGCGCGCAGCGTGCCGGTGTCCGGCCGCGCCTGTTCGGCCCGGAACGAGGTCACGAACGCATCCAGCGCGAGCAGGCCCTTGGACGGCCAGCGCCGGTAGATCGTCGTCTTTCCGACCCCGGCCCGCGCCGCCACCTCCTCGATGGACATGGCCGCGAGCCCCCGCTCGGCCAGCAGTTCCACGGTGGCCGCGAGAATGGCCCGGTCCGCCTCGGCGCTTCGCGGACGTCCCCGGGCCGCGCCTTCGGCCGGCGCTTGGTTATTCTCGGCCGCCGGAATATCGCTGCTCATCGGCTGGTTCTACCCGTCAGAATTTCGAAACGATCCGTAACGTATCTGATTGGTACCATGCCTGTCACCGCGCCGTCCGCTGCCGTGTCCGCCATCCGTAATGACCACACCTCACCCACTACCCCGGCCCACCGCCGTCAGCCCCTACAGCTTGCCCTGATTCTGGTGGCCGCGTTCATGGTGGTGCTGGATTTCAGCATTGTGAACGTGGCGCTGCCCTCGATTGAGCGGGAACTGCACATGGCCGCCGATGCGGTGCAGTGGATCGTGACGGGTTACGCCATCTCGTTCGGCGGCCTGCTCATCCTCGGCGGCCGGGCGGCCGACGTGTTCGGCCGGCGGCGCATGTTCGTCGCGGGCCTGATCGCTTTTGCCCTGGCCAGCCTGGCCGGAGGCCTGGCCCAGGATCCGGTTCTGCTGATCGCCGCCCGGGTGGTGCAGGGGGCGGGCGCGGCTATCGTGGCGCCGGCCGCGCTCTCGCTGATCACCACCGGCTTCGCCGAGGGACCGGCGCGGACCCGGGCCATCGGCCTGTACGGCGCGGTCTCCTCGGTCGGCTTTGTCGCCGGCCAGGTGCTCGGCGGGGTGCTGGTCCAATTCACCAGCTGGCGTGCGGTTTTCCTGGTCAATGTCCCGGTCGGCCTGGCCGCCGCCGCCCTGTCGCCGGTTGTCCTCGGCTCGGCCCGGGCCGCCGCCGGCCGGGCCGTCAAGGCCGCTCACCGGCTCGACGTGCGCGGGGCGATCCTGATCACCACCGCGATCACGCTGCTGGTCTTCGCGGTGTCTCAGGGCGTCGTGCTCGGCTGGACCTCGCCGCTGGTCATCGCGGCCGTGGTCATCGCCGCCGCGACGCTGGCCGGTTTCGCCCTGGCCGAGAGCCGGCACCCCGAGCCCCTCATCCGGCCGGACCTGCTGCAGCTCAAGGGCCTGCGTGACGGGACCACCCTGATGTTCCTGCTCGGCCTGTGGAACGGCGGCGAGATGATCGTCATGTCGCTCTACCTGCAGCAGGTGCTGCACGAGTCGCCGCTGTTCACCGGCCTGGTCATCGCCCCGCAGGGCGTGGTCGGCTTCATCATGGGCATGTTCGGGCCGCGGCTGGCAGGCCGGGTCGGCGTCAAGCGGCTGCTGGTGCTGACCGCGGCCGCGGCCGCCCTCGGCTTCCTGCTGCTGACCCGGCTGCCCGCGGCCGGCTACAGCCCGGTGCTGTTCGCGGTCACGCTGATCGGCTTTGGCACCGCGGGCACCTCACTCGGCGCGATGGTGCTGTCCAGCCGGGGCGTGGCCAACGCCGACCAGGGCCTGGTCGGCGGCGTGATCAACACCAGCCGGCAGATCGGTGCCGCGGTCGGCGCGGCCCTGCTCCCGGCCGTAGCCGAGGCCATTCACGGGGGGATCGGCGTGGACGGCGACCGCGCCGCGATGCTCGCCGCCGCCCTGGCGGCGCTGGCCGCCACCGGCATCGCCTGGCGGGCCGCCCATCCGGCCTCCACCCGGGCCCGGACCGCAGCCTGAGACCAGAACCGCCGAACGGCCTGCGATCTAGCCCCGCTACGTGTGCTGGACCGTGTACCGCACGGTCTGCAGCCGGATCTGGCCGTCACGGAAGATGAAGGTGTCGACGCCGTCCTCCACCTTCGTGGCGGCCGCGGACGCGGACCACTCGATGAACAGCGTGTCGCCGTCGAAGATCTGTGTCGGCACCTTCCAGTCCGCGTTCGGGACATCCGAGAGCAGCTGGGTGAAGCCCTCCCGGACCCCGGCCTTGCCCCGCTTGACGCCCGCGGGCGTGATGAACACGGCGTCGTCGGCGTAGTCCTCGACGATCCCGTCCAGGTCACCCGCGATCAGGACCTCCGCGTGGTGAGCGAATACTTCCTCCGGCGTACGCGTCATTGCATCTCCTTGGCCTCATGATCTACTTCACCCTTACGTTAAGGGCTCCGGTTGCCCCGTGACCAGGGCGCGTTAGGCTGCGAGCAGGAGGGTGTTATGGGTTATGAGCACATCCTGGTCGAGCGCTCCGGCGACTTCGCCACCGTGACCATGAACCGGCCGCAGCGCCGCAACGCGCTGTCCCTGGCGCACATGCGGGAGCTGATCGCCGCGTTCGGCGACCTCGGGCACAGTGACGCGCTTGGCATCGTGCTGGCCGGAAATGGCCCGGTGTTCAGCGCCGGGCACGACTTCGCCGACGTGGCCGAGGCCGATCTGTCGCAGGTCCGGGCGCTGCTGACTACCTGCACCGAGCTGATGAACCTGATCCAGCAGGTGCCCCAGCCGGTAGTGGCGCGGGTGCACGGGCTGGCCACCGCGGCCGGCTGCCAGCTCGTGGCCAGCACCGATCTGGCCGTGGCCAGCGAGGACGCGGGCTTCGCCGCGCCTGGGGGTAAGGGCGGCTGGTTCTGCCACACCCCGATGGTGGCCATCGCCCGCAACGTCGGCCGCAAGCGCGCGGCCGAGCTGGCCATGTCCGGTGACGTCATCGACGCCCGCACCGCCCTGGACTGGGGCCTGGTCAACCGGGTGGTGCCCGCCGCGCAGCTGGACTCCGCCACGGCGGACCTGCTGGACCGGGTGACCCGCGGCTCGGCCGAGAGCAAGGGCATCGGCAAGCAGGCGCTGTACGCGCAGATCGACCTGGACCAGCCCAAGGCCTACGCCTACGCCGTCGAGGTCATGGCCGCGACCAGTCAGCTCCCGGACGCCAAGGAAGGCATGCGGGCATTCCTGGATAAGCGCAAGCCGCACTGGCGCCGCGGCCGCGGTTAGGTCTTTTCCCAGATCGAGACGTGCTGGCCGCTCTCGCTGGTGAACGGCTCGCCCCCCCAGCTCGCCCAGCGGTCCCGCAGCCGCATGCCGGCCAGCTGGGCCATGAGGTCCAGCTCAGCTGGCCACACGTACCGGAACGGGATGGACCGGAACCTGCCGCGGCCGTGCTCGACGGTGACGTAGTTGGAGCTCATGGCCTGCGTGGCCGTGTCGTACCAGTCGTAGGCCCACCGCGACGGGCTCGTCTGGAACGGCATGACGTCCTGTCCGGGCGGCAGCTTGCGCAGCTCGGGCACGCCGACCTCGAGGACGAAGCAGCCGCCCGGCGCCAGGTGGGCGGCGGCGTTGGCGAAGCAGGCGACCTGAGCGTCCTGGGTGGTCAGGTTCATGATCGTGTTGAACACCAGGTAGACAACCGAGAAGGTGCCGTCGACCCTGGTGGTGGCGAAGTCCCCGATGCTCACGCCGATCGCGCCGCCGCCGGGCTTTGCGCGCAACCGGGCGACCATCGCGCGGGACAGGTCGACGCCGTGCACCGGGACGCCGCGCTCGGCCAGCGGCAGCGCGATGCGGCCAGTGCCGATGCCCAGCTCCAGTGCCCGGCCGCCCCCGGCCAGCTGGGCCAGCACGTCGACAGCTGGGTCGATCGCCGCCGGGGCGAACATGCCCTCCTCGGACCCGTCGTAGGTCGCGGCCACGTCCTCGCCGAAGTAACCGTCCTCGTCCTCCACCCGCCGGACGCTACTCCAGCGCCCCGCGCCAGTCACCTGGATAAGCCGCTTCCCGGACATCCCGGACGACCTGCTGGTCGCCCCTGCCGCGCCGCCGCCGGCGCTGATAGCGTCGGCCGGGGATCTCGGGGGATTTCACTCGCACCAGCCGCAGGAGAAGAGCATGGCCTCTCAGCTGAACCCGTACCTTAACTTCAATGGCACAGCCCGCGAGGCGCTGGAGTTTTATCACAGCGTGCTCGGCGGCGACCTGACCATCACCACGTTCGCCGAGATGGGTGCCAGCGGGCCAGACGCCGACCGGGTCATGCATGGCATTCTCGAGTCCGAGGCGGGTTACACGATCATGGCTGCCGATGTCACCAGTGACATGGAGTACCACGCCCCGGCCGGGTTCGCGGTGAGCCTCAGCGGTGGCGATGGCGACGCCCTGCACCGCTACTGGGAGCGGCTGTCGTCCGCCGGGACCACCACGATGCCGCTGCAGAAGCAGGTCTGGGGCGATGAGTTCGGCATGTGCATCGACCAGTTCGGCGTGCCGTGGATGGTCAACATCTCCGCGCCCCAGATGTAGCTGGCACAGATGTAGCTGGCACAGACGTAGCTGGCACAGACGTAGCTGGCACAGACGTAGCTGGCACAGACGTAGCTGGCACAGACGTAGCTGGCACAGACGTAGCTGGCACAGACGTAGCTGGCACAGACGTAGCTGGCACAGACGTAGCTGGCACAGACGTAGCTGGCACAGACGTAGCTGGCACAAGCGGGAGATCAGCTACCCGGCACGGGCGCCGGGCCGCCCGCGGCAGGGCCGGTGAACCGGTAGGCGCCCGAGCCCACCTCGAACACCGCCTCCCGGGTGCCGGCGGCCCCGGGGAAGCCGGCCGTGCCGTCGGGGGAGCGGCCGTCCGCGTCCCGCACCTGGGCCGGGTCCGCGCTGGGCACCCGCACGCTGGCCGTGCTGTTCGGCGGCAGCTCCAGGTCAAGGCCGAACTCCCCGCCCGACCGCTGCCAGCGCACCCGGATCGGGCCGTGCACGCTGTGGTAAGAGCCTTCGGCCCAGTCCAGCTGGCCGCCGGGATGCGGCCGCACCGTCAGCCGGCCGAACCCGGCTTCCCCCGCGGCGGGCTCGATGCCGAGCACGAAGCGGTAGAGCCATTCCCCGACCGAGCCCAGCGAGTAATGGTTGAAGGAGTTCATCGCGGGCGAGGTGAAGCCGTCCTCCGGCGTCCAGCCGTCCCAGCGCTCCCAGATGGTGGTCGCTCCCTGCTCCATCATGTACCGCCAGGACGGGCGGGACCGCTGCCCGAGCACGCGGTAGGCCAGGTCGTCCAGACCGTGGCTGCTGAGCACCGGCAGCAGGTAGCCGACCCCGACGAACCCGGTGGTCAGGTGGCCGTCGGCGGCCTCGATGGCCTCGGCAAGCCGGGTGGCCGCGGCGGTTGCCAGCCCGGCCGGGATCAGGCCCATGTGCAGCCCGAGCACGTAGGCGGTCTGCGTCCCGGACGTAATCCAGCCATCCGCCGACACGAACGCGTCCGCGAACGCCGTGGCGATCTTGTCCCGCAGCTCCCGGTACCGGGCGGCCTCCCCGGCCCGGCCGATGGCCGCGGACATCTCGGCCATCAGCGCGGCGTCGTGCGCCCAGTAGGCCGTGGCCAGCAGCTCGCGGGGCGTGTCGTCGGCACCCGGGGCCAGCCAGTCGTTGTAGCCGGCGCCCAGATCCCGGCAGCGCAGGTAGTTGGGGTTGGTCCGCTCCAGGCTGTCCATATAGGCGGTCATCGAGGCGAAATGCCGGGCCAGGATGCTGCGGTCGCCGTACATCAGGTACATCGTCCACGGGACGATCACCCCGGCGTCGGCCCAGGCCGGCGCCCCCGTCCGGGTGAATCCGCGTAGCCGGGGCGCGATGTCGGTGAAGGCGCCGCCCTCCAGCTGGGCGTCGGCCACGTCGTCGAGCCACTTGGCGAAGAACGCCGCCACATCCCGGTTGTAGCAGGCGGTACGGGCGAAGATCTGGGCGTCACCGAGCCAGCCCAGCCGCTCGTCGCGCTGCGGGCAGTCGGTCGGCACGCTGATGAAGTTGCCCCGCTGGCCCCAGTCGATGGTACGGAACAGCTGGTTGAGCCATTCCTGGCTGCAGCGGAACGAACCCGCGGGTTCGATGTCGGAGTGCACCACGCGGGCGGTCAGGTCATCGGGGCGCGGTTCCCCGGGATAGCCAGAGATCTCGGCGTACCGGAAGCCGTGCAGCGTGAACTTGGGCTCGAATACTGCCGCACCGCCAGGCGTGACGAACTCGTCAGTCTGCCGGGCCGTGCGCAGGTTCTCGGTATAGAGGCGGCCGTCGGCCGTGAGCGCCTCGCCATGCCGGACGCGTACCCGCGCGCCGGCGCCCGCGGACGCCGACCGTCAGCCAGCCGGGCAGGTTCTGCCCGAAGTCCGCCAGGTACCGTCCGTCCGGGTCGCGGGTGACCCGGACCGGCGTGATCTCCTGGGTGACGCGGACCGGCGGTCCCGGGTCGGCTACCATGCGGCGACCCGCCTGGTCCCGGCACCGGACCGCCCGCCAGTCCTTGTCGTCGAACCCGGCCGCGTCCCAGCCGTCGGGCTCGAGGGCCAGGTCGTGCTGTTCACCCATCAGCAGGTCGGCATGGCTGATGGCGCCGAACCGGGCCCGCCAGCCCTGGTCGGTGGCCACCGTCTGGCCGGTACCGTCGCTGAACGCGATGACGAGCTGTGCGAGCAGCTCGGGAGAGTTCCCGTAAAGTGCGCCCGCCCGCTTGGCGTCGAACCCGACGAAGCCGCTGTACCAGCCGTCGGCCAGCAGCGCCCCAAGGACGTTCTCGCCGTCCCGCAGCTGCGCGGTCACGTCGTAGGCCTGGTACTGGACCCGGCGGTCGTAGTCGGTCCAGCCCGGCGTCAGGTACGCCTCACCTACCCGGGCGCCGTTCAGCCGGGCCTCGTACAGGCCGAGCGCGGTCACGTACAGCCGTGCCGCCCGTACCGAGGCTGCCGGCTGGTCCAGCTGGAAGGCCCGGCGCAGGTAGGGGACCGGTGCCATGGACTTGGCCACCGGGTCCGCCGGCCCTTCCTGGCGGGGTGAAGTTTTCCCGGACCAGGCCCAGCCCGATCCACGACCCGCGCCAGCCGTCCCACGGATCCAGCTCGACCTCGAACCAGGCCTGGTCGCTCCACCGCGAGCAGATGTCGTTCTCGTCCCACACCCGGACCCGCCAGGTGTACCGCCCCCCGCGTTCGAGCGGGCGCCCGGCGTAGCCGACGCCGGCCGTATCTGGCGACTCCACCCGGCCGCTGTCCCATGCTTCCAAACCAGGCCCGGCCAGCGAGCCGGCCAGCACCTGGACCTGATAGGCCCGCTGCCGCCGGTCCCGGCCCTCGCCCTGAAGTTCCCAGCTCAGCCTGACCCGGCCGGGCGCGACGGCGAGCGGATTGGTCAGGTGGGCGCAACGCAGCCGGCCTGGGCGCAGCGGGGCGGTCACGGATGAGGTCTCCTTCCGGCAGGCTCACGAGGTCCGCGGCACTGGCACCGACCGCGGCCGCGAGGCGACCCGGCCGTGCCGTTCCCGCTGGATCTGCTCCAGCGTCTTGCCCTCGTTCCGGGGCGCGAACACGAAGCCGATCAGGCCGCTGAACGCCACGAAGCCCGTCAGGATCCAGGCCAGCGTGGAGAAACCGTTCTTGGTCAGCGTCGGTACATACAGGCTCCAGAAGCCCAGGCCGATGCGGACCACGGCGAACATCAGGCCCTGGGCGGTGCTGCGGAGCAGGGTGGGGAACAGCTCACCGCTCCACAGCTGGAAGAACGACTGCTGCCCGAACCCACCGCCGATCCCGCACAGCACCACGTAGCCCAGCGCGATCGGCTCGGTCAGCCGGAACAACGCGATCAGCAGCATCCCGACGATCTGCAGCAGCGCACCTGCGCCGAACAGCATCTTCTGGTCCACCCGGTCCACCAGCCGCATGAACACGAAGTAGATGGAGACAATCCCAGCCGCGAAGCTCACGCACTGGATGGCCACGCTCATGGCCTGGCTCTCCGAGCCCACCGTGCGCAAGATGAAGGGCAGGAAGAAGCCGTTCGTACCGGCCCACAGGTTCCAGATCCCGTACATGCCGATGAGGAACGCCATGGCCCCGACGTTGCGCCGGTTGAACAGCTCCTTCCAGTGCCCGAACGAGGTGACTTCCACGTCACCGGCCGGGACCTCGCGCCCCGTGGTGGCGGCCCGCTCGGCCCGCTCGGCCACGGCCCGCTCGGCGCGCTGCCGGACGGTCCGCTCGGCCACGGTCCAGACCTGCGACTCCTTCATGCTCCGCCGGGCGAACCACAGGCCGATGGCCAGCACGAACAGGTGGGCGAACACGATCCGGATGCCGAGCACGCCCAGCGAGGACAAGGCCAGGCTGAGCAGCAGCACGACCACCGGGCCGCAGTACCACAGCACCTGGGCCACGCCGCTGTGCCTGCCGCGTGCCCCATTGGGTGCCAGCTCGGCGATCAGCGTCCAGGAGGCGGGCACGTCCGCCCCGACGGCCAGGCCCGCGATGATGTATCCCGCGATCAGCATCCCCGCCGACGAGGCGAAGATGATGAACAGCAGGCCGAACGCGTAGAACAGCATGTCCCACTGGTAGATCTTCTTGCGGCCCAGCTTGTCGCACAGCCGGCCGCCGATCAGCGCGCCGACGCCGGCCGAGATGGCGTTGGAGCTGACCGCCCCGATGAGCCCGACCGTCGAGGACGACAGGTGGAACATGGTCGTCCACAGTGTCAGCCCGGCGGCCCCGGCCACGATGGACCCGGCGTCGATGTAGTTGGCCAGCCCCGCCAGGATCGTGTTCTTCCACTGGGTCCGGCTGTCCAGCTCGGGTTGAGGTGTTGCGTGCGCGGTCTGGTCCATGACGGACTTCCTCCGGTGCAGACGTTACCTAGATCAAATCGGCTCCCCGCGTTTACCTGGATGAAACCTTTTCCTTACTTCAGGCCGGCCGCCCAGCTGCCACATCCGCTGTCAGCCGCCGCACCCGAGGGGTGCATGATGGGCGGGTGCCACTTTTCAGCTTCGAGGGCCGGGAACCCGACGTCAGCCCGCAGGCCTGGATCGCGCCGACCGCGACACTGGTCGGCGACGTGCGGGTGGAGGCCGAGGCCTCCGTCTGGTACGGCGCTGTGCTGCGCGCCGACTTCGGCCCGATCGTGATCCGCCGTGGGGCGAACATCCAGGACGGGTCGGTGCTGCATGGCGGCGATGACCCGGTGACCGAGATCGGCGAGGGGGCCACCGTCGGCCACCTGTGTGTGGTGCACGGCTGCGTCGTCGGCGCCGAAGCCCTGATCGGCAACGGCGCCACCGTGCTGGACAAGGCCGCGGTCGGCGCTCATGCCCTGGTCGCGGGGGGCGCGACGGTGCCGCCCGGGATGGTCATACCGGACGGCATGCTGGCCGTCGGCGTCCCGGCCAAGGTGGTCGGCGAGGTCACCGGCCGGGCCAAGGAGTGGGTCGACACCAACCCCGAGATCTACCGCGAGCTGGCCCGCCGCCACGCGGCCGGTGCCCGCCCCGTCTGAGGAGGCTCGGTCTGCGCTCGGTAATGTTTGGCATATGGAATATCGCCAGCTAGGCAAGTCGGGATTGCGGATTTCCGTGCTCACCATGGGCACGATGACGTTCGGTGGCCGCGGTAATTTCGCCAAGGTCGGCAACACCGACGTGACGCAGGCCCGGCGGCAGGTGGACATGTGCCTGGACGCCGGGGTGAACCTCATCGACACCGCGGATGTCTACTCGGGTGGTCTCTCCGAGGAGATCGTGGGCGAGATCCTCCAGGGCCGCCGGGACGAGGTGCTTCTGGCCACCAAGGTCAGGATGACCATGGGCAGCGGGCCGAACGACGCCGGGCTGTCACGCCAGCACGTGATCACGGGCTGCGAGGCCAGCCTGCGCCGCCTCGGCACTGATCACATCGACCTGTATCAGGTGCACGAGTGGGACGGCCAGACCCCGCTCGAGGAGACCCTGAGCGCCCTGGATCTTCTCGTCCAGCAGGGCAAGGTTCGCTACGTCGGCGCCTCCAACTACGCCGCCTGGCAGTTGATGAAGGCCCTGGGCACGGCCGAGCGGCTGGGCCTGCCCCGGTTCGTCAGCCAGCAGGTCTACTACTCCCTGCAGGCCCGCGACGTCGAGTACGAGCTCATCCCGCTGACCATCGACCAGGGCCTGGGCGTGCTGGTCTGGAGCCCGCTGGCGGGCGGCCTGCTATCCGGCAAGTACCGCCGGGACCACGAGGCCCCGGCCGGAGCCCGGCAGCTCACCGACTGGAATGAGCCGCCCGTCCACGACCAGGACAAGCTGTATGACACCGTCGAGGTGCTGGTCCGCATTGCCTCCGATCACGCCGTCTCCGCCGCCCAGGTGGCGCTGGCCTGGGTGCTGGGCAGGCCCGGCATCACCTCACTGGTGATTGGCGCCCGCACCTCCGAGCAGCTGGCCGACAACCTGGCCGCCGCCGAACTCACGCTGAGCGACAGCGAACGAGCCGAGCTGGACAAGGCCAGCGCCATGCCGCTGCTGTACCCCTACTGGCACCAGATCAGGACGTCGACCGACCGGCTGTCGGCCGCCGACCTGACCTTGCTCGCCCCCCACATGCAGTAAGCGTCCTCACGCTGCGCGGGCGGCTGGCTGGCCGTCGGCCGTGGCAGTGGCCGCCCGCCTGCCCGCGCGCGCTCTGGAAGGTGCTCGCCTATTCGATGAATGTGGCGTTCTAGTGAATCTATTAGGTAGAACGCCACATTCATCGAATTCACTATGGGGCAGCGGGGGCCGGTGGGGCAGCTGTGAACCGGTGGCCTCCCGGCCTGCCAGGCCCACAGTTCCCGCGCCGGTTGCGGCCAGAGCCCGGGGCACTCCCGGCCCGTCCTGCGCGGCAAAGATCTCCTCCGCACCAGGCGCCACCGGAACCGCCACCGGAACCGCCACCGGGACCGCGACCAGGACCAGCGCCCCACCCGCCACCTCCGGCACCGCCGGTGCTTCGGTGGCCGCCACGCGCGCCTTGCGGCGGGTGATCAGCGGCAGGCTGCTCAGGCCGATGCCGGCCACGACGGCCAGGCCACCGGCGATCTGCCCGGGGCCGACCGGGTCGCCGAACGCGACCGCACCGGTGATGGCGCCGACCAGCGGCTCGAGGTTGAGGAACGCCCCGGCCACCTCGGCTGACACCCGGCTCTGCCCGAAGGCGAACAGGGTGAACGGCACCAGCGTCCCGGCAGTTGCCAGCGCCAGGACCGCCAGCACCGCACCCAGGCCGTGGCTGATCGGCGTGACCGGCACGCCCTCGGTGACCGCGGCGAAGGCCAGCGAGCCCACCGTCGCCCCCAGGAACTGCACGGCGGTGACCGCCACCGGGTCGCGGCCGGTCAGCAGCCGGCCCTGGGCCACGGTGACCGCGGCGGACAGGAACAGGGAGATCAGCACCAGGCCGTCGCCGGTCATGGTGGCGCCACCGCCACCGCCGGCGGTGATCAGGCCGACGCCGGCCAGCGACACGATGAAGCCGGCCCAGGCCACCGGCGGGGCAACGGCCCGCTGCCAGACCGCGGCGATGACCGCGACCATCACCGGCACCGCCCCGATGAGCAGCGCGGCGTGGGTGACGCTGGTGCGCGTGATGCCCGCGTTCTGCACCACGACCGAACCTCCGTAGCCCAGCGCCCCGGCAATCAGCACCTTGGGCGTGAACGCCGCGCGCAGCCTGCCGCGCCGGGCGGCGACGGCCAGCAGGACCGCAGCGGCCAGGCCGAAACGCGTGGCGGCCAGCCAGCCCGGCGGGAGCCAGGCGAGGGCGAGCTTGGAGAGCGGCACGGTGGTGCCCCACAGCAGCCCGGCCGCGATCAGGGCTGCGACGGCGTAGCGACGGTTGTTCATGCATCCATACTCACCGGTAGGATTAGATAATTCGTCGCTACGACGTCTTAGCTCAATTAAATTTAGATACATGGCCGCTGAACTTGATGAAGTTGATGTAATGCTGCTGACCGTGCTGCAGGAGGACGCGGACCGCACAAACGTCGAACTGGCCCGGCTCACCGGCCTGTCGCCTGCGGCGACGCTGCACCGGGTGCGCCGCCTGAAGGAGACCGGCGTGATCCGGGTCGTCAGCGCCCAGGTGGACCCGGCCGCGGCCGGGTTCCCGCTGCGGGTCTTCATCACGGCCACGCTGGCCCGCCACGACCCGCGCTCGAGCCACATATTCGATGCCCACATCCGGGCCACGCCGCAGATCATCTCGGCCGAGATCGTGGCGGGGGAGATGGACTACCTGCTCAGCGCCGTGGCCCGCGACGTTGCCGAACTGCAAGCCGTGCTGGCCGGCCTGGCCACCCGCGGCGGCGCGCGCCTGGTCACCTACCTGCGCCTGGAAGAGGTCAAGCCGCCGTCCCGGCTGCCCCTGACCCCGACCATCCCCACCGCGAGCAGCCCGCCCCGCCGTCGTCCCCGCCGAAAGTGAGATCGGCCGAACGGGCCGCGTTCACGCCTCCGCTCAGATCTCTACCGTGCCGCTGACGCAGCTGACGACGCTGCCGCCGACCCAGACCTGGCCGTCGTCGCCGGCCGAAATGCGCACCCGCCCGCGGCGGCCCAGGGCCGTGCCCTGGCTGGCTATGTAGGGGGCCTTGAGGCGGCCGGCGCCCAGCAGCCACTGGGCCAGCGAGGCGTTCAGGCTGCCCGTGACCGGGTCCTCGACCGTGCTGACCTTCCCGCTGAACGCCCGGACCTCCAGGGCCTGCGGCGCCCCGGGCGGATAGAGGCCGGCCACGCCGATGTCCATGGCGACCGTCCCCGGCCGGATCGCGAGGACCGCCTCGGCGCTGTCCAGCAGGACCGCGACCCAGCCCGGGCCGTTGTCCGCCCAGGCGATGTCGACCATATCGGCCCGGCTGATGTTCAGCGCCCGGGCGACCCGCTCGGCCACCTCGTCGGTGACCGGGCCCTCGCGGAGCAGTGGCGGGGCGGCGAAGGCCAGGCCCGCCTCGTCCCGGCGGATCGCCACCAGCCCGGCCCCGCACTCCTGCACCACGTGCCCCGGTGTGGCCGGGCGGCCGCCCGCCTGCAGCCAGGCGTGGCAGGTGCCCAGAGTGGGATGCCCGGCGAATGGCAGCTCACTGGTCGGCGTGAAGATACGAACCCGGTAATCCGCTCCGCCGGCCTGTGGCGGCAGCACGAACGTGGTCTCGGACAGGTTGGTCCAGTTGGCGAACTGCCGCATCTGCTCGTCGCTGACGCCGTCCGCGCCGAGCACCACCGCGAGCGGATTGCCGAAGTACGGCGTGTCGGTGAACACATCGACCTGACGGAACTGGCGTGAGCTCATGAAGGCGAGTCTAGGCAGCCAGCCACCTGCGACGGCAGGTCCAATCGGCGCGCCTTTGGCCGGTCCAGCCGGGAGCGCGCGCTAGGTTGCGGGCATGGGAAACCGACCCCGCGTCACCGTGCTGGGCAGCCTGAACATGGATATCTCCGCCACCGTGCCCCGGCTGCCAGGACCCGGCGCGACCGTGCTTGGCTCGGCCGCCGCCTTCACCCCCGGCGGCAAGGGTGCCAACCAGGCGGTGGCCGCGGCCCGGCTCGGTGCCCAGGTGCGCATGGCGGGCTGCGTCGGAGACGACGACTTCGGGCGCCAGCTGCTGGACAACCTGCGCGCCGAGGCGATAGACACCGGCGACGTCCGGGTCGCGGCGGACGTGCCGACCGGGCTGGCCATGATCTCGGTCGACCAAGAGGGGGAGAACATCATCACGGTCTCGCCCGGCGCCAACCACGAGGTCGGCGAGCAGGACGTGGCCGCCGCGGCCGCCAGCCAGGCCGATGTGCTGGTCATCTGCGCCGAGATCCCGGTTCGCGCCATCCGGGCCGCACTGGCCGGGCCGGCCGCGCCCGCTGCGTGCTCAACCTGGCCCCGGCCCCGGACGAGGCCGCCGCCATCGTCGCGGACGGTGTGGACTGGCTCGTGGTCAACGAGACCGAGGCCGCCGCCGTCCTAGGACACCCAGTCGACGGCCTGCCCGGCGCAGCCTGGGCCGCCGCCGGGCTGGTGACGGCGGGCGCGCGGCACGCCGTGGTCACCGCCGGTGCCCACGGCGCCGCGCTGGCCGCCTCCGGCGCCGAGCCCGAGACGCTCGAGCCGTTCCCCGTCGACGCCATCGACTCGGTCGGCGCCGGCGACGCCTTCGTCGGTGCCCTGGCCGTGGCTCTGGCCGCGGGCGTCCCCGCCGCCGAGGCGGTCCGGGCGGCCAGCGCCGCGGGCGCCACCGCCGCGACCCGCTCCGGCGCCCAGGCCGGAATGCCTCGCCCCGAGGACATCCGTGAGACAACTGGTGTTCGCTGGCCCGTAACCTAGATAACCGGCCCGGGGGGGCCAGAACGTATACAGATGTTCAGGGGACGGGCGGTAGCATTGCCCAAAGGAGAGCCTCAGTTGATCACGCCTGGCCTGCGCGGCTTTGTCCTGGATACGCCCTTCGGGGACGATGAAGACCCGGTCCAGGACCTTCCGCCCACGGTACTCACCACGCTGTCGCAGGCGTTCACGCCCGTCCATGACCGCGGCATGCCCCGGACCCAGCGCCACGTCTACCTGGACACCTTCGACTGGCGGCTGTACCGCGCCGGGCTCGTGCTCGAGCTGGAGCAGGCCCGCAGCGGCGGTCGCCTGCTGCTGAGCAAGGCCGACGGCACCCCCCAGGCCGAGCAGTCCGTAACCGGCTGGCCGCCGCGGCGCCCTGGCCTGGCCACCGACCTGCCCGCCGGCCCGGTCCGCGATCGCGTCGCGGTGCTGGCCAGCCCGCGGGCGCTGCTGCCCGTCATCAAGGCGGTCAGCACGGTCAGCCTCACCCGGCTGCTGAACTCCGACGGCAAGACCGTGGCCCGGCTGGTGGCCGACCGCTCCACCGTGACCTCGCCGGCTCCGACGGCGGGTGGCACCACGACCGCGGTGCTGCCGCTCCGGCTGTCCGTGGCCGAGCTGCGCGGCTACCCGGGCCCGGCCCGCAGGGCGGCCTGCCTGCTGATGGCCCTGCCCGGCGCGGCGCACACCGGCCAAACCCTGTTCGCCGCGGGGCTGGCCGCGCTCGGCCGCCATCCGGCCGAATACGTCTCGGGTGTGGAGGTGGAGATCACTGCGGCCATGGCCGCCTCCACCGCGGTGGCCCGGCTGCTGCTGCGCCTGCTCGACACCCTGGAACAGAACGTCGACGGTGTGCTGCGCGACATCGACACCGAGTTCCTGCACGACCTGCGGGTGGCGGTCCGGCGTACCCGTTCGGCTATCAAGCTGCTCGGTGAGGTGCTCCCTGCTGACGTGGTCGAACACTACGGTGCCGAGTTCAAGTGGCTCGGTGACCTGACCACGCCAACCCGGGACCTGGACGTGCACCTGCTCGGCTTCGACGCCATGGGCAGCCTGCTGCGGGCCGCCTCGCCCGCCGACCTGGAGCCGTTCCGGCTCTTCCTGGCCCGGCGCCGCACCCGCGAATTCCGGCGGCTGGCCGCGGCCCTGCGCGGGCCGCGGTTCCAGGCCCTGACCGACGACTGGCGCAAGGTGCTACTCGCGCTCCGTGACGCCAGTGACTCTCGCCGGCCCGGTCCCGGCCTGCCAAATCCAGCCGCCGCCAACCGCTGACCGCCGCCGCGCTGGCGACCGCCACCACCGCCCGGGCGTTCCGGCGGATCGTGGCCCAGGGCCGGGCCATCACACCGGAGTCGGCCCCGGAATCCCTGCACAACCTGCGCAAGCGCGCCAAGGAGCTGCGCTACCTGCTGGAGTTCTTCGCCCCGCTGCATGACCCGGTGGCCTACCGCAAGGTGGTCGGCGACCTCAAGCAACTCCAGGACTGCCTGGGCGACTTCCAGGACAGCCAGGTCCAGCGCGAGGAGCTGCAGGCACTGGCCGGGCAGATGCTCGCCGCTGGGGCCGCTCCCGCCGCTACGCTGCTGGCCATGGGAGAAATCGCCGCAAATCTGGTCAATATCCAGGCCGAGGCCCGGGACGACTTCGCCCGCCGGTTCGGCCGGTTCGCCGGCCCTGCGGGCCAGCAGCGGGTCGCGGTCCTGCTGGCCGGGCCGGACGAGGTGGCCGGATGAAGATCTACGCCACCTACAACATCAAGGGCGGCGTGGGCAAGACGACCGCGGCCGTCAACCTGGCCTACCTGTCCGCCGCCGCGGGCCGCCGTACCCTGCTGTGGGACCTGGACCCGCAGGGCGCGGCCAGCTTCATTTTCCGGATCAAGCCGCGAGTCAAGGGCGGCGGCAAGGCCCTCATCCGCGGCACCAGGACCCTGGACGGCGCGATCAAGGGCACCGACTTCGACGACCTGGACCTGCTCCCGGCCGACTTCACCTACCGGAACATGGACCTGCTCCTGCGCGGGACCACCCGCAAGCTGGCTCAGCTGCTCGAGCCGCTCAGCGCGGACTACGATCACGTGTTCCTGGACTGCCCGCCGAGCATCTCGCTGGCCTCGGAGAACATCATGCACGCGGCCGACGTGCTGCTGGTGCCGCTGATCCCGACCACGCTGTCGGTGCGCACCCTGGACCAGCTGACCGAGTTCGTGGGCGGATTCGACGGCCGCAGGCCCGACGTGCGCGCGTTCTTCTCCATGGTCGACAAGCGGAAAAAGCTGCACGTCCAGATCACTCACGACCTCAGGGCCGAACGAGCTGGGGTAGCCGCCTCGGCCATCCCGTCACTGTCGCTGATCGAGCGCATGTCCACCGAGCGTGCCCCGGTCACAGCCTTCGCGCCCCGCAGCGTGGCCGCCCGCGCCTACCGGGAGCTGTGGACCGAACTGGGCTGAATTTTTCCGGTGCACCTGGGCATCGTTGAGGCTAGCTACCTTCACGCGGACAGAGGTGACCACGGTATGGCGGAGACGGCGGATGCGCGGGCGGACACCGGAGCGGCCATCGAAGACCGGAATCTCCGGCGGTCCCTGGGCCTGTGGCAGCTGACCGCGATCGGCTTCAGCGGGGTCATCGGCTCCGGCTGGCTGCTCGGTGCCATGTACGCGGCTCAGCTGGCTGGCCCGGAGGCCATCGTGGCCTGGCTCGTCGGCGGGGCCGTGCTGATGCTGATCGCCCTGACCATGGCGGACCTGGGCGCGGCCCGGCCTGAGTCGGGTGGCCTGGTGCGCTGGCCGTACTACAGCAGCGGGCGGCTGGTGGCTACCATCGCGGGCTGGGGCATCTGGATCGCCTACGCCACCAACCCGCCGAGCGAGTCGGCCGCCATGCTCCAGTACATGAGCAAGTACGTGGGCGGCCTGTACAGCGGCTCATCCCTGACCCCGCTGGGCGTGCTGCTCGGCGCGGGCATCATGGCCGTGTTCGTGCTGCTCAACTGGTTCGGCGTGATGCTGTTCGCGCGGGTCAACGGGGCGCTGACCGTGGCCAAGTTCGTCGTGCCTACGCTCACCGTGATCGCCCTGTTCATCTCGGGCTTCCATAGCGGGAACTTCAGCAGCCACGGCGGGTTCGCGCCCTACGGCTGGACCCCGGGCCTGTCCGCCATCGCCACGGCCGGCATCATCTACGCCTACACCGGGTTCCAGGGCCCGATCGACCTGTCCGGTGAGGCCAAGAACCCGCGCCGCGACGTGCCCCGCGCCGTGATCTTCTCGCTGGCCGGCTCGCTGGTGCTCTACCTGCTGCTGCAGATCGTCTTTATCGGCTCGGTTCCCGGCCACGACCTGATCCACGGCTGGAACGGCGTGAACTTCAGCTCGCCGTTCGCCCAGCTGGCCGTGGCGGCGAACCTGACCTGGCTGTCCTGGGTGCTATACGCGGACGCGATCGCCTCGCCGGCCGGGTCGGCGCTGGCCTTCACCGCGGCGGCCGGGCGCTCGTCGTACGCCATGGCCAAGAACCGGTTCCTGCCGCAGGCGGCCGCCAAGGTGCACAAGGGCTCCGGCATCCCGCGCCGGGCGCTGATCATCAACTTCGTGATCGGCCTGGCCTTCCTGCTCCCGCTGCACAGCTGGCAGGCGATCGTAGCCGCGACCAGCGAGCTCGCACTGATCGCCTACGCGCTGCCGTCCATCTCCGCCATCGCCTTCCGCCGGGCCGGCGCGATGCCGTTCGAGACCATCCGCGGCATGCGCATCCTGGCCCCGGCCGCGTTCGTGCTGGCCACCTTGATCCTGTACTGGGCCAGCTGGAAGGAACTCAAGATTGCCCTGCCGGTGCTGCTGGTCGGCGCGCTCGTCTACGGATTCCAGCAGTGGCGCCAGGGCCGGACCAGCGAGGGCGTGGACTGGCTGGACATCAAGGTCGGGCTGTGGCTGGTCGCCTACCTGGCCGCGATCTTGATCATGTCGTTGATCGGCAGCAAGGACTTCGTCGGGACCAACGCCATCCCGGCCCCGTGGGACTCGGTCGTGGTCGCCGTCATCGGCCTGGGCGCCTACGAGTGGGGCATCCGGTCAGCCGTCCGGCACCTGGCCGCACACCCCGCCCCCGAACCAGAGCGGGGCGACGATGCCATGAGTGACTTCGGCGGTTCCCCAGAAGCTGGATAGACCCGCGGCGGCCTAGGCCCACGGCGGCCTGACCCGTTAGTTGCCGCGGCCCTGCCAGGTGGTGACGCAGGCCTCATTACCCTCGGGGTCCGCCAGCACCCAGAACGCGGGGGCCTCGGCGTCGTCGACGAGCTTGCCGCCCGCCGCCAGCGTGGCCTGGATCCGCTCGTGCGCCTGGTCGTGTGGCACGGAGACGTCGAAGTGGATCCGGTTGCGCTGTGGCCGGGGCTCGTCCATCTGCTGGAACCAGACCGCCGGGCTCTGGCCGGCCGGGTCCACCAGCGGGTCCTGCGGTCCGTCGTGCCCCGGCTCGGCCGTGTAGCCCAGCACCGCCTGCCAGAACGGCCGGATGCTGGCGATATCCATGGCGTCGATGGCGATCTCGATCACCTGGACCGAGTGCGTGGCGGCGTCCGGGCCCGGCTGGGTGCTCAGCCGGAACTCCTCGGTCACGGCCGAGAGACGGCGTGCCAGGTCCACGTCATGCGGGGTGACCCAGCCCACCGCTGCGGTCTGCAGCGCCAGCACGACCCGGTCCTCCCGCAGGTCCATCCGCAGGTGCCCCTGGGCCCCGGGGACCGCCGCCGCCCGCGCGGCCACGTCGGCCGCCAGCGGCAGCGACCCGGTGAGCACGAAAGTGCGGAACTCACCGAGCACGAACCGCCAGCCCAGTCCGGTGACCTCCGTCGAGGCCTGGGTGCGGGTCAGCTTGGTCCGGTCGTCATGGGTGGTCGGCTCCATCGCCATCAGGCCCCCACCCGGTGCCGCTGCAGGAACGCCAGCGTCCGGGCGTTGAAGTCCTCGACGTTCTCATAGATAGGTGCATGCGCGCAGTCCTCGAACACGGTGACCTCCGAGTCGGCGATGGCCCCGGCGAGCGGATCCGCGAACCGGGTCGACGTCACCTGGTCGTCCAGGCCGAACGTGATCAGGGTCGGCGCCTGAATCGACGACAGGGCGCCCGTGGCGTCGTGCGCCAGCACGGCCCCGCACTGCTGGACGAAGGAGTCCACTCCTGGCATCGGGCGGCCGCGCACGAACTCGGCCAGCGAGTCGACGTACTCCGGCCGGGCCGCGTACATCTCCGGGGTGAAGCACCACGGGAAGATGCCCTGGATGATCATCTCCGGCACGCTGGCCAGGGCCTGGGCGATGATCTGCCAACCCTGGACCACGGCCCGCAGGAACGGGTCGCTGGCCGTCCAGGCGCTGTGCAGGGACAGCGAGGCCACCTGCTCGGGGTACTTGGCCGCCAGCCACATGCCGGTCGCGGCGCCCAGCGACAGCCCGGACACGTGCGCCCGCTCAACCCCGGCGGCCCGCATGAACGCGGCCACATCGTCGGCGAACAACTCGGTGGTGTAGATGCCGTCGGGCTTGCTGGACCGGCCCGCGCCACGCAGGTCGACGGTGTAGCAGGTGTAGTGCTCGGCGTACTCGGCCACCTGGAACGCGTAGCAGGCCTGGTCGGCGGCCAGGTAGGGGATCAGCACGAGCGGCTCACCCTCACCCTGGACCTCGTAGTAGATCTCAATCCCGTTCGCCTGCACCGCTGGCATCTCGCACCCTATTTCCCGAGCCGATGTTGAGTCGATCTTAGGATCGCCATATGCCTGGCGTACCAGGACTTCCCGGTCCGGCCCCGGTGGCCAGGAAAGGGGCTAATCACTGGCATGTTTACCGGCACCTTCGCCGGGCAGGAGGCGCGCAACCATCCGGCGACAACCCGGGCTACCAGTCCTTCGCGGGCTGGCGCCGGACCGGTCAGCCAGCATTGTCGTCCTCGCAACGACGAAGCGGTAGAGATGACGGGCCTGATCAGGCAGCTCCTGCCGGAGGCCGAGGAGATTAATTTAAATCATTCAATTTCTTGACTCATTCAAAATAAGGCGAGAAGATGGCGTTACATGGTTAGCAAGCCTGTCAGTCCCGACGACGCCGTCGTGCCCGAGTTGCGTGCGGCGGGCCTGCGCGTGACCATGGCTCGCCAGGCCGTGCTGGGCTGGCTGGCGAAGCACCCGCACGCCACCGCGGACGCCATCGCCGAAGGGGTTCGCGCCGACTACGGCGCGCTCTCCCTCCAGGCCATCTACGGCGTCCTGACCGCCTGCACGGACGCGGGACTGCTGCGGCGCATCGAGCCCGCCGGTCATCCCGCCCGGTTCGAGCGGCGGGTACGCGACAACCATCACCACCTGGTGTGCCGCCAGTGCGGGCGCACCGAAGACGTGGATTGCGTGGTCGGAACAAGGCCATGCCTGGAACCGGCCAGCGAGCTCGGATTCACGATCGACGAAGCGGAAGTTGTCTTCTGGGGCCTGTGCCCGGCCTGCCAGAAGGCCGCCAGCTCCGCGGCCGGAACGCACTATCAACAGGAGGAATGGCAGTGACAGAACCTCAGGTCAAGCCGACGACAGACGATTCCGGCACCCCGATTGAGAGCGATGAGCATTCGCTGACCGTCGGCCCCGACGGCCCGATTTTGCTGCACGATCACTACCTGATCGAGCAGATGGCCAACTTCAACCGGGAGCGCATCCCGGAGCGCCAGCCGCACGCCAAGGGCGGCGGTGCCTTTGGCTACTTCGAGGTTACCGGCGACGTCAGCGCCTATACCAAGGCGGCGGTGTTCGCACCCGGGACCCGGACCAACACGCTGATCAGGTTCTCCACCGTTGCGGGGGAGCGGGGCAGCCCCGACACCTGGCGCGACCCGCGTGGCTTTGCCCTGAAGTTCTACACCACCGAGGGCAACTACGACATGGTCGGGAACAACACCCCGGTCTTCTTCATCAAGGACCCGCTGAAGTTCCAGCACTTCATCCGTTCCCAGAAGCGGCGCGCCGACAACAACCTGCGCGATCACGACATGCAGTGGGACTTCTGGTCGCTGTCGCCGGAGTCTGCGCACCAGGTGACCTGGCTGATGGGTGACCGCGGCATCCCGCGCAGCTGGCGGCACATGAACGGGTACAGCTCGCACACCTACCTGTGGATCAACGCCGCGGGGGAGCGCTTCTGGGTCAAGTACCACTTCAAGACCGACCAGGGCGTCGAGTGCTTCACCCAGGACGAGGGCGACCAGATGGCCTCGGCCGACACCGACTACCACCAGCGTGACCTGTATGACCACATCGCCGCCGGGGAGTTCCCGAGCTGGACGCTGAAGATGCAGATCATGCCGTTCGAGGACGCCAAGACCTACCGGTTCAACCCGTTCGACCTGACCAAAGTCTGGCCGCACAGCGACTACCCGCTGATCGAGGTCGGCAAGCTGGTCCTGGACCGCAACGTCACGGACTACCACACCGAGATGGAGCAGGCCGCCTTCGAGCCGAACAACCTGGTGCCCGGCATCGCGCTGTCCCCGGACAAGATGCTGCTGGCCCGCGGGTTCTCCTACTCTGACGCGCACCGGGCCCGGATGGGCGTGAACTACAAGCAGATCCCGGTCAACTCGCCGGTGGTGGAGACCCACGCCTATAGCAAGGACGGCGCGATGCGGGTCAAGAACGCCTCCGACCCGGTCTACGCGCCGAACTCTAAGGGCGGCCCAAAGGCCGACACCGAGCATAACCCGACCGCCACCTGGCACACCGACGGCGACCTGGTCCGCGCGGCCTACACCCTGCACCCCGAGGACGACGACTGGGGCCAGGCCGGCACCATGGTCCGTGAGGTCCTGGACGACGCGGCCCGCGAGCGCCTGGTCGACAACATCGTCGGTCATCTGCTCAACGGCGTGAGCGCCCCGGTCCTGGCCCGCGCCTTCGAGTACTGGCACAACGTGGACAAGAGTCTCGGCGACAAGGTCGAGCAGGGCGTCCGCGCCAAGCAGAACGAAAAGGACCCCAAGGCCGCCGACCAGGGCAACCCCGCCCGCACCAGCATGCAGCAAAAGGCCTGACCAGCCACCAATCCCGGCTCCACCGCAAAGCCCGGCGCCTCCAGCGGCACCGGGCTTTCGCGTCCCGCCCCACAGAACCCACTCGTCCCACAGAACCACCCGTCCCACGGAACCACTCGTCCCAAAAAAACCCAGCCGACCTCACAGAACCACTCGTCCTGCAGAACCCACTCATCCCACGGAACCCAGCCGCCCGGCTAGCCCTTCGCCCGAACCGCCCGCCGCCAGACCCAGCGCTGCCCTTCCACCTGGCGGAAGTTTGCGTGGTGAATCCGGTCTTAGTGGTGATTTAGGACCCCAATAGCGACCCCGATCCACCACGAAGTCCTTTTTCACCACAGTTTCCGCGCTTTGAGCGGCAATTGGCGTATCAGTCAGGCCCGTACTGCCTCTGAGCTTGCATAGGGGCGTTCTGGGGAGGACGCCCACGAGGGTTGGAGTCCTGTGAGACACGCTGAGGATGAGCCTGCACCACGGTCCCGGCGCAAAGCCCTGATCCGAACTGACACAACCGTCACCGCCGTCGGCTTGCTGGTCGTGCTGATCAGCGGCCCCATAACGGCCCGGGCTTCGTTCGACGCGAGCCCCACGCCCGGCCCCACCACCCAGCAGACTCAGATCCAGCCAACCCAAACCCCCA
>CAWAFD010000029.1:0-24888 GCA_963781225.1 uncultured Actinomycetota bacterium
ATCGGTCCGCGCCGGGACCAGACCCTGCAGATCAGGGACCTGCTGAGCTAGCTGAGTTAGCTCAGCTTGGCCGGTAGGCTCGCGCCGTGCGCATTCTCGTCATCGGCTCCGGCGGCCGCGAGCACGCCCTGGTCCGTGCCCTGGCTGCTGACGGCAGCGACCTTCATGCGGCGCCGGGCAACCCGGGCATCGCCACGCTGGCGCAGGTCCACCCGGGCACTCCGGCCACCCCCGAGGCCATCGTGGCCCTGGCCCGCCAGCTGCAGCCGGACCTGGTCGTCATCGGCCCGGAGGCGCCGCTGGTAGCGGGCGCCAGCGACGCGCTGCGCGCGGCCGGGCTGTCGTGCTTCGGGCCGGACGCGGCCGCGGCCATGATCGAGGGCTCCAAATCGTTCGCCAAGCAGGTCATGGCGCAGGCCCAGATTCCCACCGCCGCGTCTTTTACCTGCGCCAGCGAAGCCGGGGCGGACGAGGCGCTGGCCGCGTTCGGGCCGCCCTATGTCGTCAAGGACGACGCCCTGGCCGCGGGCAAGGGCGTGCTGGTCACGCCGGACCTGGCGGCGGCGCGAGCGCACGCGCGGGCCTGCGGCACGGTGGTGATCGAGGAGTACCTGGACGGCCCCGAGGTCTCCCTGTTCGCGGTGTGTGACGGCAGGACCGCCGTGCCGCTGCTGGCCGCGCAGGACTTCAAGCGGGCCGGCGACGGCGACCAGGGACCCAATACCGGCGGCATGGGCGCTTACGCCCCGCTGCCGTGGGCCCCGGCGGACCTGAGCGGGCAGGTGATGGACCAGGTGATCCAGCCGGCCCTGGACACCATGCGGCGGCGCGGGACGCCGTACCTCGGGCTGCTGTACGCCGGCCTGGCGCTGACCTCGGCCGGGCTGCGGGTGGTGGAGTTCAACGCCAGGTTCGGCGACCCGGAGACGCAGGTGGTGCTGGACCGGCTGGCCAGCCCGCTGGCCCCGCTGCTCGCCGGCGCCGCAGCCGGCGACCTGGCCGGCGCGGCGCCGCTGGAGTGGCGTCCGGGCGCGGCTGTGACCGTGGTGATCGCCGCGGAAGGCTACCCCGAGGCACCGGTCAAGGGCCAGAAGATCAAGATCCTCCAGGCCGAACGGGCTGCGGATTCCTACCTGCTCCAGGCGGGAACGGCAGTGGACGCGGACGGGGATCTGGTTTCGGCCGGGGGACGGGTGCTGAACGTGGTGGGCTCGGGTGCCGACGTCGCGGCCGCGCGGGCGGCGGCGTATGAGCTGGCCGGGACGGTGTCGATGCCCGGCGGCTGGTACCGGCGGGACATCGCCGCGGGGCTATGACCGGGGCGGATCCGGCTGGGGACGAGGGATGGATCGGCGGGACGGACCTGGCGCGATGGATCCGGCTGGGGACAACGGGGCTGGTAAACGCGGCGCCGGACGAGCCGAGTCTGGTTGGTCAGCCGAATCGGGTCAGCACGCTGGAGCTGTTCTTCGATCTGGTCTTCGTGTTCACCATTACTCAGCTGACCGGGAGCCTGGCCGAGGACCTGACGGTGGGAGCGGCGCTGCGGGTGCTGCTGGTGTTCGGCGTGCTGTGGTGGATGTACGGGGGGTACGCCTGGCTCACCAACGCGCGCACGCCCTCGGTGCTGCCCGAACGGCTGCTGCTCCTGCTCGGCATGGCCGGCTTCCTGACCATCGGGCTGGCCATCCCGCACGCGTTCAGCCGGCGCGGTGAGGCCATCGCGCTGGGCCTGGGCTACCTGCTGGTGGTGGCCGTGCACGGCGCGCTGTACCTGCGGCGGAACCGGAACATCCTGCGGGTAGTGCCGTTCAACGTGGTCTCGGCGCTGCTGATCATCGCGGCCGGGGCGGTCGGGATCTCCGGCGGTCATGAGAATCCGCTGGGCTATGTGCTGTGGGTGCTGGCGCTGGCCGTCCAGGCGCTGTCGCCGCTGATCATCAAGCCGCACGGCCGGTTCTCCATCCAGCCCTCGCACTTCGTCGAACGGCACGGTGCGCTGATCATCGTGGCCTTTGGCGAGTCCGTGGCCGACGTGGGGATCGGCGCGGCGGAGCACCCCGTCACCTTCGCGCTGGTCGTGCAAGCCGCCCTGGGACTGGCGCTGGCCGCCGCGCTGTGGTGGGCGTACTTCGGCGTAGGCGACGACGACCGGGCCGAGGAGGCCATGACGCAGGCCGATCCGGCCGCCCGGCCGGCGCTGGCGCTGAACGCGTACTTCTACTCCTACATCCCGATGCTGCTCGGCATCTTGACCCTGGCCGCCGGGATCAAGCAGGTGATCGGCGAGCCCGGCTCGACCGCGCGCTACCCGGCCTGCCTGGCGCTAGGCGGCGGTGTGGCCCTCTACCTGGCCGGCGACATCGCGTTCCGGCATGCGCTGGGCATCGGCGGACCGGGGTTCCGGGGCCAGCTGCCGCGGGTGCTGGCCGCGGTCGCAGCGCTGGCGGTCACCCCGGTGGGAACCACGCTGAACGTGGCGGCCGAGATCGCGCTGCTGACCGCGATCGTGGCCCTTGCGCTGGTCGCGGGTCAGTACCAGCAGGTGCCGCCCGATAGCGTTGAACCATGATCGAGCGGTACACGCTGCCCGAAATGGGCCGGGTCTGGAGCGAGGCCCACAAGTACGAACTCTGGTGCCGGGTCGAGGTGCTGGTGCTCCAAGCCCATGCCCGGGCGGGAACGGTCCCCGCCGAAAGCGTGGAGCCAGTCCGTTCGGCCCCACCACCAACTCCCGAGGCTGTCGCCGCGGTGGAAGCCGTCACCGACCACGACGTGATCGCCTTCCTCACCGCCTGGGCCGACAACACCAGCCCGCGGTCGGCCGCGGCCTACGTGCACTTCGGCATGACCTCCTCGGACCTGCTCGACACCGCGCTGGCCGTGCAGCTCACCGAGGCCAGCGACCTGCTCATCGCCAAGGCCACCCGGCTGGTCGCGGTGCTGCGGGACCACGCGCTGGCGCACCGGGACACGCTGCGGCCGGGCCGCACCCACGGGGTACACGCCGAGCCGGACTCCTGGGGGCACCGGGTAGCCGACTTCGCCTTCGCCATGGCGCGCAGCCGGGACCGGCTGGTCCGGGCCCGCGATGCGGTGGCGGTGGGCACGCTGTCCGGGCCGGTGGGCAGCTACTCCAACATCGACCCGGCCATCGAGGCCGAGGCCATGACGGAACTGGGGCTGCGGGCCGCGGACGTGGCCACGCAGGTCGTGATGCGCGACGGCATCGCCGAGTGGGTCTCCGCGCTGGCCATCGCCGCGAGCGTGTGCGAGGCGGTCGCGCTGGAGGTCCGGCACGGGCAGCGCACCGAGGTGCGGGAGCTGGCCGAGCCGTTCCGGGCCGCCAGAAGGGCTCCTCGGCCATGCCGCATAAGAAGAACCCGATCCGTTCGGAACGGATCGACGGGCTGGCCCGGATGGTGCGGGCTTATGTGACCCCGGTTACCGAGGGCATCGCGCTGTGGCACGAGCGGGATATCTCACACTCCTCGGTCGAGCGGGTCGCGCTGCCGGACGCGGCCATCACCACCGACTTCCTGCTGGCCCAGACCATCGGCCTGGTCGAGGGGCTGACTGTGGACGCGGACCGGATGCGGGCCAACCTGGAGTCCACCGGCGGCCTCATCTACTCCTCAGCGGTGCTGCTCGAGCTGATCAGCGCGGGGCTATCGCGGGAGGACGCGTACGCGCTGGTGCAGGCCGCGGCCATGGAAACGTGGGATAGCGGGACGCCGTTCCGGGACACCCTGGCCAAGCACGCCGCGACACGCGGGGTCGCACTGCCCACCGACGCCGTGGACTCCGCTTTCACGCCGGAACATTACATACAACGGCTAGGTCCAGTCTTCGAGCGCCTCTCCCGGCTAAGCTGACACCCATGATCGAGGGACCCGAGACGAACTACCGCGTGCGCGGAGGCGCTCCGCTGCACGGCACGGTTTTCGTGCAGGGAGCGAAGAACGCGGCGCTGAAGATGATCGCCGCCTCGCTGCTGACGGCCAACGGCCACACCGTGCTGCGCAACGTGCCGCCAATCGAGGACGTCCGCCGGGCCGTCGAGCTGGCCGAGGCGGTCGGCGCGAAAGTCGAGTTCCACGAGGCGGAACGGACGCTGGTGGTCGACGCGTCCAACCTGACCAGTCCGGTGTTGCCGGCCGAGATCGCCCGCCGTTTCCGCAGCTCAGTGCTGTTCGTGCCGGCCCTGCTGCACCGCTTCGGCGAGGCGGTCATCGAGGGTGTCGGCGGCTGCAACCTGGGCAACCGCGACCTGGACTTCCACTACCGCGGGTTCGCCCGGCTGGGCGCGGTGGTTGACGAGGGCGAGACCGTCATCCGGATCAAGGCCAGCAAGCTGACCGGGGCGCACCTGTACCTGGACACCCCCTCGCACACCGGCACCGAGAACCTGATCATGGCGGCCTCGCTCGCCCCGGGCCGGACGATCATCGACAACACCGCGCAAGAGCCCGAGGTCCTGGACGTCATCGCGTTCCTGACCAAGATGGGCGCGCGGATCACCGGCGGCGGCACCGGCTTCATCACCGTGAACGGCGTGGACGAGCTGACCGCGGTCGAGCACACGGTGATGGCGGACCGGATCGACGCGGGCGTGTTCGCGATGGCCGCGGCCATCACCGGCGGCGAGATCAACCTGGTCGGCGCGTCCCTGGATCACTTCGGTGTGGTCCGGTGGAAGCTGGAGCAGATGGGTGTGGAGTTCGGCACCAACGGTGCGGTGGTTTCGGTGCGCATGGACCGGCCGATGCGGCCGATCAACGTGATCACCAGCCCGTACCCCGGGTTCGCCACCGACCTGCAGTCCCCCATCATGGCGCTGGCCTGCCTGGCCGACGGGACGTCCTACATCCGCGAGACGATCTTCAACGGGCGCTACATGATGATCGGCGAGCTGAACAAGATGGGCGCCAAGGTCGAACTGGACCGGGGCGCGGCCGTGATCCACGGTGTTCCCTCGCTGTCCGGAGCCGAGGTGGTCGCGCACGACCTGCGTACCGGCATCGCGCTGGTGCTGGCCGGCCTGGCCGCCGAGGGCGAGACGCTGGTGACGCCGGGCTACCCGATCGACCGGGGGCACGCATCCATCGCGCAGCGGTTCAAGGCGCTCGGCGCGGACGTGACCGCGGTTCCCGCGTAGAGGTCCGGGCCGCAGTCGAGCGGGCGTTTCTGGGCTGGGCGTTTTGGGTGGGCGTGCTGGGGTGGGCGTTGTGGCTGGCTCGGCCGATCGTGTGCCGGTGGGGGTCAGGATCGTGTGCCAGTGAGCGTCGTTCCCTTGGTACTTCCCTGATCATGTGACGCTGGGTGCCAGGATGATGTGCCGCTGGGCGTTGCTTCGGTGATCATGTGTCGTTAGACGCCAGGAGCATGGGACGTTATGCGTCATTTCATGATCAAGTGACAAAGGGCGTCGTTTTTGACGCCTTTCGACCCATGATCATGGTTCTGACGCCTTTTGACCCACGATCGTGGGGTTCGCGGACGAGGTGGGGTGGTGGGTGGGGTGGAATGGTAGGTGGGGTGCCGGTGGGGCTAGCGTGGAAGATGGGGCTAGCGTGGAAGTTGGTGCGTACTGGCGCTGGGGCTGAGGCTGGCTGGGGAGGGGCTGGGCGAAGGGGCTGGGCGAAGGGGCTGGGCGAAGGGGCTAGGCGAAGGGGCTGGGACACGCGGGTTAATTTGACGGCTTGGTCGTAGAGCTGGCGGATGGCGTCGCCCAGGTAGGAGCTGTAAGAGATGTCGGAGGTGCTGCCGCCTTCCTGGTAGCCGCCCAGGACACCGACGATGCGGCCGGTGCCAGTGGTGGAATCGAACTTGGTAACCCACGGGCTACCGCTGGTGCCGCCGGTGAAGCCGTTGCAGTCGAAGCGCAGCTGGTCGGCGCTCTGCTTCTTGGTCCAGTTCTGGCAGGTGACGGGCTCTTCCTCGTCCGCAGGGTAGCCGGTGACCCGGACCAGGTTCTGGTATCCGGGGTTGAAGTCCAGGGTGTTGGCGCCTAGCACGTCTTCGATGTTGCGGCCCTGGTACGGCTTGAGCACCACGAAGCCGACGTCCAGGGCCGGATCGCTGGAGCTGGCCCAGCCGGGCGCCACCAGCAGCCGGGCCGGGGTCCACACCCCGAACGGGGTCTTGCCTTCGTGGTAGGACGGGATGAACACGATGTCGCGGCGGTACCCGCCGCCGTTGCCGGCGTTGATGCAGTGCGCCGCCGTGACCAGCAGATCGCGACCAGGGCTGGACACCACGCTGGCGGTACAGAAGTGGTCGCCGCTGGCGTCGCTCACGAACAGTGCACCGACGCGGACCGCGGATAGTGCCCTGCGCTCTTCCTGGTCGAGCCCGCCCGGGGCCCGCTCTGTTTCCCAGGGCTGCGCATCGAGCAGCCGCTGCTGGGTCCAGTAGCCGGTCACCGTGGTTGCGGTAGGCCGCGTCCGGGCCGACGCTGGGTCGCCCGAGGAACACCCGGCCAGCACGGCCGCCGCCAGCACAGCAGCCAGAGTGACCGCCACCATACGCCGTTTCACGATGCCCAAAGGTGCCGCTAGCGGTTGCGGTGGGGGAAGGCGCGGGCCACGGCCAGCAGCGAGTCATTGGCCTCGGCGTCGCCGATGCTGATCCGGGCGCCCTCACCGGCGAAGGGGCGGACTGCGATGCCCTTGGCCTCGCAGGCGGCGGCGAACGCCATGGTGTGATCACCCAGCCGCAGCCAGACGAAGTTGGCCTCGGTCGGTGGCACGGCCCAGCCATCCGCGATCAGCGCCTCGCGGACCCGGGTGCGCTCCTTGACGGTGAGCTCGACGCGCTCGAACAGCTCGTCCTCGGCGGCGAGCGAGGCCACCGCCGCGGCCTGGGCGATGCTGTTCACGGTGAACGGCAGCATGGTGGCGCGAACCGCGGCCGCCACCGGGTCGTGCCCGATCAGGAAGCCGGTCCGCAGCCCGGCCAGGCCGTAGGCCTTGGAGAAGGTGCGCAGGACAGCGACGTTCGGCCGGTCGCGGTACAGGGTCAGGCCGTCGGGGACGGCCTCGTCCCTGATGTACTCGCGATAGGCCTCGTCCACCACAACCAGGCAGTCGGATGGGACCCGCTCGAGGAAGTCCTCGAGCTCGGCCCGGTGCACCACGGTGCCGGTCGGGTTGTTGGGGTTGCAGACGAATATCAGCCGGGTCCGCGGGGTGATCGCGTCCGCCATGGCGGCCAGGTCGTGAGTCTCGGCACGCAGCGGGACCCGGACCGATTCGGCCGCGGCCAGGTCGGACAGCGTCGGGTACGCCTCGAAGGAGCGCCACGCGTAGACCACCTCGGCGCCGGGCTCGCCGACCGCCTCGAGAAGCTGCTGCGCGACTCCGACCGAGCCGCACCCGACCGCGACGTGCGACGCCGGCACGTCGAACTTGTCCGCGATGGCACTGATCAGGAACTGTGCGCCATTGTCCGGGTACCGGTTGACCGATCGCGCCGCCTCGGCGATGACATCCACCACCGAGGGCAGCGGCGCGAAGGGGGATTCATTGGACGAGAGCTTGTGCGTCTTCCCGGTCGCGCTGACGGGGGTCCGGCCCGGTTGGTAACCGGGGTAGTCGTCGAGCACCGAACGGAAACGAGGTGACGCCTTAGTCATGCCATTAGTGTGACATTAGCGTCAAGGTGACCCGGCCAGCTGCACGCTAGCCCAGCGACTGGTTGGCGTAGTCGTAGGCCTGAGTGGCCAGCTGCTGGACACCGGCCTTAGAGGAATCCGGGCCGACCATGGTCACCGCGCCCACGAAACCGTCGGCCTGGTAGACCACGGACCACACGTCCACCTGGGAGTACCCGGCGGCCTTGACGTTCAGCGCCCGGGCCGACTGACCCACGCCGGACAGCGCGGTTTCCTTGACCGTGTAGTGGAACGTGCGGCCGCCCACGGTCGCGCTGTAGTGGGTGCAGCCGGCCGGCAGCTGGTCGCCCATGGCCGTGGTCGCGATCTGCGGCGTGGCCGTGACCAGCACCTCGGAGACACCGTCCCGGCCGACCCGGAACGTCACCACCGACGCGGGCGCATGCGTGAACAAGGCAGAGTTGAATCCGGTCACGCTGGCCTCGCCGCATTTGGCCGGCTTGACCTTGACCCCGTTCATGGTCTGCTTGCTCGTCTTCACATCCGGGAGCGCCCCGTACTCCCCGGCCTGGGCGGGGCTGGCCGGGGCCTGGCCGCTGACCTTGGTCAGCAGCGCGGTCTTCAGCTGGGCGGCAGTGAAGGCCTTGGTAGCGGCGGCAGCGGGCGGTTGCGGTGGCGGCCCCGGCCGATTGGGGCGCGCTAGCCTTGCTGGCCGAGGACCCGCCACCGCAACCGGCCACGGCGGTGGCGCCGAGCAGAGCCAGTGCGGTCGTGGCCAGCGCGGGTCGCGGCCAGTGACGTTCGGACATGAAGAAACCCTTCTCACGCATTGAATGGATCCGACTTCGAAGCGTGAGAATAGTAGACGTTGAGTGATCAGAAGGGTGCTTTCAGTAAATAGTCTCAGTGACGGCCGTCGGGTGGTTGCGCGGCTTCCCGGCGCCGCCAGTCCCCCGGCAGCATGACCTCCAGCACGTCGTCCACGGTGATCACGCCGATCAGCCGGCGGGCGTCGTCAACGACCGGAATGGTGGTGAGGTTGTAGTCGGTCATCAGCACGGCCACATCGGTGATGTCGGCGTCCGCGCCGACCCGGACCGGGTCGGTGTCGGACACCTCGATCACCCGGTCCGCCGGGTCGGACTGGACCAGCGTGACCAGCCGGGCCACCCCGCACAGGGCGCCGGCGGAATCCACGGCGTGCACGCTGGTCAGCGCCTCGGGCTGGAGCAGGGCGGCGTCGCGCACCAGCATCAGGGCCTCGGCGACCGTGGCCCGGGCCGGCAAGGCGATGTAGTCCACTCCCATCAGCCCGCCCGCGCTGGCCGGGTTGAAGCCCAGCAAGGTCAGCACCTTGGCCCGCTGGGCGGCCGGGAGCAGGTCGAGCACGGGGCGGCGGCGGCGCTGCGGGAGCTCGGCCACGGCGTCGGCGGCGTCGTCCGCGCGCATCCGGGCCAGCACCGCGGCGATCTCGGCGTCGGTGCGTGCGTCCAGCAGCCGGGCGGCGAGGTCCTCGTCCAGTTCCTCGAATACGTCGGCCTCGAGCTCGGGGTCGGCGCGTACCCGGCCGAGGATCTCCGTCTCCTCCTCCGCCGACGCGCTCTCCAGCAGGTCGGCGATCTGGGCCGGCTTGAGCCGGCGGATCCGGGCGAACGGGCCGCGGACCGGAGCGCTGCCCGCGTGACCGATGAGCCACTCGAAGTCATGCCAGTCGCGGAACGGCCCCGGGGCGGCGTCATCGAACCGCGGACCGAACCGCCACCGCGGGCGCCTGCGGGTATCCACCCCGGACAGCACCCACGAGCCGGGCGGGCCGTCCGGGGCGCGCGCGGGCCGGCCTGGCGAGCCAGCTCCAGGTCGACCGCGCGGACCAGGCGGGCGCCGGCCACGTCGATCAGGCGATGGCCGAGCACGTCGGCCTTGAGCAGCACCTCACCGTCCCGGCGGTCGAAGTGGCGCAGGCTGAGCCGGGCGCTGGACAGCCGCAGCGGGTCGCCGTCGAACGAGCTGACCTGGTCCGCCGGGACGAAGATCTCGCGTCCGCCCACCGCCGCCACCAGGCCGGTGACGAGTGGATAGCTGTCTCCCCGCAGCCGGACGATGACGTCGGCCAGCCGGCCGAGTGACTCGCCGCCGTGGGCCGCCACCGGGCGCCGGAGCAGCCGCGATAGCGGCAGCGTGGCCGGGACGGCCGCCGGGATGTCCGGGTCGCCGGCCGGCGTGGTGCTCATGAGCCTAGGATCGCACCCCCCGGGCTGGGTTCCGCGCGGGTGAAGGAGTGATTTGCGGGGTAATCCTTCCGAGTAGGCCGCGACGACCTGGGTCCGCCGCCCCGCAGGCCGCCTGGTTACATCAGTACAGGTGTGGTGGTAAGAAGTCTCTGGCGCCGAAAAGCGTATAGACCGGACGAAGGGCGCAGATAGTGGCCACGCGGAAGGCAACAAGCCTGCTCGAAAGAAGCAGCAGCCTGCCCGACACATTCTGGTATTCGACCAAACGACGGCTGCTCGGGCCACCGCTGGTTAACCAGGATCTCGGGGAACAGCGGCTGTCCAACCCACTCGCGCTGGGCGTGCTGTCGCCGGATGGCATCTCTTCCTCGGCCTACGGCACCGAGGAGATCCTGATCGTGCTCGTGCCCGCGATGGGCATCGCCGCGTTCTCGCTGATCCTGCCCATGACGCTGGTCATCTTGTTCGTCATGGTGCTGGTGCTGCTCTCCTACCGCGAGATCGTCATGGTCTATATCCGGCCCGGCGGCTCGTACGTGGTGGCCAGAGAGAACTTCGGGCCGAAGATAGCCCAGGTCTGCGCGGTCGCGCTGCTCATCGACTACGTGGTGACGGTGGCGGTCCAGGTGGCGGCGGGTACGGCCGCGGTGGCCTCGGCCTTCCCATCCATCGGCCCCTACAAGCTCGAGATATGCGTCGGCGTCGTGCTGCTCATGTGCCTGGGCAACCTGCGCGGCCTCAAAGAGGCAGGCCGGGCCTTCGCGGTCCCGACCTACCTGTTCGCGGGGGCGGTCATCTTGATGATCGTGGTCGGGGTGGTCCGCGAGCTCCTGGGCAACCTGAAGTCGGTCGACCCACACACGCTGCACGGTGCCTATAGCCTCGGCAACGGCTCGGCCGGGCTGATCACCGGCGTCATGATCTTCACCCTGCTGCGCGCGTTCGCCAACGGCGGCGCGTCGCTCACCGGCATCGAGGCGGTCTCCGACGCGGTCGGCGCGTTCAAGCCTCCGGAGGGCCGCAACGCCCGCCGGGTGCTGGTCGCCGAGGGCGCCATCCTGGGTGTCCTGGTGGCCGGCATCTCCTGGCTGGCGCACGCCACCCACGCCACACCGTTCAAGAGCGGTTACCCGACCGTGCTGGCCCAGGAGGCCCAGCTGGTGTTCGGGCACACGTTCATCGGCCAGGCCCTGTTCTACCTGGTGCAGGCGGCCACCATGCTGATCCTGTACACCGGGGGCAACACCAGCTTCAACGGGTTCCCGTTCCTGACCAGCTACGTCGCCGGGGACTCGTTCCTGCCCCGGTGGCTGCTCAAGCGCGGGCACCGGCTGGTGTTCTCCAACGCGATCATCCTGCTGACGATCACGTCGATAGCCCTGCTGGTCATCAAGGACGCGGACGTCAACAACCTGGTCCCGCTGTACGCGATCGGGGTGTTCACGGCGTTCTCCATGGCCGGCTTCGGGATGGCCAGGTACCACTCCCGGCACCGCACGCGGGGGTGGCGACGGCGGATGATCATCAATTTCTCGGCCGGCGTGATGACCGTGATCGTGGTCGCCATCTTCGCCGTGGTGAAGTTCACCGAGGGTGCCTGGGTGGTCCTGGTCCTGTTCGCCATCCTGGTGCCGGCGCTGATCCGGATGAACCACGAGTACACGGCGGAGACCGAGGTGCTCGAAACGATCAGTGAGAACCAGCCGCCGCCCGCCCCGCACTACACCCGGCGCACCGTGTTCGTGTTCGTGGACGGCTTCGACCTGGCCACCCTGGCCGCGCTGCGGTACGCCCGGAGCCTGCGGCCCACCACGATCCGCGCGGTGCACTTCGTCATCGACAGCGTCCGGGCCGACAAGCTGCGGGAGAAGTGGGTCCGCGCCGACCGCGGCGTGACCCTGGACTTCATCGACGTCGCTGACCGCCGGCTGACCCGGGCCGCCGCCGAGCTGGTCGAGCGCGAGGTGGCGGACCCGGGCACGCACGTGACCGTCGTGCTGCCCCGGCGCAGCTACTCCGCACTGCTCGGCCGCCTGCTGCACGACCGCACCGCGGACAAGATCGCCGCCGTGGTCAGCCGCATCCCGCGGTCCGCGGCGACGATCATCCCGTACGACGTCGAGAGCCGGGTCCAGATGTTCCAGGAACGGCAGGCGGCCCGGGCGACGGGGCCCGAGAACCCCGATACCGCCGACGAGAAGCTCAGGTCCTCGGAATCGCAGGTAGCGGCAGACCACTCCGGCCAGCGCACGGACGGGGACCAGCGCAAGGGCCGGGGCCGGCCGAAGGTCGAGAGCATCCGGCAGGACTGCGGCCCCGACGGCGACGCCGCCGATGGCACCAGCGGCACGCTGTCGGTGTCCGAGGCCAAGGCGCGCGGCCTGCTCAAGCCGCGCAAGCCTGGCGGCAACGGGACCGGAGCCGGGGCGGCCGGGGCCGCTGCCGCAGCCGGGGCCGCCGCTCCGGGCAACGCGGCCCCCGGGATCACTTCCATCGGCAGCCTGAACGCGCCGGGGCGGACCGTGGTCGAGGGCCGGGTCCGGGTGGTGGAGATCAAGCCGGTGGAGCGCAACTCGGTGCTGGCCTGCGAGATCTCCGACGGAACGGGCACGCTGACCGCCCTGTTCTATGGCCGCTCGCATATCCCGGGCCTGGTCTGCGGGGCGCGGGTGCGGTTCAAGGGTTCGGTCGGCATCAAGCCGGACGGGCATCCGGTGATGACCAATCCCGCCTACGAGCTGGTCTGGCCCGCGGTCTGATCCGGTCCGCGGTGTGCTCTGGTTCGCGGCCTGGCCTGGCCCGCCGTCGGACGAACGGTGAGCGAGAGGGTTAACTAGGCCGTTCGGCATTACCGGTTTGCCCCGGTCCGATGAGCTCGTAGGCCGGGTTCACCATGACCGGTGTCCCATGCTTGATGCCGACCGGCCCGCGCAGCCGGACCCGGGAGCCGCACATCAGGCCCGGGATCTTGGACCGGCCGTAGAACAGCGCGGTCAGGTCGCCGGTGGAGTCGGAGATCTCGCAGGCCAGCACCGAGTTCTGCTCCACCGACCTGATCTCCAGCACCCGGACCCGGCCCTGGACCACCGCCTTGCCCGGCTGCTGCAGCGAGCCGATCGGGGTGACGCCGGGCGGCGGGACGGGCCGGTCGTAGCCGCCCGCGCCGGGCAGCTTCCCGGGCTTGTGCCCGTTACCCTCGCCTCCCTTGTCCTCGCGTGGCGTGGCCGCCGCGAGGGCTGCCGCCAGGTCCTCGCGCTCGTCTGAGGTCTGGTCGGCGGGATCCCGGCCGGCCGGAGGCTGGCCCGGCGGGCCCTGCGGCGCGGTGGGCTCGTCGTTGGGCGGCGGGGTGCGGACCGGGATGAGGGGGGCGGCGTGGCCGTCGCGTTCGGCCTGGTGCTGCTCGATGACGGCCAGCCGGTTCTGCACGTCGAAGGGGATGATGGTGGCCGCGGCGTTGGGCACCCGGCTGACCACGCCGGCGATCTTGTCCGCGGTGCGGTCGTGCAGCAGGCGGCCGAGCAGCGGTGAGAAGCTGCGCCGCGGCAGGATCGCGGTGACCTGCGTACCCGGCACCTCGGCCTCGTGGCTAACCAGATCGGCGGCGGCGCGGGTCAGGCGGCGGTCGGGGCAGTCCACGAACTCCAGCGACACGTTCCTGTCCGGCAGCCAGGCGTTGCGCAGCCGTTCGGCCTGCTCGGTGTCGATGACGAAGTGCACCGCCCGGACGGTGGTGGGGCGCAGGCTGCGGGCGTACCGCAGGGCGGCGATGGTGGACAGGTCGAAGTCGTCGACGAACACGATGACCACGCGGCGGGTGTAGTTCGGCCGGTTCGGGGCGACGCCGGCCGCGCGCCGCTCGCCGATGTTCTGCAGCACCCGCGACTCGGCCCGGTACTCACGGTTCAGCCTGATCAGCGCGAAGACCCCGACCGGGAAGATGATGATGATCAGCCAGGCGCCCTCGGTGAACTTCACCACCGCGAAGATCACGACCACGATCGAGGTGAGCACGCCGGCGGAGAAGTTGATGACCAGCTTGTAACGCCATCCTTGCTCTTTGTGCGTGACGTGATACTTGGCCATGCCGAAGCCGGCCATGGAGAACGCGGTGAACACCCCGATCGCGTAGAACGGCACCAGCGAGTTCACGTTGGCGCCGACCACGCCGATCAGCGTCACCGAGAGCACGGTCAGCACCACGATGCCGTTGGAGAACACCAGCCGCTGACCGCGCTTCATCAGCCACCGGGGCAGGAACGAGTCCTCGGCCACGAAGCTGGTCAGGAACGGGAAGCCATTGAAGCTGGTGTTGCCGCCGGTGTACAGGATGAGCGCGGTGACCGCCTGCACCACGTAGAACATGAAGTGCCCGGCGTGGCCGAACACGATGTCGGCTTCCTGCGAGATCACCGTGGGGTAGCCGCTGATGTAGGGGGTCGCGTGGGTCAGCCGGGCCAGCAGCGAGATCCCGGCCACCAGGGTGCCCAGGATGGTGCCCTCCAGGACCAGCACCCGGCGGGCGTTGCGGCCCTCCGGCGGCTTGAACGCGCTGACCGCGTTGGACACCGCCTCGATCCCGGTCAGCGAGGAACCGCCGTTGGCGAACCCGCGCAGCAGCGCGAAGATGCCCGCCGCCATCAGCACGGTGGTGCCCGGGCTCGTCTGGGTGTAGATCCCGTGCAGCTGGCTGGTGTCCTGCTGGGGCAGGTCGCCGAAGACGGCGCGGATCAGGCCGATGGCGATCATCGCGATGATCACGCCGGAGAACAGGTACGTCGGCAGCGCGAAGATCTTGCCCGCCTCGCGGATGCCACGCAGGTTGCCGTAGCACATCAGCAGGATGATGCCGATGGAGATCTCGGTGACGTAGGGGCCGATGGATGGGAAGGCCGAGGCCACCGCGGCCGTGCCCGCCGCGATCTGGACCGCCACCGTGACCACGTAGTCGATCAGCAGGGCCACCGCGGCCACCTGGGCGATCCGCGGCCCGAAGTTCTCCCGGGCCACCACGTAGGAGCCCCCGGCCCGGGTGTAGACCGTGACCACCTCGCGGTAGGACAGCACCACCAGCAGCATCACGAACAAGATCGCGCCTGTCATCGGCAGCAGCAGCGTGAACGCGGCCAGGCCGAACACCTTGACCAACTCGATCAGGATCTCCTCGGTGCCATAGGCCGAGGAGGAGATGCCGTCCGGGGACAGCACGCCCAGCGCCGCCTTCTTGGACAGCCGCTGGTCGCGCAGCTCCGCGTTGATGATCGGCGGGCCGAGCAGGCGGCGCTTGGCCGTGTACCAGAAGGTCTCCGGCAGCTCGCCGTTCGGCTGGCCGCCATCGAGCAGGCTGGCCGCTTTGCGCATTGCCACTAGGCTCCTGCTTCCGTCGTCGGGCCCGGCCCCGCCCAGGGCTCGTCGCGCCGGCCAGGGTGGGGCATCGTGATCACGTCTTTGACGCTATTCGCGCAGGTCGCGGCGGGCTGTATGCGGAGCGTCAAGCTTTACGGGCGGGGCGTTAAGGAACCGTCAAGATCGTCGATGCTGGCCGGAATCGGGGCTGAAATAGCAAGAGATGAATACTCAGCGTTTTGGACAGCGGCCGGTCCCGGCGCCTTACGCGCTGCCGGTCGGCTTCGCCATGTTCCTGGCCATCGGCACGGTGGCCGCCGCCCTGGACGGCCGGCTGTCCGCGACCGGCGTGCTGGTCGCCTGCGCGGTGGTGACCGCGGGCCTGTCGTTCGCCTCCCAGCCGGTCGCGTCGGTGCTGCTGGCCGGCATCGGCTGGCTGACCACGACGGGGTTCTCCCGGCCGCCGTACGCGCAGCTGCGCCCGACCGGGCAGGCCGCGGGCCGGGCGGCCATCGTGCTGGCCGCGTGCGCGCTGGCCGGCGCCGGGCTCGGCCTGGCCTTCCGTTGGTACCTGCGACGTCTCACACTGGTCAGCATGGGTACGTATCCGGGCATGCGGACATCACGCTCGCGGGCCCGGCTGGGCGCGGGAACATCCGCCGCGCTCCCGGCGGATGAGCCGCCGGGCGGGATCAGCCTGCGGCGGCGGCTGGCCGGGGCGGCGGTCGGGGCGGTCACGCTGCCCGCGCTGACCGTGGCCATGGCCGCAGGGCGGCCGCACCTGAACCTGGCCGACGTGGTGCTGGTGTACCTGGTCGCGGTGGTGACGATCACCGTGCTGGGCGGCTTCTGGCCCGCGGTGCTGGCCGCGGTGGCCGCCAGCGGCCTGCTGAACTGGTACTTCACCGAGCCACTGCACACCTTCAACATCTCCGATCCCCGCGAGCTGCTGGCGCTGCTGCTGTTCGTGACGGTCGCGGTCGCGGTCAGCAGCGTGGTGCACCTGGCCGCACGGCGCGCGGTGCAGGCCACGCTGGCCCGGGAAGAGGCGGCCGCGCTGCTCGAGCTCGCGCAGACCGTGCTGGGTGGCGCCGACTCCCCGGCGGCGGTGCTCGATCACCTGACCCGGTCCCACGGCGGGCAAGCCGAATTGACCGAACGGGCCGGCGGGCGCTGGATCCGGGCGGCCTCGAGCAACGTCGGGGCCAGCCTGTCCGCGCCTTTGCCGGCGGCCCGGCGGATCGACATCCGCGACGACCTGACCCTGCTGGTGTCCGGCCAGGACGCTTCGGCCAGCCCGGCGCTGCTGGCCGGTTACGCCGCCCAGGCCGCGTCCGCGCTGGACCGGGAGCGGCTGCGCACCCAGGCCGCCCAGGCCGAGGCGCTGGCCGAAGGCAACCGGATGCGCACCGCGCTGCTGGCCGCGGTCAGCCACGACCTGCGTACCCCACTGGCCTCGATCAAGGCGTCGGTCAGCAGCCTGCGGCAGACCGACGTGCAGTGGTCCCCCGAAGACGAGGCCGACCTGCTGGCCACCATCGAGCAGAACGCCGACCGGCTGGACGCGCTGATCGGCAACCTGCTGGACATGAGCCGCCTGCACACCGGGTCGCTGCAGCCATTCCTGCGGCCCACGGCCATCGACGAGGTGGCGCCGATGGCGCTGCTCGGCGTGGACGACGACCTGCGGCTGGAGATGGCGGTGCCGGAAGGCTTCCCGCTGGTGCTGGCCGACCCCGGCCTGCTGGAGCGGGTACTGGCCAACCTGTTCTCCAACGCGCTGCGGCACTCCCCGGCCGGGCAGCCGCCCGAGCTGCAGGCATCGCTGGAGCGTGGCGCGGTGTGGCTCGAGGTGGTCGACCACGGGCCGGGCGTGCCTGATGAGCAGAAGAGCGTGATGTTCGAGCCGTTCACCCGGCTCGGTGACCGCGGTGACAGGTATCCCGGCGTCGGTCTGGGCCTGGCCGTGGCCAAGGGCTTCGCCGAGGCCATGGGCGGGCATATCTCCGCGCTCGACACCCCGGGTGGCGGGCTGACCGTCCGGATCACGCTGCCGGCGGTCAGCGAGGATAAGTCCGCGCTCGAGACCGGGTCATGACGCGGGTGCTCGTCGTCGACGACGAGCCATCCATCTTGCGGGCGCTGCGGATCAACCTGTCCGCCCGCGAGTACGACGTCAGCACGGCCGCCGACGGCACCAGCGGCCTGGCCGCGGTGGCCCGCGACCGGCCGGACGTCATCATCCTGGATCTCGGGCTGCCGGACATGGACGGCACCGACGTTATCCACGGCGTCCGCGGCTGGACCTCGATCCCGATCATCGTGCTGTCCGCGTGGGGTCAGGAGAGCGCGAAGGTGGCCGCGCTGGACGCGGGCGCCGATGACTATGTGACCAAGCCGTTCGGCATGGACGAGCTGCTGGCCCGGCTCCGGGCCGCGGTCCGGCGGGCCGCGCCGGCCCCGGACGAGCCGGTGGTCAAGACCGCAGACTTCACCGTGGACCTGGCGGCCAAGCAGGTGAGCCGCCCCGACGGTTCCGGCATCCGGCTGACCCCGACCGAGTGGCAGCTGCTGGAAATCCTGGTCCGCAACGCCGGCCGCCTGGTCACCCAGCGGCAGCTGCTGCGTGAGGTGTGGGGCCCGTCGTATGAGACGGAGAGCAACTACCTGCGGGTGTACCTGGCTCAGCTGCGCCGCAAGCTCGAGCCCGAGCCGTCCCGGCCGAGGTACCTGCTGACCGAGTCCGGCATGGGCTACCGGTTCAAGGTGTAGGTCGCAGCGGCCGGGAGCGCGGGTGGCAGGGCACGGTTTTGTGTGCCGCTAGGCGTCGCGGTGGCGTGGTGTGTGCCGCTAGGCGGCGCTAACGTGTGCCGCTGAGCGCCCTCTTTCATGATCAGGGGTCGGTGGGCGCCAGGATCGTGGGTCGTTGTGCGTCATTTCAGTGATCAAGTGACAAAGGGCGTCATTTTCGGCACCTTTTGGCCCATGATCACAGGTTTGGCGCCTTTCGACCCACGATCACCTGAGGCGGCTTGGTGGTGGTCGCGATGGGCGGCGGCCGGGCCTGGTTACCAGCGCGGGGTTTTCTCGTAGCGGGGCTTCCAGACCGCGCGGTAGAGCAGGCGCAACGGCGGCGGGAGTGCGCGCAGGGTGCTGGCCGCGCTGGAGCCGGAGCCTGGGCCGGGGCTCGCGGTGGAGTCGGGGGTGTCGAGCATCCAGGCGAACATCTCGCCGCCGCGGGACAGGCCGTTGCGGCGGGCGATGCGGAAGCCGACCCGGCGCCACTCGGCCGCGGTCAGCGCGACGCCGATGAGCGGCAGCGCGTCTTGCTCCTCGTGCTGGAGGTGGCAGGTGAGCGCGCCGGTCAGGACGTCGACTTTGTCGGCTAGACGGTCGTCGCCGGACTCGGCCGGCTGAGCGAACGCCCTATCCACCGTGGCCAGCAGCGGGTCGATCTGAGTGTGTTCCTCCTCCATGGCGTCCAGCACCGAGCGGGCGCTGTCGCTGTGCGCCAGGCGAGGGCGCAGCGCCGGCCAGATGACATCGTCCTCGGCGGTGTGATGCGTATGCAGCTGGCGCTTGAACAGGTCCCAGCCGGCCGCGATGAACGCCTGCCGGGCAGGGTCGGCCAGGTCAGCCCGGGCGGTCACGTGGGCCAGCCGGGTCAGGTCGCGGCGCAGGGCGTCGTGGGCCGCGAGCATGATGGCCAGGTCGGCGTCGCCGGTGCCGTGGCGGGCGGCGCTGGTACCGGGCAGGTTCTGCGTGGTCATGATGCTGGCTCCCCGCTGGCCGGGCGAACCGGGATCTCGCGGGCCCGCCGGGTGATCTCTTCCAGGGTGCTGATCGTGGTCTGCAGGTCGCCGGGGTCGATGGCGGCCAGGATCGGGCCGGTCAGCTCGCGGCCGGCCACGAGGATGTCCGAGCGCATTGCCTGCCCCTGCGCGGTCAGCCGGACTGTGCCGCCAACGCCCCCGTCGGCGCTGTTGCCGGCGGCGGCCAGCCCGGCCATAATCAGCTCGCCGGCCAGCCGGGATGCGGCGGCGGCGTCGAGTTCGAGCCAATCGCGCAGGTCGCGCTCATAGGCCTCCTGGGTGGCCTCGCCGCCCAGGGCATTCAGCCGCTGCAGGCCCAGATAGGCCTGGCGATCGATCCCCCGGCCGGCCAGGGTGACGTTCAGCAGCTTGGTCAGGACGGCTTCGGCCTGCCCCACGGCCTGGCCGATGGGAAAGGCCGGGGCCGGGGTTTCTTGCTGGGTGCTTGTCATGGTGCTGATCCCCTCGTAGGTAACGGCTCGTCCTGATGACGGTCCCGGGCCGTATCGTGTGACTGGCTACACCTAGGGAAACTATCATTTCGTTAAGTTGATATCTAGTTTAACTAGATACTTGGAGAACTAAGCATGTCTGAGAGCGAGTGGGGCGGGAGCTCGGCAGGGGCTGGCGCCGAGCGGCGGCGGCTGGAGGGGGAATTCCTGCTGGCGATGCGCCGGGGAGGTTCGGTCCTGCAGTTGCTGGGGCAGCTGGCAGCCGAACGGATCGGGATCAACGTCACCGACCTGAACTGCCTGAACATCGTGGCGCTGGGCGGTCCCATGACCGCGGGCGACCTGGCCCGGGCGACCGGGCTGACCACGGCTTCGATCACCGGGGTGATCGACCGGCTGGAAGGCGGTGGGTACGTCCAGCGGGAGCGGGATCCCGCGGACCGGCGCCGGGTCATGGTGACGCTGAATTTCGGGCCGGCGCTGGACGAGGTCGGGCCGGTGTTCGGCCCACTGGTGACGGCCTGGCAGCAGGCCGCAGCAGGCTTTTCTGACTCTGAACTGCGGCTGCTGGTGGGGTTCCAGCAGCGATTCGTGGACATTGTGCGGGAGCAGCTGGGGCGGCTGCGCGCCGGCGCCACCGGGGCTGGAGGGTCCGGGGAGAGCGGGACGGCAGCCCGTTCGGAATAAATGATGGGGTGGGGAGCGGAGGTGGCGGGTAGGCACAAGGAGTGCGGCAATCCCTCCTCAGTGCGTCCAAGCGCGCGCGCAAGAACCGTAAGGGTTCCTTGCTGTCCCGGCCGGCGGCGCTGGCCGAGCGGGTCGAGCGCGCGCACACCCTCGATCCCGTCGTCAGCGGTCTTTCCGACACCGTGGTGCGGGTGCTGCCGGCGGGCACCCGGGCTGATGCCCTGCACGGTGTGCCGTTCGGCCAGCCTGCGCATCCGGCCGTGGTGCGGCTGCCGCTCGGCTGCTGGACCTCGGCCGTGCTGCTGGACCTGTTCCGCGGCACCGAGCGGGCCTCGGCCATGCTCATCGCGGCCGGGGTAGCCGGGGCTGCGCCCGCCGCGGCCACCGGGCTGGCCGACTGGTCGGCGCTGCACACCGATCAGCAACGGGTCGGGCTGGTGCACGCGGCCTGCCAGACCGGGGCGGCCACGCTGTTCCTGGCCTCGCTGGCGGCCCGGGCCGGCGGCCGGATCGGCTACGGCCGGGCGCTGTCTGCGTCCGGGCTGGCCGTGGCCACGGCCGGATCCTACCTGGGCGGCCACCTGGCGCTGCGGCTGGGCGCGGGGAGCAGTCACGCCGATCCCATCGGCCACCTGGCCGGGCTGGGCTGGCACGACCTGTGCGCGCTGACCGAACTCCCGGACTCCCAGCCGGTGCGACGGCAGCTCGGGTACCTGTCGCTGCTGGTGTACCGGTCGGGCCCTGAGGTCAGCGTGCTGTCAGACCGGTGCTCGCACCTCGGCGGTCCCCTGCATCAGGGCCGGATCGTGACCGAACGGGGCATGACCTGCGTCGCCTGCCCCTGGCACGGGTCCACCTTCGCCGTCAGCGACGGGACGGTCGTGCACGGTCCCGGTACCGCTCGCCAGCCATCCTTCGAGACTCGCGTGACGACCGACGGGCGGGTCGAGCTCCGGCCCAGGACCTGAGGCTCCCGCGTGAGCGGACGTTCAGCGGGCGCGGGCGGTCCAGCGCTGCTGGCGGTGCTCGATCTCCAGCTGGACGCCGAACGCGCGCGACAGGTTCTTCGCCGTGAAGACCTCGTCGATGGGCCCGGCGGCCAGCACCGAGCCGCGGCGCAGCAGCATGGCGTGGGTGAAGCCGTCCGGGACCTCTTCCACGTGGTGCGTGACCAGGACCATCATCGGCGCCTTGGGGTCCTTGGCGAGCTTGGTCAGCCGCCGCAGCAGATCCTCCCGGCCGCCGAGATCCAGGCCAGCCGCGGGCTCGTCGAGCAGCAGCAGCTCCGGGTTTGGCATCAGGGCCCGGGCGATCTGCACCCGCTTGCGCTCACCCTCGCTCAAGGTGGAGAACCGGCGCCGGATCAGGTGTGCGCAGCCGAGCGCGTCGAGCATCTCCACCGCCCGGGTCACGTCGGCGGAGTCGTACTCCTCCTTCCACCGGCCCAAGATGGCGTAGGAGGCGGTGAGAACCAGGTCGATGACCTTCTCGCCCGGCGGGACCTGCTCGGCGATGGCCGCGCTGGTCAGCCCGATGCGGGGGCGCAGGTCGAAGATGTCTACCTCGCCGAGCCGCTCGCCGAGTATGTCGACGGTGCCCTCGGTGGCGAACAGCATGGTCGACGCCAGCTGGAGCAGGGTGGTCTTACCCGCGCCGTTCGGCCCGATCAGGATCCAGCGCTCGTCGCCGTGCGCCGTCCAGTCCACGTTGCGCAGTAGCACGGCCGAGTCACGCCGGACCTCTACTCCGCGTAGCCGCAGCACCTCGTCGGACATCTGGGCCCCTTCCTCAGCTCCGCGCCGCCATCGCTCGGCGCCGCATCGCCCAGCACCGGATCGCTGGACGCTGGCCGGATCAGCGCCGGGCGATCCGCCAGGATGGGCGCCGCCGGAACGGCCACCGAGACCGAACCTACGTCACCGCACCCCGGTCAGCCCACCCGGACGGGACTACTGGTCACCGCGGATCGCAAGTGCCCGCCCGGCTTGTCCGGTTTTGCGGTTGCATGCTTACTGTAAAACAGGACAAAAATACCTTTACATACATGAAGGTGATGCGCCGCCTATTGTGTTAAGTAGGTCACACACAATAGGGAATTGTCCGGCCGCAAGTTCCGGTATCCGGCGGCGCGCCACAACGCCAGCCTGGGTCGCACCAGACCCCGCGGCGGGGACAGGAAGCCGCGCAGCCGCCGAAGGTCAACGGTTCGCTGACACGTTCGTAAAGTGCGCCTCAGCTGCCGGGAGTACGAAATGACACACTGTGCCCGAGCTTGATATTCGATAGCCGAATCGGCGATTAAATATTGACAACTTCCGTGACTTGCCGACTACGCCACGCTACGCTCCATGATTGCTTGATTACTGAGAACTACCTACTGAGGTGGCCCATCGCTGGCTGAGCAGGGCAAACCCGCGTTCTCCCTGGAAGCGGAGGCCGCGCAGCAGGGAATTCCTGGTGCGGGTGCCAGGGGCGAGTTCCTGGTTTCCGCCGGGATTTCTCACGGGGACGTGTATGCCGATTCCGGCGCCTTCGTAGCCGCTGTCGGCGAGGGCTGGCATTCCGGTGGCTGCGGCGCGGTAGAGGGCGGGGAGGGCATGGGCCCGGGCGGCGGTGATGTCGTGGACGTGGCCGGGCGCGGCCTCGGAGGTCCATAGTGGGAGGCCGTCGGGGCGCATGATGGCCTGGACGTTGCCGCCGGGGCGGTGGTGCTTGCCGGAGTACCAGGCGTCGATCTCGTCGCCCTGCACGCTGGTGACCTTCTCCGCGACGCGGTCGGAGGCGAACAGCTTGCCGTCGAGGATCACGAAGGGGGTGCCCTCCTCCCGGGCTCGTTCCAGGGCCTCATGCAGGTCCGGGGCCTGCATGGCGAGGACCTCGGTGCCCTCGTCGACGTACCGGTAGGCGGTGGCACGGGAGACGCCGTGGTCGCGGCCGAGCTGCTCGACGCGGGTGCGGTCGCGGAACCGGCGCAGGACGAGGATCGCCTGCTCACGGCAGGTCAGGGCCCGGCTGCCAGCAGGTGTGCCCGCAGGCGGCGCTCGGTGATCAGCAGGCGGGTGACGAAGCGAAGCAGCTCCATGGGCACGTCAAGCGTGGCACGATAGGTGATCACGTGGAGTCCTCGGTGGCGAAGAAGTTCTGTGGTAAGACCTCTTCTACTGGGACTCCACGGCCGTTTCCGGGCACGTCCGGAGTGTCCGCGAGCCTTCCTTGAACGCAGTTCGCGCACCGTTAAGGACTTGATGTCGGGACCGCGCAGGAGAAATCCTGCGAGGGAGGAGTGGGAATGGCAGTACGTATCCGCCTGACCGCAGGTTGTTTTGCCATCGGAGTGGCCACGTTTATGGCAACCGGGACAGCCGCGCATGCAAGCACGCTGTCCACCGCCAGCATCAGCGCCAGGGTTGCGGTGACCCACCACGGCAACGGCAACGGCAACGGCAACGGCAATAGAGACGACAGCAGCTGGGGCAACAGCGGCAGCTGGGGCAACAGCAGCAGCTGGGGCAACAGCGGGAGCTGGGGCAACAGCGGGAGCGACGACAGTTCCTGGTCCGTCCGCCCGACCCCGACGTCGGCCAAGAAGCCTTGCAAGCCCAAGACGACTGTGGACACGGCGAGGTCCAAGAGGCCCTGCAAGCCCAAGACGACAGTGACGGCGACGAGGTCCAAGAAGCCTTGCAGGCACAAGACAACTGTGGTCGTGGCGAAAACGAAGAAGCCTTGCAAGCCCAAGACGACTGTGGACACGGCGAGGTCCAAGAGGCCCTGCAAGCCCAAGCGGCCAGCGGCTCCGGCCCCCGCCGTGACCGCGGAGGCGGCGGTGTCGCCGGCTCCGGTCGCGACGGCGACGAGCGCGCCAGTTGGCGGCGCTAACACCGGTGGCGGCGGCAGCATCAGTGGCGGCGGGGGCAACACGCCGCTGGCGGTCGGCGGTGGCCTGGTTGCACTGGCCGCGGGCGGTCTCGGCTTGTTCGGTCTTCGCCGCTGGCGCCGGTCTCACCCGGTTGCCTAGGGCAATTGCGCGCAGCTGACCACCGGAGCGGGCCCACGCCTGCTGGCCGGTGGGCCTTCGGCACCGCCCTCGCCGCCATTGTGGTGTGCGCGGGCGGTGCCGCTGTGGCGACGTTTGGCTACTTTGACGGCACTCCCGCCCGCGCCGGCGCGACCTACACCCCGGCGTCGGTGAAGACGACCGCACCGAAGCTCGCCCAGGATCCGAAGGCCAGGCCGCTGGCCTATTCGGTTCCGGAGGCGATCCGCATCCCGGACATCGGGCTCGACGCACCGGTGATGAAGGTCGGCCAGCTATCGGACGGCACGGTCCAGACGCCGCCGCTGGACGACCACGACATGACCGGGTGGTACAAATACGGTCCCACGCCGGGTGAGCGTGGCCGGTCGGTCATCCTCGGGCACGTGGACTCCGACACCGGTGTCTCGGTGTTCTACCACCTCAAGGACCTGAAGCCCGGGGACAAGATCTACGTCACGCTCGCCGACAAGAAGCTGGCCACGTTCGCCGTGGATGGCCTGCAGAAGGTGTCCAAGGACGCGTTCCCCACGGCTTCGGTGTACGGGAAGTCGGACACGCCCAGCCTCCGGCTGATCACCTGCGGCGGCGCCTTCGACGAGGCCACCGGCCACTACCTGTACAACATCATCGTGTACGCGCACATGATCGCGACCTGAGCCGCGGCCCGGTCCTACAGTTTGGTGCTCCCTACCCCTGGCGTTCGCTGCGT
>CAWAFD010000030.1:0-271763 GCA_963781225.1 uncultured Actinomycetota bacterium
CCGGTGCTGTCGTGCCCGCCGTGACCGGGACGGCCGCGGTGACCGGGACGGCCGGGCCAGAGGCGGCTGCCGGAGCGAAGGCGGCCGCCGGTGTCGCTGTGGCCGCGGAGGTCACGGGGAGCGGCCCGGGCCTTGCGGCTGAGGCACGGGTGGCGGCTTACCGGTCGGGATACCTGCCCGAAGACCGGCGGCGGCTGGAGGCGGCGCTGTCGGATGGGCGGCTGATCGGCCTAGCGGCGACGACAGCGCTCGAACTGGGCATCAACGTGACCGGGCTGGACGCCGTGCTCATCGCCGGCTGGCCAGGCACCTGGGCCAGCCTGTGGCAGCAGGCGGCCGGGCCGGGCGCAGCGGGCAATCGGCGGCGGCGGTGCTGATCGCGCGGGACGACCCGCTAGACACCTACCTGATCCGTCATCCCGAGCTCCTGCTCCGGCACCCGGTCGAGGCGACCGTGCTGGATCCGGCTAACCCGTACGTGCTGGCGCCGCACCTGTGCGCGGCAGCGGCCGAACTGGCACTGACCGAGGCGGACCTGGACATGTTCGGGCCGGGAGCGCGGGAGGCGGTAAGCGAGTGACCCGGGCCGGGCGGTTGCGGCAGCGGGATACGGGCTGGTTCGGCCTGCGCCGGGACGCGGCCCGGGCCGTCGACTTGCGCGGGGCCGGGCTGGCCCCGGTCCGGGTGGTCGAGGAGGCCACCGGCCGCCTGGTCGGGACGGTGGACGAGCCGTCGGCCTATCTGCTGGTCCACGAGGGCGCGATCTACGTACACCAGGGCGACAGCTACCTGGTCACCCGGCTGGATCTGGACGACCGGGTGGCCCTGGTCGAGCCGGGCGAGTACGGCTACACGACCACGGCCAAGACCGTGACCGAGGTCGAGGTGCGGGGGACGCGGCAGGCAGATGAACTGGGGCGACGGGGTGGTCTCGTTCGGCGACGTGCAGGTCACCCGGCAGGTGGTGAGCTTCACCCAACGGGCCGACGGCGGCGGCTCGCTCGGCGAGGTCCCGCTCGATCTGCCACCGCGGCACCTGCCAACCCGGGCGGTGTGGTGGACGATGTCCGATGCTCGGGCGCAGGCGCTGGCCGAGGCTGGGGTCGACCTGGCCGGGGCGGTGCACGCCGCGGAGCACGCGTCAATCGGCCTGCTTCCGCTTTTTGCCACCTGCGACCGCTGGGATATCGGGGGTGTGTCCGCCGCGCGGCATCCGGCCACCGGGTTGCTCACGATCTTCGTTTACGACGGCCACGACGGCGGGCCGGCTTCGCCGAACGGGGCTTCGAGGCGGCCGCGCAGTGGCTGCAGGCCACAAGGCAGGCCATCGCCGGGTGCGACTGCGAGGGCGGCTGCCCCTCATGCGTCCAGTCCCCTAAATGTGGAAATAACAACCATCCGCTATCAAAACGGGGCGCAGTGGCACTGCTCGACGCCCTCCTATCCGGCTCATCGCCATCCGACTAGGGCTCCCGAATTAAGTCGGTGACCCACCGACCACCCAAGTAGATGGTCAGGGAGCCACCGACCCGGTTGCGCACGGGGCGGGCGCGGGGGCCAGCGCGGGCGGGCGCGGGGGCGCAGCGCGGGCGGGCGCGGGGGCGCGGGGGCGCAGCGCGGGCGCGGGGGCGCAGCTGAATGTGGTCGGTGGCCCACCAACCACGCAAGAAGGTGGTCGGGGAGCCACCGACTTCCTTGCGCACGGGCACGCGAGGGCGCGGGGGCGCAGCGGGGGCGGGACGGGCACGCGGGGCAGGCGCCCCTGGGGCAGGCACCCCTGGGGGCGGGCACGCCGAGGTGGGCACGCGGGGCAGGCGCATGGAGGGAAGCGCAGGGGGCGGGCAGGCGCAGGGGAGGGGTGTTTGGCGGAGTGGGAAAGGGGGCGACGACTCAGATCTTCCGCGAGCTATGAACGCGGCGGCGACTGGACTGAAGGGTGCAGCGGCGAAGAAGGCCGGAGATTAACAGGGCCCGACGGGGAGTGCAACAACAGAGAAAAGGAGGCGGGCGCCGCCGGGGGGGAGAGCGGCGCCCGCGCGCACGGTCCGGCCCTGGGGGGGGCGCGGCTCCGTCCTTATAATAAAGCTTATCCACAAATGACCCTTGTATGCACTGCCAGTACTGATTTATGTACAGCCGGGCTAACCGCACGATCGGGCCAGATGCAGGTTCAGCCAATGGAGATTACAACACAGACCGTACGGTGGCGGTAGGGGCAATGGAGAACTTTGCTACCTCCCGGTAAAGTTCTTACAGAGTAAGACTGAGTACAGCCGATACTCTCCGAAACCTCCGGTGTATACGGTAGCCGACGGCCGCTCGCTACGTAAGTGCAGGCCGGGCGTCAGGTGCAGACCCTGGACGACTGTCACGGGCTCACGGCATGTGATCGCCGGGACTCATTCAGATCACGAATCCGTCTCGCGAGGCCTTCCCTGGGCTGCGATTTCGTCGTAGAACTGTAATACGGACGCTGAGCGTTCGGGCACGGCAGCCAGGTACCCACGCGCGACCAGCCGCGGGAGGCGTGTCACGCCAGGTCAGCCTCGAAGGCGGCCTGTCTGACAGAGAAGGTGCACGCTTGGTAGCCAGGCATGACGTGGCATTGCGGCGGCGCCCCTTACCGGGGCGCCGCTCGCATTTCAGCTGAGTGTCAGCACGCCCCTCGCGTTGCATAATCCGGCGAATCGTCACACAACGGAGTAATGTCTGCCTCGGCTGCCTTTTTTGAACACGCCGCGCCGGCATGGGGGTGCCGTCGACGATGACGAACATGAACAACGCTAGCCTTGGTCTTTGGCCAAAACATGCTCTAAGCCCCGAGCGAAATTCGGGCGCCCGGGCAGCGGTCCGCATGATGGGAGATGGACTCGATGGTCCGCAGCGAGACACCGGAGCCCGCCGGAACTGAACAGTCGCTCGGGGATCTTGTCGCGCTGGCGCTGAAGGATGTCAGCCAGCTCGTCCACTACGAGATCGACCTAGCCAAGTCCGAGCTGAAGGGCGACGCCCGCCGGATCGGGATAGCCGCCGCCCTGGGTGGGGCGGCCGCGTTCGTCGGCTGCGTGGTTATTGTGCTGATCTCTATCGCCTACGCCTTCGGGCTGGTCGCGCTCGGAATCTGGGATTGGGCGGCCTTCCTGATCGCGGCCGGCACCTGGGTCCTGCTAGCCGCGGTGGCGCTGCTGATCGCTTATCTCAGGATCCGCGGTCTGTCCGGGCTGCGCAGGACCAGGAAGACCGTGTCCGAGGACATCAAGGCGCTGCGCCACGACGGCCAGCAGCCCCAGGTCGGCCAGCCACAGATCACCGCCCCCAAGTGAACCGCCCCCAAGCGAGGTGAGCACGATGACCGCGGGCGCGGGCGCCGTGGTCCAGATCGACGGACCGTGGGCACACCGGACCGTCTCGGCCAACGGCACCCGGTTCCACGTCGCCGAGGCGGGGGACGGGCCATTGGTGCTGATGCTGCACGGGTTTCCCGAGTTCTGGTGGACCTGGCGCCATCAGCTGGCCGCCCTGCCCGCCGCGGGTTTCCGGGCCGCCGCTGTCGACCTGCGCGGCTACGGCGGCAGCGACAAGCCGCCCCGCGGCTATGACCTGGTCACCGCGGCAGCCGACGCGGCCGGGCTGGTCCGGGCCATGGGCGAGGCCAACGCCATCGTGGTCGGGCACGGCCTGGGCGGGCTGATCGCGTGGACGCTCGGCGCCTACTATCCCAAGGTGGTCCGGCGGATGGCCGTGGTGTCCTGCGCCCATCCGCTGCGGATGCGCTCCGCGCTGTTCACCGACCCGCTGGGCCAGGGCCGCCGCAGCGGCTACACGCTCGGCTTCCAGCTGCCGATCCTGCCCGAGCGCCACCTGGTCAAGGACGGCGCCGCCCGGGTTGGCCAGCTGCTCGAGCGCTGGTCCGCGCCGGGCTGGCCAGACCACCAGACTCAGAGCATCTACGCCCGGGCCATGCAGATCCCCTCGGTGGCCCATTCCGCGCTTGAGTACCACAGGTGGCTGGCCCGCAGCGGCGTCCGGCCTGACGGGCTGCGCTACGCCCGGCACATGCACACCGCCATCGGCGCTCCCGTCCTGCACCTGCACGGCGCCCTGGACAGCTGCGTGCTGCCACAGACCGCCCGTGGGGCAGGCCGCTACGTCGAGGGCCCCTACCGCTGGCGGATCATCGACGGGGCCGGGCATTTCCCGCAGGAAGAGCGGCCCGAGGTACTGAACACCGAGCTACTCGGCTGGCTGGCCGACCCCGAACCCGAGCGGTGACCGGCGGCACGGGGGAAAGCAAGGCGCGGGACCGGGATCGGTCGGGCCGGGCGCGGAACGCGCGGCCGCGGGACGGGCTGGGCCGCCCGCTAGCGCGCGGTGGGGCCGGTGAGGCCACCATGCCCGACGATCTGGCCGTCACCGGCGCCGAGGCGGCTCAGCTGGCCGACCAGCTGCTGCGCGAGGGGCGCCCGTTCCACGCCCACGAGGTCCTGGAAGCGGCCTGGAAAACCGGCCCGGACGCCGAGCGCGACCTGTGGCAGGGGCTGGCCCAGATCGCGGTCGGGCTGACCCACGCGCACCGCGGCAACGCCCGCGGCGCCGTCACTTTGCTCCGGCGCGGCGCCGAGCGGGTCCGCGGCTACACCGCGACGGCGGGAGCGGGGAGCGGGGCAGCGGGGGGCGGCCACGGCGACGCCGCGGGGGCTGAGGCGGGGAGCGAGAGCGGGGAACCCAGCCCGTTCGGTATATCTGTGGGTGCGGTGGTGAGCGCGGCCGAGGACCTGGCCGCGCGCATCGAGCGCAGCGGCCTGGCGTCAGTGGCCGCGGCGGACCTTAATCCGGGGCTGCTGGGCTAGTCGCAGCCCATTGTGGAGACGGGGTCCGTGGCCTGCTCGCCGGACCGGGCGTCGGCCGCCACCTGGCTGGCGGTGAGCGCGAAGCCGGTGTCGTTCACGCCGACCGCGGCGGCGAAGACCACGCCGTCCACCGTGCCCTGCGAGGACAGCAGCGGGCCGCCGGAGTTGCCGGACTCGACCACGGCCCGGATCTCGTAGATCTGCCGGGTGACGGTGGTGGTCTGGTAGATGTTCGGCCCCTGCGCGTTCTGGACGCCACCGATCCGGGCCGGCACCACGTGCAGGCTCGGGGCGTTCAGCGGGTAGCCCGCGACCACGGTACTGTCACCCGGGCTGGCCGAGCCCGCGAACTGCAGCGGGGACAGGTCCAGGCCAGGCACGTAAAGCACGGCCACATCGATCTGGGGGTCGTAGAACACCACGGTGGCGTTCAGCACGCGGCCGCCGGCGATGACCTTCTGGTCCTGCGTCACGCCCGCCACAACGTGCGCGTTGGTCATGATGTGGTCGGTAGAGATGACAAACCCGGAGCCCTCGATCGAGCGCTGGCAGCTCGGGGCCACGCCGGTTACCTTCACGACCCGGCTCGCCGCCGACTGGATCGCGGAGCTGTCCACCACGGCCGGGTCGGGAGCCGGGATGGACATGATCCGCTCCGCGCCGATCCCGCTGAAAACCTCGGCGTAGGTGCTGTTGCTGGCCAGCAGCCGGCGGAAGTCGGAGAACATGGTCTTGGCCGGCTGTGGCACCACCTTGTCCAGCGTCTGCAGCGTCAGCGAGTTGTTGACCTGCTGGTCCACCACGGGGAACGGGGAGCCGTTCAGCACCGAGCCGACCACCCAGGCGATGAGCAGCACCGAGATCACGCTGACCACCAGGCCGCCGATCGAATCCAGCACCGTGGCCGAGCGCCAGGTCACCGTGGAGCGCATGGCCGCGCCGATGGAGGAGGCGATGAACTGGCCGAGGACCGCGAAGCTGACCAGCAAGATGACGGCGATGACGTCCTGCTGGGTCTGGCCGCCGACGAGCGCGCGGGAGATGGACGGGCCGAACTGCGCGCCGAGCAGCGCGCCGCCCACGAAACCCAGGAAGGACAGGATGCCGACGATGAAACCCTGCCGGTATCCGGACACGGCGAAGGCGATCACGACCACGATCAAGATCAGGTCCAGCAGGTCACCGCGCACGGATTCAAGGTATAGCTTTTTGCGCGCTGAAATGGCCCGCCTGGCTCGGTCAGCGGGCCTGGTTGCCCGGGAGCGGCGTCTCCACGAAGGCGGTGCGATCCCAGGGCTTCTCCCAGCCGCCCAGCGCTAGCAGCTGGTCCACCAGCGCACCAGTGAAACCCCAGATGAGCATGTTCTTGACCTGGAACGCGGGGCCGGTCCGCCCGCCGGGAAAGCGCAGCATGACCCGGGTGGCCGGATCGGCCAGCTCGGCCACGGTGACCCGCTCCACCGCGGCCACCTCGGCCGCATCGACTGGGGCGACCGCGTGTGGATCGCGCCACCAGGCCAGCACCGGGATGACCCGGAACCCGGAACGCCAGACGTAGACCTCGGGCAGGGCGCCGATCACCTCGACCCCGGCCGGGTCCAGGCCGACCTCCTCGGCCGCCTCGCGCAGCGCAGTGGCCGCCGGGCTCTCGTCGCCGTCGTCCACCGAGCCGCCCGGGAAGGCGGGCTGGCCCGCGTGCAGCCGCATGTCCGCGCTGCGCAGGATGAACAAGATGTCGGGACCGTTCGGCCCGTCGCCGAACAAGACGAGTACGGCGGAAGGCCGGCCGCCGGATTCGGGCGGGATCAGGGCATCCGGCACGTCCATGGTGTGGGCCACGTCGGCCAGCTGGCGCAGCCAGGCCGGGACCTCGCTCGGGTTGCCGGCGGCGTGTTTCTGCTCGCAGCCTGCGGTCACGAGAAGGGGCCAGGTCGGATGAGCTTGGCGGCCACCTTTGGGTCGGTGGGGCCCTCGCCGAACGACGGGCACAGGGCAGCCAGGCCGCACGCGCCGCAGGCGGGCCGCTGGGAATGGCAGACCCGGCGGCCGTGCCAGATCATCCGCTGCGACAGGTCGGTCCAGTCCTTGCGCGGGATGAGTTTGGCCACCTGCGCCTCGACCTTGACCGGATCGGTATCGGTGGTCCAGCCGAACCGCCGGGCCAGCCGGCCGAAATGCGTGTCCACGGTGATGCCGGGAACGCCGAACGCGTTGCCGAGCACGACGTTCGCGGTCTTGCGGCCCACCCCGGGCAGGGTAACCAGATCTTTCAGCTTGCCCGGGACCTCGCCGCCGAACCGGTCGCACAGCGCCTGCCCGAGCCCCATCAGGCTGGTCGTCTTGGCATGGTAGAAACCGGTCGAGGCGATGATCTTCTCCAGCTCCTCGCGGTCGGCCCCCGCGTAATCGGCGGCGGTCGGGTAGCGCGCGAACAGCGTAGGAGTCACCATGTTGACCCGCTTGTCCGTGGTCTGAGCGGACAAGATCGTCGCGACCAACAGCTCAAGCGGCGTGGAGAAGTTCAGCTCGGTATAGACGTCCGGGTAGAGCACGGCGAGTTCGCGGGCGATCCGGCGGGCGCGCCTGACCAGCGCGGTGTGCGAAGGGGGCTCGGCGGTCACGGTTCCAGCTTAGAGCCTGCGGGCCCGCGCCCCTGGCTGGCGCGGGCCCTTCGGTGAACGTTACTGTCTTACTGCTTTACTGCATATTGTGTTACCGGTGTTGTGCACGAGCTCAGCTACCGCTGGTGCCGGACGCGGGAGCACTGGTGGAGGCTGCGCCCTGCGAGCGGCGATGACCCGGGGAGCCGGAAGTACCTGAGGTGCCTGACGTCCGGGAGGCGCCGGCACCAGAGTGGCCGCTCCGGCCCGAGCCGGTGCCCGTGCTGCCGCCCGAACCGCTGTCGGGGCCCGATCCGCTGTTCTGGCCCAGACCCGGGCCGGTGCCCTGGTCCGATTCCCTGCCAGCGCTGACCGGCTGGGCGGACCAGATGACCGAGATGGTCTGCGGGGCCGAGTTGGGCAGTGCGATGGAGACGTCCGCGCTGCCCGCATCGGAGCCCCGGTCCACGGTCACCGTCAGCGTGGCGGGCTGCCCAGGCGCCACCGTGCCCGAGGACTGGCTGAGACTGATCAGCGGGGATGCGGCGGTGGCCGACCAGTGAACCGAGCCACCCACGGCGGTGATCGTAATCTGGCCGGACGAGCCCCCGCCGATGGCTAGGCTCGACGGCACGTGCAGGGTGACGGCGGACGTCTTGGCGGTCGCGGACTTGGCCGGCGCCGCGCCAGGATGCGGCGCCGACGCGTGCCCGGATGGCTGCGTGGCCAGGGTGATCATGGTCTCGGCCCGGGTGCCAGGCGTGCTCATCAGCGGGGGCGAGGCCGGCTGCACGCGGCTCAGCGGTTTCAGCGCCGGGGTCTGGCCGCCGCTGGCCTGGGACGGCACGATGGTGACCGCGCCTCCGCTACCCAGGCTGGTCGGCTGTGCGATCACGGCGCTGGCCGGCGATCCGGTGGCGATCGTGTGGTTGACGTCCTGGGCAGCGGATGTGACGGGCGAGTTCAGGGCAAGAGTGGATCCGACGATCGCCGCGGAGGCCATCGCCCCGGCCAGGCCGACCAGGAGACCCGTCCGGGTACTGCGGCGGCGGGGCTTCGCGCCCGGAGCGGGCGGGGGTGGCGGAGGGCCTTGAGGGCGGCGGGTTTCCTGTGGCTTGCGTATCTCCTGCGGCTTGTGGTCCTGGAGTTGCCGCGGCTGGCCGGGGTGTTGCGACCGTGGCTGTGGCTGCTGTCGTGCCTTCGGGGATGCCGGTGTAGTGGCGGACGGCGCGGTAGGTGACGGTGTGGTGGCGACCGGAGACGTCGGGACCGGGGCGGCGGCGGCTTGCCGGGGAAGGGTTTCGAGGGTCGGGCCGGGGGGCTGGGCTGGGACGGCGAGCTTGGGAGTGGGAGCCCCCGGTCCGGCCGGGTCCTTCGCGGTGGACGCGGGCCCGGCCGGGTCCTTCGCGGTGGACGCGGGCCCGGCCGGGTCCTTCGTGGTGGACGCGGGCCCGGCCGGCTCTGGAGCAGCGGACTGCGGTTCGGCAGTGGGAGTGAGCTGGAGGTCCACCGCGGCGAGAAGAGCGGCCGCGGCGGCGAGCCGTTCCGCCGGGGTGCTGAGCTCAGGAACGGCCAGGAGCTCCGCGGCGTGGGCCGGGGCTGTGGGCTCGAGGCCCGCTGGTTCCGCGGCCTCAGGCTCGGGGGTAACACGTTCCGCAGCAGCTCGCTCTGGGGTCACATGCCCTGCGGCTGCTGGCTCCGGCTTGACGCCTTGTGGCTCTGGCTTGGCGGCTGCCGGCTCCGGGAGTACGTGGTCGATGGCTGTTGCCTCGACGGCGGGGAATCCTGCGGCGGCTAGCGCGGCGGTCCGGCTCACCGCGAACTCACGGTAGGCCGCGTGGGACTCGTTCTCGGCGAAATCGAGAACCTCGTCCCGGGCACCTGATGGCAGGGGCGGGGATGGGAGCAGGGCGAAGACCCGGACGGCGGAGACGTTGCGGGGCTGTTTCGGGCCACAGACCGGGCAGTCCGCCGCATGCTGGAGCACTCGGTCACGGATCGCCGGCGTCATGACGCCGGTCCAGCCAGCCATCACCTCGGCACGGTCCGGGCAGGCGTGGCTGCCGCGGCTGGCCAGGATCTCGGCGCCGAGGGCGCGCTCCAGCTCCTGCCGTGCCTGGTCCACCAGCGCACGGGCGGCGTCGGCATCCAGGCCGAGCACCAGGCCCAGGTCGATGTCGTGACGGCAGAAAAGGTCAAGGGCCTCGAGCTGGTCGGCGTCCATGCTCATGACCGCGTTCCAGGCGATCAGGCGGGAATCGGCGTCAGGCTGGCTGGGCCGGGCTGGCGTCTCGTCGGCGTCGGCTGCGGCTACCGGCCGCCAGGCGGTGGCACTCGGTGCGGGCCAGCGTGTAGAGCCAGGGGCCGAGGGATGCCGGGTCACAGAGGCGGGCGATGTGAGCCTGGGCCACCACCAGGGTGTCGCGTAGCGCGATTTGCGCTATTTCGCGGTTCCGCAGCATGCACCAGCAGTATTGGAAGAGGCGGTCGCCGTATGCGTCGAAAAGTTCCGCGAGCGCACCCGGCGATCCGGCGCGCAGCGCGGCCGCGATTCGGGGGTCGTTCATGGCCAGAAAAGGTAGAGCAAACAGGTGCGGTCAGCCACCTATTCAATGGAACGAGCGTTTAAACTAGCAATATTTCCTTAGTGCGCGGAAACCGAGTCAATGAGTATCGCTATCGCATTCTGCGTTAATTAACTGGCGTGGGCTGGTTTGGGGGATGTACGGCACATTTGGCCGGGCTGTATCCGGACGGGGCGAGCCTGGCCGCCAGCGGGCGGGTCCGCGGGTCGGCGGGGTCGAGGTGCCGGCCGAGGACCACCACGGCGACGTGCCGGGCGCCGGCCAACTTGAGCGCTACCGCCGCGGCCTGGGCACTTGCGCCCGAGACCCAGGTGTCGTCGATCAGCAGCACGCTGGCACCGTCGGCTGCCCGGTCAGCCGCGAACCGCTCCGGGTCCAGGTCACGACCCTGGGTTCCCGGCCGTATCGTCAGCCGGATCTGCGGCAGCCGAAGGCAGGGAGCGGACAGCGCCAGCAACGGGTGAATGCCGGGCCTGCCGCAGCCCGTCGGCACCACCGCCAGATGAGTAGGCGCCAGATGAGTAGGCGCCAGATGAGTAGGCGCCTGATGAGCGGGCCCCACGATTCCCGCGCGCTGCCACACACACGGCCCATGATCACGCAGGAACACCAGGAGCAGGGCCTGCAATGAAGCGCTCGCGGCGGCATCCGGATTCCGCCAGGACTTATAGCGCCACAGTCCGGCAGCGAAGGGAGTTCCCTTGACCGCGTACGAGACAGGTACCACCGCATCGGCGAGCAGGCCGCGGCCGCGTGCGTGATGGGCGGTGCACTGCCAGCAGCGAACGAACCCCGGCGCCACCGGGCCGCGGCACACGTCGCACTCAGGCGGGGCGCCTTGGCCTCGGGCCGGGCCAGGACCGATCGGGTACAGCGGCAGGAGGTCTGATCGCACCCGGCGTCGCAGGACATCCCAGCCGCGCGCAGTGGATGTATTCATCGGCAGGACCATGCGCCGATGTTACGCAGCGGCACCGACAAACCGCACAATAAACTCAACCGGATTATTTCACCAGCCATATGTGATGCATTTCACACGCTCCGTAGCCGACCTTTGCGACATCGCATTCGGTGACGCCCTAGGGCAAATCTCGTTCTGATCACGATCAGCGATTTTGCGATGCGGCAGAATGTTCGCTGCCAAGAAAGCGGCCGGGCATTTGCGCGACATTTCCGCTGCCTGATGTGACTCACGCCGGGGATCAAGTGTGATCGACAGGAGCGAAACAGTGTTGCCTGCCACCCACTCCGAAGCGGCGAGCGAGGGTATCGCCGTCAACGGGAGCGCGCCCGACGGGGCTGCACCAGGCGTTCCCGCCGGGTCCCGGCTGGACCGGTTCATCTGGGTGGTCGTGGGGTTCCTCCGCCACAACTGGTTGTTCGCCGTGCTGGTGACCGCCGGGCTGATCCTGCGGGCGATGGCCCAGATCGGCTATGAGCCTGCGCTGTTGTTTATCGACTCGAAGAAGTACATCTTCGGTCTTAACTTCCAGGCCACCGACTGGGGATCCTACGATCCGCTCGGCTACTCCCTGCTTGTGCTGCGCCCGGTGCTGATGTTCGCCGATCTAGCTGTGGCGGCCCTGATACAGCATGTGCTCGGCGTCGCGATGGCAACCGCGCTTTATCTGCTAATGGTCCGGCGGGGCGTCTGGACCTGGCTGGCGGCCGTGGCCGCCGCACCGGTTTTGCTCGACGCCTATCAGCTGAACGCCGAGCAGACGATCATGCCCGACGTTCTGTTCGAGGCACTGCTGGTGGCGGGCATTGTCCTGCTGCTGTGGCAGCCGCGGCCAGGCCTCGCCTTCGTCATCTTGGGCGGCTTGGCGCTTGGCGCGTCTGCACCCGTCCGCCAGGTGGGCGAGGCGCTCATCGTCCCAGCCCTGATCTACGTGCTGGCCGCGACCCGGAGCTGGCGGCGGCGCCTGCTGAACGGCGCCGTGATCATGTGCTGTTTCGCTCTGCCGGTCGTGGGCTATATGGCCTATTCTGCCGTGGTCATGCATTACGGTTTCGAGCTGTCCAACATGGGCGACGCCTACCTCTACGGCCGGGCCGCGCACGCCGCCGACTGCGCCACCCTGCGGATCCCGCAGGACGAGCGGCTGCTGTGCCCGAGCCCATCGGTTGCCGCCAAACTCGGGGTAGACGGGCTGGTCAACTCCCCTGACGCGCCGCGTGCGCTGTACCAGCCGGTGAACGCCTCGCTGGGCGAGCTGGTCAGTACGCTGCCGCTGCAGCGTTCGCTCGCCTACAGCGTGATCGAGCAGCAGCCGCTGCGCGTGGCGGGTGACATCGTCAAGGATTCGGTGAAGCTCTTCGCCCTGACCAGGCACAGCCAGGAAGGCGACACCCCGATCTACCGCTGGCAATTCCAGCTGCACTACCCGTACTTCCCGCCGGGCATCAACCACCGCGGCCACAACAGCGCGAGCAGTGTTTTCGCCCAGGCTCGAGGCGGCGGCTATGCACGGGTCACCCCGCACATCGCGTACCTGCTCCGCCGGTACCAGCTGACCATCGGCTACACACCGGGACCCGCGTTGCTGATGGCGCTGCTAGCCGGGCTGGTCGGCACCTTCACCTGGCGCCGGCGCCGCGACCCGACGCTGGCCCTGGCCTGCCTGCTGATTACCGGGTCCGCGGTCTCGGTGCTGGCGGGCGCGGACGTGTATGAGTTCTCCTGGCGGTACCAGCTGCCCGCACTGGTCACGCTGCCCGTCGCGGGCGCGCTGGGGGTGACTGCGGTCGTCCGGCAGTCCCAGGTGCGCCGGCGCCTCGCGGCTATCCCGGCTCCCTCCCCGGTGCCCGCCAGCGAGCTGGCCGTCACCGCATCTGAGCAGGTGCGCTAGCCGATGGCCGCCGCGTTCGAGGATGCCGATATCCGCGCGCTTGCTCGCGAGACGGTCTACCAGGACAACTGGATGGTGCTGCGCCGGGACGAGATCGAACGGCGCGACGGCTCCCGCGGCACTTACGCGTTCATCGAGAAGCGCGACTTCGCGCTGGTCATCCCGGCCGAGAACGACGGGTTCCACCTGGTCGAGGAGTACCGGTACCCGATCGGGCGGCGGACGTGGTCATTCCCGCAGGGCGGGTTTCCCGCGGGACAGTCGGGCAGCCCGGAAGAGCTTGCCCGGCTGGAGCTGGTCCAGGAGACCGGCCTGCGCGCTAGCGAGCTGACCAGGCTCGGCTTCCTGCACTGCGCCCACGGCCTGACCAACCAGGGCGGTCACTTTTTCCTGGCCACCGGGCTCGAGCCTGGCGATCCGGACCGGGAAAGCGAAGAACAGGACATGCGCCAGGCCTGGGTGTCCCGGGACCGGTTCGAGCAGATGATCGCCGAGGGTCTCATTACCGACGACTCCACCGTCGCCGCCTACTCGCTGCTGCTACTCCGCGAACGGCGCTAACACTTCGGGGCGTCGTTGTGGCAACGAGGCTCCTCTAATGGCTCCGTTGCCACAACACGCCCCTGCGAGTGCGAGTGCGAGTGCGGGAGCGGGTGGGGGACGAGGTCCGGCGACCAGCAGGGAACAGCTGGTTTCATAGGGGGCTGCGTTGGCTGGGCGGAGTTCTGGGTTGCTATCCGCGAGCTTGGTGGGGCTAGTGAGGTGTGCCCGGGGCATTTTCTTTCGACCTGAATGCCGCTGTCACAGCGTCAGAACAGCATCGGAGCGGCATCCATGCCCTTGGGGAGAGAGGGCGGGCCCGGGGACAACCGGCGGGTGGCGGGTGGCGGGTGGCGGGTGGCGGGTGGCGGGTGGCGGGTGGCGGACGGGGGGCGGGGGGCGCTGGGCGGGAGGGCTGGGTGGCGGGCGCTGGGTGGCGGGTGGCGGGCGCTGGGCGGGGGACGCTGGGCCGCGGGCGGCGGGCGGCGGGTGGCGGGGGGCGGGCGGGGGGCGGGGGGCGCTGGGCGGCGGGTGGGGTGGGGCGCACGGGGGCAGGACGGGGGCTTCGGGTGGGTACGGGGGGTTTAGGGGCTGATCTGACCTATTTAGCCATTTCGGTTGAACATGTCCCATAGAGTGTGCTGTCCTGTGCCGAAGAGGGCTGGCCCGCAGGTGCTGGGGGGTGGTGAGGGATGGCCGTGGACAAGCATGCTCAGGAAAAGCAGGCTCGGGAGAATCGCAACCAGGCAGTCCGCCCTGAGCCATCCTGGCGCCGGGTGCTGGCCAACACCGTTCAGTTGTGGGTCGCCCGGCGGCTTAGCCGACCGGTCTGGGGGCACTGGCGTATGCTCCTGTTTGTGCTGGTCCTGGCCATCGGCGCCGGGGCTGCCCTGGGATTCACCGGTGTGTTCAACGGGTTCAAGGGGCAGGCCAGCGCCCGGGTGACCGCGCGCAGCACACCGTCGGATAATCCCGCGGCCACGGTCCGGTCGCAGGCCGCGGCCTGGGTGGCCAGCCAGGTAGGCGCCAACGTCGTGATCGCGTGCTTCCCGGATATGTGCTCCACGCTGGAGGCCCGGGGGGTGTCCGCGGGACGGCTGATGCCGCTGGCCTCGGGCGGAGCCGCCATGCCCGCCGCCAGCGTGCTGGTGACGTCGCCGTCGGGCAGCAATCCGGCGCTGGACCGGTCCGCGCCCGGGCTGATCGCGAGCTTCGGCCCGGCCGCGACCCGGGTGGAGGTCCGCCTGGTCGCGTCCGGCGGCGCGGCCTCCTACCAGTCCTCGCTCGCCGCCGATCTGGCCGCCCGCAAGGTGGCCGGACCTCAGCTGCTGACCAACCGTCATCTGCGGTTCACCGCCGCGGACACCGCCGAGCTGAACGCGGGCGAGGTGGACTCGCGGCTGCTGTTGCTGCTGGCGACGCTGGCACCCCAGCACATGCTTCGGGTTGTCTCGTTCGGTGACGCCGCTCCGGGCGCGCCGCTGCTGTACCAGCAGGTCACGCTGGCCAGCGCTGGTTCTGGGGACAGTGCGGCCAACCTGAACGGGGCGCTGGCCATCGTGCGCGCACAGACCTCCCCATACGCGCCCGCGCACGCCGCCACCGTCAGCCTGGCCAGCGGCCAGAGCGCGCTGAGCATCGAGTTCGCCACGCCGGGACCGCTGGGGCTGCTGGCCGGAGCCGTGCCGTAAGGCCGGCCGGATTGCACCTAAGAGCGGGACGGGGTGAGCAGGGGGGCGAACAGGTCGCCTTGCTCGGCGACGCGGGCGATGACGTCGTCGGCGATGAAGAACAGGTCCTCCCGCTTGCGGCAGGACTCGACCTCGTCCCAGGTGACCGGGGTCGACACGGTGGGATTCTGGCGAGCGCGCAGCGAATACGGGGCGACGGTGGTCTTGGAGCCGTTGTTCTGGCTCCAGTCGATCAGGACCTTACCGGTGCGCAGGGACCTGGTCATGCGGGACACGACGTGGCGGGGGTGCTCGCGCTCCAGTCGTTCGGCATAGCTGCGGGCTTGGTCGCTGGCCTGCTCGGACGTGACGCCGGACAGGGGTGCGTAGAGCTGCAGCCCCTTGCCGCCGGACGTCTTGGCCAGCGGCGCCAGCCCGTCGGCCTCCAGCACCGGGCGGAGCAGCTCGGCCACCCGGCAGCAGTCCGTGATGTCGGCCGGCGCGCCCGGGTCCAGGTCGAAGACGAGCAGATCGGGGCGGCGCACGCCGGGCATCCGCCACATCGGGGTGTGCAGTTCCAGGCCCGCCAGGTTGGCGGCCCAGATGAGCGCGGGCAGGTCGTCGATGACCAGGTAGGTGACGGTGCTGCCGCGGTTGCGGGAGCGGGAGCTCTCCGAGGGGACCTCCGCGGTGCGGATCCAGTCCGGGCGGTGCTGGGTCACGTGCTTCTGGAAGAAGGCCTGCCCGTCGACGCCCCCGGGGTAGCGCTTGAGGGTGACCGGGCGCTCCGCGATGTGCGGCACCAGCACGTGCGCCACCCGCTGGTAGTAGTCCAGCACCTCGGCCTTGGTGAAGCCGGTCTCGGGGTACAGCACCTTGGCCAGGTTGGTCAGGGTCAGGGTGCGGCCCTCGACGGTGACGGGGACCTTGGTTTCGGGACTCACGACGGCTCCGGCTCGCCGACGCCCGGCTCTTTGATGACGGCGGCTGGGTCGATGTCGTCGCGCAGGCCGCGGTAGACCGGAGCCCGCATCCGGCCAGCCTTGGTCCAGCGGTCGTAGCCGACTTCGATTACCAGCGTCGGCTCCACCCAGACCGCCGGGCGGGCGTGCTCGGGCGGGACCGGGCTGTCGAACGGGGAGTCACGGCGGCGCAGCGGCTCGAGCTTGCCCTGCAGCACCCGCAGGGTCTCGTCGGTGAAACCGGTGCCGACGTGGCCCGCGTAGATCAGCTTGCCGTCCGCGTCGTGCACGCCGATCAGCAGGGAGCCGACCAGGCCGGTCCGACGGCCCTTGCCGGGCTTGTAGCCGGCTACGACGGCCTCCTGGGACAGTACGTTCTTGATCTTGAGCCAGTGGTCGGTCCGCACGCCCGGCACGTACCGGGAGTCCAGCCGCTTGGCTACCACGCCCTCCGAGCCGCGCTGGAGCGAGACCTGCTGCACCGCGTCAAAATCCTCCCCGCCGAACCACGGCGGAGTCTGCCAGAACGACCCGGCCAGCTCGAGGTCCTCCAGCACGGTGCGGCGGTCGGCGTAGGGCAGATCGAACATGGGCCGGCCGTCCAGCTGGAGCAGGTCGAAGATCAGGTACGTGACCGGGCTCTGCTGGGCCAGCCTTTTGGCCTGGACGGCCGAGCTGACGTGCATCCGGGGCTGCAGCGCCTCGAACTCCGGCCAGCCATTGTCCCCGAACAGCACGATCTCACCGTCCAGCAGCAGCTGCTTGTGGTCGGTGGCGCGGCCCAGGCCGGCCAGCTCGGGATAGGCGACGGTGACGTCGCGTTCGGTCCGGGACATCAGCCGGACCTGGCCGCGCTCGATGTAGGCCAGCGCCCGCACCCCGTCCCACTTCATCTCTAGCGCCCAGTTCGCCAGGTCCCGCGGCACCGGGCCAGTCACCGCCAGCATGGGCCGCAGCCCGGCGGGCAGCGTGAGCCGTTCCCGGTGGATCATCCACTGGTTGCCTTTGGTCTGAAACAGCGCGAAGCTGCCGCTCACCCGCTCGCCATGCAGAGTGACCTTGACCTCGTCTTTCGTCCACTTCTGGGTCTCGTAGCTGCCGCGGTCCCAGATGGTGACGGCGCCCGCGCCGTACTCGCCGCGCGGGATCTCGCCCTCGAAGCCGCCGTATTCCAGCGGGTGGTCCTCGGTGTGCACGGCCAGGTGGTTGGTGGCCGGGTCGTCCGGCACCCCCTTGGGCAGGGCCCAGGACACCAGCACGCCGTCGCGCTCAAGCCGGAAGTCCCAGTGCAGGCGGCGGGCGTGATGCTCCTGGATCACGAAGCTGCCGCCGGCGTCCGTGCCTGCTCCGGGCGGGGCAGCAGGGCCGGGGACCGGCTCGGGCGTGCGGGACGCATCACGTTTATCCCGGTAGGCCTGCAGCTTGTCCACGTCCACCGGTGTACCCGGTTAGCTGCGGGGAGAACGGATAACCAGGTCGTTCGGCCTGAATGTTGTTGTTGTCACCGAGGGCGGACATGCCAGCGGCCGGGGTGCCGCTGTCGCGGAACGCCCGGCCGCCGCCAAGCCTGGGGCTGTGACTACTGCGCGTACTTCTGGATCATGGCGCCGAGGTTCGGCAGGGCGGCCACGATGTGCTTGGACGCGCCACCACGCACCGTCTTGTACGCCCGGAGAATGGTCGGGCGGGTCGAGCCGGCGGCGCGCGCGTCGGTCACGGCCAGCAGGGCGTCGGCCACCTCCTCGCCGCGCTTGGCCAGGTAGTCGCCGAAGTCGGCGGCACCGGAGGCACGGAAGTCGGCCCAGAACGGGTCGAGCGCAGCGACCATGTCCGGGAGCTGGTCCTCCAGGGTGTTCTGGAGGTAACCAGACGCGAACGTGTTCACGGTCTTGTAGGCGAGCTTGACGGCGGTCCCGGAAACTCCGGACTTGGACGCGACTTCGGTGTCGATCAGCTGCTTGCAGTCAGCGATCACGTGCGGCCGGGTGTCCGGGGCGAGCAGGATCTCCTGAAGCGTGGCCATGGGCGATGGTTCTCCTTTTACAGGGGGCCGGGGGTCGCGGGTTCGGATCAGGCTAGCCTGGCGCCCGCGCGGCCGGGGGCGGAATTCCCCTTCTGTGACGTTCGCGACTTCGGGCTCTTACAGTTGTCTGCGTGACCGATACCTGGCTAGTGGAACCGTCCGGGCCCCTTCGCGGTGACATCGCCGTTCGCGGATCGAAGAACGCGGTGACCAAGCACATGGTCGCGGCCATGCTCGGGGATGGTCCCAGCACCATCCGCAACGCGCCCGAGATCGGCGACGTCGACATCACCGCCGCGATGCTGGAATCACTCGGCTACCAGGTGTCACGGGCGGATGCCTCGATCACCGTGGCGCCGGGAGATTCGGTGGAGCCGCGGGTGCCGGAGGCGTTCACCGGGCTGAACCGGATCCCGATCTTGATGCTCGGGCCGCTGCTGCACCGGACCGGTGAGGCGTTCGTGCCGCTGGTCGGGGGCGATCCGATCGGGCGGCGACCGGTCGACTTCCACGTGTCCGTTCTTCGCGCGCTTGGCGCGGAGGTAGAGATGGGCCCGACCGGGATCGCGGCCCGGGCCGGCCTGCTGCACGGGGCGCGGATCGACCTGCCCTACCCCAGCGTCGGCGCAACCGAGACGGTGCTGCTGTCGGCCGTGCTGGCCGAGGGCAAGACGGTGCTGCGCGGGGCGGCGACGGAGCCCGAAGTGGTAGAGCTGGCGCTGTTCCTGCAGCGGATGGGTGCGCAGATCGAGCTGAGCCCGGACCGCCGGATCCTCATCGAGGGCGTGCCGCGGCTGCGCGGCGCCACAACCCGGCTGGCCGGGGACCGCCTCGAGGCCTTCTCCTACCTGGTGGCGGGGCTGATCACCCGGGGCGAGGTCCGGGTGCATGGCTGCCCGCAGGACCGGCTGGTCACCGCCATCACCACGCTGGCCCGGATGGGCGCGCAGTTCGACATCACCGACGAGTGGATCACCGCGTCGGCGCCGGGCGGCCTGCGGCCGGCCGCCGTGCACACCGACACCCATCCGGGGTTCATGACCGACTGGCAGCAGCCGCTGATGGTGCTGTTCACCCAGGCGGAGGGCATGTCCGTGTTGCACGAGACGGTCTTTGAGAACCGGCTGGTGTACGTGCCCGCGCTGCAGAAGATGGGCTGCGAGATCGAGGTGTACCCGGCCTGCCTGGGCGGCCCTGCGTGCCGGTTCCACGACACGAACTCGGTGCATTCGGCCGTGATCAGGGGCGTTTCCAAACTGTGCGGTGCGGATGTGGTGCTGCCCGACGTGCGGGCCGGGTTCTCGGCGGTGCTCGCCGCGGCCGTGGCCGACCGGGCCTCGGCGCTGCACGGGATCCACCACATCGAGCGGGGCTACCACCGCCCGTTCGAGCAGTTCGCTTCGCTCGGGCTGACCGTCCGGCGCGGCTGAGCTCAGCAGCGGAGCTCGGGGGCTGGGGCTTAGGGCTGCCGGGGCGGCTGGGGGCGGCGGCGATGTCGGTTCAGTCGCAGTCGTCACATCAGTATCGGCGGCTGGGATTTGTCGGCGTTTTGGGCCCCCTATAACGACCCAAAACGCCGACAAATCCCGAGGCGGCCTTCCCTCTCCCATGATCGCGAAGACTTGTGGTCACGCTGGCAGCCTCAAGCCGTCGCGATCATGGAAATCGGGTGTTCAGACGGCGAGGACTTCGTGGAGGGTGGCGGCGAAGGCGTCGGGTTCGCCGGTCTGGCTGTACTCGCCGCCGAGGAACCCGCCGTGGTCACCCGGGAAGGTGGTGGGGGTGATACCGAGCCGTTCGGCCACGGCGATGCCGGTGCGGGCGGCGAGAGTCTGACCAGACTTGGCGCCGACACCGATGACGATGCGGGTCGAAGCCTGGCGGAGCGCGCCGAAGTCGTGGTGGTAGGCGTTGCACGACACGATGTTCAGCCCGACCAGCGGGTCGTTACGGGAGCCGTCGTCCTCGGCCGGCAGGCCGAACATGGCCGGATCCACGGGCTGGTCGGCGAAGCCGTCCGGCACCAGGCCCTGGTGCATGACCAGCGCGATGAACTTGGCCATGGCGGGGCCGAAGCCGTCCTTGAGGTATGTGTCGTGAATGTTCTCGCACACGGCGAGGATCTGCGCGTGATCGGGCACTTCCTGGGACGCGGGCGGCTCGTGCGCGACCAGGGTGCGTACCTGCCCAGGGTGCTTGGCCACCAGAGCCAGCGCGTTGACCGCGCCGCCGCTGCTGGCGAAGATGTCGACCGGTCCGGCGTCCAGCACGGTGATGAGCCGGTGCAGGTCGTCGGCGTGCTCGTCGGGGGTGTTCTCGCTGGCGCCGTCGGTGCGCTTGCTGCGCTCGGAGCCGCGCGGGTCGTAGGTCACGACGGTGCGGTCTCCGAAGTGCCCGGCCAGGGTGCCGAAGCCGGACGCGGCCATGGGTGAGCCGACGATGAGCAGGACCGGTTCGGCGCTGGACTCGTTGCTGCGTACGTCGTAGGTCAGGACGGCGCCGGGCACGTCCAGGGTGTACGTCTTCGGGTCGGGCATGGCGGCCCCCTCTTCTCATGTTCGGTCTCTGCTGTTACGCGGTCTGCCCTTATGACGTGGCGGCCGGGCCAGAGTCATCGGCGCCCCCACCAGTGCCGTCGGCGGGACGCGTTACCCTCAGCCGGCGGTCGGCCCGCACAGCCGGTGGCTGGGCGTGAAAACTGGCGGCGGCTAGGTCCGGCTAGGTCTGGCTAGTATTTCATATCGCGCAGAGGTTTCTTGATGCGAATATATTTCGTATCACGCAAGCTAGGGTAATCTTAGGGCCATGACGATGACAGCCGTCCACAGTCAGTCTCTGGGCCAGCCAATGAGCCGGCGAGAGCAGCAGAAGGAACAGACTCGCCTGGACCTGGCACTGGCCGCGTTTGAGCAGGCCAAGGAGCATGGCGTGGCCGGCGTCCGCATCCCACAGGTCGCCGCCGCGGTGGGCGTCTCGCCCCGGACGTTCAACAACTACTTCCCGAGCAAGGAAGCGGCGATCGTCTGGCCAGCCACGCTGCGGGCGGCTCAGATGACCAACGCCCTGCTCGAGCGCCCGGCGGATGAGCCGCTGGAATCGGCGCTGATCGCCGCGGTCACGGCCCAGTACGGGCACGACGATCAAGACGGCGAGATCGACGGCCTGCCCGCGGGCTGGATCCGCGAACTGCGGGCGCTGGTGGCGACCGAGCCCGCCCTGCACGGGGAGTACCACAAGGCCTCGGTCATCACCGAAACCGCTCTGGCCGACGCCATCGCCCGCCGGACCGGTGCCGATCCTGGGGACCTGGAACCGCAGCTCATCGCGGCCGTTGTCGTCGCAGCCGAGCGCGCCACCGTCCGGCACTGGGCTCGTCAGGGCCGCAAGCAGATGCCGCTGGCTGACGCGCTCACCGCCGGCCTGACCATGGCCATGCGCGGCCTGACCAGCCAGGCCCGCTGAACCGGACTCGGCAGACAGGCCTCAGGAAGCTGGCAGCCCCGAAGATGTCGAATGCGGACGGTCAGGCCGCGGCACCGCTGGACCCGAACTCCGGTGGAGGGAGCGGGACCCGAACTCCAGTGGAGGGATCAGTAGTAGCCGTCGAGGAAGGACTTGGCTTCGGGGCCGGCGTACTGGGCGCCGTAACCGGCGTTGACCACCAGGCAGGCCACGGCGATGTCCTTGGACGGATCGAAGGCCACCAGCCAGCTGTTGGGCTGTTCCTGACCCTGGATGTCGGCGGTCCCGGTCTTGGCGTAGATGCCGGAACCGAAGCCGATCGCCGCCGCCGTCCCGCTGGTCACCACGGCCTGCATCATTTCCTTGAGCTGCGCGTCCGTGCTGGACGACAGCGGGGTGGCGGAGAGCTGCTTGGTGCCCGGCACCATGATCGGCGACTTGAACGACCCGTAATCGATCGTGGCCGCCACCGAGGCCATGGCCAGCGGGGACGCGGTCAGCGCGCCCTCGCCGAACGCCTCCTGGGCCAGTTCGGAGCCGCTGGCGCTGGCCGGGGCGTTGAAGTAAGAGCCTGACACCCCAGTGATGCCAATGTTCCAGGCCTGGTCGAGGCCGAAGTAATTCTTGGCCGCGCCGGCCAGCCCGCCGCCGGTCAGGTGCGACCACTGGGTGGTGAACGCGTTGTTGCAGGACTGGGCGAAGTCGGTGACGAACGGGGTGCCGGGCGGCTCGGACTCACCGTTGTCGTTGTGGTAGGTGATGCCCTGGATCGTGAAGGCTGCCGGGCAGGCCACCCCGGTGGAGGCGGTAAGGACACCCTTGCTGATCAGCGCCGTCGAGGTGATGATCTTCATGGTCGAGCCGGGCGCCACCTTGGCGGTCAGCGCGAAGTCGTTGAAGCCGGCGTTGTTGGCGATGGCCAGGATCTTGCCGGTGGACGGCTGGATGGCCACCATCGAGCTGTTGGCGTGCATCGCCACCGCGGAACGTGCGGCCTTCTCGGCGGTGGGATCGATGGTGGTGGCCAGGTACGGGATGTTGGTCGGCGGGATGATGACCGCCGCGCTGTTCGGCACCACCTGGCCCTTGGCCGACTGGATCTCGACGTACAGGCCGTTGCTGCCCCGCCCGGGCGGGGCCTTCTTCTCCAGCAGGTTGGCGATCGTGCTCAGGCCGGCGTCCTTGTAGGACGTGACGTCGTTCCCGCTGGAGTCGTTCACCCCACCCACCTCGGGGGGAGCGATGACCGCGGCCACGTGCGTGGCCGCGGTCAGGTTCGGCGCCAGCACGTCCGGCTTCCAGCTGATGTACCACAGCGAGGAGTTCTTCTTCTGGTACGCGGTCAGCCCGGAGTGGTAACTCCAGGCACCACTCAGGGTCTTGGCGCCATCCGCCGCGGACACCGTGGTAGTGAGCGAGTACTGAACCGTGGCCTGGGTGGTGCTCGTGGCGCTCGCGGTGGAATCCTGCACGGAACCGGATAGCTTCTTGAGCCCCAGCGTCTGGTGGTAGGAGGTCAGCGCGGCCCGGGCGGCGGCCGGGTTATCGGTGTAGTTGGCGGCCTGGCTGAGATCACCGGACTGCCAGGCCTGCAGGAAGGCGGTGGTGATCTGCTCGACGTCCTGGGCGGCCGAATCCCCGCTGGGCTGGAAACCGGTGGTGTGCCCCTTGCCACCCGTGACCACGACCACGACCGCGGCGATGGCCGCCACCACTGCGACTCCCGCCGCGATCAGGATGTACAGCAGCTTGTGTGACTTGCCGGGGCGGCCGTGCCGGGCGGGACCGCCCAGGGTGCCCAGGCCACCGAGGCGGCCAGGTCCGCCCGGGTCGGGGCTGGACCCGATGGCCGGGAACTCGGTGGTCGAGGGCTCAGAGGCATACCACGGTCCGGAGGACCGGCCGTCACCGGAATCGCTGGTCGTCACCCATGCGACCGTACCCACCTGGCACCAGAGGCACAAACGACTGCGAGAATCTCCGGGTGGTTCCTGATAGCTATCATGACTTCTTCGTCGGCTGCACGAGCGTGGCCGGGGCGCTGATCGGGCTGCTGTTCGTGGCCATCTCGGTGGCGGGCGTCCGGCTGACCGCGGACACGGCCAGGGCTCAGCTGCACCGGATCCGCGCGTCGGCGGCGCTGACCGCGTTCACCAACTCGCTGACGGTGTCTCTGTTCGCGCTGATCCCGGGGCACAAAATCGGGTACACCACGGTAGCCGTGGGAGTGGGGGGGCTGACGTTCGTGGCCGCGTCGCTGATCTCGCTGGCCCGCGTGCGTCACCTGCGGCTATCCAACATGCGGGACGCCGTGTTCGTGATCGGCCTGGCCGTCGTGTTCGTGTACCAGGTATTCCAGGGTCTGGACATCGCCGGCAACCCGAACGACGTCGGGGCGGTGGACACGGTCGCGATCCTGGTCGTGATCTGCTTCCTGGTCGGGATCGCACGGTCATGGGAGCTGATCGACGCCCCGTCGATCGGCATCACGCGCGAGGTCACCGACCTGGTCCGGCACGGCCGGACCGGGGCCGAGACGGAAGACGCCACGGAGCCAGCAGGCAAGGAGCCAGACGTAGCCGGGCCTGCCGTTACGGAGCGGGATCAGGCCCGGTGACGTCGAGGGCCGCCGCTACCCCCGGCAGGGGCGGCATAGGCGCGAGGAGTGTTCGCGCGAGACGCGGTTATAGCAGGGCCTGGTAGGCGGCGCCGTCGACGGGGATGGCGGCGCCGGTCAGATAACCGGCCTGCTCGGAGCACAGGAAGGCGACCAGGGCGCCGAACGCAGCCGGCTCACCCAGGCGGCCGGCCGGGATGGTGGCCAGCGCGCTGGCCAGGCGCTCGCCGTCGCCGTAGACGCTGCTGACCCGGTCGGTGGCGTGCAGGCCGGGTTGCACCGAGTTGACGGTTACGCCATCGGCGGCGACCTCGCGGGCCAGGGTGCGCAGGAACCCGGTCGCCCCGGCCCGGGCGGTGTTGGACAGGGCGAGATTGGGATAGGGCTGACGGACGCCGAGTGAGGTGACGGCGACGATCCGGCCCCAGCCGTTCGCCTGCATGCCCGGGACGGCAGCCAGGCACATTTGCACCACGGCCAGCAGGCTACGGTCCAGCGCAGCCTGGTAGGCCTCGACGGGGGTGGCCATGGCCGTGCCCGGGGCCGGGCCAGGCCCGTTGACGATCAAGATGTCCACCCCGCCGAGGGCGTCGGCGACCGCGGTCACGAAGCGCTCGGCCTCGGGCGGGGCGCTCAGGTCGGCGACGGTCCAGCGGGTGCCTCCACCGAGCCGGGCAGCCGCGGCCTCGGCCCGGCCCGGGTCCGACCCGCAGATCATCACCTCGGCACCCTCGGCTACCAGGGCCTGCGCACACGCGTAGCCCAGGCCGCCGGTGGCCGCCGCCACCGCCGCACGTTTGCCGCCGATGCCCAGATCCATTGCCAGACCTCCTGCCGGGACCCCGGTCAGCACCGTAGCAGTGGCTAGCACCAGCCCGTAGCGGTGGGCTGGCCGGGCGCGGGCGGCGCAGGGACATGGGCGGGCGGCCTACAGGGGCTCTGCTGGCATGGCGGGCTGAGGGGGCGCTGGCAGGCGGGCTAGGGGCGCTGGCAGGCGGGCTGGAGGGGCGCTGGTAGACGGGGTCGCCGGGGTAGACGCCGCCGTGGACGAACTGGTCCAGCGGCAGACGCGACTGGCTGGTCGGCCGGGTCATCAGGCTCCAGTCGTAGACCACGGTCCGGCGGAAGATCGCCCAGGTGCCGTCCCGGCGCTGGAACAGGTCCAGGTAGCGCCCGGCGAACAGCTGGATCTCCTCCTGGCCCGACCGGCGCTGGAAGGCCAGGTGATAGGACTCGACGTCGGCTTCGTCGCCCCGCAGCTCGACATGCACGTTCGAGATGGCGTGGCTGGAGAAGTCCAGGTCGGCGGCCCGGGTGGCGAGCAGGGCGTCAGCGAACTCCCAGGCATTGCCCTTGAAGAAGCCGTGGTCGTCGTACCCGTCGCAGTGATACGCGGACTTGAGCAGGTCCAGGTCACAGCGGTCCACGCCGCGGGCGTACCGGCTCAGCACGTCCCGGATGGCCTGCTGGTCTTCCAGGGCCCGCAGCCGGTTCTCGAGATCGCGGGGTGGCATCGGCTGATCGTAAGATCCGCCCCTGACGGCGTCAACCGGCTAACGCCGCCTGCCGGGTTAACCGCTACGCCGGCGACATGCCTATCGTTTGGCAACTTTATGGTTGAAATAGTGGCTACCCCGGCGGATGGGCGGATGACTGATGGACTTGACGCTGACCGACCGTTACCTGCGCGAAGAGGGCACGGTGTACCTGACCGGCGTGCAGGCGCTGGTGCGGGTGCTGTTCGACCGGGCCAGGCAGGACCGGGCCCGGGGCCTGCGGTCAGGCACGTTCGTGTCCGGGTACGAGGGCTCGCCGCTGGGCGGGTACGACCTGGAGCTGAGCCGCCGGACGGATCTGCTGGGCGAGCTGGACATCGTGCACCAGCCGGGGGTGAACGAGGAGCTGGCCGCCACCTCGGTCATGGGCACCCAGCTGACCGGCAAGGTCAGTGGCATCCGCACCGACGGGATAGCCGGCGTCTGGTACGGCAAGTCGCCGGGCCTGGACCGGGCCACGGACGCGCTGCGGCACGCCAACCTGATCGGCACCGACCCGCGAGGCGGCGCGGTCGCGCTGGCTGGCGACGACCCGGCGGCCAAGTCCTCCACCCTGCCGTGCGCCTCCGAGCCGGCCCTGGCCGAGCTGGGCATGCCCACGCTGTATCCGGGCGACTCGCAAGACGTGCTGGACTTCGGGCTGCACGCGCACTACCTGTCCCGGTACACCGGGACGTGGAGCGCGATGAAGATCACCACGGCGGTGGCGGACGGGGCCAGCACGGCGCGGGTCCAGCCCGGGCGGATCACGCCCGCGGGCGGGGAGGGCACGCACCAGCCGTCAGCCCGGCTGCTCGGCGCGGACCTGGCCGAGCTGGAGCGCACTCTGCACATGGTGCGGCTGCCCCGGGCGCTGGAGTACGCCCGGCTGAACGGGCTGAACAAGATCGTGCGCAGCGGCCCGGGTGACCGGATCGGGCTGGTGGCGGCGGGCAAAACCTACTTCGACCTGCGCGAGGCCCTGGCCGTGCTGGGGCTGGATGAGTCCGACCTGGAGCGGTACGGGATCCGGCTGCTCAAGCTGGGCATGATCTGGCCGGTGGAACCGGAGATCGTCGGCGAGTTCGCGGCCGGCCTGGACGAGATCATCGTGGTCGAGGAGAAACGCGCGTTCGTGGAGACCTCGGTCAAAGACATCCTGTATGGCCGGGCCGGAGCCCCGGCGGTGCATGGCAAGCGGGACGCGGCCGGGAACACGCTGTTCGCCACCGCCGGCGAGCTCGACGCCGACGCGGTGGCGGCCGGGCTGGCCCGGGCGCTGGACCGGCGGGACATCGCCGCGGTGCGCGCCTACCGTGACCGGCCACGGCGGGAGAAGCTCCAGCTGGCGCTGCTGCCCCGGACGCCCTACTTCTGCTCCGGCTGCCCGCACAACTCCTCGACCAAGGCGGACCCGGACGCGCTGGTCGGCGGGGGCATCGGCTGTCACGCGATGGTGATGTTCATGCCGTCCGAACGGGTCGGCCAGGTGGTCGGGGTGACCCAGATGGGCGGGGAGGGCGCGCAGTTCATCGGCCTGGCCCCGTTCAGCGACCGGGACCACTACATCCAGAACATCGGCGACGGCACCTTCTTCCATTCTGGCAGCCTGGCCATCCGGGCCGCGGTAGCCGCGGGCATGAACGTCACCTACAAGCTGCTGTACAACTCGGCGGTGGCGATGACCGGCGGGCAGGATCCCACCGGCGGGCTGGCCCTGCCCAGCCTGATCCGGCTGCTGCAAGCCGAAGGAGCCGTCAAGGTTGTCGTGACGACCGACGATCCGGGCCGGACCCGGGCGCAGTCGCTGCCGCACGGGACACAGATCCGGCCCGCGAGGACCTGCTGGCCGTGCAGAAAGAGCTGGCTAGCGTGCGCGGGGTGACCGTGCTCATCCACGACCAGGAGTGCGCGGCGGAAAAGCGCCGCAAGCGCCGCCGCGGCAAGGTCCGGGCCCCGGCCGACCGGGTGGTCATCAACGAGCGGATCTGCGAGGGCTGCGGCGACTGCGGGGCCAAGTCCAACTGCCTGTCGGTGCACCCGGTGGACACCGAGTTCGGCCGCAAGACCCAGATCCACCAGTCCTCGTGCAACCTGGACTACTCCTGCCTGGAGGGCGACTGCCCGTCGTTCGTCACGGTCCGGCCCGGGCAGCAGACCCAAGGCCAGCCGCAGCGTGTGCTGCCGCCCCCGCTGACGGCCGGGGATCTCCCCGACCCGGTCCCGGCGTTCGGCGCCGATGCCGCGGACCGGTTCCGGATGCGCATCACCGGGATCGGCGGCACCGGCATCGTGACCGTGGCCCAGATCCTGGCCACCGCGGCGGTCATCGAGGACCGCCAGGTCCGGGCGCTGGACCAGACCGGCCTGGCGCAGAAGGGCGGAGCCGTGGTCTCCGACCTGACGGTCAGCACCGGCGCGGCCGAGCTGGCCTCCAAGCTGGGCGAGTCCCGCTGCGACCTTTACCTGGGCTGCGACGCCCTGGTCGCCACCGACGGCACCTACCTCAAGGCCGCCGACCCGGACCGGACCGTGGCGGTGATCTCGGTGACCGAGACGCCGACCGGGGCTATGGTGACCGATACCTCGGTCGTCTTCCCCGAGCAGGCGGCGATCAGGTCGGCGGTGGACGCGGTGACCGCGCGAGCCGCCTACGTGGAGGCGGGCGCGATCGCCCGGCGTGGGCTCGACGACGAGCAGTACGCGAACATGGTCCTGGTGGGCGCGGCCTACCAGTCCGGCGCGCTGCCACTGGGCGGCCAGGCGATCGAGCGGGCCATCGAGCTGAACGGCGTGGCGGTGGCGGCCAACGTGCAGGCGTTCCGGCTGGGGCGGCTGGCCGTGGCCGACCCGGGCCGCCTGCGCGCCATGCTGGGCGACGACGATGCTGTGGTCCCGGCCGACGCTGACACGGGGAGGCCGGGCGGGCGACGGCGGGGCGGGGGGCACGCCGACCTAGCGGGACTGCTGGCCATCCGGATCGCGGATCTGACCGGGTACCAGGACGAGGGGTACGCGCGGCAGTACGCGGACTTCGTCGAGCGGGTCCGCGTGGCGGAGGCGGCCGCGTTGCCCGGGGAGGGCGCCGTGACCGAGGCCGTGGCCCGGTCGCTGCACAAGCTGATGGCCTATAAGGACGAGTACGAGGTGGCCCGGCTGGCGCTGGATCCCGTGTTCGAGGCGCAGCTGACCGAGACGTTCGGGCCGGGCAGCCGGGTCTCCTACCGGCTGCATCCCCCGGTACTGCGATCCCTGGGCCTGCAGCACAAGATCGAGCTCGGGCCCTGGTTCAAGCCGGCGTTCCAGGTCCTGCGATCCTCACGGCGGCTGCGCGGGACACCGGCGGACGTGTTCGGCTACAGCCGGATCAGGCGGCTGGAACGGCAGCTGGTCGCCGAGTACCGGGCCAGCGTGGAAGGCGCGCTGGGCCAGCTGAGCCCCGGCAACCACGAGGTGGTGACGCGGATCGCCGCGCTGCCTGACATGATCCGGGGTTATGAGCAGGTGAAACTGGCCAACGTGGCACGGTACCGTCGTGAGCTGGCCGCGCTGCAGGCCGAGCTGGCGGCGCAGCCTCTTCTGATGGATTGACGCTGCTGATGGATTGACGGATCGGACGAGGAGGGACAGGCCGATGGCCTACCGGATCGAGGTCGACCAGGACGTCTGCATCAGCTCCGGGATGTGCGTGGCGGACGCGCCGGAGCTGTTCCGCTTCAACGACGACGAGGTGGCCGAGGTCATACCCGGCGCCGGGCAGCTGCCAGACCAGGCACTGGTCCAGCTGGCGCGCGGCTGCCCGTCCGGGGCCCTGCAGGTCTACGACGGGGACCAGCCGGTCGATGCGCTCTAGCCGGGCTGGCTTTAGCGGTCCAGGCGCAGCAGGCGGGTGGCGTTGGCGGACAGGGTCGCGGACAGTGGAGTGCTGAGCGGGGTGAGATCGTGGCCGGGTGGCGCGGCAGAATCCCAGCCGGCAAAGTTGGTGCCAAATACGAGGTGCTCGAGGCCAGCCCGTTCGGCCAAAAGAGCCAGGGATTGCTCGTCATGTACGTGGGTGTCGAACCAGAGCTTGCGGTAGTAGTAGCCGAAGCCGTTCTCGCGGAGCCGCGGACTGGCCCAGGGCCGCTTGTCCACCGCCCGGGCGAACCGGCCGGCCAGGAACGCGGCCGCGCCGCCGCCGTGCGAAACGCAGACATCCAGGCCGGGGTGCCGGTCGAGCACGCCGCCGAACACCAGCGCGGCCACGGCCAGGGTCTCGTCCCGGGCGAAGCCGAACATCAGGTCCAGATCCCAGCGGCGCACCCGCGGGTCGTCCGGCGGCCCGCTGGCGCCCAGCGGGCTGGGGTGCACGAACAGCGGCACGTCCAGGTCGGTCAGGGCTTCGTACAGCGGGTCCAGATCCGGGTCGTCCAGGGTCCGGCCGGCCGGGTCGGTATCGATGTAGACGGCGACCATGCCGAGGTCGCGGATGGCCCGGCGGGCTTCGGCCACGCAGGCTTCGATGTCCTGCACTGGCAGCTGGGCGGCGGCCAGCAGCCTCGTGGGATGCTCGGCGGCCAGGGCGGCCAGGGCGTCGTTGTGGGCGCGAGCGTAGGCGATGGCTTCGGGTGCGGCCAGGCGGCCGAAGTAGGTGAGCGGGTTGGGTGAGAGCAGCTGGAGGTCGATGCCAGCGTCGTCCATGGCGGCCAGCCGGACGGCGGGATCCATGAATGCGCTGCCCGCGTAGCGCACGCCGCGAAGCACGTAGTCCCCGACCCGGTAGAAGGGCGTGCCGTCGGGCAGTGTCCCGAGCTCCGGCCCGGCCTGGCCGGCCGCACCCAGGCTGAGCTGGAGCACAGCATGGGCGTGCACGTCTACGACGCGGCTTTCCTCCATGCGTGACTAGAGTAATGACGACCCGGGAGGGGAAGGACGGCGGATGTCACAGCAGAGCGTGATCGAGGAGCTGCAGCGCCTCGGGATGTCCGGCTACGAGGCCAAGGCCTACGTGGCCCTGGTGGCCGCGGGCTCGCCGCTGAACGGGTACGAGGTGGCCAAGCGGTCCGGGGTGCCGCGCAGCACCGTCTACGAGACGCTGGCCAAGCTGGTCGGCCGTGGCGCGGCTTATGAGGTCCGGGCCGGTGAGGCCAGCGTCGGGTACATCTCGCTGCCGCCGGCCTCACTGCTGGACCGGCTGCGCCGGGAGTTCGACCAGTCCATCGACACGCTCCGCGCGGCGCTGCCCGCGGTGGCCTCGCCGCCGCAGGTGCACCTGGTCCACAACCTGGCCAACCGCGCATCGTTGCTGGCCCGGGCCGAGGACGTGATCGCGGCGGCACGCAACGACGTGTTCATCTCGGGCTGGCCCGCGGAGATCGGGGCGCTGAAAAGCCTGGCCCGGCGGACCGAATCCGAGGGGGTCGAGGTCTCGGTCGTCTCGTTCGGCGAGGATCCGGAACCAGTTGGCCAGACCACGGTGCACCGGTTCTCCGCGCCCGAGGTGGTGCTGGAGAACCTGGGCTGCCGGCTTCTGGTGGTCTCGGCCGACCGGGAGCAGGCTGTGATCGGCGGCATCGTCAACGACGACGCCTGGGGTGTGTACACCGACGACCCGGCCGTGGTCCTGGTCGCGGTGGAGTACGTCCGGCACGACATCGCCATGCACCTGATCGCGGAGAAGCTGGCCCCGGCCGACTTCGAGGCGTTCTGGACCTCCGAGCCGGGCCTGCTGCGGCTGCGCGCCGACCATGGTGCCCCGGCCGCACTGCTAAAACGGGGGGCCCGCGCTGCCGCGGCGGCGGCCGCCAGCCCGGCGCGGCGCGGGACTTCGCGGCGGGGGTCGTCTGGGACGGGGGCGGGCGACTAGGGGAGCTGGTTGCAGGCCTGAGGGTTGCGCTGATTGCCGGCGAGGGTCGCGCTGATCGGCCTGAGGGTTGCGCTCTTCCCCGGCCCGCGGGGTCGACGGGGCTGGTTTCAAGCGGGGCCGGTTTTCGAACGGGCGGGGCTGGTTTCTGGCCCGGCGGGTGGCCCTGGTTTCAATGGATGTGACGTTCTACAGAATCTATTGCGTAGAGAGCCACTTTCATTGAATCGGGCTGGGACTTCTGGGGTGCCAGGGACGGCCCTAAGGGGCAGTGGCGACCGCGGGCAGCGGCAGCGGCGAGGGCGGCCAGTGGTGGGCGGCGGCGAGCGGGTGGTGGGGTGGCTAGCGGTCAGGCGCGGCGGCGGACGCGGGTGACCTGCAGGTAGATGACCAGCGCGGCGAACAGCACGGCGAGGATCGCCGGTATCACTATGCCGGGCCAGGCCAAACCCGGGTTCGCGGGAAGCGGGATCGACAGACCCTGGCTGGCGGCGATCGCCTGGATCTGCTCGCGCTGCTGGAGGGTCAGGCCGGGTTGCAGAGCGTGCGCAACCGAGGAGAAGGCGAGCACGGAGGCGGCGACGGCGGAGGCGGTCATGACGCGCCGGACACCAGGGGCGGGACGGCCTGATCGCGGATCGGCGAGCGTCGCGGGAGGGCTAGTGGGTGGCAGGTCGGCGAGCAGGCTGGTCAGTTCTAGCCCGGTACGGGAGCGCAAGGCCAGCCCGGACCGCTCGTCGAACTCGTCGGCGGTGATCCGCCCGACTCGGAGGGCTTCGCCCAGCTCGGCGAGGGCGCGGTCGCGATCGGCGTCGGACACGCGGATATCGCCAGGCGGGAAGCCTCTGCTGGTTTCATCCATGGTCCGTGCCGCCTTCGCCGGGAGTCCGGCTGATAGCCCGATCTTAACCCGGAGGCTAGGCGTTGGTGATGCCGAGGCTGAGGCCGCCGTCGATGGTGAGGACGGCGCCGGTGGCCCAGTCGGCGGTGATCAGGTACTCGACGGCCTCGGCGATCTCCTCGGTGGTGCCGGGGCGGCCCAGGGCGTGGGCGGGGCCGAGAGAGGCCATGCGCTCGGCGGCGGTGGCGTCGTCCATCAGGCCGGCCCGCTGGTTGATCTCGGTCAGAACGCCGCCGGGGCGCACGCAGCTCACCCGGACCCCTTGCGGGCCGAGTTCGGCGGCCAGGACGCCGGTGAGGGTCTCGACCGCGCCCTTGGTGGCGGCGTAGGGGGCGGCGCCGGGGAAGGCGCGCTGGGTGTGGACCGAGCCGAAGAAGATAACCGCGCCAGAGCGTTCCCGCAGGTAGGGCAGGGCTAGTCCAGTGAGCAGCATCGGGCCGATGGTGTTGGACGCGAACACGTCATGCAAGGCCTGCTCGTCGAGTTCGTCGATGGAGCCGCGGTACATGTTGCCGGCCCCGTGCACGACCGTTTCCAGGCCGCCACCGTGCTCGACGGCGGCGGACACCATGGCCCGGCGGCAGGCGTCGGTGGTCACGTCGGCGGTGACGACCTGGGCGTTCGGCCCAGCCTGGGCGGCGACCGCCGCGATCTTGCCGGCCGGCGGCCGGCCAGCGTCACCCGGGATCCGGCCCGGGCCAGCCGGATGGCCACGGCGGCGCCGATGCCGGAGCCGCCGCCGGTGACCAGCACCGGCATCCCGGTCAAGGTGCGTGCCATGAGGCCATCCTTTCGTGTGGGGCTAGTGAGACTGCGGGTGGGGAGGGTTTCAGAGGCGGGGGCCGGACCCGGAAGCAGCACGGGCTGGACCCGGGAAGGGCGAGTTCAGGTGGCGGTAAGCCAGCGGATGGCGCGGCTGAGGATCTCACGGTGGACCGGGACCTGGTAGGAGGGCACATGATGGCCTAGGGCGTCGTAGACGACCCGGCCGCCTGCGTGCTCGCGGGCCCAGAACAGGGGTTGGGCGGGGCGATCCGAGGGTGCGCTCAAACGGTCGGTGGCCCACGGACCACCTTCTTGGGTGGTTGGGGGGCCACCGACCTCTGCTGGGCTCGGGACGGGAGGGCTCGCGGGGGGTGGGGGGGTTGAGGGGGGTGGGGGGGCTGGGGGGATGGCGGACAGGAGGGGGGTGATTCCGGGGTGCAGGTCCAGGTCGGAGTAGACCTCGTCGACGAGGGCGAAGGCGGGGATGCCGTCGGTCAGGTGATGGCCGGGGGCGGCACGGACGTGGATGTCGGGGCCGAGCGGCGGGTGGTTCGAGCGGCCCCAGACCCAGCGGGCGCCGAGGGCCTGGTGCCACTCGGGCCAGTCGTCGAAGCAGATGACGGCGGTGTGCATGGCGAGCAGGCCGCCGCCGCCGGCCAGGTGGGCGGCCAGGGCGGCGCGGGCTTGCGGGGACGGGCTGACCCCGTCGGCCGCGGCGTGCCGACGGTAGCGGTCCGGGGTGCCGGGGGCGGTCATGGTCCAGCGCAGCGCGTTGACGACCAGCAGGGCCGCGCCGGGCAGGGCACGGAAGGCCGCCTCGACGTCGGTGTGGATCTCGGCCGTCAGGCCGCAGGCCGCCAGCAGGTCAGCCAGGCAGGCGCTGGTGGCGGGGAAGTCGTGGGTCGGTCCTCCCGACACGATGACGGCGCGTGTCATAGTCGGACGATAGCGTGTTGCACTACCCGTAGCTATTGTCTTAACTACGACTGACGCAGCACCACGGGCACGCTGACCACGGGGAGGTGACAAGTTGACCGTCGAGGTCGACGAGCGCGTCGTGCTGACCAGCTACGCCGACGTGCGGGAGGCGTTCCGGCAGCACAACCTCAAGCAGGCGCTGTACGACGCGGGCGGGGCGGTGATGGCCGACTCGCTGATCACCCTGCACGGCGAGGCGCATAAGCGGCGCCGCCGGGTGGAGAACCGGCTGTTCCGGCGGGGCACGTTCCGCAACTGGGAGCTCGAGCTGGTGCCCGCGGCGATCGAGCGCAGCTTTGCCGCCCCGCTGGAGCTCGGCTCGGCCGACCTGGTCCAGCTAGGCCGGCGGATCATCATGTACCTGACCGCGCTGGTCGCGGGCATCGACCCGCCGCAGGACGACGCGGGCGCGGCGGAACTCGAGCAGCTGGCTCACGTGTTCAGCACCGGGGCCACCGCGGTGCACTCCACCCGGGACCCGGCCGAGGTCAACGCCGAGGTGGCCGCGGGCATGCGGGACTTTGACGACCACTTCCTCTCCCCCGCCGTCGAGCGGCGGACCGCGCTGCTGGCCGGGTACGCCGCGGGCCGGGTGGCCGAGGAGGAGCTGCCGCGGGACGTGCTGACCGCCGCGCTGCGGAACGCCGAGCAGCTCGGCCTGGACCGGGACATGATCCGGCGCGAGGTCGCCTTCTACATCCAGGCCGGATCGCACAGCACGGCCAACCTGTTCACCCACGCCAGCCACCAGGTGTTCGGCCAGCTCGGCGAACCGGCGTTCGCGGCCCGGGCCGGCGACCGGACCTTCCTGCAGCGGTGCGTGCTGGAGACGCTGCGGCTGCACCCGGCCTCGCCGGTGGCGTGGCGGCGGGCCATGGCCCGGATCGAGCTGCGCTCCGGGGTGGTGCTGCCCGAGGGCGCGCTGGTCGAGCTCGACCTGGAGGCGGCCAACACCGACCCGCGGGTGTGGGGACCAGAGGCGACCCAGTTCGACCCGGACCGGGTGCTGCCCGAGGGCGTGCCGCCGTGGGGGCACTCATTCGGCGGGGGCATGCACGCCTGCATCGGGATGGAGCTCGACGGCGGGGTCCACGCGACTGGCGCGGACAGCGAGCACGAGCCAGTGTTCGGCACGGTCACGCTGATGGTGCACGCGCTGCTGGTGCACGGAGCCCGGCCGGACCCGGCCGAGCCACCCACCCAGGATCCGCACTCCAGCCGGGAGAACTTCTCCCGGTATCCCGTGGTGTTCCGATGATCATGGCGGTGCATGCTGGGGCAGGCGCCCGGGCGGCCTCGGCCACCATTAGTCGTTAGTAACTTGACGTCGTTGCCGCAGCTCTGGCAACCTCAGCGCGAGGAGGAGGTGCCCGCCGTGGAGCATGTGACCGCCGACGTCGTCGTGCTCGGCACCGGGCCGGGAGGTATGGCCGCGGTGGCCGCCGCCGTCGCGGAGGACGCCGAGGTGGTGGCCATCGAGGTGATGGACCATATCGGCGGCAACGCGGTCTGGTCCACCGGCTACCTGGCCTTCGTCGATTCCGACATGCAGCGCCAGGCCGGCATCAGCGACGACGAGGAGACCTTCGTCGCCGACGCCTGGAACATGGTCACCCAGGCCGAGGACCACTTCGGCGTGCAGTGGGACGAGGACCTGGTGCGGCTGTTCGCCCGGGAGAGCGCCGAGACCTACCGGATCCTGACCGAACGCGGGGTCCGGTTCTCGCGGTTCATCCCGCGGCCCAAGCAGCACACAGTGGACCGGATGGCCGCGGTCGAGGACACCTGGATGCTGGGCCGGGCGTTCGAGCCGGACTTCGCCTCCCCCCGGGTCCGGACCCTGTACGGGACGCTGGCCGACCGGCTGATCACCCGGGACGGCCGGGTCACCGGGGTCAAGGCGCACCGGGTGGCCGACGGGGCCGAGATCGGGATCGAGGCCCGGCGCGGCGTCATCCTGGCCACCGGCGGCTACCAGTCCAACCCGGAGCTGCGTCTCAGGTACCAGCCGGGTTTCGTGGCCCGGGCCCCTTATCTCGGCATCGACACCTGCCGGGGCGACGGGCACCTGATGGGCCAGGCGGTCGGCGGTGACCTGATCAACATGACGTTCGTACCGCCGCTGGTCATCGTGTCGTCCTCGGTGGTAGAGGACGCGATCGCGGTCAACCAGGCGGGCGAGCGGTTTCACGACGAGGCAGGCCCCTACGAGGAGCGGGTGGAGCGGATGCGGGCCCAGCCGGACCGGCGGGCCTGGTACGTCGTGGACGACACCGTCGCGCGGGAAAAGGCCGGGCTGATCGGGCAGATGCCCGAGCCGCCGGTCTCCGCGGGCAGCCTGGCCGAGCTGGCCACGGCCATCGGGGTGCCGACCGGCGGGCTGGAGCGGACCGTGGCGGAGTGGAATGTGTTCCTCGCCTCGGGGGCGGACAGGGACCCGGTGTTCGGGCGGGTGGTGCTGCCGCCGGGGCGGCGGCGGTGCGAGAGCCCGCCGTACACCGCGGTGCCGATGGTGGAAGGGATCAACTTCTGCTGCGGCGGCTTCCGGGTGACCACCGATATGCAGGTGGTGGACGTGTTCGGCGAGCCGATTGGCGGGCTGTTCGCGGCGGGCGACTGCGTGGGCGGACTGAACCCGGTCTCGGACCTGGGCGGCGTCCACATCTGCGGCGGGCTGACCCTGGGCCGGGTGGCGGGCCGGGCCGCGGCCCGCGGCGCGGGGGCCGACACTGCGGCTGACGGGACTGAGGCTGCCGGGGCTGGGGCTGGGACTGCCGGGGCTGGGACTGCCGGGGCTGGGACTGCCGGGGCTGGGACTGCCGGGGCTGGGACTGCCGGAGCTGGGACTGCCGGAGCTGGGACTGCCGAGGCTGGGACTGCCGGGGCTGGGACGGGCGCGCTCCACAGCGTGCTGCATGTGGGGATGCCCAGCATGCTGGACACGCGTATTGAGCTGGTCAAGCTGGACCGGCCGAACCCTTAGGAGACAATGATGTCGATCGGAGTGCTGTTCACCCAGGGCCTGGTGACCGGCGACCCGCACACCACGCTGGGCGAGATCCTGGAACAGGCCGAGGCGGCCGACCGGCTCGGGTTCGGCGCCGCGCTGACCACCGAGCACAAGTACTCCGATGAGTACTTCGGGTCGCCGCTGCACCTGTCGTTCGCGATCGCGGCCCGGACCCAGCGGGTCAAGGTGGGCACCGCCATCGCGATCGCCCCGCTGTACAACCCGGTGGAGCTGGCCCAGGACGCGGCCACCCTGGATCAGCTGTCTGGTGGCCGGGCCTGGCTCGGCCTGGGCGCGGGCTACATGCCAGTGGACTACGAGACGGTTGGCGTCCCGTGGGATGACCGGGCCCAGCGGTTCGACGAGACGGTGCGGCTGATCCGCATCGCACACACCAGCGAGCGGTTCTCCTTCAGCGACAAGATCTACGACTTCCGGGACGTCTCGGTGATCCCCAAGCCGTACCAGCCGGCCGGGGTGCCGCTGCACCTGGCCGCCTGGACGCCGGGCGGCCTGCGCCGGGCCGCGCGGCTGGGCGACGGCTGGATTACCAACGCACTGATGTCGCTGGAGACCATGACCGCGATGGCGAACGGCTACCGGGCCGCGGCTCAGGCCGAGGGCCGTACCCCGCACGTGACGTCGATCCGGTTCTGCTGGCCGTACCACGACCGGGAGCAGGCACTGGCCGAGTTCGGCAACACCGCGCTGGCGATGGCCCAGACCCTGTTCGACTACGGTGCCATCACCGACCTGCCCGGGGTCACCTCGGCGGATCAGATCACGCTGGAGGAGTTCGTCAAGGACCGGTTCATCTTCGGCACCCCGGCCGAGTGCGCGGAGACCATCGGGCGGTTCCGCGACGAGGCGGGCGTGGACGACTTCCTGATGATCTTCCGGTACCCGACCGGGCCCGGGCACGAGGCCGTGCTGGCCGCCATGGAGCTGTTCGCGGCCGAGGTGCTGCCGGCGGTGCAGGCCGTGCCCGCGGTATGAGGGCCCGCGGTATGAGGGCCCGCGGTATGAGGGCCCGCGGTATGAGGGCCCGTGGCATGAGGCCCGTGGCATGAGCTTGCGGATCGGGGTGGTCGGCGCGGCCTATGCGGCGTCGGCCCACCTGCCGGCGTACGCGGCCCTGGCGGCCGACGGGGTGGCGGAGGTCGTCGCGGTCGCGACGGCACACGCGGCTACGGGTGAGCAGGTGGCCCGCTCGTTCGGCATCCCGCGCGTGCATGTCGGCTTCGAGTCGCTGTGCGCGGACCCCGACGTGGACCTGGTCGACGTGGCCACCCGGCCCAGCTGGCACCGGGCCATGGCCGTGGCCGCGCTGGCGGCCGGCAAGCACGTGCTGTGCGAGGCGCCGCTGGCCGCCACCACCGCAGACGGCGAGGCCATGGTGCTGGCCGCGGCGGAGGCCGGCGTTCTTGGCCTGGTCGACATGCAATCGCGGTTCTGGCCGGGCGCGCTCGAGCTGCGGCGGCTAGTGGCGCAGGGATACCTGGGGCAGGTGCAGAACATCGCGGCCACCGCGTTCTACCCCACGTTCACCCGGCCGGAGGCGGTGGCGGCGTCGGGGTGGTGCGCGGACGTATCCGAGGGGGCATCCTCGCTGCGGGTGCACGGGCTGCATACCGCGGACCTGATCCGCTGGGCGTTCGGGGAACTGACGCGGGTCAGCGGGGTGACGGCGACGCTGGACCCCGCGTGGCCTGGTCGCGACGGGCCGGTCTCCAGCGCGGACAGCGCCGCCTGCACCGCGGTGATCGGTGACGGGCCGGGGGCCGGGGCGGTGTGCTCGGTGCACACGTCGTGGACGGCGGCGGCCGGGAGCGGGTGGCGGCTGGCGGCGTACGGATCCGAGGGCGTGCTGGTGGCCAGCGCGGACGGGCATACCGGGCATTTCCCCGTGCGGCTGGAGGGGGCGCGACTGGAGGGGGCGCGGCTGGAGGGGGCGAGGTTGCAGGGAGCGCGGTTGGAGGGGGCGAGGCTGCAGGGGGCACGGCTGCAGGGGGCAGGCGGCGGTGCGGGGCTGGAAACGCTGGTGACACCGGAGGCGGGGGTGCCATCCTGGTACCCGTTCGGCGTCTTGGTCCGGGAGGTGGCTGGCACACTGGCTGGTGGTTCCGTGGGGGCCGGAGACGTGCCGGCCTTTGCCGACGGGGTGGCGGCGCTGCGGGTGGCGGACGCGGTGGAGGCCGGGAGCTAGACCTGGGAGAGGGCCTGGAGCTGGGCGTCGGTGAAGGCCAGCGACTGGGTGAGCGGGCAGGCGGCCAGGAAGCGGACCTGCTCGCCGGGGTGGACCTTCCGCTCGGGGATCGGCGTGACCAAGTCGATCCGGCGGCCGCGGGCGACGACCTCGCGGATCTTGGTCTTGTCCTGCAGGATGCGCACGTCCCGGGACGGGTCACCGTCGATCACCAGCAGATCGGCGGCGCGGCCCGGCTGCACCGTGCCGATCTGGTCTTCCATCCGCATGGCCAGCGCGCCGTTGCGGGTAGCGGCGACGATGGCCTCCATCGGGGACAAGCCCGAGTACTGGACCAGCAGCTCCAGCTCGCGGGCGTGCCACTCGCCGCACGGGGTTACCGCGAAGCCCGTCTCCGAGCCGGCCAGGACCTTGACCCCGGCCTGGTGCGCCCGCGCCACCATCTGGCCGGTGGTCTCGATCTCGGCCCGGAACAGGTCGACGAGCTCGGGCGCGGAGCCGACCCGGTGCCCGTAGTCGGCCAGGTTGCCGAGCAGGGTGAAGGTCGGGCACAGGGCGGAGCCGTTGTCGATGACCGCTTCCAGCGCCCGCTCGTCCATGTAGGACGAGTGGTAGATCAGGTCCATGCCGGCCAGCGCCGCCTCGCGGGTGCTCTCGGAGTTGCGGCAGTGGCCGACGACCTTGGTATTCAGCTCGTGTGCGGTGTCGCACACCGCCTTGAGCTCGTCGAAGGACCAGACCTTGACCTCCGGGCCCTTCATGGTCGGGATCAGACCGGTCACGTGGACCTTGATCCAGTCCACGCCGTACTTGATCTGGCGGCGGATCTCCTGCACGATCGCGTCCCGGTTCGGCACTACCTTGGCGTAGGCGGTGACGCCCTCGTCCTTGATCAGCCGCCCGGCCGTCCCGCCCACCGAGGTCATCAGGGCCTGGCCGCCGGCGCGCATGCGGGGACCTTCGGCGATGCCGGCGTCGATGGCGTCCCGCAGCTCGACGCCGATGTTCCACAGGCAGTCGGCGTCCAGCACGCCGGTCACGCCCGCGCGCAGCACCTTGCGGGCGTTGTACACCGACAGCATCGAGCTGTACCCCTCGGTGCGGTGGAAGAACAGCTCGTCATTGCCGGTCGGCTCGCCGAAGCTCAGGTGGGTGTGGGCGTCGATGAGACCGGGCATGACGGTCATGCCGGTGGCGTCGATCCGCTCGAGGCTGCCGTTGAACTGGGCGGCCTGGGTGGCGGCGTCAGGGCCGACGGCGACGATCCGGTCCCCGTCCGTCAGCACGTCCGTGGCGGCCCGGGGCGGGGCGCCGGTGCCATCAATCAGCGTCCCGTTGCTGATCAGCAGTCGCTCGGGCATCGATCGCTTCCTTTCGGGCTTTATGAGTTAGGAGACTAGTCACTAACCGCTAGCGTGTCGATCCGCAGCTGAGCCGGGGTGCCCGGTGTCGTATGAGGATGACGGTCGCCCTGGGCGGCCATAATCGGGCCCTTTATAGTAGTTATCGCAGTAACGTCGAGATCAGGATGAGCCAGAGGAGGCAGCGCAGAAGCATGGCGTGGGCTGTGGTGACGGGCGCGGGGAGCGGCATCGGCGCGGTAATCGCCCAGCACGCCGCCAAGGCGGGGTTCTCGGTAGCGGCCTGGGATATCGACGGCGGCAAGGTGTCCGAGGTGGCCGAGCGGCTCGGTCCCGCGGTGGCGTCGCTGTGTGTGGACGTGACGGATGAAGCGGCGGTCGGGACCGCGATGGCAGCACTGCCGGAACCGCCCGAGGTGGTCGTCAGCAGCGCAGGGATCGTGCGGTTCGGCCCGCTGCTGGAGTTGCCGCTGCCGGACTGGGAGGCCGTGCTGCGGGTCAACCTGACCGGGACCTTCGTGGTGGCCCGGGCCGCGGCCCGGCGGATGCGCGAAGCCAGGTCGGGGTGCATCATCAACCTGGCCTCCATCAACGGGGTGGCGGTGGCACCGCGCGCGGGGGCGTACACCGCGAGCAAGGCGGCGATCATCCGGCTGGGCGAGCAGATGGCGCTGGAATGGGCCGGGTACGGGATCCGGGTGAACACGGTGACGCCGGGCCTGATCGACGCGGGCATGTCCGAGGGGATCTACGCCGACCCCGACGCGCGGCGGCAGCGCACCGCACATGTGCCCGTAGGCCGGCTGGGCAGCGCAGAAGACGTTGCGGATGCGGTGATGTTCCTGGCCTCGCCGAAGGCGTCCTACATCACCGGGCAGAACATCGTGGTGGACGGCGGGATCACCAAGGCGACGCTGGCCGGGTTGTCGCGGTCGACGGCGGTGGATCCGGGCGAGGCACCGTGACGGCGGTGTGACCGTGGCCGTGGCCGTGGCCGGGTCCGGTCAGCGGGCGCCGCGGCTCCAGGCGTCGGTGTCCTGGGAGCAGCCGGCGTAGCGGGCCTGGGCGGTGGCGATGACCTGGTCGGACGACAGGCCCGGGCAGTCGTTGTTGGTGATCGTGATGCAGAACGCCAGCAGGCCGAGGACCAGCACCACCACCGCGGAGAGGATCATCATCCGCCGCGGCGACCGGGCCACGATGACCTCGCTGGACGGCATGGACTCCACCTGAACCGAGCGATGGAACGCCGCGAACATCGATCTCAGCCGGGGATCGGCGGTATGAAGGAGCCGCTCCATCTGGTCAAGAATCTCTTGCTGGCGGCGGGGCAGGCTCATCTGAATTCCCGGGGCGGGCGCGGTGGGGGTTCCTTTCGAGGGTAACTGACCGCGATCCGTAGCCACAGCCACGTTTCGCCGCCATGCTTCGCCGCTGGCCCGGTCGCCTGCTCCCCGTTCAGGAGCTGGCGGGCCCGGGTCGCCTCAGTGGAAGCGCTCGGGGTTCTGGCCGAAGTAGTGCCGCGCGCGGGCCAGGATGTCGCCAGTGGTGAGGTCGTCGATGTCGGCGCGCACGTCGGCCACGACCTTGGCCGCGACGTCATGGTCATGCTTTTCTACGTAGGCGACCCATTGGTGCGAGGCATTGGCTTTCCCGTTGCCGTGCCCCAGGAGGAGGATCGCGGCGGCGGGCCGGAGCGCGTCGGTGATCTCTCGCCAGTACTCGGGGTTGCCGTTCTCATAGGTTCCGTCCGGGTTGCCGGCTTTGTGGGCGATCTCGCGCGAGTGCCCTTCGGGATCTATGTCGAGCACCTTCTCGGGCCGGCCGTCGTCGCCCTGGACGACCGGATAGACCCTGGTGCGGTGAAAGTCGATGGCGGCGACGACAAACCGGTTGTGGAGCGACTGGATGTTCGTTGTGTTGCGGTCTTCGGACTGGCCGATGTGCTCTGCCACGTTGGGTTCCTCCTGAGTCGTGTCGTCAGCTGCCTTGATCATCTCGCGCCTCGCCGGGCGCCACCAGGAGTCCCAGTGGACGCGATGGTCGCTGATGTCGGACATAACCGCCCGGCCCGGTCCAGGTGACGGCGGGTGGCCGGGGCGTCAGGGTAGTGGCGCAGCGACCATTCGACCTGACGCAGCACCATGTGGGCCAGGTAAGCCGCGGCGGCCGGGAACCGCATCGCACTCACCTCCCCCCGCTTCGGTGACGGGCAGGTCGTGCCCGCGAAGCACTGTGGGCAGTTCATCGGCGACGAGACCTCGCCTGCGACGCCGGACATCTGCCGTCAGCTCTTGAGGGACATGTCCTGGCATCCGGAACGCTCACTGGCACCCGGACGTCCTGACGATCGCGCGGGACCAGTGGCCATCAGACACGCTAAGCTCGCCGGCTATTGCGACGCTACCGCGCAGATCGCCGCCATCAATGACTGGCTATGACACCACTTTGAAGACAAGGCCTAGCTCGGGCAGTTAACCGAATAAGTTGCCCAGTTTGGTTTTCGGGAGATATTCCGGACGTGTCGCCTCGCTGCCAGTGGTCACTTCTGTATAGGTTTGCACCATGGCATCGGGACGATACCGGCTGGCCGCCTTGCTGGCCGTCCTGATCGTCGCGGGAACCACAGCGGCCGGCTGGCATGGCATCGGGTCGGCCGGGGCTGCGGTGGGCCGGCCAGCACCAGATCGGACGGCGGCGGACAGGGCGGCGGATCACGCGGCAGGGGCCGCGACCGAGGCGGCCCCCACGGCGACGGCCCGGGCGATGTCGCCATCGGTCACCGGCCAGGAGACCAGGCCACTGGCGGCGCTCGCGCTGGCGTCGGCCAGCCCGCATGTGACCCCGAGTCCCACGGCCCCCACGACGCCGACGGTCAGCCCCGCGGCCCGCAGATCCTGCCCGGCCGCGGCGACTGCCTGCGTGGATCTGGAGGATCACCTCACCTGGCTCCAGTCACACGGCCGTATCAGCTACGGCCCGATCGCGATGGAGCCCGGGACTCCCGGCACGTCGGACGCCACCCCGCGCGGGACCTTCCACGTCACATGGAAGGCGGGCCCGAATTACATGAGCAACGAATACAACGAGCCGATGCCGTGGGCGGTGTTCTTCATCAACGGGGTTGCCTTCCACGGCGGCAGCCTCACCAAGCACTCCCACGGCTGTGTCCACCTGGCCATCGGCAGCGCACGTTACTACCACGACCACCTGCCGATCGGAGCCGAGGTAGTGGTCTTCTGACCCGCGGCGCACGCCGCGATCGATGACATCGCAAGGGGGATGGAATGACACCCACTTCAGTGCTACCCGGCCCCCGGGAGGCAGCGGAACAACTCGACGTTCAGGGTGACGTGGCGGCCAGCCCGCGCGTCCAGGCGACCAGTCGCGGCGGCGGGTCACAACTGGCCGCGGCCCTGATCGTGATCGTCGGGGTCGGGGTGCTGGCCGTCGGCGCCTTCCTGGTGTCCTATGCGGGGACCCGACAGATCGCGCTGGCCGCCGGGGTTTCCCCGACCGTGGCCGGGATTTACCCGGTCATCGTGGATGCCGTGTTCGTGGTGGCCTGCGTGTCGGCCTTGGCGCTGCGCGGCGCCGAATGGTGGATGCAGGCCTATGCCTGGCTGTCCGTCTTTTTCCTGCTCGGCGCCATTGGCCTGATAGAGGCGGCGCATGCGGCGGGAGTCAGCCTGTCTCACCGGCCCGCCGCCGCGACCATGGCGGCACTGCCCTGGGCGCTGTTCCTGCTCGGATTCGGGCTATGGCTGTCCATGCTGAGGCATCAGCGCCGGGCAGTCGCGAACCCGGCGGGGCACCCGGACGGCGGGTCATGGTGGCCATGGGCTGCTGGCCCGGACTCAGCCGAACCCGTACCGCTCGCCGCCGCGCCGGATCCGGTCGTTTCCGGCGTGCGCCCGGACACCGCGGCTGACGCCGAAGGCGTGACGGTCTCGCGGGCTGACGCCCCTTAAGCGGGGGCCGGTACCGGTAATAACAAAAGGGAAATTCGCCACATCGGCGTGTCAACTGGCCCTTAGCGCGCGCAACCGGAAAAATGCCGGCGTGGGAGGCCTTGATCGGAGGACCTGAGGGTAAGGGGACGCCCATTGTTGTACGGCCCTGAACTCGCGCAAGAGCGCTCCTGAAATTCAACATCGCTAGTTTGCTGAGTTGTCAGGAGCAGGGGTTCATGCGTTCGCGAATGCGAGGAAGATCAGGCAGGTCAAACAGCCCAGCCGGAAACGGCTCCGGACTCGGTCGGCGGCAGGTACTGGCCGGCGGCATCGGGACCGGCGCGCTACTGGCTTTGCCGGATCTGAGCCTGGGCGGACGGTCGGCCCGGGCGGCAGCATCCAGCGGAACCTCCGCCCGGTACACCTTCGTTTACGGCACGCCAGATAGCGACCAGGCCAGTGGATCACTGGCGGCCGCGACGTACCCGGCGGCCCAGGCGACGACGAAGGCGGCAACGGTCAGGCCTGCCGCGGTCACCCTGTCCTCGCGCGGGTCGGTGCCGGTCGCCGTGAACCTCGCGGCCACGCCGGTTTCCTCTCCCGACCAGGCTGTAACTGCCGTGGCCACCGTGGCGATGGGGCACGACGGGGCCAAGGTAACGCTGACCTTGCTGGATGCGACGACGGCAAAGGTCGCCAAGCAGGGATCGGTGACGCTGAAAGGTGTGCCGACCGACGCGAACATTCTGGTGACGCCGGTTTTCACGCCGGACTCCTCGACTATCTCCCTGGTCCTGGCCATCTCGACGCCGGCCACCAAGCGCATGGTGGCCAAGGTGCACCCGCACACCGGAAAACCAGTGCCCCGGCTCGCGACCACCTGGAAATCGCAGCACGCGCTGGCCTATTTCGATCAGCGCAGCGGGTCTATGACCGGGCCGTTTTACCTTTCCGGCGAGCCCTCACTGGCGTTGTCCACGGCCGCCGCCAATGGCTCGGAATTGCTGTTGTGGACGACCAGGGAGCCACAGCCGGACGATTCGGCCGCGCTCCGGGCGCAGGCGACGCTGTCCCGGCTGAGCGTGTTTCCGCTGGGATCGGGGAAGGCACGGTTGTCGGTGCCTGGCCCGGCGCCGTGGCCGGCCGGGGAGCCGGTCGTGACGTTGCCGACCGGCGATATCGCGCGCCTGGTCAGGGGCAGCACGGTACAGGTCTGCTCAGTCAAAACCGGGGACGTGGCCGACGTGGGGATCTCCGCGTTCAGCAAGGTGCGCGCGCGGCCGAGTGCCGTGACTATGCAGGCCCGGTCGGACGGCACCGTTTTCCTGACCAAGCCCGGATCCGGCGTCGCCGTGGTGGCTGACCCGGCGGACTCGTTCCGGGCGAAGGCCCAGGTTCAGTTTTCGCCGCCCGCGACACCACTCGGTGCTCCGTGGAGCAAGGCGGTGCTGTCGGCCGAGGGCGACACGCTGTATGTCCTCGGCCCGGCTGCCAGCGGTGGCCTGCATGCCTACGAGGTGAGTTCCGGCAAGCTGACCGCCTCCTACAGCGAGGGCAGCCACTACAACGGGCTTCATCAGATGCCCGGCGGGACCCTGCTCGCGGTCAACCCAGAAAATCCCCGGCTCGCGTTCTTCGCCCCCGACCTCAGCCCGCTCGGAACGGCCGACACGAACCTGTACGTGTCGGCGATCTTCTGACCGCTCAGCTTCCCGCACCCAGGTCCCCTTGATGGAGGAACAGCCGCAATGACCGGATACGACACGGCCGGCCCGATCCAGGAGACCTACGGGTCGGCCCATAGTGAATTCGGCGCGAAACCCGCTTACTGGATCCGCTATTTCAACCCGTCGCCGGCCGCTGACCTGTTCGAGAACGGGGGCATAGACGAAAGCCGGGGCGCCTGGGACAGCGGCGCCGGCTTCATCGGCTGCATTTCCGCGCCCAACCAGTCGCGGCTGGGCGGTTCCGCCGCCGAGGGGCATGCCGACGCCCAGGCCTTCGCGGCGGCATTGCTCATCGCCTACCGGAGCGTGCACCCGCTCGAGCTGCCGACCAACAACCAGCTCTACTGCTGGCTCGACCAGGAGTACTCGACGTCGCTCAGCCTGGCGTACTGGGATGCGTGGGCGGGTTATCTGGCGGAGTACAACTTCGCCGGGCAGGGCACCTACCCGCTGTATCCCGCGCTCTACTGTGATCCGTATTCGCCGTACCCGAACTGCACGACCATTGCCAAGGCAAAGGGCAAGAACATCCCCATCGCCGTCTGGTCAAGTGAACCCGAACCCTGCGGGACCGTGAGCAAGCCGCCGAAGTGGCGGGCGGATGTATGCGGCACGGTACCCACCCGGCTCTGGCAGTTTGGCGAGCAGAACGCGTGCCACTTCTCGGCCAACGTCGATCTCGATCTCAGCGCTCCCAACTTCTCGTACGCCGACCACTGTTTTTTCCTCAAATCGAGGCCTTAGCGAGCAGCGGGGATGAGTGATATCAGCCAGGCCGCTGCGTCGGTCATAACTGCGTCGGTCATAGCGGGGTGCGCCGCCAGCGGCGGCGTGGTTCTCGTCGTGGCCGGCGCGGGCAAGCTGTACCGCGGCGCACGCGGGCGGCAGGACATGACCGCCATCAGGACGGCCCTGCGGGTGCCGCGGCGCCAGTGGAGGCTGTTCGGGCTTGCCGCCGGCGGGGCGGAATGCGCGGTCGGCGGCGTGGTGTGCAGCGGCAGGTTCGGTGTACCCGGCGGCGTCGCCCTGGCCTGCCTCGGAGCGGTGTTTTGTGCTTTGCTCGGATATGTGCGGGTCAAGAAGGTTCCCGGCGACTGCGGGTGCATCCGGTGGCGGCCATCGTCGGCGAGCGGAGCGTCGGCCAGCGAAGGCGCGGCGCCGGGCTGGCGGGCGATAGCGCGGGGCGGGATGCTGCTCGGCACCGGCGTCGCGTACGCGGTGGTCAGCGCCGGGATGGCGGAGCCGCCGCGCCAGTCCTGGTGGTTCGCTGGCGGTCTTGCGGCCGGCTTGGCGGTCCTGTTGCTGCTGAGCACGCCGGACCTGATGCGCACTCCGAGGTGCCGCAGGCCGCTGTGGCGTCAGACATCGGCCACGCTCCGCGCGCTGGCCAGCCACGATGCATTTGCGGCGATGGCGGGATCGGCGGGCCCGTTCGGCCCCGTGGTCCGGTATCGGCGGACCGGCTGCACGGATGAATTCTGGTTCACGGTGCCCGCCGACGAGGGCAGCCGGGCTGCGGTGTTCCAGGTCCGCCGGGCGGCGCATGGCACCCGGCTCGCCGTCCATACCGCGCTGCGTGATGTCGCGGCGCCCGACGCGAACTGGCCCGCCCGGGCCATCACGCTAGCTGATGCAGGGAGAGGCTATGAGGTCTCACGTCGTCCGTGATCCGCGCACGATCGCCTTTGGTGTCCTGACCATAGCGGCTTGCGGGCTGGCTACCGCCGGGTGCGCCAGCCAGAACGCGCCCGCGGCGGCATCGTCCCCGAGCACGGCCTCGCCGTCGGCGAGTTCACCGTCCGCGGCTTCACCGTCTAGTGGGACGCCGTCCACGGCTTCACCGTCGGCCGGTTCAGCGTCGGCCAGTGGTTCCGCGTCGGCCAGTAGTTCCTGCGACGCGGCTCAGCTGAAGATAAGCCTGACCCACACCGGTGCCCTGGCCGGCCAGGCCGGCGGCTACCTGGAGTTCACCAACAGCGGCAGCACCCCGTGCCGGATGAGCGGCTGGCCTGCCGTGACCGGGCTGACGGCGGCGGGCCAGACCACGTCGCTGCGGCACATGCAATCGAGCATGTACGGCGCGTGGCGCTACAGTTCCCCGCCACCTACGGTGATCCTTAAGCCGGGAGATTCCGCCTACGCGATCGTGGCCGCCGACGACAAGCCGGCCGGAAGCAGCACCAGCTGCCCGGCGCCGTACACGCGCCTGCGGGTGAGCCCGCCGGGCGGTTCGGGAAGCGTGACCATCTCCGCGCGGCTGCCCGGCGCGAACTCCTACCTGCCGGCCTGCACGTCGGCCGATGGCTCGGCGACGGCCGGGACGTCGACGGTGACAACGCTTTCTGACCTGCCGCACTGACCCGGGCGGTTAAAGCCGGGCGAGCTGGTTAGCCTGTTGGGCATGACCACTGCGTTTGTCCTCGGTGGCGGGGGGTTGCTCGGCGCGCACGAGGTCGGCATGCTCCGGGCGCTGTCAGAGGCCGGCATCCGGCCCGACCTGGTGATCGGCACGTCCATCGGCGCGATCAACGGGGTACTGGTGGCGGCCGATCCGGCGGGTGCGGCCGACCGGCTGGGCCGGATGTGGCAGGGCGATGAGCTCCGGCTGGCGTTCAGCGAGAAGATCTGGAGCCGGACGGCGCGGCTGGTCCGTTCGGGGACACATCTGCACTCGATCGAGCCGCTGCGCCGGATGCTGGCCGAGGCACTGCCGGGGCCGGATTTCGCCGATCTCGAGCTGCCGTTCCAGTGCGTGGCGGCCAGCATCGAGCACGCCAGCGCGCGCTGGTTCTCCACCGGGCCGGTGGTCCCGGCGGTGATCGCGTCCTGCGCCGTGCCGGGGTTGCTGCCGCCGGTCGAGGTCGACGGCCAGCACTACTTCGACGGCGGGCTGGTGCATTCGATCCCGGTCGGCCGGGCCGTGGCGCTCGGCGCCACCGTGGTGTACGTGCTGCACGTGGGGCGGATCGAGAGCCCGCTCGCGGTGCCGACCCGGCCGTGGGAGGTAGGCCTGGTCGCGTTCGAGATCGCGCGGCGGCACCGGTTCCACGAGGAGATGTCGGCGCTGCCGGAAAGCGTCCAGGTGCACGTGCTGCCGGCCGGCGGCAATCCGGTGGCGCCCGGGCTCAAGCAGTTCCGGTACCGGGACAAGGGCAAGGTCTCCGCGAGCATCGAGCGAGCCTACGCTGCCTCGGCCAGCTACCTGGCCGCGCTGACGCACAGCTGAGAACATGGGGGCAGGAGGCAGGGTAGATGTCGAAGAAGCACGGAACGCTGGCTGGGCTGGACCTCAGCCTCAAGCTCACCCGCGCCCAGGAGAACGAGCGGCTACTCGCCGCCCAGGAGCGGCTGCTGCAGCTGCGGCTGCTGCTCGGCGGCCTGACCGGCGAGGATCCGAAGATCGGGCCGCCGGTCTGCGTGGTCTTCGAAGGCTGGGACGCGTCCGGCAAGGGCGGGGCGATCAAGCGGCTGGTAGCACCGCTTGACCCGCGGCACGTCCGGGTGGCGTCGTACGGCGCGCCGAGCTACGACGAGAAGCGGCACCACTTCCTGTGGCGATTCTGGCCCGCCCTGCCCGGCTGGGGCGGCATGGCCGTGCTGGACCGGTCCTGGTACGGCCGGGTCCTGGTCGAGCGGGTCGAGGGGTTCGCCACCGAGGAGCAGTGGCGGCGGGCCTACGGCGAGATCGTCGGCTTCGAGCAGACGCTGGCCGACGAGGGCATGATCCTCGTCAAGTTCTGGCTGCACCTGTCGCCGGCCGAGCAGCTCAAGCGGTTCAAGGCGCGGGAAGTAGACCCGCTGAAGGCGTGGAAGCTGACCGACGAGGACTGGCGGAACCGGGAGAAGCGCAAGCAGTACGACGTGGCCGTCGAGGACATGCTGGCCAAGACCTCACATCCGCACGCGCCGTGGACGCTGGTCGAGGCCGAGGACAAGCGGTGGGCCCGGGTCAAGGTGGTCGAGTCGGTGGTGTCCGCCATCGAGGCCGGGCTGGCCGCACGGAAGATCCCGGTGCCACCTCTACCGACGACGCACCGGCTCCACTAGCGCGGGGCCGGAATGCGCGGGTATGCGACTGCCGGGGAGATCGAGCAGTACCGGCGGGACGGGTTCGTGGTGCTGCGGGACGTGCTGGACCCGGGTGAGGTAGCGGCCTGGCGGGCGACGCTGGGCCAGGCGGTGGGCCAGCGCGAAGGACGGCTGCCGGAGCGGGGGACGCAGTACGCGGAGTTCTTCCATACCGAGCACGAGTACTACGACCGGGTCTTCACCCAGAAGATCAACCTGTGGAAGACCGACGAGGCGGTCCGGCCGCTGGTGCTGAGCCCGGGGCTGGGCCGGATCGCGGCGGAACTGTCCGGCTCCGCGGGGGTGCGCGTCTACCTGGATCAGGCACTGGTCAAGGAGCCGTACGCCAACCCGACGGCGTTCCATGTGGACGTGCCGTTCTGGGCGTTCACCTCCCCGGACGCGCTGACCATCTGGATCGCGATGGACGACGCCACCTTGCAGAACGGCTGCCTGGGGTACATCCCGGGCTCGCAGCGGGAGCAGCGCTTCGACAACGCGGACATCGGGCCTGAGCTGGGCGCGCTGTTCGAGGTCTACCCGCAGTGGAAGGACGTCGAGCCGGTCTTCTGCCCGGTGCCGGCGGGCAGCGCGGTGGTGCACAACGGGCTGACCGCGCATGGCGCCGGGGCCAACATGACGCCGCGGCAGCGGTTCGCCATGACCATCGCCTACATGCCGGACGGCGCGACCTTCAACGGGCAGCAGGACGTCTATACCGCCGAGGAGGCGGCCCGGATCGGTGCCGGGGAGCGGCTCGCGGACCCGGCCCTGAACCCGCTGGTCTACCCGGCTGCGGGCTGACCGTTTATCCGGCTGCGGGCTGATCATTTATCCGGCTGCAGGCTGACCGCCGCCCTGGCCGGCAGTGGGCTTGACCATGGCCCCAGCCGCTGCCAGAGTCCTTGTCGTACCGGCAAGCTGGGCTGGCAGCTGGGAGGGTGTCATGGATAAGGATCTGGCCGGGCAGGTAGCCGGCATCGCGGCGCGGGTCGTGGCCAGCGGGGCTATATCCGCGAACGGGCACGGCAACGTCAGCGTGCGGGTGCCGGGGGCGGAGGAGATGTACTTCACGGCGGGTCCCTCGCTGCGCGACCATCCCGCCTCGGCGGTCGTGCGAGTGGGCCTGGACGGGACGTTGCTGGAGGGCGAGCTGCCGCCGATCCAGGGGGCGGTCGTCGCCATGCACACGGCGATGTACGTTGACCACCCCGAGGTCGGCTGCGTCCTGCATACCCACTCGCCATACGCGACCGCATACGCGGTGGCGCAGCGTCCGATCGGCTGCTGGATCGAGGCGCTGGCCATGTTCGGGCTGGCCGACGGCGTGCCGGTAGCCGGATACGGGCCGCGTGGGTCAGCCGAGGCTGTCGCCAACATCCGTTCGGCCGTTCGGCCAGGCGTCCCGGCTGTCCTGCTGGCCAACCACGGCGTGCTGGTCTTCCACCGCACCCCGGAGCTGGCCATCATGGTGGGCGGGGTCGTGGAAGAGGCCGCCCAGGCCAGCATCAACGCCAGCCCGCTCGGCGGTCCCGTGGAGATCCGCCGGCCCTGCGGGCCGCCGCGCTGCAGCGGGCGATGACCTTCGACAGCGCGGGAACGGTCCGCGCCTAGACCATCGGGATGAACGACGCTCGCGGGACGGTGTCCGCGTCGTTGTCCCGGGCAGTCTCCGCCTGGTCCTGGGCAGGCTCCGCCTGATCCCGGGCAGGCTCCGCCTGGTTCCAGACGGTAATCGCCGGGACCGTGCTGGCCGGAACCGTGCTGGCCGGAACCGTGCTGGCGGGGACGAGTTGGGTTCTCAGGGTGACGACTTCCCCGCAGTCGGGGCAGGCGCCGGTGTCATCGTAAAACGAGTACAAACAGCCGCAGAAACAGGCGACTTCAGCCATGACGACCCCCAGGCCGGATCTTCTGCCGGTCGGCCACGACCCTCTCGGCCCCGGCCGCTTTACCCTGTACGGAGGCCGGTGCGGCCGTACAAATACACTTACCGGTCACCTGGCCCGGCGCGCCGGTTCAGCTGACGCAGAACTCGTTGCCCTCGGGGTCACGCATGACCACGTAGTAGCCGGGATCGGCAGGGTCGTCGTCGCGGAAGCGCTGATGCACGCTCGCTCCCAGCCCGGTGAGTTCGGCTACCTTCGCCTCGACGATTTCGATCCGGCGCTCCCCCGGCAGGGTGTTGTCACGGCCTGTGGGGTACAGATCGAGGTGCAGGCGGTTCTTACCTGCCTTGCCCTCCGGCACCTGCTGGAACCAGACCGGCGGGCGGAGCCCGTCTGGGTCGAAGATGCGGTCGGCGAAGGCCGCTTCGGCGCCCAGCCGGGCGCGGTAGTGCCGGTGCCAGGTCGTCTCCGGCTCGGCCGGCGGCGCCGGCTGGTAGCCCAGCGCCCGGGCCCAGAATCGCGCCAGCCGGGCCGGGTCGTTCGCATCGATGGTCAGCTGCCAGAACACCATGCTCCGACGTTACATCCGGGCACTCAGCGGGGCGGCGCGGAGCGCGGGTCACGGCGCAGCGGGTGATCGGCGGGCACCTCCACCAGCACGATCCGGACGCCGTCGGGGTCCTCGATCCACATCTCGGCTAGTCCCCACGGCTCGACCACCGGCTCCCGCGCGATGGCCACTCCGGCCGCCGTCAGCCGGGCATGCTCCGCCTGGACGTCGCGCACCTGGATCCAGATCATCACCGACCGCCCGGCCGGGCCAGGTGCGTGCCCGGAGACCTCGAGAAAGCCCGCACCGAGGAAGAACACCAGGCTGGGGTCGTCCGGCGCCCCGAACTCGCGGTAGACGGCGAGCCCCAGGACATCGCGGTAGAAGCGGCGGCTACGGTCCAGGTCGCTGGGGCGCAGCAGGATCCGGCTGCTCAGAACGTCCACGCTTCCATCCTGCCCGCGTTGCCCGGCGTAGGGCTGCGGGCCGCCAATGTTTCCGCGGGAACGCCGGCTGTGGTAAACCGGCGGCGTGCGTGAGCTGACGATCGCCGCGGTCCGGGTGGAGGCGGTGCGGGGGCCAGCCGGGCGGTTCCCGTACCCGGTGCAGTGGCAGGTCGTGCCGCTGAACGTTTACCGCGAGCCGGCCGCGGTGCCGGGCGAGCCGGACCCGGCGCAGACGGTGGAGGCCCTGTACGTCAGGATCACCACCCGGCAGGGGCCGGAGGGACTGTACGGCCCGGTGGACCCGGCGGCGGCGTGGCCGCTGACCCAGATCCTGGCGCCGTTCCTGGTCGGCCAGGATGCTTTGGCCGGGGCCACGCTGTGGGACAAGATGCAGCGGCTAGACCGGCACTCCCGTCACGGCCATCTCAAGCTGGCCATCAGCGCGGCCGATAACGCGCTCTGGGACCTGCGCGGCCGGGCCTTCGACGCGCCGGTCTGGCAGTTGCTGGGCGGCTCCGGCCGGGCGAGCGTGCCGGCCTACGTCAGCACCCTCGGCGCGCCCCACGACACTGGCACGGTCCGCGCGCTGGCCCGGGAGCTGGCCGAGGCGGGGTTCGCGGGACAGAAGTGGTTCCCGGCTCACGGACCGGGCAGCGGGGCGGCGGGGTTGCGGGCCAACATCACGCTGGCCGAGACGGTCCGGGACGCGGTTGGCCCTGATGTCCCGGTGATGTTCGACGCGTTCATGAGCTGGGACCTGCCGTACGCAATCAGCTGGTGCCAGCAGGTGGCGGCCATCCGGCCGGCCTGGCTGGAGGAGCCGTTCGCACCCGCCCAGGTTGATGCCTTCGCCGCGCTGCGGGACAAGACCACGATCCCGCTGGCCGCCGGCGAACACCTGTACGACCGGCAGGACGTGCTGCCGTTCCTGAGCCAGCGGCTGCTCACCGTGGTGCAGGCCGATCCCGAATGGTGTGGCGGGGTCACCGAGCTGACCCGGATCGCCACCCTGGCCGAGACCTTCGGCGTGCCGGTCATCCCGCACGGGCACGGCCTGCACGCGGCTATCCACGTGGTGGCCAGCCAGTCACCAGGGACCTGCCCGATGACCGAGTACCTCTACCGCATCGCACCAGGCCGGCATCGCTTCGAGGCTGCGCCGCCCGAGCCAGCGGGCGGGGCCTTCCCCCTCCCCCGGCGCCCCGGGTTCGGTATCGAGCTCAACGACGACGCGATCACCAGCCGCGGCCCCTGGGACGGTCGCTTACAGGAGCCGTCCCGCCAGGCTGAACACCTGGCCGGTGGGGCCGTCTGGCGGCAGGCAGGCGACGAACAGCGCAAGCCGCGCGACCTCGTCCGGGTTCTTCAGCCATTCGCCGCGCTGCCGCCAGCGGCGTTCGAGTTCGTCGCCGTGCGTGCCGCCGCCCGCGCCGGGGGTGCGGGTCGGGCCCGGGACCAGCTCGTTCACGGCGATGCGGGACCCGCGCAGCTCGGCCGCGAGCACGCGCACCAGCGCGCTGGCGCCGGCCTTGGCCACGGCGTACGGACCGGCGCCGCCCGCGCTTACCCGGGCCATCCCGGAGCCCACGACGATGAGCGATCCGCCGCCCGTAGCGGTCAGCGCCGGGACGGCCGCCCGGGCGGTGTTCCAGACTCCGGTCAGGTTGGTGTCCAGGACCTGCTGCCAGTCCCCCGGCGCATACTCAAGCACCGGGCGGTCCAGCGGCATGACGCCCGCGTTGGCGACCACGATGTCCAGCTGGCCGAAGCGGTCCAGCACCGTGCTTACCGCGCCGCTCATCGCATCGAGATCGCCGACGTCGGCGGGTACGGTCAGCGCTGTGCCGCCCGTGGCCACGATCTGCCCGGCCGTCTGCTCGAGCGGGCCTGCCCGCCGCCCGGTTATCGCTGCGCGAGCTCCGGCCCTAGCGAACGCCACGGCGACGGCCGCACCGATGCCGGTGCCGCCACCAGTAACCAGGGCGACTTTCCCGTCCAAGCTGGGCATCCCGACAGGATAAGTCGCCTGTCAGGGCCGGCACGCTCGGCTCGGCGGGCGAGGCCGGGCACGGCGGTTAGGTGTCGGTGGCCCACCGACCACCCAAGAAAGTGGTCGGGGAGCCACCGACCTAAGTGGGGCCTTCAGCGCCGCGATGGGTCGGGGGCCCACCGACCATGCAAGTAAGTGGTCGGGGAGCCACCGACCTAGGTGGGGGGCGCGAAGCGGGGGCGAGGGACGAGGGGCGAGGGACGGGGCGAGGGAGTGCTGGGGTTAGGCGAGGGTGGCGATGGCGGTGATTATCAGGTCCCAGAAGCGGGTGGTGTCCAGGGCGATGGCGACCTGGGCGTTTGGGGCGCGGCCGGTGACGTGGTGCAGGTCGACCACTGTGGCGCCGCGGGTTAGGGGGCTGGCTAGCTCTACGGCAACGTTCGCTTCCACCGTGGTGACGACGGCCGGGTCGATGACGCGGGCCACCGCGACCGGGTCGTGCAGCGGTGGCGCCTCGAAACCGAACACCTGCCGGTAGCTCGCGGCGAAGAAGGTGAGCAGGTCGACGCAGACCCGGGCCAGCGGCGTGCCCAGCGCGGCGATCCGGTCCAGCACATCCGGGGTGGCCAGGGCCTGGTGGGTGACGTTGAGCCCGCACAGGGTGAACGGCAGGCCGCTGTTCAGCACGATGCCGGCGGCCTCGGGGTCGGCCCAGACGTTGAACTCGGCGTATGGCGAGCTGTTGCCGCGGCCGGTCGAGCCGCCCATCACCACGATCTCGCGGATGTGCGCAGTGATCTCGGGATGGGCCAGCAGCAGCGCGGCCACGTTGGTGAGCGGGCCGGTGGCGATGAGAGTGACCGGCTCACCATGGCCGAGCAGGGTCTGGCGGATGAACTCGACGGCGCCGACGGGCTGGACCGGCACGGTGGGTTCGCCGAAGGCGGGGCCGTCCAGTCCGGTCTCGCCGTGGATGTTCTTCCCGACCTTCAGTGAACCGTGCAGCGGGCGGTCGCGGCCGGCGGCGATGGGCACCGTGGTGATGCCGGCCGCGGTGCAGACGCGGCGGGCGTTCAGGGTGGTCTTGGCCAGCGTCTGGTTGCCGGCCACAGTGGTGATACCGAGCAGGTCGATGGCCGGGTTCGCCGCGGCCAGGATGATGGCCAGGGCATCGTCGTGGCCGGGGTCGCAGTCGAGCAGGACGGGGATGGGCACGGACATCATTCTGCCGGGGTTGGGGTTTCCGGCCGGGGCAGGGGCCCGGCGCGGGGCGGGAGGTTTCAGGCCGGGGAAGGAGCCCGGAGCGGGGCCAGGGCGGCGGATACGGTGCGGAGCAGAGTGGCGGCGTCCCCGCCGGCTCGGGAGCGCAGATTGACGCCGTATGCCAGCAGGGCGAGCATCTCGGCAGGGCCTTGTTTATTGGATGGCAGGGCCTTGGATGGTAGGGCCTTCGGTGATGGCGCTGGGAGCCAGGTCGCCACGGCGGCGGGCGGTGTCCAGAGCCGCGGCGAAGGCGCCGATCAGCGTTTGGTGATACCCGTCCAGCAGCGCCTGGACGGCGGGGTCGGCCCGCTCGGCGCCGGTGTGCGCGTTGACGATCATGCAGCCCCAGCCGGCGAACGGGCCGCTGGTGCGGACCTCGATCAGCCCGGTGAAGAACGCCTCGATGGCGGCCAGGCCGTCGTCGGCGTCGGCGAGAAGACGGGCGGCGGGCTCGGCCCGCTGGTGCACGTAGCGGCGCAGCGCGGCCAGGTAGAGCTCGCGCTTGCCGCCGAACGTGGCGTACAGGCTCGAGCGGTTCAGCCCGGTGGTGCTGGCCACGTCCTGGATGGAGGTGGTGGCAGCTCCGTTCCGCCAGAAAAGTTCCTCAGCCCGCTCCAGTGCGGTATCTGGGTCGAAGTGCTTGATGTCAGCCATGAGCCCCTCAGCAGACAACTTGAAATGACTATTCCAAGATACCTTGCGGGCCGGGCTTCTGGCGAGTTAAGTTGGAACGGTCATTCCAAGAAAGGAGCACGGCATGAGCCTGCGGGACGAGCTGACCGCCCTGTACGAGGAGGGCCGGCGGGTGTGGCCGGCGGAGGCGCGCGCCATCATCGAGGCGAACTCGGCGGAACTGGCCGCGACCGGGATGGACCGGGACGCGCTCGGAGCCGGGGACCGGGCGCCGGGGTTCACCCTGCCGTCGGCCACCGGGAGCCGGGTCGCGCTCGACGAGCTGCTGGCCGGGGGGCCGGTGGTGCTGACGTTCTACCGGGGGGCCTGGTGCCCGTACTGCAACCTCGCGCTGCGGGCGCTGCAGCAGCACCACGAGGCCATCAGGGCGCGGGGAGCAGCGCTGGTGGCGGTGTCGCCACAGGTCCCGGACGAGTCGCTGTCGCTGGCCGAGAAGCACGAGCTGAGCTTCGAGGTGCTCAGTGACATCGGTTCGGTTGTGGCCAAGCAGTACGGCATTGCGTTCGACCTGTCCGGGGAGCTAGCGGCGCTGTACGGCCAGATCGGCTTCGACCTGCAGCGGGTCAACGGCGGGCACGCCCGCACCCTGCCGCTGCCGGCCACGTTCGTGATCGAAGCGGACGGCGTCATCCGGTGGGCGTTCATGGACACGGACTACACCAAGCGGGCCGAGCCGGACGACATCCTGGCCGCGCTGGACGCGCTGGGCTGAGGGTCGTTACCCCGCCTTGGCTCACATCAGGCACGTGGGATGTCGTTGCCAGTTGGCCGGTACTCCACCAGGAGCACCCGGCCATCCAGTACCCGGTGACCGGTCAGCTCAAGATCGGCGGCTGCCACGCCGGCGAAGGCCGCGTCACGCCCAGACGGCCCGGCCAGCAGCGGAAAGGTCATCAGCCGCAGCCGGTCCACCAAGCCCGCTGCGAGCAGCTGCCGAACCAGGGACAGGCTTCCCCAGGTGCGCAAGGGGAGGGTGCCGCCGGCCTTCAGGTCCCGGACTTCGTCGGCAAGGTCCCGGCCGCAGATCCGCGTGTTGGGCCAGGCCGCGTGGGTCAAGGTGCGGGAGAACACGACCTTGTCCAGCTCGGCTGTCCGGTCCCAGGACTTGCCATGTGCCTCCTCCGGGAGCCCCGCCAGGGCCTGGTAGGTACGCCGCCCCATGACCACGAGCTGCGGTGCGGCCAGCTCGTCCAGGATCCATTCCTGGAGTTCTGGGCCCAGATAGCCGAAGTATCCAGGCAGCCCGTCCGACCCGGCCCACCCGTCGGCCGAGACGAAGATGTCAGCTATCACACTGCTTGCCATGTGCGCTCCTTCCCCTCGTCAGGCTGCCACTTCGGCGCCCCTGTACATAGGGGGACTCAGCGGAGCCGGGAAAGTCATCGGTGGGCCAGCCGTGTCGGGCGGAGCGCGGCGACGTATATCGCCGCTGGGTTGCCGGGCTGCCAGCCAGGCAGCGGGTCGATCATGTCGAGGTAAACGAAGCCGTTGCGCTCCCAGAAGGCCCGGGTGGCCTCGTAGGGCTCATAGCCGGCCGAACGGTCCAGGGTCTTGACCTCCACGACGCTGATCCCGGTGGCGGCCAGGTGGTCCAGGACGTGGCCGAGCAGCCTGGTCCCGTGCCCTTGGCCGCGCCGGGCGGCATCGACGGCCAGCCACAGGATTTCTGCTCCGCCGGGTGATTTTCTCGCGGCGACGGCGATGCCCGCGATTTTCTCTGAGTCGGCGAGGACCCAGGCCTCGTGGCTGGCGGCGTCGTGGCCGAGCTTGGCGGGCACGTCGTCGGTGAAGTAGTCCGGCAGGCCCCGGATAATGGCGGTGGCGGCGTGAGCGTCTCCCGCCTCGAATCGGCGGACAGCGAGCATGGCACTCATCGTGCTACCGGAAATCGCTGCGCCCGGCCGATGAGCAGGAAGACAACGCCGGACAGGATCGCCCAGATCATCTGGGTGTCCAGTGTGCCGGGCGAGTGAGCTGGGCCGGGAGCTTGGTGGTGGCGTCGCCGACGGCTGCGTCGAGCTGGGACTGGGTAAGGAACAGGGTCCCGGCCAGGCGGGCACTGCGCAGGTCGGCGGCGCGCAGGTCCGCGCCGGTGAGGTCGGCCAGGGTGAGGTCGGCGCTGCGCAGGTCGGCGCCGATGAGCAGAGCACCCCGCAGGCTGGCACCGCGCAGGTCGGCGCCGGCCAGCCGGGCGCCGACCAGATCCGCGCCCCGGTGATCCGGCCTGCGGCCAGGGATCTGGGACCGAACGAGCTCGCTCACCCGGACCAGCAACGCGTTGACGTGGTCGCGGTGCGGTCCGGCGTCCATGGTTTCCAGCGTGGCGGCCGGGCTCTGGGTCAGCGCCTGGGTGGCGGCGATGGCGCGGCGCAGGTCATCGCGCAACGGACGGGCCGCCGGCAGGGCCAGCGCAGCGGTCAGGTACCAGAGCAGTTCGTGCAGCTGACGCATGACCGGGAAGACACGGAACATCTGGGTGGCCAGCTCCGGATGCTGGCGCCAGTCGCGGCCCGCGAAGGTGACCTGGCTGACCTGCTGGCCGGCGCCGAAGCAGTCGTAGACCGCGCAGCCGGGGAAGCCGCGCGGGCGGAGCTCGGTGTGAATGCCGCAGCTGAAGTTGGCCCGCAGGTTCGGGCAGGGCTGGCCGGCTGGCTTGTCGATGGCGAAGTCGGCCGATGCGGCGAACGCCGGGATCACGCAGCACAGGGCGAAGCAGCGAGCGCAGTCAGCCCGGAGGTTCACGCGAGCGACCTCCGCCGTAATGTCGTCGAGGCTCATGGTGTCTCCGTCCGGTCATCCTAGTGTCGCAGCCGGTACCGTGACGAAATCTTTGCTAGCATTGATAGCAAGGGGTGTCCCGATGGCAGCTCCCGATAGCAGCACTGAGCATCCGCAACCTCGACGATGGGGTGAAAGAAAGACTCCGCGTCCGGGCTGCGCGTCACGGCCGGTCGATGGAGGCGGAGATCCGCGCCATCCTCACCGATGCCGTCACCGAGCCGGACGAGGCGCCGGGTCTGCTACAGGCGATCATGGACCGGTTTGGTGAGCTAGGCGGCGTCGAGATCGAACTCCCCCCCGCGCGTGACCCAGCCACGGTCGCCGGAGTTCGATTAGTGATCGTCGTCGACACCAACGTCGTCTCCGAGCTGATGCGTCCCTCGCCAGCCCATCAGATCAGGGAGTGGGCCAGCGCGCAGACACGAGGTGAGCTCAGCACAACGGCAGTCACCGTCGCCGAGATCCGGTATGGACTCGAGCGGATGCCCGCTGGACGCCGGAAGGACAGCTTGCTTGCCGCGGCGGCCGAGGTGTTCACCGCGTTCAGCGACCACATCCAGCCGTTCGACGCCGATGCGGCGAACTGGTATGCCACGATCGTCGCCAGCCGCGATCGTCTCGGTTTGCCCATTGACGGCTTCAGTGCCCAGATAGCCGCCATCTGCCGCGCCCGCGGCGCCACGCTGGCCACCCGTAATACTCGCGACTTCACCGAGACAGGAATCGTCGTGATCGATCCCTGGCGGCATGGCTCGCCCGCAGGCAACGGTAGCTGATCAGCTGTCTTGAGCATCGGCTTCGGCCGGGCCGAGGTGGGTGCGCTGGCCGTCCTGGTCGAGGATGGTCAGCACCTCGGCCGGGCCATCTTGTGAGCCGAAGGCGTGCGGCACCATGGTCGAGAACTCGGCGGCCTCGCCCGCCCGGACCAGGATCGTCCGCTCGCCGAGCCGCAGCACGATGGTGCCGGACAGCACCGTGAACCAGTCGTGGCCGGGGTGAACCCGCAGCCGGGAGGGAACCGGGCGGTCGACGCGCATCTTGGCCACGGTAACGCCGCCGGGTGCGCCGGGACGCGACAGCAGCCAGGTCGTGGTGCCGCGCGCCTCGTCCGTGACCGGGCGGATCACCACGTCGGCGTCGTCACCGGACTCCACCAGCTGATCCAGGGTGATGCCCAGCGCCCGGGCGATCGGCGTGAGCTGGTCCAGGGCGATGCGCCGGTGGCCGGTCTCGAGCCGGCTGAGCGTGGACGGGCTCAGGTAGCTTCGGGCCGCCAGCTCGTCCAGCGACCAGCCGCGGGCCGTCCGCAGGCTCCGAATGCGCTGCCGGACCAGGGCATCAAGGTCGCCGTCTTGCTTCATACGCAAGATGGTATGTCAATACGGCAAGACGTGGGTACCGTTGAAGCATGAGCCATCCCGCGCACACCCATCATGATCACTCTGCGGCCGGCCACTCTGGCCTCGGCCACCCTGCTGCCGGCCACCTGCTGGCCACCCTGCTGGTGACCACCCTGCTGGTGACCACCCTGCTGGTGACCACCCTGCTGGTGACCACTCCGGCCTGGCCGAGATGATCGACCTCGACGCCGAGGTGCTGCATGAGCATCACCGAGAGGTGATCACCTGGGTCGCCTCGCTGGTCCCGGGCCGGCCTCGCGTCATCGACCTGGGCGCGGGCACCGGTGTCGCCACGATGGCGCTGGCCCGGCAGCTGCCGGACGCCGAGGTCATCGCGGTCGACATCGACAAGGACATGCTCGGGCACATCAAACGTAAAGCCGAAGCGGCCGATGCCGCCGGCCGGGTCCGCACGGTCCAGGCCGACCTGGACCAGCCCTGGCCGGCTCTCGGCCCAGCCGATCTGGTCTGGGCGGCCAACTCGCTGCACCACGTGGCCGACCCCGGTCACGCCCTGGCTGAGGCTCACGCGGTGCTGCGGCCGGGCGGCATGCTGGTAATCAACGAGATGGACTCCTTCCCGCGATTCCTCCCGGACGAGGACGGTGCGGCCCTGGAGGACCGTGCCCAGGCCGCGATGGCGGAGATCCGGGCCGAGGCCGGGTTGCATATGGACGAAGACTGGGGCGCCCGGCTGGTCCAGGCCGGTTTCACGGTGGAGATCCGGCGCACGTTCGACATCAGCCTGCCGCCGCCGCTGCCAGCCGCCGCGGGCCGCTACGCTCAGGTTTCGCTGCAGCGCTGGCAGCACGGGCTGCAGGACCGCCTCGGCCCGGCCGACCTTGCCGCCCTGGAGGAGGCCGCGGCCAGCGCACCCAGCCGCGACGACCTGGTGATCCGGGCCGTGCGCACCGTCTGGGTGGGGCGCCGCTAGCGAGTGCCACCCGAAGGCGGCGCCGGGGCGGTGGCGGCCTGCAGGCGCTGGGCGAGGAGGCGCGCGGCTTCGAGGAGCTCGGGGCCACCGACGATGCAGAACGCGGCCGGGGTGGCGGCGAGCGCCTCGGCGTACCAGGTGGGGTTGCTGGTGCTGCCGGTCAGGCGGCTGCGGCCGTCGCCGAAGAGCTCGAGCCGGCCGAGGGTGCGCGGCAGACAGCGGGCCACCCGGTCCGGCGGCGCGTCGATGACGACCTCGGTGCTGTACTCCCAGCCCACGGCCAGGTGCTCCTCCAGCACGGCCACCGGGTCGAGGTCCGCGGGCAGGGTGAAGGGCACCTCAAGCAGTTGCACGTCGCGGACGCGGTCGATGCGGTAGGCGCGGCGGGCGGCGGCCGGGTGCGACCAGCAGAGCAGGTACCACCGGCCGTGCCGGACCACGACCGCCCACGGGTCGACCTCGGTGGTCCACTCCGAACCTGCCTCGGAACGGTAGGCGAGCCGCACCCGGCGGCGGTCTGAACAGGCCTGGACCAGGGTGGTCGTGGTCGCGGGACCGGGCCGGGCGGCGCCACGGTCCGGCGCCGGGGCGGCGTGGCGGCGGACCGCTTCGGCCTGCGCGGCGACCGGCTCCGGGAGCGCCCGGACGATCTTGCCGAGGGCGCCGCCGACCAGGTCGGTGGGGTCGCTGGCGTTGTGATGCCCGTCCAGCACGGCCATGACCAGGCCGAGCGCCTCGGCGGAGGTGAACATCAGGGGCGGCAGCCGCAGGCCGCGGCCCACCCGGTAACCGCCGTAGCGCCCGCGAGCCGACTCGATGGGGATACCGGCTTCACGCAGGATGCCGGCGTAGCGGCGGGCGGCGCGTTCGGTTACGCCGAGCTTGTCCGCGAGCCGGTCCGCGGTGATGCCTGGATGGCTCTGGATCAGCTCGAGGGCGAGCAGGGCCCGGGCCGTGGGGCTGTCGTCTGGCGGCACCGCATCCTGCCTATCCGGAAGGGGAACGTCCGCAATAGAGCCTAGCTTGGGAGCCATGACGACCGCCGTGAGGAACAGCAAGCCGGGGGCCGGGCCGGTCACGCCGGAGCAGGTCCGGATTGTCCCGGCTAGCGAGGCACGCTGGGAAGACCTGGCCGCGATCTTCGGCACTACCGGCTACCCGGGCGGGTGCCATTGCCAGCGGTACAAGGTGCCAGGTTGCTTCTGGCGCAACTCCACCCAGGAGCAGCGGACGGCGATGCTCCAGGCTCAGGCCGCCTGCGGCGAGCCGGCCGCCCCGGCGACCAGCGGCCTGGCGGCCTATGTCGACAGCGTCCCAGCGGGCTGGGTCGCGGTTGAGCCGCGGATCGCGTACCCCAAGCTGCGCACCTCCCGCATCCCCTGGCGCGGCCGGGATGAGGACAAGGACGACGAGGGCGTCTGGGCGGTGACGTGTTTCCTGGTGCGGAAGGGGTTCAGGGGGCGGGGCTTGATGTACCCGCTGGCGGCGGCCGCGATCGAGTTCGCCCGGGAGCGCGGCGCGCGGGCACTCGAGGGGTATCCGATAATCACCCAGCCGGGCCGGGAGATCCCCTGGGGCGATGTGCACGTGGGAGCCCGGCAGGTTTTTGCGGACGCTGGGTTCAGTGAGATGAGTCATCCGACGTTGCGGCGGGTGGTGATGCGGGTGGAGTTCGGCGGCTTAGCGGGGCGACGTGGCGACGTGGCGACGTGGCGACGTGGCGACGTGGCGACGTGGCGACCATGATCATGGGTCATAAGGTGCCTTTTCCGTGATCATGTGTCGAAAGGTGTCGAAAATGACGCACAAAGACCCATGATCATGAAAATGACGCAAAACGACCCACGAAGATGACGTCTAACGACCCATGATCTTGGCGCGAGAGGCATGGCGGCACGCGGAAACGTCTCGCAACGGCTGGCGCGGCGACAGCGTGGGGCGGTGGGTTCTGTTGGGGCAGCTGGGATTATGCCGGTCGAAGGAAGATGGGGTTTGGCGGTTGGGCCGCGGGTCGGCTTGGCGGCTGGGTGTGAGCTCTGGACGGGGGCTGGGCTCGGCGGACGGGGCTTGGGTGCGGACGGGGGCTGGGCTTCGGGGTAGGCGGCGATCACGCGCTGTAGCAGGTGGCCGCCTACCCCGGATCCCCCCGCAGTGACCAGGCACATCCGCTCATCGTCGCGGTAGCCCAGGGCCCGGCGGTCGGCCAGCTGAGACGGGTCGAAGCCGGTGATGTAGGCCAGGGAAGTCGTCGTGTTCTTGCGTCCAGGCACGGATCGCTGGCAGGTCCAGGCCGAACCGCGCCAGGACACGAGGAGGACCCGCTGGTGACCAGGCCGCTGCCGTAGGCCTCGTACCAGATCCGGACGCCCCCCGGTCCAGGTGGCCCTCGGTGCCGGGGTAACGCGCTCGGGTCACGGGCGGGCTTCGTAGACCAGGTTGAAGGGGGTCTCGGCGACGCGGCGGAAGCGGGTGAAGCCGGCCGCGGTAACGACATCCTTGATCCGGGCCTCGCCGGCCTGGGCGCCCAGGGCCAGCCCGACCTCCTGGGACAGCGAGGCCGGCGTGCACAGCAGGGTGGAGAAGGCGTAGTAGGCCCGTCCCACGGGATTGAGGTTGCCCTCGACCCGGTCGGCGGCGAAGGGCTCGACGATCATCCAGGTGCCGTCGGGGGCGAGCGTGCTGTGGACGTGCCGGGCCGCGCCCACTGGGTCGCCCATGTCGTGCAGGCAGTCGAACATGGTCACCAGGTCATAGCCGGTGCCGCCGTAGGAGGCCGCCGGGGCGGTCTCGAACCGGACCCGGTCCTCCACTCCGGCCTCGGCGGCGCGCTGGAGTGCGGTCTGGATCGAGCCGTCGTGGTAGTCCGTGCCGGTGAACGTCGACTTCGGGTAGGCCTGGGCCATCAAGATGGTAGATGAGCCGTGCCCGCAGCCGACGTCGGCGACCCGAGCGCCGGTTTCGAGCTTGGCCGTCACCCCGTCCAGGGCCGGCAGCCAGGCCGGGATCAGGCTGGCGTTGTAGCCGGGACGGAAGAAGCGCTCGCAGCCGTCCAGGACGTCCGGCCCGTGCTCGCCCCAGCCGAACCCGGCTCCGCTCCGCACCAATTCGGTGATCTTGGGCGAGTCGAGCATCGAACCCAGCGCGATCTGGAAGAACCCGGGCAGGTAGGCCGGGCTGGAGGCGTCGGTGAGGGCCATGGCCTGCTCGGGCGGCAGGGTGTACCGGCCGCTGTCCGGGTCATAGCTGACGAAGCCGCCCGCGGCCTGGGCGTTCAGCCATTCCCGGACGTACCGCTCGGCGGTCCCGGTGCGCCCCGCCAGGTCCCCCGGGGTCAGCGGGCCGCCGTCGGCCATGGCCTGGTACAGGCCGAGCTTGTCACCCATCACCACCAGCGCGGTGTTCAAGGTAGCGCCGACTTCGCCGACGGCACGGAACACGAACTCCTGGAGCTTGTCCATGTCGATCTGCGGGGTCTGCTCAGTGATGCTCATGATGTCCCTCCCAGGTGGCGGTTTCCTGGTGAGCGTAGGTAGGTGGGGCGCGGGCTCGCATCCGGTGGGCCCCCTGGTTGTTTTGGCAGCTTCTGTCCGGCGGCACCGGGGGCGTACCATCACGCCATGCTCCTTGGCCGGCCTGTCCTGCTCGGGCGAGCCGCGGAGCAGCGGGACATCGACCAGGCGCTGGCCCAGGCACGGACTGGGGCCAGCGCAGTGCTGGGCCTGTCCGGGGAGCCGGGGATCGGCAAGACGGCGCTGCTGGAGTACGCCGCCGGCCAGGCCGAGGCGGCCGGGATGCGGCTGCTCCGGGCGCGTGGCATCGAGTCGGAGGCGCAGATCCCGTTCGGCTCACTGCTGGAGCTGATCCGGCCCGCGCTGATGCTGCTGGAGGCGATCCCGCCGCCGCAGGCGATGGCGCTGGCGGGCGCGCTGGCGCTGCGGCCCGCGCCCGGCCCCGGCCAGCCGGCCCAGGACCGGTTCGCGGTGGGCGCCGCCACGCTCAGTCTGCTCGCCGCATATGCCGAGCCTGCTCCCGCTGCCGTCCTGGTGGACGACGCCCAGTGGCTGGACGGGTCCAGCGCGGCGGCGCTGCTGTTCGCGTTCCGCCGGCTGGTGGCCGACCCGGTCGCGGTCTTCATCGCGGTGCGCGAGGGTGAACCGTCCCTGCTGGACGAGGCAGGGCTGCCGGTGCGGGAGCTCGGCGGCCTCACCTCAGACGAGGCGGCCGAGCTATTGGCGGCGCTGACCGCCTCGCTGGGGCCTGGGCCGCCGCCGGAGCTGACACCAGTGGCGGTGCGGCGGCTGCACCAGGTCACCGCGGGCAACCCGCTGGCCCTGCTGGAGCTGGCCGCGGAGGCCCGCGACCTGGTGCTGGCGCCCGAGGGTGCCCCGGTGCTGGTTCCGGCCCGGATCACCCGGGCCTTCCTGCGCCGGGCCGGGCAGCTGCACCCGGACGCCCGGCGGGCGCTGCTGCTGGCCGCGACCAGCGATACCGGCGACCTGGATGTCCTGGGGCGGGCCGCGGCCAGCCTGGGCCTGGACAGCTTTGCCGCCGGGCTGGCCGCCGCGGAGAACGCAGGCCTGGTGGGGCTGGGGTCGGGCCGGGTGGAGTTCCGTCATCCGCTGGCCCGTTCGGCCGTTTATGCGGACGCCGGCGCTGGCCAGCGGAGAGCGGCGCACCGGGCCCTGGCTACCGCCTTGCCGGACCGGGACGCGGATCGCCGGGCCTGGCACCTGGCCTCGGCCGCGACCGGACCGGACGAGGCGGCGTCGGCGGCGCTGGCCGGCGCGGCCGAGCGCAGCCGGGAGCGCAGCGGCTACGTCACCGCGGCGGCGGCCTACGAGCGGTCGGCGCGGCTGGCGGCCGGCGGGGACCGGCGGGCCTGGCTGCTGTGGCAGGCAGCGGAGGCGGCTTGGCTGGCCGGCTCCACCGGGCTGGCGGTCACGCTGCTCGAGGAGGCCCGGCCGCTGGCGGGCGAGGCCCGGATCCGGGTGGAGATCGACCGGCTGGCCGGGCACATCGCGATTCTGCGCGGCCCGGTCATGGACGGCCACGCGATCTTGACCGCGGCGGCCGGGGACGCTCCCGGCGAGCTGGCGGTGACCATGCTGGCCGAGGCGGCCGCGGCCTGCTTCTACGCGGGCAACCCGGCCGAGATGCTGAGAACGGCCGAACGGGCCCACGGCCGCCTGCCCGCTCAGCCGCCGGATCGCGTCCGCTTCCTGGCCGCCATGGCCCTGGGCATGGGCCGGATCATGGGCGGGGACGCCGCCGCCGGGGCGCAGGCGGTGCATGAGGCGGTCACGCTGGCCGAAGGTTCGACGCAGATACGGGAGGATCTGCGGCTGCTGACCTGGCTGGCGATGGCGTCACTGTTCCTGCGCGAGGCCGACACCGGGCGTTCGCTGCTGGAGCACACGCTGGCTACGGCGCGGGCGCGGGCCGCGGTCGGGGTGCTGCCGTTCGCGCTCGGCCTGGTCGCCCGGGACCGGGCCACCACCGACCGCTGGAGCGTCGCCGCGGCCATCTACACCGAGGCAGTCAGGCTGGCCCGGGAGAGCGGCCAGGACATGGCCCTGGCGTTCGGGCTGGCCGGGCTGGCCTGGCTGCAGGCCCGGCGCGGGCTTGATCCGGAGTGCCGGGCGCTGGCCGCGGAGGCGCTCGAGCTGAGCGGGGGGTTGGGCGCCCGGCTGTTCGAGATCTGGGGGCTGGCGGCGCTGGGCGAGCTCGAGCTCGGCGGCGGGGACGCGCTGCGGGCGGCGTCGTGGTTCGAGCGGCAGCAAGAGTTGCTGGCTGAGCTCGGGATCACCGACCCGGACCTGTGGCCGGCCGCGGAACTGGTGGATGCGTACCTGAAGCTGGGGCGGGTGGCGGACGCGTCGCGGGTGGCTGAGGAGTTCGCGACCGCGGCGCAGGCCAAGGGGCAGCCGTGGTCGCTGGCCCGGGCCTTTCGCGGGCGCGGGATGCTGGCCGGGGACGGTGAGTTCACGGCGGCGTTTGAGCAGGCGATCGGGTGCCACGAGCTGACACCGGACGTGTTCGAGCTGGCGCGGACCCGGCTGGCGTTCGGCGAGCGGCTGCGGCGGGCCCGGGAGCGGGTGCTGGCCCGGGAGCAGCTCCGGGCGGCGCTGGAGGCCTTCGAAGAGCTGGACGCCCGGCCATGGGCCGAACGGGCCAGGACCGAGCTCGCCGCGACCGGCGAGAAGCGCGGGCCCAGGGACGGTGACGGGGTGGCCGAGCTGACGCCGCAGGAGCTGCAGATCGCGCTGCTGCTGGCGGCGGGGCGGACGACCCGGGAAGCGGCGGCCGCGCTGTTCCTGTCGCCGAAGACGGTGGAGTACCACCTGCGGCACGTGTACCAGCGGCTCGGCATCCACTCGCGGGAGGAGCTCGCAGCCCGGCTGGCCGGCCGCCGCAACTAGCCGGAGCGGTGGCCGGCCGTAGCGGCGGTCCTGGGGCCGGCCTTCCGCTCAGCGTGTTCGGATGGTTCGCTGTGGGTGTGCTCTACACGAAGGTCCCGCTGATCCTGTGCTTCGCCGCGTTCGTGGTGACGTTCCTGGTCACGCGGGTGATCACGCGCATGATCCGGTCCGGCCGAGGACCGTTCCGTGATCGGGTAACCAGCTCTGGCGTGCATGTGCACCATGCGGTGCCCGGGCTGTTCCTGCTGCTGGCCGGCGCGGTGACGGCGGTCGGTGCCACCGAGCCGTTGTTCCGGTGCGTGGCCGGGGCGGCAGTCGGTATCGGCGCGTCGCTGGTGCTGGATGAGTTCGCGCTGATCCTGCACCTGAGCGATGTGTACTGGGCCGAGCAGGGCCGGGCGTCGGTGCAGGCGGTCGCGCTGGTCGCGGCGTGCCTGTTGCTCGTGCTGCTCGGCTTCGCGCCGGTCAGCGCCGACGACCTCCACGGGCACCCGCTTGCCTTCGTGCCGCCGCTCGTCGTCTGGATGACACTGATCGCCGCCTCGGTGGTGTGCGTCCGCAAGGGCAAGTACCGGCTGGTGCTGCTCTCGATCTTCCTGCTGATCCCGGCCTACATCGGGGCGATCCGGCTCGCCCGGCCAGGATCACCGTGGTTCAGCCGGCGCTACCCGCCGGATTCGGCGAAACGAGACCGGGCCGTCCGCCGGGCCGCCCGCACCGGCGCCCGGTGGAACCGGTGGTGGCTCTGGCTGGCCGACCTGATCGCCGGAGCACCCACCGCTGCGGACCCGCCGGCGGACCAGACGGACCCGGGGCCCGGGTAGCGGGTCAGCGCTGCTTGCCGTCGCGGAACAGGGCGATGGCCTTGTCGATGCGGCGCTGGCGGGTGTCGGCACTCTTGGCCCCGCTGATGTTGTCGACGTGGTATCGCTGCAGGCTGCTGGAGAGCTGGGTAAAGAACGCGCCGGCCTGCTCGTCCGCCGCGAGGGCGGCGGCGAAGTCATCCGGGACGGTCACCTCGCGCGGGGTGTCGGCGACGGTCAGGGTGACCCGGATGGCATCCCCGCCGGCCAGCCCGGTGGCCTTGCGTACGGCGGCGCTGATGCTGATCATGGCCTTGCCGCCCATCACGCCAACCGTGTTCCGGTATTCGTATCCGTTGACGTCGACCAGCACCGGCGGCCGCTTCCCGGCAGCGAGCTGGGCGATGACTTCCTCCGGCACCACGATCCCGGTGTTGTTGCCGATGGCGGTCACGGTGGTCTCGAACGTCGCGCTGTTCGGCTCAGATGTCATCGCTGCCTCTTCGGGTGTGCCAGTAATTCGCTCTCGCTACCTGGAGGACGTCCGCCGGCCGCCCGCTTCATCGCTAGTTTGCTGCATTTTCCCGGGTGCCGGAACTTCCCGGTTGTGGCGGGCAGGGAAGGTGATCAGCCGTAGCGGCGGTAGCCGACCGGAGGGCCGGGGTAGGTGACGGCGTCGACCCGGATGGAGGTGCCGGGCTTAAGCGACTCGATGATCTGGTTGTCGCCCAGGTACATGGCCACGTGCGTGGGCGCGGTCGAACTGTTATAGAAGACCAGGTCGCCGGGCTGGCGGGCGCTGGCAGCGATGACCCGTCCCTGTTTGTACTGCCGCTGGCTGGTCCGCGGGATGGAGACCCCGGCTGCGAGGTAGGCCGCCTCGACCAGGCCGGAGCAGTCGTAGGACGCCGGGCCGGCGCCGCCGTAGCGGTAGGGCTTGCCGATCTGCTTCTTGGCGAAGGCAATCGCGGTGGCGGCGGCCCGGCTGGGGGCCGGGGTGGGGGTTGGGGTTGGGGTTGGGGCGTGGGGCCTGGGGCCGGGGTGGGAGTCGGGATGGGGATGGGGAGGGGGATGGGAGTGGGCGCGCCAGCCTCGGTGACCAGGACCAAGTCACCGTCCGGCTGGTTGACCAGATAGGCGCCGGGGCTGTTCGTGTTCGTGGCCCAGAGCTGGCCATCCAGGCCGGTCCCGGTCAGGTTCCCCGTCGGCTGCATGGTCAGCTGGTCAGCACCGCCGGGTGATTCGATCGAGCTGCCCGGGAGGAGTTCGGCTCCGGGGCTGAGCTGGCTGCTGAGCGGGGCGGCCTGCGCCTGGCCGGTGACGGCGGCCACGAGGGCGACGGTGAGGGTGAGGACCACAGCGATGCCGGCCAGCCACCGGACTCTGGTCAGTCGCACTCCGGGCGTTGCGCCTGGGTCAGCCACGAGTTCCCCTCAATGACGTCAACGTCCGGTCGGCCTCCAGATGTGTTCCCCGTCACCAGCACGGATAGTCACCGAAGTTGGATGAGAAATTACTGAGAGTCATCTATGATCGGTCGGCTGACGGGTTCTGTGGCGACCCGAGCGAGGTGATCGCCGGTGGGCGGCTGCTGGGCCGCCGTCACGCTCCGCTGGGAACGACGGTCAGGGACGGATGGCCGCCCGCAGCGTCTCGAGCGTCTCCGGGATTATCTCGGCGAGCGGCCGGTCGCCATCGGAGTCGAGCCACTCATCGATCGTGACGTGGAGCAGGGTCACGCTGGTCTCGGCCAGCAGGGCCGCCGTCATGGTCTGGGTGCCGCGGCTGACCAGGCCATCGCGGACCGCCCGTCGTACGGCGTCGAGCTTGGCGAGTTCCCGCTCGCGGAGACCCTCGTCGGAGCGGACGATGGCACGCCGCTCACGGAGTTCGGCCTGCCGTCCCTCGAAGTGGGTCCCGGCGAAGGTCTTCAGGCCCTCCACGATCAGCGTCATGGGGTCCAGCGACGCGGGCGCGTCCGCCAGCAGGCGGGTCACGACGCGGGGGATCTCGTCGCCGCCGAAGAGCACTTCGCGCTTGTCGGCGAAGTGCCGGAAGAAGGTGCGCGTCGTGAGGCCGGCCTCCTGCGCTATCTCCGGCACCGTCGTCGCGGCGAACCCCTGGCGGGCAAACAGGTCGATGGCGGCGCGCTCCAGGCGCTGCCGTGCGTCCGGCCGCCATCTGCTCACGGCTCCAGCATAGGTGATGACACGCCATGTCATCGCGATGTAATGTGATGACATAGCGTGTCGTCACTCGGCGGCATGGGTCATTGGCTGCGCGGAGCTCTGGCGGCGCGCATCGGCAGAGCGGAGCTGTGCAGTGGGGACCGAGGTATGGATTCTGGGTGGCACCGGCCGCAGCGGCCGCGCGATCGCGGCGGAGCTGATGAGCAGGGGGGTGACGCCAGTGCTGGCCGGGCGGGACGCCGCCCGCTTGGCGGATGCCGCGGCGCGGGCTGGCGGCGGCCGGACCGTGGTGGCCGCCTCGGTCGAGGCGATGACAGCGGAGATCCGGCGCCGGCAGCCGGCCGTGGTCATCAACACGATCGGGCCATTCACCACGACGGCGCTGCCGATCGCGCAGGCGTGTCTGCCGGCGAGCGACTATCTTGACCTGGCTAACGATGTGGCTGCCGTTTCCGCGCTGCTCGCCTTGGACGAAGCGGCCACTGCGGCCGGCCGTACCGTGCTGACCGGGGCCGGGTTCGGCGTGACCGCCACCGAAAGCGTCGTGGTCAAGCTCTGCGAGGGACGTCCGGCGCCGGTACGGGTCCGGGTGGATATGGTGCCCGCACTGGAAGCCGAGGCCGGGGTCATCGGCGAGGCCCTGGCCGGGACCATTCTGGATGGCCTGCCCGATATCGAGGGCGGGCGCCGCTACCAGGGACGCCGCTATCGGGGCGGACGCCTCACGCCGGCGCCGATCGGCGGCGAGGTGCTGCACCTGACGCTGCCGGACGGCTCGCAGGTCACGACCGCGAGCATGCCGCTCGGTGAGCTCATCGCGGCCCAGCGGGCCAGCGGGGCGCCGGACGTGGTTGCCGCCTCGAGTGAGGCGCCGTCCTCGACGGCCGCTCGGGTGGCGATGCCGCTGGCATTCGCGCTGCTCGAGATCGGGCCGGTGCGGGAGTTCGCCAAGCGCCGGCTGGCCCGGGTCAAGGTCAAGGCCCACAAGCCACCGCGCGAGCACTCCTGGGGACACGCGCGCCTGCAGTGGGCGGACGGCACCGTCCGCGAGGGCTGGCTGCGCGTCGGCGAGGCGCAGGCATTCACCGGCGCGGTGCCGGCCGAGATCGTGCGGCGTCTGCTGGCCGGCGAGGGCAGGCCCGGCGCCGGCACGCCGGCTGCGTTGTTCGGGCCCGCGCTGGCCGAGGCCTGCGGCGGGGAATACCTGCCCGGCGCAGACTGACGGGCGCAGGAGGCTGCTGGGCAAGAACTAGCGGCCGGGATCGCCCGGACAGGCCCGCGTCGGGTAAGCGCGGTTTATGGTGAGCTGGGATTAACAGGCGGCCTGCTCGACAAGGCCTGTTGGAGGCAACAAATGCGCTCGCGATCCATCTCAGACGTACTTCTTCTCCCCCGTGCCGCAGGCACTCCAGGCTGCCGCGTGTGGTCAGCGGCTGGATTGGGGAGATGACCGTGAATTCCGCTGCGCCATTCGGTGGCGTGCCGTATGTCGGGGCCCTGTTCGACTCGGCCGGCGGCAAACCCACCGAACATTTCGCCACCGCCTTCGTGGTGGCGAGCGAGCAGGGCAACATGCTCATGTCCGCCGCGCACGTCCTGAACGGCCGCAACGCCACCAGCATCATCTTCGCTCCCGGCTATGCAAACGGCCAGGCGCCGCACGATCTGTGGCCCATCCGCAAGGCGTACACCGACTCGGCCTGGCAGCAGCGGCGGAGCATCGACGACGACTTCTGCTTCCTGAAGGTCGGTGCCAACGTGCAGGCCAGCCTCGGCTCGCTCAAGCTGCCGGCCGACGCGTCCCCGGAGCCATGCCGCGTGATCGGCTATCCCGACGGCCTGGCCAGCCCGGTGCAGGCGACGGTCGAGGCGGCCTGGCATACGCCGGGACACCAGCTGACCTTTGCTTGCGGGGGCTTTCCCAACGGGACCTCCGGGTCGCCGTGGATCATCAGCGGCGAATCGGCGGGCGGGCTGATCGGCGGATACCAGGCCGGCGGCAATTCGCCTGCCATCTCGTATTCGCCCTACTTCGGCGCCAACGTCCAGGCCCTCTACGCCACGGCCAGCGAGGCGTTCCTCTAGGGAGTGACACCCCCCACCAGGCGGCTGGGCATATTCCGGCGGCCGAGACTGGCGGAATATGCCCAGCCGGTACCACGATGGGGCTGTGATCACACCAGCGTGGTCGCAGAAAGAGGTGTGATCGTGACGACACCGGTCCCGTTCGACCCGGAGCTGGCCACGGCCATCGAGCTGATGGCCGCCCAGCTGCCCACGGCCCTCACCCTGGACGTCATCCCGGAACTGCGCCAGCCGAACCCGGCGCTGCCGCCATCCAGTGACGAGGAGCTGAGCCGGGACGGGTTCTTCGAGGTCACCGACCTCCAGGTGCCCGGAATGGAGGGTGCGCCCGAGATCTCGCTGCTGATCTGCCGGCCCACGGACGCGACCGCAGATGCGCCGGCTGCGGGCATCTACTTCATCCACGGCGGCGGCATGATCATGGGCGACAACCGGCTGGGCCTGCCGGGGATGCTGGATTGGGCCAGGGAACTGCGGGCCGCGGTCGTGTCGGTGGAGTACCGGCTGGCCCCGGAGACGCCGCATCCGGGCCCGGTCGAGGACTGCTACGCGGGCCTGGTGTGGACAGCGGCTCATGCCGCCGAACTCGGCATCGACCCGCGCCGGATGATCGTCGTCGGCGGCAGCGCTGGCGGCGGGCTGGCGGCGGCGGTCGCGCTGCTGGCCCGGGACACCGGCGGCCCGGCCCTGGCCGGGCAGATGCTGATGTGCCCGATGCTGGACGACCGTAACGACACCCCGTCATCGCAGCAGATGGCTGGGCTCGGCATCTGGGACCAGGCCAGTAACGAGGTCGGCTGGACGGCGCTGCTGGGAGACGCCCGCGGCGGCCCGGATGTCTCGCCGTACGCGGCGCCCGCCCGGGCCGACGACCTGTCCGGGCTGCCGCCCGCGTTCATCGACGTGGGATCGGCAGAGACGTTCCGGGACGAGGCCGTGACCTATGCCAGCCGCATCTGGCAGAAGGGCGGGGTCGCCGAGCTGCACGTCTGGCCGGGTGGGTTCCACGGCTTCGCCGGGCTGGCCCCGCAGGCGGCTGTGTCACGTGAGGCTACTGCGGCGCAAGGGAATTGGCTGCGTCGCATACTGGCCCCGTAACCCGGCATCCCGCATCCGGGGTGCCTGGCTTCGCCACCCGCGGTGCCGCCTTTTATGCAGTGGTTGCCGCCTTTCAGAGAATCCGGAATCTCAGCAATCGCGGCCGCGTCAGCCGCCGGCACTGAGAATCGGCCGCAGGTCATCGAGCCGGTCAAACAGATGCCAGATATACGCCGAAGAGCCCTGTTCCCGGTGCGGATGCAGGTCGGCCAGCTCGGGGTCCTCGCGGTAGCTGTTGAAGGCCGCCTTGGAGTCCCACTCGACGAGTATCAGCACCTGCCGGGGAGCGATGTCGCCGGTCACGCTCTCCCGGAACCGGCCCAGGGCCACCACCCGCCCGCCATGGCGGGCCACCTCGCGGGCCGACCGGCGTGAGTAGGCCAGGTATTCCGCACGGTTGGCGACGTCGAACAGATTCAGCGCATAGACCTTCCGGTCGTCTGCATCATCGTTAGCCACAGCCCGACTCTAGATGCCCCCTGGTGACCACTTCTGTGGTGGACCCACGAGAAGTGACGCGGGACTGCCGCTCAGCCGGCCACGGGCCGGCCGTAGACCACGGCCTCGCGCACCTCCGGGGGCAGGGACTGGGCGAGCTGCGCGTCGGGCTGGGCACCGAGGGCATCGTTGATCGTGGAGAACGCCAGGCGAAGCGCCACGAAGGTGGTGATGGCGAAGATCTGCCCGTCGTCGAGCCCGCAATCACGGAGCGCCTGGATATCGGCGGGCGTCGTCGCGTTGGGGTCCTTGGCTACCTTCCGGGCCCACGCCGCCATGGCCTTTTCCTGGTCGGTCAGCCCGGCGTCGCTGCCGTTGAGGACCCCCGCCGCCGTGGCGGCGTCGGATGCCGCGCCCAGCTTCCCGCCCCACGCCAGCGAGCAGTAGGAGTCACCGAGGGACGAGGCGGCCGCGGTGACCAGGATGCCGCGCTGGCGGAAGGTCAGGCCGCTCGGCCTGAACGCCTGCGACATCAGCTCGAACAGCGCCTTGACGGTGCCGGGCTGGTGCGCCCACAGCCGGGACACATTCCACACGTAGCCGTCGTCTGCGAGGTCCTCGTCGTAGAGCGCCTGCGCGTCGGGGGACGGCGGGGGTTCGGAGAGAAAGCTGCCGGTCATGCGGTTGCGGCTCCTTCGGGTTTGCGGGCCAGGTAGCCCACGACGTTGATGTCGGCCCGGAGTGGCAGGCCATCGCGCAGATGCCGCTGGGCCTGCTCGACGGCGGCCCGGTGGAACTCGGCCTCGCCGACGTTCTGGATGGCCTCATACGCCGGGCCGGTGGTCGCGAGCGCCCGCGCGTACATCTCCGGGTCCGGGAACTCCAGGGCGAACGGGACGTCCACGCGCTCGATGCCGGTGAATCCGTTGGCCTCCAGGAGCTGCTCACCGGCGCCGGGCCGGCCGAGCGACACCATCGCGGCCTGGTTGCCCACCTTCTCCTGCGCGGCCAGCCGGAACGGCGCCAGCGCCCATGCCCCGGGAGAGACCTTCAGGTGACCCCAGACGGTGATCCCGGCCCGCCCGCCAGGGCGCAGGACCCGGTAGATCTCGGCCACCGCGCCGGGAGTCGTGCCCCAGATCCCGCGGAAGCTGGTGACGACGTCGAACGACGACGACGCCCACGGCAGGGCGTTCATGTCGCCGATCTGGATGTCGCTGTCCGGGTTCCGATCCCTGGCTATCGCGACCAGCCGGGGCGAGGCATCGATACCGCTGCCCGCAGCGCCGCGCAGCCGGGCCAGCTCGATCGCGAGCCCCGATCCGCAGGCCACGTCGAGCAGCCGGTCGCCGGCATCGACGCCAAGCCGGTGATGCATGGTGACGTACTCCCGGCAGTTACTGGGCTCGCTGAGGGTGGCGAACTCCGCCGCCCGGCGGCCCCAGCCTTCGTCGACCAGCGTCCACTGGGGAGCTCCTGCGCCCGGCGTCGTCATCGCTGCCCCCTGACTGTGGCCCGCGTTCTAGGTGTGGCCGGCGTTGCGCTGCTCACAGGGTCAGTCTGTCATCAGCCGGCGCTGGGGGCATCTCACCAGAATCCCCGGCGGACATCCTCGCGCATCGGTTACTCTTCGAGCAGATCCCCCACCCTGAGCTATTAACTGCCACGTCCCCTTATTGCCGAGCCTTCTTCACGAGACGATGAGCCTGCCCTACCATCAGCAAATAACTCTCGACCAGATCGAGCGGGTCCTGCACGCGGCGGATCCCCGGCTGAAGTCGATGTTCGCGGCCTTCCACCATTCGGCCCGGGTCGAGGCCATGCCTGCCCGCGAGATCATCAGACCCAGGTCGCCGCGGCGGCTATTAGTGATCTGCGCCCTGGTCGTCGGCCTGCTCGGCCTGCTCGTGCTCAGCATCCGGTTCTCCGGTAACGCCTGCCCCGGCCCGCCGTCGGGCCGGATCACGACGACCGCGGCCCGGTATCCCGGCTGCCCGGCTAACTGGAGCAGGGCCGCCCGCTAGCGAGCCGCGAGCTCGCGGCCGAGCCGGCGGATCTGCGGCCGGTTCGGCTTGCCTTGCTCGGTGAGGGGGATGGCCGCCATGGGCAGGACCAGCACGGTTGATGCCACCGACGGGCCGAACGCGCCGCTGATCGTGTCGAGGCACCCGGCGACATCGACGGTCCGGTCCGGCCAGGGCAGGGCGGCAACGACCCGGGAACCGGTGTCGGGGTCGAGCACGATCACCGCATAGCGGACGTCGGGCCGGCGGCACAGCAAGTCCTGCAGGGCGGCCGGGGTTACCAGCCGCCCGTCGATCTCGGCACAGTCCACCACCCGGCCGTGAATGTGCAGGTAACCCTCTTCGTCGAGTTCGCCGAGGTCACCGGGGCGGTACCAGCCGTCGATGAAGTTCGTGGCCTGCTCGACCGGCCGGTGGAGATACCCCGATGCCATGGCCGGCGAGCGGACCTCGATCGCCCCGGCGCGTTCGCCGAGGGTGCCGCCGGGGGCGCGGAACCGCACCCCGACGCCGCGCAGCACGCGCCCGGCGCAGGCAAACCGGTCCGGATGGGCGAGGTCGTGCTCGGCCGGCGTCAGCGCGCTGACCAGGCCCATCTCGCTGGCGCCGTAGGTGTGCGCGATCACCGGCCCGAACCGCTCACGGGCGCGCATCCGCAGCACCGGGGCCGCGGCCGCGCCGATATGGGTCAGCACGCTCAGCGAGCTCAGGTCGCGGCGAGCGACGTCGGGATGATCCATCAGGTCGAACAGCTGCGGCTCGACCAGGAACAGATGGGTGATCCGCTCGCTCTCGATCGCGGCGAGGGTGGCGGCAGCGGAATAGGTGTCCTGCAGGACGACCATGCCACCGCCGAGCAGGGTGTTGTCCACCAGGACCTGGGTCAGGTAGGCGAGCTTGCCGTTGGCCAGCTGACGTCGTGTCCGCGGGCTGGGGGCGGAGACCATGGCCGTATAGGAGGCAAAGTCGCGCACGCTGCCCTTTGGCACCCCGGTTGTGCCCCCGGAGGAGAGCACCACGGCGAAGTCGCCCGGGCGGGCCCGGCTCTCCATCGGGGTCTGATCCTGCCCGCTGGCCAGCTCGTCGAGGCGGAGCGGGACATCGCCGACCGGGCCGATCGCCCCGCAGGGCACGGTGGTGGGCGGGAGCAGGTGCGCGGTCTCGGGGAACACCACGACCAGGCGCGGGCCGAAATCGACGAGCATCTGCGCGCGCTTGCCCGGATCGGGCGGCGCGGACAGGTACACCGAGGCGGCGCCGAGCAGGTGGGTGGCGTAGCGCAGCGCGAGAGCCTCGGGCCGGTTCGGCGCATACATCGCCACCAGGTCGCCGCGGGTGATGCCGAGTGACTCCAGCGCGCGAGCATACTGGCAGATCGCGGCGAGCAACTCGCGGCCAGTGGTGCCGGTGGTGCTGGCGGTGCCAGCTTCGTCGCGGCGCAGCACCGGCTGGTCCCCGGCCCGGCGCAGTGCCCCCATCATGTCGTCGATGTAGGGACGGGTCACCTCAGGGCTTCCCACGGCGTTACCCCTCCATCGTGGACGCGGAGGGCATCAGCTTAACAAGCCCCATTCCTCGGCCCTGAAAGGAAGCGTGCCGGTCCACAGTCAGGAGATATGACCGGCCGAACGGGCGGGGCGGGTAGCGGCCGTTTATGGTGCGCCGACCTGCTGGTGGGGCGGCCCCGCGGGATCGAGCGGCGCCGGACCCGGATCTGCGGGCGCCGATTCCGGGGCTGGCGGCAGGGCTGTCATCCGGGGCTCGAGCGCCGGCGGCTTGGCGTCCTCCAGGTTCTGCTTGACCTGCGGCGCGGCCACACCGCGGCGGGCCAGGCGGCCACGCTTGGTGAGGCTGAGGCCCTGCGGCAGGGCCGGCAGCCAGGTGACGCTCCAGCCCCGGGCGTCCAGGGCCGCCGCGTGCTCGACGTCTTGCTCGAGCCCGTCGGCCGCTTTCTTTGAGGCCGCCCGCACGCTGGCCCCGGTGACGCCGAAGGCCGCGGCCACGGTGAGCAGGCTGGTCCACACCTTCGCCGTGCCGGCGCTCTTGTCGATGGCCAGGAACAGCAGCCCGGCGGTGGCCAGCGCGAGGATCACCACGGCCGGCCAGAACCGGCGCAGGATCGTCCGGACCAGCTGCCCGGTCGTCTTGGCGATCGACTGCCCGGCCTTGACCCAGGCGTCCACGTTCAGCTGGCCGTCCATGTCGGTCTCACCCGACAGCAGCGCGTACCAGACCGCCCCCTGGGTGTGCAGCGCCTGCACCACCGCCACCGCCACCGATACCGGGCCGGCCTTATCCGTATCCGTCCAGTTGCCCTGGATGACGTCCGCATTGACGTCGGCCCAGTCTTGCCAGTTCTGCAGCGACCGGCTCACCGTGGCCGCCGACTGCGGCGGCAGCACGGCACTGGCCTGCGCCAGCCAGGTCTGCAGGGCGGCCATCGGCTGGCGGCCGAACCCGGCCAGCACGAACTTCCCGCCGTCAGGCTGCCCGGCCATCTGACCGGGCAGCCAGCAGGTGTCGCTGAGCGCCCGGCCCAGCTGATAAGCGCCGAGATTGGTGTGGTCGACGGCCAGCGCCTGCAGGATCTCCAGGTGCAGCTCGCCGACCGCGGCGGTGAAGCCGGCGTGGCCGCCCGCTTTCCAGGCGGCCTCGACATCCGCGCCGGAGGGGCCGCCGGCAAGCAGGGACAGCAGCTTGGCCAGCTCGGCCAGGGCCAGGTCGACGTAGTGGTCCGCGCCCAGTTCGGAGAGGGCAGGCAAGTGTGTCCAGGTCTCATTCTCTGGCTGCTCGAGCGGGCCGAACAGCCGCGCCATCAGCCATCCCAGCGAGAACATCGACCCTGGCGGCAGGGTCTGATCGCCAGCCATGTGCCCTCCTAGTGCCCGGCAACTGCTAAGACCCGGAGGCGCAGCCGGGGCCGGAAATACACTCTAGGCCCCCGGCGTGCCGCGGTCAGCCCATGGTCTTGGCGCCGTCCAGGGACTCACGGATGATGTCGGCGTGGCCGGCGTGCTGGGCGGTCTCGGCGATGAGGTGCAGGAAGACCCGGCGGGCTGACCGGGTGGCTCCCGGCTCGAACCAGGGCGCCACCGGCAAGGGGTGCGAGACGTTCAGGTCGGGCAGCGTGGCGACGAGCTCGTCGGTGCGGGCGGCCACCTCGGCGTAGTTGGCCAGCACGTCCGCCAGGGTCTCGTCCGGCAGCAGCTTGAACTGGTCTGCCCAGTGCGCGTAATCGTCCTCGGTCATGCCGACCGAGCCACCCATCGCGGACGGGCCTTCCACGATGAAGTTCGCCCAGCCCTGCTCGGTGAACGCGACGTGCTTGATCAGGCCGCCGAGGCACAGCTCACTCGCGGTCGTGCGCTGCCGGGCCTGCTCGTCGGTCAGGTCGCGGACGGTGTGGCGCAGGAACCGCCGGTGGATGCGCAGCGCCTCCAGCAGGTCGGCGCGCTCGGGGTCGGCAGCGGTGTTCTTCGCGGCGGTCAGGTTCTCGGTGCCCGGGCTGCTCGTGGTCATGAGATGGCCTTTCACTAGCTCGTTCGGTCTAGTCTCCACGTTAGAACCGATAGCGGCCAGTTCCTGACCGCAATTCGGCGATCATGGAGATATGGCGAACACGAGCGCGCGCACGCTGCGGCTGCTGTCGCTGCTGGAGGCGCGGCGGTACTGGCCCGGTGACGAGCTGGCCGGCCAGCTGGGGGTTTCGCCGCGGACGCTGCGGCGGGACGTGGACCGGCTGCGCGAGCTCGGTTACCCGATCCAGGCCCAGCGCGGCGTGGCCGGCGGTTACCAGCTGGCCGCGGGGGCGGCCCTGCCGCCGCTGGTGGTGGACGACGAGGAGGCGGTCGCCCTGGCCCTCGGCCTCCAGTCCGCGGCGCAGGGCGCGGTCGAGGGCATCTCGGAGGCGTCGGTGCGGGCCCTGGCCAAGGTGGTCCAGGTGATGCCGCCGCGGCTGCGGCGGCGGGTCCAGGCGCTGGGGGCGATGACCGAGCCTGCCAGCTGGGACGGGGCCGCCAGCTGGTCCGGGACAGGCCGGGACGGCGTGGACCCGGGCGTGCTCACCGCCGTCGCGCTGGCCTGCCGGGATGCCGAACGGATCCGGTTCTCCTACACCGCTGCGACCAGCGAGCAGACCCGGCGGCATGCCGAGCCCCACCGCCTGGTCCTGCTCGGCCGCCGCTGGTACCTGGTCGGCTACGACCTGGGCCGGCAGGACTGGCGCAGCTACCGGCTGGACCGTCTCGGCGAGCCGCGCGGCACCGGGGCCAGGTTCCGGCCGCGGGAGCTGCCCGCCGACGGCGCCGCCGCCTTCGTCCGGGCCGGCATCGCCAGCGCCCGGGCCGGGTACGACGTGGAGGTCCTGGTCGACGCCCCGGCGGGCACGGTCGCCGAACGGATCGGCCGCTGGGTCACGGTGACCGAGATCGGCCCGGACCGGTGCCGGATCACGATGACCACCGACACGCTGGACTGGGCGGTCATGGGGCTGGGCGTGGTGGGAGCGGAGTTCCAGGTGATCGGGCCGCCTGAGCTGCGCGACCAGGTGCGGGACTAGGGTCACCGGTTCAGCCGGGCCGGTGACGGCCAGGCCCGCTGATGCGGCGGCGTGGCGCTCAGTACCTGATGGCGACGCTTGCGGTCAGGTAGCGGTGGTCGCTGCCGAACCCAGGCCCGGAGGCGATCTGGGTGACGGCCAGGTCCGACCCGGTCAGCACGTGGTCGATCCGGACGAAGGGCGGCAGGATGGCACCGTTCGGCCAGGTCATGTCCAGGACCTTGCCCCGCGCCGCGGCCCCGTCGGTGAGCCCGTCGTGCAGCAGGGCGGAGAACCCGCGATTGTTCCAGGTGGAGTTGAAATCCCCGACCATCAGCATGGTGCTGTCACCGCTGGCACGCACGGACTGGTCAACGTCCGCCAACGCCGTCTTGTATTCGCGCCAGTAGGAGGGGAACGGGGCCAGCGGGTGCACCACGCGCAGGGCAACCGGGCCGGCCGGCGTGGACAGGGTGGCCTCCACCAAGTACTGCATGTACTGCATGGAAGTGTCGTTGTAACCGGTGTTCTTGATCTGGCAGTTGGTCAGGCGCAGCTTGGAGGCGACCAGGAAGCCGGTCGCGCCGGGGGTCGGCGACGTGCACTGATAGGGATAGCTGGCCAGCACGCCCGAGTTCTTCATGCTCCACAGCGCCTGCGGCGTGAACTCCTCGAGGGTTATCACGTCGGGATCCTGCTTCTCGATGGCTTTCACGTAGCCGTCGTTGAAGAACTCGCTCTGGTCGACGTTCGCGTCGAACACCCGCACCACCGAGGCGTGCGCAGTCCAGGCCGGCACGGGAGCGGCCGCGGCGAACTCCGGCACGACGAACGCGAGCTGGGCGGCGACGATGACGACGGCGGCTAGCCCGAGCCACCAGCGCCGCGCGATGAGCGCCCAGGCGGCCACCAGCCAGGCCGGCAGGTAGATGAACATGGTCAGGGCGTTGAGCACGATCAGCGGCTCGACCGAATCCCAGGCCACCAGCCGCAGCAGCGCGAGGAGCCCGAGCACGGCCACGATCACCCAGCCGACGGCCACCAGAGGTGTCCGCGCGGCGCCCGGCCCGCGCATCCGGCGCGGCGGCCGGGTCCGCGCCGCAGCGATGGATTCTCCTACGTCGGGCATGACCGCCAAGTTACCGTGCGGACCTTAACGGCCGAGCCAGGGACGTTAATGAATTCACGCCGCCACGCAGCCGGCGATTAGCGTATTTGACCAGCTCACGGACCGAATACTGGGCCGACCTAACGTTTCCGCGGGCAGGCGGGGAAAGAGTGTCCCAGAACAGCAGCCGCAGTCCAGGCACCGTCCGGGCGAGCCGGACCCGGCCAGCCAATCTGGCCTTCCGGGCCCAGCGCTCGGCCAGTTCCTCGTTCTCGCCATATTTGAACGCCGTCACGGCGGGACGGACATAGGCCAGGCCCACGGGCAGCCGGCGGAGGTTGGCCGTCTGCGACTCGAGCAGCTCATCCATGGCCGTCTCCATGTCGCCCCGGCTGCGTGTCGCCGAACCGGGACGCAGCCGCATGTCCACGCCGAAGTGCTTAGTCGCCCACAAGACGGGGGTCTTCGGGCTCGCCGCGATACGGAGCCACATCTCGAGGTCTTCGCAGTAGCGCATCTTCTCGTTGAAGACGCCAACGTCAGCAAAGCATGATGCACGGACCAGCAGCGAACTGGTGTTACGGGTCGGATTGCCGCTGACCAGCAGATCGTCGAAGTCGTAACGGCCCGCGCGCTGCCACTGGAGGAAGACCGGGGTCCCGTTTTCCAGCACGATGCGGGAGCGGCAGAACACCGCGCCGACGATGGGCGGCAGCGCCTGAATCTGCCGGACCTGCCGCTCCAGAAAGCTGGGGTGCCACCGGTCATCCCCATCGAGGAAAGCGATGTACTCCCCTGCGGCCTCCCGGATGCCGGTGTTCCGTGCCGCGCTCACGCCGCGGTTCGGGCCCTCGATCAGGCGGAATCTCGGGTCGGCACCCGCGTGGGCCTTCGCCACGGCCGCCGAATCATCGGTGGAGCCATCGTCGATGACCAGATACTCGAAATTGCCGAAGGTCTGCCCGAGGACCGAGTCCACGGCCTCGCCGATGTATCGGGCAATGTTGTAAGCGGGCGTCACAACAGTCACGAGCGGCCCGCTGGCCCCGTCGGCACTCATATTTCAAAGCCCCTCAGCTGACATTGGTTAGCGGACGCCAGGCCGTGCCGCCACCCCGGACCGGACGGGCTCGTCATGAAGCCGACCGCAGGCAGGACCTTACACCCACATAGCCTCGCAATCGGGGCTAACCGGGACGTTCGGGGCGCGCGCGGCGCACCGGCGCGGTCCCCAGGTTCGTCATGTGGGGAAAGTCACGATTGCTTGCTTACCTCCCGGCCTAGGCCGGTAGTGGGTCACTGTACATGGGTACGGGCACCGCATTAGGTGGACGGGGCCAAGTACCGTGGCTGGCGGGTCGTTACTGGCGTGCGTAACTGACGTGACTGCAGCGACAATTCGAATTAGTTGAAGGTTAAGGTAATGGCGGTTATAGCGGGACGTGAGGGATGATGGCTGACAATCAGGCAGATGTATTGACGGCGATACCGCTGGTCGATCTGAAGGCTGCGCACCCAGAGGTGGCAGCGGAGATCGAAGCGGGTTTCGATGACATCATCAGCAATACCGCCTTCATCAAAGGCGAGGCGGCGGCCGCCTTCGAGCGGGAGTACGCGGCCTTTACCGGCATCGCGCACTGCGTGGGCGTGGGGAACGGTACCGACGCGCTCGAACTGGCCGTGCGCGCCGCCGAGGTGCCCGCCGGATCTGACGTGATCATGCCGGCGAACACCTTCGTGGCTACCGCGGAGGCCGTCGTGCGCGCGGGGGCCAGGCCGGTGTTCGCGGACGTCGACCCCGACTACCTGCTGCTCGATCCGGGAGCGCTGAAGGCGGCCGTGACCGAGCAGACCGGGTGCGTGATCCCCGTCCACCTCTTTGGCCAGATAGCGCCGATGGCCGCCGTCGCCGACGCCGTCCCGCACGGCATCCCGATCATCGAAGACGCCGCCCAGGCCCACGGCGCGAGCCAGGATGGGCGTCAGGCCGGCGCGTTCGGCTGCTGGCCGGGGTGAGCTTCTACCCGGGCAAGAACCTCGGCGCCTACGGTGACGCCGGTGCGGTGCTGACCGAGTCAGCCGAGCACGCCAGGCGGGTGCGCCTGCTCGGTGACCACGGATCAGAGCGCCGCTATGAGCACGAGACCATCGGGTTCAATTCCCGGCTCGATGGCTTCCAGGCGGTGGTGCTGCGAGCCAAGCTCCGCCACCTCCGGCCGGCAACCAGGCCAGGCGGCGGGCAGCGGACACCTATGCCGAGTTGCTCGCCGACGTGCCCGAGGTGATCCTGCCCCAGGCCGCCCCGGGCAACGAGCACGTCTGGCACCTGTACACGATCAGGGTCCCGCGCCGGGACCATGTCCTGGCCTTTCTGCAAGCTGAGAAAATCTACGCCGGGATCCACTACCCGGTGCCGGTTCACCTGCAGCCAGCCTTCCGCTACCTCGGCCACGGGCCAGGCGACTTCCCGGTCGCCGAGGCCGCCGCCGAGCAGCTGCTGTCGCTGCCGCTCTACCCGCAGATCACCCGGGACCAGCAGGTGCGGGTGGCCGACGCCGTCCGGCGCGCGCTCCGTAGCTAGCCCAGCGGTCAGGTCCGGGCATTGGGTCCGGAGCTGACCGCGGCCCGTTCGCGCGGGCAGCCGCGGGGCCCGCACGGCCCACGGCCTGCTTAGCGGGTGGGGCGCAGGTTCCTGCCGTCGTCGGCTGGCTGCTTCCTGCCGTCTCCCGGTTGCTCATTGCCGTCCCCGGGCTGGCTCCTGCCGTTCTCCGGCTGGCTCCCGCCGTTCCGGGGCTGGCTCCTGCCGTTCTCCGGCTGGCTCCCGCCGTTCCGGGGCTGGCTCCTGCCGTTCTCCGGCTGGCTCCCGCCGTTCCGGGGCTGGCTCCTGTCGTCGCCCGGCTGCTGGGCTTCCGCCGGCGGAGATGCTGACCGGTGGCGGCCCGCGTAGGTCCGGCGGCAGAGGATTTGCGCGGAGGAGCCGGATCGCGCTCCTCCGGCGCCGCGGCGGGCTGGGCTCCCCCGGCTGGCTGTGGTCCCCAGGTGGACTCGGACCGGTTGGCCCCGTTGGCCCGGTGGGCGCCGTTGGCCGGCTGTGGTCCCCGTGCGGGCTGGGCTCCGTTAGCCCGGGGAGTTCCGCTGGCCGGCTGGGCTCCGCGGCCCGGCTGTGCCGCAGGACGCGCTGGCGTGGCTGGATGAAACGTCGGCTGGGGTCTCCAGGCTGGCTGGGCCCGCCTGCCTGGCTGATCCGCGATGCTCGGCTGTGGCCTCGTGATCGCCAGGGGCGCCGACTGGGCGGGAGCGGCTGGCCTGCCCGGCTGTTGCGCCGCTCCCCTGCCCGGCCGGGCTGCTGGCTGGGCTCCCCTGCCCGGCTGATCTGTACTGGCCGACTGCGGCGCTCTCCTGATCGGCTGGGTCGGCGGATCGGCTGGCCAGCCCTGATGGGCCCTTCTGACCGGCCGGGCCGGAGGCTGGACTCTCCTGCCCGCCGGCCCCCCCAGCCGAGCTTCCCGGCCTGGCTGGGCTGGCTTAACCGGCTGACCTGGGTTGGCGGCTGCAGCCGGCTGAGCCGCGCCAGCCGCCCGGGCCGGGTGGGCCGCCACCTTCGCGCGCCCCTGCAGGGCGGCCACGACAGTGGGGAGGCGCACCAGCGCCACGGCGATGCCGGCCACCAGGGTCGCGATCCCGACGCCGTTGATACCGAACCGGCCGAACAGCGCCCAGCTGCCGCCGAGCGTGATCACGGCGATGGCGAGCTGGCTCAGCGTCGCGCGGATGGGCTTGCCCTCGATACGGTCGAGTGAGTATGCGACCGTCTCGATGCAGAACGGCAGCAAACCCAGGGACAGCATCTGGAAGAGCCGGGTTGTGGTGTTGGCTACATAACTGCCGCCGTAGATCTTCAGGATGAAGTGCGCGCCGACGACCAGCACCACCGTCGCCGGAACCATGGTGATACAGCATCTCTTCAGCGCGCCCCGGGTAAGTTCCGGCAGCCGGGACGGTGCGGCAGCCGCCTCGACCATCATGCCGGTGGCGAAGTTGATGCCCACACTGGCCACACCGGACGTAATCAGGCTGACGATGTAGAAGGCGCCGGCCGCGTCGGGCCCCAGGATCGATATCACCAGCAGTGGGAGAACGTTCCCGGTGACCTGACCGAAGATCACGCCGGCGAAGTCGACAGAGGCGAAGCGTGCCAGCCGGCGGAATCCGAGTCCCGGGGCCAGGTCCTGTGGGCTGCGCTCCCGGAGGCAGCGGAAGATCATCCAGTTGATGACCGGGATCAGGACAATCAGCGGGATCATCCACGAGAACAGGACGTCCGTCGAGCCCAGTATCCGCACCGCGATGACCAGCAGGGCCAGCTTCGCCAGCGAGTAGATGACGTTTTCTACCGGGACGACACCGGCACGCTGCAGGCCGATCAGGGCCGCATCCTGCAGGGTAAATATCTCCCAGACGACCACCGACACCGCGAAGATGATCATGAAGAACGATGAGCCGCCGATGAAGCTCCACTCGGAGCTGATCCTGGGCAGCACGAGGACGAATATCGCGCTGCCGACCAGGGCCGTGAGCGTCGTCACCAGGTAGCTGATGTTGACCAGGCGCCCGGCTGTCCTGGATCCCATCTGCGGCAGGAACCGCATCATGATGCTGCTCAGATTGAGCTGGGACAGGGTGGCCACCAGCATCAGCGCGGAGATCAGTGAAGTAGCGCGGCCCAGATTCTCGGGACTGAGCAGGTGGGCCGCCACCGCCCAGTAACCCGCGCCGATAGCGCTGGTCGCTATTGTGTTCGCGACCAGCGCGTAGCTGCCGCGATACTCCGGATCCCGCAGTGCCGAGAGAACACGGGACACCAGATTCCGGTTGTCCGGCTCATGCTCCGGTGCCGGGCGAGGCGGGCCCGGCATCTGACGCAAGCGCAGGCCCGGCCGGCCGTCGAGCACCGGCAGGGGAAGCGTGAGCGTATCGTCGACCCAGTAATCGCGCCTGTCAGCAGCCCCCATAGTTGTCCCGGTGCCGGGAAGATGCTCCTGACTTCACACCGCCAGCTTAACCGACCCTTGTCAGGACGAATCACTTCCGGCGAGATCGGTATGCAGCACGAGCCCGGCGATGTGCCAGCCTGTAGTGCTGGCCGGCAAAACCCCAGGAGGAGACACATTGCAACAGGATGGCAACGGTCAGGGCGCCGCATCCGGCACCAGGGTGCAGCCCACCGCCGACGTGGACGAGCGCGCGGAACTCGGGGACGGCACAGTGATATGGCATCTGGCCCAGGTCCGCGAGGACGCGCGGATCGGCCGCGGGTGCATCATCGGGCGGGGCGCCTACGTCGGCCCGGGCGTGGTCCTCGGAGACAACGTCAAGCTGCAGAATTACGCCCTCGTCTACGAGCAGGCCCGGCTGGAAAACGCCGTCTTCATCGGGCCCGCGGCGGTCCTCACCAACGACACGTACCCACGGTCGGTCGGGGTGACGGGGCAGCTGAAGCGGCCCGCAGACTGGCACGCGGACGGCGTCGTGGTCCGTGAGGGAGCCTCCGTCGGCGCACGGGCGGTGATCCTGGCCGGCGTCGAGATCGGCCGGTGGGCCCTGATCGCCGCTGGCGCCGTGGTGACGCGGGACGTTCCCGACTTTGGCCTGGTCGCCGGCTGCCCGGCGCGCAGGACCGGATGGGTGGGCCGGGCCGGGGTGACGCTGACCCCGGACGGTGACTCGCGGTGGCGCTGCCCCGAAACTGGTGAGCTGTTCACCGAAACGGGCGGGACGCTGGCGATGACGGACGATCATGCTGCTCAGAACCGCCGCTGATGAACGTGTGTTAAATGTGACCAATGTCCCCTCAGCGGGAACTGGGCCGATGTAACCATTTTGGCCATGTCGTGCGTCTATATTCATAGAACGTCAGGGGGCGGGACTCGTCGGGGTCGTACGCCTTGCGTATATGGGTTACGCCGCACTTCTCGGGGGCCGTGGCAGCGAGAATGTTACGGCGGCGATGCCCAATCACGCTGCAATCAAGCTGGAGTGCCATGACTTTTGAACGGGACAGCAGCACGCCACAGCGGCCGATTGGCCTGGCGGTGGTGGGTGCGGGCTACTGGGGGCCGAACCTCATCCGGAACTTCTCCAGCTCGCCGCGCTACCAGCTCATCTGGGTGTGCGACACGGACAAGTCACGCGCGGCCAAGGTGGTCGGACCCTACTCGACCGTGGGGACGACCGACGACCTGGACGTCGTGCTGGCCGATGAGCGAGTCGAAGCCGTCGCCATCGCGACCCCAGCCGGCACCCATCTGAACCTGGCGCTCGCGGCCATGCGCGCCGGCAAGCACGTGCTGGTCGAGAAGCCGCTGGCCGCCACCTACGCCGACGGGCTCCGCCTGGTCGAAGAGGCGGAGAACTCCGGCCTGGTGCTGATGTGCGACCACACCTTCTGCTACACCCCGGCCGTTCGCAAGATCCGGGAGCTTATCCAGTCGGGTGAGATCGGCGACCTGCATTTCTTCGACTCGGTGCGGATCAACCTCGGCCTGGTGCAGCCCGACATCGACGTGGTGTGGGACCTCGCTCCGCACGACATCTCCATCCTGGATTCGATCCTGCCGGCCGGGGTCGAGCCAGTGTCGGTCGCGACGCACGGGGCCGACCCGATCGGGACCGGGCGGTCCTGTGTGGCGTTCGTGACCCTCCAGCTGACCGGCGGGGCGATCGCGCACTTCCACCTGAACTGGCTGTCGCCGACCAAGGTCCGGACCACGATGATCGGCGGGTCGAAGCGGGCCCTGCTCTGGGACGACCTCAACCCGCTGCAGCGGGTCACCGTCTACGACCGTGGCATCGACCTGCTGCCCGCGCAGGAGGCCGGGGCCGAGGACCGCAAGCAGGCGTTCGTGTCGTACCGGACCGGCGACCTGGTGTCTCCCGCGCTCAGCGACCGCGAGGCGCTGGCCAGCGTGGTCGAGGAGTTCGCGGACTGCATCCGCACCGGCCGCAAGCCGCTGACCGATGGCCGCTCAGGCCTGCGCGTCCTCGACATCCTCGAGGCAGCGTCCCGCAGCATCACGCAGCAGGGCGCCCCGGTGCCACTGCGCGGAGTACAGACGGACCAAACCGCGGCGCCGGACCGCGGGCTAGCTGGCCTAGGAAGTGGGATATGAACAAGGTCAACGTCGTCGTCCCGTGCCACAACTATGGCAAGTTCCTCGCCGACTGCGTTGCCGGTGCGCTCGATGACCAGCCAGGCGTGGACTCCCGTGTCCTGATCATCGACGACGCGTCGCAGGACGACAGCGCGGAGATCGCGCAGAAGCTCGCGGCGTCCGACGACCGGATCGACGTGATCGTGCACGCCACCAACAAGGGCCACATCGCGACCTTCAACGAAGGCCTGCTCGACTGGGCGGACGGCGACTACTGCGTCCTGATCTCCGCGGACGACAAGCTCACCCCCGGGGCCCTGCGCCGGGCCGCCGACGTCATGGATGCGAACCCGGAGGTGGGCTTCGTGTACGGCGGCGTGGTGAATTTCGTTGACGGCGAGGAGATGCCGCCCGCCAAGACGGTGCCATCCCACGCGCCGAAGACCTGGCCCGGCCGCCAGTGGCTCACCCAGCGCTTCCGGGAGGCGCACGCCGTCTGCTACTCGCCCGAAGTCATCATCCGGACCTCGGTCCAGCACAAGGTGGGCGGCTACAACCCGGAGCTATATCACACCTCGGACGTGGAGATGTGGATGCGGCTCGCCGCGGTCTCCGACGTGGGCTATGTCTTCGCCGACCAGGCGTTCAAGCGCAGCCACGGCGAGATGATGTCCGGTGTGGTCGACGATCTGCTGCACCTCCAGCAGCGGCGCAAGGCCTACCGGTCGGTCCTGAAGATCTACGGCGACGTGCTGCCCAATACCGCTGAGCTCTCCGCGCTGGTTCATCGTGAGCTGGCCAAGGAGGCCCTGTGGCACGCCGCCCGCGCCTATGACCAGCGGCAGACGGAGACGGTCCCGGTCGACGATCTGGTCGCTTTCGCGTTCGACTGCTGGCCCAATGCGTTCGGCCTGAGCACCTACCGCGCCCTGCAGTGGCGTCGCCAAGTCGGGGCCACCGCCGCACCGTACCTCAAGCCGCTCGTCTGGCCGCGGCTGCTGGCGCGCGAAGCGCTCCAGTTCGCACGCGAGGCAAAAGACAAGCTGCCGTCGTAGCACGCATGCCACCGCACGGTGGCGCTCACCGCCAACGAGAACGCTCGTGAAGGGGACAACGTGATAAAAGGACAGCGCTGCCTGGTCACAGGCGGGGCGGGCACAATTGGATCGACGATCGTCGACCAGCTCGTCGCGGCCGACGCCGGCGAGATCATTGTGCTGGACAACCTGGTCCGCGGGCGCCGGGACAACCTGGCTCAGGCGCTGGAGTCGGGCCGGGTGCGCCTCGAAGAGGGCGACATCCGCGACGGCGCCCTCGTGCGGCGGCTGATGAGCGGGATCGACGTCCTGTTCCACCAGGCGGCCATCCGGATCACGCAGTGCGCGTCGGAGCCCCGGCTGGCGCTCGAGGTTCTCGTCGACGGGACCTATGAGGTCATCGAGGCTGCTGCCGATGCGGGCGTCGGCAAGGTCGTCGCCGCCTCCTCTGCGTCCGTGTACGGGCTGGCCGATCACTTCCCGACCACCGAGCGCCAGCACCCGTATGACAATGACACGCTCTATGGCGCCGCTAAGACGTTCAACGAAGGGCTGCTGCGCAGCTTCCACGCGATGCGCGGCCTGGATTACGTGGCGCTGCGGTACTTCAACGTCTACGGGCCGCGGATGGACATTCACGGTCTCTACACCGAGGTCCTGATCCGCTGGATGGAGCGGATCGAGGCAGGCCAGCCGCCCCTCATCCTCGGCGACGGATTGCAGACGATGGACTTCGTCTATACCGAGGATATCGCCCGGGCGAACCTGCTGGCCGCGGCCAGCGACGCCACCGACGAGGTGTTCAACATCGCCAGCAGCACCGAGACCAGCCTCATCGAGCTGGCGCAGGCGCTGCAGCGGGCCATGGGCAGCGACCTGGACCTGGAATTCGGGCCGCCCCGCGGGGTCAACGGGGTCACCCGGCGGCTGGCGGACACCTCCGCCGCGGCCAGCCGGCTCGGCTGGAAGGCCGAGATCGGGCTGGACGAGGGGCTCACCCGCCTCGTGGCCTGGTGGCGGGGCCAGCGATGATCCCGGTCATCCGCCCGCTGCTCGGCCCCGAGGAGGCAGCCGCGGCAGCTGAGGCCGTCGCGTCCGGCTGGGTGGCCCAGGGCCCGCGGGTCGCGGAGTTCGAGGCCGCCTTCGCCCGGGCAACGGGTTCCGGCCATGCCGTCGCGGTCTCGTCCTGCACGGCAGGCCTGCACCTGGCCCTGATCGCGGCGGGCGTCGGCGCCGGGGACGAGGTCGTGGTTCCCTCACTGTCGTTCATCGCCACCGCCAACGCGGCCCGCTACGTCAACGCCGAGGCCGTTTTCGCCGACGTCGACCCCGCGACGCTGAACCTCACCCCGGCGACGGTCGAGCCGCTGCTGACCGAGCGCACGCGAGCGGTGATCCTGGTCGACCAGGCCGGCGTCCCGGCGGATCTCGACGCGATGCGGGCCCTGTGCGACCCGCGCGGCATCACCGTCATCGAGGATGCGGCCTGCGCCGCCGGGGCGACCTACCGCGGCGGCCCGGCCGGCGCGCGAGCCAGCATCGCGGCGTTCTCCTTCCATCCCCGCAAGCTGCTCACCACCGGTGAGGGGGGCATGCTCATCACCTCCGACCCGGACGTGGCGACCAGGATGCGCCGCCTGCGCGAGCACGCCATGAGCGTCAGCGCCGCCGAACGGCACGCCGGAAGCCAGCCCGTCATCGAGCGTTACCTCGAGGTCGGTTACAACTACCGGATGACCGATGTCCAGGCGGCGATCGGCCTCGTCCAGCTCGGCCGCCTCGGTGACGTCATCGCCCGCCGCAGGCAGCTGGCACAGCGTTACCAGCGGCTGCTCGGCCAGATCCCCGGCGTGAAGATCATCGCCGATCCGGAGTACGGCACCACGAACTTCCAGTCCTTCTGGGTCGAGCTGCCACCGGACTTCCCGGTATCCAGGAACGAGCTGCTGCAGCGGCTGGCCAGCGCGGGGATCTCCGCCCGCCGGGGGATCATGGCCGCGCACCTGGAGCTGGCGGCTACGCCGGCCACCCGCACCCGGACCTCCCGGTGACCGAGCGGCTCACCTCCTCCACCCTCATCCTCCCGTTGTTCCATCAGCTCACCCGGGACGAGCAGGACCAGGTGATCTCGGCCATGTTCGACGCCGCGGGCCTGCCTGGCCCGGTCGACCGGGAGCCGGCCGTCTCGGCCGCTGGCTAACCCCGGGCACCGGACAGGTGGCAGATACCTGAGCCACCGGAGATGATGACTGCGAGGCAAGGGACAAGGCAATGAGCGTCGAATCGATCCGTCGCACGCTGGGCGTCTACCACCCCCGCCGCGTCGCCTACAAGGGCGCTCGCTGGGGTCGGCTGTACGCCGAGCGCTGGACGCTGGCCGCGGCTCAGCGCGCCGCGGGCAGCGGCGGCGGAACACGGCGGGGCCGGATCCTTACCTACCACGGGATCGGGACACCGGAGTACGGCGCCAACGACCTGCGGCCGCGCGACTTCGAGCGTCACCTGCAGATCGCCGCGGACGATGGCTGGAGCTTCACGACGCCGGCCGGGGTGATCGCCGAGCCCGACAAGCCGCAGCTCGCGCTGACCTTCGACGACGGGCTGTCCAGCGTGCTGACCACCGCGCTGCCCGTGCTGCGCCATCACGGCATCCCCGCGACCGCATTCGTCATCAGCGGGTGGGCCGACGGGCAGATCCCGGACGACTGGCGGCGGATCGCGCTCGACTGGCAGGGTGTGAGCGCATTGCAGGAGGGCGGGATGACCGTGGCCAGCCACTCCGTCACCCACCCCGACTTCGGCAAGCTTGCGCCCGCCGACGCGCGCCGGGAACTCGAGGTCTCACGGGAGCGGCTGCGGCAGGTGCTGGGCATCGAGACTACCGAGTTCGCCATCCCCCTGGGCCAGTCGCGCAACTGGACTCCGGCGGCAGGGCAGGCAGCGGCCGACGCCGGCTACACGACGGTCTACGCGCAAGCCAACGCGACCCGCCCCGCGGGAACCGTCGCGCGCACGTTCATCACCAAGATCGACCGGCCGGCCTTGTTCCGCGCGGCGCTGGCTGGCGCCTTCGACACGTGGGAAGAGTGGTACTGACTAACCACCCGCCCGGCAGCAGGCCCGAGTTACCGCATGGCGCTATGCCCGAGTTGTCCGGATATTTTGGGAAATGGCGTTGGGGACTCTCTGCCGCCGCTAGGATTCCATACGGTATACCGGAGCTCGGCCTTATCGGGCCGGCTCGGCGGCAAGAAATCAGTAACTGACTAAGCCGCACCAGCCTTCGCTATCCCGGCAATTGGAGGGTCGCTTTGCTGACGGGCCTGTGTATATGACGGTCACGCGGTCGGTGGCGTCACAAATCCGCAAGAGAAGCTCTCAGGCAGTGACGCTCAGGAGACTATGCCGAGGCTACGCCCAGGTTCGGCTGGCCGGGGCCGGCGACGTCGGGAAGCGTGCTCAAATCATCGGCAAGGCTAATCTTCAGCTTCGCGGCACTACTCGAATTGGCGATCAGTTCATGATAGAGGGCACGGTGGCGGTGCTTATCAAAGTCGCACCCGGCGCTTATCTGTCGGTCGGCGACAACGTCTACATGAACAGCGGGACGTCCATAGAGGTGTACCACGAGGTCATCATCGGAAGTAACGTTCTCATGGCGCCGTTCGTGTCGATCATCGACGATGACTGCCACCAAGCCGAACCCGACTCGACACCGTACAAAGGGCCGACCATTGTGGGCAGCAACGTATGGCTCGGACGCAATACGGTGGTGCTTCCGGGCGCGTCGATCGGCGACGGTGCGGTCATCGGCGCTAACTCTGTTGTGACGGGATCCATCCCGCCGAACACATTCGCTGCAGGCTCGCCCGCCCAGGTCCTCCGCAAGCTGGAGATCCCCGACGGGTGGGTGCGGACCCTCACCGGCAGCGGCATCGATACGGCTGGTAACAGCTTCCCGCCCGGCCGCAGACCGCCACCCGTTCATTTGCCCCGAACCAGTCGCTAGGACACACTTAAGGGATGTTCAGCCGGTATCCGCGAGTCATGCGCCCGCTCGGGCAATGGGCCGAGGTGCTCGATCTTCTCGCCGCCTTCACGTGCGCGGCGCTGATCGCGGCCATAGCCCTGGACCGGGTAGGACCCGCCCGGATCATGCTGGCCCTCGTCTTCACCTTCTTCGTCCCCGGCCGCGCCATCGTGGCGAACTGGCCCCGGATGGCGCGCTGGTCCGAAGCCGCCATGCCCATGGTCATAAGCCTGGCCGTTACGGGCCTGGTGGCGACCGTGGCGCTGTGGGCCCATCTCTGGTACCCGATTCCGATTTTTCAGGTCGAGGCGTGGCTCAGCCTGGCCGGGCTGATCATCGCCATCGTGCGGCGACGTCGCCTCGGCCTCTTCGGCCCCAGCGAGGACGAGCAAGGGCAGCCGGTGAGCGGGATCCCGCGAAGGTAAGGCGGCGGCTCCGCCGAGCCCTCTACATGCACTTTTCCGGTAAACTGGGCCGTATCACCGGCTTTGGCCGGCGACAATAGATCATGGTCTCCCACCGGCGTTCGCGGGCGGCCTTTGCTCTGTGTGCCGTCGCCGGCCTTCGCGGCCCGCCTGCTCCGAGCGGGACACACCGAGCCCGGATCCGGTCGCGGCGGCAGGCCGTGGCCGGGACTCTTCAGTGAACCGCCGGTGCCAGCAGCCAGACAGTGTTGGCAGCCGGACAGGGCTAGTGGCCAGACAGCGTTGGTCTCCAGACAGTGTTAGCCAGACAGGGAACGTGATGACAGAGGCGAGTATCTGGGTTGGCCTGCTGGATCTGGACGGCTCTGAGCCGGTGCGTGACGTGAGCGGCGCCATCGGCGACCGGCACGGCCAGGCACGGGTCATGATCCGGATGCACCGGGCGCCCATCGGATACGTCGAGCTGCCCGCGGCACCGGTGAGCAGCCTCACCGAGCGGGCCGCGGCACTGGCCGAGAAGGCGCTGGCCGAGCCGCTGCGACGGCACGAGGAACTCGACAAGGCCGCCCTTTCCGCAATGGCCCCGGACGCATGGCTGGCGGCCGTCTCCTGCCCGCACAGGTTCCCCACCTCCGGCGGCGCAGGTATCACGATCATCGTCTGCACCAGGGATCGCGTGGCCGGATTGCGCGATTGCCTGCGCTCCCTTGCCCAGGTGAACTACGAACCGCTGGAAATCCTCGTGGTCGACAACGCGCCGACCACGGATGGCACCCGCGAGCTCGTGACCGGCCTGGCCGATGCCGACCCGCGGATCCGCTACACCTGCGAGCCGAAGCCCGGCCTGTCACGCGCCCGCAACCACGGGCTGGCGCAGGCGACGTACGAACTCGTCGCCTTCACCGACGACGACACGCGCGTCGATCCGGGCTGGGCGGCCGCCATCGCGGCCGGATTCGCGTCCGATCCCGAGGCCGTGTGCGTGACCGGCCTGGTGGCCTCGAGTTCGCTGGACACCAGCTCGGAACGGTACTTCGATTCACGCTATTCATGGGGCGAGGCCTTCGATCCCCGCCGCTACGACCTGGTCGACCACCGCTACCCCTCGGCGCTGTATCCCTACAGCGTCGGGGTCATCGGCACCGGCGCGAACTTCGCGTTCCGCCGGGACACCGTGCACGACCTCGGTGACTTCGACCCCATCCTGGGGGCGGGCGGACCCGGCCGGGGGGGCGAGGACCTGGACATGTTCCTTCAGGTCCTGCTGTCCGGCGGCCGGATCTGCTACGTGCCGTCATCCCTGGTCTGGCACCAGCATCGCTCGGACATCGAGGCGCTGGGCGAGCAGATCTACGCCTACGGCTACGGGCTGGGCGCTTACCTATCGAAGAACCTGCTGAACGGCAAGATGCCCGCCGTGCTGCTCAGCCGTGGTTTCCGTCAGGCCAGAGTGGTCCTGGGACGCACGCGGCAGGCTTCGCAGGCGAGCCAGATGAGGGTCGGCGGCAGACGGCTGCTGCTGACCGAGGCACGGGGCGTCCTGGCTGGTGCGCTGCGTTACCGCCTGGCTTCCCGTGCGGCCGGGAAGAGCTGATCGCCGCCTGCCAGGCAGACCGAGAACAGCACCGGACAGCGCGGGAACAGGCGCGGAAATGACAGCGCTCTCAGAATGACAGAGCCCTCAGGAGGAATTGTGGCCAGCCAGGACAGGCCCGGCGTCAGCGTAGTCATCTGCGCCTATACAGAAAAGCGCTGGGAGCAGACCCATGCTGCGCTCGAATCCGCGCTGCGGCAGGAGCCCGCGCCGGCCGAAGTACTGCTGGTGGTGGACCACAACTCCGGCCTGGCGGAGCGTGCGCGTCGCGAAATCCCCTCGGTGACGGTCGTGGAAAGCGCTGGAACGCCCGGTCTGTCTGGAGCGCGCAATACCGGGCTGAAGACCGTGACGCAGCCCGTCACCGCCTTCCTGGACGACGATGCGGAGGCCCGGCCCGGGTGGCTGGAGCACCTGGTGGATCCGTATACCTCCGCCGACGTCGTCGCGACCGGAGGCGGCGTGCATCCTCGCTGGCCCGCCACGAGGCCGCAGTGGCTGCCCCCGGAGTTCGATTGGGTCGTTGGCTGCAGCTACCGGGGATTGCCCGAGACCGTCGGCCAGGTGCGGAACCCGATCGGCGCCAACATGAGCATGCGGACCGATCTCGCGCTGGAGGCCGGCGGCTTCGACGAATCTGTGGGACGAGTCGGCGCCAACACCCGCGGCTGCGAGGAAACCGAGTTGTCCATCCGGATGACCGCCAGCCGGGATGGAGCGGTCATCCTCTACATTCCCGGTGCTGAGGTCGATCATCATGTCGCGCCCGACCGGCTGAAGCTCGGCTACTTCGTGCGCCGGTGCTGGCACGAGGGCTTGTCCAAAGCGGACGTGGTCCGCCTGGTCGGATCCGCCGCGGGACTGCAGCGCGAACGGCGGCACACCGCCGTGGTGATTCCTACCGCGCTGATGCGGGAACTGCGCGGCCTGGCCACCGGTCACGCCGGTGCGGCCTCGCGGTTCGGCGCGCTGGTTGCCGGGCTGAGCGCCGCCGCGGCCGGGTACTTCACCGGCCGCGCATCACAACGCCTGCGGTAGCTGCGCACCAAGCGACAACGGCGTCACCGGCGGTATCGCACGGGCTAGCCCCTGACGTCCGATAACTCAGGCTTTCACCAGAAAACCCTTACTCGTTCCGAGCCGTCGCTAAGGTTGAATTGCTAAGTTGTATACGGTTCGCGGCAGGTAAGCAGCAGAACCTCGCCGACGCTGGTCACAGCGTCCAGTGCAACGCAGACGTCACCTTCCAGCCCCCGGCGCAGGAGAGCCTTGATGCCACCCGTTCCGCCCGTTGAGCCAGCACCGTACAGGCCGCCGCGCGATGCCGGCGGCGGTGTTACGGGAGCGCCGCCATCGGAGGGATCGCGCCGGCGGTACCGGAGGAAAAGGTACGGGCGCCCGGCGCTTGTCGTGGCCACTGCCGTCCTGTCGGCGGTGGCTCTGGTGGTCGCGCTCAACGCGGAATCCGCCCCGCGCACCGCGGTGAGCAAACTGGGCGCCGACAACGCCCTGGCCTCGCCGACGGTCAACATTCCGTCCGCCATACGCACCAGCGCCGCGCCGCACAAGCACGCCGCGAAGAAAGCTAAGGCTAAGCCCAAGACGGCTTCCGGTTCCAGCGCCAGTTTCGGCTCTGGCGCCGCGGTGCCGACGGGGAACCTCCCCGGCTGGAATCTGGTCTACACGACGAACTTCGACGGTGACTCCCTGCCAGCCGGCTGGGGCGCCTATACCGGCGAGCCGGGTGGCGATAGCTACGGCTACTGGGAGCCCCAGAACGTCAGCGTCAGCGGCGGGGAACTGCATCTGCGCACGACGCCCGACAGCGACCCGGATCAGTCGGGTGCAGCCACCAGCGGCGGTGTCGCCTTCTACAACGAGCCGCATACCTACGGCATGTACCTGGTCCGCATGAAGGGCGACTACGAGCCCGGCCTGAAGATGTCGGACATCGCTTTGCTGTGGCCGGAAGACAACGGCACCTGGCCACCCGAGATCGACTTCTACGAGGACAATGGCGCCGCCAGGAGCGGCTACACCGCCAGCCTGCATCCGGGACCCAACGGTGACGACTGCTGCTTCATCCAGAACACCATCACGAACAACGCCACCCAATGGCACACGTACGGGGTTGCCTGGACGGCCAACACGCTCACCTACAGCATTGACGGCAGGGTATGGGGGATGGTGAAGAGCAGCCAGCTGACCGGCGCAGCCAGCTGGCCCGATATCCCGATGAACCTCGATCTGCAGTCGCAGAACCTGGGGTCGGCTCAGCCGGGCTCGATCGAGACCATGACCGTGGACTGGGTGGCCGAGTACGTGCCGAGCTAGCCGGCGGTCCCGAGCCGGGACAGTGCCGCCGCAAGAAAGGCGTCGCGGCGCTCGAGCATGACCGCTCTGGTCAGGTCGGGGCGTCCCTGGGCGGCCATCGACTCGGGGAACCAGCCCATGTCCGGCGGGGACGCGAGCGCCGCGACCGCGTCCCAGTACGGGATATCGCGACCCGGCCGCCCCGCCTCGGCTTCCCAGCCGTGCAAGACGTCGTCGGCGGCCTGCAGGCCGTGGCACCAGGCGGCGTCGCAGCGCAGTGAGCCGAGGTCGATGCCAGGCCGGCCCGACGCCGGCACAGTCCCAATCCAGCACCGCGGTCAGCCGACCGCCATCGTCCCAGAGCGTGTTGCCATGCCACAGATCGCCGTGTACCAATCCGGTCCGGTCGTCTTGGCGCCGGGCCACGGCCACGGCTGCCTCGGCTGCGTGCAGTAGGCCTGGCGCGCCCAGCTCGCGTCGCATCCCGGCGAAGTCCTCGGCCTCGATCGGCCGGCGGCGGACCGGGAGCGCGGGCGCCGGGGTGAGCGTGATCGCGCTGATCCGCGCCGCGGCGGCGCCGAGCGCGCGAAGCTGCCCGGACTCTGGCTCAGCCGGGATGATGCTCGAGCCGGGCAGGTACCCGGTGAGCACCAGCGCGTACCCCGTCTGATCGGCCAGGTCGTAACCGAGCAACTCGGCGACCGGAAGGCGGGGATCCGCGGCGCGGGCCGCGAGGGTCATCGCCGCGACTTCGGTCTCCGCTTCAAGCACCCGTTCCGCGCCGACGACTCGCAGCACCACGTCCCGGTCACCGGTCCGGAGCAGCCACGGTGAGCCGCCCAGACGCAGGCCGCGGACAACCGTGATCTCGCTGTCCAGCACGGCTGAGGTCCAGGCGAGGGTCTCCGGTGCGGGATGAGCCATGCTCGCGAGCATAACGATGCCCGTTCCGGCGCTGCCCTGAGCCGGGCGGCCCCAGCCGGTAACGCCAGTTGCCGCTGCATCTGCTTTCAGATACAGCGGCAACTGGGACACCCGGTTGGCCGGGGCCGCAGCACGCTTCCCCGTTGAGGACTACTTGCTACGGCGGCCCGTGAGGAACTCCGACAAGGCCCGCCGCTGCGAGCGCAGCGGAATTCCCGGCGAAGCCGGGTAGCCGTGCACCTTGCGCTGCCGATAGTAGTAACGCTCGGCGATGATCGTGCGCAGGACCCGCAGGCCGTCGCGCCTGGCGTTCAGGTTGCTGACGCCGTGGATCCGGGAGTGCTCGTAGCTGGCAACTTCCTTAACCTTCAAGCCGGCCTGAGCAATGCGGATGTTAATCAAGGTCTCGACTTCGAACCCGTCTCCCCACAGCCGCGTGCCGCTGCCGACCGGGATGTCCTGCTGGACATCAAGGCCAAACACCGGGACGTGGTGGCGCCAGAAGACGTTATAGCCGTAGCAAAGGTCCGAGTACTTAGTGCGACACAACACGTTGACCATGGTGCTGAGCCCCCAGTTCCCAAGACGGCGCAGGCGGGTGATGTCGCAACTCCCGCCGCCGTGGGCAAATCTGGTGCCCTTCGCAAAGTCCGCGCCGTCCAGCAATGCCTGGACGAACTGGGGGATCTCCTCCGGGTCAGCGGAGCCGTCCGCGTCGACCATCGCAATGATGTCGCCGGTGGCCGCCGCGAACCCGCACGCAAGCGCGTTCCCCTTGCCGGAACGGTTCTGGGAAATGATCCGGACATCCGGCCGGAGCCTGCGGGCGGTGGCCACCGTGTCGTCAACAGAGTTCCCGTCGACCACGATGACCTCATGCAGGCCCTGCGGCAGCTTGGCAAAAACGTGAGGCAGGTTGCGGGCCTCATTCAAGGTCGGGATGACCACCGTGACCTTGGGCCAGGGCTGGTTGAGATCCGCGAGTGTGGGTACGACCTCACTGCTCGAGCGCGCAAGATCTGGCGCGGCATCGCGTGGTTGCTCGGTCTCCGACGACGAAGGTCGCACGAGGACACGAGCAGCTTCGGCTTCCTTGCCAGTCATAAGTCTCCTTCCAGATGCCCGGCCCGGCCGGGCACGGCCCCCGAATACGGGGATAGAGGCAAGCGTCAGCAATCGGTTAGATCAGTCATGCGTAAGCGATCTGTTAGATCGGTTATGTGTAAAGGACGCGAGTATCACCGTAGCCGTTTACTTTGTAGTCAGTTGACTACCCTTAGTCGGCATTAGCGTCGCCTTTCCTTGGTTAATGTTTAAAAACGCAGGTCAAGGATGTAAAACGTCAGTTCGCGGCGAGAGTCGGCATACTGACGCGATCGTCATATGCCCGATTTATGCGTAGTTTCCGACCTAATGTCCGATTTTTAACTAGGTAACGTTCGGGTAAAGGTCTTCGCTACTCTCTGAGTTTGAGCAATGGCGAAGAGTGACTATCCGCCCGGGTCAGGCTGGCCATCCGCGGCTAGTCACCCGGCCGCCCCGGCGAGCCATGGCGGAGGTCTTTCGGGTGATCCTCGCCTAACCTTCAGGTCACTCAGAAGGTAACTGCGATACATTCTCGAATTGTGAGCCGAACAGAAAAAACTTCCCGCCAGTGCCGATGCGGCCATACTCATGCCGCGCACGTGCATTACCGGCCCGGCACGGAATGCTCACTATGTCCCGGCTGTCACAGTTACCGGGCTGTGATTGGTTTCCGGCCGGTCCTGGCCTGGCTACTCGGCCGGGAACCAGAGCCCACCGAACCCGGGCGCCGGCCCGCGCAAGGCGGCGATGGCGCCGATGACAATCCGCTGGACGGCGGCGTGGCGCCCGGCCAACCCCAGGCAGAAGAAGAAGCACCGGCAGAAGAAGCACGGGCGGACAAAGGCCGGGTAGGCCAAGGCCAGGCCGTTGATGGCCTCGGCCCGGGCTCCGGCGCGGCATTCGCCGGAGCGGCGATAACCCTGGAGTCAGGCAGTTACCCGGTCCGGCCCCGCGACGGCCGGGACGGCCGGCTTATGACTATGTTGTAGCCGGCGACTTCTTGGCCGTCGGCGACGCGGATGGCGACTGCGTGGGTGTCGGTCCCGGGCTGGCCGACTTCTTGGCCGTCGGCGTGGCGGTCGGCTTCGCGGATGACGGTTTTGGGCTCGCCGACTTCTTGGCCACGGGTTTCTTTGCCGTCGGCTGCGCGACGGTCGGCTGTGCGGCTGCCTGCTGCACGGCCGTCGGCTGCGTGGACGTCGGTTCGGTGGTGGCCGTCTTCTTGGCTGCTGGTTTCTTGACTGCCGGTTTCTTCGGCGCCGGCTTTGCGGCCGCCGGTTTCTTGGCCGGTGCCAGGGCCGCCGGCAGCTGGTAGATATACGTGCCGTCGCCCTTGATGATGAGCTTCCAGTCGTCGGAGCGCGCCAGGGAATTCAGCAGGATCGTGAAACTGGCGGGGTAGGTCAGGCCGTAGGCGCGGCTATAGGCTTCCATGCTCGGCGTCACCACGACATAGGCCGGCTGCTGCCAGCTCGTGTACTGGACGGCGGCTGCCTCGATGACGTTCGCGATGTCGGGTTTGGCCAGTGTCGCCACCGGCACGATGCCGCCGAAGATCGTGAGGAAACCGAACTCGTTGTACTGGGCGGTGTCCTGCTGGGCGCCGTTTCCGGCGGCAGAGAAGATCGGGCCGGGCGGATAGTTCTGCTGGAGCGTGGTCATGGCCGTCACTTCGGACTGCGGCATGACGTTATAGCTGTCGTCCCCGAAGAACGAGGGGAAGAACAGCGTCAGCGTGAACGCCATGGCTACCGGCACGCCGAGCCAGTCGACCAGCCGGCGGGCCGAGATCCGCCCGGACTGGGCCTGCCGGTGCCCACGCAGGGGATCCCCGCTCTGGATCTGCTGCTCCAGACGCGGCACGGGCGCCACGGCGGAGGCGACAAGCGCGGCCGCCCACGGAAGAGAGAACAGGTAGACCCGCAGGATGCCTTCGTTCCCGTAGGCGACGAGCCCGAGCAGGAGGAAGGGCGAGAAAGCCAGGATCAGCAGCGTCAGGACGGTCCGCCTGGACCGGCGGCGGATCCAGGCCCCGACGAGGGCGAGCGCCCATATCGACAGCGACAGTACCCGCTGGCATTCCTCGATCACCTTTTCCGAATGCGGCGGGGCTATGTAATTAGTGGCCGATGACGGCGGAGCTACGTTCCCGAAGAAATTCCCGATGGACGCCATTATCCCGAAATGGCTATTCACGAACGTGAAGTGCGGCACGAAATAGCCCAGGGCGATGGCGGCCAGGGCGAAGGGCAGCCACCGCGGGCGCAGCAGCCGCGGCACCATCAGCACGCCGAGCTGGACGAGCAGGAGATACGGCGAGAGCTCATGGGTGAAGGTCAGAACCAGGAAGAGCAGAGCCAGCGTGCCGGCCGCGGCGAGCTGCGTCCGTTTCGCGAGCCGCTTGATGCCGGGATGCTCACGGCAGGCCTGCTCCCCCGCGCGCTTGGTGACCCCGGCGAAGTTACCCGCGCTCAGCCAGCGCATCGCCAGCGCCATAATGCCCAGGCTCAGGATCGTGCCCAGCGCCTGCGGGGAGAAATAGTCCTGGCCGACCCAGTTGCTCGCGGCGTACAGCATGAGCGCCACCCACCGCTGCTTGTAGGTGAGGGCCAGCGCGTCGTAGATGATGTACAGCAGGGGAAGGGCGGCAAGCTCGAACACGAGCTGCGACCATTTCGCGTAGACCAGCGGGCTTGAAACGCCCGCTATCTTGTCGAACCAGGCGGCGAGGGCGAAGAAGCCGGGCCAGTTCTGGTAGATGTCGATGTGCGGGTTGAGCTGACCGTGGGCGTTCACATACTGAACGACCCCGATCGTCTTGTAGAGCCATGCGTAGCGCCCGGCCTGATAGATCAGCGGAGCCGTCCCGTACAGCATCACGACAAGCGCGGTGACGTGCAGGCCCATCCGCGTGGGAGACAGCCGGCTCTTCAGCAGCTCGACCGTGGCCGAGATCACCAGCACGGCAATGCCGGCGTAGAAAACGGGCGGCAGCAGCGGGGGCAGCCCGTAATCCCCCAGCTTTGTCACGTCGGTCGTGCTGACCCCGTACGCCCACATGGCAATGCTCAGGGGCAGCAGCAGATCCGGGAGCCACTTGCTGATCCAGCTGCTGCTGGCATGGTCGCGCACGGGGGCTACCGCGGCTGGGGCTCGGGTGGAACTCACGGCAGCGCTAACGACCGGGGAGATAAGTACGTGCTGGGGCGACGGTTCCCCGCGCACCGCAGGTGCTGATCTTCATGAAGTCCTCGCCGATTCCTGGTTGGCGTCCACGCCATCGTCAACAAGCCACGCTTCCGTACCAGGCGCCCCGCGGGGCCGTCCTGCCAGTACCGCCACACTAACGAGCGGCCACGGGAAACCCCTGGAGCTTAGCTCACTTTTGGCCGGTCAGTGCCGATTTGGAACGATCTCGGCGGCCCCGGTATACAAGCGAGCAATGAGGCCGAACGGGCGTACGGCCTGCCCAGCGGAGTACAACGGCCAGCCGCGGCGACGTGCCGTGGTTAGAGGTGCCGTGGTTAGAGGTGCCGTGGTTAGAGGTGCCGTGGTTAGGGGTGCCGTGGTTAGGGGTGCTGCCAGACCCGGATGTAGTCGACCTTCATCGTGGCGGGCACCTGGACCGGCCCACCCGAGCTGCCCGTCGCGTAATCCAGGATCAGGAACATCGGCGCGGACGTCACCCCCGACGTCACCTTCCCCACATCACGGCCGTCATAGTAAAACGTCAGGCCCCCCGGCTCCCAGTCCACCGCGAACGTATGCCAGCCACCCGCATAGATCCCCGCCGGGCAGCCGCTCCCCCCGCCAGCCCCGAGACCCCCCGGGCTCACCGCGCTATGCAGATGCCCGCACATCCGCCCGCCCAGCCCCTCCGCAATATCAATCTCACCATCAGCAGGCCAGGTCTTGCCATCAGCCCACACCGCCGGCCAGTTCGCCACCTTCCCCGGCCGCCCCGCCGCCGCCGGCACCCACACCCGCGCCTCCACCAGCCCATACGTGAACGTGAACTTCCCGGCCGTGGACACCAGCCCCGCCGCATACTGCTCCTGGCCACCCCCGCACTGCTCACCCCGGGCATCCAGCGCCAGGTTCAGCGCCCCGCCACCCACACTGACCTGCGACGGATCATAACAATCATCCTCCTGCTCACTGACCGGAGCAGTCACACCCGACCCATACCAGCCCGTCGACCACTTCGAGGTATCCAGACCCGGACCACCAAACTCATCATCAAACCTCAGCACCCACCCACCCGGCACAAACGACGGCGCCGACGCGGAGCCAACCGGGGTGGTGGACGGTCCCTGGCGGGCCACCGTGATGGATGCCGCGACGATGACCAGCACGACGGCGGCACCCACCCATAGCCATCTGCCGCGCAGCCTCAGTCCCCTGAAGGGTCCGGGCCGCGATTCTTGCCGCCGGCCGGGACGGGACTTAGGAGATGCCGTGTGTGAAATGGGGTCACCTAGTCCTGTGTCGTGGCGCGAGGGCCGCCAGGCCAGCCTGGGGCATTTATCCTACCTGCCGGTGAGCGCCGGAATCGTGCCGTCGCCGACGCCTGCGGTCCCAAGATGACATGCGGATCAGGAGCTCTTGGTCGGCGGAAGCTCGTAGATGATCGTGCCGTCCTTGCTCGCAACCAGCTTCCATTGCTTCGAGGCGGCCAGGGACTTCTCCAGGATCGTGAAGCTATCGGGCGGCGCCTGCGCGTACGCGCTGTTGTACGGCACCATGCTCGGTGCGATCAGCACATACAGCCGGCTGGCGGCCCTGGGTGAGGGTCAGGGCGTTCTGCGCGATCACGGCGGCGATATCGGGCGTCGCCTGGTCCACCACCGGCGCCCCGTCGCGGGAGCCGAAAATGTCGTTCCCCGGGAAAAGGTAATACTGGTCCGTGTCGTCAGCGGGAACGTTGTCCTCAGCCACGTACAAAGGGCCCGGGCGGGCGTGCTGCAGGAAGGAATAGATCGTGTTGACCTCCGTCGCAGAAAAGGCGTCGAAGGCGTCATCGCCGTAGAAGGCCACGAAGAACATGGCCAGGACGATGCACAGCACCACCGGGGCACGTACCAGGCGCACGACCGGCATGACCCAGGAGAAATGGGAGTCGCCGGCGGCAGGCCGCAGGCGCCGCGGGCCTCCCCGGGCCAGGGCCCAGAGGCCGTCCCCGGCGGCAGCCGCACCCGAACCGACCCGCCGCGCTGCCGCCCGGACCAGAGCCCACAGTTTGCGCCCGGCCGCGCCGGCCCGCCGCGCCGTGGCCCGGGTCAGGACCCAGAGTCTGCCCCCGGCGACGGTCAGGCCGGAGCCGACCCACCGGCCGGTAGCCCGGGTCGCGCCCCACAGCCTGGCGCCAGCGGCAGCCGCACCCGCGCCGACCCGCGACGACAGCACTCGGGCCAGGGCCCACAGTTTGCGCCCAGCGGCGGCAGCGGCCGAACGGATACGCGGCAGCGCCACCCGGGCCGCAGGCCCCGGTTTGACTTCCGTGGCGGCCCGGAGCCGCCCCGGCGTTGCCTGGGCCAGGCCCCGCAGCCTGACCGCGGCGGCGGCACCGGCCGAACGGATACGCGGCGGCGCCACCCGGGCCGCAGCGCTGAGCTTGCCTCCCGCGAAGACCGCGGCCGCACCCACCCACCACGCTGCCGCCCGGATCAGCACCCACAGCTTGTACCCGGCGAAGACCACGGCCGCGGCTACCCACCACGCTGCTGCGCGGATCAGCACCCACAGCTTGCCTCCGGCGACGGCAGCGGCCGCACCCACCCACCGCGTCGCGGCCCACAGCTTGCCCCCGGCGAAGATCGCTGCCGCACCGGCCAGCAGCAGCGTTGCCCGGGCCAGCGCCCACAGCTTGCGCCCGGCGGCGGCCACGGCCGACCAGGTACGCGGCAGCGTTCCCCTGGCCAGGGTCCCTGGCTCGACCGCCGCGGCGGCGAGGGCGGCGGCCCAGGGCAGGGAGAAGAGATAGACCCGCAGGATCCCCTCGTTGCCGTAGGCCTGCCCGAACAAGACGAGGATGGGCGAGAAGGTGAGGACGAGCAGGGCCAGCACGATTCGCCCTGAGTGCCGGAGCCGCCAGGCGCCGGCCAGCGCGAGGAGCCACATGAGCACGGACAGCCCTTCGGCGCAGCGCTGGATCAGCAACTGGCTGGCCGGGATGCTTCCCGCGTAGGTGGGCGTGGTGGCGGATGGGGGCGTCACGTTCCCGAAGAAGCTGCCGAGTGAGCTCAGCAGGCCGTAGTGGCTCTCCACGAAGGAAAGACGGGGCAGCAGATAGGCGATCGCGATGGCCAGCATGACCAGTGGCAGCCAGCGTGGCCGCAGCGGCCGGGAAAGAGCGAGGATTATCAGCTGGACGGCGACGATGTAAGGCGACAGTTCATGGACGGAGGTCAGCACGAAGAACAGCAGCAGGATGATGACCAGGAACCCAGCGTTGCGCCCGGGGCGGACGAGCACATCCCCAGGCCGTTTGGCGCTTGTGAGGGGCTCCTGGCCTGCGGGCTGGTCAGCCTGGCCGCCGGCCCCAGCGCCTCGGGCCTGCCCCCGGAGTGAGGCCGGGAGGTAATCCACCGAACGCAGCCGCTCCCACGCATTCTGCGGGGTGTGTGTCACGCGCTGCGCCAGGCCCGCGATCGTGACGCCGTCGATCGCGGACCTGACGTCCTGATATGCCTTCTTCGCTGTGACCGGGATCGCCGCCGGCCTGCTCGCCTGGCCCGGCTCGCCCGCCCGCTTCCTTCTGAGCCAGCGCCGCCGGGGCCCGAATTGCGAGCGGTTGCCGGTGTAAAGCCAGCGCATCGTCAGCGCCATGATGCCCAGCGAGAGGACGGTACCGAGGCCCTGCGGAGACAGGTAGTCCTGGCCGATCCAGTTGGCGGCCGGGTACAGCAGCAGCGCCATCCAGCGCTGCTTGTAGGTCAGCGTGAGCCCGTCGTAGATCAGGTAGAGCAGCGGGAGGGCAGCGAGCTCGAAGACCAGCTGAGCCCACTTCGCATAGCCAAGCGGGTTCGACACGCCTGCGACCTTGTCGAACCAGGCAGCGAGAGCGAAAAAACCGGGCCAGTTCTGGTAGATGTCGATGCTGTGATTCAGCTGCCCGTGCACGGCGACGTACTGGATTACCCCGATGGTCTTGTAGAGCCAGGAATAGCGTCCCGTCTGGTACACCAGTGCGGCGGGCCCGTAGATCATGACCACCAGGGCGACCGCGTGCAGGGCCATCCGCCACTGTGACGAATTCTCGATGGCGAGCTCGATCACAGCCGACAGGACGAGGAGAACGACTCCGGCGTAAAAGATGACCGGCAGCGCCGCGGGCAGGCCGAGAGGCCCGAGCGTCGTCGCGTGCGTCTGGCTTATCCCGATCGCCCACAGTGCGATGCTGAGCGGCAGGGCTACATCGCAGATATGGATCGCGATCCGGCGCGGGACGGCAGGAGGCACCTCGGGAGCCAGTGGAGCGCCCTCGACATCGGCGCTCTGCACACCGGCCTGTGCCGCGTCTGCCATGAGCCTCCCGTCATCCGGACAACGCCGCCTGCCAGCCTAGCCAGGCTTCATGACAGAAATGTCCGGCGGCCGCACCGGGGAATGGCTCCCGGTATACATGGGGCGGGTATCGGCTAGGATTGGCCATCTCAGTGCGAGCGATGCCCGAGCCTGAGGCGTCGGCGGGTAAAACGGCCTCGACGTGCACTGACCAGCGCAGAGACTAGGGCGACCTCATGCCACAGGTGGCTCCTCCGGCGCCCCAGGGGGGGCGCCATCGGCAACGATGGTACGGCAACGGGCGATCACGATCAGTGATCATTGTCGTCGCCGCTCTCGTCACGGTGGTACTGGCCGGCGCCGCAGCGATTTTCGTGCCCCGGTGGCTGTCGACGACCGGATCCGGCCAGCAGGCGGCCGCGGGAAAAAGCTCGTCACCAGCGCCGGTGTCGCCGACCTCCCCGGCACTGGCACCGAAGCCGACGTCATCGCCGGCGCCCGCACCCCAGTCACGAGCACTGGCGCCGTCGTTTGTGCCGGGTGGGTGGGTGCTGAGGTTTGATGATGAGTTTGGTGGTCCGGGTCTGGATACCTCGAAGTGGTCGACGGGCTGGTATGGGTCGGGTGTGACTGCTCCGGTCAGTGAGCAGGAGGATGATTGTTATGATCCGTCGCAGGTCAGTGTGGGTGGCGGGGCGCTGAACCTGGCGCTGGATGCCCGGGGTGAGCAGTGCGGGGGTGGCCAGGAGCAGTATGCGGCGGGGCTGGTGTCCACGGCCGGGAAGTTCACGTTCACGTATGGGCTGGTGGAGGCGCGGGTGTGGGTGCCGGCGGCGGCGGGGCGGCCGGGGAAGGTGGCGAACTGGCCGGCGGTGTGGGCTGATGGCAAGACCTGGCCTGCTGATGGTGAGATTGATATTGCGGAAGGGCTGGGCGGGCGGATGTGCGGGCATCTGCATAGTGCGGTGAGCCCGGGGGGTCTCGGGGCTGGCGGGGGGAGCGGCTGCCCGGCGGGGATCTATGCGGGTGGCTGGCATACGTTCGCGGTGGACTGGGAGCCGGGGGGCCTGACGTTTTACTATGACGGCCGTGATGTGGGGAAGGTGACGTCGGGGGTGACGTCCGCGCCGATGTTCCTGATCCTGGATTACGCGACGGGCAGCTCGGGTGGTCCGGTCCAGGTGCCCGCCACGATGAAGGTCGACTACATCCGGGTCTGGCAGCACCCCTAACCACGGCACCCCTGATCGCGGCACCCCTAACCACCGGCGGCGCTGGACACGGTCAGTACGCGGCCAGCTGGGTGTGACGCGGCGGGGCTGAACGGCAACCAGATACGTGACCGAGAAGACAGCGCAGACGCGCCCGGCAACCGGCGCCGGCGCTACTGCCGATTTCGAGCGGCTCTACCGGGCGAACGTGGAAGCGGTGACGGCGTACTTCGCCCGGCGCAGCGCTGACCCGCACATGGTCGCTGACCTCACCGCGGATACGTTCGTCGCGGTCATTACCGGATTCGGGTCCTTCGATCCGCGCAAGGGGACCGCACGGGGCCTGGGTGTTCGGCATCGCCCGGCACGTATATGCCTCGCACTGCGAGGCCTGCAGCCAGCAACAGCACAAGGTAGGGCGGCTCGCCGGGCACCGCGACCTTGACCCGGACGAGGTGGGAGAGCTGCTCGACCGGATCGACGCCGAACGGGCGGCCGGGACCTGGTCGCCAGCGCGGGACACCGGCCTACGCGCTGACCACGCACCCGGACGGGACGGCGACCCTGGCCGTGTACCAGTAGTCCGGGATAGCGGAAGTCAACGCGAAGCTGCACCAGCTCGGCGACAAGGTGGTCGTCGTGCCCGTCCATCCCTGGTGCCGTGCCCTCAGCTCACTGCCGGCGCCCCGGTCATCCCGCACGGCAGGCTGGAGGTGCAGGGGACGTCGTCGCGCGACGGTTCCATCAGCGTAAAGGCAACAGGGACACGCAGCAGGGACACGCCAGCAGGCCCGGATCTATGGGGACGTATCAGGTCTCGCTACCGTTTCTCCCTGTAGAGATGGGCCGCGGACCGCGGCCCAGACGACCTGTCAATGACGATCGGAGACGGTAAATGGCTACTCCCCCGACCATCGCCGAAGGTGCGACCGGGGCCACGGTCCGCTGGGCACAGTACCTTCTGGTCCACAAGGGCTTGAGTTACAACCAGATCGACGGCGACTTCGGCGCGGGAACCAAGACCGCGGTCGAGAGCTTCCAGCGCAGCAATCACCTGACCGTCGACGGGATCGTCGGCCCGCAGACGTGGGGAAAGCTCGGCGGCGACCGCGCGGAACCGCCGACGCTGGCCCAGGGATCGCAAGGGTCCGTGGTCGACAAGCTGCAGACCGCACTGAACAACGGCCGGGGCAAGTTCGCGCCGACGTCTAACCCGGTGCTCAAGGTCGACGGCATCTACGGGCCTGATACCGCCACGGCCGTCCGGGGCGCACAAGGGGAGGCCAAGATCTCCGCGGACGGGATCACCGGCCTGCAAACCTGGGCCATCCCCGTGCACTCGGGCAACGAGGTGCTCGCCAGCCTGTGCGGTGTCACCGCGCCGACTGGGGCCTGAGACCGGCTGGTACGGCGCGGCGGCTCACTGCCGCGCCGTACCAGTCAGCGCCGTACCGGTGGTCGTGGCGGGCTGGCGTCACTGCTCGAGCTTGCGGGCGAACGCCCGGGCAAAGGTGAAGGCGTCACCGGGCCACCGGGCGGACAGGTAGTTCCCGTCGTCCACGACGAAGGCCGGACGGCTGTCGGTAGCGGTGTCACGGTGAGTTCCTGACGTCTTCACGCGGAAGTCCGGAGTGTGCGGCGGAACGTCGCGAAAGTCGGCCGGGTCGGCCAGAGCCCGCGTCACCTCGGACTGGACGGACATGTACCCGGCTGGCTGGCCGGGCTCCTCGGAATAGGTGCGGTAGTAGTCGCGGTCCCAGAACCGGGTGACGCGGGCCAGGTGCCAGGCCTTGCGCTCCAGCGCCCAGGTCAGCGCGGTCGTCTTGTGGCCGGACAGAACCGGCCGGCCGGTGTCCGGATCGATGCTGCGCGCGGCCAGCAAGACACCGTGACAGATGGCCGCCACCTGCAGGTTCTGCCGGAACGCCTGAACCACCAGAGTTTGCAGCACGCTGCTTTCCAGGTAACTGCGCATCCCGCGGGCGCGGTGACCGCCGGGCAGGAGCAGCCCGTCGACGCCGGCCAGGCTGGCGTCCGCCCAGCGAGAAGGATGCTCGAACTCAGCCGAGCGCAGCATCTGCGCATAGGCCGCCCGCGCATCGGAGTTGGCCCGAAGTATCCGGCCGGCCAGCACGATCCGGTCAAGTCCGGGGACACCGGACCACACGTCCAGACCGTGGCCGGTCACCATCAGGTCATCGGCCGCGGCAGGCGCACCACTCTCGGTGGTGAAGACCACCCGGTGCCCGGCTCGGGTCAGGACCTGCCAGCTCACCGCGACCTCGGTCGGGTCGAAGTCACGGTCGGGGACCGGGATGAGGATCGTGCTCACGAGCCTCACGGTACGGCTCCAGATTCAGGCAGCGCCAGGCCCGGGTGCGGCAGCGTGATCATTTACGGCTGAGTACGCTGCACGTGTGTTCGCTACCGATGGCGTGTGGGATGTTGCTGTCGTCGGCGCTGGCCCTGCGGGCGCGACGGCTGCCCGCGTCGCCGCTGCCGTGGGCAGGCGGGTGGTCCTGCTGGAACGCTTCGCGATACCCCGCTACAAGACCTGCGGTGGAGGCCTGCTCGACCGGTCGGTGCGGGCTGTCCCGCCGGAGGTCCGGCTTCCCGTCAGGGCCCGGGCCACGGCCCTGACCTTCACCTGCCAGGGGCGTCTCGAACGGACACGGAAAGCACCTGGGCCGATCATCAACATGGTTCAGCGCGATGAGTTTGATGCGGCCCTGGTTAAGGCGGCCATCACTGCCGGAGCCGTGGTCTGTGAGACGACAGTGGTCACCCGCCTGACGCAGGAGCAGGATGTCGTCTGCCTGTCGACCAGAGACCATGGCACCATCAAGGCGCGTGCCGTTGTCGGCGCGGATGGCAGTGCCGGCCGCTGTGCTGGCTATGTGGGTGTTCAGTTCGACCAGGTTGACTTGGGACTTGAACTCGAAATTCCCACTCCCCCAGATCAGCGGGATTTCTGGGCAGGCCGCGCGCTGATTGACTGGGGACCGATTCCGGGGTCCTATGGCTGGGTCTTTCCCAAGGGGGACCAGCTTTCCGTGGGCGTGATCGCGGCCAGGGGCAGCGGCGAGCAGGCACGAAAATACCTCGGCGACTTTCTGGCACGTCTGCACCTGGACCAGGCTGAGCCGACGACGAGCTCCGGGCACCTGACCCGGTGCCGTAGCGAGGACGCACCCCTGTTCCGCGGCCGGGTGCTGGTCGCCGGTGACGCGGCCGGGATGCTGGACCCATGGTCGCGTGAGGGCATCTCCTTTGCGCTGCGTTCCGGCGCAATGGCCGGGCATGCGGCCGCACAGGTCTCACAGGCCACATCTGACGACGAGGCCACTAGCGCCCTGACCGGTTATGCGGACTCGATTTCGTCAGCGCTAGTTCCGGAGATGCAAGCGGGATGGGCTTTGATGCAGGCGTTCAGACGCCATCCCTGGGCCTTCCATATGGCGATCATCCTGGTGCCGCACGCATGGAATCTCTTCGCCAGCGTCCTGTGCGGGCAGACGAGCGTCGCCCACATCACCAGCCGCCGCTTCGTGCGCTTCGCCCTGGCGGTGCTCTCGCCACGAGAGAACAGTGCTCTCTACCTGAGATCGAGGCTGCCGCGGACCCAGGCTCGCTAGCTCTCGGGCCGGGCTAGAGGCAGCGCGGGCGGATATTGGCTGGCCGCGACTGGACGTGAGAATTAAATGGGACCCCAGGCTCGGCATCGATGGCTACATCGAGGCGGTCATTGCTTTGATCGCCAGGTTCGTCGGCCCGCCCGATGTGGCGGACGGGCGGGCGGACAGCGCTGTCAGCGGCGGGAGCGGCCCGGGCGGAACTTGATCCAGGCCACAACGGCGACGACCATCAGCAGCAGCCACGGCGAGAACAGCACGTGCACGATGGCGCTGACGATGATCAGGGCCACAACGGCGGCGAGGACCAGGGCGATGAGGGCGGGCATGATGATCGGGCTCCCTTTGAGGTGTTGGGCGGTGTGTGGTTCACCTCTAAGGCTGCCGTCGACGGACGCTCCCGTCGATCGGGATCACCCCCGATTCGCCCCTGATGTTTACCCCCTACGGCATCGGGGTCATCCCTTATCGGCCGCCGCCAGCGTTGCAGTGTTCTCGGGGACCGCCGGGGGCTGGCCGGGCCGGGGCGCCGTAGCACGCAGGTACCGGCTGGTGGCGACGGCGACCAGGCAGATGGCCAGCGCGATCACCCGGGCCGTGCCCTCGGTCGGCCACGGCAGCAGGTGCGTCAGCTGGAGATCCAGGGTCTCCGGATGCGTGACGGTGTTGACGGACAAGTAGATGACGATGGCGCTGCACAGGACCACCGCGGTCTCGGCCGTCGCCTGCACCATCACGCGCCCGGCGGGTCTGGCCGCCGGCGAGGGGGGCCGGGCCGGGCCGGCGCCGCGGCGCCGCAGCTGCAGGTACCTGCTGACCACGAGGCTGATGATGGCGACCACCATGGCGAGGTCACCGGCAGTATCAGTCCGCAGGAACGGGATGGTCGCCCAGTACGGGTTGGCCTCATTACCGGTAAAGCTGGCGACCAGAGCCGACCCAATCCAGATCAACAGGGTGGTGTAGCCGATACCGAAGGCCACCGACTCAGCCGCTAGCTTCCGGTTGGCCCCGCTCCTCGTATGCACATTTTCACTATAGGAATCCCGGCGCCGGGCTCCGTGCAGTCCCGGAGGAGGTGAGGAGGAAGCTCTGCCTGGCGGCATGCCACCATCGGGGGCCGAGCTCGTGCTCGAGGTCGACGATGTAGCCGGTGAGCGAGACCGGGTGGCGGCGGCCGGGTGGCCGGTCAAGGAAGACCTCACCGATCGCCCGTGGGGCCTGACCGACTACCGGGCTCCTGCTCAGAAGATGAAGGGGATCAGCATCTTGGTGGACTGCTTGTAAGCGGGATACGTCTCCGGGAAGACCTGGCCCATGCGGCGCTCTTCCATGACGGCGCTGTAGATGAAGTACCCGCCGAACAGGGCAACGGCGATCAGCCAGTAGACGCTGACGGCGATCGCGGTGCCAATCATGGCGAGGATGAAGCCGGAATAGATGGGATGACGGATCGTGTGGTACGGGCCCGAGGTCACCAGTTCCGGGTCGGCCTTTTCCGTCATCGGCATGCCCCAGTTCCGGCCGAGATAGATCCTGGCCCAGATGGCCAGCGCCAGCCCTAGCAGGAAAACGGCCAGGCCGATGCCTTGCCACCACGGATCGGTCATAACCCTGTGCCCGTGGAAAAGCTTGAACCGTGCCAGAAACAGACCGATGAGAATGATCGCCACCCGGAATCCGGCGAACCGTCCCCACCGCGTCCGGCCGGTCTTGACGCCGACCGAGGCGGCGAGCCAGTAGATCCAGAAGGCAGCCCAGCCGGCGAAAATGACAAAGTCGATGACATACATGGGCCACAGCCCCTGACATCCCAGGAGTGTCCGCGGCAACCTGGAAGGTGTGCCTGGTGCCTGTATAGCAGCTTGCCGGGCGAGATGCCGAAAGTAAGTGGCCGGCTACCGCTCGGGCGAGCATCAGTCGGCGAGGAGCAGGCGCTGCCAGGTGTCGGCGAGGAACTGCTCGTAACGTTGCGGGGTCCAGCCGCGCTGACCGACCAGGAGCTGATACATCTCGGCGGAGTTGGTAGCCCAGACGATGTCGGCGGCCTGGTCGGGATCCAGTCGTAGCGGGTGGACGGCGGCCAGGTCGGCGACGAAGCGCCGCATGTTCGCCGCGCGCCGGCAGGCGATCTCATTCCGCAGCGCGACTAGTTCCGGCTCGGCAGCAGCGGCCTGGGAGATGATGCCCAGCACGAGCGCCATGCGGGGGGCGATGGCGGTCATCGCCGTGGCGTAGATAGCGATCTTGGCCTTCGCGTCCGGGGCGGCCTGGATCGCCTGCACGTAATCGCGCTGCTCGGCGGGGATGGCCTGATCGGTACCGGAGATGGCGGTCTCGATCAGCAGCCGGGCCAGTTCGGGCTTGCGGCCGACAGTGGCGTAGATAGTGTCCAGCGCGACCCCGGCCCGCTCGGCGATCGTGGTCATCGAGGTGGCGGTGTAGCCGCGTTCGGTGAACAGCTGGCGGGCGGCGTCCAGGATAGCCATGCGGGTGCGGGCGGCGGCCTGGCGGCGTCCGGTGGCGTCGTAGCGCCTCTTGACGGGGGCGGACATGGGGGTCATGATACCAATATTCGTCCGAAGTCTATTCGGATCAATACTGGGGAGGACCCGATGACCTACGCGCTGACCTACGACGTGCCGATCAACGCCGGGATCTATGCCCGCATCAAGGAAGGCCTGGGCACCGAGCGGCCACCCGGCCTGATCGCCCACCTCGCATGGCGCACCGCCAGCGGCCTGCGCTATGTCGACGTCTGGCAGTCCAAAGACGACTACCAGGCCTTCGCCGAGAACCGGCTGCACCCGGTCGTGCACCCGATCCTGCAGGAGATGCTCGGCTTCGTGCCGCCCGAACCCGAACACACCATGCTCGACGTCATCGACGCCTGGACCGAACGGCATCCGGACTGACTCGCCCGGAGAGGACCAGCCATGAGCATCGATGCCCGCGAGCCGACCGGGGAAGAACGCGACGCCGCCGCCACGCTGCTGCACATGATCTGGGGCTTGCACATCTCACGCGCGGTCTATCTCGCCGCCGAACTCGATATCGCGGACCTGCTCGCAGACGGCCCGCACTCCGCGGCGGCGCTGGCCGAAGCTACCCAGACTGATGAGGCGGCGCTGTACCGGGTGCTGCGACTGCTGGCGGCGCTCGGCGTGCTGACCGAGCCTGAACCCCGCTCGTTCGGCCTGACGGCAGTAGGTGATCGGCTCCGCACCACCGCGCCGGCCTGCATGCGGAACTGGGCCATGCTGGCCGACACCATCGGCTTCCGCTCCCACGAGCCAATCCTGGAGGCGGTCCGGACCGGCCGGACCGGCACCGAGATTGCCTCCGGCATAACGACCATGCAGCAGCTACGCGGGGATGCGCAGCGCGCGGCCCGTTCGACGCGGCCATGTCGGAACGGACCGCGGCGTTTGCCCCCGGCGTTGCCGCCGGCTGCGATTTCTCCGCGATGCCCATCGTCGCCGATATCGGCGGCGGCCAGGGCACTCTGCTGGCCGCGATCCTGCGCCGGCACCCCCAGCTCCGCGGCATTTTGTTCGACGTCGCTGACGTGGCGCCACGCGCCGGCCGTGTGCTGCGTGAAGCTGGTGTGGCAGACCGCTGCCAGATAGTCGCCGGGGACTTCTTCGCCAGCGTGCCGGAGGGCGCCGACGGATACATTCTGGCCAACGTTTTGCACGACTGGGACGACCGCCACGCCACCCAGATTCTGCAGACATGCCGCCGTGCGATGCGGCCAGGCGGCCGCGTGCTCATTATCGAGCGCCTCATCCCTGACTATCCACCCGATGCCGTGCCAGTCCTGCTCAGCGACCTGAACATGCTGCTGCTCACCGGCGGCCAGGAGCGAACCAGCACCGAGTACGGCACGCTGCTCGCCGCGGCCGGGTTCCGGCCCGGCCGGATACAGCCAGCCGCGGCGCCGTACGGCGTGATCGAGGGACTCCAGGCATTACCGCAGTTGAGCGGATGCCTGGCCGGCGTGGGCGGAGCAGGCGGCCGGGAAGGCCAGCGGCCAGCGCGGGGTTGATGCAATAACTACTCGCCAGCCAGAAGGGACGGGCCAATGAAGGCCACCATCGACGGCACGGTCGTCGCCAATGCCCCCGACTCCGACCTCATCGTCATCGAGGGCAACTATTACTTCCCGCCCTCCTCGCTCAGTGCCGACGCGTTCAGCGACAGCCCGACGCCGTACACCTGCCCGTGGAAGGGCGCTGCCCAGTACCACGATGTCTCGGCGGCCGGCTCGGCTCATCATGACGCGGCGTGGAGTTACCCCCACCCGTACCCGGAATCCTTCAACCGGGTCGGCCAGGACTACACGGGCTATGTCGCCTTCGACAAGCGGCAGGTCACGGTCACCGAATAACCCGCACCCCGGTGCCTGGGTTCGGGCCGCCCGCGGCGCAACCCGGCACTGGCTTAGTTCTGATCGCCCGGCTGGTCCTGGCCGAGGTGCTTGTCCGCGGCGTCGACGGCGCGATCGATCTGGTCGTCGTGCTGGTGGTCGGTGTCGTCTTTGGCTATCCCGGCGACCTTGTCGACTCCCTGGTCCGCCTGCTCTGGATGCTGCTCGACAAAGTCCTCGGCCTTCTTCTCCAGGTCGCTGAATTCGCTCACGCCATCCTCCTGCGTCTCACCGGGCCAGACCTGCCGCCTGGCCGCGCGGTCCAGTCGCCCTACCCGCCCGCCGGGTGTCGATGCGAGGCTAAGGGCAGCGGTTCAGGCCGGGCAGGTCTCGTGCACCCACTGGCCATCGAGGTGGCGGCGCGCGTCCTGGCCGGGCTCGATGACCTTCCCGCAGCGGGCGCAGGTCTGACCCGCGGCGTGCAGCTCGTTGCTGTCGTAGTCACCGCTCTCGTTGTCTTCGCGCGGACCGTGCTCCGGCGGCGGGGCACCCAGGTCTTCCTGGAGTCCCTCCTCGAAATCGCGGCCTCCGAAACCCGGTGGGGTAGTCATGCTGCCTCCTGCGATGTGCGGTGTCGTCCAGCTCATCCTGTCACTCGGTATGCCAAGCTGAGGGTTCCGGCGCGTTTTGCGGATTCCAGCGGTGACGCTAATGTGCGGATGCGTGACACCGGACGGACCGCGGATACTGGTCGCCGCTGCCCTGGCCAAGATCATCCAGCCGCTGCTGCAGCAGGCGCTGGACGACGCCACGGTGCGCATCGCCGAAGACCGGGCCGCGGTGGAGCGCACGGTCAGCGACCGGCTGCGGTTCGACGTCGTGGTGACTGACCTGACCTGGAACGACTACGCCATCGAGTACGACTTCGACGGGCTCGATGTACTGGACATCCTGCGGCGCACGCGCCGGCAGACTTCGGTCATCTTCGCGGCGCAAGGGCACGGCATCGAACGCGACCACCTAGACGAGGCCGTGGAGCAGCCCGAGGTGGTCGGCATCTACCGGAAGGCGACGGGACCCCAGCCGCTCATCGAGGCGGTCGGCATCGCCGTCCGGGGCGGCAGCCTGGGCGGGCCGCAGTTCCCGCGCAGCGACAGCCCACCGGACATCCCGCGGATCCATGCCTACTTCGGCAAGGGGAAGGGCGTGACCGCCGCCCGGCTGGCCGGGGCGATCGCGTCGGGCCGGGCGGTGAATCATGAGACGCTGGCCAGCGCCGCGCACGTGGGATACGACACGGCCGCGAAGCTGGTGGACTACCTCGGGCCGCTGATCCGGGACCGCCGGGAGCACGACCCGGAGCTGAAGATGACGCCGGAGGTGGTGTACCGGTGGTGCGGGGAGCACGCGCGGTACATCCTGAGCTGGTGCCGGCGCAACGGGCACGAGGACGTGGCGACACGGGTCATCGGGACGTACTGAGCAGAACGCCGGGCATGCGGGTTCTTGCATGGACGGGCTGCAGGCCGGCAAGGTTCCGCCTGATCGGTTTCCGGGGGATGTCTGCCGCTTTTGCCCCGGATATAACTGGACTTGGCGATGTGAGCAAGGGCAGGAGGGGGTCCTGGCTCGGCGGCCCAGCGCAGCTGGGCGCAGCGTCTGCCACCTGCCGGGGGCCGACGCAGTGACGAGCTCGCCGGCCCCCGGCACTTGGTTTCCGGGCTAGCCGGTTTCTGGGGCTAGCTGTCGGCGTGGGGCCGTTCGGGCCAGAAGGGCCATTCCTCGAACCACATGCAGCGGCCGTCGCCGGCGAACCGGATGACCCACAGGTCGCGGTACTCCTGGGCGACTGGGTCCCCGTAGTGAACCTCCGCCCGGACCACCGCGACCGGGCCGTCCACGGCCAGGATGTCCGTGCTCAGGGTGAAGACCTCGTCTGGACCGTCGCGCTCGGTGTCCCACATCCGGCCGATGGCGTCCAGGCCGGTGACCGGCGGGTCGTAGGGAGACTGCAGGTAAGTGGCATCGGTGGTGAACAGGCTGGCCAGGGGCTCGGTGCCGGACGTGCGCCAGGCGGTCTCGTAGGCGCCCAGCCAGCGGCTCACCGTTGCTCGGTCGGTCATCCCCCTATGCTGCCCGACGGGCGCTAAGGGCATAGCGCTTCCGCCGGTCAGCGTCGCATTGCTTTATGGCGCCATGGTCAGCGTGCAAATTAAGGACGTGCCAGGATGGACTCACGCCGTGCTGCGTCAGCGGGCAGCTGCTGCACACCAGTCCCTGCAGGAGTATCTTCGAGCCCGGCTGATCGAAGAAGCGGAGCAGCCGCCTCTCGAGGAGATCCTCGACTAGGCCGGCGGGCGATCCGGTGGCACGGTCCCGCTCAGTACGGCAGTGAACGCGATCCGCGATGAGCGCTCTGGTCGTTGACGCCAGCGTCCTGGTCGTCGCGCTGGCCAACGGCGGCCCCGGACGGAGACCAAGCCCCGACCTGGCTGCGCGGCCAGGAGTTGGTACCTCGACAGAAACACTAGCTAGGTCACATAAATCCGCAAACAGGAACGAATCAGCACGATCATGCCGAAACCTGAACTTCAGCGTCACATCTATACATTCGTTAGCGAATCACCTAGACTGCACGCATTGTCTACAGTATTCGGCATGTTGCCGGGCTGTAGCAGAGCGGGAATCGAGTATGGGCATGTGGAGGGATCCATGCGGATAGGTCTTGCCCTAAGGGTCTTTGGCTAAGTCTTTCTTCCACCCACTAGCGGCTGCCATAACCGCAGTCGCGCGGGGAAATCAAAGCGACGGCGGATTTCGCAACTAGTCGTATACCGCACGTCAGCGGACATAAGACGCTGCTTTCCTGAGGACGGCAGCGCCACCCAACGAAGACACGCGGCTTGATCTACTCTGCCTTGCGTGTTCTCCGGAGGCACAACCGCCCCTTGGCCTTTGACCATGTGTTGGGTCTTGCTATGACATTTGAAGCTAATTCATGACTGCGGGGGACGTACTCCGCGAATATCCGGGCGAGGACGGACCGCAGTCACACTCGGCAACGGCCATGGCACCTCCGAGGTGGCCGTGGCAGCTCGCCGGGCGATGTACTGCCTTTCACCGCCAGGCAGTGCTTCCGGTGTGCGATTCAGCCTCGCTGCTGGCAGCTATCTTCCTCTCATCCAGCGGCTGGCCGGGGGTCGGCTACGGCGTTACCGTACTGACGGTGCTACGTCTCAACAGACGGCAGCGATTGCGAATCTGCCTGCGTGTATCGGATGAAGCGGCCGGGCTCGCATCGGCTGCACTCCTGCCAGTGCCAGTATTTCTTTTTTTCCTGAACCAAGGAATACTGATCAGGTTGGCTGCATTTTCTGGCAGCTTCCTCATAACAATGCGGCTCTCGCTATATACAGCCATAAAGGCGGCGAACCGGCGAGGATGGCTGGCAGAAAATACCCTCATGATCGGCGCAGGCGAGCTTGGTACTGAGATCAGGAACTTGCTTCAGGACCACCCTGAACTGGGACTGACGCCAGTTGGCCTCATCGACAGCCATACCCTGAGTGCCGTGTCTTCGCCGGCCACTCTCGGCCAGGCGCACGATCTGCCAGAGCTGATAGCGTCATCCGATATAAGTCAGATCATCATAGTCGCATCTGAAGAAAACGATGCGGACATAATATCAGCCCTGAGGGCGGTCAACTGGAAGTCTGCGGAGGTCAGTGCGGTACCGCGGATGCACGAGCTAGCGCCAGCCATTCCAGCGAGCTACCAAGATGACATATGGGGTATCCCGCTAATCCCGTTGCGCCACCCTGGCCCGAGTTTGTTCAGCCGGGCGGTAAAGCGAGCGTTCGACATCATCGTAGGCACGGCTCTTATACTCGTTCTCGCGCCGCTGATAGTGTTTCTGATGGCCGGCGTCATGATCAGCTGCGGCCGGCCCGTACTGTTTCGCCAGACCAGGATATCCGGCTCTGGCCGGCGTATAAAAATCCGGAAGCTGAGGACCGTTAACCGCGCCGATCTGGACGGGCGGTGGACGGTGACTGCCGAGGACTGCTCAGCACTGGGCCGCTGGCTACGAGCAACCCACCTGGACGAACTGCCTCAATTGCTCAACGTCATCCGCGGAGAGATGTCACTAGTGGGGCCGCGCCCCGAGCGACCCTACTTCGTCGCGAAGTTCACCGAGATCATCCCGCATTATGCGGATCGCCACCGGATGAACACCGGCATGACCGGATGGGCCCAGGTAAATGGCCTCACCGGTGACACGTCGATCCACGAGAGAGTCCGCTTCGACAATAACTACATCGAGCACTGGTCGCTTTGGCTGGATTTGATCATCATGATCCGTACGCTGATCCAGCCGTTGAGCGGCATCAGACGAGAGCATTCAGGGGAGAAGCCAGCTGATTAAACGATGCGCACCTAGTGCACTGGTCTATCTTCACGCGATCACGGTCAGCCCGGCTCGGTGCCGGGCCAGGAGGAAATAGGCTATTGATGCAAGCTCTCAAACGGCGTCGACGGGCCAAGTTGGCCTGGTCTCTTTACCCGCGCCCGAGAGCTGGCGTTACCAGAAGCCCAGCCGATCCTGGCTCAAGCGGCAAGCCCGGCCGCATCCTGATCGTCTCCCAGGCCACCACGGATGGGGTAGCCATTTGCATACGTGACCTGGTGCGTGCCGCAGTTGAAGCTAAGTATCCGGTCACGGTGGCCTGTCCCGCTGCCGGCGCTCTGGCGACCTGGGTTCGCCGGAGCGGAGCGGAATGGAAACCGCTGGAGATGCGGCGCTCGCCGCACCCCAGCGACCTTCGGGCCGTGCTGCGGCTGAGACGACTCGCCCGGACTCATGACCTCGTGCATCTTCATTCCTCGAAAGCCGGAGTCGTAGGACGGCTGGCGGTCGCCAGCCTGTGTACTCGGCGGCCGCCTGTGCTGTTTACGCCGCACGGCTGGTCATGGCTTGTGGGCGGCTGGCTCGCACCCGTCTACCGGGCGACCGAGCGGGTGCTGCTTCCCCTGGCTACGGTGGTGGTGGCCGTTTCGGACGAGGAACGTGCGGCTGGCCAGGCCGTTCTTGGTCGGCGGGGGACCCGGATAGTGGTAAACCCGAACGGAGTCGACCCGCAGCGGTTTTCGCCGGATGGACTTGCCGCTGCCCGGCCTGAGGCTCCTCTCATTGTGTTTATCGGACGGTTGTGCCATGCCCGGGCGCCGGACGTGGCTGTCGCTGCGCTGGCTCTCATGCGAACACCATCGGTGCGCCTGCGCCTAGTTGGTTGCGGGGAAGACCGGGTGACGGTTGAACGGCTGGTGACCGCTCTCGGCCTCGAAAGGCGAGTCGAGTTCAGCGGTTTCCGTCCCGACACCGCAACGGAAATCCGCACCGCTGACGTTGTGGTGATCCCTTCGCGCTATGACGGGATGGCCCTGAGCCTGCTCGAGGCGATGGCCTGCGGCGCGGCCATCGTCGCGACCCGGGTGTCCGGCACCTCGGCGCTCGGAGATACCGGTCTGCTCGTCCCGCCCGAAGACCCGACGAGCTTGGCGGAGGCGATTGATGCGCTGCTCGCCGACCCGCAGCACGGCCGGCTTCTGGGAGCCGCGGCCCGGAAACGGGCGATCGAACATTATTCCCTTCAGCGCTCACTTCAGGGAATACTGGGGCTGTGGCAGGGCCTGGGGGTCTGGCCAGCGACAAGTTCGCCGGATGGGGAATTTCCAGGCCACGAACATCTAGTTGGGGAAGAAGAGCAATTGAGTTCCGGCGGATCCTCCGATGCGGTTACCCCCCAGCGGGTGGCCAGAATCCTCTGGCAGAGAAAACTCATATGCATCGCCGTGGCGGCCGCGGTCTTCCTGGCAGGCGTCGGATACGCGCTTGCTCGCCCGAAGACATACCAGTCTGTATCCTCGGTCGCGCTGCTCCCCGTCTCGAGCAACCCTGGCATACTGCCCAATTATCCAAACCTGATTGCCAGCCTCATCCCTACCTACGTTCAGCTTGTCTCCAGCGCAGCGCTGCTTGACCAGGTAGCGGCGACGCTTCCTTTCACCATCTCCGAGACTCAGCTGGCACAGGATGTCCATGCGCAATCACTATCGAACGCTGCCGTCATCAATATCGTGGCTCAAAACGCAAGTCCGCTGAAGGCGCAGCAGATCGCCGCACGAGCAACGACGGTGTTTCTCAGCCAGCTGAACGGGAACGGCGTCATCGTTCCCAAGATTTACGCCCAGCCCACTGTCCCCACTAAGCCCGCTCCGCCAAGCGCTAAGTTGCTACTGGGCATAACCCTCCTCCTGGCGATCGTCCTCGGGCTCGCCGCAGGATTGCTATGGGACCGGCTAATCAAGACCGAAAACCACACTGGCCAGCCACACGAATCACGATCCCGGCCTCCCATACTCGGAATCATTCCGGAATCAGCCGCAGACGACGCCATGAGCATGATCGCTGCTACCCCGGACAGCACGATGCCGACGGGCAGGCGGGACTCGCTCAGGACGAATTTCATGTACGCGACGGCAGGTCGCGCGGTGGGCTCGGTGAGTGTGACAAGCCTGAGCCCTGGACACGGCAAGACCGTCGTCGCAGTTAACCTGGCCGTCTCGCTCGCCGAAATCGGTCTGGCGGTGGTACTGGTCGACGCGGACATGGGCAATCCCACTCTTCACGAGGTCTTCGGCATCGACGCCAAGGCAGGGCTGTACTCAGGCGCGCTCCAGGACGACGATCTGTCTTCCCTGCTGTCCCCCGTGCCCTCGGTACCAGGTTTGCAGCTGGTCACGGGCGATCCCCAGTCGCCCATCCATAACGGCTCAGGGCTCGATTCCGACCTCATCCGGAAATTGTGCCGTGTCGGGGACCTCATCATTGTGGACAGTCCTCCTTTGCGGGGTGGCGCGGCCGCCGACACCGTGCTGCGGGCCAGTGATGAGGTGCTGCTCGTGGCCCAGGCTGGGCATGGGTGGACAGAGACCGTAGCTGCAGACCTGCGAATCCTGAAGCAGTTCGGAACGCACGTGCTCGGGACGGTGCTCACCTCGGATGACCTCGTACCCGAGTACCACCACAGCCAGCAGCCGGTCAGCCCCTTGATTGCCGGTGAGGTCCCTCCTACGGCCCAGCCCGAATAGTCGCGGTGCGGTCATCCCCGGAGCATCTCAGCCGCGCGGCTGCAGGACGCGGGTCAGACCCACGTTGACCTTCCGGCGGCCGCACGACCGTACGCGATCCGGTACTGGCTGAGCATCCGGTCCAGTCTCCATGCTCCGGCCGCGTTCAGGGCAGCAGCCCGGAGCGAGGTGGCGAGCTCCTCATCGGCGAGAACCCGGGAAATCGCGGTACCTACCGCAGCCGGATCCCCGGGAGGGACCAGCAGAGCCGCTCCTGGTGCTAGATCGGTAACGCCATCAACTGCGCTGGCAACGACAGGTACACCCAGCGAAAGCGACTCGAGCAGCGCAAGCGGGAGCCCTTCCCACCTGGAGGTAAAGACAACGCAAGAGGCCAGCGCAAGCAGGGCAGGGATGTCGTCGACAATGCCAATGAAACGAACCGGGCTGTCACACCGGGCCGCCAGGTCAACCAGCTGCTGCCTGAGCGGGCCGTCACCGGCCACCACGAAGCCGGCTACCTCGGTTACGCGATTGGCTGCCTGGATAAAGACGGGCCAGTCCTTCTGCTCGACGAGTCTGCCTATTCCGATGACAAGGGGTCCTGGGGCAAGGCCGAGAGATTGCCGCAGGCGGTCCCGGCGGTCCTGACCGGCCGGGAGGAGAGCGGCGCCATTGGCGATCACGTCGATCTTGCTGCCGGGGAAACCGGCCGCCCGCAGCGAGCGGGCGACGGAGGGCGAACAGGCAATTACCCGGTGCGCCGTCAGCCTCAGCACGCGGCTTGCCGCCCGGTAGTCACCCGGTTCGACTCCATGGAGCGTGGGCACCAGAGCGGCCTGCTGATGCGCGGCAAGCAGCGAAAGCCGCGCCAGAGCTGTGGCCCGGACGTTATGGGAGTGCACTACCTGCGGATGAAGGCGCCTTATATCGTGCTGCAACTTGGCCACCGCGGCGGGCGTTCCAGCAGCGGTACCGCGCGAGGTGGTGGGCAACGCCAGGTACTCGGCGCCGGTCGCCGCAACTCGCTCCACCCAGGCCCCCGGCCCCGAAGCGATGACCACACGGTCTCCGTGCTCGACAGTGTCCCGGGCGAGCTGCATGGCCAGGCGTTCCATCCCACCCGGATCCAGGCATGGCAGTACGTGCAGAATCTTCACTGGCGGCCGCCCAGCATGTCCGACCACAGGCGTATGTGCTCATCGGCACAATGGGACAGCGAGAAACTGGAGCTCACCCTGCTCCGGGCCGCGACGCCCAGCTTGACCGCCAGCGAGGGCTCGTCAATGAGCCGCTTCATCGCGTCACTCAGCGAGTGGACATCTCCCGGCTGGACCAGCAGGCCGCAATCTCCGGTCAGGATTTCCGGAATGCCGCCTATCCGCGCCGCGACACAGGGCAGGCCTGCTGCCATCGCCTGAAGCAGAGCGAGCGGCAGGTTCTCGTTCAGCGACGGCAGAACAAAGGCGTCAGCCCGCTCGAGCTGGGCTGCTATGTCTGTGCGATGCCCGGCGAACTCCACCTGGCAGGTTTTCCCTGATCGCTGCACGAGGTCCTCGCACAGCCGGCGGTCTTCCCCATCTCCGATCATCAGCAGCCGCAGGTCCGCCCGCTGCCCGGCGGTGGCCAGAAAGGCCTCGACCAGGACTGGCGTGGCCTTGCACGGTGCGAATGAGCTCAGCGTCGCAAAGGTCCGCACCGCCGCCCTCGGTGACCGGTGCCAGGCGGGTAGTGCCACCCCGTTGGGCACTATGCGCAGCCGGTGGGCGGGGACACGCAGTTCACGACGGAGAAACCCGGCCATCGCCGTTGATGGAGCGATGGTGCACGTGATAGCGCGGGCAACCAGTGCATCGGCAACGAGCCGGCTGCCACCGGCTACGCCTGCCCGGCGACCATGCAGCGGGCCGGCCTGCACCCACCGCCCTGCGGCGCAGTCAGGAACGCCGTGGAAGGTGAGCACCAGCGGTGCCTTCCGGCCGGCTGTCGTCGCGCATACCAGACCAGCTCTGCGGTCCTGAGCATGGACGATGTCGGGGGAGATCTCTCTCAGCAGCCTGGCGACGGCCAGATAGCCTCGGGTGTCTTGCTTCGACCCAACCCGCACCGGGCAGAGCAAGGTCCGCGGCAGGCCTGCGTCCACGATGGAATCCGGCCCAAGGACGACCACATCCGGGCCGTTGGCCCGGGCGGCCATCTCCGTGGCCAGGCTGATGGTCAAGTCGGCTGGCCCGCCCCGGTCCTGGGTCAGCACAAAGACAACCTTCACGGCGGCCCGGGCCGGCTGATTAGTTTCTTCACGGTCCCGATTGGGCCGAGAGCGTTAAGACCACCAGAGGCGGCCGCCAGGAATGTGGCGTCCGAGAATTCCTGCACGAAACTGCGGGGGATCTTTAGCGGCTTCGTTTCCGGCCGCCACCAGCCGGGATCGGTAGTCACGGCCGATGTGAAACCGGCAGCCGCGACGGCGGCTTCCACCCGCGCATCGGTGAGACCGGTGGGATAGGCGAAGGAGGTCACGGGTTTGGTCAGCAGGTCCTCGAGGTCTTCCTTGCTCCCGCGTACCTCACGCTCCAGCTCGGCTGGGGTGCACGCCCGGAGGTCAGGGTGCGTGCGGCTATGCGCACCAATGGCAATACCAGCGTCATCCATTTCCAGGAGCTGGCTACGCGTCATGTAGCGGGCGCGGCCCAGAAGGCGGCTGGGAACGTAGAGGCTGGCCGGCAGGTGATGCTGGCTCAGCGGACCCAGGGCGTTGGTGTGGTTGTCGGCCCACGCGTCATCGAAGGTCAGGATCACGGCGCGCGAACGTGGCCTGCCTGATCCGAGGAAGTCCGTGACCTGATCGAGCGGAATCACCGGGGACTGCTGCTGGCGCTCACCCAGCAACGCCATCTGACGAGCGAAGCGTGCAGGCGATACGGCCAGGCCGTCCCCCTCGGCATCCACCCGATGCCACCCGAGGACAGCAGCCACCGGTTCGCCAGGCAGCGGCCAGCGGGCACGCACCCGGACTGCGCAGGCAACCAGAGGTCTCACTGATGCGCTCCCTGGGCAGGAATGGCCACACGATGGTCACCAGACTGGGCCGAGCCCGCAACTGCGGTCTGGGTGCCCGGCCCGGCAGCAGCCAGGGCGGCGGCGATGGCCGGCAGATACCACAGTGGCGGGTAGTACTGCTCGGCGAGGAACAAAGCGCCGATACACGCCACGATGAAGCCGGCCGCGAGCGCGGCCTGGAGGTGGTCGCGCTGTTCGTCACGCGGGAACCGGCGACGCAGATCCCGCCATGACAGGGCGAGATAGCAGAGGAACAGCGCCAGCCCGGGCGTTCCCTGCTCGGCCAGGATGACGAGGTAAGCCTCCTCGCCGCTGATAGTCAGGACGTTCGACGGGAACGGCAGGCTTACTTGTACCGCAGGCGCGGACTGATAGAAGTTGTAGACGAAGTTACCCGGGCCCACCCCAGTGAGCGGCCGGTGCTCCCACTCGTTGATCTCCACTCGGTAATAAGAAAAGCGCTCGTCTACGTTCTTGGTGGCTACGTGGGTCTTCTGGCCAAATGCGCTGCTGATCAGCTGGGGGGCGGCTTCGAAGGTGACGCCGAGAACAATTGCCAGGCAGGCCATGACAGCTAGCACCCAGCGGAGCCGCAGACGGCCGGTCAGGACAATCCAGAGGGTAGCCACGGCGAGACCCGTGAGCGCGCTCCGGGAAAACGTCGCGAGAGTACATGACAGCACAAGAACAACGGCGGCGGCGCAGGCGACCTTACCGAGCCTGCTGGCGGCCCACCGAACTTGATAGAGCCCCAGCGGGATGCTGCTGGCCAGGAGAAAGGCGAAATCGTTGGGATCACTGATCGGCCCGCTCGCGCGAGCGACGTGATGGCCCCAAAAAGCGGCTAGTCCGATGACACTGGCGGCCGTCGCCGCGATGAGGATGACCCGCAGCAGGATATTTGCCCGCTTCCTTTCCCCCCGCATCATCTGGATCACCAGGAAGTAGAGGGTCACGAAAATCAGGTAACGAAGCGACGTCGTCAGTGCGGCCTTCTCGTTGCTGGCGCCGGCAACGGAGACGGCAGTCCAGGCAAGGAACGCGACGAGTACCCACAGCTGGGGGTTAACGAGGATCGGGCGGCGGTTTACGACCCAGTCCAGTATCCAGGCCGCCAGCGCGAGGGCGCCGATGACCTTATCGATCGTGACAATGCCAGCGCCGTGGTTCAGGTAGGCGATAAAGAAGAAGTCGGCAGCCAGGAGAGCGACCGCCAGATCCAGCCTGCACAACAGGACACCGACGCCGACGATGGCCGCCAGTCCGCCCAGGGTCAGCATCATCCAGTTCTCAACTGCAACACCGACGACAGCTGCAACGGCAATCATCAAAATGCACGTCAGTATCGACAATCTCCGCTGCCCGGCTGGCCGAACGGAAGACTTCCCCCACCGCCATCATGACATCAGCCGGTTAGCTGTCATATCGTTAGACTAATACAGCCAAGCACAGGGAACCCTCTTTAGAGGGGCGGATATTTTCCAGGGGGACAGAGAAGTGACGACCTCCCGCAACGTCGCGGGCGAGAAGCCATAGCCAGCGCTGATCCCAGTGACGCAGGCAGCCGAACTCGCGCCGCGCGCGGCGCCCTGTGGCTATCTGCGGGTTCTTGGAGTGCCAAAGGCACCCAAACCATCGTACTCATTGTCCTGGCGAAAGCACTGGCGCCAAGTGAATTCGGCATTCTGGCTATCGCCGCACTCACGTATAACATCCTGTCTGCCATCAATGAGATGGGCGTAGCGGACGCCCTGACCTATTTGCAGGATCGGATCGACGAGGCAACAAGGACAGCTCTTTCCCTAGTTCTTGGTGCCGGACTGGTCCTGATGATCGCGACCTGGGCGCTCGCCCCCGCGATAGCGTCCTTTTTTCACAGCCCGCAGGCCACCTTTGTCATCAGGGGATTTTCTGTCTGCCTGCCTTTTGACGCTTCTGCCCAGGTGCCGATTGGGCGGCTGACACGATCTCTGAGCTTCCCGCGGCGCGCGATCACCGACGGGCTGCCCTCCGCCGTCGGCGCCCTGGTGACCATCGCAGTAATCGCCGCCGGTTACCCTCTTATCGGCCTGGTAGCTGGACAGATAGCAAGTTCGGTCACCAATTTCGCAACAGCTTTCCTCCTCGGGCCGCGGTGCTGGCCAGGCTGGAACCGTGGCATGGCCCGCCAGTTGCTGAGCTATGGTGGCTACCTCAGCGCCTCCGACCTAGTCAATCTCGGCCTGCTCAATGTCGATTATGTGATCGTCGGCCACGTCCTGGGACCAGTCGCTCTTGGCTTGTATTCGCTAGCCTATCGAATTTGCTACATGCCGTACCTGGCTATCGCAGTGGTAGCGAATGGGGCAGTATTCCCGTATTACTGCAGACTGCCTTCCCGGGAAGAGATCGGCCGGGTTTCTGAACGGACCATCGGCCTTATCGTCGCCGTGAGCGTTCCGTGGTTTGCCGGCCTGGTGCTGTTCGCCAATCACATAGTGCTGCTCGGTAGCAAGTGGGCTCCAGCGACCGGAGCAGTGCGCTTCCTGGCCATCTACGCTTTTTTCCTCTCGCTGATTCTGAGTGGCCTTCAGGTTGTCAAGGCCGTCGGCCGGGCTAATCTTGTACTCGTAGGGCGGGGCTTGCACTTGGTTATTTTGACTGCCGCACTGATCTGGACTGTCCATGGTGGCATCACGTCAGTGGCCTTGACACAGGCCGTGGTAGCCGCAGGGATAGCAGTCGTTGTTTGCTTGTGGACTGTCCGTTACACGTCATTGCGTCTTGCTTCTCTGTGCAAATCTGTGGGACTTCCGCTTTTGGGCGTGGCTGGCATGACAACGATCGCGTTTCTGTCCGGGCTCATCCCCGGCATGGATATCAGCTCTTCGTGGTTGTCGCTCATCGTCCCTGGTGCGCTAGCGCTAGCCGTCTTCGTGGCAGTTCTGCTGGTGGTGATGCCCGGCCCTATCCGGGAGGGCTGGGCAGCACTGCGAGGACGTGCATCGGGCGAGGCCGGGGCGGTGTCGTAGACCAGGAATTCCGACTTCTGAGAGCCTCGCCAGTGTCCATTCACGGGGTTCCGTGAGTTGGCGTCAGGCTGTGGCGGGGAGTGGCGGTAGCCAGGGCTTTCCGGCGAGGGCGGTGTGGATGGCGTCGAGTGCGGTGATGCCGTGGGCGGCGGCGGAGTCCAGGTAGCTGCGTATGCGGCACCAGCGGGCGAGCGTGGCGAGGGAATGCCAGTATCCGGAGACCGCCTGGTGGCGTTTGGCGGCTTTCGCGCCGCGCTCGGAGACGTTATTGGTCCAGCTGACGTTGAAGTCGCGGGTGAACAGGAAGACCTGCTCATTGTAGTCGCGCAGCCAGCAGCCGAGCGCGTAGCCGGGGTGGTTCCCCTCGTGCCAGTCGCGTAGCCGGTTGTGGATGATCCCGGTGCTGACCGCCTAGTCGTAGCGTTCCCGCAGGTCCTGGAGTACCTGCGGGTCCAGGGCGGTGCTGCCGCGGGCGCGGGCGTTTTCCACGGCCCGGTGCGCTTCGCGGAGGGTCGTGAGGATATCGCCGCCCAGGACTGCAGCCCGCCGGGGCCGAGCTTGGTCACGGCGCGGACGCGGCGGATGACGTGCTGGCAGCACTGCTCGATGCCGGCCAGCCGGGCGAGCAGGTGCTGGTACCCGGTGTACCCGTCGGTGATCAGCGGCCCGGTGAACGCGGCCGGGATCCCGGCGGCGACATCGGCCTTGCGCCGCGAGGCGATGGCCTGCAGGAAGGTCAGCCGCCCGTCGGGGGGTCCGGACGATCAGCACGTGCGGCGCGCCGGCCGCGGCCTTCCCGTCTTTCTCCTCCGGGTCTGTGTCTTCCTCGTCCCGTGCCGCGGGCTGCACGGTCTTGTCCAGGACGTTCACCGGGGTCTCGTCGGCGGCCAGTACCTTCCCGGCGGCCAGCGCCGCGATCATCGCCTCATCGAACCCGGCCTTCCCCAGCTGCGCGGATGTCCGCGCGGCCGCCTTGTCCACCCAGCCGGCCGAGACCGGCACGCCCAGCAGCATGCCCGCCACCTGCGCGGCCCGCTCCGACGGGACGTTCCCGTAGCAGGCCAGCAGCACCGCCGCGGCATTCAGCACCGGCCCGTACGACACCGCGCCCGCGTGCAGGCCCGGCGGCGGCTCCGCGAACGTCACCGTCCCGCAGCACGGGCAGGAAAGCCCCGGCAGCAGCCACTCCGTCACCTTCCGGGCGATCTGCACGTCGATGACCTGCGCCCACCGCGGCGCCGCAGCCTCCGCGCCGTCCAGCCCGGCATTGCAGCGGCGGCACTGCGCCGGCGGCTCCGCATCCTTCTTCTCGCCCGGGTCCGGGTCCCTGGCCAGGCCTTTCCCCTTGTGCCCTGGCTGCCCGCCCCGCCTGCGGTCCTTACTGCGCTCCCGCTCCGACTGCTGCCGCGCCCGCCGCGCCTCCTTCGCCCCGATCCGCTCCTTGGACGGCGGCGTCCCCGAATCAGGGCTATCCATCGACAAGCGCCGCTCCACCTCCGCCAGCCGCAGCTCCAGCCGCCGCCGCAGCTCCCGCTCGGCGCCAGCTCGCGCGCAGCACGCCGATCTCCGCGTCCTTGCCTCCACTACGGCGCGCAGCCGCCGCACCAGGTCACCCTGCTGCTCACCGGCCACGCCAGGCTCATCGGACACAAACCGCAAGCATGCTCAACCTGAACTAAACGTTCAACCACCCAGCCAAGCCGGCGGGTCGCAGACCTGACTTGGCTCACGTTAGTGCGCTCTGGATATTCAGGTGACGCGTCTCAAGGCTGACCGGACCGGCCGGACTGCGGCAGCGGCCGGGACCGGACATGCCGGCTGGCAGCTGAATCGCCGGTCTTCTCAAGACTCCAGCAACGCCTCGAGCTCACCCCAGGGGTCGGCCAGTTCGGGACCGTGCCCGAAGAGCATCCGAGAGCCGCGCAACGCGAGCAGGCTGTGGAGGGTCTGCTCTGCGACCTCGAGGTCGGCGGTGAACTGCTCGGGTGCACGCAAGAGCCTTCCAGCCACCACTCCCAGGCAGTCCCCGACGAGCAGGGCCCCCTGTTCTTCGTGCAGGAAGCTCAGGTGGCCCGGGGTGTGTCCGGGCGATGCGATGGCCCGCAGCGGCCCGATGACATCGCGGTCCGCCAGCGGGCGCACCCCTGGCAGGCCGTCCATCGGACTTGCCATGGCGGCTGCTGCCGGTGCTGCCTCTCGCGCGCGGCCGAGGGCGCCCACATGGTCGGGGTGAGCGTGGGTGATCAGAACGTGCGAGACATCAGACCAGGAGGCACCGACCTCGCTCAACGCCGCGTCCAGGGCAGCGCCGGTCGCATCCATGCCGGTGTCCACCAGGACGACACCAGTCGCATGGGACACCAGGTACGCACGCACGTCAAGCGTGACCGGTTCGGGACCTAGCGCGCCCGCCGGGAGGTGAAGCTCCATCGCGATGGTGTGAATCCCGGCGTCCATGCCAAGCAATATACCGACGGGGCGGCTGCTCAGCCTGACTGTAATGCGCAAATCCACCCACGATGAACCGATACCGCAGGTCACGCCCCCCAACTCAGCTGCCACCGGCGATCGTGAGCCAAGTCAGGCTAAACGTTCAACCACCCAGCCAAGCCAGCGGGTCGCAGAGACCCCGTGAATGGACACCCTCGCCAGGAAGCTGGCCCCCTTGTATTGTGTATACAAGAGAACGGGCGGTGCATGCGATGCCCCGGGAGCAAAGGCAGCAAACGACAGCGCCGGCGTCCAGCTCTTACCGCGACAGTCACCTGGGCGCTGCCAAGGCACGGAGCTACGACGAGGATCTGCGGGATCTTCGCGCGGCAAAAGGGCTGGAATGGCACGTAGAGCAGCGTCTCCTCGCTGGAATTCTCCGGTTGGCCGGACCAGCAACATTTCGCTCGGCGATTGACTTCGCCTGCGGTACCGGACGGGTCCTGGAGTTCCTCGGCCGTTATTTTCCCACCCCGATCGGCGTCGATGTATCGCCTGACATGCTCGCGCTGGCCAGCATCCGGTGCCCGCAGGCCACGGTGATCCTGGGAGATGTAACCGTCACGCCCGACCTGGCCCCAGGTCCCTTCGGCCTCATTACCGCATTCCGCTTCTTTCTTAATGCTGAGCCGCCGCTCCGGAGTGAGGTCCTCGCCTGGATGCGGGCGTCACTGCAGCCGGGGGGACTGCTCGTGGCCAACTTCCACCTCAACCCTGCGAGCTTGCGCGGCCGGTACCTCCGGCTACGGATGAAACCGGCCGCCAGAGTGCCCATGATGGGTATCTCTGAGGCCCGCATGTTGTTCGCCGACCACGGATTCACGGTCCGCCAGATCCTCGGGTACAGCTACCTGCCGTACCGGCGGGACGGCCGGAACCTGTGGCTTCCCACGGCTCGGCGGACGGCCGAGACATTCATAGCGGGAAGTGAGGTCCTTCAGCCGGTCGCCGGCAGTTTCCTGCTGGTGGCGACCCCCGAACCGTCAGGGTCAGAGGATTGAAGGCCCCCGGCAGATCCGTCCGCCATGACTCTGCGAGCCCGGCTGGCCAGGTCGCGCAGGATCACGCCAGGCATCCCGCCGTATGGCGCTTCCTTCTGCCACGGCATCCGGCCGGCTCGGTGGTGCTGGCCAACCTGGACGAGGTAATGACGCGGAATCTTCTCCAGTCCTATCCGGCTGCACTCGTGCTAGCGCCCCCGGCGGCTGACCTCAGCGGGATAGCACGAGCGGCCATCTGGGATGGCCACAATTCACCGCTTCGCCCGGGCACTGTCGCTCTGCTGGTGTGCGATGACCGCGACGAGAAATGCGCAAAGGCGCTTGCTCCTGCTGTGGCGGAAGGCGGTGAGTGCGTGGCGATCGTTCCTTCCAACCAGCCGTACCGCTTTGCCCTGTTCCCGACACCAGAGCAACTGCGCTCGGTAGTGGGCCGGGGATGGCCGCTCACATACGACGGCTCCCCCCGGCGCTGGCTGGGATACTGGCTTGCGTCATCCCTGATATGGCGGGGCCTGAGCAGGTCAGGGCTCGCCCTGCAGTGGCCCAACGACAGTGTGATAGATGCGGTGCTCGGTCAGGTGGGCGCCACACTGGGCGGCCGCGCGTACCTGCGTGGCCTCATTGCAGGCAGGGGTCTCGGCCAGTTCACGTTGCGCGTCTGCTGTGACGACTACGAACTGGCGGTCCGGGTGGCTGTCACCCCTGATAGTGCCCGGCGGCTTCACAATCACCAGCGGGTCCTTGCTGAGCTGTCGAGCCGGATCGAATCGGCCTGGAAGACGGTCGCGTTTCCTGACGCCGTCACCGCGGGAAGCATCGATGACATCTGCTGGGCAGCCGAGCGCTGGGTCAAGCTCCCGGCCATCCGGGCCAGCCGCTCCTGGGGACCATCCGGCAGCGGATGGCACGCGCTGAGGGCCGTCGCGACGGAACTCGCTGCCGTGGCCGGGACGGGCCGAACCGACGCGGACTGGCCGCGCGACTGGGCGACCGGCCTGGATGTCGTTGCGCCCGGGCTGGAAAAAGAAATCCTGGCTACCCTCGCACCGATCGGCGCCGCGAACATGGCTACGGCCTGGTGTCATGGCGACCTGTGGCCCGGCAACGTTTTCCTGCGCAAACCGCCGCTGCCGCCCGTGGTCATCGACTGGGAGAGATCCCGGCCCAATGCTCCAGCTGGCCTGGACGCGGTATATGCGGAAATCTGCCGCGTCGTCATGGATCGCAAGTGCACCTTCGGCGATGCGGCGGCCTCGATGACCCGGTCGGCACCTGCCGAGCTGGCTGCCGTCAAGGTGGGCGGGAGACCCTTTGGCTCCTGGGATCGGGCCGAGCAGCAGGCTCTGCTCCTCGCGACCGTGGTCCACTACGCAACCGGCGAGAACGAAGGCGACCCGGCCGACCGGTGGACCGCGAGCTGGGGCGCGATCAACATCGTACCGGTCATGACAGCGCTGCGCAGTTAGGGTCGCGCCTTGGCCCCCGATCTGGTGGTACGTCCCGATCTCGGCCGCTGGGCAGACCAGTGGGATCGCCTGGTCGACTTGTCGCCGCTGCCGTCCCCTTTCCTTCGATCCTGGTGGCTTACCGGAACGGCTGGCCCCCGTCGCCGTTTCGTTCTGGTAATCCAGGACGACAGGCTGCTGGGCGGCCTGGCGCTGGAGCAGAAACGATGGCTGGGCCTGCCATTTTCTTGCTTCATGGGAGCGGGGCCGCTATGTCCTGATCACCTTGATCTGCTAGCTGATCGTCACCAAGCGGCGGCTGTGGCCGGCGAGATATCGAAGTGGCTCCGGCGCCCGAGAGCGGGTCTTTTCTACCTCGAAGGCATCAATGCCGGCTCGCTGATTGCCGGCACCCTGCCCTCCGCTGTGCACCGCCAGCCCCTCGACGTCGCACCGTGGGCGTCTTTGACGGCCGACCCGGATACCTACCTGGCGGGCAGGCCGCAGAGATTCCGCAAGAATCTCCGCCGGGCTTCCTCGCGCCTGGCGGCTGAGGGGGCAAGCCATCGCATCAACCGAGGTCAGTCAGCGGTCCGCTCGCTCGAGACCCTGCGGCGGCTTCACGCCGCGCAGTGGGAAGGCCAATCCCAGTTCCTGCCCAGTTTCGGCCGCTTCGCGGCTGGATGCCGCCTGGGAGCGGAGGCCGATGAGGTGGCAGTGCACGAGTTCGCGATAGGTGAATTCGTCATCGCAACCGTCGCAGCCTTCGAGGTGGCCGGACGCATAAGTCTTTACCAAAGTGCCCGATCGACCGACACTCGCTGGCGTGATGCCATGACGGTGCTGCTCAACGCGGTCATCCGCGATGCATGTCTGCGCGGCTTCGGCGAGGTCGACTTCCTGCGCGGGAACGAGGCGTACAAGCGCAACTTCGCGACCGGGCAGCGACAGCTGCTGAAGGTGGTCACCGGAAAATCCGCCCGGGCCGTTGTGAGTGCGGAGGCAGCCGCCCGTGCTGTCAAGCGCCACGTTTCCGCAGCTGTTAACCATGGTTGACAGAGCCTGGGAAGAACCCTGCGCCCGCCAATCCAGAGCCGGATTACCTACTGAGTGCCCGGTGGTTCCTCTTCAGTTCCTGGCTCTTGCGCTTTGCGAGTCCCCAGACACGCATGGCTGCCACCTTTGCGGCATCGCCCGAAGTCCCGGGCTGCCGAGCCTTCAGGTGGAGTGATCGCAGATGGCCGTTAAACGCCTCGACCAGGTTCTCGCGCTCCGTTGCGGCGGTGAAATACGTGAGCGTAACCGACAAGGACATAGCCGGGCCGTTATGCACCCAGTGCGGCGCAACCGGCGGTATGTAGACTCCACGCCCGGGCGTCAGGCCGTAGGACGCCAGCTGGGGGGGCAGTGATTCGATGCGGCCGTGCGAACCGTCCCAGTAACGCTCGACTTCATGCCGGCGAGACCGATCGCTCTCGAAACGGCCGAAACTGACTTCCTTGGAGCCGCTGACCTGCATAAGCAAGCTGTGCTCGATATCAAAATGTGCTGGCGTAACGGAATTTGGCGAAGAGACGAAGATGAATCCGACACGATTACGCATCGGGCCCTGGCGGTCCATCATCGCTGGCTCGAGTTGATCGAGCGTGGCGTTCATCAGGTCGGCGTATGCCGGATCAGCCTCGATGTTCAGCAACGTGAGCCACGCATTGGCATCTTCTATGTTGCGGATGACATCCCCAGGCCGCGCTAGCGCGCCTCGCGGAGGTCCTCCCTGGGGAACCAGCAGCGGCTGTGCGGCACTGTCGTAAATCACCGAATCACGCGGCAGCCGATCGGCCAGGTCCGCGACAGCCTGCAGGGTAAGACGCGAATCGTTGTGCAGATTATGGGAAAACTCTGCCGGCTGCTCGGGAAACGCTCCCCCCGCGGGAAGCCGCCCGAGGGGCAGCACTTTCTCATCTGGTAGAGGTCCCACCGGCCCCCCAGTTGTTACAGGCGAAGTTCTATCATGCTGCCCCCTTACCGCCAGCCTGTCAATGCACAGCCTGAGACCTTATGCCAGCTTGGCGAAACTCGTTAACCCGCCAATCAAAACAAGGGCGTACGGGCTTGTTACACCGGTTGCCGTGCCTAGCCGCGTTGCCTGCACGACTCACGGTTGGTTCGTGCTGGCCGACCTGCTAGCCTGCATAAACCGCGGTCAGAGGAAAGTCCCGGATCTACCATGCGGCGTTTCCCGGTTAGGGTTGGCTGGAAGCCGATAACCCTGGTGTCCGCGCTGCTTTGTGTGGCCGCTGTGGTTACCGGGATTCCGGAGCAGTCTACTTCTCAATCAACTGCTGTCTCGGGACAGGCTGCAGTGCAGACATTCAGCCAGTGGCTCGATCAGACCCAAGTTCAGGCGGCGACCACGGCGCAGTGGGACAGAGTGGCACGGGATAACACCGTTGTTGTACTTAACTCCTGGGACTACCGGCTGATCCCCGTCCTCAAAAAGGCCAACCCCAAAGTGCAAGTTTGGGTATACAAGAACCTGTCTGGAGTCCGCTCCGACGATTGTGCTGCGCCAGGCGGTGAGTGCGGAAACTGCCCACCGGGAACGACGGATAATGCATACCTGTCGTCAGGCGTAGGCTATTGCTGGGTGAAGCGCTACCACCCGAACTGGCTTCTTCGCGCTGCTGCGACCGGGCAATTTCTTGAGTACAAGAGCTATCCGCAAACATGGGAGACTGACTACGGCAATAGTTCTTACCAGCAGCAGTGGGTAAAAAATGTGCTGGCAGATGTACGGGCACGCGGATGGGACGGCGTCGAGGTGGACAACGCTTTGACGACGGCCGCGGCGTACGGCGTCGCCGCGAGATATCCGACTGATGCCGCGGTGCAGGCAGCAACGTACTCTGCTCTGCAGAGGATCGGGCCCGCGCTGCGCGCCGCGGGCGTGCCAGCAGTGTTCAATGTCGGCTACGCACCAGCCTTCTCCCGCCTGTGGCAGCGATGGCTCGGACCGGTTGACGGCTTGGAGCAGGAATATTTCCTTTCCTTCTCGGCGCAGCCAAACGCCGAGGGTGCTGCCTGGAGTTCCTATGAGGATGAACTTTCCGCGTGCGTGGCTGAGCACAAGAGTTGCTGGTTTCACTCCGGCGACTACTCAGACGCGGTCACGCCTCAGACGCAGCAGTATGCGCTGGCGTCCTATCTGCTCATCACGGATGGCCGGCAGTACCTGTCCATAGGAGGGACGCAACCCGAGCCTTCGCGGCCGGCCTTGACCCTTGGGGGACGCCTAAGCCAGATGTTCCAGTCGGGAGGAACCTGGCTGCGCTACTTCACGCAAGGCGTGGCTGTCGTCAACCCCACCGCTTCTGCACGGGTCGTACAGCTAGGCGCCACCTATGTCGACGGGGGCCGGGCGGTTCAGTCCATCACCCTCAAGCCAGCCAGCGGTGCGGTTCTTGCGAGCCCACCGGCCGGCACCAGGGGCGGTAAGTAGAGCAACGCACCGCCGGACCGTGTCGCGAAGGTCACGCCAGCACGGTCCGCGGTGCAGGGTCAGGCCTCAGTTCCAGGGCGCTCGTTATCCCCACTGGCCGGGCTGGTAATCCCCGGCGGGCTGGCGGGTGATGACGTTCAGCCGGTTCCAGGCGTTGATGCTGGCGATAAGTGCCACCAGGGCGGCGAGCTGGTCGTCGTCGTAGTGCTTGGCGGCGTTCGTCCATGCCTCGTCGGTGACCCCGCCGGCGGCGTCGGCTATGCGGGTGCCCTGCTCGGCCAGTTCCAGGGCGGCCCGTTCGGCCTCGGTGAACACCGTCGCCTCTCGCCAGGCCGCGACCAGGTTGAGGCGCACCGAGGTCTCCCCGGCCTTTTCGGCGTCCTTGGTGTGCATGTCGGTGCAGTAGGCACAGCCGTTTATCTGGCTGGCCCGGAGCTCGACCAAGTGCTGCGTCGTGCTCGGGAGCCCCGAATCCGCCACAACCTTGCCCGCGGACATGAGGTACTTCACGAACTTCTGCGCGACGGGGTTGCCCATGTAGTTCAGCCGTGCATCCATGCTGATCTCCTTGCCTCATCTGCTGTCATCAATAGTGACCAGACAGCCCGGCAGGATGTGACAGCCAGGCGGCAGAAATCGGTGCATGCCACCTGGCTGGGCTGAGCCACGAGGGGTTAACCGGCCAGTGCGCGCGTGGCGTCCTCGAGAATGCCGCCCAGGTCTTCGCCGCTGGCCTGGCGGTAGAGCGGGCCGGTGCCGTCGGTCAGCAGCTGGCTGACCTTGGCCACGCCCTGCGCGGGCACCGGCCCGGGCGCGGCCAGGCAGGCGGCCAGGGCGGCGAGCGGCCCGGCCGACCGGTGGATCCGGGCCCGGGCGAGGGGAAGACGAGGTGGGCGAGCAGTGATCACCGTTACCTCAGCCGGCACCCCCGCGGCCGCGAGGATCCGCCGTAGGCTCGTGGCCAGCTCGCGGCGCACCTTCATCGATGTCAGCAAGGCGGCACGTGCCGCCAGAAGGGTGCTGGTCTCCGGACTGGCGCCGGCGGCGAGCTCCCGGTCCAGCGGGCCCGCGGCGCAGCGGGCCAGCAGCCGGTGCCAGGGCCACAGCCGCTCAAGGTTCAGCTGCCCCTGGCCGTCGCGAAGCAGGGCGTGGTTCGTGGACTCCCGGTCCGCCTGGCGGCGGGCAAGGGTATTACCGGTCGTGGTCGTCATCGTGGCTCCCCCCAGCGATCCGGACCGTTCACCAGCACGGAGCATCGTCGGAAACAGCCTGATACACCGGAACAGCCTTGCATGCGGGGGATGAACCACCCCAACATGGAAACCGCTCATGGACTAGGAATCAGCTAGTGAAGTGATCTCACCGAAAGCGGATCGGACATCAAGTCCTTAACGGTGCGCGAACTGCGTTCAAGGAAGGCTCGCGGACACTCCGGACGTGCCCGGAAACGGCCGTGGAGTCCCAGTAGAAGAGGTCTTACCACAGAACTTCTTCGCCACCGAGGACTCCACGTGATCACCTATCGTGCCACGCTTGACGTGCCCATGGAGCTGCTTCGCTTCGTCACCCGCCTGCTGATCACCGAGCGCCGCCTGCGGGGCACACCTGCTGGCAGCCGGGCCCTGACCTGCCGTGAGCAGGCGATCCTCGTCCTGCGCCGGTTCCGCGACCGCACCCGCGTCGAGCAGCTCGGCCGCGACCACGGCGTCTCCCGTGCCACCGCCTACCGGTACGTCGACGAGGGCACCGAGGTCCTCGCCATGCAGGCCCCGGACCTGCATGAGGCCCTGGAACGGGCCCGGGAGGAGGGCACCCCCTTCGTGATCCTCGACGGCAAGCTGTTCGCCTCCGACCGCGTCGCGGAGAAGGTCACCAGCGTGCAGGGCGACGAGATCGACGCCTGGTACTCCGGCAAGCACCACCGCCCCGGCGGCAACGTCCAGGCCATCATGCGCCCCGACGGCCTCCCACTATGGACCTCCGAGGCCGCGCCCGGCCACGTCCACGACATCACCGCCGCCCGGGCCCATGCCCTCCCCGCCCTCTACCGCGCCGCAGCCACCGGAATGCCAGCCCTCGCCGACAGCGGCTACGAAGGCGCCGGAATCGGCATACACGTCCCCGTGAGAAATCCCGGCGGAAACCAGGAACTCGCCCCTGGCACCCGCACCAGGAATTCCCTGCTGCGCGGCCTCCGCTTCCAGGGAGAACGCGGGTTTGCCCTGCTCAGCCAGCGATGGGCCATCCTCCAGCACACCACCGCCAGCCCCAGAAGCATTACCCAGATCGTCCGCGCCGCCCTCGTCCTCACCCAATTCGAGCACAAATACATCAGCTGAAAATCGCTGAGATAACCTCAGTAACCCGAACCCAGTCGACGAGCATTTCGGCCGACTTCGCGGCGGGAGGGATTTCCCGCCGCCAGAGCCGCCCACGGCGAGGTTCAAGATCATGTACATCTTGCCGCTAGGCCAGCCAGGAAATGATTCAACAACCTTCAGCAGCTTTCCGTCTTCATAAAATTCAATCGAATCCGGAGACCAGCTCATCGACCATACATGCCATCCAGTCCCGGCATGAGTGTCATTCGTCGATCGGGTCAGGGTGTCGTTCTGGCTGAACACCGATGAGCTGCTATTACCCCAGGCCGGATTCCCGTACTCTTCAGCAATATCAATCTCGCCCCCAGACTCCCCGTTGTCACCGAGGAGCCAAAATGCTGGCCACATCCCGGCGCCACCAGGAAATTTAATCCGTGCGCTGAAGTTTCCGAAGGCCTGAGAAAAGTGACCGGAGGTCACCAGCCGGGCACTGTTCCAGCTTCCGTCTGGTTCGCGGACAGCCCTGACGACAAGGTCACCGTTGCCGTTAAGAAAGGAGTTCGCCCGGCTGGAAGTGTAGGTCTCAACTTCATTGTTTCCCCACCCTTTGCTGCCGAGATTATAGCCCCAGTTGGGCGGCGGCGGAGCGCCCCGCGCCCCGCCAAACTCGTCGTCAAATGAGAAGGCTGACGAGGAAGCGGATGACCCCGCGCAGGCGTTCAACGTTATGCAGACAATGGCCAGCACGGCAGATCCCAGCCTGCCCAGCGTCATCCGAATCCCCTCAAGGTCTCCTGTCGGCCGCCGCGTTCCGGTCAGCCGATGACACGCGCCCTACCCGATATGCGCAGGTCTCCCGGCTACTTCCTGCCGCTGGACGCTGCACTGCCAGATAAACGCAGCCTGGAGGTCGGCAGCTGAAGGTCGTAACGCTACGTAGCGGAGTGACCGCGAGAATGCAGACTAGCACCTACGCGGCGCTGGTATCGGGCTAATCAGAGGGCTTCGGTGTGGGGGGTGGTGGGGGCGGCGCCGCGGGTGTCGAGCAGGAGGTGGCTGGTGGCGGCGATGTGGGGCAGGTCGTAGTCGTGGTGGGCCTGGAGCAAGATGACCAGGTCGGCGGCGGTGATGGCGGTGTCCAGGTCGGTGGCGCGGGGTACCGGCTCACCGCCGATCTGCCAGCTGTCTACATGGGGGTCGTGGTAGGTGACCTGTGCGCCGCGCTGGCGGAGTCTGGCGGCGATGGGGCGGGCCGGGGATTCCCGCTGGTCGGCGATGTCCTTTTTGTAGGTGACGCCGAGGAGCAGGACCCGGGCGCCGTTCAGCGGCCGGGCGTGCCGGTTGAGCAGCTCGGCGGCCCGGTCGGTGACGTAGCGGGGCATCCGGGCGTTGATCTCCTGGGCGAGCTCCACGAACCGGAACGGGTAGCCCAGGGTGCGGACCTTGTAGGACAGGTAGTTCGGGTCGATCGGGATGCAGTGCCCGCCCACCCCCGGGCCGGGGTAGAAGGGCTGGAACCCGAACGGCTTGGTGGCCGCGCACCGGATCGCGTCCCACAAGTCGATGCCCAGCTCGCGGCAGAAGACCGCCATCTCATTGACCAGCGCGATGTTCACGTGCCGGTAGGTGTTCTCCAGCAGCTTGGCCATCTCGGCCTCCCGGGCCGACTTGGCCCGGACGACCTGCTCACAGAGCTGGCCGTAGAACACTTCGGCGGCGCCGGTGCAGGACGGGGTGATCCCGCCGATGATCTTCGGGGTGTTCGCGAACCCGAAGTCGGGGTTGCCGGGGTCGATCCGCTCCGGGGAGAACACCAGGGAAAAGTCAATCCCGGCGGTCAGCCCAGAGGTCTTCTCCAGCACCGGGCGGACGATCTCATCAGTGGTACCCGGGTAGGTGGTCGACTCCAGCGACACCAGCGCGCCGGGCCGCAGCAGCCGCCCCGCCACCGCGGTGGCCGCCCTGACCGCGGTCAGGTCCGGGCCGTCCGCCTCCGACAACGGCGTCGGCACGCAGATCACGATCACGTCCTGCGGGCCAAGATCAGCCTCGTCCGCGCACGCCCGGAACCCCCGCCCCACCATGCCCGCGACGTCAGCATCGCAGATGTCATCCACATGCGACCGACCCGCATTCAGGCCTTCGGCGATCTCAATCCGGGTATCGAATCCCGTCACCAAAAGCCCAGCCTGAGCCGCCTGAACGGCCAGCGGGAGGCCAACGTAGCCGAGCCCGATAATTAGCACGTCCTGGACCGGGCGCGGATATCCATAACTCATAGGTCCCCCACCTCAGCCTGTACCGCTGTTGTTGCTGGTATTGACGGACGACAGATCTCCACCGGTCGCGTTAGCCGGGACGGTATCCGTCGCACCTAGGTGATGGGCGTTCATCCATCTCACGATCGACGGCATCGCGATGATGGTGTGCGGCGCATCCGTATCAATACCGTCATGCCCAGCGACAATTGACCCGCCATGGATCCCGACTCCATTCACCCATCCTGATGTCACGTTATGGGCGATTCTTGGCCCCGGAATGCCGGTCCAGTCCCCGTTGTCGGTAATCGATTGGTTGACTGACCAGGACATGACCAGACGCAGGCCGAGGCTCTTGGCGATGGCCACGTCCCGAGCATTAACGTCACCATAAGGTGGCCGCCACAGCGTCGGCCGGGGTGCGCCGGCTGCGACAATGGCGTTGATGCATTTGACCAGCTCCCACCGGACCTGCGCGTCGGTCAGCGGCTTAGTGTGGGTGGAGGCCCCGGTCAATGACCGATGATCCCAGGTGTGGACCTCCACCCGGTAACCTGCCCTCACTTCCGCCTGGATGACACGAGGATTGGCCGCCACCTTGTCGCCGATCGCGAAAAATACGGCGGGAACATGTTCGGCTTTCAGCTCGCTGATCAATTGCAACGTATGGAGGCCGGGCCCATCGTCGAAGGTGAAGACCACCTTGCCCGATGATGCGTTGTTATCAAGAACCGGCAGGCCTGCGGGCGGCTTGGGTAGTGCAAGCGAGAGCCTGCCGGCCCAGCTGGCCCCAGCTATGGAGGCAGCAAGCGCCGTAAATGAGAGCGTGATTCCCGCAACCGCGAGAAACCTCTTCGCCGCGGATACCTTTACCGCGGCACCACGCGTACCCCAATGGTGATCGCGGAGTTTCGCCAGCGCGATGTATTTCGTCGGATTCAGGAAAACTAGGTTGTAAATTGCCTCCAGCGGCGTGATGAGGAGCCATGTCAGGAGCCTTTGATGCAGCCGCATACCGGGGCGTTCGACCATATACAACGCGGTCATCCCATAGCGCACGGCCAGGTAGACGGTGAGGTACAGCAGCAGTGTGTCCAGATGGAAGTTGTCGTGCGCGACCGCATACAGAGAGGTGCAGAAGATGTAGGCGATGGTCAGTGGCGCGATGGCGAGCTGGCTGAGCCCGAACAGCGGGAAGAACATCTGCCGGAAACGCGTCATGTTCGTCAGCACGAACGGGATCATGCACCACCAGCTCTTGCTCCAGCGGAGCCGTTGCTTGTAGGTGAGCCTGGCGCTGGTCGGCATGGCGGACCACACGACCGATTCGTTAACGCCGACGACCTCGCCCTCCAACGCCGAGTACATTGCGAGGGCCCGGTCGTCTCCATATGACCCGTGCAGATATCGTTCCTTGTTCCTGAACAGGATGTGCGCCCGGTAGACCGCGAGCGCTCCTGAAGTGGTTTCCAGGGTGCCGAGCAGGGATCTGCTGGCGCGCATCATCACGCACGAGGTACCGATGTTCATATCGGCTAGCCGGGTGAGGAGGTTGTGCGTCCGGTTCCGGACCAGCACCATGCCGGTGGTAGCCATGACAGCACCGCCACGTGCAGCCCGCGGCGGATGGCCATCATGCTGTAGGTGCTTAACTCCGGAGAAGGCGCGGAGCTGATGCTCGAGCGCATAGCGGTCGAGGATACTGTCACCGTCCACGGTGAGGATGAAGTCCCAGTCGGCCGGATCCATATGGTTCAGCGCGTGTACCTGAGCAGACCGCTTCCCGCCATTTTCTTTCCGCAGCCAGATGACCTTCGGGTCATAGAAGGGCTGGCCAACGGGAACTTTCGAACCGTCATCGACAACAAAGACAATGTCGGGCGGCACCGATTGCCGGAGTATCGACCGGACGACGGTCTTCAGTTCGTCTGGGTCCTCGTCGTAGGCAGGCACGATGGCCGCCACTCGGCCGGCTGCAACTGGCTGGCGATTGAAGCGGCGCCCTATGACGAACGCCAGCATGCAAAACAACAGGGTGCCGTTGGCGAGCAGCCAGTAGCTGAGCACCACCGGGCTGCTCAAGAGGCCATGCCAGCTGAACGAGGTCGTGACGGTGAGCGCGGCCGCCACTACTCCGATGATCAGCGAGATGACGAGGCGACCCCAGGTAGTACCCGACCTCGAAGACGGCATACTCGAAGGCCCGTCGTCCACATAGCTTCCTTTGAAGCTGCCCCAGGGGGCATCGGGGGTGATCCGCCGATTTCGGGTCTTCAGCCGGTACAGCATGCATCCGATGACAACGGCGATCATCCCGGCCGCGATGATGAAGCTGAGGGCCACCGCCAGGTGCACGGTGCTCAGGTCCCTGGTCCCATGTGCGAGCAGCGGCCGCGGTCGGAGTTCGCCTGCTAGCACGGCCAGAATCGCGAGTCCGCCTAGCAAGACAACACTGGCAACGACATCGAGAAACCTGAGCCGCATCCTCTGGCGATTCGGTTTATCGACACCGGTAACAGCCGGCACCGAAGGCGCCGCCAGATTAACAGTGCGATAATTTCCTGCAGGTCTAGCAGGCCTGTTGTCGTACCTGCTGGGTATAGCACCGAATATCTCAGTCGTCGCTCCGGCCGTGAGTCTCTCATGCCCAGAGATCGTCATTGCGTTGGTACCGGGCCGGAACGCACGGCCCTCCCGGTGGGCGTGGCGGCGACGCCCATGCGGCAGCCCAGGCAGCGCCCAGTGAGAACTCACGTGAGCTCACCACGCAGAAAAACAGGCCGATAGATCGCATCAGCGTCATCGGGGCTGAAAAGCGTTAAGCAGCCGCGGCCTGCGCCCGGATATAGCCAAACGGAAGGCACGTATCGCAATTTCTTTACGGCAGCACAAAATATTCCAGTATCCATAATTCCCTCCCATGCGCCTGCCGAGCGGCAGGCGTAACACCACCCCTGACGCACCTATGGGCGGGTTCCCGATTCGGATCGTACTCGACATTAGAACCTGAAGGGTTTTTTCATGTGTAATCACCGGACTACCGTACGTAATGAAATCTTGTAGACAAACAATGTCCACAACACGAGAACCCTTTTAATCTGCGATTTTGCCGACCCGCAGAGCGCTTGCTGGCTCAGAGTCTCGCCAAGCTGGCGGGAGAACTCGCGTCAGATTTGTTGGATCTTTGGCCAGGCTGCACGTGTACCTATAAGGAAATTTCCTGAATAGCCGGTTTTCGGATGCCTGGGCGAGATGCCCGATATCAAGCGTTCCGAACTGTTAAAATCGTCCCTGGCAGGCGACGAGGGCGTTGAGGATCTCGGCGGCGGTCTCTGTCGGCGAGATCCTCGCGGACAGATGAGACATGAGCAGTGTGCCTGCGCGGGCAGGCATCCGGTTGCAAGTGACCGGTCGATACCTTGACGAGAACATCCGCGGCCGGATCAGGGCAATCGCCACCCCAGGCGCTTATGCTGGCCGGGGGCTGGCTGGGCCTGTGGTCAGTGGTTGCGTGGACGGGAGGGGCCGATGCTCCCACCCAGGCTGGTCCGCCGCCTGGTGCTGGCACCGCTGGTGGTGGTCATCTCGGTCGTGCTGATCGCCCTGTCCCCCGTCGCGGCGGTGCTGGCCCTGCTATCGGGGCTGATCGCGCTGCCCCGGGGCGGGCAAATGCGGAGCCTGCGGCTGACCGGATTCACGGTGATCGGGCTGGCCGCCGAGACTGTGACGCTGTTCGTGCTGGCTGGGTTGTGGATCGTGTCCGGGTTCGGCAGGCAGCTGGGCACCGAGCCCTGGCAGGCCCGGCACTACGCAGTAGTCCGCCGGTTCCTTGACGTGCTGTACGGCGGGGCCGAACGGACCTACGGCCTGCACGTCGAGATAGAAGAGCCAGCACCCAGCGGGGAAGAGCGGATCGCCCGGGCCACCCGGCCCGTTATCGTGCTGTCCCGGCACTCCGGCCCGGGTGACTCGTTCCTGCTCATCCACCAGCTGCTATCGGCCTACAGCCGCCGCCCCCGCGTGGTGATGAAGGCCGCCCTGCAACTCGACCCCAGCCTGGACATCCTCGGCAACCGGCTACCCAACGTCTTCATCCGCCGCGATGAGACCGGGGAGAACATCTTCACTGACCAGATCACCGAGCTCGCCCAGGGCCTGGACGAACGGAGCGCGCTGGTCATCTTCCCCGAGGGCGGGAACTGGACCCCCGGCCGGTGGCGGCACGGCATCCGGAGACTGGAAACCCAGGGACATCCAGATCTGGCCTCACGGGCCCGGCACATGCCGAACCTGCTCCCCCCGCGGCCCGGCGGGGCCCTGGCCGCCATCAACGCCTGCCCCGAAGCTGACGTCATCTTCGTGGCCCATTCCGGGATGGAATCGATCATCACCGCCGGGGACGTATGGAGCCGGTTCCCCATCAACCAGGCCATCAAGGCCCGCTGGTGGCGAGTTCCCTACGACCAGGTGCCGCGGCAGGCCACCAATGAGGAACAGGTCACATGGCTCTATGACTGGTGGCAGCTCATCGACGCCTGGATCACCGCCCACCGGCCCGAAGGCACGGCACCACACCAGAACCCGATACTGCCCGAGGACGAAACCACCGAACCAGTCGGCGAATGACTGCAGGACGAATTACATCGCGACGGCGTCAGGTAGCTGGCCGAGCTAGGCCCAACGAGTCAGCCAAGGCTTGCTTCATCGCTGCTACCAGAGGCCTCCCGGGCGGCTCTACCGTGCCGTTATGCCGTTGTCCAAGACTCTCGACCTCGCAGCCGGACCATCCGGCGCCGCAGAGCGGTCGGCTCGCGGTAGTGGAAGCTGAATCCCGGCAAGTGGCGGTTGCTTGCCCTCGCCTATCCGCACAACGATGGCCGCTCGCTGACCGGGCGGCAGTCTTTGGGGCCGACGCCACAAAGCGTGGCGTCACGTTGATGAAACCGTTGCCTTGCTTGTTTCCCGCGCCCACGAAGCTACGCTAGCGGTCCGGCGCACGAAGAAGCCGTTCAAGGCAGCAGCATGTCCGAAGCGCTGTCCCGGTAGAGTGGCCGGATCCGGCTCGGGGGACTCTCCGCGTTCAAGGAACAACGATGCGGCATTGGTCGCCGGAGGGGAGGCACGGGTGGTAGCGCATCGGAAACGCGGCGCACGGATAGCGTTGCTGTCCGCCTGTGCCATTCTTACAGTGGCTTGTTCCGGCACACCGCAGACGCGGCACTATGCCACCGGTACCACGTACTACCTCAGCCCCGTCGGCAGCGATGCCGCGTCGGGCACCTCCCCGGCGAAGGCCTGGCGAACCATAGGTCGCGCCAACCGAGCCACCTTGCGGCCGGGTGACCGTCTGCTGTTGCAAGGCGGTCAGCAGTTTCCCGGCCCGCTGAACTTGACCAGGCGAGATGCCGGGAATGGGTCTCGCCCGCTAGTGATCGGCTCCTACGGCACCAGGCCAGCGACGATCACCTCCGCCAACACCGGGATTTATGTGCACGATACCGACAACGTCGACATCACTGACGTGAACGTGGAGGGCAATGCAGCTCGCGGCGAGTCGGCAGGTGGGAGCCTAGGAGCCGGTATCGACGTGCATAACGACCTGGCGGCGGGGCACAGGCTCGATCACGTCACAATTAGCCGTGTCTACGCCACTGGTTTCGACAACGGCATAGCCATCAGCGGCGCGAATCCTGGCGCCGGTTTCAGCGATGTCCAGGTCAGCGATTGCCTGGTGAGCGGAAATATTGACGCTGGCCTGGAGAGTGATGGGCCGGGGTTCAACCCGCGATCGCCTAGCTATGCCAATCAAAATATAGATGTTTCAGGTGTTGTGGCTTCGCGGAATTATGGCAATCCGCATGTCACGTCACATAACACCGGCAACGGGATCGTCCTGGGAAGCGTCCAAGGCGGCCGCATTGAGTGGTCGACGTCAGATAGCAACGGCGGAGCAGGCGGCGCCACCACGCAGGGGCCCACCGGCATCTGGACCTATGATTCCACCGATGTCGTTATCGAGCACAGCTTTTCGTATCAGACTGAGACTTGGAACCATTCTGACGGTAATGGTTTCGGGCTCGATCAGAACACGTCCGACTCGATCATGCAGTACGATTTGTCGTACGGAAACTTCGGGAGTGGATTTCTCGTCTATACAGGCCTCGCCAACGGACATCAGCGAAATAATGTTGTTCGGTACAACATTAGCAGCACCGACTCCCGCGATGAAGGAATACAAAACGGCGGCATCAAAGTTTCCGGGCCAGTTTCTGACGTTAATGTCAGCCAAAATACTGCCGTGATGACATATGGATCTAAATCGTCTAATCCGGCGTTGCGAATAGGTGCGGGAGTAACCGGGATAACTGCTCGTAACAATATCTTCGTAACTCAATCTCGTCCCATCATTGCGGTTGCCCAGGCACTGAGCCCAGCCACGGCCACGTTGCAGGGAAATGACTACTTCTCGACCGGTAAAACCTGGTCGATTCAATGGGGTCCGAGAACCTATGGCTCCCTGGCAAGCTGGCGGGCGGCCACCGCGGAAGAAACCGCGGCACATCAGGAAACAGGCTTCAGCGTCAACCCCGAGATGATCGGCCCGCTGCAAGGATTGAGCGCCGAAGTGGCTGCGGGCCAGCCGAAGGCGGGAGACGGTTTTTCTCTCGCTGCCGGCTCGCCACTGCTGGGCGCGGGGCTCGATCTGGCCGTCCCCGGACTGGACCCGGTATCGCTGAACTACGCAGGAGAGCGTCAGTCTGCGCTGCATCCCAACGTCGGGGCCCAGTAGGCTTGCGAAGCATTCGTTCGATTGTTCAGATTTACCACGGAGTGACCTCGCTAGAGCAGGCGGAGGCGGCGTGCGACACCCTAGCGAAGGTGCGGTATTAAATTGTCAACCGGATGCCAATTCGGGGGAAATAAGCCCAGACCGGGCCAGCCCAGCGCCCGCACCACCGTCGCCCCTGACGCCTCCGCGACGTTCAGAGTCAGGCGCGACATTTTAGTAACCATGGGGATGCAGGCTTTGAAAACGCCATGCATCACGGCACATAGCCTGCAGGTCCCGGGTGGTTCGCCATCCCCATACCTTCTCGATCCGGCTGGGATCGGCGATGAGGGTGGCGACATCGCCGGCCCGCCTTGCGCCCATGTGGCGCGGGATGGCGATTCCGCTGATTTCCTCGACTACGGCGAGGAGCTGCAGGACGGAAACACCGCTGCCGGTACCCAGGTTGAAAGCTCGCATTCCCGGCTCGTCATCAAGATGATCCAAGGCGACGCAGTGCGCTTCGGCGACATCCATAACATGAATGTAATCGCGCACTCCGCTGCCGTCGATCGTGTCGTAGTCAGCGCCGTAGATCTCCAGGCGTTCGAGCCGTCCCACAGCGACCTGCAGCGCGTATGGCAGCAAATTGCTGGGGATACCTGCCGGATCTTCACCGAGGGCCCCGCTCGGATGCGCTCCGATCGGGTTGAAGTAACGAAGCGCGACAACTGAAAGATCACGATGACGGCCGCATGCGTCGTTCAGTATCTGCTCGCACATCAGCTTGGTACGCGCGTATGGGTTCGTCGGCCCGGTCTCGTCGTCCTCGGAGATAGGCCTGCTATAGCGGTCCCCGTAGATGGAGCACGACGAGGAGAAGACCAGCCGCCGCACATCATGCCTCAGCATCATCTCCATCAGGCCGACGGTGCACCCGACGTTATTGCTGTAATAGTCCAGTGGTATCTCAAAAGATTCACGGACGGACTTCTTAGCGGAGAAGTGGATAACCGCATCGATGTGGTTTTCGCTGAACACTTGGTCCATGGCATCCCCGTCGCGAACATCGATCCGGTACGCCTTCACCTGGTGACCGGAAACCTCCTGGATGGCGCTCAGAGCGGCCGGCGAGCTGTTCGAGTGGTCATCGACGACGATCACTTCCTGCCCGCGCCGTAGCAGCTCGGCGCAGGTATGGCTACCGATGAAGCCGGAGCCCCCTGTTACAAGAACAGTCATGAAGACCCTCCTCGGGCAGACATAGCGACGGTGCTGAGAAGCGCCGCACTACAGGTGGATGTGGAAAACGGTCATGACGTAGTGCGGATAGCGAGTTAGCGCCACCGCCACCGGTATCAGGGAGAGGTAACCCAGGATGAGTGGCGCCATGCTAGTTCGGCGTATGGCGGCGCGGATCGTCATGTTGTTGTGCGCGGCGAGTTCAGCGGAATGCAGGACGGGCACCAGGATGGCTATCAGTGAGTAGACAAAACCTGACAGGATGCACAGGAATACATATCCTGCGGCATTGTTAGTAGCCTCGCCGATTAGTGCGGCTGTCGCGGACCCGCAGCTGATTACGAGGTATGGGACCATCAGCCGGACAGGCAACGGCTCAAGTCCGCCAGCAACCTTCGGTGTGACCTTGAAGTTGAACGGTCGTGGATACACACGCTGCACAAGGGCCGAGAAGATTCCCTGGGCTATATATGGCCAGCGGGCCAGCGTGTATAGCCAGTTCTCCCAGCTTATGATAGGCGCATTTTTCGGCCGCAGCAGCCCTTGCCGACGCAGCAGGAGCGTCATGAGGATGAGCCAGATGGAGATTGACCACCAGTGGAGGAGAAAGACGAAGTAGTTGACGCTGATCCAGGGTCTGCCGGTAACCGCGGCGTAGGGCGCCAGGATCAAGCCGCCGAATGTGCTCATCACGAGCAGCGTGTAATAGACCAGCGCGTAGATGAACCGCAGCTTCAGGGTCAGGGAGAGGCGGCGGAAGTTATGCCAGACGGTGCTCAGCAGCACCACGGTCAGGCTGCGCGACCACTGAAACTCCTGCACCAGCATTGCGCCGAACGTATGTGGCCCATCGCCGTGAGCCTCGGCATCGATGGCGAATGCGCCCTGCCAGCCCGCCGCATTGAACAAGAAGGTGGTCGAGAAATCCTCGGCAAGTTCCGGGCCGACTCCACCGATGTCCCGCAGCGCACGCGTCCGCACCGCATAGTGCGAGCCGATGCACAGCGGGGCCCTGCCCCCGCTGTGCCCGAGCTGGAAGGCTCCGTGAAAGGTACCTTCCTTGTGAAGGCGGCCGCGTGCCACCCACGAGGTGGCCGCGTTAGTGTCGCAGACGCTCGGTGCGGCAACGTACCCGATGGCCGGATCGGAGAACGGGCGAACCATCTCGGCCAGATAGGTCGAGGACGGCTTGTGATCGCAGTCCAGCTGGGCGACGACATCGTAATTCTGGTAACCCCAATGATCGTAGAAGTACGCGAGGTTGCCTTCCTTGCACTTGGTCCGCCGCGGCCACGCGGTCCGGTGGTATTTCTCCATGCCGTTGCGGGTCGCCACCACCACGCCGTTGTCCCGGCACCAGTCGACAACCTCAGCGGACGGCCGCTCGTCGCAGAGCCAGACGTCGTATGGAATCGGGAAGTCCTGGTGCAGCATCGCCGTGAGCGTCGCCTCCGCCACTTCCCATGGCTCCGACGGTGCCCGGGTCACTACGAATGCCGTGCGTAGCAAGGGCACGGCCACCGACCGGCTGACCCGCCGCAGGTGGTTCGCGGCGACCACGAAGAAGATCGGAAAACACGTGACATAGGCGATGATCAGGCTGTTGATCACAGTCCCCGCTGCGCTCGTCCGGTGCGACGGTTCAAGCCACCACACCCAGAAATTTGCCAGGCAGGCAATCCACCCCGTCGACAGCACAGTTATCAGGATCCGCACGCGCGTACCGACCGCCGGGCTGAAAGTGCTACTCCGCAGGCGCCGTTTCGGTAGCCGGGCTAGCACAGGACCGCCTGGCGTTACCTTCTGGATACTGTCACCTGAGAGCTGCTTCACATACACGGCAAGCTCGGCCATTTCGGCGCCTGCGGCCCGCCGTGCGAGCTGGCCGCCGTCCGGCTCCTCGTCGGGCAGGACGGGAAAGTCCGTAACCTGTGTCGCCTCGGGGTCCTCGTGCAGCCATGCCGGACCAGACGGTGTCGCACGCCACGCGCTGCGATCGGATGGCTGGGTTCGGCCGGATTGAGCGCTGGCTTCGGCACCTCGGCTTATCCCGGGCGAAACCGTCACGGAAACCAGCGGCCTTCGTCTAGGCCCGACTACGTCTTCCTGCCATAGATCTGACACTATTTATCTCCAACGGGCATCACTATCATCTCGACGGTCATAGCCCTGCGTTTCTATGCAGCCAGCGGATAACTCTCAAAGCGCAGCGGAAACCAGCGGCTCGCATTCCCGAGCTCCGGCCGATGCGAGCCGGATCTCGGTAGGCCGCGAATTCAGCCACTCGGCAGTGCGGCGAACTCCCTCCGCGACAGATATCTCCGGCTGCCATCCCAGTGCCCTCTTTGCCCTGCTGATCACCGGGCAGCGCCGCGTCGGATCATCTACTGGCAGCGGACGGTACTCGATCGACGACGAGGAATTTGTGATCTGGAGCACCAGCTTCGCGAAATCGGCGACTGTGAACTCTTCTGGATTACCCAGGTTGACCGGCCCCGCCTCGGTGCCGTCTATCATCTTGACAATGCCGCGGATCAGGTCGTCGACATAGCAGAAACTGCGTGTTTGCTTGCCTTCGCCGTAGATAGTTATCGGGTCGCCGTTAAGCGCCTGGGTGATGAAGTTTGTAACAACCCGGCCATCGCGAGCACTCATGCGAGGGCCGTAGGTGTTGAAGATACGAATGACTCCGATGTTGAGATCGCGAGCGTTGCTGTAAGCAAATGTCAGTGCCTCCGCGAACCTTTTCGCCTCGTCGTAGACACTTCTCGGGCCGATGGAGTTGACGTTACCCCAGTACTCTTCGGGTTGCGGATGGACTGCTGGGTCTCCGTATATCTCGCTAGTGGAAGCGAGAACAAATCGCGCTCCCTTGGACTCGGCCAGGCGCAGCGCATTCTCGGTTCCCCTGCTGCCTACTGCGAGGGTCTCCAGGGGAAGACGCTGGTAGTCAGGTGGGGATGCTGCGCTGGCGAAGTGAGCGACGGCGTCGACGGGGCCATCGATATCGATCGCAACGCTAACGTCACACTCGACCAGCTCGAATTCAGGGTTATCGATAAGGTGCTCGACATTATTCAGGCGCCCCGTCGAGAAGTTGTCCAGGCAAACGACGGAGTCACCCCTGACCATCAGAGCGTCACACAAATGTGAACCCACGAACCCTGCGCCACCAGTAATTACTACCCGCATTTTTCCTCCACTGCCGTACCTCTATTGCGTGCATACATCGCACCGCTTCCATCGGGTAATGAGCACCCGGATTGCTACCGACCTCGAACTACTTCTAGGGATAAGTAATGAATCCTCTTTAAGAAACGAGTATCGAGATTGGGGACCTAAGGAAGCCCGCTCCTCGGTGACCAGAACTCTCATACCGCGACCTGTGCCTCGCGCCGGTCATGTGCCGGGATGCCGATACCTGAATAATCGAATCCCGCGCTCACGACGGACAGCGGGTCGAGCATGTTCCGGGCGTCCATGATGACCCGCCCGTTCATGACTGCTGCCAGGGCGGTGAGATCGGCCGCAGCGAATTCCGGCCACTCGGTGGCGACGACCAGAACGTCCGCGCCCTTACAGGCAGAGAACGACGAGGAATGGACGTCGATCCCCATCAGGGTCCCGGCAGCCACCGTCGGGTCGTAGGCGTGAACCGCCGCGCCGAGCTCAGTAAGGGACCGCGCGATCTCCAGAGCCGGGGACTGCCGGCGGTCATCTGTTCCCGCCTTGAAGGTCAGTCCCCAGAGTGCGACGTGTTTCCCGGCGACCTGGCCATCCAGGATCGAGACCATCTTGTCCACCACCCGCCTGACATGCTGCTCGTTAATGGCGATCGCGGCCTTGACCAGCGTCAGGTCGCAGCCGAACTGGCCCGCGGTCTGGACGAGCGCCTCGGTGTCCTTCGGGAAGCAGGAGCCACCCCATCCCGGGCCCGGCTTCAGGAAGGCCGTCCCGATCCGGTGATCGGCGCCCATACCCCTCGTCACGGCACGGATGTCGGCTCCGGCCATCTCGCACAGCTCAGCCATCGAGTTGACGAACGTCAGACGGACCGCGAGGTACGCGTTGGACGCGTACTTAATCATCTCCGCGCTGGCCACGTCCGTCAGCACCGACCGAGAATGGGCAAACGGGCCGTAGAGGTCCGCCACGTTCCGCGCGATGGCCTCTGACGCTGCCCCGATGACGACCCGGTCCGGGCGCAGGCAGTCCCGCAGGGCGGTGCCTTCGGCGAGGAACTCCGGATTCGACACCACGTGCACGTCGTCTCGCCCCAGAGCGGCCAGCACCATCTCGCTGGTGCCGACCGGCACCGTCGACTTGGTGACGACCACTGCACCGGGGCGCAGGTGCGGGCCGATTTCCTCGGCGACCTGCTGGACGAACGAGAGATCGGCCCAGCCGTCGCCTCCCATGGGAGTCGGCAGGCACAAGAAGACGAACTCCGCGCGTGCGGCCGCACGCTTGTTATCGGTACCGAACCGCAGCCGCCCGGCCATAAGCATCTGCTCGACGACCTCAGTCAGCCCGTCCTCGACGATCGGCACGCAGCCGAGCGCAAGCTGTTCCACACGTTCGGGTGACTTATCGGTGCACTCCACGTGGTGACCGAGCAGCGCGAGGCTTGCGCTGAGCGTCAGGCCAACGTAGCCGGATCCGATAACGGCGATATTCTGGCTGCGCGCAGTTGGCTGCACATCGAAAGCATCCGTGCCGGGCATTCCTGCCCCTCTCATCTATTTTTTGGCATGGTCGAATGATCTGAAGACCTGACCGAGACATGGCTTATTTAGTGGACACGCCATCCTTACGGCCGGAAATCTCGCCATCGCCTGAATTTTTCGTCGTCACCTGTAATTGAGGTCGACGAAAGACGTTAAGAGTATGCGCAACTCTCCGGCTCTGGCCGGATCAGGCGGCTCTGCAATGAGGGCGAGACCGCGTAAGTCACCTACGCCGCTTAACTGCGGTTTTTTGGTGGCGACTCCGCTTTTCGAGGCGGCTCTTTTACGGCCAAAGCCGACGCTCTCCAGCGCGCCGCTTTTCCGGAGCCCGGGACATGAAGGGGTCTACTCACCATCGAGAAGAATGACGGCGACGCAGAGCGCGCCGTGCAGGCACTAACGGCTGGCCACCCGGTTTCCGTTGGCCGTACCGTCTCTGAGCAGCCTGGATACCTGTTTTGCTGGCGAACAGGCGCCACCGGTTTGCTTCATATGGGTCCCCCCCACATTTAGATTCGATTGGTGCGACGGGAGCACCCGCAGGCCGAGACCTGGGATAGAACGCCCGTCTGTGATCGATGTCCTCATAACGTATGCGACGAAAAGAGCGCACCAACACGATTTAGGTTAACTTCATGTAATCTGCCTGTAGTTGGTTGAGTTTTTTCTGATATGTCGCCTGTTTCGTTGTGTTATTAGAATTTACTTTCGATTAAATATACCAGGCCAATAATGGATAAAGATCGCTTTGTATTACGAAATACACCGGAACGGTCGTCGTCCGATACTCACCGAGTTTCGGTTTGCGACAGCAGGAGTACACAGACGTACATTTGACCTCCGAGCCCTGCCTCAGCCCGCGATGTCAGTCGCCACTGGCCGGGCTTTTTCGTGAATGCGGGCATGGCCAGCGCTCTTTGCCCAGCTCAAGCCTTTGATGGTTCGATGACATGAGAGCAAACTCAGAAAATTCCGCCGTAGATGATGCAATACGGCTCCTGGGTACGCATACTAATGAGCATTGGATGTGGCAAATTAGGCCATGTCGGGCTAACCAAAACGAAGTTAGCTAAGAGCTCCGGTGACCTCAGGTGACGGGAGCCACGTGGACGCGTGTACCTGCGAGATGCGCTGTTCATCGGGTTATGGCACGCAAGCCGGTCACTTACGCGGAGGTCTGGATTGGAAGCAGTTTCACAAATAATCGGCAACATGCGTGCCGCCGGTCCGCCCGGGCAGACATGCCTCGGTGACGGCACCCGTGAGCGGTTGCGCACGCTGACCCGGTCGCTCATCGCGGCCAAGAACGATGCCGCCGAAGAGCACGCCCGCTTCCTGTCCATCGCGGGGCGAGAGCTGTGTCTCCCTGAGAAAGAGCTTTCTGGCCGTCTGCGTGACGCCACGGTACTGGTGACAGGCGGGACAGGTTGCATCGGTTCCACCTTGATCGACCAGCTGGCAGCGCGTGGTACGGGGCGGCTCGTCAGCGTGAGCCGTGGCCACACCACAAGATGGCCGCGGCATGAGCGTGCCGAATACCGGCACGCCGACATCCGCGATCGGGAGGCCATGGACGAGCTGATGGTCGAAGTCCAGCCCGATTTGGTCTTCCACGTTGCCGCTCAGCGTGACCCAGGGCTGGCCGAGATCGAGGTGCACCGGACGGTGTCGACCAATGTGCTGGGCACCCGCATCGTCTTGACCGCAGCCGCGGCGGCCGGGGTGGCGCAGGTGGTGTGCGCATCCACCGGCAAGGCCCTGCGGCCGTACTCGCCAGACACTTACACCGCGTCCAAGCGGGCGGCCGAATGGGTTGCGTCATGTGTCGCCGCCAGTAGCGACATGCTAATTTCGGCGGGCCGGTTCACCCACGTCCTGGACAACTCGATTATCTACGAGCGGTTGCTGGCCTGGGCCAATGAGGAAGGGAGCGGGCTGATCCGGCTGCACAGCGCGGACATCGCGTTCTACGTTCAGTCGGCCCTGGAATCGGCTCAACTGCTTCTGCTCGCCGCTATCGGCAGTCGGCCCTCGGAACTTCGTGTGGCCGCCATCAGCGATCTGGGCTGGCCAGTCAGCCTGCTTGACCTCGCCCTGGCCGTATCGGCCCGCTCTGATTCGGTCACGCCCATCTACATCAGCGGATACGAGCGCGGCTACGAGGAGATCCCGTTCCCCGGGCTCTACGACCCGCAAACGGCCGGCGACGTGAGCCCGCTGTTCAACGCGTTCGAGACTTGCGCTGTGGTCGGATCGCCCTGTCCGATGGTGGATACGTTCCGGGTGGACACGGCCGCTGACCCTCAGGCGGTAAAGCTCCTGGACGCACTTGCCGAGACCTGCGGCCGAACCCAGGACCCGGTCACGCTGCGCGAGGCGCTGAACGAGCTCTCCTGGTCACTGCTCGACTCCTCGCTCCGTACCGTCCCCCGGCAGGCCCTGATCCGCGCGGCCGAGATCGGCCAGCGTTACAGTGCCACCCTGGGGTCCGACCATCGCCGAGCGTTCGAAGCCATCCAGGACCACGCCGACAGCCATGCACCCACGCCGACCCCAATTGTCCATGGTCCCGAGCTGAGCGATGAGGCTCGATCAGTGCCAGCTGCCCGGTGGCGGCCAGCGCGAACGGCAGGCCGAAGCTTGCGCACACCGCGAAAACATTCCCTACCCCGCCCGGCGAGATAAGCAGCCTGGCCGTGGCGCCCGGGACTGCCCCCGCAACGGCTCTGTCGCACTTTCGGTGGTGACCGCATGTGACTTAAGCCGAGGAGGATGCGGTGGCGCAGCAGGGCGAAGCCGGCGCGCCCATACATCTGTCTTTTGATCATCTTGGTCTTGGTATTGACTCCCTCGGTGCGGCAGTTGTGGTGCGGGAGGGTGAGCGCGGCGGTGACGGCCTGGATGTCCAGATCCAGGCCGCGGGTGAAGGAGTGCAGGTGGGGCAGGTCGGCGGTGTGGGCGTCGGTGATCCACTGCTGGAGCCTGGCGGCGTTACCCGGGTCGGGGTCAGCAGGGCCGCGAAGGACGTGATGAGGCTGGCCAGGGCGGTCATCTCGGGGCAGGCTGCGGTGAGCCCGGCGAGCGTCTCGGCCTGGCCGCCTATCAGGTTGCCCGGCCTGGTGAGCAGGATCCGGGCGGCCCGCCGTGATGACAGGTGCGGCCGGTCGCTATTTAGCCGGCCCTGGTTGATGTAGCGGACAAGCAGGTTGGAGCTGCCCTGGTAGCCGCGCTCGCGGATCTCGCTCAGCAGCTGCCGGATCTGGACGCCGGGTTCCTCGGCCCGGCGCTTGCGGAGGTAGTCACGGTGGGGATCGACCAGGGTAGGCCGGTATTTCAGGACGCGCTGCACCCGCGCTGGTTCGCTGGCGCGCTCGTAGCGTTTGACGGTGCTGGGCGAGAGGTTCAGGCGGCGGGAGCAGTCGAGCAGGCCCACGTTCGCCGCACGCAGGTCGTGGATCTGCTGCCAGCGCTCGGCGGTAGTGCTGACCCGTTTGCCCTCCTGCAGGGGCGTGCCCCTTGCCCAACAAGCCGAGTGCGCCGCGGCTTCCTTCCGGACGGCTTCACCGAGGCCATGCCACAGGTGCCAGCGGTCACTGACCTGCACCGCGTCCGGCAGCGCCCGGCGGACCGCCTCGCCGTAGGCACCCGACCCGTCCCGGCAGACGATCTCAGCTCCGGAGTGGTTCCTGCAGCCACTTCTCCGCGACAGCCGCAGTGCGGCCCTGGATCACGTCCACGCGGCGGCCGGTCCCGGCGTCGATGAGCACCGTCGCATAGACGCTGCCACGGCGCAGCGCGAAGTCGTCGATCCCCAGCACCCGCGGCACCGCCATCGCGGGCAGCGGGATCTTGAGCAGGACACGCAGCATGCCATGCCGGGAGGCGCCGATGCCCAGCGCGGGCAGCAGCCGGGCCGAGGCGGCCTGCTAATTCGCAGGCGACGGCGCTGACCTGCGCGGTCAGCCGCGTGGTGCGCCGCTGGTAGCGGTCCAGGACGCCCGGGACCTGCTCCCGGAACGTCTCCCGCGGGCACCCCAGGACCGGGCAGCGCATCCGGCGGACCCGCACCTTGACCAGCACCCGGCGGCCGTCGGCGGGCACGTCCGCCACCGTCCGCTCCCGGTACTCGTGCACGCGGGCCGTTTCCGTGCCGCACGCTGGGCAGGGCACGCCTCGGCCCGGGTCCTGGCCCGGACGCAGATCACCTCGCCAGCATCCCCGACATCCTCGATGACCAGCACAGACAACCCTGAAAACACTGCCCCCGCAAGCTCCGTCACGTCAATCACGACCGATCGTGACACATCAGCACAATCGGCCACCACCGAAAGTGCGCCAGAACCGTTCATGGGACAGACCCCTAGTCCTCGCCGGGGATCTCCGTGAGCAGATCCTCCGCCGTCTCCATGCCCTTGCGCCACACCGACCGGGAGATGATCTTCTTGGGGTCAGCCCGGTGGCGGTACTTGCGGGCGATGTCGGTGCCCTCTGCCAGGAGGCCCTCGGACAGGGTCGTCGGCTCGAGGCCCAGGCCGAGGAACTGGTCGTTGGTGACGATCAGCTCGTTTTCTTCGGCCTCACGGCGGGGGTTGGGCAGATACGCAACCTCGACGCCCATGATGTCGGAGACCAGCTTGGCCAAGCCGAGGATCTGGTGGGTCTCGGTGACCTGGTTGAGGACCTTGGGACGCTCGCCGGACGCGGGCGGGTTGCTGATGGCCAGCTCGATACAGCGAACAGTGTCGCGGATGTTGATGAAGGCGCGGGTCTGGCCGCCGGTGCCGTGCACGGTCAGCGGGTGGCCGACGGCGGCCTGCATGAGGAACCGGTTCAGCACGGTGCCGTAGTCGCCGTCGTAGTCGAAGCGGTTGATCAGCCGGGCGTCGCGGACGGTCTGGTCGGTCTGGGTGCCCCAGACGATGCCCTGGTGCAGGTCGGTGATGCGCAGGCCGTCGTTCTTGGCGTAAAAGGAGAACAGCAGCTGATCCAGGGTCTTGGTCATGTGGTAAACCGAGCCCGGGTTGGCGGGGTGCAGGATCTCCCGCTCGAGTTCGCCGTCCGGGGTGGGCACCTTGACCGTCAGGTAACCCTCGGGAATCGGGGCACTGCCGGACCAGCCGTAACCATAAACACCCATGGTGCCCAGGTGAGCCAGGGCCGCGTCGACGCCGGTCTCGACCAGGGCGACCAGCAGGTTGTGGGTCGCCCGGATGTTGTTGTCGACCGTGTAACGCTTGGTGGCCGAGGTGCGCATCGAGTACGGGGCGGCGCGCTGCTCGGCGAAGTGGACGATGGCCTCGGGCTGCTTCTCCAGCAGGACGGCGACCAGGCGGTCGTACTCGGTGGCGATGTCCAGGCTCACGAAGTCGATGTCGCGGCCGGAGACTTCCTTCCAGACCGACAGGCGCTCCCCCACCGGGCGGATCGGGGTCAGCGAGTCGACCTCGAGGTCGACGTCGATCTTCCGCCGGCTCAGGTTGTCCAAGATGGTGACGTCGTGACCGCGGTCTGACAGGTACAGCGAGGTTGGCCAGCCACAGAATCCGTCACCGCCGAGAACCAGAACACGCATGTCCGAGAAGCTCCATCTTGCTGGGGAAATGTATCGAGGTACCGGCCACACGTACCTTCTTGCGAGGGTACCGGCCAGCGGCAGCGCGAGCGTACCTTTCTGCTTCGCAACTGTTTTGCGGCGCTGATGACGGTTCTCTTACGTCCGGCGGCCATCATGGCCACCGCCAGTCACCGCAGGACAGAATCAGTCACCTATCGTCCAATTCCGGACACGCGAGGCAGCCGGGGCTTGCGCTACCAGCGGGAAGGACTGGACAGATCATGGCGGCTTCAGCGCACGGCCACAACAACGGCAGCGTTAACAGCAAGATAAGGAACGGCAACAGCAAGAAGAACGATGCAGGCATCCTGCGGCTCGGCCAGCGGGACATCGACGGTCTTTTACTATGCGCCGAGCATTACGCCGCGCCCTACGACCTGCTCGCGCAGGCACTGGGCGTGGGCGCCGAGCGGGTGCCCGACATCGTCAAGCGGTGGCGGAACATCGGCTACGCGGCCAGCGCGCGGCTCGGGCCGGGGCCGACCTGGTGCTGGCTGACCCGGGAGGGCATGAGCGCGACCGGGTTCCGGTACTCAGCCGGGAAGCCGTCCATGGGACGGCTGGCGCACACCCGGGCCGTGCTGGCGGCCCGGCTGTGGCTGGAGAGCGGGCCAGCCTGGCAGCAGCGGCAGGGCTGGTGGTGCTCCGAGCGCCGCATGCACGTCAAACGGTCACCCACCCGGGGCGGCCATATGCCGGACGCTGAGGTGCACTGGCCCAGCCTGGAGGACAGCCCGTACGCGGGGCAGATCTGGGCCATCGAGGTCGAGCTCACCGCCAAGCCGGTGGCGCGGACGACCTCGATCATGACCGAACTGATCTGGGCCAACCGGTACGCGGTGATCGTGTACCTCACCTCCCCCTCGGCGCGGCACGTGGTGACCACGGCCGCGCTGCGGCTGCCGGAGGCCGACCGCGTCCGGATCGCGATCCGGACGCTGCCCGGGCCGCTCTTGCTCCGGAGCTTCCGTCATGACCGTGTGGTCGTGGATCCGGCTGCGGATCTATCTGTGGCTGCTGCGCAAGGGACTCAAGGTGGCGGGCTGGGCACTGCTGGGGCTGGCGGCGCTGGCGCTATGGCCGGTGACGGGCATGGCCATGGCCGGGTTCGCGGTGGCGTGGCTGCGCGGGTGGCCGCCGGTCCGGCTGGCGCGGACCGCGCTGTGGGCGCTGCCGATGACCTTTATCGCCACGGTAGGCCGTGCTGTTCACGTGCACAGCTGGCGGGCGCTCGCGCTGGCACCGGTACGCACCTGGCAGGCGAGCTGGCATCACCTGGGCGGCTACTCGCTCGTCCGGACGGCGGTGCTGCTGGGCCCGGTGGCCATCCCGGCCGGGCTGGCGCTGGGCTCCCTGCTGTGGCTGTGGCGGATCTTCGCGATCAGCAGTGGGCACGCGGGCTGGCTGGCGTCGGCGCCGATCACGTTCGATACCCGGATGTGGGACCGCCAGGTCCGCACCGCCAGGGGACGGACCGCGGCCCAGGGTCTGGTGCCGTTGCTGGCCGGGCGCGGCCGGATCCCGGTCGGCGGGACCATCCGGTCCATCGGGCACCGCTGGCATCCGGTGTTCAGCGTGCCGTCCACGGCGTGCGCCCGGCACATGGTGGTGATCGGCGCCACCGGCAGCGGCAAGACCAACCTGATGATGCGGCTGTGGGCGGGCTGGTTCGCCGCCACCCTGGAGACCAGCGGCAGCACCGGGCGGCGGCCGGCGCTGATCGTGCTGGACTGCAAGGGCGGATTGGACGCGCGGGAGAAGGCCGAGCGGACCAAGCGGCTGCTGTACGGGGCCGGTGCCCGGCGGGTAGCCATCTGGCCGGAGCAGGCCACGCTGTCCCTGTGGGATCTGCCGCCGGGCGACCTGGCCGTGCTGCTGTTCCAGATGATCGAGTCCGGCGACGGCGCGGCCGCCTACTACGCCGACATCATGCAGGCCGTGGTGATGCTGGCGGTGACCGCGCCGCTCGGCCCGCCGCTGAGCGCGACCGGGTTCCTGGACCGGCTGACCGCCCGCTGGCTGCACATGGCCTGGGATGACGGCCGGCATCCCAGCGAGATGGAGTGGATCAGGGCCGCGGGCAAGCACATGCCGGACATCCAGCTGCGGTTCGTCACCCTGCTGCAGCGGCTCGGACCGGGCCTGGACGGGCCGGGGAACCTGGCCGACGCCGACGTCTGGTACTTCATCCTGGAGGGTACCCGCGAACCCTCGGTGGCCGAGGCGCAGGCCATGGCGATCACCGAGCTGACCGCGGCGGCGGCCACCGCGGCCGGCACCGAGCCGAAGCTGATGCTGCTGGCCGCCGATGACTACAGCGCGGTGTCCGGGCGGGTGCCGCTGTCCAACCTGTACGAGCGGGGCCGCTCGCTCGGCATCGGCATGCAGGTCTCGGCCCAGTCCTGGCAGGGCCTGGGCGCGGATGAGGACGAGCGGTACCGGATCGCGGCCACCGCCGACGGCGGCATCTGGGTGCTGGAGACTCCTTATCCCGAGCCGCTGTCCGGGCTGGCCGGGCAGCGGCGGGTGCTGGACACGGCCCGGCGGATGGCCGGGGTGGCGTGGGGACCCGACGGCACCACCCAGGAGCGGCGGGCCTGGGTGGCCGACCCGGAGCTGATCCGGCGGCTGGACACCGGGCAGGCCTGCTACATCCGCCGCGGCGCCGCCACCTTCGTCCAGGTGGCCCGGCCTCGCCCGTCGCCGCTGACGCTGATGTACCGGCCGCTGCCGGCCGAGCCACCGGTGCCACCGCAGCGTCAGCCGGGAGGGCAGGTGCGCGAGCCCGGGCCGGAGCCGCCGCCGATGCCGACTGAGCTCGAGGACGTACTGGGACCGGGAGGACCGTGGTGAGCACACTCGACCCGTTCGCCATCCTCGGGCTTGACCCGCAGGCCGAGCTGACCGACGCCGGCGTCCACCGGGCCTGGCGGCGGGTCGCCACCGCCACCCACCCGGACCGGCCGGACGGCGGGGACATCGCGCGCTACACGGCCGCGTCCACCGCGTACACGGCGCTGCGCACCGCGTGGGGCCGCGGCGAGGCCCGGGCCGACCTGGCCAGTGCCGACCTGGCCAGTGCCGACCTGGCCAGTGCCGACCTAACTGGGGCCGACCTGGCTGGCGCCGAGCTGGCGGGCGAGGGCGTGACCCAGCCCGTTCGGCGGCCGGGGGACGTTGGGCCGAGGCCGCCGGGGCTGGGTCCGTGGGCGGCCGGCCGGTGGCGGGCCATCTGGGAGCTGCCGGCCCGGGTCCGGCTCGGGCGGCCGGGCCGGCTGGCCGTACGCGCCGTGGTGGCCGTGCTGGCATGCTTGGCGGCGCTGCGGGTGAGCGCCGGGGATCCCGCCGGACCGGGCCTAGTGACCGGGATCACCACCTGGTTCCTGCTGAGCGGGCGCGGGGACCTGGCCCCGCCGCCGGGCCGGTAGGGCCGCCCGGACAGCGAGCCTTGGGAACGGCAGAATCTGGGCAACAACAAAGCCGCCGGGCCCCCCTCGAGCCCGGCGACTTTGTGCTCTGATTAAGCGCGACGGGCCTTCATGGCCGTTATCGTGGCGATAAAAATCACAAGAGATCCGACAGCCATGACAATGATGCCGATATTCGGGTGGAACGCGAGGTTAGCCGAGTCACCGAGATCGTCCTGGGTGGGTATTCCGTGCTCACCAATGAGAATGAAGCCGTTATAGGCGAGGCAGGCCAGCCCGGAAAGGATCACGGCGATGATGCCCGCGGTGCTCCGCCCGGGGCGGGTCGACGTGCGCACCCTGAGCGCGAGGCCGACCAGGATCGCCCCGACGACCGCGGACGCGATCCGGGCGGCCGGCTTAATGCTCAGGCCAGCGGAATCAAACGACACCCAGGGCAGGAACGACCCTACGAGGACGGCCACGCCGCCCGCCATGGCGACCGACGCCGCGACGGTCCCGCGGGCCTGCGGCCGGTCCTCCACCCAGAACGGCCAGCCCTGCGGCGGGGCCGGCCACGACGGATCCGGCCGCCAGCCAGGAGGAGCCTGCCAGCCAGGGGGCGGGGACGGCCAGCCGGGCGGGGCGTTGAATTGTGCGGTCACGACAGCTTCCTTTCCGGGCATGACGCATTACCAAAGAAACGCAAGAATGGCGGGCCGGGCCGTATCCGGCCCGGGAATCAGCGGTCCGCGCTTCCGCGGAAGCTGGCCGCCCGACAAATAGGGATACGGCCGGTTAACACCGTTCGGTTCAGTCGCACTGAAAGATTTCTTACGATTCCCTGACAGCCCGTGGTGGCCTGCGCCAGCCCGGCGGTCCGGCTCCGGGTGCGGCGGGCGGTGGCGGGCCCATGAGCGGTACTGCCACGGGCGCCGGTTCAGACAGTTTTGTCCGGTGTGGGTGACCGCGCGACACAAGACGTTTAGCAGTTTATGATCGAGATGTCAGGCCAGCGTTACCTATGGGGCGGGGGCAATGAGCGAGAGTCAGGTCAGCGGCGCCGGGATACCGGCCGGAATACGCGCCGACATCCCGCACCCGGCACGCATCTACGATTACTGGCTCGGCGGCAAGGACAATTTCGCTGCCGACCGGGAGACGGCCGAGCACGCCCTGTCGCTGGTACCCGAGATGGTCGACTACGCCCGCGGCAACCGGCAGTTCATGGTGCGGACGACCCGGTTCCTGTGCAACCTGGGGATCCGGCAGTTCCTGGACATCGGCGCCGGGCTGCCCACCAGCCCGAACCTGCACGAGATCGCCCAGTGGTCCGACCCGTCCGCCCGCGTGGTCTACGTGGACAACGACCCGGTGGTGTTCCTGCACGCCGAGGCGCTGATGGCCCAGGGCCGCGGCACGTCGGTGGTCCGGGCCGACCTGCGTGACGTCGACGAGGTGCTGGCCCAGGCCAAGCAGGTGCTGGACTTCAGTGAGCCGATCGCGCTCATGTTCGTGGCGAGCTTGCACCACATCGAGGACGCCGACAACCCGGCCGGGGTGGTGCGGCGGTATCTGGACGCGATGCCCCCCGGGAGCTACCTGGTGCTGTCACACTGCACCGACGAGTTCTCCTACGAGAAGATGCACGAGGGCTCGGCGGACTTCCGGCGGCGGGGCGGGATCTTCATCCCGCGAGGCAAGGACGCCATCGCGGAGATGTTCGGCGGGCTGGAGCTGATCGATCCGGGGCTGGTGCTGGTGTCGTACTGGCGGCCCGAAGACGGCGTGCCCGGGCCGAACGCGGACCGGGTGATCGCGTACGGCGGGATCGCCCAGCTCTAGCGCCGGGCTCTCCCGCCAGCTCAGCCGTCCAGTTCAGCCGTCCAGCAAGATCGCGTTCTTGGCCCGCTCAACTGACTCATCGGCGGGCGGGCCGCCGGGATTCTCCACGGCGAGAGCCTGGTTGAGCTCGGCGAACGGCCGCATCCGCGCCTGGTAGGCCGCGAAGGCGGCCTGCTGGTCACCGCCGGCCCGCGCCAGCTCTTCGGCCAGCACGTAGGCACCGACCAGGGCCAGGCTCGTGCCCTGCCCAGACAGCGGTGAGGAGCAGTAGCCCGCATCCCCGGCCAGTACCACCCGGCCCCGGGACCAGTGCTCCATGCGCACCTGGGCCATGGCGTCGAAGTAGAAGTCCGGCGCCTGCCGCATGGCCGCGAGCAGGCGCGGGGTCTCCCAGTGCAGCTGGGCCAGCTGACCGGCCACGATTTCCTTCTGCTGCCCGATGTCGCGGACGCCGTAATCCAGCGGCCCGGAGGCGAAGCCGAACGAGACCCGCATCTCGGTGTTGCCGTGCACCGGGTAGATGCCGCACCCGGCCGTCCCCTCGGCAACCCAGACCTGCCAGTCCTGCAGGTCCAGGAAGTTATCCGCGCCGAAGATGGCCACATAGCTGCCCAGGTGGTGCAGGACGTCCCCCTCCGGGCCGAAGGCCAGGTCGCGCACCTTGGAGTGCAGCCCGTCGGCCCCGGCCACCAGGTCGAAGGTCCGGGGCGCGGCGTGGGAGAAGCTGACCCGGACCCCGTTTCCGTCCTGCTCCAGCGCGGTGACCGAGTCGCCGTAGAGCCGCTCGACCTGCTCCCCCACGGCAGGCTCCAGCAATCCCACGAGGTCCTCGCGCAGCAGCTCGATGTCGGAGTTCTCGATCACGCCGCCGGTGTACGTGCGCTCCTGCGAGCGCCAGGTCTCGCGACCCTCGCCATCGAGCATCACCATGCCGCGCAGCTGGGTCCGGGCCGCCTGCGCCTGGTCCAAGATGCCCATCCGCCGCACGACCTCCAGGGCGGCACCCCGGATGTCGATCGCCTGGCCGCCCGATCGCGGCGCGGCGGCCCGCTCGACGATCACCGGCGTGAACCCACGCCGTGCCAGCCAGTGCGCCAGCGTGAGCCCGGTGATGCCGCCGCCGGAGATGAGGATGGTCTGGTTGTGCATCGCAGCTCGCCTGCTTCCGTGTGGCCTGTTCGTGAATGCGGCTACTGTCATCGAGGCAGCGATCACCGTCAAGCGACCTAGTGCGCTTGCGTGACCTCACGTGCGAGAATGGCGGCTGGATGGCCGTGTACAGCGGCGAGTGAACTAGTGCGCTTCAGGAGAGGGCATGACCAGCCAGGCGCCGTACCAGCGGATCGTCGAGGCCCTGCGCGGGCGGATCGAGCAGGGCGACCTGCGCCCTGGTGACCGGGTGCCCTCCACCCGCGAGATCACCCGGGAGTGGGGCGTGGCGATGGCCACCGCGACCCGGGTCATCGCGGCGCTGCGCGACCAGGGCCTGGTCGACACCTACCCGGGCTCCGGCACGGTCGTGCGGTCCCCCGCGGCCCACGGGGCGCCGCAGCGCCCGGCAGCCGCCCACCCGTCAGGGGCCCGTGCTCCGGCTGCCCCACGCGAGCACGAGCTGACTCGCGACCGGATCATCGATGCCGCCGTCGCCCTGGCCGACGCGGACGGGCTGGCCACCTTGTCCATGCGGCGGGTGGCCGGGGAACTCGGGGCGGCCACCGCGTCGCTTTACCGGCACGTGCCGGGCAAGGACGGCCTCGTGCTGGGGATGACGAACGCGGTCTTCGCTGACCCGCCATTGGCGCCACTGCCGCTCGGCCGCTGGCGGGACCGCCTGGAGGCCGTGGCCCGGGTGACCTGGACGGTTGTGCGCCGGCACCCGTGGACAGCCGGGGCCCTGTCCCTGACCCGTCCCCGGGCCCTGCCGAGCCTGCTGCCCTACGCCGAATACAGCCTGGACACCCTGCGCCACCTCGGTTTCGGGGTGGACGACATGATGTACTGCCACCTCAACCTGCTCGGTCACGTCCGCAGCATGGGACTGATCCTCGAATCCGAGGCGCAGGCGGCACAGGACACCGGCCTGACCAGCGGCCAGTGGATCCGCACCCAGGAACCCGGCGCAGCCAGGCTCATGTCGTCGGGGCGCTTCCCCGCGCTGCGGTACCTGGACACCCAGCGGTTCACCCTGGACCTGGACGCCATGTTCGACCAGGGGCTGCGTCTCCTGCTGGACGGCATCAGCGCCCGAGCCCAGCGCTAGAACAGGGGCAGGCCCTGAGCTGGGACAGGTGCTTACCGCCTTAAAATGGTGCCCTGCCGCATCAGTCTGGCCTGCCACATCAGTCAGGGCCGCATGAGTCAGGGGAATGAATGGCTCAGCTCGTCGGGCGTGGGCCGGAACTGGCCCGCGCACTGACCGTGCTGGAGCACGCGGCCGGGCGCGGCGAAGGCGCCGTGCTGCTGGTCACCGGCGAGGCCGGGATCGGCAAGACCGCGTTCACCCGGGCCGTGACCGAGCAGGCGCTGGAACTCGGTTATGCGGCCGGCCTCGGCAAGGCCGAGGAGATCGGGCAGATCGCGCCCGGGGCGCCGCTGCTGGTCGCGCTGCGATCGGGCGGGCGGCCACTGCTGTCGGCGGCGGAGTTCGGTCAGCTGGCCCCGCTGCACCACGAGCCGCTGTGGCTGATCGACCGGATCGCGGACCTGCTCGAGGTGCACGCGCAACGATCGCCGGTCCTGATCGCCATCGACGACTGCCAGTGGGCCGACCCGCTGAGCCGGTTCGCGCTGCGGGCGCTGGCCGGGCGGATGGTGGGGCTGCCGGTGGTGTGGCTGCTGGCCAGCCGGGGCGACGGCCGCGAGCTCGCGGCCGACCTGGCCCTGGCCGCCGTCGAGCAGGTCACACTGCACCGGATCCACCTGAACCCACTGGGCCAGGACGACATCGACGCGATCGCGGCCGCCATCTTGGGCGGGGCACCGGCCGGGGAAACCCAACGGCGGCTGCGGGGAGTGGACGGGAACCCGTTCCTGGCCGTGCAGTTCGCGGAGGCGGTGACTTCCTCCGGTGATGTGGGCACTGTGGACTCGGCGGGGGTGCCGGCGACGCTGGTGGCGTCGGTCGGAGCGCGTCTGGGACGGCTCAGCGCGCCGGCCCAGACGCTGGTGCACCTGGTCGCGGTGTGGGGGCAGCCGCTCGCGGTGCGAGACGCCGCCGCGCTGCTGGACCGGGGTTCGGCGGCCGATCTGAGCGGCTGGATCACCGAGGGGGTGCGCGCGGACCTGCTGATCGGGCAGGGGCAGCGGATCACCATCCGGCACGATCTGATCCGCGAGGCGACCGACGCCGGGATGCCCGGCGCGGTCCGGGTGGCCCTGCACCGGCAGTGCGCCGAGTACCTGCTCGCGTCCGGCCGCGGGGCGCTGGCCGCCGCCCCGCACATGCGGGAGTCGGCCAGCGTGGGCGACGAGCGGGCGGTGACCGTCCTGTCCGACGCGGCGACGGAGAGTCTGGCCGCCCTGCCGGAGACGGCGGCCCGGCTGATGGGGCAGGCGTTCGGGCTAGTGCCGTTCGGCCATCCGCGGTGGCTGCCGGTTGGTGAGCGGTACGCGGACGTCTTGTCGCAGATCCAGCACGGGGACGACGTGGTCGCGGTGGTGGACAAGCTGCTGGCTGGCGCGGCCGATGCCTCCTCCAGGGCGCGGTTGCAGGTGATCGCGGCCCGGGGGCTGTGGCTGGCGGGGGCACCGGCCGCGATCCTCACGCGGGTCGACGCGGCGCTGGCCGAGCCGGGTGTTCCCGCCCCGGGCATACCGGCTGTGCTGCGGGTGCGGCTGCTGGGGTACCGGGCGCTGGCCAGCAGCCGGATTGGCACTGCCGCGGAGGCAAGTACGGGCGCCCGTTCGGTATTGAAGGAAGCCCGGCGGCTCGGGGACCCTTTTGCAGAGCGGGTGGCGCTGCAGGCCCTGGGTGAGGTGGCCCGTAATGAGCTGCGGCACGAGGAGGCGCTGACCTGCTTCCGCGCGCTGCGCCGGGAGAGCAGCGACGAGTACCTGGCCCAGGAGACGATGGCGCTGAAGCTGCTGGACCGGTTCGGCGAGGCCGAGGCGGTGATGGGAGCGGCCGCGCGGGCGTTGGATCGGCTGGCCGCGGACGAGCGGCGGGACGCGGTCCAGCCGTCGCTGGCCGAGGCGCGGATGTGGCAGGACTTCATGCTGGCCCGGTTCGACGAGGCCGAGGCGGGCGCGCAGACCCTGGCCCGGCTCAGCGACGAGCTGGGCACGCCCACGCACAAGCTGGAAAGCTCGATGGTGCTGGTGCTGACCGCGATCCTGCGTGGCTCGCTGCCGTTGGCGGAGTCGTACCTGGAGGCGGCCGAGGCCGACGAGCGGACCGACGACATCGTGCGTATCCCGCGGCTGCGGCTATGCCGGAGCCTGCTGGCCGGGCTGGACGGCGACCCGGCGGCTGGGGTGGCCGTGGTGCGGCCGGTGATGGTGCGGGCCTCGAGCACCCGGAGTTACTGGCCGCGGCTGCCGGAGTGGATGCGGGTGCACGCGGGGCTGGCCCTGGCGGCTGGGGACCGTTCGTTCGCGGCTTCGGCCGCCGAGCGGGCGGAGACCGCGGCCGAGCGTAATCCGGGGGCGGCGTCGCTGGCCGGTCTCGCGCTGCAGGTGCGTGGGCTGGTGGCTGGCGATGTTTCGCTGCTCCGGGAGGCGGTGCGGCGGCTGGAGGGGGCGCCGCGGGTCATGCTGCTGGCGTCGGCGCTGGCGGACTACGGGGCGTTGCTGCTGCGTTCCGGTGACGTGGAGCCGGGGGCGGCGGTGTTGCGGCGGGCGTGGTCGATCTATGACTCACGGGGAGCGGTTCTGCCAGCCGGTTTTGTGGCGCGGACGTTGCGGGATGCTGGTGTGCCGGTGGGAGCCGCGCCCGCGCCGCGGCGGCCGGATAAGGGGTGGGAGGCGCTGACCGCGGCGGAGTTCGCGGTGGCCGAGCTGATCAGCGCCGGGAACACCAACCGGCTGGCGGCGCGGGCGCTGGGGATCTCGCCTAATACCGTCGGGACGCATCTGCGGGCGGTGTTCGCCAAGCTGGATGTGCGGTCGCGGGTGCAGCTGGCGAATGCGTGGAACGCGCGCGGCTGAGGCTGGCTTGGCGCCCGCGTCGGCTACGGCTGTTCGGTGGCCTCGCGCCGGCGGCGGCGTCGGCGTCGGCGTCGGCCATCTGGGGTGGCATCGTGCCCAGCGTCGCGGACTGTTCGTCCTGGACCGCGGTCAGGGCGCGGACCTCTGCATCGGTCAGCTGGGCCGCGACCTCGATCGCGCTGATGTTGTCGCTGAGGTGCGCCAGCGACTTGGTACCGGGGATCGGGACCATCACCGGGGAGCGCGGGAGCAGCCAGGCCAGGGCCACCGCCGACGTGGAGACGCCGAGTCGCTGGGCTGCCTGGGTGAGCGGGTCGGCTGGGCGCGTGAGCGGGTGGGCTGGCTGAGCGGCCGGCCCGCTCAGCGGCTCGGGTTCGCCGAGGGAACCGACGGCCAGGGGAAAGAACGGCACGAAGGCGATGCCGTGCCGCTCGCAGGCCGTCAGCACCTCTATCCCACTGCGGTCGATCAGGTTGAAGCGATTCTGGACGGCGGCGATCGGCGTGACCTGCTGTGCCCGCTCCAGCATGGCGGGAGAAGCGCCGGACAGCCCGATGTGGCGGATCTTGCCTTCGTCGCGGAGTTCGGCGAGGACACCTAGTGCGTCTTCAAGCGGCGGAGCGTTTGCCGGCGGCGCGGTCCCCGGCGCCTGGCTGTCGCCCCACAGACGCAGGTAGGTAAGCGGGCTGACATCGGTGCGCATGTCGAGCAGGGCTTCCTCCACCTGAGTCCGCACCGTCTCCGGGCGGCTGTCGATCAGCCAGCCGCCCGCTGGGTCACGCCGCGCCCCGACCTTGTTCCCGATCACGATGTCGTCGGCGAAGGGGCTGAGTGCCTGCCCGATGATCTGGTTGACGGTGCGCGGGCCGTAGGCGTTCGCTGTGTCGAAGAACCGGACGCCCTGGTCTATGGCGCGGCGCAGAACTTCGATCGCACCGTTCAGGTCTTCTGGCAGGCCGATGACTCCGGGGCCTGCCAGTTGCATGGCCCCGTATCCGAGGCGGGACACTCGGTCCTGGCCGCCTAGCAGGTGGGTGGGGACGAACTCGTGTGTGCTGGTCTTGCTGGTGGGGCTGGTTTTGTCGGTGGAGCTGGTCAAGTTCCCTGTCCTTGCTTTCGTGCGTCTGGCTGGGGTTCCGGCGTCGCGGCGCCCTGGGCGTTGTCGCTGGGAATTGGCTCGAAGTGCTCGGCGAGAGCGTGCAGCCACTGGCGCAGCAATGCTTCCTCGGCTGGGGTGAAAAGCTCCGGCACCGAGCCGAGGCGGGCAAGCAGCAACCGGGCAGCCAGGTCAGGGGCGTTGCGCTCTGGCGAATGCCCGGTGAGCTCGGACATCAGTGCGGCGCGCATCGAGCGCGCCACTGGTCCGGTGGCAGATCCTCCGGTGTGAATGAGCTGGGTGACGCAGCCAATTGCCATGGCCGTCGTCACGGCCATGGCCTCGTCGACGTCCAGCCGGAGGAGTCCGGCGTCGGCGAGCTGCTCCAGGCCCCGACGCAACTCCGCCTCAGCCGTCTGCGCCGCCCGGGAGTGCCGTCCCTGTTCGCGGCGGTACATGAGCGTGTAGAGAACCGGGTTCTCCACACCAAAGCCGACGTGCATGTCCCAGCCCGCCGCGAAGTCGAGGAGCAGGTCACCGGTGCGGGGAACTCCACGCTTGCGTTCCAGATACGCGGAGAAGGCTTCGTCGACCACGGCCTCGAGCAGACCGTCCTTGGTACCGAAGTGGTGATACAGCGTGGGCGGGGCTACGCCCGCCGCCTCGTACAGCTCTCGGGTGCTGGGTTCACGTTCGGGGTGCTCGGCTAGCAGTGAACGCGCGGCCTCCATCAGACGATCGCGACCTGAGCTCATGTATACCGACGATATATCATCGATCGATACGCGTTTATCGCCGGTATAGTTCCAAGCCGCCAGCCGGGAGTGGCAGTGGAGCGTCGATCAAGCGCCGCAACGTGTGCAGCGGATGAGTCACCTCCAGGCCATCGGCCTCGGCACAATCGGGTGGCCAGAAGATGATCTGGCGGATCGTATAGGCCAGGGCGTAGCACCACAGGCGCCGGTCCAGGTCCGCACGGTCGAACAGCTCGGGGTAATCCTCGGCCAGCCAGGTGAGCAGGGGTGGCCGACGGAGGCCCAGGCGGCTCTCCGCGTCAAGGGCTCTGATGACCGAGATGAGCTCCAGATCCCGTGGGCCCAGACGGGAGAACTCGAAGTCGATCAGCGCGCTGATGTGATCGTGGTGAACCAGGACGTTGCCCAGATAGAAGTCCCCGTGCAGCAGGACGCCGGTGCCGGCCGCGACCGGGTTCCCGAGTTCGGTCAGCCGCTCGGCGGCCGCATCCAGGACACCCTGGTCCACAAAGGGGAGCTGCCGGGCGGCCGGGATCAGCCCGAGGGCCGATGACGACGGCGGCACGAGTTCGGAGCCCGCACGACGCAGCGGATCGGGCTCTTCCCCAGGGCGGTTCAGCGTCTCGGCAAGCTCCCTGGGCACCGGCCAGGAATGCAGCGCCCGCAGCAGCGCGGCCGCCTCCCTGGCGAGATCCCGCAACCCGGGAGGCTCGGGCTGCACGCACAGCTGCTCGTATGTGATTCCTGGCATCGCCGCGGTCAGCGACCAGGACAGCCGGTCGTCTCCCCCGAGGTCCAGGACCTCCGGGACGGGAAGGAACCCCCGGAGCCGGTTGAGGAGCCCGGCCTCGCGGGCCAGGCGGCTGCGATCTCCCCGCCATGCCACCCGCAGGTAGCCGGCTTCCAGCCGCCAGACGTCGTTGTTGTTGCTGGGAACGAGATGGGCGTCGCTGACGGGGAACGGGAGCGTGCTTCTCAGCACCTCCAGGCGGTGAGAAGCCGATGGCATCTCCTCCGGGTGGAGGGGATCGACGGCGATGACGTCCCGGTAGAACGGCCCGAGGTCGTCACGAGCGGCTGACACAATGAGGATTCTCGCAGGTACCGGGCCATGACTACGGGGCCGCGATCGTCCTCGTAACCCGGCCCGCTGGCTTACTTCTGAGGCAAGCCCACCGGATTGCCGCCCTGGACGGTACGGCCTGCAGTGCCTATACGTACTGCGTGAGGTCTGCGACGGTGAAGCCTTGCGCCTGGATGTGCTTGTAGAGATGGATCATCATGTGCACCATGGTCTCGCCGTGGAGCTGCGCCGGGCCGCGGAAGTGGCACAGGATGATGTCCCCTGGGTGGAGGGTGTGCCTGGACGTCTGGTATTCCATGTCCGTGACCTGCATGGTCTCCTTCCAGAGCATCACCCCCTTCAGCCCGGCCTCTCGGGCCGCGGCGACCGTCCTCGCGTCGTAGGTCCCGCCGGGCGGCCGGAAGATGTACGGCGTAGTCCCGTACTCCTTGCGGAGCTTGGTCTGCTGGCCGGAGATCTCGTCGAGCTGACGCGAGGCTGACAGCGCCGGCATGTCCAGCGGGTGGGTGAGCGTGTGGTTCTGGATCGACACATGCCCGGTTTCGTACAGCTTCTCGAAGTACGCGTAGTCGTCCCTGATCAGCACGTCCGCGAGGCTGATGGTGAGGGGAACCTGGAAGTCCTTCACCATCTGGATGAACTTGGGATCCTTCTCGATGCCGTCGTCGATGGTGACGAACACGACCTTCTCGGTCATCGGCACGTGCGAGAACACTGTCGGGTCGGACGCCTTCAGCGTGATCGGCTTGACGGCCGGAGGAGGCGGCGCGGGCGCGAACGGCTTGAGGCCCTTGTAGCGCTCTCTGAGCAGCTCGGCGTCGACGCCGGAGGTGCCCGCACTGGAGGTAGCGGTACTGGAAGTGGCCGCGCTGGATCCTGGCGACGTGCGGGTGCCGCTTACCGGCGAGACCGTCACGCCCGACGTCGGGGCACTGGCCGGCTGACCTGCGCTGCCGCCGCACGCGGTCGCGAACGACCCGAGCGCGGCTACACCGAATGCGCCACCCAGAAAGCGCCGACGCGACCAGCGCTGCGTGGTGGTATCTGTCACGATCTTGGAGGTACCTATGAGCAGAAACTTAGCGGATCCACTACGGATCTTCAGGGTTAGCCGTCCGTGTCGGCCACCAGGATGACGCGCTTACGATCTTGTCCGAGTTCGGCTTGATGACACCTCCGGGCCGTTGGAGTGATGCACTTTTGTCTCGCCGGTCACACTAATGTATCGAATTTATTTCTTGATGAAGCGGGGATAGTGCCCGGAAATGTCAGTGGGCATGGTTAGGGTAGAACAAGAGTTCCAACAAGATCATTAACGGCCGAACGGGCAGGGTTATCCGCCCTCGCCAGGAGCACCGTCCATCCGCAGAACCAGGAGCCGGGGAGGAGGTGACACAGATGACGCAGCAGGTCCCGGCGTTTGCCAGTGTGCAGGATGCGCTGGCTTTGGCGAGGTCGGCGATGAGTTTTGTGTATGCGGCTGACGCGGCCGCGATGGCCGTTGATAGCCAGGCGGAGGCGTTGCAGGATCTGGAGGGGATCTGCGCGGTTGAGACGGCGGCGCGGGCCTCGATCCTGGGGGCGTTTACCGCGGGGCAGGGTCATGTCAGTGATGCGGATTACAGTCCGCGGACGTGGCTGGTGCATAAGACGGGGATCACCCGGGGTGCGGCGGCCGGGCATGTGGGCTGGGCCCGCCGGGTCGCCGCGCACCCGGAGCTGGGTAAGGTGCTGGCGGCGGGGGGGATCTCGGAGTCCTGCGGCCGGACGATCGCGGGCTGGTCGGACAGGCTGCCGGAGGATTGCCGGCTGGCGGCGGATGCGATCTTGCTGGGGGCGGCGCGGTCGGGGATGGACCTGAAGGACCTGGCCGAGCTGGCCGCCGAGATCCACGCCCGGTCGATGCCCGAGGACCAGGATCCGGATCATTTCGGGGACCGGGCCGTCCGGGTCGACACGACGCTGGATGGTGCCGGGGTGATCCGGGGGGATCTGACCCCGCAGTGCGCGTCCGTGGTCACCACGGTGCTGGATGCGCTGTCGGCACCTGCCGATCCGGAGGACACCCGGTCCCGGGCGCAGCGGTATCACGATGGGCTGCAGGACGCGATGGAACGCCTGGTTGCCTCCGGGCTGCTGCCGGAGCGGGCGGGGGTCCCGGTCAAAGTCTGGGCGCATGTCTCGCTGGTGGATCTGATGGAGCTGGCTGGTGCCTCGGCGCTGGCGCGGCAGTGGGTGACCGACGCCCGCGCCGCGTGGGCCGCGCACCGTGCGGCTGGTTCGGTGGGGGGCGGGGACGGCGGGGTGTGGCTGACCGGTGAGGCCGCGGCCGGGGCGGTGTGTGACAGGTCGGTGGCGCCGGTGGTGTCGGGGGCGGTGAACCCGGGCGCGTTCTACCACCTGGTCACGCTGGCGGCCGAGCTGGCGGGCCTGGGGTATCTGGGCCACCGTGCCGGCGCTCCCGGCGAGCCCGCGGGCAATGCCCGCCCCGGCGGCAGCGGCCAGCCCACCGGGGACGGTCAGGTCGCTGGGGACGGCGAGGTGCCTGGTGACGGCAGCGATCCCGCAGACGCCACCCCGCCCGCGCCCGGCGTCCGGGGCCCGGAGGTGCTGCGCCGGTGGGAAGCCCTCGAGCAGGCCATCGTCGCGCAGGCGGTGCAGTTGCTGTCCGGGCCGGGTGGGCTGGTGTCCCACGTCCGCCGGGGCATGGCCGGGGGACGGCTCGGTGGCCCGAGTATCCCGCTGGACATCGGGTACAGCGCGACGATCCCGGCCGGGATCCGGCACGCCGTCCGGCTCCGGGACCGGCACTGCGCCTGGCCCGGCGGCTGCACCCAGCCCGCCGCCGCCTGCCAGGTGCACCACACCACCCACCAGGCCAACGGCGGGAAAACGAGCCTGCAGGACTGCGTCCTGTTGTGCTGGTTCCACCACCAGGTGGTCATCCACAAGCTGGGCTGGACCCTGGTCGTCAATCCCGACGGGACTACCACCGCCTGGAACAAGGACCACAGCAAGATCCTGCACAGCCACGGGCCACCGCCCAGCCGGGAGTGAGGGCAAGGATTCAGTTCGTCCGGGGCGGCAGGTCGTCGAGCTTGGACCGCAGGAAACCGGACATCTGATCGAGCTTGCGCCGCCGGTCTTTTATATCGGCGAGCTTGGTCTCCAGCAATTGGCGCTGCTCGTCGGTGTCCGGCCGTGCTGAGCGTCGTTGGTGGCTAGCTGGGGCGGCCGCGCCGGCCGACCGGCCCGGCGAGCGGTTGTGATCTGATTCTGCGGATCGGGTGGGCTGGTAGTCCCTGGGAAAACCCCTAATACTGTCGTGCTAGGGGAAGGGCGGTGATGCAGCCGCGAATGCCAGGCCGGTGAGTGAGCGGGTCTTCGTCGGGCGCGAGGCCGAACTTGCCGCAGTCGCGGCCAGCGTTCATACCGCGGCCGCGGGCCAGGCCCAGGTGGTCTGGATTGAAGGGGCGGCCGGGTCGGGGAAGACCGCGCTGTTGCGTGAAGTCCTTGCCCGGCTGCCAGCCGCATGGCAGGTACTGCGGGCGGAGGCGGACGAGCTGGCGGCGGATGTGCCGCTGGGCGTCCTGACCGGGCTTGCGCCGATCGGCGCCTGTGACGCATTCGCGGCAGGCATGGAATTGCTGGCCCTGCTGGGGGCAGCGCAAGACGCCGGGCCGGTCGCCGTGGTGGTCGAGGACCTGCATTGGGCCGATGCTGCTTCCTGCCAAGCACTGCTGACCGTCGCGCGGCGGCTGGACCGGGACAAGGTCGTGTTCCTGATCAGTAGCCGGCCGGGTCCGCGGGCTGACGGCTGGGAGCGTTTCAGCCTTGACCCCGATCGCTGTCTGCGGGTGGTGCTGGGCGGCCTGAGCGTCGCTGAGGTCAGCGAGCTTGCGCGCCGGGCGGGCAAGGCCTTGTCCCCTCGGCATGCCGGGCGGCTCCACCGGCATACCGGCGGTCAAGCCTTGTACCTGCGGACGCTGTTGTCCGAACTCACCAACGAGCAGCTGACCGTCTCCGATGGCGTGCTGCCCGCACCTCGTTCCCTGGCCTCAGCGACGGTTGCCCAACTGGCCACGTTGCCACCGGATGCACGGCAGCTTGCCGCGGCCCTCAGCGTGGTCAACCAGCGCAGCGCGCTCGGTGAAGTCGGCCGCATCGCTGGCCTCCGCGAGCCGACTCCAGCGCTGGAGAGCCTGCTCACGACTGGATTCGTCACGTGGGAGCCCGGTGAGATGCACACGCCGGTCCAATTCACGCATCCTCTCTACCGCGCCGCGGTGTACAACGACCTGTCGCCCATCCGCCGCCAGGCCCTGCACCGCGCCGCCGCGCAGGTCCTTGACGCAGGTGCCGCCCTCGCGCACCGGGTAGCTGCGGCCGATCAGGTCGATGACCAGCTGGCCGACGACGTCGAGGCGGCTGCCCAAAGGGAGCTGGAGCGAGGTGCGATGGCCGTGGCAGCCACCTACCTGCTGTGGGCCTGGCCGCTCAGCTCCGCGCCAGACCAGCGGGAGCGGCGCCTGCTGACGGCGATGCGCCTGCTGCTGGCCGACGGGCAGACGGCGCGCGCCGCCGGGCTGCGTGAGCGCGCGATGGCCTGCCAGCCCACCCCGCTGCGCAACCTTGTGCTGGGAACCCTCGCGGTCGACCAGGGCGACGCTACGGCCACGGAACGCTGGCTGCTTGCCGTCACGGCCCTGGACGGCGAGGCTACCGATCCGAAGGACCACACAGGTTCGTCCGCGGATGTCGTGTCGGCCGCCCTGTGCACGCTCGGATCCTTGTATGTCCACCAGGGCCGAGCCGTCGAAGCCGTCACGCTGGCCACCCGGGCCATTTCCCTTGATCCGGCGGACCAGTCACAGGAGCGGGCCGCATGGACTGTGCTGGCCCTGGGCGAAGGGATGCTACGCGGTGCTCCGGCCGGGCTCGCCCGGCTGGCCGAGAGGCTTCCCGGTGCCGCTGAATGGGTTTCCGGGGCGGACACGGAGTTGCTCATCACCCGGGGAACCCTCGGTTTTTATGCCGGCCGGACGATGGCCGCAGCCGGCGACCTGCGGGCCGCGGTCCGGCTCGCTCCGCAGAACTCGGCATCGGCGCAGCTTTCCCGCGCCCACCTGCACCTCGCCCAGCTGCTGCTCAGCTCGGGTGAGTGGGACGACGCCTTGGTGCACGCGCGGCTGGCACTGTCCCTGACCTCGGACGAACAGCTGATGTGGATCGAAGCCCAAGCTCATGCGGCGCTCGCCATGGTGACAGCCTGCCGGGGACAATGGGCGGTCGCCGCCAGGGAAGTCAGCGCCGCGCACAACGCGGCGGGCGTGCTGGGCACATCGGAGGCCGTGTTCACGGCCCGGATCGCCGAGGCCGCGGTGGCTCGCGCCCGGGACGAACCGGGTGGTGTGGTCGACAGCCTGCAGCCTCTGACCGGCGGCGGTGACGTGCGAGCCATCCCGATGTTCAGTTCGCTGGGCTGGTGGCCGACCCTGATCGTGGCGACCATTGACACCGGCGCCGTCGACGCCGCTGCGCGGCAAGCCGATCAGCTGGCCGAAGCTGCCGGCGACCGGCGGCTCGACTTCCGGGCCCGGATTCTCGGCCTGCGGGCCCGGATAGCCCAGGCCCGTGGCGACCACGATCAGGCCGCCTACCTGTTCCAGCAGGCTCTGGACGCATTCGGAGCAGACGACCCGCTGCTAGACCGGGCACTGCTGCAGCACGCCTTCGGATCACTGCTGCGGGCCCAGGGCCACCGCAGCGCCGCCCTGGACCAGCTCCGCCCTGCCCACCAGCAGCTCGCCGCGGCGGGCGCCGAGCCGTTCCGCCAGCGGGTGGCCGAGGATCTGGCCCGGTCCGGCCTGCGGCCCGCGGGCCGGACGGGCCGCGGTTCGCTCGCGCTGACCGAGCGGGAGCAAGACGTCGCCACGCTGGTAGCCAAGGGGCTGACCAACCGCGAGGTGGCGGGCGAGCTGTACGTCAGCGAGAAGGCGGTCGAATACCACCTGCGGAATGTCTTCGGCAAACTCGGCCTCAGCTCTCGGCGCGAACTGCGTAACCGCCGCTTTTAGGGGTTTCCCCTAGGGACGAGGGGGCCGCGTCCCGACATTATGACCACATGAAGCTCATCCTCCACCTTGACCAGCGCCCCGATGGCCGCCTGGGCGGCTCCGTCGCGCTCGCCGGTGATCCGGCGCTTAGGCCGTTCTGGGGGGTGATGGAACTGGTGGCGCGCGTCGAGGAACTGCGCGACACCGCCATCATGACGAACAACAACAGGAGAGCCACCATGTCACAGCTGTTTTTCACGGATCCGGCATTCGAATTCGAGACCCGCAACATTCTCGGGCAGGTGCATTACGGCTGTGGAGACGTAGGGGAAGTGCTGGCCACAGTCGCCGCAATCACCGACGGTGACGACTCGAGCTGGGTCACGCATTGGCAGGAGCTGGCTAGGCGCGTTGAGGCCATCGCCGCGACAGCGCAGTCGGGCGGGCACCTGGTCAGCGCCAGGAATGCCTACCTGCGGGCCGCCGCCTACTACGCGGCCACGCTCAGTGCCATCGACGGGGTCGAGGAAGGTGACAAGCTCCTCGGCCCGCTTTTCACCGCGCACCGGCGCTGCTTCGACGCCCACGTATGCTTGCTCGACCCGCCCGCCGAGCCTGTCGCGATCCCGTACGAGGGCGGCACGCTCCCCGGTTATCTCTTCGTCCCGGCCGCCGACGGGCAAGCCCGGCCGACCCTGATCCTGGTCAACGGCAGCGACGGGCCGATGACCGCGGTATGGCCCGGGCTCGGGGCACCGGCACTGGCCCGCGGTTACAACGCGCTGATATTCGACGGGCCCGGCCAGCAGAGCATGCTGTTCGAGCGGCAGGTCCCGTTCCGTCCCGACTGGGAGCATGTCATCACCCCTGTGGTCGATTTCCTGGAAGGACGGCCAGAGGTGGACGCCGGCCGGCTGGGTCTGTACGGCCTCAGCCAGGGGGGCTACTGGGTCCCGCGGGCGCTGGCCTTCGAGCACCGCATCGCCGCGGCCGTCGCCGACCCGGGAGTGGATGACGTGGCGTCGTCGTGGCGGTTGCATCTCCCGCAGGAATTGCTCGCTCTGCTCGACGCCGGCGATGAGAAGAACTTCAACGCCTTCATGGACATCGGCATGCAGTCGGCGACCTCCCGCGAGCGCCAGGAGATGGAATGGCGGGCTAAGCCTTACGGAACCCAGGATTCCGCCTACGACGCCTTCAAAACGGCAGAGCAGTACCGGCTCGGTGACCTCGTCAAGCAAATCCGGACGCCGATCATGGTGACCGATCCCGAAGGGGAACAGTTCTGGCCCGGCCAGTCACAGCGCCTCTACGACGCCCTGCCCGGGCCCAAGGTGCTCGTGCCGTTCACCAAGGCCGAGGGGGCGGACATGCACTGTGAGCCGATGGCCCGCTCCCTCCTCGAACAGCGCATGTTCGACTGGCTAGACGAAACCCTCAGCAGCCATGGTTGATCTGCCCTCAAACAACCTGGCCAGGCTGACCGGGATTGCCTCGCGCCAGACCGCTCCCAGCCAGCCGCTGCATGAAAAGCAGCGGACCTACGCGAGCACCGTCATGGCCCAGCGCAGTTCGCGTCAACGGCTGGTAAGCGCCTGGCGGTCGGCCAGCGAAGTTTTCCGCTCGGCCCGGAGCCGCCTGGAGCACACCCTGCCGGGCCGGATCTGGACGCAACTTGGTGAACTGGGATTCATAGACAGCTCGCTTCAGTTCGCCGCCTTGTTCACGCTGAGCTTCATCCCCTTCCTGATGCTCTTGTCGGTTGTGCTGGGAAAGGACTTGCCGCGGGCCCTGGCGGCCCGAAGCGGATTCAGCGCCACAGCAAGCCATGACGTCACCGCGCTGTTCACACACGGCCGGACAGCCCTCACCAGCCTGTCCCTAATCGGCATCGTCCTGGTCATTTCCGGAGCCGAGTCCGTCTCACGGATACTCCAGACCTGGTATGCGAAGATTTTTTTGGCTGAGATCCATGGCTGGAAAGCGCTGGCACGCCGGGCCGAATGGCTGACCGGGGTGTTCGGCTTCGTGGCACTGCAATTCGCCATCGGCCGGAGACTTCAGCCCCACAGCGGGCACATCATGGCCTCGGGTGCGCAGTTCCTCCTCGCAGTCGCCTTCTGGTGGTGGAGCCTGCACTGCCTGCTGATAGGGCAGATAGCCTGGCGCCGGCTATTCCCCGCTGCCCTGGTAACCGCCATCTGCTACACAGCTGTAGGGATCTATGTCGCCTTCTTCGGATCCTCGTCCATCCTCTCCAACGAAGCCAGCTACGGCCCTATCGGCGCGGTTATGACCCTCCTCACCATGGAGGTGGGACTAGGCGTTGCTCTTCACCTCGGCGCCGTAATCGGCGCCACCATAGGAGGGAAGGCACACCGATCGACCCCTCCGGGCACCTCAGCTGCCCCACCCGGGCCGCCTAGCCGGGAGTGAAGGCATGGGTTCAGTCTGTCCGGGGCGGCAGGTCGTTGAGCTTGGACCGCAGGAAACCGGACATCTGGTCCAGCTTGCGCCGCCGGTCTTCGATCTCGGCGAGTTTGGTCTCCAGCAACTGACGCTGCTCGTCGTCGTTTAGCCGTCCGGCTACGTAGGCGGCGGAGATCGGCACTAGTTCGGCCAGGGTGAAGCCGATCGACTGGGCCACCTTGATGTTCTGGATGAGCTCCACCGTGGCGTCGTCGTAATCGGCGTAGGTCCTGGATCCGGCCGGGCGCATGGCACAAGTGACCAGTCCGAGGCGGGTGTACAGACGGACAGTGTCGCGGCTGACTCCGGCCCGGCGCGCCGCTTCACTGATCAGCATGGCGCTCCCTGACTCGCGACATTGTCTGGCCCGCCAGGCTCCCAGACTCATGAGGCTTCATGGCTCACTGCCACCTTGACTGTGGTGTATGGACCACAGTTTACGGTTGCGGCATGAGCGAGGACAGGGTCGTGGTGATTACCGGAGCCAGCGACGGCATCGGGGCCGCAGCTAGCAGAGTGCTGGCCCAGCGGGGCGACCGGGTCATCCTGGTCGGGCGCTCCGCCGTTAAGACGCGGGCGGTCGCCGGTGAGCTGGGCGCGGAGTGCCATGTGGCGGACTTCGCGCAGCTCGGTCAGGTGCACGAGCTCGCTGGTGAACTGGGCCGCCGGCACCCCAGGATCAACGTCCTGGTCAACAACGCGGGGATCATCGCGGGCGCGCGGCGCACGGTCACCACCGACGGGCATGAGCTCACCTTCCAGGTCAATCACCTGGCGCCGTTCCTGCTGACCATGCTGCTGCGCGAGCCGCTCGCCGCAGCCGGGGCCAGCGTCATCACGACCTCGAGCCGGGCCAGCACGGCTCGGGACGCCACGGTCGACTTGGCCGACCTGGACATGGTCGGGGACTATGACGGCCTGCGGGCCTACAAGGCGAGCAAGCTGGCCAACGTGCTGTTCACCCGCGAGCTGGCTCGGCGGTGGGAAGCGCTGGGGATCAGCACCGCCGCCGTGCATCCCGGGTTGGTCCGTTCGGGCTGGGGACGGTCGGGGCCGCCGGCCGTGCGGGCGGTGGTGGCATCGCCGTTGCGGCTGGCCATGCGGTCGCCGGAGCGAGGCGCGGACACGATCGTGTGGCTGGCGACTGGCGTGGCCGGCCGGGACTGGACCAGCGGTGGTTACTTCGCTGACCGAAAGCCGGCCCGGCCGAACCCGCTGGCCGACGACGCCCACCTGGCGGGTCGGCTGTGGGAGCGGTCGGCGGCGATGTGCGGCCTGTGACAATCCCTGCGGCCGGACTCCGCGACCGACCGGGCGACGAGTAGCCCGGTCTCACCTATTCGGGTGAGATGAAGCCGGTTCACCGCCGGGCGGTGAGGTGGAGGGCTCACGTGTTCTGGCGATACTGCGCGGGGGCTGGCGCGTGGTCGAGTAGGGACATGACCGAGAAGCGAGATCTTGATGGGCTGACCGCGCTGGTGACCGGGGCGACCTCGGGGATCGGGCGGGCCGTGGCGCTGGAGCTAGGACAGCACGGGGCGGACGTGATCGTGCACGGACGGGACGCCGGGCGTGGGGCGGCCGCGGTCGACGCCGTCGGCGAGGCCGGCGGACGAGGGCGGTTTGTGGCCGCCGACATCAGCCAGCCGGGTGGGGCGGAAGAGCTGGCCGCGACGGCCGGTGATGTGGACATTTTGGTGAACAACGCTGGGGCCGCGTGGTTCGGGCCGACCGAGGATCTGGACGGGGCCACGTACGACCGGCTCTTCGACGCCAACGTGCGGGCGGTCTACTTCCTGGTGGCCGCGCTGGCCCCCAAGATGGCGGCCCGCGGTAGTGGCAGCATCATCAACGTGGGAAGCATGGCTGGGCAGGTCGGCATGCCGGGCGGCGCCGCCTACAGCGCCACCAAGGCGGCGCTGGCCGCGATGACCCGGTCCTGGGCGGCTGAGTACAGCCCGGCCGGGGTGCGGATCAACACCGTCGCCTCCGGGCCGGTGTACACCGCGATCCAGCCGGACGAGGTGACCACGGCGGTGGGCGGCACCACGATCTTCAAGCGGGCCGCGCAGCCAGAGGAGATCGCCGGCCTGATCGGGTTTCTGGCTTCACCTCAGGCCAGCTACATCACCGGAGCCACCTTCGCCGCTGATGGCGGCCGGACCGCGATCTAGGAGGATGACATGACCGTAGCTCTCGTGACGGGGGCAACCTCTGGGATGGGCCGGGCTTTCGCCGAGCGGCTGGGCCGGGATGGGCACGAGGTCATCGTGCATGGGCGGAACCAGGAGCGCGGCGCCGAGGTGGTCGCGGCGATCGAGCGGGATGGCGGGACGGCCCGGTTCGCCGACGCGAACCTGGGCGAGATGAGCGGGGTCGAGGAACTGGCCGACATGGCCGGGGACGTCGACGTGGTGGTGAACAACGCCGGGTTTTCCTGGTTCGGGCCCACCGCCGATCTCAAGCCAGACGAGTTCGACGCGCTGTTCGCCAGCAACGTCCGGGCCGCGTACTTCCTGGTGGCTGCCATTGCGCCCGGCATGGCTGCCCGGGGCAGCGGCAGCATCATCAGCGTGAGCAGCATGGCGGGACGGATCGGTCTGGCGGCCGGGGCAGCGTACGGCGCCACCAAGGGTGCGCTGGAGTCGCTGACCCGGGCCTGGGCAGCGGAGTTCAGCCCGTGGGGGGTACGGGTGAACGCGATCGCGCCCGGCCCGGTCTACACCCCCGGTGCGCTGCCCGAGCGGATCGCCGCGCTCGGTAAGACCACGCTGCTGGGCCGGGCCGCCGATCCGGACGAGATCACCGGACTGGTCAGTTTCCTGTCCTCGCCGCGGGCCAGCTACATCACCGGAGCCGTGCTGGCCGCGGACGGCGGCCGGACCGCCGTTTAGCGAAACCGCGATCTAGGAGGACCAGATGACGATCACCGTGTACGCCATAAGTGTGGACTGTGCCGACGCCGAGAAGCTGGCCGGGTTCTGGTCGGCGGCGCTGGGACGGCCGGTCCGGGACGGGGCCACGGCCGGGTCGGCGGCGGTGGAGGCCGGACCTGCCGGCGAGGGCGGGACGGCCGGTCATGGCGGGACGGCCGGCGAGGGTGGGGCATCGGCGCCGGTGATGCTGTTCCATCAGGTGCCCGAGGCCAAGACGGTGAAGAACCGGTGGCATCTGGACCTGGTGACCACCGAGACCGAGGCGGAGACCCGGCGACTGCTGGGGCTCGGCGCCATCGTGCTGCGGGTGTTCGAAGAGAACGGGCGACACCGGTGGACGACCTTCGCCGATCCCGAGGGCAACGAATTCGACCTGGTTTCCGGCTGAGGACGGGTGATGAGCGACTACACGCAGGAGACTGCACTCCACGAGACAGCACCGACTGACTTCATCGAGGCGGGCGGCATCCGGTTCGCCTACCGGCGGTTCGGCCGGACCGGCGGACGGGTCCCGCTGGTGTTCTTCAATCATTTCCGCGGGAACCTGGAGACCTTCGACCCGGCGATTACCAATGGGTTCGCCAGCGACCGCGTGGTCGTGGTGTTCGACAACGCCGGAGTGGGCGCCAGCACCGGGACGCCACGGGACACCGTGCCCGGCATCGCCGCAGACGCCGAGACGTTCCTGGATGCGCTCGGCCTGGACCAGATCGACATCCTCGGGCACTCGATGGGCGGTGAGTGGGCCCAGCTGGTGGCGCTGGACCGTCCCGCGCTGGTCCGGCGGCTTGTCCTGGTCGGGACCGGGCCGCGCGGCGGTGAGGGGATGGCCTCGCAGCGGCCCGAGACGGCGGCGCTGTTCGGCAAGACCTACGAGCGGCAGGACGAGATGTGGCTGCCGATCTTCTTCAGCCCGTCCGCGGCGAGCCAGCAGGCCGGCTGGGCCTACCTGAACCGGACCCGGGCCCGGCAGCAGGACCGGGACCTGCCGGTGGCGGCCGAGACCGCGCTGGCGCACCGGGCGGCGGCCGCGGACTGGGGACAGCCCACCGACGACGGCTTCGGCTACCTGGAGAAAATCACCCAGCCCACCCTGGTGGTGAATGGCCATACTGACATCGTGATCGCCACCGTCAACTCGTTCATCTTGCAGCAGCACATCCCCAACGCCCAGCTGATCCTGTATCCAGACTCGGGCCACGGCGCGCACTTCCAGTACCCAGAGCTGTTCATGGCCCAGACCCGCTTGTTCCTGGACGCCTGATGGCCGACCACTGATGCGGGTCGTCCGGGTCACCGCCTGGGTGCTCGCGGCGGTGCTGCTCGGGGTGGCCGGGGCGGTGGCGCTGTACGAGACGTCGGTGCAGCCGGGCACGGCATTGGTCGCGGGGGTGTTCGACAGTGGCCAGCTGGTCAAGCCGCCGCCGGGGTTCGCGGCGGTGACGCCCACGGTGACCGTGCTCCGGGTGGCGGTGCCGGTGCCGGGAGCACCGGTGGCGCACCTGGACATCTACGAACCGCGAGGGGCCGGGCCGCGGCCAGTGGTGCTGTGGGTGCACGGGGGCGGGTTCATCTCCAGTTCTGCCGCCACAGTGCAGGATTACGCGATCCTGCTGGCGCACGCGGGATACACCGTGGCCAGCCTGGACTACAGCCTGGCGCCAGGCACGAAGTACCCGGCGCCGATCCGGCAGGGTAACGCGGCGCTGCGGTTCCTGCGGGCGCAGGCCAGGCGGTTCGGTGGGGACCCGGACCGGATTGTGCTGGGCGGCGACTCGGCCGGGGCACAGATCGCCGGGCAGCTCGCCGCGGTGCAGACCAACGCGGCGCTGGCCCGGGCGATGGGGATCACGCCTGCGGCATCATCATCGGCTACCAGGACTGGGCTGCGGGGGGTGGTGCTGTTCTGCGGGCTTTACGACATGCGGACGGTGGGCGGCACTGGGTTCCCGGCGCTGCGGACCTACCTGTGGTCCTATACGGGAGTGCGGGACTGGACGTCGTATCCGGCGATCGGGCAGTTGTCGGTGACCGCGCAGGTCACGGCGGACTACCCGGCCACGTTCCTGTCGGTGGGCGACGCGGATCCATTCCAGTCCCAGGGGACTGAGCTGGCTGGGGTGCTGCGGGCCGACAAGGTGCCGGTGACGACGCTGCTGTGGCATGGGCAGCACCTGAACCATGAGTACCAGTTCAACTTCACGTTGCCGCAGGCGCGCACCGCGTTCCAGCGCACGCTGGCGTTCCTGGCTCGGGTGACCCGGTGAGGCGGATTGCACTGCGGGCCGGGTGGGTGCTGCTGGTGCTGATCAGCTTCTGCGCCGCCTACGTGCTGCTCGTGGTGGGTGGTCACTGAAGGTCGAGCCAGCCGGAGATGCTGCTGGCCAGGGCGGGCAGGGGCAGCGAGCCCTGGTCCAGCACCGCGGCGTGGAAGGCCGGCAGCGAGAACGCGTCGCCGAGCTGCTGCCGGGCCTGCTCCCGTAGGCGGAGGATCTCCAGCTTGCCAGTGAGATAGGCCAGGGCCTGACCGGGCATGACCACGTACCGGTCGATCTCGTCGGCCATGAACGACGGCAGCATGGGCACGTGCGCGAGCGCGTACTCCAGCGCCTGCTCCCGGCTCCAGCCGAACGCATGCATGCCGGTGTCCACCACCAGCCGGACCGAGCGCATCAGCGATGAGCTGACCGCACCCAGCCGGGCCCGGTCGTCGGCGTACAGGCCGGCCTCCTCGGCCAGCTGCTCGGCGTACAGACCCCAGCCCTCGGAGAATGCGGTAATACTGCGCTGGCGCTGCAAGGCGGGCAGGGCCGTGAGCAGCTGCAGGCGGGAGAGCTGCAGATGGTGACCGGGGACCGCTTCGTGGAACGCGACCACTTCGAGGTCCCAGCCGGTGCCCGCGGTAGGCCGTTCGGTATTAAACCAGTACGTGCCGGGCCTGCCGCCGTCCAGCCTCGGCGGGGTGTAGTGCGGTGCGGCCCCGCTGACCGCCACCACCTCCGGCATCGGCGTGACCTGGCACGGCGGCGGCAGCGGCGCGGGGAAGACCTCCGGGGCGCGGGCCTCGGCCCGGCGGATGGCCACCGTGGCCTGGCGGATCGCCTCGGCCGGGGAGATCTGGCCAGCCGAATCGCGCAGCGCGGCGAAGACCTCTTCCAGGCTGTTCAGTCCCAGGCCGCGGCCCAGTTCGACGGCGCGGGCCTCCAGCTCAGCGGTGTTGTCCAGGCCGATCTGGTGCAGTTCCTCCGGCTTGAGCGGCAAGGTGGTGTAGATCCGGATGGCCCGGGCGTAGTCCTGCGCGCCGCCAGGCAGGTTGACCAGGCCGGCCTGTGCGGACGGGCGGGCGCGCGGCAGTAGCTCCTGGACCGTCTCGACCCAGCGGGCCAGGGCGGGGCGGATGACCTCATCGGCGATCTGGCGGCGTTCGGCGTCCCAGGCTCCGGTGCCCGGCCAGCCTGGCGGCGGCTGGGGGGCGAGCAGGGGCTTGATGTCCGGGGCGGCTAGGATGTCCTGCGCCCAGGTGACGGCGTCTTCGGCCAGCGGGGCTACCGGGAGGCGGCCCTTGGCCGCGCCTTCCTTCACGCGCTCGGTGACCTGATCCAGCCAGGTGCCACTGCGCCGCAGCCGGGCCAGATAGGCATCGGCCGCGGTGTCGTCGAGCAGGACCGTTCGGGCGGCGATGGCGAAAAGCATGGCCGGGCCGGCGTAGTGCTTGGCGGTGACCGTGTACTCCAGCTGGGCCGAGTCGATCGACTCCTGCTCCTGGGTCGCGGCCTCGATGATGCAATCGAGGGTGACCGTGTCTTCGCGGCCGAGCTGGGTTCTGTCGATGTCACCGGCCTCGGCCAGGTAGCCGTCGATCTCGGCGCGCCAGGCGTGCTCGCCGGCCTCGCTCACGTCCGGCACGAGGTCGTCGTAGCCGGGGATGCCGTAGGAGCTGGCGGAGAACGGGTTGTGCTCCAGCCAGCGCTGATGGAAGCGGTCGGCGAGGTCGCGTACGTCGGTCATGGTCCCCTATTGAACTCCTGGGGCGCGTTTAGGGTCAGCTAGACCCCGGCCGATTGCGGCGAGAGGTTGAGGAACGTGCGGTCGAGCTCACCCAGGGAACACACGCCGAGCAGGGCCATCGCGCGGTCGATCTCGACCCGGAGCATCTCGATCATGTCCTCGACGCCGGCTTGCCCCCCGACGGCGAGCGCGTAGAGGTATGGCCGGGCCAGCATTACCGCAGAGGCGCCCATGGCGATGGCCTTGAGGACATCCTCACCGCGGCGGATGCCGCCGTCGAGCAGGACGGTCGCGCGGCCGGCCACTGTGTCCACCACCTCGGCAAGTACGTCGAATGCTCCCGGCAGGTTATCCAGCTGCCGCCCACCGTGGTTTGACACGACGAACCCATCGACCCCGAGATCGAGATATTGGGCGCATTCGTCGGACCGCATGATCCCCTTCACGATCAGCGGGCCGTCCCAGTGCCGCCGAAGGAAGCGGATGTCGTCGGCGGTCACCGGCAACCGGGGGGTGGTAATTGCCGGTTGCTGGCCAACTGGACTCAGGCGGCAGAGCACCTGTCTGGGGGAAGGCGCATTTGCCCGGATGAATTTCGCGGACGATACCGGCCGGGACACGCCTTCCCGGATCAGCCTGGGGATGGTCCTGGCGGGGGTTAGCAGCTCGTTGCGCATGTCGCGCTCCCGGCCCCCGTAGACCGGCATATCAACGGTGATGACCAGTGCCTGGTATCTCGCACCCGCGGCGCGCTCGAGCAATACCTCGGTCTCATAGCGGCTAGGCGGCATGTACAGCTGATACCAGCGCGTGCCATCCCCCGCGGCGGACGCCACTTCTCCCAGCCGGCCTGCAATCAGCGTGCTGTACACATAAATGGCGTTGCCCTTTGACGCGGCACGCGCGACTGCGAATTCCGCATCACGGCGGATGAGCGGCGCGACTCCGGTCGGCGCGAGAAGAACGGGCAGCGACGTCTCCTGGCCAAACAAGCAGGTGGAAAGGGATCGCTTGGTGACATCGACAAGTGTTTTCGGCCGGAAGCTGACCGAAGCGAATGCCTCCCGGTTACGTCGCACGGCCCATTCATCCCCGGCCCCGCCGGCGATCGTGTCGAAGATCGCGCTCGGCAGCCGCCGGCGTGCGATGCGGCGGAAGTCATCGAGGTTAAGGGGGGCATCCACGATGTCAGGTCACCTTCCCAGAGATCCCACGCGCTTGGCAGGCTCGCTGCCAATACACCGTCCAGGCTGGCACCGCACCCCAGCTTGGAATAACCTAACGGCCGATGAACGACTCTGTGCTAGAACGGTTGCTCGGCAGATCAGGTATCAGCGTGCCGGCGCTCGGCATTGGCACCAACCGATGGGATTGCGGCGCGTCTGACCAGGCTTGCCTTCAGCAGAGCCTGGCCGCGGCGGTCGATACGGGAACGGGCTTTTTCGACACCGCCGAAATCTACAGCCGGGGCCGCTCGGAAATAGCCCTGGGCGCGGCAGCCAGGCACGACGGACGGCCGGTCCTGCTGGCCAGCAAGTTCGCGCCGTATGCCCACCGATTTACCGCAGCGCAGTTCGCGGCGGCGCTGGACAGGACGCTGGAGCGGCTCGGCCGCGATTCACTCGACCTTTACTACCTGCACTTTCCTTCCGGACTGCGAGGTGTGGGCGGCTGGATGCGGGCAATGGCAACCGCGGTCAGCGCGGGAAAGATCCGGGCCGTGGGCATCAGCAACTGTGACGTGGCGCAGATGCAGCAGGCGACTGACGTGCTCGCCCGGTATGGCATACCGCTCGCGGCCAACCAGGTCCACTACAGCCTGCTCCACCGCAAGCCCGAGACCGACGGTGTCCTGGATGCCTGCCGCCGGATAGACGTCGCACTCGTCGCGTACCGTCCAATCGGCAGAGGCCTCATCGGCGCCGGCTCCGGCCAGCCGGGCCTTGCTGAGGTACTGCAGGAAACAGCGGCGGCCCGGAGCGCAACCGCGGCCCAGGTGGCGCTCGCCTGGCTGCTGAAGCGAGACGGTCATGTGATCCCGATCCCGGGGGCGACCAGCCCCGAGCACGTACGCGAGAACTCGGGCGCCCTGTCGCTGGAACTGAGCGAAGACGAGTTCGCCGCCATCGACCGGGCGTCGGCGCCGGCGCCCAGGCCGGCGCTGGCCAGATAACGTCGCGGATCAGGCCGCCGGGCCGACCGCTAACGTGGGGGCGGACCTGTGGGCAGCGCGGGTCGCCGTCGGTGCGGGGCCGCTGCGGGGGATCAGGATCGGGTAATAGGCGGGACGGTGTAGGCCTGGCTGAGTACTTCGGGTGCGGGCTCATACATGCGCAGGACCGGGCGGAAATCTCCAGCCGGAGCGGGTAGCCAGTTGGCGGCGGCGGCCGGATCACTGGGCTTGGTGTGGCCCGCGCAGGCCCACCGGCCGACGATGCTGGCTACCCGGGTCGGGACGTGGATCACCGTCACGCCGCTGGGCGCCTCACCGGACCAGCCAGGCGGGACGAGCAGGAACTCCCCTTCTCCGGTGCCGGTGGCCCGGTGCCCGACGTAGGCGAAATTATCGGTCCAGGCGTCCACGAACTGCAGCACGTAGTACCGGCCACCGGTGTCCGGGACATGCAGCCGGACCGGGCCGACGCTCAGGTCAAGCTGGGCCATCGAGTAGAGCGTGTCGTTATTGATCGTCACGAAGGTGTCCCGCGGGCCGGCCAGAGCCCGGGCGTGACTGAACTGGTTGAACGGTGCCCTCGGGTTCGAGCCGACCCCAGTCGTCACATACGCCGGCCGGGGATCACCCGCAACGAATGATCGGGTGCACGTGAGTCACTTACGTCCCAAGGAAACTGCTTTTCCGGCATTTTGGGCTGCTATGACGACCCTTACTGCCGATAAAGGTAGCGGTAGGAGCGCTCGCTATCGTAGGGGCGGTCCTGACTGCGAGAGCGAAGGAGAGATCTGTGGATATCCAGCCCAAGGCGCCGACGGCCAAGGGGCCGGCTGACTGGTTCACCGGCGACGTGTACCTCGACGCCATCGTCCGGGGCGAGGAGCCGTCACGGGTCCGGGCCAGCGCGGTCCACTTCACGCCGTCGGCGCGGACGGCGTGGCACTCCCATGCGGTCGGGCAGACGTTGTACGTGACCGAGGGACAGGGGCTGGTCCAGGCCCGCGGCGGGCACGTGACCGAGCTGCGGCCGGGCGATATCGTCCACGCCCCGGCCGACGAGTGGCACTGGCACGGGGCCGCGCCGGAACACTTCATGACCCACCTGACCATCACCGAGGGCGTCGCGCCCGGGGACGAGCGGCCGGAGACGAACTGGGGCGAGCATGTGACCGACGAGGAGTACGGCGCACGCTGAGCGGGGCGTTCGGAGCCTGGACGCCATTCACCTTGGTACAGCCTCGTCCCGGCGCGCCGACCTGAGCTCATTCGTGACGTATGACAAGCGTTTGCTGGAAGCAGCGCGGGGAGCGGGTCTGCCGGTTGACGTGCCGGTACAGAGCGGATTATGCGGTGCGGCGCTGGCGGGTGCGGCGTTCGGTGGCGGCGGCCTGGATGGCGGGCCAGATCGGGGTCAGGACGTCGCGGAGGGCTGGCTGGCGGAGGGCGGCGTCGTCGACCTGGCGCATCAGGGCGGTGATCTCGGGCTCGCGGATGCCGGCGCGGGCGATCATCGGCGACGACGGGCCGGAGTAGGCAGCCACGCCGGACAGGAACAGCAGGCTGGCGACCACGACCCATTCTGCGGCGACGCCATCCGGGTCCGGGACGGGATCGTCGTCGGATGGGTCGGGGGCGATGAAGACGACGCGGCCTACGCCGGTGAAGGCGCACGCCGCCGCGCACATGGCGCAGGGCTGGTGGGAGGACCACAGGGTGAGCTGGGCGAGGTCGGCACCGGTTTCGACGCCGGCCAGGGCGTTCATCTCGGCGTGTGCGATCGGGGTGCGCTGCAGGCGGGCGGGGCCGCCCACGGGATCGTAGGCGCGGTTGCGGCCCTCGCTGACCGTCGTCCCGCCAGCGGTGACGATCACCGAGCCAACCGGGAGGCCGTGGGTCAGGAAGGACTCGTGCGCCAGTTCCAGGCAGCGCAGGAGAGCAGGGTCGGCTTGCTGCCAGAGGCCGGGGCCGGTCATCGCGGCTCAGTCATCGGGAGCTTGGTCATTGGGAGCTTGGTCTTCGGGAGCCTGGTCATCGGGCTTGAGCAGGAAGACGCCCAGGGGCTGGGCGACCAGGCGGACGACCGAACCGGACGCGTCCAGCTCGAACTCGGCGGTGACGGCTGGCTGCCCGGCGACCCTGAAGCGAAGGCCGCGGCCCGGCTCCAGCTCGAACGGCGGAGCACCGGGCAGGGTGGCGGTCAGCGTGTTGCCACTGGTCAGGGCGACTTCCAGCTCGATCGGGCCCATCGTGTAGGTGCCGGTCAGGCGGCGCAGGATCTCCGGGTCCCGGGCCCGGTCGTCGGGCCGGCGGTCGAACCGCAGCGGACCGACGGACGGCTCGAACGGGACGGTGAGCGCAGTGATGTCGCCGTCCGGATCGGAGCCGAACATGAGCGGGAAGTCGGGCAGCTGACCGCCAAGTTCGTGCCACTGCAGGTCGAAGGTCTCGTAATGCCGGTGGGTCATGCTGAGGTCCATGGTCCCGAAGTGCGGGCGCAGCGTGGCGCCGTCGGCGGTGATGTCGGCGGTGATGGTGAGCACGCCGTAGCCGGGATGCTCGTACTCGCCGGCGTAGGCATCCAGGGGGCGGGGCAAAGGCGCGTCGGGGACGACACGGCGCGCCTGGCGGGCCTCCTGCAACCCACCCAGGGCCGCGTCGACCCGCGCCTTGACGTTCGCGGACCAGTCCAGCGGCTCCAGGCCGAGCAGTTCGTCCAGGACCCGGTAGGCGACGACCGGCGCCATGGCGTTGGCCGAGATATTCGTCATCACGACCACGCCGATGCCATCGTCCGGCAGCAGCAGGCACTCGGCCTCGAACCCGTCGATGGCCCCGCCGTGGTCGAGCATCCGGTGATCCCGGTAGTGGCCGATCATCCAGCCGAGCCCATAGGCGTGCCGGGTCGCGGCCGGGAAGGTCCGGTCCTCGGGCAGCACGATGTGCGGCAGATGCTGACGGGCCACCGTGCCCGGGGACATGACGGCCTGGCCGTCCAGCTGACCGCCGCCGAGCTGGGCCAGCAGCCACCGGGCCATGTCGGTGGCGCAGGAGTTGAGCGCGCCGGCCGGGGCCAGGGCCGTGATGGGCCGCGTCGGCACGGGCACGACCTGGCCCTGCCGGCGCTCGTAGGCGGTGGCGTGGTCCGGGTCGGCACGCATGTCGTCGACGGACAGGTCCGAGCGGATCATCCCCAGCGGGGCCAGCAGCCCGCCGTGCAGGTAATCCTCCCAGGAGGTGCCGGACAGCGCCTCGACGGCATACCCGGCGGCCAGGTAGCCGAGATTGCTGTACTGAAACACCTGGCGCAGGTCGCGGCTCAGCGGCAGGAAGCGCAGCCGGCGGACCAGCTCGGCGCGGGACCGATCCGGATGGCCGACCCAGACCATCTCGTGCCGGGGCAGGCCGGAGCGGTGCGACAGGAGGTCGACGATCGTCAGGCGGTCGGTCACCTGGGGATCGTTCAGCCGGATACCGGGCACGTAGTCGCGCAGCGCCTGCTCCCAGTCCAGCAGACCGTCATCGGCCAGCGCCCCGACCGCTGTCGCGGTGAAGGCCTTGGTGACGGACCCCATGGCGAACAGCGTGTCCGCGGTGACCGGGAGGTCCTGATCCACGTCACGCCGGCCCCACCCTCCGGCCAGGACGACCTCGCTGTCCCGGACGACGGCGACGGCGCAGCCGGGGACCTCCCAGATCTTCAGCTGCTCGGTGATGAACGGGCCGATGTTCTCCATGGCGTCAGTTAATAACTAGATCGTCCCGGGCGGCTAGCGCCCGTGGAATGCAGTGGCGATGACCGGCTGGCCGTGGTGGAGTTGAGGGAGACGGAGACGCAGCTCGTTCGGGGTGAAATGAAAGTACGGGAGTGTCACGAGCGGTGGGTTGCGGCGGCGCCGGAACCGATCGCGGCGCTGGTCGCCGATTTTGACCTGGTGTGGCCGGCCCAGCTCGCGCCCATGCCGCGCGAGGTCGGGCCCGGCCGGTACGACGCCGGGCTGATGATCTGGCAGGAGTTCGAGCGGCCGGGGGCGGCGCGGGCGTTCCGGGTGGCCAGCCCGGACGAGATCCGGGGCGAGCACTGGTTCGAGCTGGTGCCTGACGGCTCCGGGACGGTGGTGCGGCACACCATCGAGGCCACGGCGGCCGGGCGGTACGAGGCGATATGGGCCGAACGGATCGGGCCGAAGCACGACGTGATCATGGAAGCCCTGCTGGACAAGGTGCAGGCCCTGGCGAGTTAGCCTGCTCAGGCTGTGCCGGTCTAGTCGGTGCCGGCCTCCATCGCCGCGGCGTCGAGCAGTTCCTCGCCGGGGACCTTGCCGCGGGAGGCGATGGCCTCGGCACCGCCCTCGTCCATCGCGCCGATCAGGCCGGTCGAGGCGGCCTGGGCGACGCCGGTCAGCGCCGGGTGGTGCACGCCGACCATGCCCAGGACCGCGTACTGCTCCAGCTTGGCGCGGGAATCGGCGATGTCGAGGTTGCGCATGGTCAGCTGGCCGATGCGGTCGGACGGCCCGAAGGCGGAGTCCACGGTCCGTTCCATGGACAGCTTGTCCGGGTGGTAGCTGAAGGCCGGCCCGGTCGTGTCCAGGATGGAGTAGTCCTCGCCGCGCCGCAGCCGCAGGGTGACCTCGCCGGTGACCGCGGTGCCGACCCAGCGCTGCAGCGACTCGCGCAGCATCAGCGCCTGCGGGTCCAGCCAGCGGCCCTCGTATAGCAGCCGGCCGAGCCGCCGCCCCTCGTTGTGATAGCTGGCCAGGGTGTCCTCGTTGTGGATCGCATTGACCAGCCGCTCGTACGCCGCGTGCAGCAGCGCCATGCCGGGCGCCTCGTAGATGCCGCGGCTCTTGGCCTCGATGACCCGGTTCTCGATCTGGTCGGACATGCCCAGGCCGTGGCGGCCGCCGACGGCGTTGGCTTCCAGGACGAGTTCGGTGGCGGTGGCGAAGTCCTTGCCGTTGATGGTGACCGGGCGGCCCTGCTCAAAGCCGATGGTCACGTCCTCGGCGGCGATCTCGACGCTCGGATCCCAGAACCGCACGCCCATGATCGGCTCGACGATCTCGATCCCGGCGTCCAGGTGCTCGAGCGACTTGGCCTCGTGGGTCGCGCCCCAGATGTTCGCGTCGGTGGAGTAGGCCTTCTCGGTGCTGTCCCGGTAGGGCAGATCGCGGGCGAGCAGCCACTCCGACATCTCCTTGCGCCCACCGAGCTCGCCGACGAAGTCGGCGTCCAGCCACGGCTTGTAGACCCGCAGCGACGGATTGGCCAGCAGGCCATAGCGGTAGAACCGCTCGATGTCGTTGCCCTTGAAGGTGGACCCGTCGCCCCAGATCTGCACGTCGTCGTCGAGCATGGCCCGGACCAGCAAGGTGCCGGTGACGGCGCGTCCCAGCGGGGTGGTGTTGAAATAAGCCCGGCCGCCGGTGCGGATGTGAAACGCCCCGCAGGCCACGGCGGCCAGGCCCTCCTCGACCAGGGCCTGCTTGCAGTCGACCAGCCGGGCCATCTCCGCGCCGTAGGCGCTGGCCCGCCCGGGCACCGAGGCGATGTCCGGCTCGTCGTACTGACCGATGTCGGCGGTGTAGGTGCACGGCACGGCCCCCTTCTCGCGCATCCACGCCACCGCCACCGAGGTGTCGAGGCCGCCGGAGAAGGCGATGCCGACGCGTTCGCCGACGGGGAGGGAACTGAGCACCTTGGACATGGCTGTAATTATATGCACATCACTGCATGATCATGCAAAGGGGGTCGGTGGGGACGGGCGCTGGCGGGTACCGATGAATCCGGGGCGCTGAGGTCGTCGCAACTGAGAGCTGTCAACGTGGGAGGAGCGATTATGGGTCAGCCCGTCGTGCACTTCGAGGTCATCGGCAAGGACCCGGCCAAGCTGCGAAGCTATTTCGGGGACCTGTTCGGCTGGACGTTCGACATGACACCGGTCGCGGAGGCGGTATCGGAGCCGGATAACTACGGCTTCATCAACCGCATGACCACCGACGACGGCACGGGGATTCCGGGCGGGGTCGGGGGTGGCGCCGGGTATCCCGGTCACGCGCTCTTCTATGTGGGGGTACCCGAGGTCGAGGCCGCGCTGGTCAAGGCAGAGAGCCTGGGCGGACGGCGGCTCATGGGACCGGTGAAGGCGCCGTCGGGCCTGGTGGTGGGCCACTTCGCCGACCCTGAGGGCAACCTGATCGGGGTCGCCGGGGCCGCCTGAGGCGGGTGCTTGGCCCCATCGGGCGGATACCGGTTAGCGGGGGACGTCGCGGTGGGAGGGGACGTTATTGGCGTTGATCGAGGCGCGCTCGGCTTCGGTCAGGCCGGCGGCGGCCAGGATGCGCTGGATGGTGTCGTTCTTGCCCTGGCCGTATTCGTCGATGTCGGCGGCGGTGGCGCCGACGCGCTTTTTGACCGCGGCGTATTCGGCGCGCAGGGCGGCGCTGGCGCGCAGGGTGTCACGGACCGCCAGATGGTTGCGGAGGGACAGCGCGCCGTCGACTATGACGTATGTGTTGGTGCGGCCGAAGCGGGCGGGTGACTTGAACGCCCAGCGCTGGGGGATGCCGAGCTCGCCCAGCGGGGCGAAGCCCAGGCCGGTCAGGACACGGGCGGCGGCGCTGACGTCGGCCTCGGCGACCACGATGTCGCAGTCGATGACGGGCTTGGCGGCCAGGCCAGGAACCGAGGTGCTGCCCACGTGCTCGATGGCGAGCACCGGGACCCCGGCCGCGGCCATCGCGCCGGAGTACTCGGCACGCAGCCGCTCGAATTGGCGGGGCCAGTCCGGGTCGTAGTCGGTTACCTCGATCACCTGCGCCAATCTAGGCGACCGGGACGGCCACGGAGATGCCGGCTCTGTACGAGAAACGACGGCAGGCGCACACTGGGCTCGTGGACTGCGACGTGGTGGTGATCGGGGCGGGTGCGCTCGGGCTGAGCACGGCGTTGCACTGTGCGCTCGCCGGGCGGAGCGTGACCGTGATCGAGCGGTTTACGGCCGGATCGCAGGCGTCCGGGCGGGCAGCCGGGCTCTTTAAGTCGGTGCAGGCCGACGAGCTGAGGACCTGGATGGCGCGGCGCAGTATCGCCCGGGCGGTGCGGTTCCCGGCCTGGGCCGGGGTGCCGCTGGACGTGGTGCAGTCGGGCAGCTTCCTGGTGGCCAGGACCGCTGAACACCGGCAGCTGCTGGCCCGGGAGATGGCCCAGTCGCAGGGCTGGGGCGCCGATGTCCGGGAGGTGGACCGGGACCTTCTTGGCGAGCAGGTCAGCTACTACCGGCCGGACAAGTTCGAGCTGGGTCTATGGTGCCGCGAAGACATCTACATCGAGGAGCCGATGAGCCTGATCGACGCCTACCTGGCGGCTTGCCGGCGCCACGGGGCCGAGGTGCTCCAGCAGGAGCCGGTCATCGGAATCCAGGTCAGCGCCGGCCGGGTCACCGGGGTCGAGACGGCCAGCCGGACGGTGCGCGCGCCCGTGGTCGTGGACGCGGCCGGCGGCTGGGTGCGGCCGGTGGCCGAGCTGGCCGGGGCACAGGTGCCACTGTGCACGGTCCGCCATCAGCTGCTGATCACCGAGCCGGACGCGGATGTGGATCCGGCCAGCCCGATCGTCCGGGTGGCCGATGCCGCCCTGTATCTGCGGCCGGCCCGGGGCGGGCTGATGGCCGGCGGCTTCGAGGCCGACCCGATGGCGGTCGACCCACGCCAGCAGACCGACGGGTTCTGCACCGACGACGTGCCGCTGGACCTGGACGTGCTGCGCCGGATGGCCGGCCAGGTGGCCAAGGAAGTCCCAGTGGCCAGCGCCGCGGCCGTGGCGGAGCACCGGGGTGGGCTGTTCACGATGAGCCCGGACGGCAGGTTCGTAGCCGGGCCGGTGCCTGACCGGCCTGGGCTGTGGGTGGCCAGCGGCTGCAACGGGTCCGGGTTCTCCTCCTCGCTGGCACTGGGCGAGGTGCTGGCCGCCTGGATCACCGGCGGCAATCCGCCTGCAGGGATAGAGGCGCTAGCGCCGGGACGGTTCGGCCCGCTGGGCGAGGAGACCCTGCTCGAGCGCGGTCTGTGGCAATACGCGCACTACTACGACCCCGTGCCGGCGGAGGACCAGGCGGCGGCCGCGCGTTAACGCGAGTAGGTGAGCTGGCCGTCCAGGATGGTGGCGGCGGGGCCGAGCTCGAGCAGCTGATCGTCGGGGCAGGTGAACGGATCGGCGGCGTAGGCGACCAGGTCGGCTGGGGCGCCGGGGACCAGGCCGGACGGGCCGTCAGCCGGCGCGCGCAGGAAACCGGCGCCGGCCAGCGTGTACAGCCGGATGGCCTCGGCGCGGCTGATGGCGTGCTCGGGGCCGAGCGGGCCAACCGGGGTCAGGCGAGTGGTCATACCGTGGATGGCGCGCAGCGGGTCCAGCGGGCCGATGGGGTGGTCGGTGCCGGCACTGATCCAGACACCCGCGTCGGCCAGCTCACGCCAGGGGAACAGGGCCGAGGTCCGGCCGGGACCCCAGGCGGCCAGGAAGGCCCTGCCAAGGCCGTCCAGCAGTGCCTGCTGCACGGTGATATGCACGCCTAGTGCGGCGGCGTCGGCGATCCGGCCGGCGATCAGGCCACCGTGCTCGACAACCAGGGCCGCGCCGCCTGGTTGGCGGGCGGCGCGGATGGCGTCGAGCAGCACGGCCACGGCGTGGTCGCCCATGGCGTGGGTGCCGACTGGCCAGCCGCGCCGGGTGCAGGCGGCCAGCGCGCTGGTGAGCTCACCGGGGTCCCACATCAGCTCGCCCCGGTATCCGGGCCGGTCGGTGTAGGGCTCGCTCAGGGCGGCCGCCTCGACGCCGCCATCGAGGACGAATTTCAGCCCCCACAGCCGGAGCCGGCCGTGACCGGTCCCGGGCCGCAGGCCTTGGCCTTCCAGGTCGTCGAGGTAGGCGCCGATCGAACCGGCCGCCGCGACCGCGCCCGGGGTGGTCATGATCATCGCGTGGCTGCGGACCGAGAGGGACGCGCGCTGGTACGCCGGCCATTCGCGTGCGGAGACGGCCGGGTCGCGCACCGTACCCAGGCCGTGCGCCGCGTACTGGGCCGATGCCTGGGCCAGGCCGGCGATCAGGGCATCCTCGGGCAGCTGCGGCAAGGCCCGGCGGGCAAGGTCCAGCGCTGCGTCCTGGAGCCAGCCGGACGGCTGCCCTGCCTCGTCGCGGGCGATGAAGCCGCCGGGGATGTCCGGGGTGGCGGGGCCGAAACCCGCCACGCGCAGCCCGGCCGAGTTGAGGACAGCGTTATGACCCCCGCGCGGCAGCAGGACCGGGTGATCGGCAGTGGCCTGGTCGAGTTCGGCGGCGGTGGGCAGGCGGCGTTCGGCCAGCTGGAGCTCGTGCCAATCGGCGGCGGTGACGATCCAGTTGCCCGGTGGGGTTTGCGCGGCCCGGTCCCGGATCAGCCCGACGATCTCGGGGATGTCGCGGGCCTGCGACACCGGCACGCCGAGGATGTTGCGGGCGGCCAGCATCAAATGGTTGTGGGTATCGGTGAACGCGGGCAGGACCGTCAGGCGGGAGTCATCGAAGATGACCGTGTCAGGACCGCGCCAGGCGGACAGCAGCTCACGCTCGTCGCCGGGCCCAGCGGTGGCGGCGATCCGGCCGTCGCGGACGGCCAGGGCGGTGACCGGGACAGCCAGCAGGTCAGGGCTGTCGGGCAAGGTGTGCACGGTGCCTGCACGGATGAGCAGGTCGGCCGCCGGGCTGGTGGTCATGGGCGGGTTCCCTCGGTGGGCTTGGTAGCTATGGCGGCGTTGATGAGGGGTACCAGGTGGTGCCAGGTGATCTCGGCGAAGGCCGCCGCGGTAAGCAGGCGGACGGCGCGGGTGCGGGTCCGGGCTTTGCCACGGCGAGTGCCGATCTGGGTCAGGATGAGCAGCGGGGAGAAGAGATCGGCCAAGAGGAGACGGCCGCCGGGGATCAGCACCCGGGCGCATTCGCGCAGGCCCGCCTGCTGGTCGGTCCAGTGGTCGAACGACGTCGTGCTGACCACAAGGTCGAAGGTGCGGTCGGGGTAGGGCAAGCGCTCGGCCACGCCGGTGGTGAACATCGCCGGCCGTCGCCGGGCGGGGCCGCAGCGGTGGCCTTCTCGATCATGGCGGGGGCGGCGTCCAGGCCTGCCAGCCGTTCAGCCTGCGGGAACTGGGTGGCCAGGCAACGGAGCAGGTAGCCGGAGCCGCAGCCAACGTCGAGGATGCTCTGAGGTTTCCCGGCGTCGCGGGCGAGAGCGGCGGCACGGTTCGTAATGTCGTGGTGCAGGCGGCCGAGCCAGCCCTCGTCGTAGCTGGCGGCACGCTGGTCGAAGGCGGCGACGTCCCGGTGCTGGGGCATGGCAGCACGGTACCGGGACGGGACAGTCATTGGCTCCAGGGGCGGCTGCGAGGCCGAAACCATCGTGGGGCGTTGCCACGCCGTGTTTCGCTGATCCGGGTGGGCATGTCCGGGAGATCGCGCAGGACCTGCCGTCACCCAGGACACGATAGACGCGTCCAGTTCACCCGCTTTTGACTACTTTCCGTACATCAGTCGGCAGAAATCCGGCGACTGATTGCACGCTAAGTATGGACTTGATAGCTATCCGTGTTTTAGTGTGACGGGTGTGAAGGGCTGGTACATGCCGGCCCTGAAGGTGCTGATGTACATCTTCGGGACGGCCGCAGCGGGTCTATGCCTGGCATTCGGCATAGCCCTCCTGCTCGCTGCCCCCGCTAGCGCCGCCACCACCGGCACCACCCCCGGCAGCGGCGGGCTGCTCGGTACCGTCGGCAGCACCGTGAACTGCGGCCGGCAGCACCGTCGGGTCAGTGGGCAGCACCGCCGGGTCGGTGACCGGGACCGTAACCCAGACCGCGTCAACGGCCGCGGGTACCCTCACCCAGACCGCCCACACTGTGACCACCTCCGCGACTGGCACGGCAGGCTCGGCGGTGTCCGGGGCCGGCTCGGCGGTGACCGCCACCACCAGCACGCTGGCCAGGACGGTCACCCAGACCGGATCTGGCGGCCTGACCGGCGCAGTGACCGGAACAGTCGCCGGCACGGTGAAAACCGCCGGGACCACCGCCGGCGCCGTGGTCCAGACCACCGGCGACACCGTCACCGGACTCGGCAAAGCCGCCGGGACCACGGTAGACGCGGCCAGGCACCGCCGTCGCCTCGACCGTGCACACGGCCGGAACGACCGCCGGGCAGACGGTCACCGCCGTGACCGGCACCGTCACCTCCAGCGGCCAGCACACCACCACCGGTACTCCGGGAACCAGCGGCAGTGGCTCTTCGGGCAGCACCGGCGCCTCTGGTACTGCTGGTTCTGGCAGCGGATCACATGCCTCTGGCATCCCTGGCGGGATGACAGGCCCTGGCCGCAGCAGTACGGGCCCGGCCATCGGCCGTGCCGGAGCACCCGGCACCGGCGGGGCCCTGCACGCGCTGCCCGGCACCACCGCCTCCCCGGCCACCCCGGCCGGGCCGGCCTGGCCGGCCCGGCAGCCACGGTGGGCACCACCTCCGATGCTCCCGCCCCACCTGCTGGCGCACTGAGCGGCCTGGCGGGTCTGTCCGCTGGCCACAGCACCTGGTCACCCGCCAGCACCGGCAGCCCCGCCGCACCCAGCACCCCCGGCGCCCCAATTCCCGGCCCGGTCCCGGCCATCCCGGCACCGGCCCCCGGCGGCCCCAGCCTGACCGGCGGCACGGGCGCCAGCGGTGCCGGCCCGGCCGGCGCAGCCGCCCTGCTCATGTTCGCGTGCCTGGCCGCAGCGGCCAGCACGTGGCGCATCCTCCCGGCGGACGTCCCGTCAACCTCCGCCACTTGCAACCCCGATGAGGTGCCCGGCTAGCAGCCGGAGATCACTGCGATCCACCAGGCCCGGCCCCCGGGCATCCCCGTCCCCGGCTTCGGACGGCTTACCCGGGCGCGGCTTCTGGGCTGGTGTCCCATCCTCATCACAGAAAGTGCAGCAACCTCATGAAGATCATCTACGCACGCCTGGCGGCAGGAGCCGCCGGCGTCATCCTCCCGGCCGTCCTGGCCGCCGGCGCCATGGCCAGCCCCTGCCACCCCGGCACCGGCCAGCCCGGCACCACCACTCACCACCACCAGCACCACCCCGCCTGCTCCCACGGATCAGACGGCACGCTATCCCACCGAATTCCTCGGCGCCTACTGGCCCTGGCACCACCACCACACACCGACACCGGCAACGGCGGAAAGGGCAGGGCGGCAGGCGGCACGGTGGCAGCGGCGGCACCGGCGGCGGGCGGCAGCGGCGGCGGCGGCAACGGCGGCGCGGAGGCAACGGCGGGACGGCGGCAAGGCGGAACGGCGGCGGTACTCGGCGGGTCGTTGATCTCGGTCAGCCTGCCCGGTGCGGTTAACCTGCCGGTCTCGGTGCTTAGCAGCGGCTCGGGCAACGGCTCGGCCACCGGCACCGGAGGGCGGCGGCAGTGGCGGTGGCGGGTCGCTGATCTCGCTCACCGGGCCCAGCTCGGTCAACCTGCCCATCTCCGTCGCCAGCACCAATGCGGCAACGGCGGCGCCAGCACCAGCGGCGGCAGACCAGCAACAGCGGGACCAGCGAGCGGGTCGCTGATCTCGGCCACCTTGCCCAGCTCGCTGAACATCCCGGTCTCGGTGCTCAGTACCGGCTCCGGCAATGGCACCGCCACCAGCGGCACCAGCCCGCGGCACCACCAGCGGCAGCGGGGGCGCCGCTAGCGGATCACTGATCTCGGCCATCCTGCCCGGCTCAGTCAACATCCCGGTCTCGGTGGCCAGTACCGGCTCCGGCAACGGCACCGCCACCAGCGGCACCAGCACCGGCGGGACCAGCACGGCGGGACAGCCGGCAGAGCGGCAGCAACGGGTCGCTGGTCTCGGTCAGCGGGCTGAACGCGGTGAACGTCCCGGTCTCTGCGCTCAGCACCGGCTCGGGGAACGGCACCGCGACCAGCAGCCCCGCCACCACCAGCGGCAGCAGCAGCGGCGGAGCAGCAGCAGCAGAGCAGCAGCGGGTCGCTGATCTCGGCGACCCTGCCCGGCTCGGCCAACGTCCCGGTCTCAGTCGCCAGCACCGGCTCTGGCAATGGCTCAGCCACCGCGGTCCAGCACTCTCGCCACGGCGGCACCAGCGGGGCAGGCACCGGCAGCAGCAGCAGGTCGCTGATCTCGGTGAGCCGGCCGAACTCGGTGAATGCCCGGTATCGGTCGCCAGCAACGATTCGGGCAACGGCACCGCGGCCAGCAGTCCCGCCACCACCAGCGGCGGCAGCAGCAGCAGCAGCGGGTCGCTGATCTCGGCGACCTTGCCCAGCTCGGTTAATGCCCCGGTCTCCGCGCTCAGCAACGATTCGGGCAACGGCTCGGCCACCCAGTCCGGCACCACCACCAGCGGCACCAGCACGGCAGCGGGCGGCAGCGGCAGCCAGTCCAGCACCGGTAGCAGCCTGACCCAGGGCGTCACCAGTACCGTGGGCAGCCTCGGGATCTAATCCCAAACGGTGAGCTGACACGACCGCCCTCCGGCCGGGCCACGGGAACCCGGCCGGAGGGCCACCACGGCAGCCCACCAAGCTGAAGCGATCCCGGGGAAGCGCCACGGGGCCGTCGTAACGAGGCGACGTCCCGTGCCGGATGGCAGCGCGGCACGGAGCGGAAAACCAGTGGGCTCCGAGGCCGGAGCTGCGTATCGTGGCGGCGTGCGTGATCTTTATTACGGGATGGCTTGAGTGCAGCCCGTTCGGTCGTTTGTTGTTGGTGCCAATGCCCGGTGCGGGTCGACGCTGCTGTGCCGGGCGCTGGCCGACACCGGCGTGGCCGGGCGGCCGGAGGAGTACTTCATTACCGGGCCGGCCGAGGCGTTCCCGCCCGACTGGAAGTTCTGGGAGGAGGGGCCGCTGGCGCTCGAACATGGGGTCAGTGACTGGCGTGCGTACCTGGACCTGGTGTTCGGGCTGGGCACAACGGGCAACGGCGTGTTCGGCGCCAAGATGATGTGGAACTAGGCCGTGGGCGCTGGGCAAGCTGCGGGAGCTGCCCGAATACCGTGAGCTGTGCCAGGCTGAGGGTTCGCGGCGCTCTTGCCGGGACTGCGGCTGGTCCAGCTGGTGCGGCGGGACCGGGTTCGGCAGGCGGTCTCGTGCTACGGGCGGCCCAGGAACGTGCTTGGCGGGGTGCTGGAGTTCCTGGAAGTGGACGGCGCGGGTCGCTTTACGTTCCAACGACCCGGGCGAGCAATGCCCGCCGGGTGCGCGCGTCCGTCTTGGCGAAGATGGACTTGAGGTGATCCTGGACCGTGTGCTCGGACAGGAACATCAGCCGCGCGATGTCCCGGGTCGCCGCGCCAGCGACGACATGACCAAGCAGCTCCGTCTCACGTGAGCTTAGCCCGCATGCCCGGGCGAACAGCGAGACGCGGCCGTCGGGAGCGGTGGTCTCGATGCTGACGGCGATGTCTCGTTCGGCAACAGGCTGTGGCGAGTCCAGACGCGCCGCGCGCAGGGTCAGCCAGCGGCCGCCGCTCAGATGCACGCGGGCCAGCGGCTGGTTGCCATCTACACCCGCCTCCCTGGCGAGCAGCTGAGCGCCCACGTTGTAGGCGCCAGCGGGGACTGGCGCCTGGGCCGCGTTGTCCGGCGGGACGAGCAGCCGCAGGTACTGCTGTGTCTGCGGAGTCTGGGCCTGGACCTTCAGCGTGGGTGAGAGCAGCAGCACGACCGGGCCCGCATTACCCGGTTCACTGGCGTGGCCCGCGAACGCCGCCGCCTGCGTGTTCCGCAGGGCTGCGGTGAGCGGCCCGGCGAGGCCATGCAGGAACTCAAGTTCGTCCGCTGCAAAGGGCGCAGACCTCTGCTCGCGCCACAGGTCCAGGAAGGCCCAGCAGCCGAACCTGTCCCGGTGGACCGAGGTGGCAATGTCCCCGATCTGGTACCGGCAGAGCATCTCCCGCCATATCAGGCTGCGCGACAGATCGCCGTTTGTCGCCTGGTGCAGTGTGGCAACCGGCGTGATCATGCTGGTCCACCTGTTGACGGTAGTGAGGTACTTGAGCCGGATGAGCTGCGGGAGCTCCGGCAGGCACGGGACATCCGCTAGCGGCGCGGAGCCCACTGATGTCTCCGGGTCGGTGACCACCCAGACGTACGCGTCGAATCCGATCACCCGGCGCAGCACGGCCAGCACCTCCAGCCGCAACGTCCGCGCGCCGGTAAAGGACTGGCACAGCTGCAGGATCTGCTCCCGGGCACGAGACCTGGTGATCGTGGCCACGAGCGCAGGGTAACCGCGAATGGTCGCAGGCCGGGACGACCTGGACCGAAAAACCCCAGATAGTTGGGATGGGCCCGCCCGGGCACGCGCTCCTAATGTGCCAGAGATGAAGCAACACAGACCAGAAGCACCACCGCGGCTAACAGGAGGAGCTATGCACACAATCGTGGTCCGGATGTCGCTCGATCCGTCGCGTACCGACCTGGTCGCCCGGCACTTCCGCGAGGACATCATCAGCTGGGCGCGGCAGCAGCCCGGGTTCGTGAACGGCCAGTGGCTGGTGGGGCCCGGGCACGACCAGGGCATGGGCGTCGTCGTCTTCGCAACCGAAGATGCCGCCACCGCCGCGGCGCAAGGACCCCGCCACTACCCGCGCGATGAGGACCGGGCCTGGAACATCGATGACGTGACCGTCTATGAGCAGGTCACCACGGCCTTAGCCGGCGGGGGACGGATCCTCCGGCGTCTGCCCGGTGGCCCGGTAGCGCCGCCGCAGCTCGTGTTCGGTTACGAGCGCCTCGGCGTAGTTGTCGGGGATCTCGTACTCACCGGTCAGCCAGCCGGCGAGTTCTTCCTGCCGCTCCAGAGCAGGACCGGCGTCCAGCCGCTTGAACCAGTCATCCAGGCTCGTCCCCGTGACCGCCGGGATCCGCTCGAGCAGAGCTCGGTGCAACTCCGGGGCGGGATGCTCAGGTGGTTCACGAAAATCGTTGCTCATGGAGGTCCGCTCGTTGACTCTGACGGGGATATCAGGATGCCATGTGGCCCGCCGCGATGGCGCGGCGGGCTATGCGAGCGGGCCAGTTCGTGAACGAGCCGTATCCGGGCGGGCTCAGGCCCCGGGTGTGCCGAGAACCTGCAGTTCGCGGCGGAGGTCGCCGGCGCCGGTGAAGAGCACGGCGTTGATGCCCAGGGCACGGGCGGCTTCGACGTTTTGCGGCGAGTCGTCGATGAAGACGGTCCGCGCGGGCTCGAGGGCGTAACGGTCCAGCAGGATCTGGAAAATCTGTGCGTCCGGTTTGGCCACACCCTCGATACCGGAGATGACGTGGCCGTCGAACCAGCTCATGAACGCGAACCGCGCACGGCGGATGGCCCAGGAATCCGGTTCCATGTTGCTCAGCGCGAAGGATCGGGCCCCGGCCGCCTTCAGGTCGGCAAAGACGCGGACCGCCAGGCTGGATCGGCCGGCGGCCATCTCCTCGTTGCGTTCGGCCCAGGCCATGATCTGATCCCGGTAGCCGGGGTGGCGCGCAGCCAGGAGGCGGCATGACGCGGTAGTGTCGGCGCCCAGGTCGTGCTGGCGGTGCCAGTCCGGCGTGCAGATCCGGGCCAGGAAATCATCCATCTCCGCCGGATCATCAAATACGCGCCGGTACAGATGGCGCGGGTCCCAGTCGATCAGGACCCCACCCAAGTCGAACACGACCGCGTCGATTTCCTGCCGGGGCATGGTGTCAGTATGCCCAGCACACGGTGCCAGCGACGGCATTAGCGCAGGCCGATCCCACAGATCATGAAATATGCCGGACATCGGTACATGACTGCGGTTAACGTGCCTATTGGGGGAGAGCGGAGAACGGGCGGCTGCGACACGGTTGCCCGCCGCTTCGTGCAGCCGTCCTGGTGCACTGGTCCTGGCGTACCGTCTGCGCGCTCACCCGCTGCAGTGGTCTGTCCGCCGAGCGACCGAGGAGCAACGATGCTACCGACTTCCGCCCCGGCCGGGCTTGTTGCTACCGCCGCGACGGCGTGGTGCAGCCCGTTCCGTCTGTTCCTCGCGCTGGCCTCGCGGCCGGGGGGGCACGGCGAGCAGGTGAGCCGGTAAATGACACAGATTGCGCCGGATCGCCGCGCGTGCATGTCCGCGGAGGCGGGTGCACTGTGCGACGAGATCGACGCCGATCCGGATGCCGGGCTGCTGATCGACATCATCGGTCCCGCTGGCTGCGGGAAAACGCCGCTCATCGAAGCGGCGGCCCGGCGTTACGCCATGGCTGGCGTGCCGGTCATCACCGACTGCCAGGCGAGCGGAGACCTTACCGCGGCGGCCGTGCTGATCGACGACGCGCACCTGCTCGACGAGGCCAGCCTCGGCCGGCTGCGGCAACTCGCCCGCTCCCCCGGTCATCGGCTGCTCGTGGCGCACCGCCGCTGGCCCGCGAGCCCGGCGCTCACCGCGCTCGGCTCGGCCCTCACCGCGCGGCGCCCGCCGATCGTGCTCGGCCACCTGGACCAGGCGGCCCTGGCTGACCGTGCCTGCGAACTACTGGGCGCCCCGTGCCCGGATCCGCTGACCCGGATGCTGTTCGAGCAAACCGCCGGCCTGCCCGTACTGCTCGAGCAGCTGGTGATCGGGCTGAGGGACAGCGGCCAGCTCAGCACGGAGATCCTCCGCCATCTGGCGCCGGGTACCAGACTCGACGTTCCCGCCGGTGTCCAGGAGCAATTGCGGTACGTCATCGAGGCGTTGCCCGCGGAGGTGCGGGAGGTGCTATTCGCCGCGGCGCTGGGCGCGGGTGGCGACACCGGGACACTCGCCCAGGTGCTGAACACCGATGGGCCAGTCATCGATGCGGCACTGCAAGAGGCTCAGGCCACTGGGCTCATGACCGATGACGGTGCGGTCGTGCCGCTGGTCGGGCGGCTGCTGCGGCGGCTGGCTCCGGCGGCGCACACGAACCGTGTCTGCGAGATGCTGGCCGGCCTGCAGCTACAGCGAGGTGGCTCCATGCTGGCGGCCGGCCAGGCTTTGATGAGGGCCAGCGCCCAAGGCGCCCAGGTAGCCGCCGTATTGCTGGCGGCGGGCAACGAGGCGCTTGGTTCGGCGCCCGAGCTGGCGGACAAGCTTTTCACCGCCGCTGCCGCGGCCGGGGCGCAGGCCCCTTCCCTGCTCGTCTGCCGGGCCGACGCCGCCGCGCGCAGCGGCCGGCTCGACGAAGCGCTGCGGCTGGCGGACGAGGCGCTGAGTAACGAGGCCCGGGATGAGGAGGAGGTACGGGGCGGCCAGCATGCCGCCGAACGAGCCCGCGCGCTCGGCGTCACCGCTGCCGTGCTCGCCCATCGCGGGTTGCTGTCCCGCGCGGCCGAACTGTACCGGGCGGCCGGCCGGCGGACGGGGCCGATTACCCGATGATCGCGGTTCCGGTGCTGGCGGGCATCGGCGCCATCGGCGAGGCCCGGCAGGTGCTGGCCGCCGCCGGCCTGCAGGTCGAGAGTGCGCCGACCCTGCTCCGAGGCGTGGAGTCGCTGATGGCTCATGGCATCGAGGAAACGATAAGCGGCTCGCCTGTCACGGCGCTTTCCCAGCTCACCCGTGCTGCGACCTTGCTGGAGTCGGCGGGCAGCACGCCGCTGCTGCCCGACACCCCCGCGGCGCTGGCTGCGCTGGTGGCCATGCACGCCGGGGAGTTCGGCGCGGCCCACTCGGTGTTGCGGCGGGCTATCTCGGCTGGGCTGGGCGGCAAGGCAGCCGCGACCCGGCACACCCTTCTGCTGGCCTTCCTGGCTACTATGCGCGGGCATACTCCGGACGCGCACGCGCTGCTCGCCTCGGCGGGCGTCGGCCGGGTGCCGCTGGAACCCCGCGACGAGCTGTTCGCCGCGGCCGCGACGCTCGGCCTGGCCCGGCGTGAAGGCGACCTGGCCGCGCTGCGGCGAGGCTGGGCGGGGGCATGTGAGGCGTTGCTCCGTCACCCGGTCGACCTGTATGTGCTGCTGCCACTTGGCGAACTGGCGGTCGCCGCGGCCCGGCTGGAGGAACAGTGGTGGATCGAGCCGCACCTGCAGCAGGCGGAGGTACTGCTGGCGGGGCTCGGCCAGCCCGTCTTGTGGCGGGTACCGCTGCACTGGTACGGCATGCACGCCGCCATCGCCGCCGAATCACCGGAGGAGGCCAGGCGGCACGTGTCCGCGCTGGCTGAGCTGGCGGTGGCCGGCCCGTACGCCGCTGTGCTCGCCGGGGCCGCGGCTTGCTGGATGCGGGTGCTGGCAGGCACGGCGGACGTGGACGCCGTGGTCGCAACGGCTCGCCAGCTTGCCGCGGCGGGCTCCGGCGCGGAGGGCGCCCGGCTAGCGGGGCAGGCTGCCATCCGCGCCACCGACCGCAAGGCCATGACCACCCTGCTGGAGTGCGCCCGCCAGCTGCGGCCGGACGGCGCCGCGCAGGCCAACCACGGGCAAGCCGGCGCAGCCGGGCAGCTGTGCCGGCGGGAGAGCCTGGCCAGCCCAGCCGGGGATCCGGCCGCGCAGGCTGAGGCCTCCCCGCGGCCCGGCGGAAGCCGGCAGCCGACCGGGAACCAGCAGCCCAGCGTCCTGCCCGCCGCGACGTTGAGCGCCAGGGAACAGGAGATCGCGCGGCGGGTGCTGACCGGCCTCACCTACAAGGAGATCGGCGCCCAGCTGTTCATCTCGGCCAAGACGGTCGAACACCATGTGGCCCGGATCCGCCGACGGCTGGGCGCGACCAGCCGCCGTGAGCTGTTCGGGCACCTGCAGGTCATGCTCGCCCCGGAGAACGGAACGGATTAGCGGCGGATCGCGCTCACCCGCCGGGCAGGTTGTACACGATCCCCTCACAGCTGCGCACCACCGTCCGGGCCGCGTCGGCGAAAGCACGGGGGAAGACCGGATTCTCGCTGAGCCGCCGCCAGCGCTCCAGCGTCTCCAGCGCCACCGCGCGGAGCGTCCTGGGATCGATATCGTCGACGAGCCCCAGCCGCCGGGCCGGGCTGGTCCCGTTCGCGCCGAGCAGTCGCTCCGCTTCCGCGCGGTAGTCATCGGGGAAGGCGATCGCCGACGAGCGGATCGCGGCCACCAGCCGGATCTCGACGAAGTCGTGACTGGTGGCCAGGATGCGCTCGACCTCGGTGAGCAAGCTGCGGCCCTGCGGTGACGGCTCGCGCCTCAGCACGAAATCCGCGGCGAGGAGCGCCGACCGCGCCTTGAGCAGGTCCCGGCGTTCGGTAAACCGGTTGGCCAGCGAGCTGCGCAGCTCATCGAGACCACTGCGGCGCACCAGTTCGGCGGCGAGCAGGTCTGGGCTGTTACTGCCCTGCCGGACTAGCGTGACGGCCAGCCGCACCCCGAACAGACCGAAGCGGTCGAGCAGGGCGTCCCTCCTGTCGGGCGATAGCAGGGCATCGGCTTGCCGTCCTGGCCGTGCGAAGCGGCCGACGGACAGCAGCATGGATTCGGTCAGCTCGCGGGGAGCGCTGGCCAGCCTCGCGAAGGCCTGGAACTCGTCCTGCCGCAGGGAGCGGCCGGCCTGGGCGAGCAGGCCGGCCACCGCCACAACGTCCTGGCACATGCCGAGCAGCCGGGGATCGGATCGGTACCGGGCGGCGACGCGGCGGGCCGACTCCAGCGCGTCCAGCCTCCCGCCGCCGACCTCGTCCGCCCGGGAGAGCACCGCTATCGCATTCAGCCCGCTGGCTCTGGCCGCGTCGTATTCACTGAACGCCTCGAGGAACTCGAAGTCTGTGGCGTGCAGATGCCGCATCAGGTAGACGACCGCGTCGGCGGCCGGCTGGTCCTCCGGCAGCAGGAAGGCCGCCGACCGTTCGGAATTCTCGGTCGTGAGCGACGCGATCCCGGGGGTGTCGATCAGCGTGGTGGCCTTCAGCTGCCGCGACGGCCAGTCCACCACGAGCCGGTCGACGTCAGCGGCCGGTGTGGCGCCCAGGTCGATAATCAGCTTTCCGTTACGCCGGTTGGGTGGCAGCTGCCGGGGTGCGCCCAGCTTCGGGTAGACCGTCAGCCGCGGCGCGTTCGCGTACTGGTACCAGGTGACCAGCTTGGTGCACTCGGCCGCGTCGGTCGCGGCGATCATCTCGCCGACCATGGCATTGAGCAACGTCGACTTACCCGCCTTGACCTTGCCCGCGATCGCGACCTGCAGCGGGGCGTCGATGCGGTCCAGCTCCCCGCGCAGCCATCGCTGAGTTTCGGGCGACCCCCGGTACGCCTCGATGGTGCGTTGCAGTAGCCGACGGGCGCTCGAGGAGAGGTCCGACGCGCTGGTTACCGTGCCCAGGGGTCTAACCTACTTAGCCGCAAGCGCGAGCGCCTGCCCTTCGTTCTCGAGCGCGGAGATCCGCTCGAGTTCGGCGTGCAGGTCGGCGATACGGCCCCGGCGCTCGTCCTCACCGGACTCCAGCGCTCGTTCCGCTGCGATCAGCGACTCCTGTGCCGACCGGATCAGCTCATCGCTGCGGCTCATGAAGTGGTCCCGCAGATCGCGTTGCATGTGGCGGAGCATGTCCCGTGACTGCTTGCCCACCTGGAACGTGACGTCGTCCACGTAGCGCCGCACTGTGTTCTTAGCCTCCATCCGGCGCCGGTCGAGCAGGCGCTTGCTTTCATCGCGGACCATTTTACCGCCCATGAGCAGGCCAGCCGCGGCCGAGAACGGATTCAGCAAGGTCATGCCGATGAACGTGGAAGCCATGCCCGCCATCAGGGTGCCCATGTAGCCACCGCGCAGCCCGACGAACGCCTGCTGGCCGACACCGAACTTCTCCTTGGCCGGCCGCTCCATCTCCGCGGGCATCTTCGGCACCACGGAGCCGACCGTGCGCAACTGAGGCAATGACCCGGCTCCATCCTCTTCAAAGAGCTCGGCCACCTGGGCGGCCAGCCAGCCTGCCCGCTGGGTGGCCCACAGGAAGTTCGCCGCCACAGCCGCGGCGGCCTGCTCCTCCAGCTGCGCGGCGAACTGGTCCCAGATCTTCTTGGGGTCGGCACCGTCCAGCGCCTTCTCCGCTTCCCGGACGATGATCCGCATCCGGTCCCGCATGTCGTAGTCGACGTCAGCGCTCAGATCGGCGACCCCGTCGTACAGCACCTGGGACCAGCGCGCGCCGCGATCCTTCATCTCGTCGGCCCGCCTCCTGGCCTGTTCGAGCTCGGCGACCAGCTGGCCGGCCCGCTCCGGATCTTCGCAGGCGGCCAGCTCGGCACGCATGCCGGAGGCCAGCTGGGCGGTGATCGTCACGACATCGTTGGCGGCCGCCCGGTTGGCCAGCCGCTCGGACTGCCCGAGCACACGCTCACGCAAGAAGGTGACCAGGGCGGGGAAACCCGACTCGGCGTTGAGTGTGTGGTCCCGGCCCCGCAAGGCGTGCAGCCGCAGCATCGAGGAGACGGGCAGCAGCTCCGCCTCGATGCCGGCATCGCGCAGGTGTTTGCGGTCTAGTTCGGCCATCCACTGCCACCGCGGATACAGGTCGATCTTGGTGAGCACGCAGGCGACATTCGGGCAGACCAGTTTCGCCTGATGCAGAAACTCAAGCTCGGGGCGGCTGTACTCGGCTGCCGCGTCGGACACCAGCAGGATCGCGTCTGCGCTGGGCAGCATGGCCATGGTGGCGGAGCCCTGCACCGAGCCGAGGCCGCCGACACCCGGCGTGTCCACCAGCTCGAGGCCGTCGGCAAGGATCTGCCGGGGAATCCCGGCCTCCGCGTACTTCAGGCCCGCGTGGTTGCCTGGGTTGCCGGCTTCGGAGACATGGCTGGCGAGCTGCTCGATCGGCACCGATGTGTGTTCTTCCTGCTCGCCGGCGTCTCCCCAGGCGCCGCGGACCAGCGTCGCGCCCGGCTGGTGTGCGAACCGGACCACGGTCGGCACCGAGGTCGAGACGTCATCATCGATCGGGCAGATCGGGGCGTTGACCAGGGCATTCACCAGCATGCTCTTGCCTTGCTTGAACTCGCCGACCACCAGGACGCGCACCCGTGGGTTGTGCAGCCGCTGCAGCGCCTGGCGGGCTCGCACCGCGAGATCGGGCCGCTCGTACGCGGTAGTGGCCCGTAGCGCGAGCTCGACGGTCTCGATGGCCGGGGACGGCGCTTCGGTCACGGCGAGCTGGCCGCCGCTGCCGGACATGCTGTCAATCGCCATTGCTGCCTCCCCATGCCTTTGGCCCACCCGGGTATCCCGGGTGGGCCAAAGGATAATGCCGCTTTATCAGCTACCTAGAGGACAAACCCCAGGGTAGCGGCCTCGTGACCATCCCAGCAGTGGTCCGCGTGGTGGTCCTGGTGGTGCTCGTGGTGGTGCTCTTCGTGGTGGTGGTGCTCTTCGTGGTGGTGCTCTTCGTGGTGCTGGTTGTGGTGGTGCTGGTCGTGGTGGTGCTCATTGTGGTGCTGGTCGTGGTGCCCGTGGTGGTGCTCGTCGTGGCCCTTGCCCGAGTCCTTCGGAGCCCCGTGGCCGAAGCCGTGCGGGTCGTGGCCCTTGCCCGGGTCGCCCTTACCGCCACCGAAGTCGTGCAGGTGGTGGTGGTGACTTGGGTCGTTGCTGCCGGTGTGCCCGGAGGGGCCCGACGGCCCGGAAGGCCCGCTGAGGCCAGTGTGCCCGGAGGGGCCCGACGGCCCCGACGGCCCGCTCAGGCCAGTGTGCCCGGACGGCCCGGAAGGACCAGAGAAGCCGGTGAAACCAGTGTGGCCAGTGAAACCGGTATGACCGGTCGGGCCAGTGAGGCCGGTGGAACCAACAGGGAATACCACGAAATTCTTCTCTCTCTCAAGGTAGTTGCCCGGCTTGGAGCTACCGGGTCAATCAATGGTTAGAAGCGGCGTGCCGCTTCGTCGTGCCGGGGGGGTAGTTCTCAGGCGATCGCGGTCCCGGTCGGCTGTTGATCCAGGCCACGGTCGGCAGAACTCAGTGCAGGTCGAGATAGATGTGCGACTCCGGGGGGTCGTGGGCGCCGTGCTCGGTGTCCTGGCCGTAGTAGCTGTCGTGGCCGTAGTAGCTGTCACCGAAGCTGCTGTGAGCATCGTTGGTGTGCGAGTCGTCCGGAGCCGTCTGGCTGGCGGCGCCGCCGGAGTCTGCGTGATGAAAGCCGGTGCTGTCGCGGGAGCCGGCGGTGCCACCGGAGTAGCCGGGTGGGTTACCAGTCGCGCTCGCCGAGGTCGTGGTGGCTCCGGAGCCGAAGCTGTGCAGGTCGTGGCCCTGATCGTGGCTCGAGTGGCGGAAGGCGCCGTTGGGTGAGCTGTCCCCTGGCCCGCCCTGCGGGTCAGCGTAGCTCTGGCCAGTGTGGCCGTCACCGTAACCGAAGTTGCCGTGGTGGCCTGGGTCTCCGTGGCTGTCACCGGCCCAGTTGCCGGTGCCCGGCGTGCCGCCCGGGCCGTGGGCCGCCGGGCCGGGAAAGGAGCCGTGGGCACCCTCATGGCCGTCGAAGCGCGGCGTTACGTCGCCAGTGGCCCAGATATTCACATGCCCTGGGTCATGGGCGTGAGCGCCGTGGTCGTCGTACCGGTAGGTGCGCGTGATCTGGTGCAGATAGTGGACGGCAGCGTGAATACGGTTACCCTCGGCGGGCGGCAGGACCGCCGACGAGACGGCGTGGCTGTTGTTCAACGCGACGAAGCGGTTGTCCGTCACCAGCGGCAACGTCTCATGGATGTCCGCAGCAGACACGCCAGTGAGGCCGTTGGCGGCCAGCACTTGCTCGGGATTCGCGCGGAACTCCGCTTGGGCCTGCGGATCCTTCAGCAGTCTCAGGATGAAGTCCAGCAGCGAGATCGCAGCGGTCATCGGTTGCTATGTCCTCGATATCGCCAGACGAGCACACGGATCGGGATGTCCGGGCGCTTCGGTAAATCTAGGGATCGATCGCGCCGCGGCAATCGGGGATCAACCCGCCATCTTCGGGGCGCCCATGGGGGATTCAGACGATTCCCCCATTAGGGGATTAGGGGATTTGTCATCGGTTGCCCCTAATCCCCTAATCAGGTAGGGGGTTTGGAGGGGGTTGCCGGTGCCAACGCGGCGGCCCGTATCAGCGTCCATTTATCAGGACGTTTCCGGAAAGTTTCCTGGCGGCGTCTGCGGGGTGCTGGGGAGCGCTCACGCGGGAGGGTGAGGAAATGACGTACTGGCTGGGGATCGACCTCGGCACGACATACACGGCCGCGGCGCTGTGCCGCCCGGCCAAGGGCGAGCTGCAGACCCATGTCGTTCCGTTGGGCGGCCGTTCGCCCGCCGTACCGTCCGTGCTGTTCCTGCCTGGAGACGGTTCCCTGGTGGTCGGTGAGGCCGCGGAGCACCAGGCGCTCACCGAGCCCGATCGGGTGGTGCGGGAGTTCAAGCGCCGGATCGGTGATGAGATCCCGCTGCTGGTGGGTGGGGTTCCGTGGCAGGCTCACGAGCTGGCTGCGGTGCTCGCCCGCTGGGTATTTCAGTGGGTCAATCAGGTCGAAGGTGAGCTTCCCGAAGGCGTCGCGCTGACCTGCCCGGCCAGCTGGGGGCCGTACAAGATCAGCGTGTTCGAGCAGGCTGTGCGGACCACCCGTATCGGCGAGGCGACCCGGCTGGGCAGCGTCCAACTGCTGAGCGAACCGCAGGCCGCCGCGATTGGCTATGCCAGCCAGGAGCAGGTTGAGGCCGGGGCACGGCTGGCTGTGTATGACCTGGGCGGCGGGACCTTCGACGCCGCGGTGGTCCGCAAGGACTCACCGACCATATTCACGCTTCTTGGCCGGCCCGAAGGGATCGACAGGCTCGGCGGCGTCACCTTCGACGAGATGCTGTTCGAGCACGTCTGCGCTGCCGCCGGGGTGCCGCTGAACCGGATCGACCCGAACAATCCGTACATCATTCCCGAGGTCGCCCGGCTGCGCCGCGCGTGCACCGATGCGAAGGAAGCCCTGTCGGTGGACACCGAAGCCATCATCCCGGTGGCGCTCGGCGGCGTGCGGCAGCAGGTCCGGGTGACCCGGGCCGAGTTCGAGGAAATGATCCGGCCCGAGCTGGGCCGGACCATCGAGGCGCTGCACCGGGCGCTGGACTCGGCCGCCGTCGACGGCACGCAGCTCGATGCGATCCTGCTGGTCGGGGGCTCGTCCCGGATCCCGCTTGTGTCCCAGCTGATCTCGGCCGAGTTTGGCCGGGCACCGGCGGTTGACGCCGATCCCAAGATCACGGTCGCCGTGGGTGCCTCGCGTTTCCTGGCGTCAGCGCCACCCGCCGAAGACTTTGGCGCACCAGCCACCGTGTCCTCCGCGGCCTTTGGCGCACCAGCTACCGTGTCTTCCGCAGCCGTGTCTTCTGCAGCCCTCATGGCATCGGCCGTCGCGTCCTCCGAAGACACCGTGGCCACCAATTTCCAGCTGCCAGCTGTTCCGCCGGCCCCGCCGCGGGTGTCCACGGCGCTCGCCAGCGACGCAGGCAGCACGGCCGGGCCGGCCCGACGCCACTCGCCCAAGGTGCTCATCGGAGCGGGGGCCCTGGTTGTGGTGCTAGCCGCCGGGGTCGCGACCGCGCTGGGCGTCCCGGAGCTCACCGACCAGACCCACCAGGCCGCTGCGGCTCCGGTGGCGACGCGGAGCGCGTCCAGCGCGCCGGCGTCCAGCGCGCCGGCCGCCTCGGCCAGCGCGAAGCCGCGCAGCACGACCAGTTCGGCATCCAGCACTAACAAGGGCAGCGGCGGCAAGACCATCACCAGCCTGGCGGCGATGCCGGAGCCGGTGAAGAACGCGCCGCCCACGCCCACGACGAAGAGCACCCCGACACCGAAAGCGTCGGCCTCCACGGCTAGGCCGACACCCACGCGCACGCGGACGCACACGTCGCCGGCGTCGGGTGGAACGACAACGTCGACATCTCCACCTGGGGGTGGGACGACGACGTCTCCAACCGGAGGTGGGACGACGGCAACGTCGACGTCTCCACCAGACGGTGGGACGACGACAACAGCGACATCCCAATCGTCGTTAAACCATCGGGAATCGAAGTCGGCTGGGGGCCAGGGTCAGTAGAGCTCCAGGCGGCCGGTGACCGGGTCGATGCGGTCGTCGTAGTCGGGACCGATGGCCAGGCAGGTGCGGGTGGGGACGCCGCCGAACTCGGTGAGGCCGCCGTCGGTGATCAGGTGGACGAGCAGGCCGGCGTCCAGGGCCTCGCCGTAGACCGCCAGGAGTTCCTCCTCCGAGCTGACCTTGACCGTCACCTTCCGGTTGCTGTACTCGAGCCAGGTGCGTTCGGCCTCGGAGAACTCGACGCGGCGGATCTTGCCCGCGGCGTTCATGCCCAGCAGGACGCGATCGCGCAGCCAGGCGGTCGCGGCGTGCGCACCCTGGGCGATCTCTTTGCCGCGGCGCATCTTCAGGTCCCGCCGGATAACGATGACTTGCTTGATAGCCCGCTCTTGTGCTGCTTCTTCCACGTGGAGCAAGGATAGGGGCAGCCGGGTCCGGCCGGGCTTAGATCTCCCCGCCAGGACTGCCGGATATGGCGGAAATTTCCTTTCTGGGCACGCCATGGCGAGTTTCGGGCTGGGCACCCATCATGCGGTGCATTCGGCGGGCGCGAATAGGGCTTTCACGCCGGAACGGGCCGGAACAGATTATCCGGGATGTCCCGGGCCCGGCCGGCGTGGCAACTAGCTGGGAAGACGGCGGTGAGGGCAGTCTGATCGGATGCGAGCGCGGGTTATGTGTTACGCATGGGGAATATTGCCGGAATAGCAGATAGCCGCCAGGAAAAGCTCAAACGATTACCTAGGGCTATCATCTGACGGTATTCTCGGAGTTACTCCGGGTAAGTTGTTAACAAGCTGTGCATAAGCCGGTGGATAACCGTCGTGACGTGCGGATAACCGCCGGACTTCTGTGGACAACGTGTGGACACCGGAAACAGGAAAACAAATTGGCGCCGTGTCTTGTGTGAGGTGCGGATGAGTTGTAAGAATTCTTCATCGCCAAGAAAGGGCATCACCTGGGGGTAACTCCACGAACGCGGGGAAGGCCGGGAAGCCGGTTTTCGCCCGCGGATGTCCCCCTCTGGGCGCGCCGCCGGATGGTCTGGCTACCAGCTGATCCGGAGCGGCAAGAGCGCATTTTGGCCCCCTCCGTCTCATACATGGAGGGGGCCGAAGTGCATTCTGCCCGAGACGGCCACCCCCGCCGCGACGACACGCCGGACGCGGCGAGATGAGAGAAACGTGTCCGTTCAACATGTCAGGGCTGGCCGACTGGGAAACCGCCGGGGTCGTGCGCGGCGAACACCGTGACCTCTGGATGGGCCGCGGTGAACCGGCGGCCTGCGGAACGGGCTGGTGCACCTGGCGCGCGTCGAAGTAGGCGTCACCGGCGTCCAGCAGCCACCCGGATGCGCCCTGCACGCCGACGCCGCGACCAGCTGGCGCAGACTTGCCGCCGGTGGCAGGCCGCCGGGATCGTCGAGGCGGACGCGGACCCGGACGCGGACGCGGTGGCCGAGCTCCTGCTCTCGGTCATCCTGGGCTTCATCGCCCAGCGCTCGCTGGCCGGCGGAGCCAGCATCGAGGCCCACGTGGCGGCGGTCACCGCCCTGCTCGGGGCGCGCGGGAGGTAGAGACGGGGACCGCCTGGACGTGAGTCCGCCAGCGACGGCCGAGCAGAGCGGCCCGGGCCGCCAGCCACAGCCACAGCGCGGCCCAGATCCCGGGCAGGCCGAGGGCGTGGAAGCGGAGCACCAGCGCCGCGACCGGGAGGTAGGCCAGCACGGCCCAGATCATGGCGCGCCGCATGGCCACGTAGTCCGAAATGCCCAGGATCAGCCCGTCCAGGACGAACGCGAGCGCCGCCGGAGGCTGGGTGAGCGAGGCCACTAGCAGGGCCACGGTCGCGGCGTGCCGGACGGCCGGGTCCGCGGTGAACAGCAGTGGCAACGGCCAGGCCAGCGCCGCGGTGACGACGCCCAGCCCAATGCCGGCTATCAGGCCGAGCCGCAGGGTCCGGCGGCCGACCAGGCATGTGCCGTCATGGTCGTCCGCGCCCAGGGCCGAGCTGACGTAGACCTGGGCGGGGACGGCCAGCGCATCGAGCAGCAGGGCCAGCAGGTACCAGACCCGCATGGCTATCTGCTGGCCGCCCAGGGCTACCGGGCCCAGCCGGGCCGCGATCGTGGTCGTGGTCAGCGGGACGACGCCGAGCGCGATCGTGCGCACCGACAGCCGGTGGCCATCCCGGAGCAGGGCGGTGATCTCGGCTCGTTCGGGCCGGCGGGGCCGCAGTCCGGCTTGGCGGCGCGACGCCGCGGCGTACAGGGCGGCCGCCACCACCTGGGCGATCACCGTGCCCCAGGCCGAGCCGAGCAGCCCCCAGTGCAGCCCGTACACCAGGACAAGCTCGAGCGCGACGTTGAGGACGTTGGCGATGACCGCGACGCGGAGCGGAGTGCGGGTGTTGGCCAGCCCGATCAGGTGACCGTTGCCCGCGTAGGAGATGTACAGGAACGGCAGGCCTACTGCCGCGGCGCGCAGGTAGCCGACGGCGCCGGAGTAGACCGCGCCGTGCGCGCCCAGCAAGACAGCGATCCAGGGCGCCACGGCGGCCATGAGGATGGCCACCACGATGCCGCCCGCCGCGGCCACCAGGTAGGCGGCGCCCGCGGTCCGGCCGGCCCGGGCTTGGCCGCTGGCCTGGCCGTAGCCGGGCCGGCTCGCGGCCAGGCCGGCCACGGCCGAGGTGGTCGCGGTGGTCAGGAAGAGGGCCACCCAGCCGGTCATGGTCAGGGCGGTGGTCGCGATGGCCAGGGAATCCAGCTGCACCCGGCCGAGGTGCCCGACGATGGCGGTGTCGGCCAGGTTGTAGGCGGGTTCGGCGGCGATCGAGCCCAGGGCGGGCAGGGCCAGCGCGGCGATGCGGCGATCCAGGGCGCGGTCTGGGGGATCCGGTCGCCGCATGATCACCAGTTTGTGGCCCGGGCAGGGCGGGGCGCAAAGCAGCTCGTTCGGTCATTGGAATGTCGCGCTGGGTGACGGGCCGCACCGGGGTGCCGGCCGGCACCGTTGCCCTGCGGGCCGGCCGGGATGCGGCGGCACGGCCGGCCGGCGTCGTGCTTGGCGCGGCCGATATGACAGCGGGCGGCGGGGTCGGTACGGTGGGAGGTGAAGGGGAGTAGTCCTTCGCCGGACGGTCGACATACTGGCCCGCACATGCGGGCCCGGCCGCCGGGCCCGCGGCAATCCCGCAGGTGGACGAGACCTTCGGCCGTTGATTTTCCGGCCGAACAGGGATGCCCCTGCTTCCGGTCGGCAAGACCGATGGGGAGCCTCTTCATGCTGAACGTCGCCGTCATGGCTGGCGTGTTCGCGATCGTCTTCCTGGCTGAGCTGCCGGACAAGTCGCTGTTCGCCTCGCTGGTGCTGGGCACGCGCTACCCGCCCTTCCGGGTGTGGGCGGGGGTGGCCGCGGCCTTCGTGGTGCACATGGGGATCGCGGTCGCGGCTGGGCAGGTGCTGGTGACGCTGGTGCCGCACCGGGCGCTGGAGGCGGTGGTAGCCGGGCTGTTCGTGGCGGGTTCGGTCTACCTGATGGTGTCCAGCTTCCGGCCGGAGGAGCACGACGGCCTGGACGCATCCCGGCAGGGGCCGCGGCCACCATCGTTCCTGCAGGTCGCGAGCATGAGCTTCGGGGTCGTGTTCCTGGCCGAGTGGGGCGACATCACCCAGATCACGGTGGCCAACCTGACCGCCAGGTACGCGGACCCGCTGTCGGTGTTCCTCGGCGCCACCCTGGCGCTATGGGCGGTGGCCGCGCTCGCGGTCACCGTGGGCGGCCAGGTGCTGAAGCTCATCCCGATGACCTGGGTGCAGCGGATCAGCGCGGCCATCCTGCTCGGCTTCGGCATCTACAGCGCCATCGCGGCCGCCCGCGGCTGAATGAGCTTGAGCGCGGGCGGCCGGAGTGGGCTCAGCAGTAGACGTAGCCTAGGCTGGTGCCCTTGTAGGTGCACTTGCCGACGGTGGCGCCGTGCTGGTTCCTCAGGATCGCCGTATCACCGGTGTTGTTCCAGATGTACCAGGAGTGGTTCCAGTACTGGTCGGTCTGCGTGGAGCTGCCATGCCCGGTGTGGATCGTGACGTAGCCGTGCGGCCTGATCGTGTACGAGCCGAATGTGAAGACATGCCCGGCCTTGTCGCGCAATGTCCACCCAGTCAGGTTGATAGCCGAACCGGACGTATTGTGCAGCTGGACCCACTCGTGATTGAGACTCGAATTGCCGCCAAGGTCCGGGCCGGGTGAGTTGTACCAGATCTCATGAATCTGCATACGGTAGACAGCCGCCTGGGCCGGTGCGCCGGTCGCCGTGACCAGCCCGATCGCCATGATCAGCCCAATGATTGCGGTCAACGGGAACATGATTATTTTCCGCATCACTCCCCCTCGCTAGCGTGAGCATTTCTTTCGGTCGAACCGTCTCAGGCTAGCAGCGCAAACCAGCTCATCACGATTGACTGTGCTCCGCTATGGGGTATTTTGGGTACTATTACACGTCGATATGATGCGAAAAAGATACTGCTCATATAGCTGCGGTCCAGATAACCGCACGGCAGGTCGCGGCGGGAAGTTTCAATAGGTGAATCCGTTGCCGCTGCCGGCGGGATGGAGGGCTCACGGCGACGATCTCGGGCCCAGGAGCGGATTTCTGGCCGATGACTCCCCGGCCGCCGGGACGTCGTAGGCGACAGCAGCCATTGACGACCACGGGAGTGCACATGCGATCAGGCCCCGACGGCAGGCAGTTGCTGATCCGGCGCTACTACCAGGCTTACGAGAACGACGACCAGCCGGGCATCGAGGCACTTCTCGATCCTGGCTTCACCTTCACCAGCCCGGACGACGACAACATCGACCTGGCCGCGTACTTCGCGCGGTGCTGGCCGCAGCACGAGCTGATCAAGTCCTTCGACCTGCTGGATGTCTGCGCGGATGATGACGGCGCGCTGGTGCGGTACCGGGGCAGCGTGGTTTCCGGCGCCGGGTTCGGCAACGTGGAACGGCTCGAGTTCACCGGCGACCGGATCTCGCACGTCGAGGTCTACTTCGGGCGGGAACTTCAGTAGCAGCACGGCGCCGGGGTCCGGAACGGATTTCCCGGCCCCGGCGGCGGGCGATATATCAGGGGTAGGTCGGGTAGCTGCCAGTCTGGTGAGTGACGTGAATGCCCTGCACACCGAGATCGCCCGCGCGAGACGCGACCGAAGGAGCACCACATGACCAGCAACCCAGCCGGGGGCCACCGCATCATCGGCACGCTGCGGACCGCGGACGGCAAGGGGGTCGTACGGATGGAGGACCGTTTCGACACCGATATCGACGATCTGTGGGCGGCGTTCACCGATCCCGGCCGGCTGGCCCGCTGGCTCGGCGAGTTCGAGGGCGACCTGCGCCTGGGGGGTGAGTTCCGGGCACGCTTTTTTGCCAGCGGATGGGAAGGTACCGGGCGGGTCGAGGTCTGTGAGCCTCCGCGGCACCTGCTGGTGAGAACCAGGCACATCCGCCAGAGCGATGATCAGGTCGACGAGGTCACACTGACCGCTGACGGCGACCACACCATCTTGATCCTGGAAGAACGGGGCATGCCCGTGAACCTGCTCCCCGCATATGGAGCCGGGATACAGATCCACATCGAAGACCTCGCCGCCCACATTGCTGGGCGGGAGCGCTGCGACGCCGAGGCAAGATGGGAGGAGCTCCAGCCCTCCTATGAAGCCCTGGCGCCCAAGCTCGGCTAGACGCTGGCCGCGGCCATAGGTACTGGTGGCCGGCTGCGGGCCGCTGCGCGAGGTGGCGTTGGCCTCGTGCAAGCTGGAGCCTGCGCTTAACTGAACGGGAACCGGTTTTATAACGTCAGCTACATAAGCAGCGGCGCCTTGCCGGGTGCCGCGCGATTTCCGAGGACTGCAGGAGCCGCGATGCGCGACGAACCGCCCAGCAGTGGCCGGTCCGAAGCCACCGGCTTCCCGAGACGGAAATTCTTGCTTGGGGCGGCCGCGGCGGGCGGCGCCGCCATCGTGGCAGGCGGTGCCGCCATCGCGGCGACGTCCCGCCACGACCCGGCCGCCGCGCCAATCGCACGGCCGACTGCCAGCCAGAGCGCCGTCAGCGCCGCGAAGGGCGTGGGCGCCTGGAAATTCCCCGGCGCCAACCAGGCTCTCGCCGACTCCGGAGTGTCCTGGTACTACACATGGGGGCCCAATCCTGACGGGCTAGCCCCTCCAGCCAACGTCCAGTTCGTGCCCATGATCTGGGGCGCGACCGATGTGAATTCGGCCGAGCTCAGCCAGGTAGCGCAGGCCGGCAACATCCTGCTGGGCTTCAATGAGCCGGATAACCCGGTGCAGTCCAAGATGACGGTCGCCCAGGCGCTCAGCCTGTGGCCGCGGCTGATGGCGACCGGGATGACGCTGGGCAGCCCGGCGGTGGCCAGGAGCGCCGACGTGCCGGGGAGCTGGCTGAGCCAATTCATGAGCGGGGCGAGGGCCCGCAAATACCGGGTCGACTTCATCACCGCGCACTGGTACGGGGCCAACTTCGACACGACGGCGGCCGTCTCCGGGCTGGAAAGCTACCTGAAGGGGATTTACGCTCGCTACGGGCTGCCGATCTGGCTCACCGAGTTCGCCCTCGGCAACGAAGCGAGCAACGACTACCCGACGGACAGCCAGCAGGCCGCCTTCGTCACCGCATCCACCTCCATGCTGCAGACCTTGCCCTACCTGCAGCGCTACGCGTGGTTCGCGCTACCGCGCGACAAGACCTTCGGCAACACCGGCCTGTACACCAGCGGCCCGGTGGCCACCCCAGTCGGCCGGGCATACCAGGCCGTCGCCGCGCACGCGGGTCAGCCCGGGGGATTACAGCTCGCCGCACCGGGCGGGCGGGGCGCTCTATCGCTCCTCCGCGTTTCTGCGGCCTCACCCGGACCTCGCTGGCGTACAGCGCTTCACAAGAAAATGATCACGGCGACGGGAGCGCGGGTCTCCTACGTAGCCAGGATTCTCGCTTTCTCGGCAGCGAACTCTTCTTCGGTCAGCAAGCCTTCGGACTTCATTTGGCCAAGTTCCCTGATCTTGGCCATGCGGTCGTCCGGTGCCGCCGCTGGCTGTGCTGGTGCTGCTTGCTGCGCTTGGAGCTGAGCGGCCTGGGCGGCGGCCTGGTCGATCATCGCCTGCTGCCGGTCCGCCTCTTGCTGCTGCTGATAATCGGCCTCCTGCTGTTGCTGAGCAGCTCTTTGTCCCGCACGCCGCGACACATTGCCAGACACTGCGGTGGCCGTACCCGCAATGACCGCGGTCCGGCCCACCGTGCGCAGCAAACCGGGGCGTCCCCTTCTGATGGGCACAACTCCTCCTCTTCGGCGCACTCTGGCGCCAGTTATTCCTTGTCAAGCGCGGCGATAGCCTGCAGGACGTTTTCCCGGGGGATCCGGTCCTGGGAGATAAGCCGACCATGAGAGCCGCGAATCGCTGCCGCAAGGCGGGCAGCCCACGTGTTCTCCCACACGATCACCAACGCGGAGGAGTTTTCGTCCAGCCCGTCGGCGATAGCGGTCAGATCTTCCTCCGACAGCAGGTCGAACTGCGTGGCGTGGAAGTCGGATAGCTCGCTTACTTCGTCGTCACCGGCTTCAAGGACTGAGGCCGAGCCGTCAGTCCCCTTAATCACGAACGCGTAGTCGATAATGCGGACGGTGCCGCTGTCGTTCAAGTCGGCCAGCGCCGGGGCAACTTCACCGTTGAATTTATTTCCCTCGAACAAGATCACGGCAATGTCGACAGGCCCGATCGACTCCGCGTCAAGGAATGCAGGCATCATGAGCGACCTCCATCGAGCATGGAAGATGGGCGATGAGATCACTGTAAGCCTGGGCCGGTTTCCTCATCTCATCCCCATCGGGTGAGGGCGCCCTCGCGGAGCCGCGGAAGGCGATCGTGGGTCTCGCTACCTGCGACAAGACCTTCGGCAGCACCGGCCTGTACGACAGCGGCCCGGGGTAGACGGCTAGCGTGCCGGCCGGTTCCCTGCTCGCACGGAATGGGTGTGAGGGTTCAGTCTGGCGCGGTGACGATCGGTCCCAGCGGAGCAGGCAGGGCCGCGAGCTCACGCAGCCGCCTGGGCGGGAAGTCGGTCCACCCGTCCTGGGGATCAGGGGCTGAGTGCAGGTGCCGGTCCACGAAGCGCTGCCAGCGTCGCAGCCCGCCGGCGGCGACGGCGGCATCGACTTGCCCTGCCTCGATAGCGTCCGCGAACTCGTCCAGGTCAAGGAGGCGCTGATGCCGCCCGTCGATGGGAACCAGGACGTCGAGGTGGCCGGCTCCCTCAGGTTCCGGTCGGCACCAGCGCTGGGCCGCCAGGCCGGCAGCGACATACTCACCCCGAGGTCGAGCAGCACGAACACCCGCTCAAGACGCGTCCGTCCGGGCCAGGGAGTGAGGCGGCTGGACAACTCGAACTCGTAGGCGAGCACGTCACCGGCGCGGATCCCGGGCAGCGGCCCGAACAGCGGAACCGGATCGCCGTGACGGCCCCGCCAGACCTCCACCTGCTCCACGAATCATCTCTAGCGTGAAGTGATCAGTCGCTGTCGGCGCGCCGCCGGTCATCTCACGCCCGATATCAAGGCACCCGGCATGACGGGCTGCCTGCTGGAGCGAGTGGGACAGGATCCAGGCCAGGGTGGGGCGGCCTGCACCTTCAGGGCGCCAGCGCCACGATAGTCGCCTAGCAGAATCGTACCGGTGACCTGCGCATTACGGGTCCGTGGCCGGGGCCAATGATTCCAGAAGCCGAGGCAGGTCTATCGTGCAGCGACGTCACCCCTGGGGAGGGACCGAGCGATATGGCGCGACCGCAATACGGCCACCTGTGGGCGCTGGCGCACGCCGAGCGCGCCGTGCTGGCGAAAGATCTGGCAGGCCTCAGCGCAGAGCAGTGGCGGCATGACACCCTGTGCGGCGAATGGGACGTTGAGCAGGTTGTCGCCCACCTCACCGCTGCGGCGAGCCTCAACCAATGGCAGTGGCTGCGCAGTATGCTCGCCGCGCGTTTCCGCCCTGACGTGCACAACCAGCGGCGGCTCGCCGAGAACTGCGGCAGCACCCCTGCTGAGACGCTTGACCGGTTTCGCGCCGTCATCACCAGCACTACCGCACCCTCATCACACATCCCGGCCTACCTCGGCGAGGTCGTTGTGCATGCCCAGGACATCCGCCAGCCGCTGGGGCTTGCGCGGACACCGAGCGTCGATGCGCTGACGCCCGTGGCCGACTTCTTTGCTCGGCGCGACTTCGCCGTGGCCAGCCGCACCCAGGTAGCCGATCTGCAGCTGCGGGCAGACGACGGGCCGTTTGCCACGGGCACCGGTCTACTCGTCACCGGATCGACCCTCGCGCTCGTGATGAGCATGGCTGGCCGCGTATCGTACGTGGCCGAACTCGACGGCCCAGGCGTGCCAGTCCTGCGATCGCGTCTCCAAGCCGCCGCCGTCTGAACCGCTCGCTGCCCGCAGGATTCGGGTGAGCGCAAAGCGGCGGCAGACGGAAATTCCGGGTAGATCACGGATCTTGGAGTGGGGCTGCGTATCGGAATCGAACCGATGGGGATGAGAGCTTCGACGTCGCCGTCGGCAACGACCGGATCCAGGATTATCTGCCCGTTGACCTCGAATCCTGAGTTACGCGGCCGCGCGTCGCGTCTCATCCCGGACCGGACCCGGTCGCGTCGGCGGCGGGCATCGATGAGCTCACCGGCGCCGTGATCGCCGCTCGACCCGCTGATCGCCGGCGACCGCTCACCCGAGCGCCAGAATAGGCCGGCCGCGACGAGCAGTCCAGCCGTGAGGCCGTGGATGCCCAGCGCGGTGGAGGGCTTCCCACGGTTGGTGAGCACGATCAGCGCGTCCGCCGCCGGCGTGAGCGCCGCGGCGATCAAGGCCCAGCCGAGTGCCGTGCGACCGGCGGCCGCCCAGACCACGAGCAGCACCGCCCCGGAGGTGATGTCGCGGACACCCTTGATCTCGGTCAGGGCGCGGAGATTGTCCGGGGCAACACCGAAGGCGAGCGTCGCCTGCCGAGGTGCCAGCAGGAAGCGAATGCCGATGGCGATGATGGCGACACAACCGATGAGCGCGACCAGCAGGGCAGCGAGATGCATGGTGAAAAACCTTTCAGATTGTTCTCTAGCAACGTTATATAACAATGCTATTCTATTGTCATGTCACCAAGACCCGCTCCAGACCTCGAGCTGAGACGCGATCAGGTCATCCGCGCCGCCCGCGACCTGGCCGAGTCCGACGGCTGGGCCGCCGTCACTATGCGCCGGCTCGCCGGGGAGCTCGGGGTCACCCAGCCGGTGCTCTACTCGGCCTTTGCTAGCCGCCAGGCGCTCATCGACGCGGTGGCGCTGGGCGGCTTCAGTGACGTCGCCGCGGCGCTCGAGGCGGTTGCGGCCTCGCCCATGGCGCGGATGCGCGCCTACCTCGACTTCGCCGCCGCGCACCCCCGGGTCTATGAGGCGATGTTCTCGCTGCCCTCAGGGCTGGCCTTCGCGGCCGACGACATCCCCGGACCGCTCCGGCGTGCGTTCTCGGGCATCCGCGACGCATTCCCGGATGCCGACGGCACCCGGGCGGAGGTTGCCTGGTCGGCGCTGCACGGCCTGGCCACCCTCCAGGCCGCTGGCCGCCTGCGCGCGAACCAGGCCCAGGCCCGGCTCGACCTCACCCACCGCATGCTCACTCAGCAGGAGACCTGCTGATGCGCCCTCATCGAAATCCTCGCCGACCGCGGGACGGGCACATTTGTGATCCGCGACGGCCTCATCCATATTCACACCTTCTACGCCACCACCGCGAGCCCGGCGGTCGACGACCGGTCGTGAGCGTCATGACCTACGCATTACGAGCGTGTTCTGGTGGGTTGCTCGCGAGTTCAAAGCGTGCGCTAGCTTCAGGTTCATAGTCTGCCGCTGGCGGCGGCCGTCGGCTGTTGACGGTGGTCCGGGGACATTTCGGGGACACGCCGGATGGTTGCGTGATCATATGAAAACTCACTTGGTCGCCTTCTGTTCCCGCTGGCAAGCTGCGGCTGTGAACACTGACGAAACGCCCCTGGCCATATGGGGTAACGGTGCGGGTGCATCCAAGGCCCACCGGCGCCAGGACGTGGTGTTGCGGACGGCTGGACCATGGAGCCGTTCGGTGATGGCACTGCTCAAGCATCTGGAGGCAGTCGGTTTCGAGGGCGCCCCTCGTCTTGTCGGTGAGGGCTTCGATGCCGATGGCCGGGAAGCGATCACCTTTATCCCCGGGACAACGCCGCACCCCAGAGCCTGGGCCGACCCGGCCATCAGCGCTATTGGCACCCTCCTGCGCCGACTGCACGGCGCCACGGAGTCCTTCAAGCCTCCTGCCGACGCGAGCTGGCAGCCCTCGTTCGCCCGCCTCCTGCCCGGCGATCATCCGGTGATCGGTCACGGCGATCTGGGGCCGTGGAACGTCGTCGCCCAGGACGGCATCCCCGTCGCGTTCATCGACTGGGAATTCGCCGGGCCAGTCGATGCTCTGTGGGAGCTGGCCGAAACCACCTGGCTGAACGCTCAGCTGCATGACGACGACATCGCAGAACGGGTCGGCCTGCCGTCCGCTGCCCGCCGTAGCCAGCAAGTCCGGCTGCTTCTTGACGCCTATGGCCTGCCCGCGGCGGAACGGGCCGGTTTCGTCGACCGGATGATCGAGTTCGCGGTGCACAGCGCCCGATCCGAAGCCGTCCGGTACGGCGTTACTCCTGATAATGCGACCGCCGTGGACCCGTCCGGTTATCCCGTCTTGTGGGCCGTCACCTGGCGAATCCGCAGCGCGTCATGGATGCTGCGAAACCGGCAGATTCTGGAGCGCGCACTGATATGAGCGTCCGACCCTGGCTACTTGCACGGTCCCATCGCTGCTGGACGGCATGGCGGGGACATCTCGGCGATACGCCTGGAGCGCGCCCGTATTGCGCAGGCCACGTGCTCGGCGATGCCGCGCCAACGCGCGACTGCTTGATCCCGGGCCAAAGTGAGATTGAGCCAGTGGCCGCTTCCGTGTCAGAGTGCCGGCATCTCAGTCTGCGCAGCATCCTTGCCGCCGTGACCTGGGTATTTTCTTGCCACGGGCTTCTCGGCTAGGTGGCAGTGTCCCCCGTCCACCCCTGTCACCCCCGGGGTCCTAGGGCTGTTTGCCGGGCCGCCGCTAGGCGCCGTGGGTCTTCAGATCGGGATCACCTGTGGCGGGTGATGACCCGGGGCCGGGCACGGGCCATGATCTCTAGGTGGGCCGCTGGCGGACCCCGAGGCTTAGGGACGCCGCTGGGGCCCTGGAACTGGCCGCACTCACAGCCGGCAGGGTGAGGAGAGATAGCTGATGCCCGCACCAGATAGGTCCCACGCCCTGGATCACATCGTGGTGGTGCTGTTCGAGAACCGTTCCCTGGACAATGTGCTCGGGCACCTATATGGCCCTGGGGACGGCAAGACCTTCGACGGGGTCATCGGCAAGAACCTGAGCAACCCCATTCCGGCGTGGGCCGAGCACGGCGCTGACCGCCAGGTCGTTCCGTACACCGTCGCCACCGATATGGATTCGCCGAACCCGGACTCGGGTGAGGAGTACTACCACACCAACACCCAGCTGTACGGCATCCTTGATGACCATAACCGGTTCAAGATCGGCGAGGCCGCGGCGGCGCCGTGGAATGCGCCGCCGCCGGGGACGGCACCGGCGATGGACGGATTCGTCACCGACTACATCTCCACCTTCACTGGCGAGACCGGCCGCCAGCCCACCTATGACGAGTACGCCCACATCATGACCGGCTGCACCCCCGACCAGCTGCCGGTGCTCAACGGCATCGCCCGGGACTTCGGGGTTTTCGATCACTGGTTCTGCGAGGTGCCGTCCCAGACGTTCATGAACCGGTCGTTCTGGACGGCAGCTACCTCATCGGGCTTCGTGGTGAACAGCCCGATCCGCAAGTGGCTAGAGAAGAACGACGCCGAGACGATCTTCGACCGGCTGGAGGCCCGAGGCAGGACCTGGAAGGTCTACGTCATGGAGCCGATGCCGGTCTCGTTCACCGGGATGATCCATTTCCCCCGGCTGGAGCACCGGCTGGCCACCCACTTCGTGCCGTTCGCCCAGTTCGAGAAAGACGCTGCGGCGGGCACCTTGCCGGCCTTCTCACTGATCGAGCCGAACATGGCGGCGGGCCACGGTGACTACCACCCGGCGATGGGCCGGTCATTTTCGGACAAGGTGGATATCGAGGTCGACAGCCCGTCCTCGATGCTGTCGGGTGAGGTGTTCCTGTCGCGGGTGTATGCCGCTTACCGGTCTGCTACGTCCCAGACGGGCGCGAATGTGTGGAACACCGCGTTGCTGATCGGGTGGGACGAGCCGGGGGGCACCTATGATCACGTCCCGCCGGGGCCGGTCCCGCCGCCAGACCCGGCCGCGCCGCCCGGCGAGTTCGGCTTCGCCTTCGACCGCTCCGGGTACCGGGTACCGGCTGTCATCGTGTCACCGTGGGTCGAACCGGGATCGGTATATAACGACGAGTACCGGCACACCTCGCTGATCGCCACGCTGCGGAAGACGTGGGGGCTCGGGGAGGCGTTCACCGGGAGAGACGCGGCGGCTCGCACATTCGATCACGTCTTCTCGCGCGCCACGCCCCGCGACCCCAGTACCTGGGCGGTCCCCCAGGCGCGTCCCGTGCCGGACTGGACGATGGACCTCGAGGTGGTCGGCAAGGGCCTGAGCACCCTGGGCAAGGGCCTGGCACCGGCTATCATCGCCCGGGCCAGGGAGATGGGGGTGCAGCTCGGGGCCGAACTCACCGACCCCGGAGCAGATCTCCCGCCCAGCCGGATCGTCGGCGTTCTGAGAGACATCGCCGGTCACTTCTTCCCCCTCCTGGCCGGAGACGCGAAAGACCTCGAATGAGCCCGGGGCCGCCGAACCCCGGCGTGTTGCCTGACCCCGCGCGCGGCGGGCGGTAAGTTATCGGCCGCCAGGGTTTCGCGAGGCGTTAGCCCTCAGGGGAGAAGGCCTGTTTCGGGATCCAGTGGTCGCCCCGTTTCTCGTATGACCGTTTGAACTCGGTATAGGCGGCCCGAACCGCCTGGTCCCCTTCCCCGTGTGCCTGCACGGCCGCGGCAAGCGCCCTGGTGAACGCTTCCTGGGATTCCTGCGGTGAGCGCTTCAGGGTACCGGGCAGCTCGCCCGCTAGCGGCAGCTGGTACCGGCTGGTCTTCGGCATCGGCATCTCCTTCGTTCCGCTGTCTACGTCGTCGTTTGGGTGCTGGCAGTGGCACTGCCTCCCGCCCTGTCACCAGATGGCGCTGGGATGTGGCGGCAGTCCGGCCATAACAGGCTGATCAGAAGAGTCCCTCTCTCTGTGGTGGCTGGTGCAAGATCGGGTGGGCCGCGCCGGGCGGCGGGCCAGGGCGAGATGTTCACGGGTGCTGCACAGATCACTTAGTCAGCGCCAGCTTTGAGAGTGGCGGCCAGGGTGCGGCGGCCGCGGTGCAGGGTGGCTGCGGACGGCAGGGCTGGTGGTGCGGGTCAGGGCGGCGATGCGGTCGCAGGACAGGCCATCTAGGTAAAACAGGGGTGATCGCGGATTGCTGCGCGGCCGGGAGCGTCTGCACCGCCTCTCGCAGAGACCGGGCGGCGGCGGCCCGTTCCGTTGTCTCGGCCGGGCCGGCACGTGTTCCTGTGGTCTGGCTTACCTGGTCCAGGCTGGCCGTGTGGCGGCGGCGGGTGGCCTTATTCAGGGCTAGCCGGGTGATGATGGGGGTGCAACCAGGTCCCGAACTCACCCTCGCCGCGGAACCCGGCCAGTCCCTGCCACGCGGCCAGGAACACGTCCTGCACGGTGTCCTGCGCATCGTGGTGATCGTGCAGCGCGGCGAGCGCGACATAATAGGCCCGCACGGTGTGACGGCGTATCAGCTCATCGAAGGCCTGAAGGTCACCCCGCTGGCCGCGCCGGACCAGCACCGGGTCCGCCGCCCCCTCACCGGATTCCGGGCCGGGGTCGTACAGCCCGGTACTACCGTCCCGCGCGGGAACCGCCCAGGTCCCCCGGGTCACGACACCACCAGTGGGGAGCGGGTAACGCTCCATTTGCCGCGGGCGGGCACCGTGGTCAGCGGGCCTTCCCGGCCACACAGCCATACGAAAACAGCAATCACTAACTAGGCTCCTCTGGTGTGGGTGACGATCCCTGCCACCAGGGTCTGGAGCAGCAGCCAGCACGCGCGGACTGGACACACGTCCGCAATCGCGTGTATTTAGCTAATTTTAGTCGTCATTAAGAGACTCGGCAAGAGGCGATGGACTGGTGAAATAGACGTTCAGCTCATTCCAGCTTGCCCGCGAACGGCATTCGGCCGCCGGCGAGGTCGAGAAAGATGGGCCCTACGGTGACCTGAAACAGCCGCTGTCTTGCCTAGCCCGGTTGTGTGCCGTCTTGCCCAGCGCGGCGCAGGTCTGACCGGGGGGTTATGGCGACGTAGTCGAGGGTCCGTTCGAGGAGGCTGCTTGCCCGGCGGAGATCGGCGGAACTGGGGCCCGGTTCCCCGCTGAGCCGGGCTTCGAGCTGTCCGGCCAGCGCTGGGTCGGCCGCGGCTGCCAGCTGGGCGCCGATCCGGGCCGCGCTGCGGACTATCTGGGGATCAACTGACCACAGCACCTCGAAGATCCGGTCCGGGTCACGGCGCTCGCCTTGCCCGGGAAGTTCCCATCCCGCTACGCATGCCGGGTGGTCAGGCGCGTCACAGACCAGGGCCCATTCCCGCCGGAGCGGGGACTTTTCGGGGACCGGTATCTCCGTGAGCGGACCAGGCAGCTGACGGACGTGCTCGAAGTCGCCGAAGACGACCGTCTGCTCTGCGCTGCGGGCCATGTCCGCCCAGCGAGATGCAGAGGCCTGGTAGAAGCGCTGATGCTGGAAGGACCCGAGCAGGAGCGGCCGCTGAGCGCGGGCACAGCATTCGTCCTCTATCGCCCTGCTCACCGCTAGGAGGATCGCCTTGTTCAGGACGTGGACACGCTGGCCGGGATGAAGCCGGCGGAGCCCGGCGAAGATCGACTGCTCGGGGTTTTCGCCGGCACTGGTAACTGCCTGTGCCATCGCAACGCGAAGGGACAGGCCGCCGGCGCGCCGGCGCAGGACGTCGGCCAGCAGGGCGCAGTCGGCTTCCCGGTAGCGGCGTCGCCCACTGGCCGAACGCTGCGGACGAGGCAGACCGTAACGCTGCTCCCAGTTACGCAGCCCGGCGACCGGTATCCCGGTCCGCTGGGAGACCTCGCTGATCGACAGCACAGCCGGATCACCGCCGCCGTGGGGAGCATCAAAGCTAGTCATGGTGACTATCGCCATTCAGTCAGGGTGATATACATTAACAGCTAGCTGGGCTGGTGTTCTCGGCACCTTCCTAGCGATATCAGCTCTTCAGCTGCTCCGGACCCTGGTAGCGACCCGCCGTCAAGATCGTCGCACCGGAGGCGTCATGAGCCGCATATCCGGCAACGCTCCCGCCCAGCCGGCCGTGTCCCGGTCGGCCAGCCCGATAGCCCAGAGCAGACGGGTAAGCGCGGTGCCGCCGCGGCGCGATGCAACCACAGAACCGGGCCAGCCGCCGAGTTGGCTGACGGAGTTTGCTGCCCCACACCTCCCGGCTGGATCCTTTCATCCCAGTGGCCTCCAAGCCGCCCGGCGCGTCGGCGAGCCGCTTCCGCCGCGGGCTCTTCAGCACCGCCGCATCGGCAAGTTCATTCACCAGGGTTGCTTCGGCCCTGGTGCCGTATCCGTCACGGAATTACCACCGAGGAGAAACATCGTGACCAGCGCCTTCATAAGTCTGTCCTTGGCGAGGGCCATCTTCCCGGAAGTCGATAGTGCCCACCGCGAACGTGCGCCCTGGCAAGAATCAGCAGCGTGCCGCCATACTGACACCGAGCTTTTCTTCCCGATCGGGTCGACCGGCAAAGCCCTGATCGAGATCCACCAGGCCAAAGCTCTATGTGCCGGCTGCCCAGTTCAACAATCGTGCCTGACATATGCCCTGGTCACCGGCCAGGAGTTCGGAATCTGGGGCGGCTACGACGAGAAAGAACGACGTCTGATGCGCACGCGGTGGCGGCAAGCCCAGGCTAGCGGCCCAGCTGATTCATAAGACCAGCAATTCACTGAAGGATCACTATGAGCCGAGCCCGCACGCTCATTTCCGTGGCTAAGCGGCATTCCAGAAGTTCTGCTCGTAACGAGGCGGTAGCCATGGGCTGGTCCAGGGCGCAGCGGTGGCGAGCATCTGGTCCGGTGAGCGGTTGCGGAAGAAGGAGTGGATCTGTCTCAGCCGTCCGGGCCAGGTCACGGCGGTGTTGGCCACGTAGTTCTTGAGCGCGGCCCAGATCCGTTCCGCCGGGTTGTCGTTGGGGCTGTACCGGGCGCCGTACAGCAGCTCCAGGCGGGGATGCCGTTTCAGGTAGGCGGTGACCTTGCGGGCGTGGTGGATGCTGTCGTTATCGCAGATCACGACGATCGCCGGGGCGGACGGGAACGCCAGGAGCAGCTGGTCCAGCAGGGCGATGAAGTCCGCCGCGCAGCGGCGGCCCAGCCGGTACACCCACGCGCCGGTGCTCACCTCGAGTGCGCCGAGCACGGTGATTTTCCGGTTCGTGCCCGGGGTCAGGATCTGCGGACGGGCGCCGCGCAGCGTCCAGCTGGCCCGCACATGCGGCAGCAGGTTCAGGTGCGTCTCGTCCTCGGCCAGGACACTGACCGGCGGGGCAGTGCTATCAGCCGGGCCACGATCTGGGCCACCACGTGGTCATGGTAAGGGTCGCCGCGAGCGGTCAGCTTGGGCCGCCGCCATACCGCCACCAGCCGGACCCGCCGGTACAGCGTCCGCATGCTGACCTGCGGCCAGCCCAGGTACCGCCGGATGTGAGGCAGGGTCCACGGGCCCGGCCGCTCGAGCAGCGCGGTGATCCGGCCAGTCAGCCGGCGGCCGCCGCCGTGGCCGCCCGGACCGGGGCCGGTCGGCCAGCCCGGCCAGCCCTTCGCTGTTAAACCGGCTGATCCAGCGGCGCACGGTGGCCGGGTGGCAGTCCAGCAGCGCCGCGATCTGGGCCGGCGGTAAGCCGTGCGCCGACAGCAGCACCATCACCGCCCGCGCCGCCTGCCGCCACCGGCCCTGCAAGTCAGCCTGCAGCTGCTCGATCTCGCTGCCAGGACCTTTGGCGAACACGCTAACCGGGCGCATACTGACCACGACCTCGCCGGGCAGATGGACGTCGGAGGCAACCTCGATCCAACCCCCGGCGAGGCTGATGTCAACGCCCCACGGCCTCCGGTCTCACAGCGGGTTACGCGCAGAACTTATGGATAGGCGCTTAGTGGACGCCGGGCCAAATGGGCCGTGGTGGTCTTCTGGCCGATCATCGTGGCCGTGGCTGGTCCGCTGTCCGGCAAGCTCACCGGGGGCGGAGAAGAACGACTCGTCGTCCTGGCTCCCAGCCAAGGCCAAGTCGAAGCCTCCTGCGGCGGCTGCTAGTGAACCTTTTTCATCCCGGTTATGCTTCGCGGATTTGCAATACATGGATGGCCTTGGCGAGCTGGCCGGCGCGCCAGGGGCAGCAGCGGAGCTTGCGGAGGACGTGCCAGGTTTTGAGCTGGGCGTTCGCGCGCTCGCCGGGTGCCCGGAGCTTCGCATGGGCCCTATTGGCCTGCTTCTGTGATTCTGGTTTGTTCCTGCCCCGGTACGGGATCTTGGCGTGCGCTGCCCTGATAGCCCTTATCAGCCAGGACGACCAGGCAGGCGGCTTCCAGTTCGGCCAGCACGCCCCAGATCCACTCGGCCTTCTTGTCGTGCACCGATCCGGGCAGCGCCCCGGACACCCACAAGATGCCGCCGTTGGGGCTGGCGATGACCTGCAGGTTCATCCCGTGCTTCTTGTGCTTGCCGGAGTAGAACGGCCGGTCTGCGGCGACCCGGTCGACGGGGATCAAGGTCCCGTCGAGGACGACGTAGGCGTACCCGGCCTTCATCGCGTCCCGGGCCGCGATGCGGAGCTTCGGCGCCCGGGCGGCCAGCAGCTCCACGGTCTCGTTCACGTACCGCCACGCCGTGGTGGTGCCGATCCCGAACCCGGCGGCCAGCCCGGCGAATGTCTCGCCCCTGCGCAGATAGGCCAGGGCCAGGAGCGCCTGCTGCCCCGAGTTCAGTTTCCGCCAGGCCGACCCGATCGCGGCCCGGTGGCGGCGGATGATCCCGGACACGAAGGTAAGGGTCTTGCGGGACAACGGCAGCGCAGCACGGTAGAAAAGCACGGAAGCCCCCGGTGGCGATGAAGGTCGTTTTGGTCGACTGCCTCATCTACCGGGGGCTTCTTCGCTGCCAGCGGCGACACGCCGTGGCTTCACCAGACCGTGACGAACCCCTCACTACCGGGATGAAAAAGGCTCAGTGAACGCGCGCAGGCAGCGTTCCGTCCGTGTTTAGCCGCCGGGGGCCGGGTAGTGCGCCGCGGCGCGGCTTACTCGGGCCGCCACCCATCACCAAGGGGAGATGCCGTCCTCGAGCAGGCAAATGGTGGGCTCAGGCCCCGGGCCGCGATCGCCAGCTGACACACGCTGCCGACATACGTGTGTAAGCCGGCGGGATCGATGGCGAACCGGTATGCGGCACATCCCAGCCGCGGAACTCGAGACCGCTCACTGCCGCAGAATGCGCTTCACCAGGGCCAGCCATACAACAACCCGGGTCTCGAGTGCGTCGGGACGATGCACCTCTTGCCAAAGCTCATCAAGATGATTAACCTATCCTGCGGCATGCGATTAAGCTTGCTCTGCACATGCTTGACGCCACTCCAGAGCTCGGCGGCAGGGGCTCCTGCCGCACCGGAGGTGCTGGGAAATGACCGTCAACGTTTCATATCTCAGTACGGCCGGGAAGGCCCGACTGCGGTCACTATGCGCGACGGCCGGTCGCCGGCCGAGCGCCCCGAGGGACTGCATGACCTGGGCGCCCTGGCTGGTTCCCGCGTGGGTGGTCAGAGTCCGGCGAGCCGTCCTGACCGGGCCGCAATCCCACCGCCCGCAGCCACTTGTTTGTTGGCCGCCACCTGCTGGGCGCCCGCCCTCGGCAACTGGCATCGAGCGACGGTCAGGAAATCCTGCTGACCGTTCCCCACGAACTAATCGCATAACCCCGGAAAATTATCTGCGATATTTCCTGCCGGGCGATGCCTGACAAATATCAGACGCCAGCACGGCGGCGCAGACGTAGCACCACCCTGCCGGGTTATCCTGCGGCCCGGCAGCCCGATTGCATATAGCGATGTGCTGAAAAGGCAGGCCGTCGTCCATTACCCGAGGGATACCCGAATGCCCGGCATCCCTGCGCTAAGAATCGGAAGCCGGTCCATGCCCATAGTTATCAACTATGTTAAAGCGAGGAAGTCAGACGTGACATCACGAATCAGGACGGCCGCGGCCGTCTCAGTGGCCGGCCTGGCCATCGGGGCCGGGCTGCTGATGGGAACGGTGCCTGCGGGGGCGGCCACCGTCGCCTGCGGCCAGGCGCGGGCCGCGGCCGCGGCGGCCCAAGACACCAGCTGGGCGCAGGCCACGGCGCAGACCGACCTGGCGGAGATCGCCATCGGCCAGATCGCCGGGCAGCGGGCTCTGCACTCGGCACCAAGATGATGGCGCAAGTCACCATCAGTGACCACACCACGGCGCTGGCCTCCCTGAAGAAGGTCGCGGCACAGGAGGCATCACGCTGCCTGCCGCGCCCAGCGCTACCCAGCAGGCCCAGGCGGCTGAGCTGAAGTCCGTGGCCTCCAGCCAATTCGACGCGACCTACGATGCGGCCCAGATCAAGGGCCACGAACTGAGCATCAGCGCGACCAGGACCGAGATCGCCAGTGGTTCCAGCGCCGCGGTCAAGGCCAACGCCGAAATCTATCTGCCGGTGGCCGAAAAGCACCTGCAGATGGCCGAAAGCGACTACGCCGCCCTGGGCGGGTCAGCCTCCGGTGCACCGGGCGTCAACGCCGGCACCGGCGGCCTGGCCGCAACCCAGCCCGCCAGCGACGCCCCGTGGCTCGCCGCGGGCGCGGCAGGCCTGGTGCTGCTGGCCGGCACCGGCGCGTTCGGCGTGCGCCGCCGGCTCGCCACCCGCTGACCGGTGACATCGGGACAGATCCACCAGCGGCATGGCCGCCGCTGGTGGATCCCGCCGGTGGCGACCGGGCTGGCACTCCTGGCGGTGGCTGCCTGGGGCATCGGTGACCGCCAGTCGCGGCTGCCTGATGCCGGGCCCGCGCCAGCCTGGGCCCAGGCCGCCCCGGCCACCACGGCACCCGCCGCCACCCGCCCAGCAGTCAGCCCCGAGGGAAGAACCCTGGCCCACGACCTGCCAGCGCGGCCGCCGGTGCCGTCAGCCCAGGTCATGCCGGCCGTGCTGCCCGTCGGCGCACAGTCGATCCAGATCCCCAGCCTGCAGGTATCGGCACGGCGCACCCGAGACAATCACGGCCGGCACCCTGGCCGTGCCCGGCGACCCCGCCGATGTCGGCTGGTGGATGCCATCCACCTCCGAACTGGTCATTGACGGGCACGTCGACATGGAAGGACACGGGCCAGGCGCCCTGTACGAAGTGCGCAACCTGCACCCAGGAGCCCAGATCCGCGTCCAGACCACCGGCGGCCCGGAGCGCTCGAAGATCGACTGCGTACGCACCTACGCCAAGGGCCATGTACCGGCCGGATTGTTCACCTGGCAGGGAACCGGCGCCCGGCTGGTCATCATCACCTGCGGCGGCCCCTTCAACGACACCACCCACCACTACTACGACAACGTCGTTGCCTACGGTTCCCCAGCACGGAACTGATAGGAGGGCCTGTGAATCGTTACCTGCTGGCGGCCAGTACGGTCCCTGGGCATGTGATGCCGATGGTGCGCATCGGGCAGCACCTGGCCGGGCGTGGGCATCAGGTAGCAATGCTCACCGGCACGCGTTTCGCCGGCCTGGTGGGATCGGCGGGCATGCCGTTGCTGCCGCTACCACCCAGCGGCGCGATCAACGGCCAGCCGGCCACGGTGACGCTCGACCGGCCACCGGTCCCCCGGGTGCTGCGCAGGTGGCAGCGCGGCCGCACCGAGATGCGGTCGCTGTTCATCACGCCGATGGCTGCCCAGTTCCAGGCCCTTACCGCGGCACTTGCCGAGGCCGCCGCTCCCGGGACCGGCGGCCTCGACGCGATCCTGGTGGACGTCGGCTTCACCGGAGCGCTGCCCCTGCTGCTGGCCACGGCCGCCCGCCCACCGGTGATCGTCTGCAACATGACCCCGCTTATGCTCTCCAGCGCCGACACGGCGCCGTTCGGCATGGCCCGCCAGCCGGGCACGGCCGGTGTGGATTACCGGGCCATGAACTGGGTGGTGCAGCATCTGCTATTCGGCGGCACGCAAGCACAAGCCAACCGGGTTCTGCGCACACTCGGCAGCGGCTCCATCCCGGTGTTCCTTCCCGACTGGCCGAGGCTGGCCGAGGCGATGCTGCAGCTTTCCGTGCCAGCGCTGGAATACCCGCGGACCGACCTGCCGGACTCGGTCATCTTCACCGGGCCCGTCTTGCCCGCTCCGGCGCCCGCTGCGACGCTGCCGGGATGGTGGCCCGATCTTGATTCCGCCCGCGCCGTCGTCCACGTCACGCAGGGCACCTGGGACAACGCCGATCTGGACCGGCTGATAGGGCAGGCCATCCGGGGCCTGGCCAGCGACGACGTGCTTGTCGTGGTCAGCACCGGCGGCCGGCCAGCCAGCGCGGTACCCAGACCGGTTCCTGCCAACGCGCGCATCGCCGAGTTCCTCCCCTACGACCTGCTGCTGCCTTCGGTGGATGTCATGGTGACGAACGGCGGCTACAGCGGCGTGCAGCACGCACTGGCCCACGGGGTACCGCTGATCGTTGCCGGTGACACCGCCGACAAGGCAGAAGTCGCAGCGCGCGTGGCCTACAACCGGTGCGGCATCGATCTCCAAACTGGGACCCCTGCCCCCTCCGCTATTGCGGCGGCAGCGCGCGACCTCCTGGCCGACAGCCAATACCGCCGGCAGGCCGACCGTCTGCGCCGCGATATCGCAGCCACCAACCCCCTCGACACGATGACCGACGTGGTAACCGCACTCAGCAGCCGTCTGCGTACATCGCCTCCAGTTCCGGCTCCGGGCTCATGACACGGCCGGTTTGCGATCCACCGCGTTACGGGGGTGTGGAACCAGGTACCGGCGGCTGGGCTGGGGCATCAGGCCGCAGCCAGTTTTATGCCTGCACACGGGTAGAAGCGGGTGTCTAGGAAGGTGCCACCGGGTCCAGCCCCTGCCCTCGGCTGTTTGTGACAGAGGGCTGCGTTCATGCCGGGTGTGAAACTAAATACCAGCGAATGCAATGGCCATGTCGTCGTGGCCCTGCGCGGGGAACTAGATGTCTGTGGGGCGGCGGAAACCGAGGCGGCGATCACGGCCCTGGTAACACCAGGCCGGTATCTGGTCATCGACATGTCGGCGCTGGATTTCATCGATTGCAGCTCGCTTGGCGCCTTGCGCGGGGTGCAGGAGCTGGCCCGGCGCCGTTACGGTGATGTGGTGCTGGCCGCACCGCAGCCGCATGCGCGACGGCTGCTGGCGCTGACCGGCGTAGATGAGGTGTTCTGGGTCCTGGGCAGTGTCAAGGCCGCCGTTGCGGATCTGACCAGCTGCCTGCGGGACGGCACTTTCACCGCTCCAGCTGACACGATGGTCCCGGACTTCGACGTACCCCGTTTCTTGCACATGCTCACCGGCCGGGCCGTCCGGCTGCTGGCCGCGTCCGCGGCAGGGGTCGTGGTGCGCCGGCCCCGCGGAGAGCTGCGGGTAGCAGCTGCCTATGCTGACGAAGCCGGGCTGATAAAGCTCTTCCTGCTGCAGAACGAACAGGGACCGGGCCTGGACTGCTTCCGCATCGGCCAGCCTGTCGCTGCTGAAGACATGGCCGGGCCGGCCCAGCGGTGGCCCCGGTTCGCGCAAGCGGCCACGCAGGCTGGCATCCGGACGGTGCAGGCGCTGCCGATACGGCTGGGGGATCATGTCATCGGCGTGCTGACCCTGTTCCGCGCCGAGCCGAGCCCGTTCGCCCGGGCGGACCTGCGCATCGCCCAGGCGCTAGCCGACGTGGCCACCATCGGCCTGCTGCACGAGCGCAACGTCCGCCGCAGCGACACCGCCGCCGGGCAGCTCTAGGCCGCACGGAACAGCCGGGTCGCCACCTAGCAGCCCGAGGGAAAGCTCGCCGAGCGATGCGGCATCGATATGGACCGCGCCCTCACGATGATCCGTTACGGCGCCAGGAACACCAACCAGCACCCCACCGACGTCACCCGCGCATTCGCCGGCGGCGTCGCCCCAGAACTTCTGCCTCCGGCACAGTACCAACCGCACCGCCAGCACCCGCGCACACAAAGAGACGATGCTGCGATCCCACCGGTACCACCCGAGCGGCAGTGAACTGCAGGCCATCAGTGGGTTTCGATGACCGCGTGGACCGTCGCGGTTTTGCCCAGAGCGTGGTCGCTGATCAACACCACAGCCGCGCAGTGCCGGCGTCTGCACTCCCTGAGATCCTCATGCTGATGAGTCATAGTTAATCAGCAAGATGAGGTATGGTCGTTTTAGTCGAGCTGGAACTCCGGCACCGCCGAAGTCCTGTCAGCTGTAAAAGTTGCTCCGGACCCTGGCAGCGGTTCCCTTACGAACTGCCGAGCCGGAGGCGCCGTGAGCCATGTTTTCCATGAACGCAACCCAGGCCCACGGCCCCAGCCCAGCGCAGCAATGAACCCAGCAGGACCGGCAACCACACGATCCCGGCTGCCCTGCCCCCGGCCCGCGTTCTTGCCCGCCCGCGGGATCGCCCGGCCGCCAGCAGAGGGCACTAACCGGGCCAGGAAGCAGCTTCTGGCTGATGATCCCCGCCTGGACGCGATGTTCACGTTCTTCACCAAGCTGACACGTGACGATGCCATACCCCAGCAGAGCGGATCGAGCCAAGACCCCAGCGCCTGCTGCGAGCGGCTCTGGCCGGCCGGCGCAGGCACCTGCATGACCAAGCCTCCACCAGGGGCAAAGCGCCGAGGGCAACGTGACCAAGCGTGACGCGGCACCCCAGTAGGCCATGAAGGGCTTGCGACGTTACTGGGACGAACGGACAGGAATCGGGCAACGGCATCAGGGGGCAGTATGAATGAAGCAATGCGGACAACAGCATCGCCCGCCGCTATCTGGGCGATCGTCATCATCATGCCGATCATGACGATGATCTTGATCACTGCGGCGGCGGTCGCCAACTCCTGGCAGGCGCGGGTTGTTCTCCGTGCACGGGGCGCCGGCCAGCTGGGGCCTGCGATCGCAGACGTATTCACCCATACCGGGGCGCCCGGCGCGGACGCGGCGGGCCCGGGCATGACCGGTGCGGGCAGGACCGATACTGGTGCCCCGGCCGCCAGGGAGAGTACGGGAGCCGCGGAAGGGACATCGCGGGAGCCGGTTCCGGCGCGCGGACCGAACCGCCGATAGGCGAGCAGCCCGCCGCCGGGCCGCCTGTGACCGCGGAGCGGCCCGCCGGTGGCACCGCCGGGTATAAACGGATCGGCCGACGAGGCACCCGCCCTGGCTGACCTGCCGCCGGTGCCCGGACGGGAAGCCATGCCGGCGCCTCACAGCGCCGACATCGACCGCGCGGAGCGCGTCAGCCGACCGCTGCGTATGCACATGCTGGTCAGCAGGCAGCACCCGGCCATCGTTTCACCCGGCGAACACCAGCCGCAAGCTGCAACTCATACTCATCGCGACGGTGTCGCTTCAGTGCTGGCCACCGCAGGAGGATGAGCGGATGCAGAGAACTCTTATCTCTCAGTTTGTCAGTGCGGCCAACCGGTTCCCAGGTGAAATCAGCGCGTTGAGCCCGTGGCAGATAGTCGGCCAGATCGACGCCCTGATCCGGGAGGCGCTGCACCGGGTGCCCGGTGATTTCCACCGGGCCGGTGAGATCGCCGTCCATCGTTCCGCCGACGTAGCCGGTTCTGCCGTGCTGACCGGTCCCGTGATCATCTCGGCTGGGTGCCGGATCGGCCCCTGCGCATTGCTGCGCGCGGGAACATGGCTCGACGAAGACGTGACTGTCGGCCCGCACTGCGAGGTCAAAGCATCGCTGTTCTTCAAGGGCTCCGCGGCAGCGCACCGCAATTATGTGGGGGATTCGATCATCGGCCAGGGCGTGAACCTCGAGGCCGGGGCCGTTCTGGCTAACCACTTCAACGAACTGACCGACAAACGGATCTTCGTCCGCATCGGCGCGCAAACAGCGGCTACCGGGCTGACCAAGTTCGGCGCCGTTCTCGGTGATGGGACCCGGATCGGAGCCAACGCTGTCACCACTCCGGGCACCCTGCTGCCGCCGCGCAGTGTCGTCCCGCGGCTTGGCCTTATCGACCAGCTGGCCGCCGCGGCAACTCCGCCTGCCTAGGATCCGTTTGCCGTTTCTGCGGGCGGACACCGTTACATCAGGCCTGCGGGCGAGGTGATGACGCGATGGCAGACCTGACGCCGTATATGTTCGGGACTCAGGTCAGATGCACCGATGGAGGCTGCGGCCAGCTAAGCCGGGTCGTCATCGACCCGGCCACCGTGACAGTTACCCACCTGGTGGCCGAGCCCAGCGACCCCCATCAGCTCGGCCGGCTTGTCCCGATCGACCTGCTTGGCACGACGTCAGCTGAGATCTCACTGCGCTGCACGGAAACCGAGTTCTTCCAGCTCTCCCACGCCGAAAAGACGCAGGCGCCGCGGGCCGGAGAACAACCCGCGCTCAACCCGGGCATGCTCGGCGGGCGACGGATCGTCGGCCGGTTCGGCTTCACGGTCAAGAATCCCCGGCCACAAGGCTTCACCTTCGACGTACTCCCTGCCGGGCGAATAGCCCTGCGCGGCGATGATCCGGTTCATGCTCTCGACGGCATAGCCGGGCACCTCACCGGCGTCGCCACAGACACGGAAAGCCATCAGGTCGCCTATCTGCTGGTGCACACGGGACACCCGCTGGGCAAGAACGACGCTGTCCCTGCGAGCGCGGTGAACAGGCTAGACGCCGGGATCCAGCTCGACATCACCAAGCATGACGTCAGGCATCTGCCGCCGGTGAATGTCGGCATCCGGTCTGGTGGTCACCGTTAGCCGAGGACTCCTTCACCCAGTCGGGTCCCTGGACAGCCACTTGTATTCCAGCTCGTCCTGTACGTCGACATCGAGATGCCGGGCCATGACCAGCACCTGGGCCAGCTCGGCCCGGAATTGCCGGTCCAGGTCGGCCGGCGTCAGGCCCTTGTCCTGGGCCTGGCCCGCGCGCATGAGGAACGCCTGGGTCAGCTCACCGACTTCCTCATGCAGCTTCAGCACGAACCAGTTGTCGTCACGGTCGATGCCGAACCGTTCGGCATACAAGCGCGACACCGTCTCCAGGCCCTCCTCCAGCCACCGGACATCCGTCCGGCCACCATCTCACCGGCACCGCACGACAGGGCCCGGAACCGATGATCGCGGCGGGGTCACAGCGCCAACGGGTCGCCGACCTGCCAGGATGCCGTGGCCGTAGGTGGCACCTGGGTCCGCATACGATGACGCAATGGTAGATTTCCGGGCCTGCGTGCAGTGCGGCACCCGCTTCGAGCCGCGCCGCGAGCATGCCCGGTTTTGTTCCTCTCAGTGCCGCGTCACGTGGAACAGGGAGCATGCCATCGGGCAGCTCAATGGTGATACCCCGCTGGACTGGTCCATCATGGCCCTCGAGGACACCGCTGGGCGGCTGGTAAAGGCCTCGGGAGTGAGCCCGGCGGAAGCGCTGGCCCTGGTCAGCGAGGCAGTCTGGTGGGTCACCCTGGTCGATGCCACCATGGTCCGCTACCACCCCGGCGACTATGACCGCGCGCTCACCCGGCTGGACCCGGCGGCGCGCCGCGTGACCGAGGGGACTTTCTCCGGGCTGAGGTTTGTGCGGAACTGGATGGGTTACCACCTCGACCCGGCCGACTTCGTTGAGCCAGGGCGGGACGGCGACACCGGCGACACCCCGGTCGCCACCTGGACCTGGCGGCCGATCCCGGCCCCGGACTGCGCATCGATGCCGCCGCGCGGCCGGTCCTGGGAAACCACCCGCCATCAGCATTACCGGATGTACCTCGCCGATCAGTCCGTCGGTGAGACCATCACCCGCACAACGACGTTCTTGGCGGAGCTTGCTCCTGACGCCTTAGGAAGCGGTCCTTCTCCATCGCAGAAGAGTTAGTGCTGCTGCGGAATAACGCTGAGCTGGTAAGGCATGCGGCAGGCGATATTGACAGCGTGGTCACCTAGGCGCTGGTAGAACCGCGCCACCAGCGTCATCTCCATCGTGACCGGCACGCTCATCTGTCCCGAGCCCAGCTCGCTGAGCAGGCTGGCATGCAGCTGTCCCAGATCCTCATCGTGCTCGCGGAGCAGCGTCGCGGCTGCGCCATCGCGGTGATTCCACGCCGCCATGGCCTGGCGCCACATGCCAGTGGCCAGGCTTGCCATCCGGTCCACGAGGCCGCGGCTGCGGGGGGTCAGGTCCGGGTGCAGTTCCTGGCGGGCGCGGCGATGTGGGTTACCAGGTCGTGGGAGCGTTCCAGTTCGGGCACGATCCGCAGCACGGACAGGAGCAGGCGCAAGTCCGGGCCGACCGGGGCCTGCAGCAGGATGGCCTGGGCGGCCAGGTTCTCGATTTCGGCGTATGCCGTGTCGATGACATGATCACGTTCGGCCACCGCTTCCCACGTCATCTCGTCACCGCTGAGCAGCGCCCGGGTGGCTGCGGGAATATCATCCGCGACCATGGCGAACAGCCGGGAGACCTGAGCGTGGACCGCCTCCAGGTCACGGTCGAATTCCTGCCGGTTCGCAGCCATACCCAGACTTTACGTGGAGTGTGCGGGCCGGAGCTGGACGTGGCCGTTAAGACCAGCCCTCTGGCCGGAGGCTATTGGGTTAATCATCAGCAGCCTGACGGTCGGTCGCGATGACCGCCTCGACCAGGTCGAGCTCGGTCAGCGCGCTCGCGAGCTCGCTGACCGGGCTTCTGCCGTGGACGTGCATGGTGACCGCGACCATTGCTGGCCCGTCGTCTGCTCCCTGGGAGCCATGTCCCGGGTGACTTGCTCGGTGGCCAGTCGTCAATGGCAAAGCCACGCTGGGTGGCCTCGTTCAGCACCTGCCGCAAGATGCCGTGCCCATCGGGGTAACGCACCCGCAGGGTCGAGGTTCCCGGTGCCGTCAGCGGCAGGCGCCGGGCGATCGGCAGGAGCAGGGTGACCACGAATTAGATCCCGGTGGTCAGCGCGGCCAGGACCAGCAGGCCAGCCGCTGCGGCGGATCCCACCGCCGCGATCACCCAGATCGCGGCGGTGGTGGTCAGGCGCGGACCGCGCCGCGGCTGACGAAGATGAGCCCAGCGCCGAGGAAGCCGACACCCGAGACGATCTGCGCGGCCATCCAGGAGGGGTCCAGGACGATCAGGCCTTTTTCCAGGACATCGGTGAAGCAGTACTTGCTGACGAGCATGAACAGGGCCGCGCCGACTCCGACCAGGATGTGGGTCCGCAGCCCGGCATCCTTCTGGCGCAGTTCCCGTTCCAGTCCGATGGCCCGGCGAGCAGCAGCGCCACGCCGAGCTCGCCAGCCCGACGCCATCCCTGCCCGCCGATCGTGTTCACCGCCGGTGATACTGCCGCCTGCGTCAGGACAGTGCCCATGCTGGCCTCCTCTCGTTGCCCTCTGGCTGCTCTGGGAGAGCTCTTTGATGCCCGCCGGATTATGCGTTAGACAACCACGCCGGCAGATTGCTTGCCCGCTACGTGGTGTTCGTGGCAAAGTCCGCCATCTGTACACAAAAACCGAGGTACAAAAACCAATTCATCCGCAGGAGGTCACTCATGATCCGACGGCTCCGTAGCTCGGCGCCGGTTCTAGCCGGCTCCGTGATCGCCGCCGCTGGTTTGGTGTTCGGGTCGCTCTCGGCCGCCAACGCGCTGCCCTTCAGCCACGCCCCGGGACTGTCCGTTGACCAGCAGGCGGCCAAGGTCAAGGCCGAAGACGCCTACGACCCGGTCAACGGCAACAACGAGCTGAACCTGGGCGTGCTCGAGGACCAGATCACGCACTACTACGGGTCGGCCAGCGCCACCTACCCCGTGGTCGGCAAGGTGACCATCCCGTCGGCGACCAGCAACTACGCCAAGCAGATGAAGCAGATCACCTCCGCCGCCGAGACCTACCTGGGCCACGCCATCAAGAACTGGCACGGCCACGGCAAGCCGGCCGTCGTATTCGACATCGACGACACCCTGCTCAACACCTACGACTACGAGGTCGCCGAACAGTTCGGCTACACCTCCGCCAGCAATGCCGTCTGGATCAACGCCGCGGCGTTCCCCGCCGTCTTCGACATGCCGCAGCTGGTCAGCTACGCCTCCAGCCACGGCTATGCGGTCTTCTACATCACCGGCCGCCCGCAGTCCCAGACCGCGGCCACCATCAAGGACCTGACCACCGCGGGCTACCAGGCCCCCCAGGCCGGCCACCTGTTCCTCAAGCCGTCCACCGCGCCGTCCTACCTGCACTGCGCCAACCCGGCGGCCTGCACCACGACCGAGTACAAGTCCGGCACCCGCAAGTACATCTCCAGCAAGGGCTACAGCATCGTCGCCGACTTCGGCGACCAGTACAGCGACCTGGTCGGCGGCGACGCCGGCCACCAGGTCAAGATCCCCGACCCGATGTACTACATCCCCTGACCAACCCCTGCCCCATGTGGCCCGCCGCACCACCGCGGCGGGCCACAGGAATCGGCCGGCCGCAAGCCCAGGAAGCGGAAGCCGATTGGCGAATGTTACCCAGCTGGCTGACCAACGTCCGCCAGCGCGATAACGGCCCGGGCCAGCCCCTCAGCAGTCAGCCGGTACTGTTCCTCGGCAGGCTGTCCCGGTTGCGCCTTAACCAGCTGGGTTATCTGGGCGAGACCGCGGGCGGCCAGATACCGCATCGCCGCTTTCAACTGGTCCGGGGGCAGTCCTGCTTGCCTGGCGAGCGTGGATTCGTCCTGCCACTGGGTTGGATGTTCCCAGAGCGCCACCAGCACCTGGAGTACCCACGCCGGGAACTCGGAACTCGATGTCATGTGCGTGATCTTACAAACACATAGCGTGCGAGCTCAGGGTTCGTCCTGTCGTCAGGGCGGCGGTGCCTGCCCGGCCAGTTGCCGGTCCCCGGTCGCTGTGCTGTGCTGGCCGGCGGCGATCTCGTCCAGGCTCAGGCCAGCCGGCTCGGGCAGCACCAGGGTGAGCGCGAAGCCGAGCACAGCCACACCAGCGGTAAGCAGCAGCGTCCCACGCAAGCCGAGCGAGGACTGCAGGACGGGGAACAAGAAGACCCCGATGAACGCGCCGAGCTTGCCGATCCCGGCGGAGATACCGTGCCCGGTGGTCCGCATGGAAACCGGGAACAGCTCGCTGGGCAGCACAAACGTGGTCATGTTCGGGCCGAACTCGGTGAAGAAGTAGCTCACCCCGTACACCAGCAGGAACGGCACCACCGCGGTCGTCATGCCGGGCACCGCCCCGATGGCGGCGAAGCACACGGCCATCATCGCGAAGCCAACAAGTTGCAGCCGCCGGTGCCCGAACCGGTCCAGCCGGGCGATCGCCAGCGCGTACCCGGGCACCGCGGCCACCACGAAGATCGCCAGCTGCATCGCGATCTTGGTCATGGTCGAGGCGTGCGGGGAGATCAGGCCCAGGATTTGCGGGGTGGAGATCGTGTTCCCGTAGTAGGCGTAGTCGAGCAGGAACCAGCAGCCCGCGGTCCCAGCCAGCGTGATCAGCCAGCGGCGGTTGGTTAGAAAGGCCCGCAAGCCCGCCCGAGGTTCCGCAGCAGACACGGTGTCCCGCACCTGGGCCTGGTAACGGGGTGATTCCGGCATCCGGCAGCGCAAGTAAACCACGGCTGCCGCCGGGACCGCACCGAGGGCGAGCAGCACCCGCCAGGTCACATCCCCGCTGGCGCCCGACCCGAGCAGGGCCAGCGCGAACAGCGGCCCGACGATCAGCCCGAGAGCCTGGGTGCCGAACACCATCCCGACCAGCTTGCCGCGGTCCTTGCGGTTGGCGTACTCGCTCACCATCACTGCGCTGACCGGGTAGTCCCCGCCGACCCCGAACCCGAGCACGAACCGGAACCCGATCAGCATCCAGAACGACCCGGACAGGGCCGAGCCCAGCGCCCCGGCGATCATGATCGCTGCCACCAGCCAGTACACCCGCTTGCGGCCAGCCAGGTCCGCGTAGCGGCCGAACACCAGCGCACCCAGGAACGCGGCCGCCAGCATCGTGCTGTTCAGGATGGCTACCTGGTCCGAGCCCAGATGCCAGTCCTTGGTGATCAGGGCCGAGGCGATCCCGATGACGAACAGGTCATAGGCATCGGTGAAGAAACCGACGCCGGAGGCGATTACCGCACGTACATGGGTCCGGCCCAGCGAGGCCTCGTCGAGAGCGGCGATCGCTTCTCCGGAGCTGATTACCGCCACCGCGCCACCTCGCAGATCACGCCGTCCACGCCGGCGCAGCCAGCTGGTCCGGTACTCACGCGGAACGTACCTATCTGCGGCAACGCTCAGCCGACTTCGAGATGAACAGAAGATGAATGAAAGATGTCTTGAGTGCGAATTTGATCGCAGCGCTAACCGCCCCGACCGCAAGGGCGGCGAGGGCCGGCTTACAGCTCCATTTCCGCGTCGTACTGGGCCCGGGTCTTCCAGTGCGGGCACAGACTGCGCCTGGGCTCCGCGCTCGGCCCGGGCGGTGTACTCTGCCCTGCTCTCGCGCTCAGCGTGCTCGCCGACGACACGCCCGGCTGCCGCCGCAGCCTGAGCGAGCAGCCGGTCGATCTGGGCCAGCTGACGGTCAGAACCGGATCGGCCGTGGGGCTCAGGTGCGGCCATCTGACGCTGCGATGGTTCGGCTGGCTTCCAGGTGAGGCTGCGGCGCTTGAGCTCGTCCCGGGCACTGGCGGCCGCTTCGGTGGTGCTGGAGGTGACGGCGGACCATTGCACATAGCGGGCGTTGGCGGCCTCAAGCTGCTGCCGTTCGGCGGCAAGCTGGCGGGCGAGCGTTCCAGCGTCGGCGGCTTGAGTGCGATCGCGTTGTAGGGCCGCGTCAGCGTATTGCTGCCAGGCGTCGGCTTCGGCCTGGGCGGTGAGGCGGAGCTGGCGGGCGACGTCGGATGGGGCGCTGGCCGGGAAACGCTCGGCCTCGAGTGCGCGGGCTTCGAGCTCGCCGCGGGTTATGCCGCGGATGATGGCGGCTTCGTCCCGTATTTCCAGGGCGCGGATGGCAGCCAGGCGCATGCCTTCGAGATCGGAATTGCCGGGGTGCGGGAGAAGGGAGATGGCTTGCCAGGGGTTGGTGATCCCGGCGGCTTCCCGGTACGCCGCGCCGCTTCCTGCCTAGACCTTCACCCGGAACGAGCCACTCGGCAGCTGCTGTCTATGACCTTTGCTGGTCTTGGCCACGACGACAAGGTAGCCCGATTCGGCCGTTACGGTCACACTCCCGAACGTTTGTGTTCGATTTATAGATTCTAGCTGGAGCCGCCTATCGGAATCGAACCGATGACCTACGCATTACGAGTGCGTCGCTCTAACCGACTGAGCTAAGGCGGCAAGCCGTCCGACGGGACGACGCGACGAGTCTACCGGACCACGGGGTCGCGGCTGGCCGGGCTGGCGGCGCGCAGGCCGTAATATCCTCCAGGTGAGGCTCGGAAAAAGCGAGGCGCGAGACCGGTTCGCCTCGGTGCCGGTGGTGCGGTTGGGTACGGCGGACGCGCAGAGCCGGCCGCACGTGGTGGTGGTCACCTTCGTGGTGGACGGCGACATGATCTACACGGCCGTGGACCAGAAGCCGAAGACGACTACCGGGCTGAAGCGGCTGCGCAACGTCGGTGAGAACCCGGCGGTCACCATGCTCGCCGACGAGTACAGCGACGATTGGGAAGCACTGTGGTGGGTTCGCGCCGACGGCCGGGCGGAGGTGCTGGCGGATCAGCGGCAGATGGCCGGGCCGTTGAGACTGCTGACCAGCCGCTACTGGCAGTACCGGGAGAAGCCGCCGACGGGCCCGGTGCTGGCGGTGACGGCCGAGCGCTGGACGGGGTGGAGCGGGGCCACCGGACCCTAGGCGAAGCGCTGGGCCAGTCGCTGCGCCGGCACCGGGTGTTCGTGCTGCTGCTGGTACTGGCGGCGGTACTGCGCGGCGTGGTGCTGGCCGCCTATGACCCAAGCCTGATCTTCCCGGACAGCGTGCGCTATCTGCAGTACGCGAGCAACTTCACCCGCGGCCACTGGAGCGTCGACGCGCTGCGGCAGAGTGGCTACTCCATCTTGATCATCCCGGTCGCCGGAGTGCACCAGCTGTGGATCATCCCGCTGGCCCAGCACCTGGCCGGGCTGGCCACGGCCGCACTGGTATACGCGGTGCTGGTCCGGGCCTGGACGCGCAGCTGGCTCGCCGCGGTGGCCACAGTCCCGGTGCTGTTCGACCCGCTGCAGCTGGTCCTGGAGCAGTACGTGCTCAGCGACACCTGGACCATGTTCGTGATCGTGGCCGCGCTCACCATCTTGGTCTGGCGGCGGGAGCCGGGCTGGCGGGCGGTCGTGGGGTGCGGGCTGCTGCTCGGGATCGCGGTGACGCTGCGGGACGAAGAGCTGATCATGGTCGCGCCCGCCGCCCTGTACCTGCTGGTCACGGTCAGGCCGTGGCGGCAGATGCTGATCCGGGTGGCTGTCCTGGCCGGCTGCTTCGCGCTGCCGGTGGCCGGCTGACCTGGGCTGGTTCGACGCCTCGCACGGGCAGCCGAACTTCACCACGTTCAGCGGGGCGTTCCTATACGGCCGGGTCGCGGACTTTGCCTCCTGCACCGGGCTGACCCTGCCCAGCTACGAGCGGGCGCTCTGCCCCACTCAGCCGCCCGCACAGCGCAACGCCGACTACTACACCTGGGACCCGCACTCACCGCAGTGGAGCTTCACCCCGCCGGCCGGGATGTCCCGGGACGCGGTGGTGCGCGACTTCAGCCTGCGCATCCTGGCGCACCAGCCGCTGGCCTACGCCGGGGCGGTCGCCCGCGACTTCGGCTACGGCTTCTCCCCGGTGCGTGGCGCCGGGCCGGAGAAGTACTCGCCCGCCTACCTGAAGTTCCAGACCTACGTGCGGCCCGACCAGCAGGCCTACGCCTCGATCGCCGCGCTTGGTTACCCGCGACCGCGGCTGCGGCCTGGGCTGGCTGGCTTCCTCGCCGGTTACGGCCGCTACTTCTACGTGCCCGGGCCGGTGTTCGCGGCCGGGCTGGTGCTGGCGGTGACCGGCCTGGTCATCGGATGGCGCCGCCGGCAACCAGGCCCCAATCTGCCGAACGGCCTCCTGTTCACCGCCAGTGCCATCTGCGTGCTGGTCCCCGCCGCCGCGTTCGCCACCTTTGACTGGCGTTACCAGCTGCCGCAGCTCACCTTGATCCCGCTCGCCGCGATATGTGGTCTTAACGCAATCGGCAGCCGGCGATCAGGATCTTCTCAGCCTGCGCCGAGGAGCGCCGGCCAGCGTTAGCCCGTGACAGCGATAGAGCGGGCGAGGAGCGAACTCTATCCTGAGGTCGCTGACCGGCGTCCGCATATCGTCACCCGTTCAGTGCGCCGGCATTGGGCGTTCGGTGTGGTGCTCGCGGCCGGGGCGGCGCTGCGGGTGCTGGCTCAGATCGCGTACCGGCCTGCCCTGCTGTACATCGACTCGTCGAAGTATCTGGTGAGCTCGGGGGGTTCGGAGCCCGAGGGCTATCAGGTCCTGCTGCGATCGCTTGACCCGCTGGGCGGCATCGCGCTGGTGGCCGCGGCTCAGCACCTGTCCGGGCTGGCTCTAGCCGTAACTGTATATCTTCTTGGAATCCGTTACCGGATGCCGCGCTGGGTCGCCACGCTGGCCGCCGCCCCGGTCCTGCTGGACGCTTACCAGCTGCAGCTCGAGCAGACGATCATGCCGGATGTGTTCTTCGAGGCCCTGATCGGAGCCGGGCTGGCCGTGCTGATCTGGCCTCGCCGGACAGGCACGGGCGGAGCGCGGCGGGGGCAGATCGCAGCGGGGGCGCTGATCCTGGGGGGCGCCACCACGGTCCGGGAGATAGGCGGAGTCCTGCTCGTTCCGCTTATGGTTTTGGCTTGTGTGACCGTGGCGGGGTGGCGGCGGCGGGCGGTCCGCAGCGCGCTCGCGGCCGGCGCCTTCCTGCTGCCTGTGCTGGCCTACATGGGCGGGTCCCTGGTACTGTCCGGGCACTTCAACCTGGCCCGCGGCGGGCCCGGGCCGGAGTACGGGCGGTTCGCGGCCGCGGCCGACTGCGCGACCCTCGTGCTGCCGGCGGACGAGCGGGCGCTGTGCCCGTCGCCCGCCCAGATCCGGGCGCTGGGCGGGGTCGACGGCCTGCTGCACAGCCCCGGCTCCCCCGGCAACCAGCTTCCGGCCAGCACCCAGGAGGCGACGCTGGCGCGGTTTTCCCTGGCCGTGCTCCGGCAGCAGCCGCTGCGGGTGGCCGCGTCGGTGGCACGGGACTCGGCCCGGCTGTTCGCGCTGACCCGGGACGGCGACCCGGAGATCACACCGATCTCACGCTGGCAGTTCCAGACCGGCTACCCGGTCTACCCGCGCACCTACTCGCTGGCCTTCTTCACCGCGCTGGCCCGGCAGGCGAACAGCACCGGACAGCTGGTGGCGGACCGGCCGGTGGCCGCGTTCCTGCGCGGCTACCAGCTGGACGGCGGGTACACGCCCGGGCCGCTGTACCTTTTGGGGCTGGTGGCCGGGGTAGCGGGATCGGTGGCCGGGCTGGTGCGGCGGGAGGCCCGCCGGCTCGGGCTGGCCAGTTTCGTGGTGACGATGTCGGCGGTGGTGCTGCTGGTCAGCTCGGACGCGTTCGAGTTCTCCTGGCGCTACCAGCTGCCGGCCGTGGTCTTGCTGCCGCTGGCCGGCGCCCTCGGGCTGACGGCCGTGCTCACTGCTGCTCGGACTGCCAGCGCCGGAACAGGTCGACGAACTCGTCTTGCATCTGCGGCGTCAGGTCCTCGGGCTCGATCCGGCCAGCCAGTCTGATCGTCTCGCGCATCTGGGCCAGGTACTCGGTGCAGTGCGGGCAGCCGGCCAGGTGCGCCTCGAAGCGGCGGCGGGCGGCCCGGCTCAGCGTGCCCTCCAGGTAGCCGGTGACCAGCTCGACGGCCTGCTGGCAGACCAGGTCGCGGCGGCCCAGCACGCGGTGGCGGGAAAGCGTCATCGCACCTCCCCGAACTCGTCTTCCAGCAGCTGCCGGAGCCGGCTGCGCCCGCGGTGCAGCAGGACCCGCTGGTTCACCCCGGTGAGCTCGAGCACCGAGCAGACCTCATCGCTGGTCATGCCCTCCACGTCGCGGAGCAGCACGACCTCGCGCTGGCGGGCAGGCAGCTCGTCGATCCAGGCCCGGATGCGGTCCGCCAGCTTGCCGGCCTCCATCCGGGCCTCGGCCGCCTCGATCCAGTGCTCGGGCGGATCCGCCCAGGCGCCCGCGGGCCCGAACCGTTCGGGGTCGACGGCCGGCTCCGGATCGGCGACCGGTACGCTGCGCTGCTCCCGGGTTCCGGTGCTGCGGGCCCGGTTGACCAGGATGCGGAACAGCCAGGTCTTCAGGGACGAGCGGCCCTCGAACCGCTCCAGACCGCGCAGCACGGCGAGCCAGGTGTCCTGGACCACCTCCTCGGCCACCGCGGTGCTCGGCACGAACGACGCCGCCAGCCGCAGCATCGGCTCGTGATAGCGCCCGACCAGGACGACGAACGCCCGCTCGTCGCCCGCACGCAAGCGATCCAGGAGCTCGGCGTCGGGATCCATCACGGACAGAATAGGGCGAGCCTGCCGGAATCTGAACCGGCCGGCTCGCCCGATGTTCTCGCTCAGAAGGCGACGATCCCCTCACCGCCGGCGGCGCCAGGCACGGTGACCGCTCCGAGCTTGGTCAGCCCGCCGTTGCCGCCGACCCGGAACCCATCGACCTTCCCGGGGCCGCCGGCCTGCACATACAGGAACCGGCCCCCGGCCGCGGCCGAGGCGTCCACGGTGCCCGCGTCGGTCGGGGTATGACCCAGCAGGACCAGCTGGCCGCTGTCGCTGGTGAGGCCGCTCTCGCTGGCGCTGCCGGCGTTGGACGCGAACAGGAAATCCCCGGCCGGGGCGACCCAGCAGGTCGCCATCTGCCCGGTGGCGACCGTGTGCAGCTGGCTCAGCGTGCCGTCGCCCTGAACGGTGAACGTGGACACCGAGTTGGGGCCGGCGTTGGCGACGACCAGGTCACCGGAGGTGTCGAAGGTGACCGCGAACGGGACCGCGCCCGGCTCGGTGTTCACGGCCGGCTTGGCGGACAGGTAACCGCTGGCACCCACACCGAACACGTCGATGTCGTTGCCGTTGGCCTTGGTGGTCACGATGAGCTGGCTGCCGTCCGAGGTGAACGCCACCTGGCCCGGGGTGTGGGTGAACTGCGGGGTGGCCTTCGGGTCCAGGTGCAGCTTGCGGTTGGATCCGTTGAGCTTGGCCACGGAGCCGCCGGAGACGCGGTAGCCCTGGACACTGCCGCCGTTCAGCGCGTTGAGCACGTAGACGGTGTCACCGTAGACAGTCACGCTGACCGGGAACGTGCCGCCCGAGCCGATGACCTGGCGCAGGGACAGCTCGTCGCCGCTGACGGCGAACACCGAGATGGTATTGCTGCCCGCGTTGACCGCGTACAGCAGGGCGTGGTCTGGGTCGTAGGTCAGCGAGCCCTGGGAAGCGGTGTGGTCGACCACGGACCCGGCCAGGATGCCGCCCCGTCCGCCGGTGGCGTAGCTGCCGGCTGGGGTCAGGGTCCCGTCGGAGGCGCGATGGTAGGCCACGATCCGGTTCCCGGCGGTGTTGCCGGTCTGCACGAACACGGCGTGGCTGGCGCCGTAGCTGGCGAGGCGGGCCGCGGAGCTGGTGCTGGCCGACGCCGGTGCGGCGGCGGCGATCGTCGCGCCGATGATCGCGGCACTGGTTATCGTGGCACTGGTTATCGTGGCACTGGCCGCGGCCGTAGCCAAGGCCGCCCGGAGGCGGGTCGGTACTCTCACGCAGGACTCCTCATGCCGGGGGTTCGGGGACATGCGTCCCTACAGTCCCCGGCGGGGCCGCCGCGTTACAGTCCTGACCGCGCTAGGGACCTACGGGCAGACGGTTCCGCTGCGTGGCACCTTCAGGCTGATCAGGTAGTCGTTCACGATCGAGTCCACGCAGGAGCTGCCCTCGCCGTAGGCGGTGTGGCCGTCGCCGTTCCAGCCCAGCAGCACGCCCGAGGCCAGGTCGGCCGCCAGCGCCTGGGCCTGCCGGTACGGCGTGGCCGGGTCCCGCAGCGTGCCGACGACCAGGATGGGCTTGGCCCCCGTGGCCCGGATCGTGGGCAGCGGGTAGGACGGAACCGGCCAGTACGCGCAGGTCAGGCTGCCCCACACGATGGCCGCGCCGAACAGCGGGGCGGCCTTGGCCGCGGACTTCGCCGCCGTCTCGTACTGGCTCAGCGTGCGGGGATAGGGGCGGTCCAGGCAGGAGATGGCCATGTCGGCGTCGGCCAGATTGCTGTAGGTGCCGTTGGAGTTCCGCTCCAGCAGGAAGTTGGCCAGAATGAGCAGGACCGTCCCGTTCCCGTTGAACGCGCCGGCCAGCGCGATCTTCAGGTCGTTCCACGTCTGCTTGCTGTACAGCGCGGCGGCGATCCCGTTGACCAGCATGGCCCCGTCGACCACCTGGTCATCGCCCGTACGGTTGGCCAGCGGATGCGTGTCGGCCTGGCTGATCAGCGCCCCGGTCTTGGTCACTGCGGCGGCGACGCTGGTGCCGGACTGGAATGGGCAGCCGGTCTGGGTCAGGCACCAGGCGGCGAACGAGCGGAACGCCGTCTCGAAACCCTGGGCCTGGGTCATGTCATCGGCGAGGCTCGAGGTGGCAGGGTCGACCGCGCCGTCCAGGACCAGGGCCCGGACGCGGGACGGGAACAGCTGCGCGTACCACGCACCCAGGAAGGTTCCGTAGGACTTGCCCAGGTAGGTGAGCTGGCGCTCCCCCAGAGCGGCGCGCAACACGTCCATGTCGCGGGCCGCGTTCTGCGTGCCGACGGATGCGAGCAGCGGACCAGAACGCTGCTCGCATCGCTGGGCGTACTGCTTGCTGGCCGCGGCGATGGCGTTGACCTGGGCCGTGGTGCTCGGCATGTCATCGGTCTGGAGGTACTGGTCCAGTTCCGGGCCGGTCGTGCAGTGCAGCGCGGGCTGGCTGTTGCTGGCGCCGCGGGGGTCGAAGCCCACGATGTCGAACCGGGCCAGCACGGCCTTGGGGAACTCGCTGCGGGCACCTTGCGCGTACTGGACGCCGGAGGCGCCCGGGCCGCCGGGGTTGACCACGAGCGCCCCGATCCTGCTTCCCGGCCCGGAGGCGGCGAGTTTGATCACGGGAAGAGAGAAACGTTGCCCGTTCGGATCTGAGTAGCTGAAGGGGACCAGCAGGCGGGCGCACTGGAAACCGTTGCTACAGCCGTGCCAGCTCAGGTGCTGGTCGTAGTAGGCGCTGAGGGAGGCAGGTTGCTGCTGTTTCGGCGCTGACTTCGCGGCACTGCTGGTGCAGCCCGTCGCGAGCGTGACCGCCGTGATCAGCGCGGCGGCTGCGGCGGCCAGGCGGGCCGGCCGTCTCACCGGTCCTCCCGGACCGCCTTTCCGCGTGACCTCGGCTTGCCGTGGAACTGCTCGTACGCCTGGCGGGAGCCGCACACGCTGGCTTTCGGGCAGGCGCAGGCCGTGCCGTCGGCGGCCAGCTTCACCACCACGGTGTCGGAGGGGACGTTGTGGCCGATCACCGTGCCGTCCCCCTCGGGCGTGGTGACCGCGGCGCCCATTGGCGGGGCGTCCTTGCGGAAGTCCTGGTAGAGCGGGTGCTCGTACTTCAGGCAGCACATCAGCCGCCCGCAGGCCCCGGCGATCCGCAGCGGGTTCACCGGCAGGTCCTGGTCCTTGGCCATCCGGACCGACACCGGCTCGAAGTCCTTCAGGAAGGTCGCGCAGCACAGGTCGCGGCCGCACGGCCCGATCCCGCCCTGCAGCCGGGCCTCGTCCCGCGGCCCGATCTGGCGAAGCTCGACCCGCGCCTTGAGACGCCCGCCGAGGTCGCGGACCAGGGCGCGGAAGTCCACCCGGTGCGGGGCGCTGAAGTACACCACGAACACGTTGTCGGCGGACAGGAAGTCCACCGCGGTGATCTTCATCGGCAGGGCGTGCTCACGGATCAGGCGGCGCGCGGCGAGGCGGCCTTCGGCCCGGCGGCGGCGGTTCTCCTCGTCCCGGGCCAGGTCATCCTCGCTGGCCAGACCCGCGCAGAGCGGCAGCCCACCGATGTCCTCGGACACCCACTGCGGCGCCCACACGCACTGGGCGACCTCAGGGCCGGCGTCGGTGGGCACCAGGACCTTGTCGCCGATGGCCGGTGAATGAGGGCCCGGGTCGAGGTAGTAGAGCCGCCCGTACCGCTCGAAGCTCACCGCCATCATCATGCCCACCCCGCCAGACTACGTTGTCGGGTGTGCGGGCCAGCGGGCGCGCTGCCTTACCGCTTGCTTATGGGCGGCTGAGCTGGTGAGGTCGGCCGACTGGGCTGGGCGGCCGAGCTGGCCGGGGTGGGTCGGCCGGGTGAGGTTGGCCGGGTGAGGTTGGCCGGGGCGGGCCCGCCGGACTTAGGCATCTGGATTTGGGCATCCGGATTTGTCGGACCCTGGTGTCATGCTCGGGCCATGCCACGCACGACACGACTGGATGGCCTGGACGAGCTCCTGGATAAGCAGCTAGCCGTGGCCAGCCGCGAACAGCTGCTCGGCCTGGGGATGAAGGATTACACGATGCAGTATCGCGCCCGCCGCGGCGGCCCGTGGCAAATCCTTCTGCCGGGCGTCTACCTGGCCACGAGCGGAGTGCCGAGCCCGCCGCAGCGAGAGGTAGCCGCGCTGATGTACGCCGGGCCAGGCAGCCTCATCACCGGCCCCGCCGCTCTGGGGCATTACAGCATCCGCAGCCCACACGCTACGGACATGATCGACGTGCTGGTACCGGTCAGCCGACAGCGCCATAACGCGGGATTCGTCCGGATGCACCGGACCACCCAGCTACCGCGCCGGGCCTCGGTAATGGGGCCAGTACGTCTCGCCCTGGTGCCCCGGGCCGTGGCTGACACCGCGCGGCAGTTGCCTGATCTGCCGGATGTCAGGGCCGTGGTAGCTGATGCGGTCCAGCTGGGGCGATGCACGACAGGCGAACTTGCCGAAGAGCTCAGTAAAGGTCCTATCAGGGGCTCGGCGCTGCTTCGTTCGGCCCTGGCGGAGGTGGCCGATGGCGTCAGGTCGGTCGCCGAGGCCGACCTGCGCAAGCTTCTCGTTACGGCCCGGCTGCCGGCCCCGCTCTTCAATCCCTCGCTGTACCTGGAAGAGGAGTTTCTCGGTAAGCCAGACACCTGGTGGCCAGACGCCGGCGTCGTGGTCGAGGTCGATTCGCGAGCCTGGCACCTGTCCCCGGCGGATTGGGACCGTACCCGCCGCCGGCACAGCCGGATGGCCGCGGTCGGTATCATCCCGCTGCACTTCTCCCCCGCAGAGATCCGCCGGGAACCGGCCATGGTGGTACAGCGGATCCGCTCTGCCATCGCCAGCGGCCTCGAACGCCCCGCCCTTCCCATCCGCACCGTGCCATGCACGGCCCCGATTCTATGAATGTGGCGTTCTAAGCAATAGATTCTGTAGAACGCCACATTCATAGAATCCTGAGCCCACCCGGGGCGGGGCAGGAGGGCTGGGCAGAGGCTTGGCTGGCGGTGGGTGGGTTGGGATGGGTGGGTTGGGTGGTTGGCTGAGGGCTGGGAGGCCGGGTCAGCCTTGGGTTAGGGCTAGGGTCATTTCTTCTACGGCCAGGAGCGGGGCCACGTTCAGGGTGAGGCGCTCGCGGCAGCGCATGATGGCCTGGATCCGGCGCAGGGTGGATTCGGGGGTGGTGCTGGTGGCGATCTGGCGCAGGTCGGACTCGGGGCTGGCCAGCTCTACGTCGGCGCCGAACTGGACGGCCAGGACGTCGCGGTAGAACTGGGCCAGCTCGAGCAGGGCCTGGTCCAGGGTGTCGCGCTTGACCCGGGTGGCACGGGACTTCTGCCGGTCCTCCAGGTCTTTCATGGCGCCAGCCATACCGCGCATGGCCTTGGCGACGCCCTTGCCCGAGGAGCCCTCGCCGAAGGCCCGGCGCAGGGCCTCGCGTTCCGGCTCGTCCAGGTCTTCGGTGACCGCCTTGGCTTCCTCCTCGGCGGTGCGGACCAGGGTGGCGGCGGCAGACAGGGCCGGGCCCAGGGAGGTGGCCACCGCGGGCACCCGCAACACGTCGGCGCGGCGCTTGGCGGCGGAGGCATCGACGGCCAGCCGCCGGGCACGGCCCACGTGTCCCTGCGCGGCGCGGGCCGCGGCCAGGGCTTTGGCGGGCTCGATCCCGTCGCGTTCGGTCAGCACCTGAGCGACAGCCGCCGACGAGGGCACGGTCAGCGTGACGACCCGGCAGCGCGACCTGATCGTGGGCACCAGGTCCTCGGCGGACGGCGCGCACAGCAGCCACACCGTCTGGGGAGCGGGTTCCTCGATGGCCTTGAGCAGGGCGTTGGCGGCTTGTTCGGTGCAGCGGTCGGCGTCCTCGAACAGCACGATCCGCCAGCGGCCGCCGGTGGGCTTGCCCGCGGCACGCAGGACCAGGTCGCGGGTCTGCTTCACCCCGTAGGACAGGCCCTCGGGCCGGACCAGCAGCAGGTCGGCGTGGGTGCCGGCCAGCACCTGGTGGCAGCAGGCGCAGTCGCCGCAGCCCTCGTCGTCGCCGCCGTTAGTACAGAGCAGCGCGGCGGCGAAGGCGCGGGCCGCCACCGAGCGGCCGGAGCCGGGCGGCCCGGTGAACAGCCAGGCGTGCGTCATCGCGCCCGGCTCGGGGCGGCCGCCGGCCAGCACGGCCGAGGCGGCCGCCGCGGCCTTGCGGAGCTGGGCGACGACCGCGTCCTGGCCGGGCAGGTCGGCGAACACGCTGGTCATGCGGCGCAGGTCCTGGTCAGGGCGGGGCGGGGGCAGGTGGCGTGGGTCCTGGTCAGGGTGGGGTGGAGGCTGGTCATGAGCTGGACTCGCGGTGGCGGGGGGTAGGGGTGAGGACCTCTTCGCGGACGGCGGGGATTTCGCCGGTGAGGGCTTCGGCGACCGACGGGACGGGGTCGGGGAGCAGTTCGCGGATCCGCTCGGTGATGTCGTGGGTCACCTCGCCGGCCGGGCGGGCGGCGTCCAGCACCAGGTAGCGCGATGGGTCGGCCTGGGCCAGGTCGAGGAAGCCCTGACGGACGCGCAGGTGAAACTCGGCCGGCTCGGCCTCAAGCCGGTCCGCGGAACGGGCCCGGCGGCGCAGCCCGGCCATCGGGTCCATGTCCAGCAGGATGGTCAGGTCCGGGATGCGGCCGTCGGTGGCCCAGCGGTTGATGCGCTTGATCTCGTCCAGGTCCAGGGCCCGGCCCGCGCCCTGGTAGGCCAGCGAGGAGTCGACGTACCGGTCGGTGATGACGACCGCGCCGCGCTCCAGCGCCGGGGCGATGACCGAGGCCACGTGCTCGGCCCGGTCGGCCGCGTACATCAGCGCCTCGGCGTGCGGCGACATGCCGGTGTGGGTGGTGTCGAGCAGCAGCGCGCGCAGCCGCATGCCGATCTTGGTCGCGCCCGGCTCGTGCGTGGTCAGCACGTCGTAGCCCTGGTCACGCAGCCAGATCGCGATCAGCCGGGCCTGGGTGGTCTTGCCCGAGCCCTCGCCGCCCTCGAACGCGATGAACAAACCCGGCGAGGCGGCCGGCGCGGCGTTCCCGTTCAGGGCCGCGGCGGCTTCGGCCTCGGCGGCCGAGGGCAGGTGCTCGCCGCGGATCGCGGCCAGCAGGTCCGCGATCAGCGGTACGCCCTTGCGGTCGTCCATGGCCCGGTAGGAGGTCACGCCGAGCAGCGCCGCGATCAGCGCGGCCAGCAGGATGACCAGGTTCTGCCCGGCCGAGGCGTAAACAACGTTGCCGATCTTCACGTTGCCGGTGCCGTTGATGTGGGTGATCAGCCCGGTCAGGCCGGCCGAGATGAACGGCACCACGGCGATGACCGCGAGCAGGATGACCTGGATGGTGGACATGAAGAAGGCGAACACCCGGCCGCGGGTGTCGTCGTCGACCTCGAGCCCCACGATGGTGAAACCGGTGGCGTACGCGATGCCGGACAGCGCGCCGAGCAGCACCACGAACAGGACCACCGCGCCCAGCACCGGCACCAGGCCGATCAGCGCGAGCGCCACCGCGGCCCCGGTGAGCGTGACGCCGAACAGGCGGCGGCGGCTGAAGTCCCCGAGCACCTTGGTGCCGAACGCCATGCCCAGCGCCATCCCGATGAAGATGGCGGCGAAGACCAGTCCCCAGCCCGCGCTGCCGCCGTGCAGCGTGGCCGAGACGTACTGGTAGCCCAGGCCGACCACCACGCCGGCCGCGGCGAACGCGCCCAGCATGCCGAGCACCAGGCCGCGCACGGCCGGGGTGCTGCGGATGAACCGCCAGCCGTCCCAGATGGACTTCAGCGTGGACGGGACGGAGATCTTCCCGCTGGCGCTGCGCTTGGGGATCTCGCGGATGAAGTAGACGGTCAGCGCGGAGATGCCGTAGGAGGCGGCGTTGAAGTACAGGGCCAGGTCCACATTGCTGGCGTGGAACAGCGGCGTGACCCGGCTAACCCCCTCACTGACCAGGGCCAGCACGCTGAACAGGCCGGCCGCGAGCGGCGCGGTGCCATAGGTGGTGAGCAGGCTGAGCTGGTTGGCCCGCTCCAGCTTGTCCTTGGGTACCAGGTTGGGGATAGACGCCGAGGTGGCCGGGCCCCAGAACTGGCTGGTGATGCCGGCCAGGAATTTGGCGACGTAGATCCAGGTCAGGTTCGGGAACAGCGGGATCGACAGGAACAGCAGGCCGCGGATCACGTCGCCGGCGATCATCAGCATCCGGCGGTCCAGCCGGTCGGCCAGCGCTCCGGCCAGCGGCCCGAACAGCAGCGCGGGCAGCAGCGTCACCACCCATACGCCGCCGACGGCCGAGGTCTTGGCGACTGCGCCGCCCGGCGTGAGCGACGGCGCGAGCACGATGAGCGCGAGGATGGACAGCCAGTCACCCAGGCTGGACAGGGACAGCGCGATCCACAGCCGCCGGAACGGCTTGATCGCCAGCACACCCGGTTCCCTGGTCTGCGGATGGCGGGATCCCGGATGACGGACATGACGCCGCACAGCGCCGCGGGCGGGTTCCCCCCGGTCGGCGCCGTCAGACCTCGGTCCGGCGCGGAAGTTCACGGCGTAAGCGTATCGGCAGTGCGGGCCGCATAACGGGTTAGTCCTTGATCGTGACGCCAGATCCGCCGTCAGGACTTCTTGGCGGCCGAACGGGTGGAACTGGACGTCTTCTTCCTGGTAGTAGTGCTGCGGCGACGTGTAGTCGGCGGAGCCGAGCGCCGGTCCGCCAGCAACTCGGCCGCCCGCTCGACGGTGATCTCGGCGACGTCGTCGCCCTTGCGCAGCGACGCGTTGGTCTCCCCATCGGTCACGTACGGGCCAAACCGGCCGTCCTTGATGACCATCGGCTTGCCGCTGGCCGGGTCCGCGCCCAGCTCGCGCAGCGGCGGCGCGGCGGCACCGGTGCGGCGGCCGCGCTGCTTGGGCTGCGCGAACAGCTCCTTGGCCTCGGCCAGGGTAAAGGTGAACAGCTGGTCCTCGTTCTCCAGTGACCGGCTGTCGGTGCCCTTCTTGGCGTAGGGACCGTAGCGGCCGTTCTGCACGGTGACCGGCTCGCCGTCGAGCTCGCCCAGGGTGCGGGGCAGGCTCAGCAGCTTGAGCGCGTCTGCCAGGGTGACCGTGTCCAGGGCCATCGACTTCAGCAGTGAGGCGGTGCGGGGCTTGGCCGAGGCCGGCGCATCCTCGGGGAGCTGCTCGGTCACATAGGGGCCGAACCGGCCCGCCTTGGCGACCACCGGAAGACCGGAATCGGGGTCAGTGCCGAGAAGCACATCCTCGTTCGGCTGGCTGAACAGCTCCTCGGCCTTTTCCACGGTGAGCTCGTCCGGCGCCATGTCGTCGGGGACGTTCACCCGCTGCCCGTCGCGCTCCAGGTACGGCCCGTACCGGCCGACCCGCACCACGATGTCCGAACCGGCCAGCGGGAACGAGCTGACGTCACGCGCGTCGATGTCGCTGATGTCGCCGACCAGGGACTTCAGGCCCGGGTCGTCGCTGTCGGCTTCGCCGTCGCCGAAGTAGAAGCGGCGCAGCCACGGCACCCGCTCGGCCTCGCCGCGGGCGATCTCGTCGAGCACGTCCTCCATGTGCGCGGTGAACTCGTAGTCCACCAGCTGGCCGAAGTGCCGCTCCAGCAGGGTGACCACGGCGAAGGCCAGGTAGGAGGGGACCAGCGCGGTGCCCTTCTTGAACACATACCCGCGGTCCAGGATCGTGCCCATGATGGACGCATAGGTGGAGGGCCGGCCGATCTCCCGGTCTTCCAGCTCCTTGACCAGCGAGGCCTCGGTGTAGCGGGCCGGCGGCCGGGTGGAGTGCTCGGCCGCGGCCAGCCGGAGCGCGTCCAGCGGGTCGTTCTCGGCCATCGGCGGCAGCCGGCGCTCGCGGTCGTCCCGGTCGGTGGCGTCGTCGGTGTCCTCGACGTAGGCCTTGAGGAAGCCGTAAAAGTTGATGATCTTGCCGCTGGCGCCGAACTCGGCCCGCTCGCCGATGGTCGAGGTGCCGGCCACCCGGACCGAGACCGACTCGCCGGTGGCGTCCTTCATCTGCGAGGCCACGGTGCGCTGCCAGATCAGCTCGTACAGGCGGCGCTCGTCGGAGGACAGCTCACCCCGGACCTGGCCCGGCGTGCGGAAGCTGTCCCCGGCCGGGCGGATGGCCTCGTGCGCCTCTTGGGCGTTCTTGACCTTGCTGGTGTAGACGCGCGGGGCATCCGGCACGTAGTTCGCGCCGTACAGTTCGGCGGCCTGCTTGCGGGCCGCGCTGATCGCGGTCTGGGACAGCGTCACCGAGTCGGTACGCATATAGGTGATGTGGCCGTTCTCGTACAGCCGCTGCGCCACCGACATCGTGTGCTTGGCCGAGAAGCCCAGCTTGCGCGAGGCCTCCTGCTGCAGCGTGGTGGTGCGGAACGGCGCGTACGGGGAGCGCTTGTACGGCTTGCGCTCGACGCTGGACACGGCGAAGGCAGCGTTCTCCAGCCGCTGGGCCAGCGCGCCTGCGGCCGCCGCGTCCAGGTGCAGCAGGTCGCTGCTGGCGGCGGTGCCGGTCTTGAGCTGCCCGGCCGAGGTGAAGTCGCGGCCCTGGGCGACCCGGCGGCCGTCCACGCTGACCAGGTTGGCGGTGAAGCTAGTCGGTTCCTCGGCGCCGGGCTTGCCGTGGTCCTTCGTCGCGAACTCGGCCTCGAGGTCGGAGTAGGTGGCGGCCCGGAACGCGATCCGCTCCCGCTCCCGGTCGACGACCAGGCGGGTGGCCACCGACTGCACACGCCCGGCCGACAGCTTGGGCATGACCTTCTTCCACAGCACGGGCGAGACCTCATACCCGTACAGCCGGTCGAGTACCCGGCGGGCCTGGTAGGCGTCGACCTTGCCCTCGTCGAGCTGCTGCGGGTTGGCGATGGCCCGGGCGATGGCCTCCGGGGTGATCTCGTGGAAGACCATCCGGCTGGTCGGGACCTTGGGCTTGAGCTCCTCGAGCAGGTGCCAGGCGATGGCCTCGCCCTCGCGGTCTTCATCAGTGGCCAGGAAGAGCTCGTCGGCGTCCTTCAGGAGGCTCTTGAGCTTGGAGACTTGCTGCTTCTTGTCGTTGTGCACGACGTACAGGGCCTGGAAGTTGTCATCCACGTTGACGCCGAGGCGGGCCCAGGGTTCGCCCTTGTACTTGGCCGGGATGTCGGCCGCACTGTCGGGCATGTCCCGGATGTGGCCCACGCTGGACTCGACCACGTAACCCCGGCCCAGGTAGCCAGCGATGGTGCGGGCCTTGGACGGGGACTCGACGATGACCAGCTTGGTGCCCTGGCCGTTACCCGCGGAGGTGGCAGCCGTCCTCGCCCTGGCACCGCCGCCGCTCTTCGCCCCGCTCCGGGGCTTGGCGGCACTGGTGCTGGTCTTCGCGGCGCCCTTGGCGCCGCTGGCGCCATTGGCCGTCTTAGTAGTCGTCGTCGTTGTCCTCGCTGGCACGTTCTTCCCGTCCTCGCCTCCGCGCCGTGACCGTCTCACGGTACCCGTGATCACGCGCGGCCCTTAAGCTGCAACCATCGGCCCGGTTTGGTGTGTTCCCGTACGTTCGCCGCAATAAGCCGGCGATTTTGCCACCACAGGTTGAATCACCGGTGAACTCAAGCACAATAGAACCGATGGCCGAGTATGACTACCAGGTCGTGTACCTGCCACGCGGAACTTCCCGCGATACCGCGCGTCGGATCCTTACCGACCACGCCGAGTACGGAGACTGGGAACTCGCCCGGCTCCTTCTCAACGCAGACGGCAGCAGGAAGGCTACCCTCCGAAGGCGAATCATACGCGCAGTCCGCACATTCTGAGCGGATCCCGCGATCCGGCGGTTACAGCGCGACCCGGACTACCTCTTTCCCTGGTACTTGGTTAACGCTTTCCGCTGCGCTTTTCTGCCCGGACATGCCTGTGTGCGGCTTCTCCCGGAAGGGGCGGGAAGAAGCCGCACACAGGGGCGCCGCCGGCGCGCGGCGCGCGGGCCACGCCGCCCGGCTGGCCTGAGCCCCCTGACAAAGGCTCGGGCTGCGGGGCGAGATGTGGCCCTGGGATGGGCGGGGCCAGTGGGGCCGGGCTGCCTGACGGGAGTCGACCGGTTGAGGTGGGGTCGACCGTGTGGCTGGCCCGGCCGCCTGACTAGCGCGGCCGCCCGGGAGGGCTAGGCTGCCGGGCTGGCTTGCTCCTGGCTGGCCTGGTTGCTCCGGCGGCGCCGGGCGAACATCACCGCGCCGGTACCCACGGCGATGCTGCCGAATGCGGCCGCTGCGACCAGGGCCAGGTCCGCGCCGGTGGTGGGCAGGTTGCCCGACATCGACGTGGTAGTGGCCGCGGTCACATTCGCCGTGCCCGAGCCGCCGCCGGCATTGTTGCTGCCGCCGCTCGGACCGGAACCGCCGGAAGTGTTAGTAGTGATGCCGGGGATGGCGCCGCCCGGGTGCCGGTGGTGCCTGCCGCGGGCCGGGGGGGTCACGGTGCACCTGGCGCCGACGCAACGGGGGGGCGGGGTGCAGTGCGCGCCGTGGCACACCGGGGTGGTGCAGTCGCGGCCGTGGCACACCGGGGTGGT
>CAWAFD010000031.1:0-47321 GCA_963781225.1 uncultured Actinomycetota bacterium
CGAATACCGAGTACTCCGGCGTGCTGACCGATCTGCGCTACCAGCATTTCCCCCATCTGATCAGTCTTGAGGGCATTCCCAGAACTCGCGGATTCCCATGAAATCCCCGATGCGCTTGAAATCGGCGCGGCCCTCACGCTCACCGAAATCGCGGAGCGCTGGACCGTCCCGCCGGAGGTCTTCCGCGAATGGCTTCGTTTATTCGCCTCGCCTCTGATTCGCAATCGCGCCACCCTCGGCGGCAATCTCGCGACAGCTTCTCCCATAGGCGATGCCGCCCCGCTGCTGCTCGCTCTCGATGCCGAGCTTCGCATCGCAGCGACCGGGCGAGCGCCTGATCCCGCTCCATGCCTTCTTCCCCGCCTATCGCCAGACCGCTCTGCAGCCCGGCGAAATGCTGCGATCAATCCGGATTCCCAAACCGCTGCCCACTCACGCGCGTTTTTACAAAGTTGCCAAGCGCCGCCTCGATGACATCAGCACCGTTGCCGCCGCTCATCGCGATCCGCGCCGGATGAGCGCCCGGCTCGCTTTCGGCGGAGTCGGCCGATTCCCGCTGCGCGCGTTCGAAGCCGAGGAAGCGATCACGCGTAACGATCTCGATCTCGCCAAAGATATCCTCAGCCGCACCCTGCATCCCATGAGCGACCATCGCGGCTCCGCCGCCTACCGGCTCGCCATGGCGCAGAGTCTCTTCGAAAAGTTCTTCTGGTCGGTGGGAGAACCGATCGCAATGAGAATCCAGGCCAGCAGCTAACCCTCATGAAAGCGCCCGCGCCCACGTCACCGGCGAAGCTCTCTACACCGATGATCTTGATCCTGCAGTTTCCCGGCATCCTGCACGCCTGGCCGTGTTCTCGCCCCTCATGCTCACGCGCTCGTACTCCGCCTCGATGTCTCGCCCGCGATGCAGGAGCCCGGCGTCGTCGCGACCCTGACCGCCTCCGATGTTCCCGGCGAAGGCGACTCCGGCGCCAATCGCCACGACGAGCCGCTGTTTCCCGACCGAGGTCGCATGTCCATTCGCAGCCCGTCGCATGGGTGCTCGGCGAAACTCTGGAAGCCGCCCGCCTCGGCGCAGCGCGGGTCGCTGTCGAATATCGTCCCCTTGCCGCCCATTCTCACGATCGAGGATGCGATCGCGCGCGCAAAGCTTTCATTCCGGACCGTTCCGCATCCGCCGCGGCGACGCGGCCGCGCGATCGCGCACAGCCCGCATCGATCTCACGGCGAACTCTCCATCGGCGGCCAGGAGCATTTCTATCTCGAAACCCAATGCGCCATCGCGCGGCTCGACGAGATCGGGCGGCATCGCGGTCGATTCCTCCACGCAGCATCCCAGCGAAACGCAGGAGATCGTCGCGCGCGTGCTCGGCCTCGCCGCGCAATCAGGTCACCGTGCAGTGCCTGCGCATGGGCGGGGCGTTCGGCGGCAAAGAAGTGCAGGCGAATCCCTGGGCCGCGATCGCCGCGCTGGGCGCATGGAAAACGAAGCGGCCCGTGCGCGTGCGCCTGCCGCGCCGCTCGACATGGCGCTCACCGGCAAACGCCATCCTTTTCTTGCGCGTATTCGCCGCCGGCTTCGACGATGACGGCCGGCTGCGCGGCGTGCGATCTCGAGCTTTATTCCGACGGCGGCTGGAGCCTCGATCTCTCCGACCCGGTGCTCTGGCGCGCGCTGTTTCACTGCGACAACGCCTATCTGCATTCCCGCGCTCGACGCCAGCGGGCTAGGTCTGCAAAACCCACAAGACATCGCAGACGGCCTTCCGCGGCTTCGGCGGCCCGCAGGGAATGCTCGTGATCGAAGAGATTCTCGACCGCATCGCGCGCACGTCTCGATCTCCAGCCGCACGTGGTGCGCGAGCGGAATTTCTATCGCGAAGGCGACGTCCACGCATTACGGCCAGCCCGTGAAGGATGCCGCGCGCATCGCAACGCATCTGGACGCAGCTGAAAGCAGTCGAGCGATTTCGATGCGCGGCGCGCCGCCATCGACGCATTCAACGCCGCGCATCCGCATACGAAGCGCGGCATCGCCATCACGCCGGTGAAGTTCGGCATCTCCTTCACCGCCACATTCTTCAATCAGGCCGGCGCGCTGGTGCTCGTCTATCGCGATGGCAGCGTGCAGGTGAATCATGGCGGAACCGAGATGGGCCAGGGTCTGCACACGAAGATCCGGCAGATCGCGGCCGACGGCCTTGGCGTCCGCCTCGACGCGATTCGCGTCATGCCGACGCGCACCGATAAGGTCCCGAACACTTCCGCGACCGCGGCTTCGGCGGGCACCGATCTCAACGGCGCGGCGGTGCTCGATGCCTGCCGGCAGATTCAGAGACCGGCTCGCTCCCGTTGCCGCGGAACTGCTCGAATGCGATGCATGCGCCGTCAGTTTCGAAGTGGCAGCGTTTTCGGTCCGCAACCGCCATCGAACTTTGCGCAGGTTGTCGAAGCCGCCTACCGGAAGCGCGTGCCGCTCTTCGCGCAAGGCTACTACCGCACTCCCGAAATTCACTTCGATCCGAAGACCGGCCACCGGCAAGCCATTCCACTATTTCGCCTACGGCGCCGCCGTTTCCGAAGTGGAAGTCGACGGCTTCACCGGCGAGCATCGCCTGCTGCGCGCCGATCATTCTCGCAGGACGTGGGCGATTCCGTTTCGCCGCTCATCGATCTCGGCCAGATCGAAGGCGGCTTCATGCAGGGCGTCGGCTGGCTCACGCTGGAAGAACTGCTGTGGGATGCGCAAGGCCGCCTCGCCACCGCGGGCGCATCCACTTACAAGCTGCCCTCCTGGCCCGAGGTGCCGGAGATGTTCAACGTGGCTTTCCTCGAACGCGCCGCCGAACCCGGCGTCATCTTCGGCAGCAAAGCCGTGGGCGAACCGCCGCTGATGCTGGCATTCTCGGTGCGTGAAGCGATCCGCGACGCCATGGCGGCATTCGGCGACGGCGAGCATCGGTGACGCTCGACAGCCCCGCCACGCCGGAGCGCATCTACTGGGCCATCGAGGACGCCAGAACCGCGCAGAACAGCGTTGCGTCAGCCCCGGCCGCGGAGCGCCGTTCGCGGGTGAACATTCTTCGCGCGACGATCTTCCACACCCCGCGAAATCCGTTCATGCGATGCGACGCACTGGCCGCTACGTCGATGGCGCGCTTGCGATCGACGACGGCAGGATCGCAGCCTGCGGCGACTACAGCGCGATTCGCAAGGCCTGCATCCGGATGCCCCGTGCGCGATCTGCGCGGCGGTTTCATCCTGCCCGGCTTCATCGACACGCACATCCATTTTCCGCAGGTGCGCGTCCTCGGCGGCCTGGGCTATTCGTCTGCTCGACTGGCTGGAGCAACTCGCGCTGCCCGAAGAAGCGCGCATGGCCGACGCGGCCTATGCGGCTGACCATCGCCGACGAATTCGTCGCACGCGCTTGCCGCGCACGGCACCACGACCGCGCTGGTCTTCGGCTCGCACTTCGCCGGCGCAACGGCCGCGCTGTTCAACGCCGCCGCAGCAGCGCGGACTGCGCATTTTCAGCGGCCTGGTGATGTCGGACCGCAGTCTGCGCCCGAACTGCATCAGACGCCCGACGGCCGCATATCGCGATGCCAAAACCGCTGATTGATCCGCGTTTCACGGCCGGATTACGCGGTCACGCCGCGGTTCGCGCTGTCCGCATCCGAAGCATGCTGGAAGTCTGCCAGACGCTGCTGCGCGAAAATCCCGGCGTGCGCTTCACCACCCACATCAACGAGAATCCACCGCGAAATCGAAGAGGTCGCGCGCCTGCTTTCCCTGGGCTGCAGATTACCTGGCGGTTTACGAACGATATCGATCTCATCGGCCGCGCGCTGCCGTCCTTGCGCACAACGTCCACCCGACCGACGCGCAGCTGCAACGCTGGCGAGCCACGGCGCATCCATCGCGCATTGCCCGTGCAGCAACGCCGCGCTCGGCAGCGGAATCTTCCCGATGCGGCGCCATCTCGATGCCGGAGTGCGATTTGCGCTCGGGACCGATGTCGGCGGCGGCACCGGCTTCGGCATGCTCAAAGAAGCCTTGCAGGCTTATCTCATGCAGCGCGTGGCGCCCGAGCCGTAACGCTGAGCCCCGCGCAGATGCTGTATCTGGCGACGCGCGCCGGCGCCGAAGCGCTGGACATCGAAAACGAGACCGGCGATTTCACACCGGGCAAAGCCGCCGACTTCGTCTATCTTCGCCCGCCGGAAGACAGCGTGCTCGACGGCGTTCTGCGGCGACGCGGATAATCCGAACGCATGCTCGCGGCGCTTTTCACGCTCGCCGGAGCGGAAAGCATCCGAGAGGTGCGGCGTGAGCGGCAATGTCGTTTTCAATCGAACGGATTAATGGTTCTCGACCAGACGCGAGTTCATTGAAGCGCTCGGCTGGGTATTCGAGAATTCGCCCTGGGTCGCGGAGCGCGCCTGGCACGTGCGGCCCGTTTGAATCGCTCGATCGACTGCATGACGAGCATGAATGCCGAGGTGGAAGCAGCTTCGCACCGAAGAACAACTCGCGCTTGCTGCGCGCCCATCCCGATCTCGGAACGCGCGCCCGCCTCAGCGCCGAGTTCCGCCGCCGAGCAGGCCGGCGCGGGACTCGATCGACTCACCGCACGCCGAGCATGCACGCCTGCTCGAACTCAACAACGCCTAACGCGAAAAATTCGGCTTTCCGTTTCTCTATCGCGGTCAAAGGCAGCGACAAAGTCAGCTATTCTCGAAGCTCTGGAACAGCGGCTCCATTCCACAGCCGCGAAGCCGAATTCCAGGAAGCGCTCGCCAGGTCTACCGAATCGCCGGCTTCCGCCTGGAAAGCTGTCGTCGACTAATGAAGGAGACCACATGCATCAATTCGCCAGCGGATGGAAAAAGAGTTATTACGGCAAAGGCGACGTCATCGTCTATCGTCTGAATCGCGATGGCAAACACCCCGAAGGCCAGGCCCCGTATTCGGCGCGAACGTGCTGATCCTCATTTACGGCGACGCGTTCTGGCCCACTTACACGACCGGCGATAACACCGGCCTGATCGCCACCGATTCGATGAAGAACTTCATCCAGCGCGAGACGATGAACTTTCACCGGGCGACGATCTCGAGTCCTATTGCCAGTTTCATCGCCGATAAGTTCCTGACGACTTATCCGCAGGCCGAAGGCGCACAGGTGTCGGCAACCGAAATCCCTTACTCGGCACTTACTGAACCCGGCCGCGCCTTTGTCCCCGCCGGCCCGGAGCGCGCATGGGCAGCATCGAAATCACGCGCATCGAATTGCCGAAACCCGAATTGCCGAAACCCGCTCCGGCATCAACGGCTTTCGCCTGCTGCGTCTGAACGGCAGCGCCTTCCAGGGCTTCGTGCGCGATCAATACACAACGCTGCCCGATATCGCGAATCGCCCGCTGCACATGTGGCTCGATCTCGACTGGACCTACCTCACGCACGCGTTGCGATCAGCACGATTACGAAGCAGGTCCGCAAATTCGTGCACGACGTTTTCGACGGCTTCGAATCGGGCAGCATCCAGCAGATCATTTATCAGATCGGCGACAAAGATGCTGGCGGAGATTCCCGCCATCGCCGAAGTCAATCTGGAAGCGAATAACCGCACCTGGGACACCATTGCCGAACAGGGCGATCCGCTGGGCGTCTACACCGATGCGCGCCCGCCCTACGGCTGTCTCGGCCTTTCTCTCAAGCGACTGATAACATGGCGCGCATCTCGACTCACGTTCTGGATATCGCGAAGGGCGCTCCCGCGGCGGGAATCACCGTCGAGTTATATCACGGCGGCACGATGCGTCTGATCCAGCGCGGCAGAAACGAATCCGACGGCCGCACCGACGAGCCGCTGCTCAGCGGCGGATCGCATCTTACGCCGGCACTTATGAACTCGTCTTCCAGGTCGACGATTATCTCCGCGCGAACGCCCCGGCGACGCCACCCGTTCTTCGACGAGATCATCGATTCGCTTTCGCAGTCACCGATCGGAACCGCGCAATTATCACGTGCCGCTGCTGCTCGCGCCCCACGGCTACAGCACCTACCGCGGATCATGATCGCACTCGCGAACAAAGTCGATCCGCATGCTGCCGCGAACTTGCGCGCTTCAGCGAAGAGCCCGGCCGCACCACGCGCACCTTCCTCTCGCCGCCGATGCGCGACGTGCACCGCTGCTCTCGGCGAATGGATGCGCGAACTCGGCATGGAGGTCTCGATCGATGCCGCCGGAAACCTCCGCGGGCTTCGCGCCGGAGCCGAGCGCGCGCCGCCTGATCATCGGCTCGCATCTCGACACGGTTCCGAACGCGGGCGCATTCGACGGCGTCCTCGGCGTCGTGCTCGGCATCGCGCTCGTCGAAGCGCTCGGACGCCCTCTGCAGGCTCGGCATCGAAGTCATCGGCTTTTCCGAAGAAGAAGGCGTGCGTTTCGGCATTCCCTTCATCGGCAGCCGCGCGCTGGCCGGCACTCTCGAATGACGATCCTGATCCCGCGCGTCCTCGACGCCATCCGCGCTTTCGGCCTGGATCCCGCCTGCAACTGCCCGCCGCGCGCTTCTCGCCCGACACCATCGGCTATCTCGAATTCCACATCGAACAGGGTCCGGTGCTCGAAAGCCTGGACCTGCCGCTCGGAATTGTCGATGCCATAGCCGGTCAGAGCCGCTTCAACGTCGACCTTCACGGGCAAAGCCAACCACGCCGGCACCACGCCGATGCACCTGCGCCACGACGCGCTGGCCGCCGCGGCGGAATGGATCGTCGATGTCGAACGGACTGCAGCGAGCGAACCCGGCCTGGTCGCCACCGTGGGATCGCATCACCGTCGAACCCAACGCCACCAACGTGATTCCCGGGACCGTGCGCGTCAGTCTCGATGTGCGCCACGCCTGCGATGAAACACGCGCAGCAGCGCGGCCGCGCTCCTCGCTGCTGCTGCCCGGATCTGCGAACGCCGCGGCCTCGCGCTCGCTCACGAGCAGCGGCTCGATCAACCCGCGGTCGCGATGGACGCGCGATTGCGCGATGCGCTCGCCCGTTCCGTCCAGGCCGCCGGCTATCCCGTCCATCGCATGGTCAGCGGGGCCGGGCATGATGCGATGATTCTTGCGCCGCATGTCCCGTCGGCGATGCTGTTCCTGCGCAGCCCTGGCGGCATCAGCCATCATCCCGACGAAACCGTGCTCGCCGGCGATGTCGCAGCCGCGCTCGAGGCCGGCTTGAGGTTTATTACGCGATGTTTGACCTGGTCATCCGCAATGGCAGCCTCGTCACTCCCGAGCGGGATCGTCAACGCCGACATCGCGATCGAAGGCGAGCATATCGCCGCCATTGCCGCCCGAACTGCCCGGCGGCAAGCGTGAAATCGACGCCGCCGGTCTCACCATCCTGCCCGGCGCTGATCGATATCCACCTGCACTTCAACGAACCCGGCCGCGCCGATTGGGAAGGCGCCGCAACCGGCAGCCGGGCGCTGGCCGCGGGCGGCGGCACGCTCTTCTTCGATATGCCGCTGAACTCCTCGCCCTGCACCGTCAATGCGCGCGAATTCGACCGCAAACGCCGCGCGCTCGAAGCGGCGTCGATCACCGATTTCGCTCTCTGGGGCGGCCTGATTCCCGGCAACCTCGACGAACTGGACGGAACTCGCGGAACGCGGCGCGGTCGGTTTCAAAGCGTTCCTGTGCGATTCCGGCCTGCCGGAATTTCCGCGCGCCGACGATCTCACGCTCTACGAAGGCATGCGGCAAGCCGCGCGCCTCGGCCTCCCCGTCGCGGTCCACGCCGAAAGCGAAGAGATCACCAAAGCTCTGGCCAACGGCGCATCGCCGCGGCAGGCCGCTCACGACATCGCGGCATTCCTCGAATCCCGCCCCGTCATCGCCGAAGTCGAAGCGATCACCCGCGCCGGCCTTCTCGCGCGCGAAACCGGATGCAGACTGCACATCGTCCACATCAGCTCCGGCAGAGGCGTTGCCGCCGCGCTCGAAGCGCGCTCGCTCGGCGCCGATATCTCGCTCGAAACCTGCCCGCATTATCTGCTCTTCACCGAAGACGATCTCCTGCGCATCGGCGCTGTCGCCAAATGCGCGCCGCCTTTGCGCGAGCGCGCTCGAACAGGAGGCGCTCTGGCACCGCGGCAAACGGTGGAGAATGGACACATCGCGCTCGGACCACTCGCCCTGTCCGCCCGCCATGAAAGCAGCGCAACAACTTCTTCGAAATCTGGGGCGGCATCGCGGGCGTCCAGTGGACATTACCCGCGCTGATCGAAAAAGGGCTGGATCCCCGGACCGTATCGCCGCACTCACAGCGGTAACGCGCTGCGCGCGTTCGGCATTCCCGATCGCGGCGCGATCGCGAGCCGGCAGCTATGCGGATCTCGCGCTCATCGATCTCAACGCCACTCAAACCGTCTCGCGAAGAAAGCCTCTTCCAGCGGCATCGCATCACCCCTTACCTCGGTATGAAGCTTCGCGGCGTCGTTCGCAAAACGATGCGGCGCGGAGAAGTGATTTACTCCGATGGAACTATTGCCGCCACCACGCGCGGCCATCTCATAACGCCCACAAGGAATCCGCATGCAACATCTCGGACACACCCGTAGCAGCCACCAGCGCGACCATCTCCTCCAGCGCCGTCCGTGGACACCCCGGAGTCCTTGGTGAAGACCGCCATCTCGCCGCTCTCCGCATCGATCGCGGGTAGCAGCACGGCGCGGTCCGGCCACGACGGTACCGGCAGCCGGGCGGCCACCGCCGCCAGCCGGGCCGGCTCGGGCACGGTCTTGGTGTCCAGCGCCATCGCGCCGATGTTGCGCTGGACCTCTTCCCGGCTGGCGGCTCCGGCCGTGGCCGCGGTGAACCGGGCCAGCAGCTCCTCCATGTCCAGCTCGACTTCGATCTCGGCCGACTCCGCGCTCAGCTGGGCCTGGTACAGGTCGTCCAGGGCCGTCCCGCTGGTGATCTGCGCGGCCACCGCGGATCCCGCCGAGGTGCCGATGACCAGGTCGGCAGCGATCACCTGAGCAGCCAGGCCCGGATCGAAGTCTTGCAGGCCACGCAGTACGCCGAGTTCCCAGGCGATGCCGGCTACGCCCCCGCCGGCCAGGACCAGTGCACGTTTCACGGCACCATGCTAGAGCTGGCGGTCAGAGCGCCCGAGGGGAGTCCGGCTGGGCGCGCGGCTAGCCCAGATCGGCGATGAACTGCTCGAGCAGAGCGGAGAAGGCTTCCGGGGCCTCCTGCTGCGGAGCATGCCCCGCACCCGGGATCACCTGCACGGCGCCGCGCCACAGGCCGGGGATGCTCAGCTGCCGCAGATAGTCCAGGCTGACCAGCTGCTCGCCTTGGCCCTGCAAGATGGCCAGCGGCTGCCGAAGGGCGGTGACGATGGCGATCTCGTCCGCGAACCGGCCCGCGCCGATGCTGGCGATCAGCCCGGCCCGGGCGGCGCCGTCGGTGCGCAGGATGTCCGCGGTGAACTCATCCAGGGACAGCGTGGACCCCGGGGTGGTGAAGCTGGCCGCGAAGGCCCGGGCCTGCTCCTGGTCGACATCGGGGGTGAAGCCCACGTTCATGGCCGGGTTCGGCAGGAACGCGGCACCCATCTGGCCGGCGGAGGCGACCGGCGGTGCGCCGAAGATGACGTACCCGGATGCCTGCGGCAGCGCGGGTGCAGCCTCCAGCGCGATGTGGCCGCCCAGGCTCCAGCCCACGATGACCGCGTCGGTCGCGCCGGTGGCCTGGGCGAACCCGGCCAGCACGGCGGCGTAGCCGGGTATCGAGTAGTCGGTGCTGTCACTGGCGGGCGCCGATTCGCCGTGCCCGGGCAGGTCAAGAGCCAGGCAGCGGAAGCGCTGCCCGAACGGCCCGGACATGACCGGATACCAGGTGCGGGCGGAAGAGGAGTTGCCGTGCACGAAGACGACGGGTGGGCCGCTGCCCGGGCTGGCCGCGAACGCTATCTGGCGGCCGCCCACGCTGATCTTCTGCTCGTCCACCCGCGGTTCTCCTCTCTCAGGCGGCCAGGCCGGCGTACCGGCCAGCCTCGGCCATCAGGCTGGCATGGTTCCCGGTCTCGACGACATGGCCATGATCCAGGACGACGATCTGATCGGCATCGCGAACCGTGGAAAGCCGGTGTGCGATCGTGATCGTGGTGCGGCCCTGCGCCAGGACGTCGAACGCCTTCTGCACGGCCCGCTCGGTCTCGTTGTCCAGGGCGCTGGTCGCCTCGTCCAGGACCAGCACGCGTGGGTCGCGCAGCAGGGTCCGGGCGATAGCGATGCGCTGCTTCTCCCCGCCGGAGAAGCGGTGCCCGCGGGAACCCACCATGGTGTCGTAGCCGTCGGGCAGGCTGACGATCAGGTCGTGGATCTGGGCGGCCCGGGCGGCCGCCTCGATCTCGGCGTTGGTGGCGCCGGGCTTGGCGTAGCGCAGGTTCTCCCGCACGGTGGTGTGCAGCAGGTAGGTCTCCTGGGTGACGACGCCGACGATGGTGGCCAGGTCGGCGAGGCGCATATCCCTGATGTCGATTCCATCGATGCGGATGGTGCCGCTGCTGGGGTCATACAGCCGTGCCACCAGGGAGGCCAGCGTGGTCTTGCCGGAGCCGGTCTCGCCGACCAGGGCGAGCGTGGTGCCCGCCGGGACGTCCAGGTCGATGCCGCTCAGCGCGGAGCGGTCCGCGCCGGGGTAATCGAAGCTCACGTTGTCGAACTGCACGTGCCCGCTGACGGCGGCCGGGTTGACGCTGACCGGGCGGGCCGGGTCGGCCACGTCGACGGGCAGGTCGAGGTACTCGAAGATGCGGGCGAACAGGGCCAGCGAGCTGATCACCGAGACGCTGGTGCTGAGCAGGCCGGTGATCGGCCGGAACAGGGCGTTCTGCAGGGTGGTGAACGCGATCAGGGTGCCGATGCTGACCGTGCCCGCCGTGACCGGCAGGCCGGCGGCCAGGTAGATGACGGCCGGGATGGCGGCGAAGATGATGTTGAGCGAGGCCATCCGCCAGCGGCCGGCGAGCTGGGAGCGGAGCTCCAGGTCGATCAGGCGGGCCGAGGAGGCGGTGAACCGCTGGATCAGGGCCGGGCCGGTGCCCATGGTCTTGGCCAGCTGAACGCCGTTGATGGACAGGCCTTCCTCGATGGTGACGTTGAGGTCGGCCAGTTCGCGCTGCTGCTGGGTGGTGATAGCCCGGCGCATGCGGGCCACCTTGCGGGTCAGGAAGATGGCCGGCGGCATGACCACCAGGGAGATCAGGGACAGCCGCCAGGACAGTACGGCCATGGCCACGGCGGTGCCGATGGCGGTGGTGAGGTTGGACGCGATGGAGGTCGCGGTCGAGGTGACGACGGATTCCATGCCACCGATGTCGTTCTGGATGCGGGACTGCACCTCGCCGGTGCGGGTCCGGGTGAAGAACGCGATCGACTGCCGCTGCAGGTGCGCGAAGACGCCGGTGCGCAGCCCGTGCATGATCTGCTGGCCCACCTTGGTGGAGATCCAGGTCTGCACGACGCCGAACGCCGAGGTGAGCGCGGCCACGGCGACCATGCCGATCACCAGCCAGGCCAGGAGGTGGACGTTCCGCTCGGGCAGGGCCTTGTCGATGACCGCGCGGAGCAGGAACGGCGAGACCAGCCCGACCAGGGACGAGGCCACGATGATGGCGGTGACGATGGCGATCTGCCATCGGTAGGGGGTAAATAGCCGCCCGATGCGGCGCAGCGAGACCTCACGGGCCTGCGCCTTCTCGGCGGGGGTAACGGTTCTCGGGCCATGCTGCCGGCCCCGGGCACTGGGTTCTCGATTCGTCTGTGGTGACGCCAAGAGCTTTCCCTTCGGTAGGACTGATGCTGATGAAGTCTACCTCTAATGCTGAGGTAACCTCAATATGAGGTTACAACATCTAAAGCTGGTAGGCTATTCCTTGTGACCGAGGACGGCGAAGCGGCGGCCCGGCGCGGCGACGAGCCGCTGTCGGAGGCCTTCTGGTCGGTGGCGAGGCGGCTGCGCGAGACGTCTCAGGAATCACTGGCTCCCTGGGATATCAATCCCTCTCAGCTGCGGGCGCTGCGGACGCTGAGCCGGCACGGGACGATGCGATTGTCGGAGCTCTCGGTCCACCTGCACATCGCGCCCCGCTCGGCGACCGAGGTAGTGGACGCGCTGGAGTCGCGGGACCTGGTCCGGCGGAGCCCCGACCCCGCCGACCGGCGTGCCACCCTGGTCGACCTGACCGAGCACGGCGTCAGCATCCTCGACGCCGTCCGGGCCGCCCGCGGTACCGAGACCGAGCGCGTCTTCGATCGCCTCAGCCTGGCCGACCGCGATGAACTGGCCCGTATCCTGCGCAAGCTCCGGGACTGATCCCCGCCCGCGCCGGGCCGGAGCCCGGATGTGTGATGCTGGGGCCATGACCGACCTGACTGCCCCGGACCGCGTCCCGGCCGGTGCCACCGAAGCAGGCGACGGGATCCTCATCGGGCACGGCCCGGTCCGCGTCGACGCCTATATCGACTTCCTCTGCCCGTTCTGCCGGCAGTTCGAGCTCGCCGCGGGACCGGCTCTGGCCGGCCTGGTGGCCGAGGGACGGATCAGGCTGGCCTACCACCCGATGAACTTCCTGGACGAAGCGTCCACCACGAGCTACTCGACCCGGGCCGCGGCGGCCTCGGGCTGCGCCGCGGACCAGGGCCGTTTCACCGAGTACGCGCACGCGCTGTTCGTCAGCCAGCCGCCTGAGGGCGGTCCGGGCCTGACCGACGAAGAGCTCGCCACCCTTGGCCGGGACGCCGGGCTGGACGGCCCGGAGTTCGCGGCCTGCCTGTCGGCTGGGCCCTACCGGGATTGGCCGTCCTTCGTGACCGCCCGGGCCGTGGCGGCGGGCGTCGGCGGCACCCCGACGGTCCTGGTCGGGGGTGTGGACGTCGCCCCGGAGCCAGAGGCCGTCACCGCTGCCGTAGCCGCGGCGGCGGGCGGGGGCTGACCACCATAGCGGGTCCGTAGCTGGCCCGGTTATCGCTAACCTACGGGTCATTGCCCATTGCACCTGGGAGGCGTCCCATGCCTGATCATGTCGCAGCACAGCCGCTCAACGCCAGGACGGTGTCGTCCTGGCGCGGCCGAGTGCCGGTGCCGGAGTACGACCGGGACCAGGTGACGGCCGGCGTGGTCCATTTCGGCGTGGGCGGCTTCCACCGCGCCCACCAGGCGATGTACCTCGACCGGCTGATGGACGACGGCGAGGCGCTGGACTGGGGCGTCTGCGGGGTCGGGGTGATGCCGGCCGACCGGGAGATGAAGCAGGCCCTGGACGCCCAGGACGGCCTGTACACGCTGGTGCTGAAGCACAGCGATGGCAGCTATGAGCCGCGGGTGATCGGCTCGATCGTGCGCTACCTGTACGCCCCGGACGATCCGGAGGTGGTGATCGAGACCATGGCGGCCAGCTCGACGCGGATCGTGTCGCTGACCGTCACCGAGGGTGGCTACAACATCAGCGATATCACCGGCGAGTTCGACGCGGACAACCCGGACGTTCGCCACGACCTGGCCCCGGGCGCGGTCCCGCGGACCACGTTCGGGCTGATCACCGAGGCGCTGCGCCGCCGCCGCGAGCGTGGCCTGACCCCGTTCACGGTCATGTCGTGTGACAACCTGCAGGGCAACGGCGATCTGAGCAGGCGGGTGTTCACCACCTTCGCCCGGCTGCGCGACCCGGAGTTGGCGGACTGGATCGAGCGCGAGGCACGGTTCCCCAATTCCATGGTGGACCGGATCACGCCGGGCACCACCGACGCCGACCGGGCCGAGGTGCGCGACCGGTTCGGCATCGAGGACCGCTGGCCGGTCGTGTGCGAGCCGTTCACCCAGTGGGTGCTCGAGGATTCCTTTACCGCGGGCCGGCCGCCGTACCAAGACGCTGGGGTACAGGTGGTCGGCGACGTCGAGCCATATGAGCTGATGAAGCTGCGCCTGCTCAACGGCAGCCACCAGGCCCTGTGCTACTTCGCCTACCTGGTCGGCTACCGGCTGGTGCATGAGGCGGCCCAGGACCCGCTGTTCCAGGCCTTCCTGCTCGGCTACATGAACGATGAGGCCACCCCGACCCTCGGCCCGGTGCCCGGGATCGACCTAGGCGAGTACAAGCAGACGCTGATCGAGCGGTTCTCCAACCCTGAGGTCCGCGACACCGTCGCCCGGCTGTGCGCGCAGAGCTCCGACCGGATCCCGAAGTGGCTGGTGCCGGTGATCCGCCTCCAGGTCGCTTCTGGCGGTGAGATCAGGCGTTCGGCCGCGGTGGTCGCGAGCTGGGCCCGTTACGCCGAGGGCGTCGACGAGCATGGCGAGCCCATCGAGGTAGTGGACCGTTACGCCGAGCGTGCGACCGAGCTGGCTCGGCGCCAGCAGACCGACCCGCTCGCGTTCATCGGGAACCCGGACTGGTTCGGCGACCTAGCCAAGGACGAGCGTTTCGTCACCGCGTATTCCTCCGCGCTGGACTCACTGCACGAGCGCGGCGCCCGCGCGACGCTGGAGTCCCTGGCCTGAGCCGGTCACGATCGCCGCCTGGCATCGCCAGCCGGTAATAGGCAATTATCACCATGATGACCTATTGCCTGATCCGTTGCGATAAAGGGCAAGTTGTGGCGTTCGAAAAGGTGCTGTTGTTTTATCTCGCGCAGGCCACTTACCATCTTGTCAGGCTAGATAGCCGTGTGAGCTGGCAAAAGCTAGGTAAGGAGCATAAATGCGACGTGTCCGGCAGGACGGCACTATTGTTCCGGTGCTCACGCCGCGGGAGACCGAAGTGCTGCACCGTATAACGGCCGGGCAGAGCACCAGCACAATGGCCAGCGAGATGAACGTGACCACGGAAACGCTGCGCAGCTACGTCAAGGATGTCCTGGCCAAGCTCGGGGCGCGCAGCCGCGTCGAAGCCGCCGCCTTAGCTGGGCGGTACGGCATCTAGGCCGGCAGCGGCTTGGCCAGCACGACAAAGTACAGGTCGTCCCGCAGCGGCTTGGCGTATGTGCCGTCCGCCGGGAACGGCCGGGTCTCGCCGGTGCGGCCGAAGCCGAGCCGCTCGTACCAGGCGATCAGCTTGTCCTGCTGGGCCAGCACGGTCATCTCCAGGGTCGTGGCCCCGAACCTGCCGGTCGCCTGCCGCTCGGCCTCGGTCATTACCCGCCGGCCGATGCCGCCGCCCTGCGCGGCCGGCGACACCGCGAACGTCCCGAAGTAGGCCACCCCGCCGCCGCGATCCTCGAGCTGGCAGCAGGCGGTCAGGCCGTCCTCGCCGTCGAGCACGATCAGCATCGAGCGCGGGCCGCCGATCATGGCGAGCACCTGGCCAGCGTCGATCCGGTCGCCGCTGACCAGGTCGGCCTCGGTCGTCCAGCCGGCACGGCTCGCCTCACCGCGGTAAGCCGAACGGATCAGCGCGACCAGCGCCGCCGCGTCGGCCGGGACCGCCAGCCGGAATCCCATGGCACCAGTGAACCAGGACGCGCGCCTGGCCGTGCTGATGGGTGAGGAACGCCCGGGCGCCGGAAGCCCTCCAGGAGGAGACCCAGGCGTGAGGCGACTATTTCCCGATTCCGCTCGCCGCAGGCAGGCCGCCTTGCTCCGGCGGCTGCCCTGTCGTTGGGCGGTCACAGCGCTCATCGTCGCGGCGGTGATGCTGCTCGCTCCGGGCCACAGCATCGCCATGGCGAGCCAGCCTCATCAGCCGGCCACGACCGGACGGCCGGTGATCACGCCATCCCGGCCCGCAAGGCCGGGATGATCTCACTGGTGACCAGGCCGCGTTCGCTGGTGAGCTCGTCGATGACCGAGAACGCCACAGAGATGCGGTCCGGGGTGTCGATGACGATGGTGACCGCCGGGACGTGCCGCCCGAGCTGCAGCAGGCGATCCCCGTGCGGGGGGTGGTCGCCGTGGAAACCCCAGATGCCGCGCTGGGTGGTCGCCCCGCTGATCCCGGCCGAACGCAGCCGGCGCACGATGGAGCGGTGGATCGGCTGCCCCTGGTGCTGGGTGGCTTCGGACGTGTAGACCATCAGCTTGTGCCGCAGCGGCAGGCCGTGCTCACCCCGGCCGGCTGCTGGCCCGGGCGGGCCAGGAGCTGGCCGTCACGCTTGCACACCTGGACTCGTTCCAGGGTGAATAGCGGATGCGCCAGCATCGCACTCAGCTCGGGCAGCACCCGGCCGATACGGTCGGCCCGGCCGACAGCGATCACCATCATCGGGACCTCGGCATTGCGGCTGAAGAACGCGGCCCGCTCCCGGCGGCCGTGCGTGGTGCCGTCCACCCCGAGCAGCGCGGTGGCGCCGTCCAGGCCGCGCCGGTGCAGCAGGTCGCACACGGCGACGAAGGCCGGCACCCGGTAGACCCGCTCCTGGCGGCCCAGGTAGACGGTCAGCTTGGCCGCCGCGGCCGGATCCGCGGGCGGCTCCCCGGGCAGGTCCCCGGCGTCGTGGCCCAGCCGGGCGCGTTCCAGGGTGACCAGCCCGCTGCGGATGAGCCGCAGGGTGGGGGCCAGCACCGCCTCGATCCGCGGCCTGGTGTCGACCGCGATCGTGGTCAGCGGCAGGTCCTCGGACAGCGTCAGCGACCGGTCGGTGCGCAGGTGGTGCTTGAGCCCGAATCCCTCGGTGCCGCGCAGCAGGATGCTGGCCGCGATCTCATGCCGCCCGTACAGCGCCAGCAGGGCATCGGCTACGAAGCCATTCCCGCTGCGCTGGCGCTCGCCGAAGTAGCTGGTCAGCTTCAGGCTGTCCGTGGTCACAGGTGCCCGCCGATCAGTCGGCCGAGCGCGGCGGCCGCGACGCCGAGAACCAGGCTGACGATGACGTTGGCCACGGCCTTGCCGGCCTGCCGCTCCTCGGCCAGCCGCTGAGTTTCCAGCATCCAGGTCGAGAACGTGGTGTACGAGCCGACCGCGGCCGTGCCTGCCAGCAGCACCTGGTCGTGGCCCAGGGCCAGCCCGGTGATCAGGCCAAGCAGGATCGCGCCGGAGATGTTGACGGCCAGCGTGCCGACCGGGAAATCGCGCCCGGCCGCCGAGCCGACCAGCCCGTCCGCCAGGAACCGGAGCACCGAGCCGCCCCGCCGATCAGCACCACGCCGGTCCAGACCAGGATGGTCATGACCGCACCCGGACTCGCCTGACCATCGCGGTGGCCACCTGAATGGCCGCGTACCCGGCCGCGATGCTGGCCGCCGCGTAGCTTACCGCCAGCACCCAGGCGTGGGCACTGATCATCTCCAGGATCTCCACCTGCATGGTGGAGAACGTGGACAGCCCACCGCACACGCCTGTACCCAGCAGCGGGCGCCGGTAGCTGGACAGCGGCAGCCGCTCGGTCAGCCGGGTGACGAAGTAGCCGAGGGCGAACGCGGCCACGATGTTGACTACGAAGGTGGGCCACGGCCAGGCCGTGGCCGGATGCGGGAACGCCTCGGACAGCACGGCCCGCGCGAGCGTGCCGAGCGCCCCGCCCGCGAAAATGGCGGCGATTCCCGCCGGTCGAACCTGAGCATGCCGGAAAGACTCCTCATCCAGGGGAAGAAGCCATCAGCCGCGGCACGCGACGGTTCGGGAGGCGTTGCCCCCACGCCAGGGCATCATCTGGCGGAAACCAAGACTAGTAGATGCCGATGTGGTCAGCGAAACAGGTCGCGGTTCTCGTGCAGGAAGGCCTGCACGGTGCGGGGGGCGTGCCCGGTCAGCTCCTGGACCATGCCGGTGGTCCGCTCGTTCTCCCCGGCCAGGATGGCCCATTCGCGGGCCACCAGCAGCTCGGCCTGCCCGGGCGCGACCCCGGCCGTCACCAGCGCACCGATGAGGTCGCGCTCGCTGGCCGTGCGGAATGTGACCGTCTCGCCCAGCTCGTCCGACAGCAGGCGCATGGCGTCCGGCCAGCTCAGCAGCTCCGGGCCCGTCAGGTCGTAGTGCCGGCCCCAGGTGGTGGGGTCGGTCAGGACGCGGACCGCGGCGGCGGCGGCGTCGCGGTGATCGATCAGCGCGACCCGGCCGCTGTCGGCCAGCCCGGTCCAGGTCCGGGCCGTCCGGACCTCGGCCGCCGCCGCGAGCAGCGAAGCGGAGAAGATCGCGGGCCGGATGGTGCTGTAGCCAACGCCGGCTACCCTCGCCGCGAAGTCGATGTCCCAGTGCGAACGCTGGTTGATGCCGAGCGAGTCCGCTGCGGTGTTCAGCACCGACAGTCGCACCACCTGCTCGACCGGGACCTGCGCGGCGGCCTGGATCGCCACCCGCTGCAGGTTGCCCTCGAGTCCGGCCGATCCCAGTGCCAGGAACAGTGTGCGGGCGCCGTCCAGCGCGCCACGCACCGCGGCCAGGTCGTCGAGGGATACCTGCAGGACCCGCAGTCTGGCTGCCTGGCCGAACATCCGGGTCGCCTTGCCTGGATCGCGCACCAGCGCGAGCACCGGGTGCTGCCGGGCCAGCAGGCCCCGGACCACCTCGCTGCCGGTCCGGCCGGTCGCTCCGATCACCGCTGTGGAGATGACGGGTTTCCCTTCAGTTTGGTCAGTTCGCGCCCGGCGCGCCCGCGAAGGCACGGATGGCGCTCCAGGTGGCCTCGGTGGCCTCTTCCTGCGGGAAGTGGCCGCTGCCGTCGAGGGCCAGCGATTGGACGTGGGTCACCCGGCCCGCCTGCCCGGTACCAGCCGAAGCCCGCGCTCATGGCGTCCGGCCTGGCGTAGGCTGCGGCCTGCCCAGTCCGGGACGCGGCGGACGGGACGCCGGGCTGCGCCGACAGCAGGTCGAAGAAGTAGCCAAAGTAGGCCTTGTGCCGGCCTGCTGTGAGCAACTCGGGCAGGTCCGGGACGGCGTGCAGAGCGAAATGCCATAGGAACGGCGCCCGCACGAACTCATCCCACGGATCCACCCCGGGCACCGGCACGTCCATGATCACCACCCGCGGCAGGTCGGCGAACTCCCGCAGGTAGGCGTAGGCGACCATGCCGCCGATATCGTGGCCCACCAGCGTGAGGTCGTGCAGTCCGAGCGTCCCGGCCAGCGCGTGCACGACCCGGGCGATGCCGAGCTTGGTCCCGTCGCTGCTGCCCCGGGTCGAGTCGCCGATACCGGGCAGGTCGATCGCCACCGCCCGGTGATCGCGCCCGGCCAGCGTCATCAGGTCCTGCCAGGTCCGCCAGGACTCCGGCCAGCCGTGCAGGAACAAGACGGCCGGAGCCTCCGCCGGACCGGTCTCGGCCACGTAGATGTCGGTGTCCCCAACCGCTACGGACTCGTGCCGGATCATGGCTCGCTCCCTGGCAACTTTCAAGTTGAAAGCTCTGAGCATGAGCTTAAGGGAGTAAGCTTGCAGTATGCAAGCCAGTATCGGGGGAACTGCAGGGCCACGCGCCGACGAGACGGGCGCCTGCCCGATAGGGCGGGCCAGCAGCCTGCTGGGCGATCGCTGGATCCTGCTCATCATGCGCGAGGCCACGCTCGGCGTGACCCGCTTCGACGTCTTCCGGCAGAAGCTCGGCATCGCCGACAACATCTTGTCCAGCCGGCTCCGCCGCCTGGTCGACAACGGGATCCTGGCCAAGGTGCCGTACCACGACGGCCGCCGCCAGCGACACGAATACCGGCTGACCGAGGCCGGAGCCGACCTGTGGCTGGTGCTGCGCGCGCTGGGTGACTGGGGTCAGCGCCATACCCAGCCGGCTGAGACGGCCGAGCCCATGCGCGTCACGCACGCCGGCTGCGGCGGTCAGGTTGCGTGCCGGCCAGACCTGCGCCGCGTGCGGCGCGTCCGTCCGCCGGGACGAGGAAGCCTGGATCCGGCCCTGGCGCTCCCCCGAGGCCGTCCCGCTCGCGCGGGCGCTATAGTACTTTCGGTAATCGGTACTGCACTTGGCGTTACATAGTGCCGGTGCAACCAGCGGGGGCCTCCGGGGGGAAGTGGATGAAGCACCCGATTGTCATCCTGGTGACCGCGACCGCTCTGGCCGGGTGCAGCAGCTCGTTCGGTCACAGCGCGAGCACCTCCGCCACACACAGCGCCAACGCTTCCGCTGCGGCCGCCAGCCAGCTGCGTCAGACCTGTTCGGCGCAGGCGGCCTGGAACAAGCGCGGCCAGGCCTCGGTCAATGCCCTGTACGCCGCCACCGGGGCTCTGGCCGCGGACGCCCGCGCCAACAACTCCACCGCCGTGACCAAGGCCGGACGCAAGCTCGCCTCGGACGCCCTGGCCGCGGCGACACTGCCGCTGCCGCCGATGGGCGTGGCATCGTGGAAGACGCTCACCGCCAACTATGCGGCGGCGGGCAGCGCCATCGCGGGCGGCGCGGCTAGCGGTGCCGTGCCACAGCTGGAAGAGGGCAACAGTGCGTTCAGCGCGTTCAGCGCTGCGATCGGCAAGTGCGCGGGTCTGGAATCCTGAACCGCGCCTGCCAGCCCGTTCGGCTCAAACGGGTGTGATCAGGGACTGCCGCCCATCCGGTCCACGAGGGATTGCCGGGACAGGCCGTGCGCGGCGCAGAAGCGCTCCACGTCCTTGGGGCTGGCATTTTCCGGGAGAGCCCGGAGAAGTTCGTCCGCGACGTCGGCCATTCCGGTCCGGCGGAGCACGGTGACGATGTACTGACGGGACAGGTCCATGGGGACCACCACCAATGACTCTTCGTTGAGTGCATCCACCAACAGCAACCCAGCCAGCCGGCGAAATCTTCCCGGTGATCGCGACTGTGCCAGGATTTCTGTGTGCCTGCGGCAGCCGAGGTGCGCCGGGTCGCTGTCGTCGGCGGCACGGCCTGGACGTCCCACTCAACCGGGCCATGCTGGCGCTGCTGGCAGCGGCCAGCCCGGTGCCCGGCCCCTAGCAAAGCCGCCTCAGCTGTCACAATAGATGGAATGCGGTACATCATCGTGGGAGCGGGCGGTGTCGGCAGCACCATCGGTGCGCGGCTGTCCGAGAGTGGTCACGAGGTCGTGCTGGTGGCGCGCGGCCGTCATCTCGACGCGCTGCGCGCGCACGGTCTGCGGCTGTCCACCCCCGACGGCGAATCTACGCTGCACATCCCGGCGATCGGCGGCCCGGACGAGATCGAACTGCGCTCCGACGACGCGCTGCTGCTGACGGTCAAGACCCAGGACGCCGAGGGGCTGCTGGCCCAGTGGGCCTGGCAGCCGGTCCGCGGTGGGCCGGTCCGTGACGGCAGCGTGGCGGCCGAGTCGCTGCCGGTGGTCTGTGCGCAGAACGGCGTGGCGAGCGAGCGGATTGCGCTGCGCCGGTTCCGCCACGTGTACGGGATGTGCGTGTGGCTGCCGGCCACCCATCTGGAACCGGGTGTGGTCGAGGCGCAAGGCGCCCCGCTGTCCGGCCTGCTCACGCTGGGCCGGTACCCATCCGGCGTCGACGCCACCGTCACCCAGATCGGTGAGGACCTGACCAAGAGCCGCTTCCTGGCCCCGGTCACCGCTGACGTCATGCGGTGGAAGTACGGCAAGCTGCTGGGAAACCTGGCCAACGCGATCGAGGCCGTGTGTGGCTACAACATGACCGACGACGAGGTGGCCGACCTGCGCCGCCAGGCCACTGCCGAGGGCGTCGCGGTCCTCGACGCGGCTGGCATCGCCCACGCGAGCGACGAAGAGAGCGCCCGGATGCGGCGCGACCAGGTGAAGATCCGCCCGGTCAACGGCGCGAGGCGGACCGGCGGCTCCTCCTGGCAGAGCCTGACCCGCGGCACCGGCTCGATCGAGGCCGACTTCCTCAACGGGGAGATCGCGCTGCTCGGCCGCGAGCACGGCGTGCCGACCCCGGTCAACGAGGTCCTCCAGCGGCTGGCCAACCAGGCCGCCCAGCAGGGCCGCGCCCCGGGCAGCGTCACTCCAGGTGAGGTCATGGCGCTCGCCGCCGCCTGACAGGCTACCTAGGCGCGGGCCAGGTCATCGGGAGCCCGAACCGGGGATACAGCCGTTCAACGTGAAACCGGGCGATGGCCGAGATCCCATCCGCCCCAGTGGTCAGCACGATCAGCCCGGCTGGAGCGGCCCCGGCCTCGCCCGGCCCACGCAGATAGCTGCCGAAGGCGGGCTGGCCGTTGGCCCGGGCCGGGACGAGCACCAGCGCGCAGTCGCCTCGGTAGCCGAACGAGGCACGCAGGAAAGCCGCGATCGCCTCCCGCCCCTGGTACTGGTGTGGGGCTGGCGGCATCGACAGCCATGCGCCGTCGGTGAGCAGTGCGACCACGCCGTCCACGTCCCCGGCGACGTAGGCGCGGGCGAAACGCGCGGCCAGGTCGCGTTCCCCCGCCGACCCGGGCCGCGGCTGCTCGTCGGGCAGCCGCTGCCGGGCGAGGGAGGCCCGGGCCCGCTGCACGATCCCCTTGACCGCGACCGGGCTGGTCCCGAGCATGTCCGCAGCCTCGGCGGCGGAGAAGCCGAGCACGTCGCGGAGCACGAGCGCGGCCGCCTGCCGGGGCGGCATTCGCTGCAGCGCGGTGATAAAGGCCAGCGTGACCGCCTCGGTGGCCTGGTACCTGGCCTCGGGGCCGGGCGCGGAGTCGGCGATGTCATCCAGCCAGCCGTCGGGATAGGGCTGCAGCCAGGTGATCTCGCCGCGCCGGGTGGGCTCGGGCGGCTGGAAAGGCGGTACCGGCTCGGCCGGGACGCGGCGCCGGCCCGCACGCAGGAAGTTGAGACAGCGGTTGGTGGCGATCCGGTACAGCCAGGGCCGCAGGGCCACCTCGGCTCGCAGGTCGTCCAGCCCCCGCCAGGCGGCTAGCAGCGTCTCCTGCAACACGTCTTCCGCGTCGGTCAGCGAGCCGAGCATCCGGTAGCAGTGCACCAGCAGTTCCCGCCGGTAGGGCCCGGTGAGCTCGCCGAAGGCATGCTCGTCACCGCCGCATGCCCGTTCCAGGGTCACCCGCTGCCCAGTTGCCTGCCCCACTCTTGCCTGCCCCACTCTGTCCTGCCCCACTGGCGCATCATCCCAGATTCCCGTCCGCGCACCGTTCCGTCCCCGGCCGCGGCGGTGTCTTTACCGGTAGCCACCGTCAGCGAATCAGCGAAGGAGTCTTCATGACCGACACCGCCAGCCCGGCCCTGCGCGTCGCCCTGGCCTACTACCAGGCCTGGACCAGCCACGATCTGGACACCGCCATGACCTACATCGCCGACGACATCGTCTGTGACGCACCAGCGGGCCGTCTGCAGGGTGCGGGGGCGTACCGGGGCTTCATGGCGCCGTTCACCCAGATCCTCAAGCGAGCCGAGATGATCGCCGCCTTCGGCGACGACGAGGTCGCCGTCATCGTGTACGACACCAAGACCATGCCGGTACCGAGTGCCCCCGCCGCCGAATGCGTCACCGTCCGGGACAGCAAGATCACTTATAGCCGGTTCATCTTCGACCGGACCCCGTTCGACGCCGTCCGTGCCGCCGTGCCCTGAACCCGCGCCATCCGCTAGTCTCGGTATAAACGGACGAAAGCTTCCGGATTACCGAAGGGACACCATGAGCACCAGTCACTCTGCCAGCCCGTCCCAGGACGCGCCGGGTGCCATCCCGCCGGACGACCCGGCGCGGGACGTGACCGTGGCCCGGGCCGACGACCCCGCCGTGACTCACCTGTCGGTGGTTGGCGACACCTACACCGTCCTGGTGGCGGGCAAGGACACCGACGGTCGCTACACGCTGATCGACATGCACGTCCCGCCTGGTGGCGGGCCGCCCCCGCACCGGCACGACTTCGAGGAGATGTTCAGCGTCCTGGATGGTGAGGTGGAGGTCACGTTCCGCGGGACGACCAGCGTCGCCCGGGCCGGTGAGACGATCAATGTCCAGGCCAACGCCCCACACCAGTTCCGCAACGCCTCGGGCCGGCTGGCCCGGCTGCTGTGTGTGTGCGCGCCATCCGGCCAGGAGGAGTTCTTCGCCGAGGTCGGCGACCGGGTGGACGGCCGGACCGCTCCGCCACCCGACCTGGACGACGCCGCCCGCGCGGCCCGGATGGCCAAGGCCGCCAAACTGGCCCCGAAGTACCGGACCGAGCTGCTGCTGCCGCCCGAGTCCTAGCACCGGCCCGGGCGGGGCCCGGCGTATCGTGGAGGGGTCGCCATGACTGATCTCCCGCCCGCGCCGGTCACCGTCCAGGTGAATGGGCAGCGCCACCAGGTCCGCACCGAGCCGGACACCGCGCTGCTGTACGTGCTGCGCAATCACCTGGGGCTGAAGGCCACCCGCTTCGGCTGCGGCCTGGGGCTGTGCGGGGCTTGCCTGGTGCTCATCGGCGGCCAGCCCGCCTACTCCTGCGACACCCCGCTGTGGTCAGTGGGGAAGAAGGAGGTCATCACCGCCGAGGGGCTGGGCGATCACCCGGTGACCCGGGCCATCATCGACGGGCAGGCCGCTCAGTGCGGCTACTGCATCTCCGGCGTGATCGTCGGTGCCGCCGCTCTGCTGGCCGCCCGGGACGACCCCGGCGAGGAGGAGATCCGCGCCGCGCTGGACCGGAACCTGTGCCGGTGCGGTTCCCACAACCGGATCGTGCGCGCGGTGCAGACCGCCGCCAGCAGTATCCGGGACGGTGGAGAGCGCGATGGCTGAGCTGCCGCCATCGCTGGCCGCCAACCGGCGCCTGGCTGACTGGCTGAACATCCGGGACGACGGCGTGGTCGAGGTCCGTTCGGGCAAGGTCGAGCTCGGGCAAGGAGTGCTGACCGCGCTGGCCCAGGTGGCCGCCGAGGAGCTGGACGTAGCCGTGAGCCGGGTCCGGATGCTTCCGGCCGTCACCGGCGTGAGCCCGGACGAGGGCTACACCGCGGGTAGCCTGTCCGTCCAGCACTCCGGGGCCGCGCTACGGGTGGCCTGCGCCGAGGCCCGGGCCCTGTTCCTGGCCGCCGCGGCGCGCCGGTGGGGCGTGCCCGGGAGCAGGCTCACCGTCCGGGACGGGACCATCGAGGGGCCAGGCGGCGCGTCGACCAGCTACTGGGCGCTGGCCGGTGAGGATCTGCTGGACCGGGCGGCTACCGGTTCGGTCCTGCCCAAGGCCGAACCCGACTACCGGGTCGTCGGCACCAGCGTGCCCCGGCTCGATCTGCCGGGCCAGCTGGGCCCGCATCCCGGCTATGCCCAGGACCTGGCGCTGCCTGGGATGCTTTTCGGCCGGGTGGTGCGGCCCCCGTCCCGCGGCGCCGTCCTGTACGACGTGCCGGACCTGACCCTGCCGGAGCTGGCGCTGCCCGCAGGGCTGAGCGTGGTGCGGGACGGCAGCTTCCTGGGCGTGGTCGCCGACCGTGAGGAGGTGGCGCTGCGAGCCGCGGACCTGCTCCGCGCCGACGCTAAGTGGCAGGAGCAGCCCACCCTCCCGGACGAGGACGACCTGCCCGCGTTCCTGATGTCCGCGCCCGCCGAGACCACGGTCCTGGCCGAAGCAGGCTGGCCGCCCGGGGACCCGGCCGTCCGCTCGCACCAGGCCAGCTACCACCGCCCGTACCTGGCCCATGCGTCCATGGGCCCGTCCAGCGCCACGGCGATCTGCCGAACGGGCGGGGTGACGGTGTGGACCCACAGCCAGGGCGTGTACCTGCTGCGTCGCGAGCTGGCCCGGACGCTGGAGCTGGACGAGGATCAGGTGGTGGTGCAGCACGTGCCCGGCGCGGGGTGCTACGGCCACAACGGCGCCGACGATGCCGCCCTGGACGCGTGCCTGCTGGCCCGGGCCGTGCCGGGGCGGCCGGTCCAGGTGGTGTGGTCCCGCCCGGACGAGCTGGGCTGGGCGCCGTTCGGGCCGGCCGCCGTGGTCCGTATCGCCGCCGGCGTCGATGACCGCGGCGACGTGCGGTCCTGGCAGCACGAGATCTGGGGCAACGGGCATGCCACCCGGCCCGGGATCGGCCGCCCCAACGCCTTGCTCGGCGCCACCCACACCGACGGGGGCGAGCCCGTCGGGCCGGCCGCCGAGCCGCCGCTGGAGCGAGGCGGCGGCGCGGGCCGCAACTCGGTGCCCGGCTACGCCTTCCCGGCCTGGCGGGTAGTCAACCACCGGCTCACGGTGATGCCGCTCCGGACCTCCTCGCTGCGTTCCCTGGGCGCCTTCCTCAACGTGTTCGCCGCCGAGTCGTTCCTGGACGAGCTGGCCGCCGCGGCCGCCCGCGACCCGGTTGAGTACCGGCTGGCCCAGCTGGCCGACCCGCGCGGCCGCGCGGTGATCCAGGCGGCGGCGCAGCGCGCGGGCTGGGCGGACTGGAATGACGCGGAACCGGCGGGGCACGGCCTGGGCTACGCCCGGTACAAGAACAGCGGCGCCTACTGCGCGGTGGTGGCCGAGGTGGAAGCCGGCACCGAGGTCCGGGTGCGCCGGCTGACCGTGGCCGCGGACGCCGGCCTGATCATCAACCCGGACGGCGCGCGGAACCAGCTCGAGGGCGGCGCCATCCAGGCCGTCAGCTGGGCACTGAAGGAGCGGGTCCGCTTCGACCGGCTGTCGGTGACCAGCGACACCTGGGAGAGCTACCCGATTCTGCGGTTTTCCGAGGTCCCGGCGGTGGACATGGAGCTGCTGCCCGGCCGTGGGAACCCGCCGCTGGGCGTGGGCGAGGCCGCGCACGGGCCGGTGGCCGCGGCCATCGGCAACGCGCTGGCCCACGCGCTCGGCGTCCGGGTCCGGACGCTGCCGCTGACCCCGGAGAACATCATCGCGGCCCTGCCCGATTAGCGCTGCCGGATCAGTTCCGGGCGCGCAGCTCCCGGCGCAGCAGCTTGCCGGTGACGGTTTTGGGGATCTCGTCCAGGAACTCGATCTGCCGCGGGTACTTGTAGGCCGCCATCCGCTCCTTGGTGAACGCGATCAGTTCCTCCGCCGTGACGCTCTTTCCCGGCCGCAGGCTCACGTATGCCTTGACCGTCTCCCCGCGGTACTCGTCGGCCACGCCGATCACCGCGGCCTCCCGGACGGCCTCATGCTCATATAGCACGTCCTCGACCTCACGTGGCCAGACCTTGTAGCCGCTGACGTTGATCTGGTCCTTCTTCCGGTCGACGATGTAGAACCAGCCCGCGTCGTCCATGTAGCCGACGTCGCCGGTGTGCAGCGCGCCGCCCGGCAACGCCGCCTGCGTCTCGGCCGGCTTGTTCCAGTACCCCGCGACCACCTGGGGGCCGCTGGTCACCAGCTCGCCGATCTCGCCCGCCGGCAGATCGCGGCCATCGTCGGAGATGATCCGCACGATGGTGTCGTACACCGGGACGCCAACCGACAGCGCGCCCGAGGCCTCGTCGACCGGCGCCTGCGCGCCGAGCGGCACCGCGTGCGAGGGCGAGGTGGTCTCGGTCAGGCCGTAGATGTTGTGGATGTAGTGGCCGAACGCGGCCTGGAACGCCTTGACCGTGCTGGGCGGTATTGGCGCGCCGCCCGAGTAGATCTTGACCAGGCTGGCCAGGGCTTCCCGGTCGGCGTCGGGCACGTTCATCAGGGCGATGAAGACGGTGATCGAGCCGACGGTGAACGTAGCCCGTTCGGCCTTGACGGTCTCGATGGCCAGCGCCGGGTCGAGCCGGTACAGCAGCACCAGCGGCGCCCCGGCCAGCAGGCCGACGGCCACGTGCCCGATCAGCCCGGTGATGTGGAACAGCGGGGCCACACCGAGGATCACGTCGTCCGGCCCGATGCCGATCCAGTCCCGGTAGGTCTGGGCGTTGAACACCACGTTGCGGTGCGTGGTCATGGCGCCCTTGGGTGGCCCGGTGGTGCCCGAGGTGTAGGTCAGGAAGGCCACGTCCTGCGGGCCGAGCCGCACGGCCGGCGGCCGCTGACCCGCGAACCGGTCCGTAAGCTGCCGCAGATCGAGTGTGCCTTCGCAGCTGATCCGGTCGATCCCGGCGAACACACGCGGGTCGTCCCGGGTCTGGAAGTCCAGTTCCGAGGTGGTGATGACGGTCTGCACCGCGGTACCCGGGACGACCTTGGCCGCTACGTCCCGGTACAGGCCCTGCAGGCTGACCAGGACCCGGGCGCCGGAATCCTGGAGCAGCAGCTCCAGCTCCCGTTCCCGGTTCATCGGGTTGACCGAGACCGCGATACCCCCGGCCTTCCACGTGCCGAGCTGAGCGATTACGAACTGGGGCACGTTCTGCAGGTACAGGGCCACCCGGTCGCCAGCTTCGAAGCCTTCGGCGAGCAGGGCCGTCGCGAACGCGTCGGTGAGCGCGTCCAGCTCGGCGAAGGAGATCCGGCCATCGAAGTAGCGGATCGCGTCCGCCTCCGGCTGGCGCGCCGCGGTGGCGGCGAACATAGCCACCGCGTTGTCATACTCGACGGTGATCCCGGCAGGCTGGCCGGGAGCGTACCGGGCCAGCCAGGGCTTGTCGTCGTAGATGCTCATACCTGATCATCCAAAGCCGCTATTGGTGTCCCGTCAACGGGCGATCCGGCGCCGCGGGCCCGGGTCAGCACGTCGCGCGCGGCCGCCGCTACCACCTCGGGCGCCTCCCAGACCGGGGTGTGCCCGGTCTGGGCCAGCCAGAATGTCGCGTCTGGCAGCGAACGGGCCAGCTCACGGCCCTGCTCCGGCGGCCGGGCCCGGTCATGGGCGCCGTGCACCACGGCCGCGGGCTGGGTGATGCCGGCCAGCTGCGCGGTGAGGTCCAGGTCGCGCTGGCTGGCCAGGACGTCGCAGACCGCCTGAGGGTCCAGGTCGGCGGCCCAGGCCAGGAACCGGGCCCGGACCGCGTCCGGGAGCGGCCGGTCGAACGACCGGTCCAGCACCGCGGCCCGCAGATCCTCGCTCCAGCCGGTCCGGATCCGGTCCAGGATGGCGTTGACATCGCCGTGCCCCCGCATGTGCGCGCCGGTATCCGCCAGGACGAGGCCCTCAACCGCGCCCGGGTGCCGGGCGGCCAGCTGCAGGGCGATGGCGCCGCCGGTGGAGTGCCCGCACACCAGCACCGGGCCGCCCCAGGTCGCCTCGATGTGATCCGCCAGCCGGGCGGCCAGGGCCGGGATATCCCACGGACCGGGCCAGGTCAGCCAGGACACCGGCTCGACCCGCAGGTCTGGTTGCAGGGCCGCGGCCAGCGGCTCGAATACCCCGGGCGGGCACAGCGTGCCTGGCAGCGCGACCAGCACCGGCTCGGTCCTCATGAGAGGCGACCCTAGCCGACCGCCCACGATGGCATGCGGTACGAAGGGAGCCATGACCGAACTGCCCGGGCGTCTTCTCGCCCTGCTGAAAAGGCCCAGCCCGTGCCTGCTGGCCACCGTCAACCCCGATGGGTCCCCGCAGCTCACCCAGACCTGGGTCGACACCGACTCCACGCACATCCTGATCAACACGGTGCAGGGCCACCGCAAGCTGAAGAACATCGAGCGGGACCCGCGCGTCGCGGTCAGCATCCTGGACCCTGACGACACCGCCAGCTATTACTCCGTCCGCGGCACCGTGACCAGCACCAGCGCCGACGGTGCCCGGGACAGCATCCAGCGGCTGTCGCGCCGGTACACCGGCGAGCCGTACCAGAGTTACTCCGGCAACGACGCCGAGGTCCGGGTCCTGCTCACCATCCGGGTGGACGCCATCATCGCTCAGCCATGGGGCTGAACCCGCCGGGCGTAGGCTTTTCCCGGGAGGCACGATGACCGCGCAGCGGGTAACGGTGGAGATCACAGACGGGGTGGCCGATGTCCGGCTGGCCCGGCCGGACAAACGCAACGCCCTGGACCGGGCCATGTTCGCCGGCCTGGTCACCACGGGCGAGCGGCTGAAGTCCGAGCCAGGGGTCCGGGCCGTGGTGCTGTCCGGTGAAGGGCCGGACTTCTGCGCGGGCCTGGACTTCGGGGAGTTCCAGGCCATGCGGGAAGGCAACGGGCCGCACGTGCCAACGGCCGATCTGCCGCCGGCCACCGGGCCGGCCCGGGCGCTGGGCCAGCGGGCCGCCTACGTCTGGACCGAGATCCCGGTGCCGGTCATCGCGGCCGTGACCGGCAACGCCCTGGGCGGCGGCCTGCAGATCGCGCTGGGCGCCGACATCCGCATCGTGGCGCCGGACGCGAAAATGTCCGTGCTGGAGATCAGGTGGGGGCTGATCCCCGACATGACCGGCAGCCAGCTGCTGCCCGAGCTGGTCGGCCGCGATGTGGCCAAGGAGCTGACATTCTCCGGCCGGATCGTGCGCGGCGAGGAGGCGGTGGCGCTGGGGCTGGCCACCCGGGCCGATCCAGAACCACTCCAGGCCGCTCTCGAGCTGGCCCGCTCCATCGCCGGGCGCAGCCCGCACGCCATCCGGGCGGCCAAACGGCTGCTGGAGCTGGCCGGCCGGGTCGACCTGCAGGCCGGCTTCGCCGCCGAGCAGCAGGAGGTCAGGGCCCTGATCGCCAGCCCGAACCAGGTGGAGGCGGTGACCGCCGAGTTCGAGCGGCGCCCGCCCCGGTTTGCCGACGCCGAGTAAGGGATCCGATGACGATCGAAGACACCATCAGGGCGCTTGAGGACGAGCGTTACGCGGCCATGCTGGCCGCAGACGCGGGCACGCTGGACCGGCTGCTGTCTGACCGGCTGGTGTACAGCCACTCCACCGGGGGCCAGGACACCAAAGCCAGCTACCTCGGAAAATTCCGTGACAAGGTCCTCGCCTACGAGTCCATCGACCACCCGATTGACCAGGTCATCGTGGCCGGCGGCGCGGCCATCGTGATTGGCGCTATGAACGCCCGCGCCTACGTGGGCGGTGAGCTCCGGCTGCTGCGCAACCGCGCCTGCGCGGTCTGGGCCGACGAGGACGGGACGTGGCGCCTGCTGGTCTTCCAGCCCACACCCCAGCCTGCCAGCTGAGCTGCCTGCCAGGTAAGCCGATCCGCAGCGGGAGGGTGCGTGGGCCGCGGATCTGGCCCACCGACCACCGCACCGCGGCCGGATCGGCCAGGGTGAAGGCCGGGATACGCTCCAGCCACACCTCCAGTGCCACCCGCAGTTCCATCCGGGCCAGGTGTGAGCCCAAGCAGCGGTGGATGCCCAGCCCGAACGCGGCGTGCCGGTTGGCTTCCCGGTCGATGATCACCTGGTCGGCGCGGTCGAACTGGGCCGGGTCCCGGTTGGCGGCCGGGAAGGACAGCAGGATCCAGTCGTCGGCCTTCATGTCCACGCCGCGCCAGTGCATGTCCTCCCTGACCAGGCGGGCCATGGTGACGGGGGCGTAGGCCCGGAGAAACTCCTCGACCGCGGTCGGTACCAGGCCGGGCTCGCGTACCAGCCGGGCCAGATCCCCCTGGTGCTGCGCCAGGTGCCACAGGGACGCACCGATCGCGCTCCACGTGGTGTCGATCCCGGCGATCAGCAGCAGTGCCATCGTGCCGGTGACGTGGTCCGCCTGCAGCTTGGTGCCGAAGATCTCGGCGTCGATGAGGTAGCTGGTCAGGTCCTCGCGCGGGTGGTCGAGGTGGTCGTGCACCTGCTCGAGCAGGTAGTCGAACAGCCGGTCCATCCGTTGGATCCGGTCCTCTTCGGGCAGGTTGATGCCCTCCAGCACGTCTTCGACGAACTCACGGAAGCGCGGACCGTCCTCCGGCGGGAAGCCGAGCATGGCCGCGATGACCCGCATCGGGATGTGCTGGGCGTAATCGCGGGCGGCGTCGACCACATCGGTGCCCGCGAGATCGTCGATGAGCGAGTGGCACAGCGCCCGGGTGGCCGCCTCCTGCTTGCCGATCGCGGTCTTGGTGAAGGCGGGCAGGAGGAGCTTGCGCGCGTACTGGTGGAACGGCGGGTCGGAGGAGATAGGCGGCGATCCGCCGATCGGCGCCAGGTCCCGGGGCGGCCGGAAATTCCCCATGATGATCGCCCGCGAGGAGAACTGCTCGGTGTCGTGGGCGATCGACGCGACATCCTCGTACCGGGTGGGCAGCCAGCCGCCGCCGAACCGGTCGGTGTGCGCGATCGGGCAGCGCTGCCGCAGGTCGTCCTGGATTGGGTACGGGTCGGCCGACCACTCCGGCTCCAGGTGGGAGAAGTCGGTGGCCCAGTCCGAGACCGGGCCCGTGATGATCTCGCTGAAGAAGCCTTCGAACTCGCCCTCGGGTACCGGCTCGGGGATAGCGCTGAAGCGCTCGTCGGCGGTCATGTCAGCTCACCTCGATCGCGTGCTCGGGGCAGTTGAGCACGGCCCGGCGGGCTTCGTCCTCCTGGCCGGGTGGCACCTCGCCGTCGCCCAGCACCTGGCCGTAGCCCTCCTCGTCCTCGCCGAAGAGGTCGCCCGCCAGGTCATAGCAGCGGCCGTGTCCCTGGCACCGCTCCGGGTCTATCTGCACTTTCACGGCGTCGTTCCTGTCTGTGAGAAGGCACTGGCGATGCGGGCCAGCAATGCGGCCCAGTCCTGTTCGCCGACCGCGTGCAGGCCGGGCGGAAGCAGCGTGCTGCCCATGGCCAGCAGCAGGCAGAAGTGGGCCAAGGCGGCTGGAGGCAACGCCGGGTCGAGTTCGCCGCTGGCTTGGGCCAGCCGCATCAGCCCGGCCAGCCAGTCGGCGCGCTCGCCCACGTACTCGCGCATCGTCCGGGCCACGTCCTCATCTCGCCGGGCCGCCAGCAGCGCCTCGACGATGAGGTAGTCGCGGGCATCGCTCCCACGGGGCAGCAGCAGGCCGACCGCGACCAGCAGGTCTACCACCGGACGCTCCGGATCGGCCGCGAACATGTCAGCCAGCAGGTGCCGCCCGTGTGCCCGCAGGGCCCCGGCCAGCAGATCGGCCTTCGACGCGAAGTGCGCGTACAGCGCGCCGTTGCTCACCCCCGCGGCCGTGGCGATGTCGGCCACCCGGGTGCCGTCGTACCCGCGCTCGGCGAACACGTCGGCGGCCGCCCGCAGCAGGCGCTCACGCGTCTCGGCTGCGGTGACCCCGGCGATGCGGCCCATAAAAGAATTAAAAGAACGTTCAAATCATTCGTCAAGCGATTTCCGCCCAGGCGAGCGGCGAGGGTCACCGGCGCGTACCAGGTCGTCGTGATGCAGCAGCATGACCTTGCCGAACGCGGGCCGGTTACGGCTGGCGATCGCCTCGACGAGCCCGCGGTGCACGTCGAGACTGTGCTGCAGCATCGGCTCGTAACCGTCGATAAAGGTGGCCCGGCTCAGGGTCGATCCCAGCACCGCGATCACGGTCTGGTGCATCGCGTCCAGCACCGGCACCCGGGCCGCAGACACCAGCGCCCGGTGCAGCCTCATCACCGCCTCGAGGAAGGCGCAGGCCTCGCGAGCCTGGTCCATCTGCGCCAGCGCATCCCGCATGGCCAAGACGTCGTCCCCGGTGGCCCGGTCGAAAGCAACCGGTGTCAGTTGCGCCTCCAGGTGGACCCGCGCCTCGAAAAGGTCCAGCGGGTGCGCGCCGCATTCGTGAAACCACAGGTCCATCCCGCCCAGCCGGACCTGGGGCGGCAGCGTGGCCACGAAGATGCCGCCGCCGGTTCCCGGGCGCACGCTCACCAGTCCCCGGTTGCGCAGGATCCGCAAAGTTTCACTCATAATCATCGGGCTGATGCCGAATCGGTCCATGAGCTCGGCCCGGCGCCCGAGGTGGGCGCCGACCGGGAGCCGGGCCGCCAGGATCTCGTCCTCGACATCGGCGGCCACCCGCTCTGCCCGTGACCTGGGTTTATCCGGGTCTGGAAGCTGGCGGGTCACGGCGGCGCGGCCTTTCGTCGGGCGAACTCGGTCGATGCGGTACACCCACCATGTCGATGCGGTACACCCACCATAGAGTCTTGCATTGTGCATGCACAATGACTAGCGTCCTGTGCTACAGCCGCCGAAGGGCCTACCGCCGCCTGGGCACCGCGGAGGCCGCTGCCATCGCGTGAAGGAGCGCAGAGGTATGTCCGTGCCGCCGGAAACCATTCCGCCGGCGTTCCGGCTGGCCAGGCGGGACCTGCCCGTCATCGCGGCCATGGTCCGGGAGAGCACCCTGGCTCTGCTGGCCGGGGACGGATGAGCGAAGGAGCGCACTGTGGCCCGGTTTCTCGGCGTCGGCATGACGCACTACCCGCTGCTGGCCGGCACCGACGAGCACATGGCCGGCCTGCTGCGCTACACCCTGCGTGACCCCGATATCCCGGCGGCCGAGAAGGACCCGGCTCACTGGCCGGATTCGATGCGGGCCGACTGGGCCGACGACGGCGGGACCGTGGCCGCGGCCCAGCACCGCAAGGTCCTGCGCGAGAACCTGGCCCGATGCCGGGCCGCGCTGGACGAATTCAGCCCGGATCTGGTCGTGGTGTGGGGTGACGACCAGTATGAGAACTTCCGCGAGGAGATTGTCCCGCCGTTCTGTGTACTGGCTTACGGCGACATCGAGGTGCCGGCCTTCGAGGTGATGAACGAGCGCGGCAGCCCGAACGCGTGGGGGCGGCCGGACGACACGACCGTCGTCCTGCACGGCGACGCGACGGCCTCCCGGGCGCTGGCCGGCACGCTGATCGCGGACGGCTTCGACATGGCCTACTCCTACCGCAAGCGCGAGGGCGCGCACTTCCCGCACGCCATCTTGAACACCCAGCTGTTCCTGGATTACGACCACGCGGGCACTCAGTTCCCCTACACCCTGGTGCCGATCACGGTGAACTGCTACGGCCAGCACGCCATCGCCCGCCGGGGTGGCCTGGCCCGGTTCGCGGAGATCTCCCGCGAGGAACTGGACCCGGTCGGCCCAACCCCGGCGCGATGTTTCGATCTGGGCCGGGCCGTATTCCGTGCCTACGCGGGCAGCGGTAAGCGCGTCGCGCTGGTCGCCTCCTCCAGCTGGTCACACGCGTTTCTCTGCGACCGGCTCTGGCATTTGCGGCCGGACACCGATGCCGACCAGCGGCTGTATGACGCCCTGGTCGGCGGCGACTACCAGACCTGGCGGCAGGTCACCAGCCGGGAGATCGTCGATGCCGGCCAGCACGAGATGCTCAACTGGTTCTGCCTGCTCGGCGCGATGGCCGAGGCCGGGATGCAGCTTGACTGGTCCTCTTTCGTTACCACCGATGTCTTCAACTCCAACAAGTGCTTCGCGGTCTACTCGCAGGAGGCCCGGTGACCGCCGTCACCGAGCTGGCCGGCCCGTTCGCCGGCGCCGGCGGCCGTTCTCGGACGAACCGGGTCCTCGCGCTCGACCTGCTGCCCGACGCCGACCCGCACGTGTTCGCCCGGTGCGGGCATTGGACCAAGGTCGAGCGCGCGCCCGAGTTCAGTGCCCTGGTCGCCGGTTTCCTGAACCCAATTTCCTGAGTGGAGAGACGCGATGACGGCGATGACCGAGCCGGGAACCGGGACCAGGCTGGTCGACGAGGACCGGGACCATCGCAGGTTCCGGGTGCATCGCTCGGCGATGACATCGCCGGAGATCTTCGGGGCCGAGCTGGATAAAGTCTTCGCGCGCAGCTGGCTGTACGTCGGGCACGAATCGGAGATCCCGCAGCCCGGTGACTATGTACGCCGCCCGGTCGGTGGCCGCCCGGTGTTCATGGTCCGCGGAGTCAAGACCGGGCAGGTCAACGTGTTCCACAACACCTGCACTCACCGTGGCGCGGTGGTCTGCCGCAAGGACCGCGGCAACGCCAAAGTGTTCCAGTGTTTCTACCACGCCTGGTCCTTCGACAGCGAAGGGGCGCTGGTCGGCGTGCCTGGCCGGGAGGCCTACGGCGGCGACCTGGACATGGCCTCGCTCGGCCTGGCCAAGGTGGCCCGGGCCGAGTCCTACCGCGGGTTCGTGTTCGCCAGCTTCGACCCGGCCGTCCCGGACCTGACCGACTACCTGGCCGGGGCCCGCGAGTACCTGGACCTGGTCATCGACGAGGCGGACGGGAAGCTGCAGATCATCAGCGGCACCCAGGAATACGGTATGCAGGCCAACTGGAAGCTGCTGGTGGAGAACAGCATCGACGGCTACCACGCCGCCTCCACTCACGACACCTACTTCAAGTACCTGGTGTCGCTGGGCACCGACCTGAGTGTCGGTGTCAGCGGGGTAACCAGGGACCTGGGCAATGGCCACGCCGTGCTGGAGTACCTGGCGCCGTGGGGGCGCCCGATCGCGAAGTGGGAGCCGCTGTTCGGGGCCGCGGCCAAGGACGAGATCGAGGCGCTGCGGGCCCGGCTGGCCGCCCAGCATGGCGAGGAACGGGCCCGCCGGATGTGCGATTTCAACCGCAACATGCTCATCTACCCGAACCTGATTATCAACGACATCATGGCCGTGACCGTGCGGACGTTCATGCCGGTCTCGGCCACGGCCATGACCATCACCGCCTGGGAGGCGGCCCCGGGCGACGAGCTGCCTGAGGTGCGGCAGCGGCGGCTGGACAGCTTCCTGACCTTCCTCGGTCCCGGCGGGTTCGCGACCCCGGACGACATCGAGGCGCTGGAGTCCTGCCAGCAGGGGTTCGCCTCCGGCGGGGTGGAGTGGAACGATGTCTCTCGCGGCATGGGCCGCGACCCGCAGGCCACCGATGAGGAGCAGATGCGCGCGTTCTGGCGCCGCTGGCGCGACCAGCTCGACGACCGGCCAGCGCAAGCAGACGGGCCAGCGCAGTGACCGGCCTGCTGGCCAGCCCGCTGGCTCAGGTGACGCGCGCGGAGGTTGAGGACTTCCTCTACCTGGAGGCCGAGCTGCTCGATGACTGGGAGCTGGACGACTGGCTGAAGCTGTACACCGATGATGCCCGCTACGTCATCCCGTGCACCGACGACCCGGCCGGTGATCCCAGCCGCGATCTGGTCCTGGTCGACGATGACCGGCTCCGCCTGCAGGCGAGGGTGGAACGGCTCAACAGCCGCAAGGCCCACCGCGAGTACCCGCACTCCAACACCCGGCATCTGGTGACCAACGTCCGGCTCCGCCCCGTTACCGCCGACGAGCTGCCGGTGCGTGCCTCGTTCACCGTCTGGCGTTTCCGCGGCGGGCGCGAGACCAGCTACGTCGGCGGTTACGAGTACCGGCTGGTGCTGGCGGAGACCGGGCTGAAGATCCGTTCCAAGCGGGTCGTGCTGGACATGACCGCGCTGCGACCGGCCAGTGACGTGGCAATCATCCTGTGATGGGCATCTCGTGACCGGGTCGCTGGGCGGCCGGGTCGCCATCGTCACCGGCGGCGCGACCGGGATCGGCTTCCGCATCGTGCAGCGGCTGCTGGACGACGGCGCGCGTGTGCTGCTCGCCGGGCTCACCGACTCCGATGTCACCACCGCGCTCGGCCGTCTCGACGAGGGACCCGAGCTGGTGACCGGCTTCGCCGGGGACCTGTCGGAGCCCGGCGTGGCCGGCCGGCTGCTCTCCGCCGCGCTCGGCGCCTTCGGGCACGTGGACATCTGCGTGAACAACGCCGGCGGCGGGGTGATCGCCCCGACCCTGGCCCACAGCGAGGAGACGCTGCAGGCCACCATCGCCAACAACCTGTGGACTACGCTGCGGATGTGCCTGGCCGTGCTGCCGTACTTCGCCGAGCGCGGCTACGGCCGGATCATCAGCATCGGCGCGGAGTCGGTCCGCAATGGCCTGACGGACCACGCCGTCTACAACGCGGCCAAGGGGGGCGTGCACGGCCTGACCACCGGGCTGGCTCGCGAGTTTGCCGGGCAGGGCGTCACGGTGAACGTGGTCGCGCCCTCCTACACGCGGACCAGCGAGCTGGACGCCCGGCTAGCCGCGGGTCAGGCCCCGGCGCGCCTGACCCAGGTCCTGCAGGACGCGGTCGCCCTCATCCCGGCCGGCCGGGGCGCCGAGGCGGACGAGGTGGCGGCCGCGGTGGCGTTCCTGGCCCGGGAGGACTCCCGGTTCATCACCGGCCAGATCCTCAGCGTTAACGGCGGCAGCAGCATGAGCTGAGCCACGCACGGACGAGTACTGGAGGCACCGGATGAGCACCACAGGCACGGCCAGGGTCCCGCTCCTGTCCGTCGGGGACGCCGAGCGTGGCGCCGCCTACCGCCAGCAGGGCTGGTGGCAGGCCAGGACCTTGCCTTCCTACCTGGACGAGTTCATCGCGTCCAGCCCGGACCGGCTGTTCGTCACCGACGGCACCCGCTCGCTCAGCTACGCCCAGGTCGGCGGGGAGGCATACCGGTTCGGCGCCGCGCTGCGTGAGCTCGGCGTACGCCGCGGGGACCGGGTCGTGGTCCAGCTGCCGAACTGGGCCGAGTTCGTCATCGCCTACCTGGCACTGACCCGGATCGGTGCGGTCACCGTGCCGGTTATGCCGATCTACCGCCACCACGAGGTGGAGTACATGCTGCGGCACAGCGAGGCCGTGGCCGCGGTCATCTGCGACAGCTTCCGCAGCTTCGGCTACCGGCGGATGTACGCCGACCTGAGGCCGGCCGCGCCGGATCTGCGGCACGTGATCGTGGCCCGCGACGGGGGTCAGGACCTCGGCCCGGCACTGGCCTTCTCCGCGCTGTCTCGCCCGGACGCGGCCGACGTGCCCGGGGCCGCCGCGCTGGGACCCGAACCGGATCCGGGCGACCCGCACTGCGTCGTCTACACCTCCGGCACCGAGTCGCGGCCCAAGGCTGTGCCCACACCTGGAACTCGATCGGCTACAACGTGCGCGGCCTATGGCAGGAGACCATGCGGATTACCCGCGACGATGTCATGTTCGCGCCGTCGCCGGTGACGCACAGCACGGGCCTGGTGGTCGGGGTCGGCGTGCCGCTCGCCTCGGGAGCCGGGCTGCACCTGATGGACGTCTGGGAGCCGGCCGAGGGACTGCGCCGCATCGAGCGGTACCGGTGCACGGCTACCGCCACCGCGACGCCGTTCGTCCGGATGGCGCTGGCGGCCTACGATCCGCAGGCCGCCGACGTGTCCTCGATGCGCGTGTGGCTGTGCGCGGGCGCCCCGATCCCGCCGTCCACGGTGGAAGAGGTCGCCGCCCGCTGGCCGGGCTGCCGCCTGCTGCCGCTGTGGGGCTGCTCGGAGGTCATGACCGGCAGCGTCTGCCGCCTGGAGGACCCGTTGTCCACCACGGTGAGCTCCGACGGCCGGGCCGCCTTTGCTGGCATCGAGCTCAAGGTCATCGCGCCAGACGGTGGCCGGGCGCGCGCGGGCACTGAGGGGGAGATCTGCTACCGCGGCCCGGGCCGGATGCTGGGCTACTGGGGCGACCCGGAGCGCACCGCGACCGCGATCGACCACGACGGCTGGTACCACACGGCCGACCTGGCTCGCATGGACGACTCCGGCTACTTGCGGGTGACGGGCCGGATCAAGGACATCATTATCCGCGGCGGAGCCAACATCAGCGCCCGCGAGATCGAGGACCACGTGCTCACCCACCCCAAGGTGGCAGCGGCCGCCGCGATCGGCGTGCCCGACGAGGTCATGGGTGAGCGGATGGCCCTGTTCGTGGTGGCTTCCCCGCTGGGAGAGCCCACCTTCACCGAGATCATCGCCTTCCTGCGGGAGGACAAGCAGATCGCCCCGAACAAGCTGCCCGAGCGGTTCGCCGTCCTGCCCGAGCTGCCCATGACCGCGAGCGGGAAGATCCAGAAGTTCGAGCTCCGCCGTCTGGCGGCCTCCTGAATGAGCGCTTACCCGACCTATGTCGAGTCGTTCCAGCCCGGGCACGGGTACGCGCCGGCCCGCACCGGTCAAGCCTGCGGCAGCGCCCAGCTGAGCCTGGACGGCACCTGGAAGTTCCGCCTGGCCCAGGGCCTGGACGACCTGACCACGGGCTTCGAGGCCCCGGACTTCGGCGGCACTGACTTCGGCGGCACTGACTTTGGCGATTCCGGGTTCGGCGACATCACGGTGCCCTCGCTATGGCAGCTAACCGGGGTGCCAGCCCCTTCCCGCTACGGCCGCCCCGCCTACACCAACGTGACCTATCCCTTCCCGGTCGACCCGCCGAACGTGCCCGACGCCAACCCCACCGGGGAGTACCGGCGGACCTTCACGCTGCCGCCGGACTGGGGCCTCGACGGGTCGACAGTGATCCGCTTCGACGGTGTGGACTCCTGCTTCGCGCTGTTCGTCAACGGGACCGCGGCCGGTTACAGCATGGGCAGCAGGCTCATGCGGGAGTTCGATGTCACCTCCCTGGTGCATCCGGGCGGCAACGTCATCGCGGTCCGCGTGCACCAGTGGTCGGCCGGCTCCTACCTCGAAGACCAGGACATGTGGTGGCTGTCCGGCATCTTCCGCAGCGTGACCCTGCTCCGTGAGCCGCCCGGCGCTATCCGGGACTTTTTCGTGCACGCCGACTACGACCCGGGCACCGGTGCCGGCCTGCTGCGTGTCGAGGCTGATGTCGCGGCCACCGTGGCGGTCCCCGAACTCGGCCTGCACCACGCCGCCACCGGTACCGAGCATCAGGTCGCCGTCGCCGAGCCCTGGTCCGATGAGCAGCCCCGGCTGTACGCCGCGACCCTGTCCAGCGAGGCCGGCGAGATCAGCTTCCGGATCGGGTTCCGCCGCGTCGAGGTGGCCGGCGGGCAGATCCGTCTCAACGGCCAGACCGTGGAGTTCCGCGGCGTGAACCGGCATGAGTGGCACCCCCGCACCGGCCGCACCCTGGACGAGGGCACCACGCGGGCGGACGTCATGCTGATGAAGCGCCACAACATCAACGCCGTGCGGACCAGCCACTACCCACCCGACGCCCGGTTCCTGGACCTGTGCGACGAATACGGGCTGCTGGTCATCGACGAGTGCGACCTGGAAACCCACGGCTTCGGCCTGGCTAGCTGGCGGCACAACCCGAGCGATGACCCCCGCTGGCTGCCGGCCTGCCTGGACCGCATCCAGCGCACCGTCGAGCGGGACAAGAACCATCCCAGTGTGATCATGTGGTCGCTGGGCAACGAGTCCGGGACCGGCGCCAACCTGGAGGCCATGGCCGCCTGGGCCCGCGGCCGCGACCCGGGCCGGCTGATCCACTACGAGGGCGAGCGGGACTCGTTCTACACCGACGTCTACAGCCGGATGTACCCCGGCTACGACGAACTCGCCGCCATCGGCCGGCACGCCGAGCCCACCACCACCCACCCCGATCACGACGAGCACCGGCGGCGGCTGCCCATGATCATGTGCGAGTACGGGCACGCCATGGGCAACGGCCCGGGCGGCGTGGCCGAATACCAGGCGCTGATCGAGCAATACCCGAGGCTGCACGGCGGGTTCATCTGGGAGTGGATCGACCACGGCATTGCCCAGCTCACCCCCGACGGCGAGCCGTACTTCGGCTACGGCGGCGACTTCGGCGAGCCGGTCCACGACGGCAACTTCGTCATCGACGGCCTGGTCTTCCCCGACCGCACCCCCTCACCCGGCCTGCTGGAAATCAAGGCCTTGTTCGCCCCGGTCCGGATTGGCGTCGACCCTGCCACCAGGACCATCACGCTGCAGAACCGGCACCACAGCGCCGGCACGGGCGCCTACCGCCTGACCTGGAGTCTCGAGGACGACGGCGCCCTGGTCGCGGACGGCGCCCTGGAGCTGGCCACCGTGCCCGCCGGCGCCACTGGCCGGGCCAGCTTCCCGGCCGCGCTGGCCGGCGCCGCAGCTAGCGACCCGGCCGGTGAACGCTGGCTGACCGTCACCGCCTCGCTCGCCGCGGACACCTCCTGGGCCGCCGCCGGCCACGAGATCGCGGTTGCCCAGGCCCGGCTCGATCAGCCCCAGCCGGCCCGTGGCCGCACAGCCCCGCCGTCCCGGGACGCGTCGGATCTGCGTGCCACCGACCCGCTCGTCCCAGTATCGTCGGCCGGGACGGCCCCGGCATCGGCCCCACGCCGGGAATCGCTCGCCGCCGTGGGCTGCGCGGTCCTCGACGCCTCCACCGGGGACCTGAGCGGCTCGGCCCGTTCCCCATCTCGGCGGCCCGCCTGGACTTCTGGCGGGCCCCGACCGACAACGACGCCCTCACCATCGCCAGCGGATGGCGCCGGGCCGGCCTGGACCGCCTGGAGCAGCGGATCATCGATGTCCAGCACGGTCCCGGCATGCTGAGCGCCTGGCTGCGGATCGCCCCAGCCGGAACCGACGCCGGCTTCCTGGCCAGCCTCACCTGGACCGAGCAGGCCAGTGGCACCCGGCTCAACCTCCATGTCGCCCCCGATGGCAGCTGGGCCGGCCCGCTGCCCAAGATCGGGCTGCGGCTGGTCCTGGATGCGGAGATCGCCGAGGTGACCTGGTTCGGCCGTGGCCCAGGCGAGGCTTACCGCGACACGTACCAGGCCACTCGCGTCGGGTTTTTCACCACGGCACTCCAGGGCCTGGCCACGCCGTATGTGCGGCCCCAGGAGAACGGGAATCGCATGGACGCCCGCCGGCTGACCCTGACCGGCAGTCCTGGCCAGGGCCAGGCCCAGACCCTGACCGTCACCGGCGACCCCTTCTTCGACTTCGCCGTCCGGCCCTGGTCCCCGGAGCTGCTCACCGCGGCCAGGCATACCCACGACCTGGTCCCGGACGGCCGCACCTACGTCCACCTGGACACCGTTCACCACGGCATCGGCAGTGGCTCCTGCGGCCCGCAGGTGCAGCCCCAGCACACCCTGACCGCACACACCGTGGCCTACGCCCTCACCTTCTCGTCTGACCCGGTGCCGGGACCTGCCGCCCGGCGATACGGTCCCGCTCGCCGGGAGCCAGCGACCGCACCACCATGAACGTGACGCCATCCGGCGTGCCGGGCCGGTGTGAGCTGCCGGGCTCGCCGCGGATGACAGTGCCCGGCCCGGAGCTGCGGTACTGGTCGGTGAAGGTGCCCGCCAGGACGTAGACGATCTCCTCGCCGCCGTGCTCGTCCAGGCCGGGCAGCTCGAACCCGGCGTCCCACTGAACGATGGCCACGTATAGATCGTCATCCAGCCGCAGGATTTTCCGCCGGCTGGCCGGGGTCTGCGGCTGCCACTCGATATCGGTCTCGGCCAGGTAGCTCATTCCAGGTGTCGGCCCGGGGTCCGGCGTCGGCATCGCTATCATTCCCTTCCGTCGGTGCCGTAGCGGCGAAGCCGGCGGGCGAACCCGTCCCGGAAACCAGCGAACCGCTCGCGCAGTTCCGGCCCGGGCCAGTCGGCCGGCAGCAGCCCGGATGGCAGGTACGGATCCAGCCGCAGCTGCCGTACCACCCTCGCAATAAGCATGAACCCCTCCGGCAGCCCCGTCGTGCTGGCCATCTCGGTGTGCAGTTGCCGCGCGCTGAGCGCCCAGCCCGGCAGATCCCAGAGCATCCCCGCCAGCGCGTCCGGGTCGGGGTACCGGCAGCTGAAGAACGTGCACTGGCCGGCCACGGTCCCGTCGATCTGGCGGACCAGGTTGTCCGGGCGGATCCATACTCCCTCGCGCAGCTCGGCCAGCCGCAGGTCGGTCATGCCCCGGCGCAAGGCGACCCGCTCGGCCTGCGGCCGGGCCGGCGACGTGACCACGGCCATCTCCCAGTCCCCGGCCCACGGCCGGGACCGCGGGCCGGCGCTATCATCCTGAGCCCGCTGCCGCCGGACCAGACGCTCCGTGAGCCGGTAGACGCCGTCCTCAGTTGCCAGATCACCCGCTGCGACCAGCCGGGACAGCGCCGCCCGGGTGGTTCCCTCCGCGATGCCGAACAGCCCCCCTACCCGCACCAGCGCACTGACCGGGAGCTCGGGCGGGTGATACCCGAGCAGCGTGCTGAGCACTATCGACCTCGCGGTCAGCGGCGCGATCGCGGGCAGCGCCCGGTCCGGCCGGGAATCTGCCTGTAGCGCCACCATAATCGCTGATGTTACAGTATCAAACCACGCGGTACGGAGATGTAATGCGACGACGGGATGGGCCAGCATGGACACGTTCGCCACGGCTCACATCGGCGCCGCCGACGACCTGCGGCACCGGGTGCCCGACGGGGTCAAGACCCGGGACAGCCTGTTCTGGAACCTGGTCCTGCCCGATGAGCAGGTCGCGGTGCAGATCTACCTGTGGACCGACGGGCGTGGGGTGGCCGGGCGGCAGGTCGCGGTGTATCAGCCGGATCGCGAGCGCAACCTCATCGCCAGCTCCTACAACGTGGACCTGGGCCCGGACAGCGACCTCGACGACTGGGAATGTGACGGCCTGCGGGTCCGCCAGCCCGAGCCGCTGCGGGTAGCCGAGATCGGCTTCGACCGCGACGGCGTGACGCTGGATTACCGGTTCACGGCCCGGCACCGCCCGTTCAGTTACCGGGAGAATCCGGCCGGCTGCCCGCCCTGGATGGCCACGAACCGGTTCGAGCAATCCGGCCGGGCCAGCGGCAAGCTGCGGCTCAGCCAGCCGGGGACCGGCGACCGGGTCATCCCGTTCGCCGGCGTGTGGGCCCACCGGGACCATTCCTGGGGACGCCGCAACTGGAACTGGGTCCACCACTGGAAGTGGGTCATCGCCGGGGTCCCGTCCGGCACCGAGCTGAACGCCATGTTCCACGTCGCCCGGGCGAGTTCGGCGTCAACGGCTACGTGCTGCGGGGGACCGAGCCCGTTCCGCTGGTCGCCGGGCACGCGACGGCCAGCTACGACCCGGACATGAGCCAGTCCCGGCTGGAGGCCGAGCTGACCGACGCCCGAGGCAGGACCACGCACCTGGTCATGGAGCGGTTCGCGATCTTCCACCTGCCGTTCGGCTCGGACTCGCTGCTGTCCGAGGCCGCCTGCCGGGTCACCATCGACGGCGAACCCGGGACCGGGCAGTTCGAGACGCTGTGGCCGCGTGGCTACATCCAGCGGCTGGTGGCCGCCGAGTGAATCGCCCGCCGTTCGACGTCGCCGCGCTCGGCCGCTGGCTCGCGGGGCGCGGCCTGTGCGGCGCCAGCATCGAGCTCCGCCGCATCGGCGACGGGCTGTCCAACCTGACCTACACGGTCACCGACGGCACCACCACGGTGGTGCTGCGCCGCCCGCCCCCGCCGCCGCTGCCGCCCGGCGGCAACGACATGCGCCGTGAGGCCCGCATCCTGGTCGCCTTGCGCGGCACCGCCGTCCCGGTCCCGCGGGTGCTGGCCGTGGCCGGGCCAGGTGAGGTCATGGACGTCGGCTGCTACGTCATGGAGTACCTCGACGGCGTGGTCCCGGCTACATCCCTGCCGTCCGGGCTTGACCACCCAAACGGGCGGCAGGCGGTGGCGGAGGCGTTCATCGACGTGCTAGCCGCGCTGCACCAGCTGGACTGGCGCGACCTGGGCCTGGAAGGTCTGGGCGGCCAGACGGCTTCCTGGGGCGCCAGCTCGACCGCCTGCCTGGGCTGATTGCCAGCCCGGATGGGCGGCTGCCCGGTTCGTTCGGCCCGTTGCGCGACCGGCTGCGGGCCAGCCTGCCACCGGGCCCCGGCTCCGCCCTGCTGCACGGCGACTACCGGCTCGGCAACGTCATGCTGAGCCCTGAGCCGCCCGCCAGCGTCGTCGGCGTCCTGGACTGGGAGCTCGCCGGGGTCGGTGACCCGCTGGCCGACCTGGGTTACACCCTGGCCACCTGGGCTGTGCCCGGCGAGCCGCCGCACGCGCTGACCGCCCTGTCCGCGCTGGCCCTGGCCGAGGGTTTCCCCGGCCGGGCCGCGCTGGCCGCCCGGTACGCCGAACGGACCGGTGCCGACCTGTCCGCCCTGGCCTGGTACGAGGCCTTCGCCCTGTTTCAAGCTGGCCGTGCTGTTCGAGTACAACCGGCGCAAGGCCGGCGCCGACCCCTACTACCGTGACCCGGCCCTGGTGGCCGGGCTGCTGGCCGCGTCGCAGAGGAGGACCGCCGATGCCGAAGGTGCTGTACGACAAGCGCGGTGAGATCGCCTACATCACCCTGAACCGCCCGGAGAAGCTCAACGCCATCGACACCGAGACCGACGAGCTGCTGTTCGAGGCATGGACCCGGTTCCGTGAGGATCCCGAGGTCCGGCTGGCCATCGTGTCCGGGAACGGCGACAGGGCCTTCTGCGCGGGGGCCGACCTGGCCACCCATGTGGACGGGTGGCTGGAGGGCGGACCCGACCTGGGCCGCAGCGTGCTGGACAAGGGATTCGCCGGTGGCATCACCCGCGGCCTGCATCGCACCAGCAAGCCGATCATCGCTGCCCTGCACGGCATGGTCGTGGGTGGCGGCATCGAGCTGGCGCTGGCCTGCGACATCCGGGTCGCCAGCGACGACGCCCAGTTCGGCTTCTACCACATGCGCCGCGGCATGCACTTCGCCGACGGCGGCATCGTCCGGCTGGTCAACACGTGCGGCGTCGGGATCGCGATGGAGCTGGAGCTGATGGGAGAGGCGATAACGGCCGAACGGGCTCGGGAATGCCATCTCGTGAACCGGGTCGTGCCGCGGGCCGAACTGATGCCGACCGTAGCGGACATCGCGGCCAAGATCCTGCGCAATCCCCGCCGGGCGGTCGAGTCGGCCAAAGCCACGATCCTGGAGGTAGTCGGGCGGCCGCTGGACGACCAGCTCCGGCTGGAGTGCCTGTACGGCTACTCGATCATGGGGAATCCGCAGATCAGCGAGCGCCGGGATGCGTTCTTCGCCCACGGGGACGGCCCGTGAGCCCGGTCCGGTTCGGGGTGAACCTGATGCCGCCGACCTGGCTGCCCAGAAGGCCCTCACCGGGCAGGCACTGATGCGGCACCGGGAACGCCTGCTGCGGCGGAATGGCCGGCGTGGGCATCGACCACGTGATGACCGGCGACCACGTCATGTTCCACGACGGGGTGGGGAACGACGGGCTGACCGACGCGGCCTCGCTGCTGACCGCGACCGAGGATCTCGGCGTGTACCTGGCCGTCTACCTGATGGTGCTGCGGCACCCGCTGGTCGTGGCCCGGCAGATCATGACCGCGGCCCAGTTCGGCCGGGGCAGGCTTGTCCCTGGGCCTGGGCATCGGCGGGACGACCGCCGGGAGGTCGAGGCGTGCGGCATCGACCCGCGCACCCGCGGGCGGCGATCAACGAGGCCCTGGGCCTGGTCCGCCGCCTCCTCGGCGGCAAGACCGTCAGCCACGACGCGAGTTCTCCAGCTGGAGGCCGCCCGGCTGCGGCCCGTCCGGCGCGCCGGTGCCGCTGGTGGTGGGTGGGCGATCCGCGGCCGCGCTCCGCCGGGCGGGCTGGGCGACGCTGGCTCGGCATCTGGACTACCGCCGAGCGCTGTGCGCAGGCCATCGCCGCCGTGGAAAGCCATGCCGTCGCGGCGGGCCGCACCGGGGTGACCTGGCGGCACGGCATGACGTTCTGGTGCGGGTTCGGTGCCAGCCCGGCGCAGGCCCGGGACCATGTCGCCCCGGTCATGGAGAACCTCTACCAGCTCCCGTTCGCCAGTTTCGAGCGGTTCGTGCCGTGCGGGGCGCCC
>CAWAFD010000032.1:0-19612 GCA_963781225.1 uncultured Actinomycetota bacterium
AACTGCGGGGTGAGCAGCGGTATGACGGCGGGCCCGGCAATCACGGTGGTCACCAGGGCGGCGGTGACGATGGAGATCGCGAGCCCCTGCAGGCCGGCCACCTCGTCCCCGACCGCCTGGGTGAGCAGGATGTAGCCAGCCCAGCACAGCGCCGCACCGAGGGCACAGGCGATGCCGGACAGGCTAGCGTGGCCCTGCCACGGGTGGGTCAGCAGCAGCACCCCCGTCGCGGCCAGGGCCGGCCAGAGCAGGCGGCGACCGCCCCGGCCTCGGGCCACCGCCACGCCCAGCGGGCCGAGGAATTCCAGCGCACTGGCCGTGCCGAGCGGCAGCCGGGCCACGGCCGCCATGAACAGCATGGTCATCCCCGCGGTCACAATGCCCAGCACCACGATGGCCGCCACGACCGGCCGCCGGATGCGCCAGGGACGGGGCCGGAGCACCATGGGCAGGATCACCGCGGCCCAGGCCAGCCGGAGCCAGACCACACCGAGCGGGCCCACCTGGCCGAACAGGTGCACGGACAGGGCCAGGCCAAGCTGCACACAGGTCATCGAGCCCAGCGCCATGGCGGCCCCGGTCCGGGCCGGTGACCGGTCCGGGCGCAGACGGTTCGTCCTCATGATCGCCAGTACATCCGAGCTTGATCGTCCATGTCCACATGAGGTTGATGGACATACCGTTCATAGATACTGAATGATTGACCTGTGGATCCACGGCGTCTGGAACTGCTGCTCGAGCTGTCCAGGCACGGCTCGATGCGGGCGGTCGGCGAGGTCATGGGCGTCACCACGTCCACCGTGTCGCAGCAGATCGCGGCGCTGGCCCGGGAGGCAGGCACGCCGCTGATCGAGCACCGCGGCCGGCAGGTCCGCCTTACCCCAGCTGGGCGGCGGCTGGCGGCTCACGCCGTCACCATCCTGGCCGCCATCGAGGCGGCCCGGCTCGATCTCGACCCGGCGGCCGAGCCGGCCGGGACGCTGCGAGTGGCGGCGTTCACGACCTCGTTCCGGCAGATGCTGCTGCCGGTGGTGCGCGTGCTGGCCGCGGACTACCCGCAGGTGCAACTGCATATCCACGAGTACGAGCCGGATGAAGCGCTCGGCCTGCTGGCCGGGGACGAGATCGACCTCGCGCTGACCTATGACTACAACCTGGCCCCGGCCAGCTTCAGCGCCGCGCTGAGCGTCCGGCCGCTGGGCCAGGCCCCCTGGGGGCTTGGCTTGCCGTCCGGGCCGGCGGCCGCACCGCCGTCTGCAGGCCGGGCTAGCGCACCCGAGGTGTTCGGCTGGTTCCGTGAGCACGACTGGATCGTGAACTCCCGCAACACTGCGGACGAGGAAGTCATCCGGGTCTTGGCCGGGCTGGCCGGCTTTCAGCCCCGCATCACGCACCGGGCCGACAGCCTGGACCTGGTCCAGGACATGATCCTGGCCGGACTGGGGATCGGGCTCCTGCCAGGGACGATCCAGCTGGTTCGCGGGGTGCGGCTGCAGCGGCTCCGGCATCCGGAGGTGATCAAGCGGGTGTATGCGGTGACGCGTCGCGGGCCGGCCGCCTGGCCGCCGCTGGCCCTGGTCCTGCGCCTGCTGGAGAAGGCGCCCGGGCAGGACACACCGGGGCCGGTCCGCTAGTCGTTGCCTGGCCTGTCTCGCTTGGCCCATTTGGCTGGCCTGCTTGCCCGGGCTGTTCGTCTGGCTTCTTTTCGCCGGATCCTGCTGGAAGGCGCGGGGGTGGCCAGAAGACCGAGTCCTACCAGCTGCCATCAGCCTGGGCGAGGGCCTGGCCGACCTGGGCGACGTAGGCTTGGCCGCCGGGCCCGCGGTGCCGCAGGCGCTGGCCATCATCGAAGCCCGGCCACGCGGACGTGGAGGTGGGCGTGCGGACCCACCTGTCCCGGTTCATGCTGGTGGACCCGCTGGCGCTGGCCAGCGAGGCAGACCACCTCGAGGGACTGGGGGTAGCCAGCCCGTTCGGCCTTCTGACGGCGGATCGCCGCACCACGCGCCCTGACGCGCAAGCTGACCCGGCTGCGCGATGCCCTGACCGCCGAACTCGGCCCGCTGGACGCCCCGCCCGTTCCAGACGTGGCCGCTGCCTTCCGGGCGTTCGCGGACCGGGTGACGCTGGTCGACGGCGGTTACCTGTACCGGCTGCTGCGAACCGGGCCGGTGATGTTCGAGGGCGCCCAGGGCGTGCTGCTGGATCAGTGGCGTTGCTTCCACCCCTACACCACCTGGTCCACGACCACGTTCGCCAACGCTGAGACGCTGCTGACCGAGGCGGGGCAGACCGCGCTGCGGCTGGGGGTGACCCGGACCCACCTGACCCGGCACGGCCCCCGGCCCGTTCGTGACCGAGGACCCACCCTGGAGATCCCCGAACCGCACAACTCCTGCAGTCGCTGGCAGGGCACATTCCGCACCGGGCACCTGGACGCGGTGGCGCTGCACTACGCCGTCGAGGTGGCCGACGGGGTGGACGCCGTGGCCCTGACCCATCTGGATACGGCCGGACGGTACCCGCTGCGGCTGGGCCGCGCGTACGACCTGAGTTGGGCCACGATTTGACCGTGACCGGTTTCGTGGGCCGCTGACCTGATGGTTTGCAACTGGTGAGCGCTGGGCTTGCGCACTAGCTAGCTGCCGGACTCGGCGAGATCATGCAACCAACTGGCGCGTGGCTGCCCTCTTAGGAGGTGAGGAGGTGGAGATGGGCGCCGAGTCGGACGACGAGTTCCGGGACTTCATGCAGGGCAGGTGGTCTGCCATGGTCCGCTTGGCGTACACGCTGACCGGCGACCAAGGGCACGCCGAGGACATCGCGCAGGCGGCGTTCACCCGTGCCTACTCAGCCTGGGGGCGGGTCAGGCGGGCCGGCGACCCGGACGCGTACGTGCGGGCCATCGTGATCCACGAGAACAGCAAGCGGTTCCGCAAGCAGCGCGTCCGTGAGGACCTGCGCGCCGCCGTCCCGGAGAGCGGAACCGGCGCTGACGACAGCCTGGCGGACCGGGCGGCGCTGCACGACGCGCTGAGCAGGCTCGGCCCGCGCCAGCGCGCGGTGATCGTGCTCCGCTTCTGGCTGGACATGTCCGAAGCCGCCACCGCTCAGGCGCTCAACTGCTGGTCGGCACCGTCAAGAGCCAGACCTCCCGGGCGCTGGCCACCCTGCGCAGGCACGCCGACATCACGGAGGGCGAACTACGATGACCGGACTACACGAGGCTCTCGACGACATCGCCACTGAGATCACGCCCATCGACCCGCCGGTCGAGCTGGCGATGCGCCTGGGCCGCAAGAAGAGGCACAGGCGCCGCATCGCGGCAATCACCGGAACGGCTGGCGCCATGGCCCTGAGCGCCGTCGCGGTGGCGGGCATCCCGGCACTGACCGGCCCGGCGTCCACTCCGGCGCTCACTCCCGGGACGGCCAGGGCCGCCGGCATCCCGCTGGCGCGGCCGGTCCTGCTTGAGTCGCCGCAGGGCAGCGCGAAGGACTACGGGAGCCCACCTGGTGAACACCGCCACGCTACGGCTGTTCCAGCGGCTCACCTGCACCCCGGTGCCGAGCGGCCTGAGCGGCGCCGTCACCAATGACGCCTGGAAGGCCACCGTGGGCTACACCGCCGCCCAGTGGAACGCGGCCGGAAGCGAGGTCGTCTCCTGCGACGCATCCGGCGACAAGTACGTCCTCGGCAAGGCCGTGATCCTGGACTCACAGGTAACGTCCGCGACGGCCCAGCACTTGCAGAACACCGGCCAGTGGGTCGTGGACGTGACACTCAACAGCGCGGCCACCACGGCCTTCGCGCAACTGACCACCAGCCAGGCCACGCACTACTACCCGGCTAGCCAGAGCAACTGGAACGACGCGGTGCTGGCCTCCACCGCCTTCGTCATCAACGGGGACGTACAGTCCGCTCCGGTCACCGAGGCGCCCATCACGATCGGCAAGCTCATGATCGCCGGGCCCGTCAGCGGCGGCCTCACCGAGGCCGAGGCCCAAGCCCTCGCCGCGCAACTCAGCTAAGCGCGCACCAAGATGACCCAACTCGGGACACTCACCTGCGCACTCATATGAAGCGGCCCAACTCAGGACTCCTGCGGTCGCTGGCAGGGCGTGTTGAGTGTCACGTCCACGACCCACTGGCCGGTGTACTCCGAGCCCGGGACCGACTGGCCCGGGATGGTCGAGGAGATCACTGGCGCGCCAGTGACGCTGCGGCTGGGGACCGGCCGCCGCAGACAAGGCGGCCACGGCGCTGGCAAACCGGGTGCTGGCCGGCCTTACCTGAGCAGCTTCTGCACCTCGCGGAATTTCGGATGCTTCGCATCACTCAGCCACTCAAACAGGACCATCTCCGAGGTCACGATCTCGGCGCCGTGCTGACGGGCCCGGTCCAGGGCAACCACCCGGTCGGCCGGATCGCGCGAGCCGACGGCGTCCGCCACCACGGCGACCCGGCGCCCGGCGGGCAGCAGGGCCAGCACGGTCTGCAGCACGCAGATGTGCGCCTCGGCGCCCGCGATCAGGATCTGGTTGGCCCCGGCGGGCAGCAGGGCGGCGAAACCCGGATCCCCGGTGGCCGAGAAGCTGGTCTTGTCGAGAGTCTGGCTGGGGTACCCGGCCAGCTGCGGCACCGTGGTCCCCAGCCCGGCCGGATACTGCTGGGTGGCGCGGATGGGCACATCCAGCAACTGGGCGGCCTCGGCCAGCTGGGCCGCCCGGGCGATGACGACCTCGCCGTCACAGATGGCGGGCATGAGCCGCTGCTGCAGGTCGATGAGCAGCAGGACCGAACCTTCGGCGTCGAGCAGCATGTCCTCGACGTTACGCCAGAGCCGAATTGTCATACCCGCGCGTTATCTTGGCGGCGAGCCGTCGGTCCGTGGCAATATCGGACCCGCCCCCGAACACCACGGAGTTGCCGCACCGATATGGTCTTCCACGCTGACCTGCATATTCATTCGAAATACTCACGGGCCTGCAGCCGGGATTGCGACATCGAGCACCTTTCCTGGTGGGCGCGGCGTAAAGGCCTGACCGTGCTCGGCACCGGCGACTTCACCCACCCGGCCTGGTCGGCCGAGCTGGCCGAGACGCTGATACCAGCCGAGCCCGGCTTGTTCCAGCTCCGTCCCGAGCTGGCAAAACGGCTGGAGCGCGACGCCCCGGCGGCCGGCGCCGGGCCCGTCCGGTTCATGCTCTCGGTGGAAATTTCCACCATCTACAAGCGGGACGATCACACCAGGAAAGTGCACCATCTGCTGTACGCGCCGGACTTCCCCTCGGCCGGGCGGATCACGGCGGCGCTGGCCAAGATCGGCAATCTGGCCTCCGACGGCCGCCCGATCCTGGGCCTGGATTCCCGCGATCTGCTGGAGATCACGCTGTCCGGCGGCCCCGGCTGCTTCCTGGTGCCCGCGCACGTGTGGACGCCGTGGTTCGCCGTGCTCGGCTCGAAATCCGGATTCGACGCGGTCGCCGATTGCTACGCCGACCTGGCCAAGCATATTTTCGCGGTGGAAACTGGCTTGTCCTCCGACCCGCCGATGAACTGGGAATGTTCCTCGCTGGACGCATATCGCCTGGTCAGCAACTCCGATGCGCATTCACCGCCGATGATCGGGCGCGAGGCGACGGTTTTCGGCACCGACGTGGACTATTTCGCTATGGCCGAGGCGATGCGCACCGGAATCGGCCTGGACGGCACGATCGAGTTCTTTCCTGAAGAGGGCAAATACCATCTCGACGGGCACCGCAAATGCGGGGTGAGGGTCGAGCCGGAGCAAACCCGCGCGCTCGGCACCATCTGCCCGCAATGCGGCAAACCACTGACCGTCGGGGTCTTGCACCGGGTGGCCGAACTGGCCGACCGCCCTGCGGGTTACCGGCCAGCCAACGCGCCCGGCTTCACCAGCCTGGTCCAGCTGCCGGAGATCATCGGCGAGATCGTCGGCACCGGGCCGAAGAGCAAGAAGGTCAGCGGCGAGGTCGCCCGGCTGGCCGGTGCCCTCGGTCCCGAACTGAGCATCCTGCGTGACATCCCGGCCGACGAGATCAGCCGGGTCGGCGGGACGCTACTCGGCGAGGCCATCACCCGGCTCCGCCGGGGTGAGGTGATCCGGGACGCAGGCTACGACGGTGAGTACGGCACGATCCGGCTGTTCCGCCCGGACGAGCTGGACGGCATGACACTCTTCGCCACGGACGGCCTGACCTCCCCGGCTGGGGACAAACAGAAATCAGCCGAACGGCCTGGTGTCACCCGCCCCCGCAATCGTCCCGAGCCCCGGCAGGCGGGCGCGGTCCCGGACACCGGCGCCTCGCCGCCCGGGACGGGTTCGGTGCTGGATGGCCTGGATCCCGACCAGCGGGCCGCGGCGCAGGCCAACGGGCCACTGCTGATCATCGCCGGGCCCGGCGCGGGCAAGACCCGCGTCCTGACCCACCGCATCGCCTATCAGATCGCCAAGCATCAGATCCCGGCCGGGGACTTCCTGGCCCTGACGTTTACCCGGCGCGCGGCGGCCGAACTGGCCGCCCGGCTCGCGGTGCTCGCAGGGACCGGTGACGGCGAGCCCACAGTCACCACCTTCCACGGCCTGGGCCTGCGGATCCTGCGTGAGCACCACAAGGCGGCCGGGCTCCCGCCCGGCTTCGGGGTGGCCGACGAGGCGGCCCGGCTGCGGGCCGCAGCCGACCTGACCGGATCCGAACGCGAGGGCCGCAAGCTCCTGACCGGACTGGCGGACGATCCGGCGGGCCGGGACGCGCTGCGTCAGGCGCTGCTCGCCCTCGACCTGGTCGACTTCGATGGTCTAGTGGAACTGTCCGCGGCCCTGCTGGCCGACCATCCCGAGATCGCGACCGGGCTGCGTTCCCGCTGGCCACAGGTCAGTGTGGACGAGTACCAGGACATTGACCCGGTCCAGTACGACCTGCTCCGGCTGATCAGCGGGCACGGCGCCGGGCTGACCGCGATCGGAGATCCGGACCAGTCGATCTACCGGTTCCGCGGCGCCGAGGTCGGCATCTTCGGCCGGTTCGACGCCGATTTCCCCGGCGCCACCACGGTGGAGCTGAGACGGAACTACCGGTCCAGCCCGGCCATTGTCACCGCCGCCATGCAGGCCATCAGGCCGTCCACTCTGGTCCCGGGCCGGACGGCCATCACGGCCCGGGAGGAGGATCCGGGGGACGGCGTCACCTTCCACGAGGCGGCCGACGAGCACGCCGAAGCCGCCTGGATCGCGGCCACGATCGACCGCCTGCTGGGCGGGGCGTCGTTCCACAGCCTGGACAGCGGCCGGGCCGACGGACACGAGCACGGCAAGCTCGGGCTGGGCGATATCGCCGTGCTGTACCGCACTGACGGCCAGGCGGTGGCGCTGGGTCAGGCGCTGACCCGGGCGGGTCTGCCGTTCCAGAAGCGGTCACACGACTTGCTGGCCCGGCGCCCCGGGGTGGCCGACGTGATGCGCGAGATGACCCTGGCCAAAGCCGGCCCGCTGCCCGCCGGAACCGAGGGCGATACGGCCCAGCAGCTGACCGCGGCGGTCCGGTCCCTGGCCCGGGCCCGCGGCGAACGGGACGCCACGGTACTGGACATCCGGGCCGCGGGTGAGCTACTGTCGCCGCTGGCCCGCCGCTGCGGCGCCGACACCGACCGCTTCCGGTCCGAGGTCGGGCTGGGCGCTGAGACCGACGCGCTGGACCCGCGGGCCGAGGCGGTCACGCTGCTGACCTTGCACGGCGCCAAGGGCCTGGAGTTCGACGTGGTGTTCCTGGCCGGCTGCGAGGATGGCCTGCTGCCGCTGCGGTTCGGCGGAACCGCAGCGCTGGAGGCGGCCGAGGTGGCCGAGGAGCGCAGGCTGCTGTTCGTCGGGATGACCCGGGCCCGCAACCGGCTGGTGCTCAGCTGCGCGGCCCGCCGGGCCCGGCACGGTCGCGAGGAGCGAGCCGGCCGGTCGCCGTTCCTGACCGCGGTCGAGCCGGCCCTGCTTGGCTCGGGTGAGCCGCTGCGGGCCCGCAAACCGCGGGAGCGCCAGCTGCGCCTGCTCTGATGTCTGCCCCTCGCTATTATCCGTCTGCTGGGGCCCGTCATCGCAAAAATGGGCGACGCGGAGACGAAATCTGGGGAACCGTTCCCGATCCGGGCCCCGGGTGGGCCGCCATACCGTCGCAAGTGAACGCGATAAGGCGACGAGAGACGGTGATCAACATGAGCTTCAAGAAGTACTGGCGCAGGCTGGGGGTCGTGCTGGCGGGCCTGGGCGCGACCCTGGCCGCGTTCGCGGCTAGCGCCCCGGCGTCGATGGCCTCGGGCAACCACACCTTCGGAAGCGGCATGCTGCCGCCGCCGGCTGAGACGGCCGTGCCACCGGCCGTGGTGCGCACGGTCGTGGTGGGAGGCATGCCCGGCTGGCAGATCGCCCTGATCGCGGCGGCCGCCGCCCTGGTGGTGGCCGTGGCCGCGGTGCTGGCCGACCGGGCCCGTTCGGCCCGGCGACGTCTGGTGACGGACCCGGCCTGATCCGGATGGGGAAAACGCCGCCTCGTGGGGGGGTGGCGTTATCCGCTTTCAGGTGGATTGTTTGCTCATGCGGCCCAGCGAACCGCACACTGACAGCATGGAGCTGCTGGAACGGCAGTCGTCGCTTGACGAGCTGGCCCGTTTCGCGCGTGAGGCGCGGGACGGCCAGGGCCGACTGGTCCTGGTGGCCGGGGAGGCCGGCGTCGGCAAGACCGCGCTGGTCGAGCGATTCCAGCAGGAACTTCCCGAGGCCCACTGGTCATGGGGGGCCTGCGACGGGCTGTTCACGCCGCGGCCGCTTGGTCCGCTGTTCGACCTGGCCCAGCAGCTCGGCGGCGACCTGGCCAGGTTGTGCGAGGGCGCCGCCGACCGCGAAGATCTGTTTGGCGGGCTCCTGCGGCAGATCAGCGACCCGGACGCGCTGAACGTCGTGGTCGTGGAGGATGTCCACTGGGCGGACGAGGCGACCACGGACCTGCTGCGATTCCTCGGCCGCAGGCTCCGGGACCGGCGCGTGCTCCTGATCGCCACCTACCGGGACGAGAGCGTGGCCGCGGATCATCCGCTCCTGGTGGCCCTCGGCGATCTGGCGGGAATCAGCTCCACCCGCCGGATGACGCTGGCCCCGCTGTCCGAGGACGCGGTCCGGCAGCTGGCCGGGGCAAGCAGGCTGGACGCGGCCGAACTCTACCGGCTGACCGGCGGAAACCCCTTCTTCGTGGCCGAGGCGATACAGGCCGGGATCGCGCGGGTCCCGGCGGCGGCCCGGGACGCCGTGCTGGCCCGCGCCGCCCGGCTGAGCGGGCCGGCGCGCGACCTGCTCGACGTGGCCGCCCTGACCGGGTCCAGGCTCGAGCCGCTACTCATCGAGATGGTGTCGCCTGGATCGTCCGGGCTGCTCGACGAGCTGCTGAGCTCTGGGCTGCTCATCGAGGACGGGCGGCGGCTGACGTTCCGCCACGAGATCGCCCGGCTGGCAGCCGAGCGGGCCATCCCCGCGCACCGGCGCGGCAGCATCCACGCACAGATCCTGGCCGCGCTGGCCAGGCTTGGCTGTGCGGACGACGCCCGGCTGGCCTTTCACGCGGAGGAGGCTGGCGACGTCACAGCCGCGCTGCGCTACGCCACGGCGGCCGCGCGCCGCGCTGCGAGCCTGGCCTCGCACCGGGAGGCAGCCGCCCAATACGAGCGGGCCCTGCGGTGTGCCGACGGCGCCGATCCGGCCACCGCCGCGGCCCTGTACGACGGGCTGGCCCGCGAGACCGCGCTCATCGACCGGTGGGAGGACGCCGCCGGGGCCCAGGCACGTGCCCTGGTCCTGTGGCGGCAGGCCGGCAACACGCTGCGCGAGGGCGACACCACGCGGCGGCTGGCCCGCACCATGTGGCGCCTGTGCCGCGGGCAGGAATCGCGAACGGCGGCCGAGTCCGCGCTGCACACGCTGGAGCCGCTCGGCCCCACCCCCGAGCTGGCGTGGGCCATCGCCGGGTTGGCCACCCAGCGGATGATGGACGCCGAAAACGAGGCCGCCATCGAACTAGCCCGGCATGCGCAGCAGCTGGCCCGGACACTCGGGGTGCCCGAGGTGCTCAGCGACGCGCTCAACACCGAAGGCTGCGCCCGGTACGCCGCGGACGCTGACGGCGGCGGGCAATTGCGCGAGGCGCTGCAGATAGCGCTGGCGGCCGGGCTGGAGGAGCAGGCCGGCCGGGCGTACGGCAACCTGCACGCCAGCTTGTGCGGCCGCCGGATGTACGCCGAGGCGGGCCGGTGGTTCACCGAAGGCGTCGCCTACTGCGACGAGCACGACATCACCACCTTCAGCAGCTGCCTACGGGGCGAGCGAACCTGGACGCTGACCATGACGGGCCGGTGGGACGACGCCACGTCGCTGAGCACGCGCCTGCTGGACGAGGGCGTGGCGTCGCCGGTCAACCGGATCAACCCACTCACCAGCCTCGGCCTGCTGCGGGCCCGCCGCGCCGAGGGCGGCGTCTGGGCGTGCCTGGACGAGGCCGCCGCGGCCGCCGACGCGACCCAGGAAAGCCCGTGGATCCTGCAGGCTCGGCTAGCCCGGGCCGAGGCCCGCTGGCTCGACGGCCAGACCGAGCTGGCCCGGGGCGAGGCGGAGCAGGCCGGGGACGTGGCCGAGGCCGGGGACAGCTGGGAACGTGGGGCGGTAGCGGTCTGGCTGCGCCGCTGCGGTTCCCTGCGCCCAATCCGGGGCGAGCTGGCCGAGCCCTTCCAGCGTCAGATCGAAGGCTATCCGGAGAAGGCCGCGCAGCTGTGGACGGACCTGGGCTGCCGCTACGAGACGGCGCTGGCCCGGTACGACGCGGCCGGAGAGCAGCCGCTGCGGGAGGCGCTGGCCATTTTTACCGAGCTGGGCGCGTCGGCTGCGGCCCGGCTCACCCGGCGCAAGATGCGCGAGCTCGGCATCAGGTCAATACCGGCTGGCCCGCGCAGCGCGACCCGGGCCGACCCGCTCGGCCTGACTCGCCGCGAGCACGAGGTCCTCGAGATGATCTGCGCGGGTCATACCAACGCCGAGATCGCGTCCCGGCTGTTCATCCGGCCAAGACCGTCGATCATCACGTCTCCGCAGTGCTGGCCAAGGTAGGCGCGCCCACCCGCGGGGCCGCTGTATCAGTTGCTGCGCGCCTCGGGCTGGCCAGCCAAGGCGCTGCCAGGCCGGATCACTGACCCGGATAGGCGCTGGCGCCGGCGGATGGCGCCGCTGTGTGCGGTTACCGTCGTGGCCACGGTGGTGATTCGCTCAGATGAGGCAGCCAGTCGCAGCAGCCAGTCCGGTATTACCTTGGCCGGGACGCGCCGCGCATAATCCGGGTGGCGAGCCTTCAGCATCAAGGCGGCCCGGTGCAGGGACACGATGTCGCCACTGCAGACGATAATGCGCTCACCGCGGGCGGCCGGATCGGCCATCGCGCCCACATGCAATTCCGCCACCTCGCGCACATCCACGACACCAAACGGAAATCCGCGGTACGCGCGGCATAACGCCGTCTAAGAGCACCTTAACGATGCCGATAGATCCCGAATAGTCGGGCCCGAGCACCGGACCGAAGATGCCTGTCGGGTTGATGATCTCCAATTCGAGCGCGCCGCCCTCGCGAGCTATGAAGTCCCACGCGCTCTGCCCGGCTGGCTCGGTCCAGGTGTCCTCGGCGAATGGCCCGCTGGCTGGCGGATAGCCACAGCCGATGGCCGCGAACGAGGAGCTCATCACCAGGCGCGCCCCGCTTCGCGTGCGGCGGCCCGCAGCATGCCGTCCCGGGCTGGGACGATGAGATCATCGTCGTATTCAGGTGGTCCTGGCAGAAACGGCGAGGCGACGTACAGCACCCGGTCAGATCGGCTGCGGCGAAGGTGAGGCCATCCCCGGGAACGGCGCCGCCCGCCCTGACCATAGCCGGACGCCACTTCCCGCTCGAACGAACGCACAGTGGTCCGGACGCGATAGCCGCCTTCAGCAGTCGCATCAGGCGATTACCCCCGACAAAACCGGACCCTCCGGTCACGAGCACCAATTCGTCACTTACGTCAGCCCTTCCGTATTACCTGCTCCGATCATGGTGGCCAGCCCCTCGCGCCATCCAGGCCTCGGAAGAGTAGTGGCGCGAGGACCAGGAAATGGGCAGGCGTAAATGCCGACGAAAGCTGACTGAACGGGAGGTAAAGGCATCTCGCCCGAATAAATGTTTAGGCGCCCATATGATGGGGAGGCGCTTACAGCGCAGTTCCCCCCAGTTCCGCGTTCATTCCAGCGCAGCGGCAGGAGATGCCCATGTCGCGAGGGCGCCACGCCAGGCAAGGCGGGCCATCGTATTCGGATGCGCCGCCGGTCCATATAGCCGGTCCCGCAGGACCGAGCTACGAGGAGCCTCCGGTCTACCCCGCGGGCCCCGGGGGCCCGGCCTATGAGGACCTGTACGTCGAGTATGCGCCGGCCGCGCGCATGGTGGCGCTGTCGATGGTGCCGCCGGATGTCGCCGACGACATCGTGGCCGAGGCCTTCACGCGCGTGCTGTCCGCCATCCGGTCCGGCCGCGGCCCGCGGCACGCGTTCCGCGCCTACCTGCTGACGGCCGTGCGCCACCTGGCACTGGATTGGCTAGAGGCCAGGACCCGGGTAAAAGTGGTAGGTGACCTGGACGTCGACATCGCTCCGCCAGAGGCGGTGGCGGACCGTGGCTACGTCTCCCCGTGGATCGACCGGCCCGCAGACGCGCACGCCGAAGCGCACGACGAAGACCGCCTGATCACTGCCGCCTTCGCCAAGCTGCCCTCCCGGTGGCGCGAGGTGCTGTGGCAGCTGGAGGTAGAGGGCAAGACGCCTGCCGCCGTGGCGCCGATGTTCGGACTGTCCGCCAACAGCGTCTCCGCCCTGGCCGTCCGCGCGCGTGAAGGGCTGCGCCAGGCCTACCTGCAGGAGCACATCGGCGCGAACCTGCCCGGAACGTGCCGCAGCTACGCGGCGGAGTTCGGCGCCGGGGCCCGCGGCCGGCTGAGCAACCGCCGCCGGGCTGCCATGCAGGAGCACCTCGGGCACTGCTCCCCCTGCCAGGATCTGTTCGCGGAACTGACTGAGCTCAACAGCCGCCTTGGCAGCATCCTCACCCCGGCAGCGCTTGCCGCCGCCGGCGCGAGCTTGCGGCACGGGCGCCACGTGACACTCGCGCGGACCGCGCTGACCGGCCACTGGAAGAACTGGCGCTGGCATCCCGTGACGTCCGCCGCAGGCGCTGCAGCCGGAGTGGTGGCAGTCGGTGGCATGCTGTTCGCGGTCAACATCACACCAGCTCCCGGCTCGCCATCGCACACCACTGTCCAGGCCGCCGCTCCGGGCGCCCCCACCACCGGTTCTTCAGCCCACCGGCGTTCTGGCGGTGGCGGTGGCGGCAGCGGTGGTGGAGCCGGCTCCCTGAGCGGGACCGGCACCCCTGCCGGCCCGGGCGATCCGACCGGAACCGGGCTACCCCCCGGCACCGATCTGGCCTCAGAAACCGGCTTGCTGTCCGGCTCCGTCTCGTCTGCTAGCTCTGACACTGGCTTCCAGGCGCCGACTCCCTCCGGCACTGACCTGCCTCTTACCGACCTGGTCAGCACTGTCGGCGACACCGTCTCGGGTCTCACCGGCACCGCCGGCGACACCGTCACTGGCGTCACCGGGACCGTCGGCGACACCCTCGGCGGCGTCACCGGAACACTCGGAACCACCACCGCAGGCCTCACTGGAACCGTAGACGGTACTGTCTCCGGCGTCACCGGGACCGCCGGCGACACCGTTTCCGGCCTTGCCGGAACCGTCGGCGGTACGGTCAGCGGCGTCACCGGGACCGTCGGCGACACGCTCGGCGGCGTCACCGGAACACTCGGAACCACCACCGCAGGCCTCACTGGAACCGTAGATGGCACCGTCTCCGGCGTCACCGGGACCGCGGGCGACACCGTTTCCGGCCTTGCCGGAACCGTCGGCGGTACGGTCAGCGGCGTCACCGGGACCGTCGGCGACACGCTCGGCGGCGTCACCGGAACACTCGGAACCACCACCGCAGGCCTCACTGGAACCGTAGACGGTACTGTCACCGGCCTCACCAAGACCCTAGGAACCACAGTCTCGGGCCTCAGCGGCACCGCGAGCGACGCCGTGTCCGGCCTCACCGGGACTGTCACCGGTACTATCTCCGGCGTCACCGGCACCGCTGACAACGCCCTCGCGGGTGTTACCGGAACACTCGGGACCACGACTGCTGGCCTCACCGGAGCCGTGGCCAACACCGCCGCAGGCCTCAGTGGAACCGTAGACGGCACCGTCAGCGGCGTCGCCGGAACCCTCGGAACCACCGTCGCCGGTGCTACCAGCACTGTGGGCGGGACCGTCACGGGCATCACCGGCACAGCCAGCGGCACCGTCTCCGGCGTGACCGGCACCATCGGCACCACCACCAACGATCTGGCTGGCACCGTCGGCACCACCGTCTCCGGTGTCACCAGTACCGCAGGCGGGACCGTCACCGGTATTGCCGGCACAGCCAGCGGCACCGTCTCCGGCGTGACCGGCACCGTCGGCACCACCACCAACGACCTCACCAGCACCGTAGGCGGCACCGCCGCAGGCGTGGCCGGGACGGCCGGGAACACGGTCAGCGGACTAGAAAATACCGTCAGCTCCGCGGTCAATGAGGCCAAAACGACTAGCGCCGTCCCGACTCATGCAACCGGTACCGCCGCCCCCACAGCCTCCAGCACAACCAGTAACGCGACCACAAATGCAGCAGACACGGCCAGCGCCGCTGTTTCCAGTACCGCTGCACCGGCGAACGATACTGCTAGCGCCGCAACCAGCGCCGTGAGCGGCGCGCTCAGCAACACGGCTACTGCCGCCGCAAGAACCGTTCAAGCGGTCGCCAGCGCAGTCGGCGGCAGCACGAGCAACGGTCCCGGGAGCGCATCCGCCAACACTGCCAGCAGCACGCCTGCGTCGGCCACCAGCACGCCTTCACCGGCCAGCGACACATCCGCACCGGCCAGCAGCGGCAGCAATTCCGGGGTGACAAACGGCGGCAACAACCCGGGGACAACGAGCAGCGGCAGTAACTCCGGGACGACGAGCAACACGGCCGCCTCCGCCACTCCCAGCCCGAGCAACGCTGGCACGAGCAACACGGCCGCCTCCGCCACTCCCAGCCCGAGCAACGCTGGCACGAGCAACACGGCCGCCTCCGCCACTCCCAGCCCGAGCAACGCTGGCACGAGCAACACGGCCGCCTCCGCCACTCCCAGCCCGAGCAACGCTGGCACGAGCAACACGGCCGCCTCCGCCACTCCCAGCCCGAGCAACGCTGGCACGAGCAACGCTGGCACGAGCAACCCCAGCACGGCCAGCAACACGGCCACTCCCGTGACCAGCAGCGTCAGTGGAGCGTTGACCGGGGCCACGCACGCGGTCGGCAACACTGTCAGCGGTGCCACCTCCTCGGCGGCGGCCGCAGTAACCGGCGCGGCCGGCTCGGTCAGCGGCGCTCTTTAGCTGCCGGACCGCACTACCTCAAGATTGTGCGCAGTTACCCCCACAATCTGGGGGGTAACTGCGCACAATAAGTTCCGATGGCGGTCGGCTGTCGGATTTGCCGGTTTCCGGTGGGCGTCACGGGGCCTCGGCGACCGAGCGCATACGGGAAAGCACCCGAGGGCGTCGAGGACAGCCGCTTGGAGGAACGGGCGCCTAGGCGGACGAACGCTTAAGAGGCCGGGCGCTCAGGGGCGGCCATCGCTTCACGGGAAGGGGCCGTTTCTTCACGGACGCGCCGATGTCAGCCCGGGAGCGCTTCAACCTATCCGTTTGGCTAGGGCCTTCCCGCCCGGACGGGCAGGACCAGCCGGCCTTCGGCCAGCGCCCCGGGACCGAACACGATCTCTGGGGCCTGGAACTTAACGACGCCGCCAGAATCCTGGGCCACCTCCACAGACTGACCGACCCAGGCCGATCCGGTCAATACGAACCGGCGACTGCTAATTATGCCCAGGGTGCCGGGGCGAGCGCCGGTCTAAGACTTAGGCATGTGCAGCCTGGGGCACTTCAGCGACCTCTGCGCCCCGCAAAACCACGAGATCGACGCGGATCGCCTGCCAGTCGACGGTGAGCTGGCGCCCGAGATCAACGGCGATTACCTGCGCAACGGCCCGAACCCCCGGTTCAGCTCGCCAGGTGCCCAGACGTATCCGCTGGACGGCGACGGCATGCTGCACCGGGTCAGCCTCGCCGACGGGACAGCCAGCTACACCAACCGGTTCGTGCGCACGCCTGCCCTGCGCGCCGAGGAGGCCGCCGGACGTGCCCTGTGGCCGGGCGGCGGCCGGGACGGGCTCCCGGGCGCCGAGCTGGTCGGGCCGGAGCTGGCCCACACGGCCCGGGATCGTCCCTGCGTCAACGTGGTCCAGCACGCGGGCCGCCTGCTGGCGCTGGCCGACTCGGGCAGCCCGTTCGGGATCTCGCCGGACCTGGCCACCATCGGCCGGGAGACCTTCGGCGGTCTGCTGCCGGGCGGCCTCGGTGCCCATCCCAGAATCGACCCGGCCACCGGCGAGATGGTGGTGTTCTGTTCCGGGCCGAGCGAGCCCTTCCTCACCTGGTCGGTCATTGGCGCCGACGGATTCCCGGTGCGGACCCAGACTCCGGTGGAGGGCGTGAAGCGGCCGGTCCTGATCCACGACATGGCGCTCACGCAGACCTATCTGGTGCTGGTCATCCCGCCGTCCGGTACCCCCAAGCACGGCACCCGCATCGCGCTGATCCCTCGCTCGGGCGGTCCGGTGCGGTGGTTGGCCGACGAGGCCTTCTGGATGACACACGCGGCCAACGCCTACGACGAGACGGCGGCCGACGGCTCGGTGCGGGTGGTGCTGGACTACGTGCGGGAACCCGCCCCCGGCCAGCCTGGCGCACTGAGCCGGCTGCGGCTGGACCCGGCGGCTGGGCGCGCCGGTCAGCAGACTCTGGCCGAGGCGGACGTGGCATTCCCGCGCATCGATGACCGCCGGCTGACCCGCCCGCACCGGGTCATCGCGGCCACGCTGTCCTCAGGCCGGCCGCCCGGCCTCGCCGACACCCTGGCCTGGTTCGACACGCGGACCGGACGGCTGGCCACCTGGCCGGCCGGGCCGCTAGTCGTGGGCGAGCAGACGTTCGCGCCCCGCCCGGGCGACCCCGACCCGGCGCATGGCTGGTGGCTGACGTTCGCCACCGACCGGACCGATCTGACCAGCCGCCTGCTGGTGTTGCCGGCCGAGGATCCGGCCGGCGGCCCGGTGGCGGCCGTGCGGCTACCGCAGCGGGTACCGCTTGGCCAGCACGGGGCCTGGCTGCCCACGGCAGGCCTGGATGGGCCGCACTGAGCTAGGCGCTCGCCACCGTGATACCGAACGCCCCCGGGTAAGCCCGGGCGAGTTCGGCCAGCTGGTGGCGGGTAGTGACGCCCGCCTTGGCGTAGAGGTTGCCGAGGTGGTAACCGACCGTGGACTGGGTGATGAACAATTCGCGAGAGATCTGCGCGTAGCTCATGCCGCTCAGCAGCAGCGTCAGCACGTCATGCTCGCGCTCAGTGACCGCGAACGCGGGCGGCAGCGGGGATGGCCCGGCCGGGGCGGCCCGGGATTCTGGAGCGGACCGGGACTCTGGGATGCGCCGGGGTTCCGGGCCGGAACCGTTCTCTGGAGCGGTCGCCAGCCGGGCCAGGTACGGTACGGCTCCCAGGCGACGGTAGATCTGCTCGGCCTCGCGCAGCGACTCCTCTGCGTCCCGGCTTGCCCTGGCCAGCCGGGCATGGTCGGCCAGCATGTGAGCCCGGTAGAGCGGCAGCTCGCTGGCGTCGGACCGGACGGCCACGGCCAGCTCGGCCAGCGCCTGGCCGTGCTCGCCACTCGCCTCGTGTATCAGCCCGGATAGCCAGTGCACGGCGGCCGCGAGCCACGTCGGCTGCCGCGCCATCGCGGTCAGCTCATGCACCCCCGCCCGCGCTCCGGCCAGGTCACGGGTCCAGATACGAGCCTGCACGAGGTGCAGCAGCATGGTGTGGCTGTAGCCTGGCTGTCCGCCGATCTCCGTGATCGGCCGCCCGATCAGCGGGGCCAGCCGGGCCCGGTCCTCGGCCGAGCCCGCATGCGCCCGGATGACGCAGACCATAGCGAGCAGGTCGAGGATCTCGGGCCAGGGCCCGTCCAGCAGGTCCGCGGCCCGCTCCGTCGCCGCGTCGGCCACCTCGAAACGGCCCTCGCCGATGTCGGCCAGCGGGACCAGCGCGGCGGCCATGGGATGGATCTGTTGGCCGCCCAGCTCGGATGCCAGCCGGAAGGTGACCCGGGCCAGGCTCCAGTCTCCGCGTAGCCAGTACGCGAAACCCAGAAAGGCGTGCATGGTCCCGGCTCCGAACCGGGACACGCCCGCTTCTACCCGCCGGGCGAACTCGGTCAGGTCGGCCACGGCCTCGCCGGTGAACCCCGTTCTGGCCTGCAACATCCCGCGCCAGCCGAGCTGGTCGGTGGCGGCCAGGGGGACCGCAGCCGGGTTGGCGGGCAGCGCCGCGAGGCTCTCTGCCACGGCTGCTGTTCCGCGCTGGCGGATCGCGATGGTGGCCGCCGTCAGCATGTGAATGCCTCCCAGCCCCACGTCCTGGACCTGCACGGACTGCACCCGGGCCAGGCTGGCCGCGACCGTCTCGGTCGGGTAACCCGAGGTGACTTGGCAGAAGGCCAGCAGGGCCTCGATCCGGTACCGGGTGCGCCGGTCATCGGCGGCCGACAAGGCGGCAGCGGCCGGCTCCAGGATGGTGAGCGCGTAACGGCGGCGGCGTTCCCAGGCGGCGAGCCCACCCAGAACCAACCCGCGCAGCGCGGCGTGACCGGCCCGGCCCACATCGTCGGCGGCCTGACGGACCGCGGCGAAATCGTAGGCCATCACGCTGTCGTACAGCGATTCGAGCCAGCGACGCTCACGTTCGGCGGGCTCGGCGGTGAGTGCACTGGCCCAGCGCAGGTACTGCGCGGCCTGACGGAACGAGCGCTGGTCGTACAGCCCGGCGGCGGCTGACTCCAGCGCCTGGGCTAGCGCCTCGTCGTACTGGTCGGCCGCGGCCACCCGGTGGGTGAACACTGTGTGCGGATCGGTGACCACCTGGGCCGCGCGGCGGTGCAGCTCGCAGCGGGCCGGCAGTGGCGTCTGCTGGTACACCGCCGAACGCGCCAGGTCGTGGGTCATCGCCACCGAGACTGGCCCGTCGCCTGCCCGGAGCCTGGCCAGGCCCATGTCGGCCAGTTCCTGGGCCACGCTGAAGGCCTCGCCCGTGTCCGCCACCGCGGCGGCGTCCAGCAGCGAGACCCAGCCGCTGCCCAGGACCGTCACGGCACGCAGCAGCGCCACGGCCGGGTCGCTCAGCGCTGAGACCCGCAGCCCGAGGTTGCGGGCGAACTCCACGGGGGCGGGCAGCACCCGGGAGGCGGCCAGATCCTGGGGGTCGTTCTCGGCCAGCAGGGCGTGCAGATAGAGCGGGTTGCCGCC
>CAWAFD010000033.1:0-43479 GCA_963781225.1 uncultured Actinomycetota bacterium
GGCTCCGTCAGTGTCCGGCTCCGTCAGTGTCCGGCTCCATCAGGGACGCCGTTCCCGTCCACCGGCGCGGCCGCGTCGGCCGCGCGCAGCGGCCAGCTTCCCAGCGAGGAATAGCGTGGCTGGTCGGTCGAGCCCAGCCGGCTGCGGACCAGGTGCAGCCGGTCCGCGGTCCATGGCTCGCCCTCGTAGCCGGCCAGCGCGGCCACCAGCGGGGTGACGTCGGCGGCCATCCGGCATCGGGCCAGGGTCAGGTGCGGCTGGAACTGCCGGCCCGGTCCGGCGGGGCCGCGCCCGCCCGGCTGGCTCCCGCGGCCACCGACTCGGCCAGCCTCGTCAGCGCCGTACGGTCGCCCGCCAGACCGCTCCACAAGACGTTGGCCCGGTGGGCCGCCGGGAAGGCGCCGGAGCCGGCAAAGGCCAGGTAGAAGGTCCGGTGCCGCCCGGCGGCGCGCTCGAGCCGGGCCGGCAGCCTGGCCGCGGTACGCTCGTCGACCTGGCCGAGAAAGGCCAGTGTCACATGCCATGCCTCGCGGCTAGTCCAGCGCAGATCCCCGCGCCGCTCCCGCAGCGGTTCGAGCAGGGCGTCGAGTTCGTCGAGCACCGCCGCGGGCGGTGCGATAGCCACGAAGAGCCGCATGAGATCCCCTGGAGCAGCCTTGGCCCGGGGGAGCCGCTCGATCCCCGGTAGCGTCCGGTGGGCTAAACCGGTACTCGGCGACTGACCAGGGTCGCTGAGCAGGTGTGCCTGCTGAGCGTCGTTACTCATGACCCACCTCGGATCTCGTCACGCTGGGTGTGCTGTGCTGCCGTACTGGTCGGCACTGTTCCGGTCGGCACCGTTCTGGTCGGCACCGTTCTGGTCGGCACTGTTCCGGTTGGCACTGTTCTGGTCGGCTTGGCATCCATCAGCCAGTCCGCTCCGCTACGTAGTCGATGCAGGCGGTCAGGGCCTCCACGTCCGCCGGGTCGATCGCGGGGAACATGGCGATCCTGAGCTGGTTGCGGCCGAGCTTGCGGTAGGACTCGGTGTCAACGATGCCGTTCGCCCGCAGGGTCGCGGCGATGCCGTCGGCGGACAGGGCACCGCTGACGTCGATGGTGCCAACCACTTGCGAGCGCTGCGCCGGGTCGGCCACAAACGGGTCCGCGTAAGATGCCTTCTCCGCCCACGTATACAGTACGCCGGCCGACTGCGCCGTCCGGCTGGTGGCCCAGGACAGGCCACCCTGGGCGAGCATCCAGTCTACCTGCTCGGCCAGCAGGAACAGGGTGGTCACGGCCGGTGTGTTGTAGGTCTGGTCCTTGACCGAGTTCTCCAGTGCGGTGCGCAGCGACAGAAAGTCCGGGATGTACCGCCCACTGGAGGCGATCTCGCCGATCCGCTCGACCGCGGCCGGGGAGAGCAGAGCTATCCACAGCCCGCCGTCCGAGCCGAGACCCTTCTGCGGTGCGAAGTAGTACACGTCGAACTCGCTGGCCCGCACGGGCAGACCGGCGACGGCACTGGTCGCGTCCACCAGGACCAGCGCACCGGGGTCGGCACCCGGCACCCGCCGCACCGGCATGGCCACGCCGGTCGAGGTCTCGTTCTGGGTCAGGGCGTAGGCGTCGGTGCCGGGCTCCGGTCGCGGGTCCGGGTGGGTGCCTGCGACGGACTCCAGCACGGTCGGCGCCGCCAGCCAGGGCGCGCGAGCAGTAACTCCCGCGAAACGGGCTGAGAATTCGCCGAAGCTCAGATGCTGCGAGCGCTCGCGGACGAGACCAAACGCGGCCATGTCCCAGAACGCGGTGGTGCCTCCGTTGCCCAAGGCTACGACGTAATCGCCGGGCAGCCCGAACAGCTCCGACAGGCCTGCGCGGATCCGGCTGACCAGCGACCGGACCGGCGGCTGGCGATGCGAGGTGCCCAGGTAGGCGGCACCCCGGCCGGCCAGCGCGGCCAGCTGCTCCGGCCGGATCTTGGCCGGCCCGCTGCCGAACCGGCCGTCCTTCGGGCGCAGTTCGGCCGGGATCACGAGATCGCTCATTTTCTCCAGCCTACCGGCGGTCCAGCGCTAACCCACGATCGAGCACCTCAGCCGCGCCGGGCACTTCCTTGACCGACCGTGAGGGTGGGCCGATGTACCGGGCGGCAGGCCGGACCAGTCGGCCCGTGCGCTTCTGCTCCAGGATGTGCGCCGCCCAGCCCGCGGTCCGGGCGCAGGTGAACATCGAGGTGAACATGTGTGCGGGCACCTCGGCGAAGTCGAGCACGATCGCCGCCCAGAACTCCACGTTGGTCTCCAGCACCCGGTCGGGCCGGCGGTTCCTGAGCTCGGTCAGGGCGGCGTTCTCCAGGGCCAGGGCGACCTCGTAGCGCGGCGCGTCGAGCTCCTTGGCCGTGCGGCGCAGCACCCGGGCCCGCGGGTCCTCAGCCCGGTACACCCGGTGCCCGAAGCCCATCAGCCGCTCGCCGCGGTCCAGTGCCGAGTTCACGTACTGCTCGGCGTCACCGGTCCGCTCGACCTCCTCGATCATGCCCAGGACGCGTGCGGGCGCACCGCCGTGCAGTGGCCCGGACATGGCCCCGACCGCCCCGGACAGGGCCGCGGCTACGTCGGCGCCGGTGGAGGCGATCACCCGGGAGGTGAAGGTCGAGGCGTTCATGCCGTGCTCGGCCGCAGATGTCCAGTACGCGTCGACCGCCTTGACGTGGCGCGGATCGGGGTCACCGCGCCAGCGGATCATGAACCGCTCGGTGATGCTGGTCGCCTCGTCCACCTGACGCTGCGGCACCATGGGCAGGCCGATGCCGCGGGCCGCCTGGGCCACGAACGACAGCGCCATCACCGAGGCCCGGGCCAGATCGTCGCGGGCCTGCTCGTCGCTGATGTCCAGCAGTGGCCGCATGCCCCAGGCAGGCGCGAGCATGGCCAGTGCGCTCTGCACGTCGACCCGGATATCGCCGGAATGAACCGGGATGGGATAAGGCTCTGCGGGCGGCAGCCCGGGGGTAAAGGAGTTATCGACGAGAAGTCCCCAGACGGGCGAGTATGACACATGCCCGACAAGATCCTCGATGTCAACTCCGCGGTACCGGAGCGCCCCGCCTTCCTTGTCCGGCTCGGCGATTTCGGTCTCGAAGGCGACGACACCTTCCAGGCCGGGCTTAAAGTCCGACATAGGTGTTTCCTCTCCTGTCCTGGCGGGGTGTCAGAGGGCACCTCACGGAATGTGCCGGCCGGATAGTCCACGTGGCCTCGGCGAATGCCGCGGCGGCGGCCCGCATGGTTCCGGCGCTACCATTCAACCGTCCCTGACCTGGGTTGCGGTAGCCGGGACACATGTGAGGATCATTACCCATGGATACGACGCAGCATGACGGTGGGCCGGGAGTTTTGTCGGCGGAAATGATGGCCGATGACCCGATGGTGCAGTTCGCCCGGTGGATGGCAGCTGCCCGGGCGCGGCCGCTGCCCGAGCCGACCGCGATGGTGCTGGCCACGGTGTCCGAACAGGGCAGGCCACGAGCCCGGACAGTGCTCCTGAAGGATCACGGCCCAGCGGGCTTTACCTTCTACACCAACCGGACCTCACGCAAGGGCGAGGACCTGGCGGCCAACCCGCGGGCCTGTGCGGTCTTCCCGTGGTACCCGATGCAGCGTCAGGTGACGGCGGAGGGGCCGGTGACCCAGTTGTCGCAGGCGGACAGCGAACCCTACTACCGGTCCCGGGCGCGGGGATCGCAGATCGGGGCCTGGGCCAGCAGGCAGTCCCGGGTCATCGGCTCACGCGCCGAACTCGACGACCGGGCGGCCGAGCTCGAACAGCGCTGGGCACCGCCCGCGACCATTCCCATGCCCGATTTCTGGGGCGGCTACCTGCTGCAACCGGAAACGGTGGAGTTCTGGCAGGCGGGCATGTACCGCCTGCATGACCGGTTGCGCTACCGGCGGGAGAACGGCGGCTGGGTCATCGAGCGGCTCTCCCCTTAGCCACGGGCCCTGCCCACGGGCCGTAGCCCGCAGGACCGCGGGTATGTGCGCAGCCGGCAACCTCGTCCACGGCACTGGCTTCGCGGCATAGCATCACAAGCAGGAGGATGAGGGAGTTGACAGCCCAGGGGCTTATTGACACGACGGAGATGTACCTCCGCACCATCTTCGAGCTGGAAGAGGAGGGCGTCGTACCGCTGCGTGCCCGCATCGCCGAGCGGCTCACCCAGAGCGGCCCGACGGTCAGCCAGACCGTGGCCAGGATGGAACGGGACGGCCTGGTGCACGTGGCCGGAGACCGGCATCTGACGCTGAGCGATCAGGGCCGGACGCTCGCCACCCGCGTGATGCGCAAGCACCGGCTGGCCGAATGCCTGCTGGTCGGCGTCATCAAGCTGCCGTGGGAGGAAGTGCACATCGAGGCGTGCCGCTGGGAGCACGTCATCTCCGAAAGCGTGGAGCGGCGTCTGCTCGAACTGCTCGGCTACCCGGTGCGCTGCCCGCACGGCAATCTCATCCCCGGTCTGACCGAGCTCGGGCTGCCGCCGGAGGTGCTCGAGCGGATCCGCGCCGGGGCGGACGAGACTGGTGTGGCGATGACAAAGGTGGCATCACCGGACATCGCGCGAGTAGTCATCCGGCGAATTGGCGAGCAAATACAGAGTGATCTTGTTCTGATGCTTAAACTCAAGCGCGTCGGGATACAACCCGGACGCGAGGTGATTCTCATGGCAGGCGACGATGGTGTGCGCGTGACGGCAGGCGAGAAGATGGACGCCAACTCGACGGAACTCCCCAGCGAGATTGCCGCGCACATTTTCGTGTCCATGAGCGGCCGGTATCAGTCGGCGGCCGGTGCGTGATCATGTCAATTGGCGCGGCTAACCGGGTCGGAGAGCGCGGGCGTGACAGGCTGGGGTAACGGCGCTTTCGACGCATACCTCCCGGCGGACATGGTCCTCGGGCAGGCCGATATTGCCGTTGTTGTCACCGATCGGCTGAGCAATCTCCTCTACATCAATCAGTATGCTGCCCGCCTTTTCCGTCTTTCCGGTGATATAGGCCGGCTGGCTGGCGCCCCGATCTTGTCATTGGGCCTGTTCGTCGGCGACGAGGTGCGTAAGACCGAGGATCTGGCCAGTCAGGTGCTGCGCGGGCGGCCCTGGGAGGGAACCTTCTCCGCCGTACGCGGCGACGGCACGCAGGTGCTTATCCGGGCCCAGGCCGTGCCGCTCCGGCATTCCGGCGGCGACATCGACGGGACGGTCATCCTGGCCCGGGAGGCCACCCAGCGTGACGGCCAGAGCCAGCAGGACCGGATCGCCTTGCTCGAGCGGATCGGCGAGCGGCTGTCCGGGTCCCTGGAGATCGACACCACGCTGAAGCACGTGGCCGAGATCCTGGTACCGCAGTTCGCCGATCATTGCTTCATTGACCTGTTCAAGGGCGAGGCGCTGATCCGGCGGGTGCAGCGGCACGCGAGCGACTGGGTGCCGCCGCCCGGGACCTGGGCTCAGGTGGGGGAGCAGATCCACTACCCGGACGGGCACTTCTGTCAGCAGGCCATGGCCCGGCTGGAACCGATCGCCGTCGGCGACCTGGACGGCGAGCACTATCCCGCGCCGAGCGTGGAGAGCATGGCCGCCGCCCGGGAGGCGGGCCTCACCTCGGTGCTCGCCGCGCCGCTGTACGCCCGGGGAGAACTACTCGGCGTGATGAGCCTGGCGCTGTCCCGGCTCACCGACCGGGACGAACGGCACTACGAGATGCCCGACCGCGACCTCATCGGAGCCATCGCCGGCCGGGTGGCCATCGCCATCGACAACGCCATGCTGTTCGAGACCGAGCGGCAGACCGCGCTGGCCTTCCAGAAGAGCCTGCTGCCGCAGGCCATCCCGGACCTCGACGGCCTGGAGGTGGCCTGCCGGTACGTGCCGGCCAAGCCGCTCGAGACCCAGGGCCAGGGAATCCAGACCCAGGTGGGCGGCGACTGGTACGACATCATCCCGCTGGCCGCGGGCCGGGTGGGCATCGTCATCGGTGACGTGGAGGGCCGCGGCGCGCGGGCCGCAGCCATCATGGGCCAGCTGCGGGCCGCGCTGCGCGCCTTCGCCCAGGACGAGAAGCCACCCGCGGACATCATGCGCAAGCTGGACGAGTGGTGCCGGGCGCTGGCCCCCGCGGACGGGGCCGGGTCTGCCGCGGCCGGGGACCCGCCCACGGTCAGCTGCATCTACATGATCTATGACGCCTGGTCCCGCCAGCTGACCGTGGCCAACGCCGGGCACGACGCACCGCTGCTGATCAGCGGCGGCCAGGTGCGCCAGCTCGAGTTCGCCTATAAGGGCGTGCTGCTCGGCGTGCGCGGCCGGGGCATCCGGGGGCTGCCCACGTACAAAGAGCAGACGATCGACATGCCACCCGGGGCCATCCTGGTGTTCTACACCGACGGCCTCACCGACCGGCGGACCCGGGTGGACGGCTCCGGTCACTACACCGAGACCGAGTCGCTGGAGATGCTCAAGCACGCGGTGCGGGCCGCCTCGGCCAGCGGCGACGCCGACGCCGTGGCCACCGCGGCCGAGTACGCGGTGCCCGGAGATATCGACGACGACATGGCCATCTTGGTCGTCCGGTCGGCAGCGTCCGACCTGGCGTCCATTGAGCGGTCGTTCCCGGCCGAGCCGATCATGGTGTCCGAGGCGCGCCGGCTGGCCTCCCAGACGTTCCGCACCTGGGGCATGGACCCGGAGCAGGCCGAGCTGGCCTGCCTGCTGGTCTCGGAGGTGGTGACCAACGCCGTGCTGCACGCGTCGATCACGCCGAGCCCGAACCGCCGCCACGACTTCGATCTAGCCGAGGCGCTGATGGTCCCCGCCCCGGCGGCGGCCTCGTCCGCGCCGGTGCCCGCGGCCCCGGCCGCCCGTGCCGGGGGCTCCCCGGCTGGCGGGCGGGGCAGGAAGGCATCCGTGCCGCCCCAGCAGGCCGTGGTGCCGGGCTCCGGGGTCGGCGGCCTGGCCCCAGGCTGGGACGGCCCGCTCGGCCTGCCCGCGCCCCCCTCCCCGCCGGAGCCCAAGGAGTTCACGCTGCGGCTGCGCCGGGGTGACGCCTCGGTATGGGTGGAGGTCTTCGATCCCGACCTGCGGCTGCCGCGCATCCGCACCGCGGGCGAGACCGATGAGGGCGGCCGCGGCCTGTATCTGGTCGAGCAACTGGCTACCCGGTGGGGTTCGCGGCCCACGACGGAAGGCAAGGCGGTGTGGTTCGAGATGCCGCGCAGCGGCAAGGGGCCCTAGCGGGTACCGGCCCGGGGTTAGTGCCCGATGTTGACGGCCCACACCAGCAGCACTACCACGACGATGAAGACGATCGGTCCCACCCAGTGCTTGCCCTGAACTCCAAGCTTCATCTTGCCGCGCAGACGCGTATAGCCGAACGCGATGATGATGGCGATGAACACCAGCAAGATGAGTCCGGACGCTGAGCCGCCCTGCTGAGCCTGCGGTGCTGCCAACACGTTACGAGACTACGGCATCTCACTACCGAGCGCGAGATGGGCACCACGCCAACGCGGGGCGGCCGCGACCTATCCCGGACCCTGCAGCACGTAGCCCTCGCCGCGGCGGGTGCGGATCAGCGGCGGCCCGAGGCTGTGCAGCTTGCGGCGCAGATAGCTGATGTAGGTGTCGACCACCTGCGGCTGCCCGGTGAAGTCCGGCCCCCAGACCTGCCGCAGCAGCTCGGCCTTGCTGAGCACGCGACCCTGATCGCGCAGCAGGCAGGCCAGCAGCCGGAACTCGGTCGGGGAGAGATCCACCAGCACGCCGGCCCGGTGCACCGTCCACCGGGTCTGGTCGAGCATCACATCCGCGCAGCTCAGCAGGCCCGATGCCGGCTCGTCCCCGGCGTCCCCGGCGGCTGGCGCGGAGCCTGGCCCGCCGAGGCTGTGATTGGCGGTGGTAGGTCCAGGCTCCCGCCGGTGCACCCGCGCGGAACGCGGGTGCACCAGCGGCGCCGTCGCCGGCCCAGAGTGGCTCACTGGTGAGTGGACATTGCGGTCGGCGTGGCGGTCGGCGTGGCGGACGAGGGAGCGGGACCGCCCGCCACGTCGTTCTTGCTCAGCGGTGCGAACAGCACCAGCTGGGCGTGCAGTACCCAGTGTGAGCGCGTCCCGACCACCAGGGCCAGGTCGCCGCGGGTCAGCGAGGCGGTGGTGTGCCACGCGTACTGGGTGTACTTCTCCGGATCCCAGGTGGGCGATCCGGTCGTCGGGGTGGTGGCGGTCTGGCTGACCGTCGCCGTCTTACGGGTGATCGTGACCGTCACGGTCAGATCGGTGTTCGCTACCTGCACCGTGACCGTCTGAGGCGCCGTGGTCGCCGTCAGCAGGTTCGCGGCAGTGGTGGTGCTCCCGGCCATCCAGTTAGCCGCCGGGACCATGTTATTCATGGTCATCGCCTGCCTGGTGGCCCCGGCGTTGCCGGTCATGGCGCCGGTGCCGGCCGTGCTGGCCGAGACGTTCTTGACCTTGGTGTGGCTGGACAGCAGCCACAGGTGCAGCGAATGGTTGGACGACTCCAGGATGAGGAACTTCTTCGTCGCCAGGACCACGATGCCGCGCTGCACGTCCAGCGTGGTGCCATCGTGCTTGACCTGGCTGAACCCATGAACCTTGGTCAGCTTTGCCAGCTCGGCATAGGTCCTGGAATGGGACCAGCTCCAGTCGTTCAGGGCTGCCGCCAAGATGGCGCCCTCGCTGGTGTAGTGGGACGTGTAGGCGGCTGGCGCGGCCTTGGCCGCCGTCCCGGCTGCTGCTGTCCCATGGCCTCCCGTCACCACCGCGGTCGCAGCGGCTGCGGTGGCCGCGGCGCCGGCCAGAACGGCGGTCGCAATGCCAACCCGGCCCCTGACACCGACCCGGCGGTTTCTCCGGTAACGCCGATCGCGGCCAATCATGTTTGTCTCCCTTGTGCCAAGGACGCGGCCCCGCCTCGCGCGTCCGGACGTGGCTGTTACTGACCGGGCCGGTGAGTCTGGTGACTTCCAATGGACGGCCCGTTCGTATCCATGCGTCCGAGAGTGCCCCGATTAGTCAGGGGTGGGACGGGTGAACCTTGCGCATGTAAGCAGTACGTTCCTGAGTTCACATGCTCAGGGCGTGGCAGGCCGCGACGGGCCCCGCGGAAGGGAGGCCGTTCAGCTTCCGGTTACATCCGCTCGGGAACCGGCACGCCGAGCAGCGTGAGCCCCTTGGTCAGCACGTCCAGGGTGAGCGCGCACAGCGCCAGCCGGGTCGACCGCAGCTCGGCGGACTCGGCCTTGAGCACCGGGCATTCCTCGTAGAACGTGGTGAACATGCTGGCCACCTCGAACAGGTACGCGCACAGCCGGTGTGGCTCGGCCGTCTCGCCGAGCTGGGTCACCATCGCACCGAAACTGAGCAGCCGCAGCGCCAGCGCGCGCTCCGGCGCCGCGGTAACCGCGATGTCCGTGCGGCGGGCCGCGGCTTCCGCATCAGCGCCGCCAGCCAGGTCGGTGACGCCAGCGGGCACGTCGGCGCCGTCGGCCTGTGCGGACCGGCGGAAGATCGACCTGATCCGCGCGGCGGCGTACTGCAGGTACGGCCCGGTATTGCCCCGGAACGAGATCATCCGGTCCCAGTCGAACAGGTAGGCACTGTCCCGGGCGGTGGACAAGTCCGCGTACTTGACCGCGCCGATGCCGACCGCCTCGGCCACCGCGTCCAGCTCCTCTGGGCTGAACCGGTCGGCCGCGTTCACCTCGTCCAGGATGCCCCTGGCCCGGTCCACACCCTCCTGGAGCAGGTCATTGAGCTTGGGTGTCTCGCCTTCCCTGGTCTTGATGCGGTTACCGTCCTCGCCGAGCACCATGCCGATCTGGGCGTGCTCGAAGCTGACCGTGGCGGGGAGCCAGCCGGCCTCCCGGGCCACCGCGAAGACCATCTGGAAGTGCAGCGCCTGCTCCGAGCCGACCACGTAGATGGCCCGGTCGACCGCCAGCTTGTCGACCCGGTACCGGACCGCGGCCAGGTCGGTGGTGGCGTAGTTGTAGCCGCCGTCGCTCTTGCGGATGATCAGCGGCAGCGGCCGGCCCTCACGCCCGGTGAAGCCCGGCGGGAACGCGCACAGCGCCCCGTCGCTGACGATGGCCAGGCCCATCTCCTGCAGCAGGCTGACCGTGTCCGCGAGCAGGTCGTTGTAGAAGCTCTCGCCGCGGATGTCGTCATCGGTCAGGGTCACGTCCAGCCGGGCGTAGGTCCGGTGCAGGTAGTCCCGGGAGATGCGGACCAGGTCCTGCCAGATGGCCAGGGTCGCCGGGTCTCCGGCCTGCAGCTGCACGAGCCGGCGCCGGGCCCGCTCGGTGAACGCCGGGTCATTATCGAACTTGCGCCGGGCCGCCTGGTAGAAGGCGTTCGGGTCGGTCGCGAGCAGAGCCGCGTCCGGGGAGTCCTCGCCCACGTCGAGCAGGTGCTCGATAAGCATGCCGAACGGGGTACCCCAGTCACCCACGTGATTGTCCCGGATCACCCGGTGCCCGGCGAAGTCCAGCGTACGGGCTATCGCATCACCGACGATGGTGGTGCGCAAGTGGCCGACATGCATCTCCTTGGCCACGTTGGGCGAGGAGTACTCCACCACGATCGTCTGCGGTTCGGCCGTCGGCGCGAGCCCGAGCCGGGGGTCACCGAGCATCTGCGTGGCCTGGGCGGCGATCCACTCATCCCGCAGGCTGAAATTGATGAAGCCGGGGCCGCTGACCTCGGGTTCTGCGCACAGGTCGGCCACATCGAGCCGCCCGGCCAGCTCGGCGGCAACCTCACGCGGCGAGCGGCGGAGCCGCTTGCCCAGCGGAAGGGCCACGTTGGCCTGGTAGTCGGCGAACGAGGACGGCCGGATCAGCGGGTCCGCGTCACCGTACTCCGGACCGAACGACGCGAGGATGGCGTCGTGCACCCGCTGCGCGAGAACCTGTTGTGGATCGGCCATGCGCTAAGCCTATCGGGCATCCCGGCAGGCCCAGCCGGAAGATCTGGTGGCCTCATGGCCAGGCAGGTAACGGCGCGGGCCCGGGGTAGCGGCGGCCGGGTAACGGCCGCCGCAGGAAGTGCCCGCCGCGACCGGCCGAACGGCCTGGCCCGAGCCGCTGCGTGATCTTCTCGATGATCTGGCCGCTGGCCAGATCGGCCGCGAGCAGGCAGGCCGAGGTGACGGCGCGGGCGGTGCTGGCCCCGTGAGCGATCACCACGGTTCCGGCCAAGCCGAGCAGCACGGCCCCGCCGTAGCTGTCGGCGTCCAGCCGGCTGGCGAGCTCGCGCAGCCCGCGGCGCTGCAGCAGCGTGCCGATCCGGGCCGCCCTGGTACCGGTTACCGCGGCCCGCAGCTCGGCCGCGGCGAACCGGACGGACCCCTCCAGCGTCTTCAGCGCCACGTTCCCGGTGAAGCCGTCGGTGACGATCACGTCGAGCTCCCCGGCCAGCAGGTCGCCGCCCTCGACGTTGCCGGCGAAGCTGAGCGGGAGCGCGCCGTGGGGCGGCTCGCTGGCCAGCAGCTCATGCGCGCGCCGGGTGAACTTGTTGCCCTTGCCTGGTTCGGCGCCGATGGTCAGCAGCCCCACCCGGGGGGAAGGTACCCCCAGGGCGGTCTGCGCGTAGGCCACACCGAGCTGGCCGAACTGGACCAGCATCTCCGGCTTGGGGTCGGCCGTGGCGCCCGCGTCGATGAGTACCGTGCCACCCGGCCGGGTCGGCAGGACAACGGCCAGCCCCGGGCCGCTCCACGCCGGGCAGCGACCGCAGCCGCAACCGCGCGGTGGCGACGATGCCACCGGTGGAGCCGGCCGAGACCACGGCGGACGCCTCACCCCGCCGGACCAGCTGGCAGGCCACGGCCACGCTCGACCGGGGACGGCGCAGGCTAGCCAGCGCTCCCTCGGTCATGGCCAGGTTGTCCTCGGCCGGCACTACCTGGAGCTCGGCGTCCGCACCCAGGTCGGCCAGCGCCTGCCGAAGCTGCGCGGGGGGCCCGGTCAGCAGCACCCGGACGCCGTGCTCGCGCTGGGCCGCCAGCGCCCCGGCCACGATGGCACCGGGCGCGTGATCCCCGCCCATGGCGTCGACCGCGATGACCGGCTCGCCCGGATCCGCGGGCAGGCCAGAACCACCCGGCCCGGCGAGGGTGCCGGCCTCACCCAGCCCCCCCGGGTCCGCATTCATCTCCCTGACGTCGCGCCCGCCGGAGTCCCGCTCGCCGGCCTCCCCGGGCGCTATCACGCTCAGCGGATCACCGGGGCGCGCGGCCGGGGATGACGTCTCATCCGTGGTTGTCCTCACCCGAGAGTGCCTGTGTCACAAGAGTGCCTGTGTAATGGGCCCCATTATGGCCCGGCCTGCGACCCCGCCCGGTCCGGACCCCGGCCGGCCCGGACCCCCGGCCACCCCGCGCCCCGGCTGGGCTGCGCGGCCGCAGACCCGTACGCAAATGCGTCACGCCGCGCCGCGCACCGCCTCCGACCGCGCCCTGCGCGTGCCGTGGTGCACCGCAAGTGCGTCCTGCGCCCGTAAGGCAGATACCTGCGAACGCGCCCGGCATTGTACGGCGGATAAAGCCCGGAATAAAGATTATGTAAAAACTGATTGCTTAGAACTTGCTGTGATCCGGCCGAATACTTCATGCGAGTCATTGATCGTTTCTTAACTGGTGAAAGAAGGAAACGGAACCATCACATGCGGTGGTACGTCAAGAAAAACGAAGGGGTTTTAACAAGGGTTTTACCGGGGAACCCGTAACCGGGGAAGCGGCCAGGCGAGGGAAACCGCTTGGGGATGTCGAAAGGCTTTATCGCGTGTCGCCGGTGACCCTCCGTGCGGCATGCCAGACGGAGGGAGATGGGCTTGACCGATATCCACCAGGTCGTACCGCCGGCGAAATCATCGGGCCGGCGGTTCCGTGCCTACTCGGTGAAACACCTGGACGCGCTTGTGCAGCGGGCAGGCCTGTCGCCGCAGGAGCGGCTGGCGGTGCAAGCGGTGGCCACCGTACTGCCGTTCCGGACGAATTCCTATGTCGTGGAGAGCCTCATCGACTGGGATGCCGCCCCGGATGACCCCATCTACCGGCTCGTCTTCCCCCAGGCCGACATGCTGCCCGCCGCCGATGTGCAGCGGCTGTCCCGCCTGATCAGCGAGGACGCCTCCGGTGGGGCTGTGCGCGCGGCCGCGCACGAGATCCGGATGCGGCTGAACCCGCACCCGGCCGGGCAGATGCTGCTGAACGCGCCGACCCTGGATGGCACGCCACTTCCTGGCCTGCAGCACAAATACCCCGAGACCGTGCTGTTCTTCCCGCGCCAGGGCCAGACTTGTCACGCCTACTGCAGCTACTGCTTCCGGTGGGCCCAGTTCGTCGACGAGCCCGAGCTCAAGATGGCCGCCGATGACGTCGGCACGCTCGTCGCCTACCTGCGCCAGCACCGCGAGGTAACCAGCGTCCTGATCACCGGCGGCGACCCCATGATCATGGGCGAGACCGTGCTCCGCCGGTACATCAAGCCGCTCATCGACCCGGCCAACGGCCTGGACCATCTGGAATCCATCCGGATCGGCACCAAGTCGCTGTCCTACTGGCCGCAGCGGTTCGTCACCGATCCAGACGCCGACGACACCCTGGCGCTGTTCAGCGACGTGATCGCGTCCGGCCGGACGCTCGCGCTGATGGCGCACTTCACCCACCCACGCGAGCTCGAGCCGCCGATCCTGGCCGACGCGGTCCGCCGGATCACCAGCACCGGAGCCGTGATCCGCACCCAGGCCCCCTTGATCAGGTCGATCAACGATTATCCGGAGGCGTGGCAGAGCATGTGGCGGACCCAGGTCCGGATGGGCATGGTGCCGTACTACATGTTCGTGGAGCGGGACACCGGGCCGCGGGACTACTTCGCCGTTCCGCTGGCCCAGGCCTGGGAGATCTTCCGCGACGCCTACCAGTGCGTCTCCGGCCTGTGCCGGACGGTCCGCGGCCCGTCGATGTCCGCTACCCCGGGCAAGGTGGGCGTGGACGGCGTGACCGAGGTGGCCGGGATCAAGGTCTTCGTGCTGCGCATGATCCAGGCCCGCAACCCGGGCCTGGTGGGAACGCCGTTCTTCGCCAAGTACGACCCGGCCGCCAGCTGGCTCACCGACCTGGAACCGGTCTTCGCCGACCGGTTCCCGTTCGAGCCGTCCCCCTACGACGCCGTGCCCGACGCGCTGCCCGGGCTCTGGCCGGACGAGCCTGGTGAGCTGGTGGTCCCGGCCATCTGACCGGCGGCAGCGCCCGCCGCCTCCGGACCTTGGCCGCCCACCCGGTTCCTGATGGCCAGGCAGCTGACCGCGGCCAGGGCCACCACGGCGATGGGCATGACCATGGTCCACCGCATGGCGAGCACGTAAGCCTGGCTGAACACCTCGGCGGCCAGTCGCTGCAGCTCGCCCGCCACGCGCGGCTGGCAGACCGCGGGTGGCGGCCGAGCTGCCTGACCCGCCGCCGGTGAGCAGCCCGCTCGCGGCGGATTGCCGGAAGCCGTTGACGAACGGCGCGCGGTACTGGGCTGGCAGCGCAGCCGAGTGGATGCTGGCCTGGCTGGTGAGCGAGGAGGCCAGCCGGTTCTGCAGCAGGGCCCCGACGGCCGCGGTACCGATGACCGAGCCGACCTGGCGGACCGTGTTGAGCATGCCCGAGGCAGCCCCGGCCATCCGCGGGTCCACCTCGCGCATGGCGATCGTGGTCAGCGGCGCGAACGTGCCGCCCATGCCCAGCCCGGCCACGATCAGCGGCGCCAGGAAGTCCTGCCAGGACGAGTGTGTCCCGGCGATGAGGACGACCCAGCCCATCCCGATGGCGAACAGGGAGAGCCCGGCCACCAGGATCCACTTACCGCCGGTCTTGTCGGTCAGCCGTCCCAGGAACGGCGCCAGGGCGATCATCACCAGCGAGGAAGGCGCCATTGTCAGGCCCGCCTTGAGCGCGGAGAAGCCCAGCGCGGACTGCAAATAGATGGTGAGCGGCAGGAAGATGCCCAGCATCCCGATGGACAGTGTGAACGACACCCAGTTCATCAGCGCGAAGTTCCGGCCCCGGAAGAGCACGAACGGCACCAGCGGCTCGTGGCTCTGGCGCTGCCGCTCGACCACGAAGAACGCGGCCAGCAGAACCACGCCGATCCCGATGATCAGCGGGATGGAGATGAACGAGGTGACCGTGCCCCAGTTGTAGCGCTGCCCTTCGATCAGGCCGTAGCAGATGGCCAGCAGGGCCAGGCTGGCCAGCACCACACCGAGTACGTCGAACCGGTGACGGCGCCCCGGCTGCACCGCGGGAATGATGACGAAGGTCACGGCCAGCACCGCGACCCCGATCGGCAGGTTGACGAAGAAGATCCACCGCCAGTCGAACGCGCTCACCAGCAGCCCGCCGAGGGTGGGGCCGGCCACAGTGGCCAGGCCCGCCACCGCGCCCCAGACCCCGAACGCCGCCCCACGTCGTTCCGGCGGGAAGACCAGGGTCACGATGGCCAGTGTCTGCGGCATCAGCATGGCGGCGCCGAGCCCCTGGACAGCACGGAAGGCGATCAGCCAGCCCGCCCCGGGGGCGAACCCGCAGGCCGCCGACGCGGCCGTGAACACCCCGATGCCCAGCACGAACATCGTGCGCGGCCCGAACAGATCGCCGAGCCGCCCGGCCGTGATGACCAGCACCGCCAGCACCAGCGCGTAGGCGTTGAGCACCCACAAGATGTCGTCCAGGGACGCATGCAGCTTGTCGATCATGTTCGGGATCGCGATGTTCACGATCGTGAGATCGAGCAGCGTCATGAAGAAGCCGAGCGACACCACGACCAGCACCGCCCACGGATTCCCGCGCAGCTTGGTCATGTTTCCGACCATAACCGAACGGGCATCGATAACGCTCGCCCATAACCCGGGGGCGGCACGCGGTCAGAGCACCGCCTTTACCTCGCCGTAGTTACCTCTGGGTCGCCCAGCCCGGAGCCAGGCCCGGCCTGGCTAGTAAGCTCCAGGACATGGACTTGAACGGTACTGCGGCAATTGTTTCTGGTGGTGCGAGTGGCCTCGGTGAGGCCACGTCCCGTGTGCTGGCCGCGGCGGGAGCGGTCGTCATCGTGGCTGACCTGAACGAAGAGGGCGGCAAGCGGGTCGCAGACGACATCGGCGGCGTGTTCGCGCGCACCGACGTGACCGACGAGGCCTCGGTGCAGGCAGCAGTCGACATCGCCGTGGCGACCGGCGTGCCGCTGCGCTCCGCGATCAGCTGCGCCGGTATCGGCTGGGCCGCGCGAACCGTCGGGACGCGACGGCAGCCCGCACGAGCTGGGTGCCTACACCCGCGTCATCAACATCAACCTGATCGGCACGTTCAACGTGATGCGGATCGCCGCCGCCGCCATGGCCCGGACCGAGGCCGCCGACGAGGACGGCCTCCACGGCGTGGTCATCAACACCTCCTCGGTAGCCGGGATCGAGGGCCAGACCGGCCAGATCGCCTACTCCGCGTCCAAGGGCGGCATCATCGGCATGACCCTGCCGGCCGCGCGGGACTTGTCCGCGGTCGGGGTCCGGGTCAACACCATCTGCCCCGGCATCATCGACACGCCCATCTACGGCTTCTCCCCGAACGCTGAGGAGTTCAAAGCCAAGCTGGTGGCGCCGGTGGTGTTCCCCAAGCGGATGGGACGGCCCGATGAATTTGGTCACCTGGTCCGGGTGCTGATCGAGAACGACTACATGAACGCCGAGGTCGTCCGCTTCGACGGCGGGATCAGGTTCCAGCCCAAGTAGGCTGGTCGGGGCACCAAGCAGGTACCCCGACCCCTTTGGCGGCACGTATGTGCGGAATCGCCGGCTGCCTGGCCCTGGCAGACGGAGCAGGACCCGACCCCCAGTGGGTGGGCCGTGCCGCCATGCGCCTGGCCCACCGGGGACCCGACGACGAGGATTTCTTCGCCGACCGCGACCTGGCGCTGGGCTTCCGGCGGCTGGCCGTCATCGACACCACGGCGGGCGGCCGCCAGCCCATGCACTCCGGCGACGGCCGGTTCGTGATGGTCTTCGACGGCGAGATCTACAACTACGTCGAGCTGGCCCGGCGGCTGGCCGATCGCGGGGTCCGGCTGCGCACCCGGTCCTCGGCCGAGGTGCTGCTGGAGATGTACGCCTGGCTCGGCAAGGACGTGGTCCGCCAGCTGCGCGGCATGTACGCGTTCGCCATCTGGGACCGGCGCAACCGTGAGCTGTTCTGCGCCCGGGACCCGTTCGGCATCAAGCCGTTCTTCTACGCGCTGACCGCGGGCGGCCAGCAGCCCCGGCCCGGGCCGCAGCTGCGGTTCGCCTCCGAGCGCAAGGCCCTGGCCGACGCGGGCGAGGTGACCGCGATCGACCCGGACGCACTGCGCCGGTACCTGTCGTTCCAGTACGTGCCCGCGCCGGCCACGCTGGTGCCGCCGGCCAGGTCCCTGCCGCCCGGGCACGTGCTGATCGCCCGGCCGGGCGGCCGGGTGGACGTATTCCGGTACTGGCGCCCGGAGCTCAAGCCAGCCCGGTCGCCGTCGTCCAGCTCGCCGGAGAAGATCCTGACCGCATTGCGCGACTCAGTGGCCGTGCACCTGCGCAGCGACGTGCCGGCCGGCGCGTTCCTGTCCGGCGGGGTGGACTCGGCCACGCTGTGCGCGCTCGCGGCCGAGATCGCGCCCGGCCTGGCGACCTTTACCGTCGGGTTTGAGCACCGGGGGTACAGCGAGATCGAGGACGCGGCGGCCACCGCCGAGGCGCTCGGGGTGAAGTCGATCCCGTACGTGATCAGCCCGGATGAGTTCCTGGCCCGGCTGCCGCAGATCGTCTGGCACCTGGACGACCCGATGGCGGACGCGGCCGCGGTCCCGCTGTGGTTCGCCGCCCGGGAGGCACGCAAGCACGTCAAGGTGGTGCTGTCCGGCGAGGGCGCGGACGAGCTCTTCGGCGGCTACGGCGTCTACTACCAGCCCGGCGTGGTCCGGGCGGGCCGGGCGCTGCCCGGCTGGGGCCGCTCCACGCTCGGCCGGGTCGCCTCCGAGCTGCCGACCGGCGCCCGGGGCAAGGGCCTGCTCAACCGGACCTCGACCCCCTTGCAGCGGCGGTACATCGGCAACGCCTACGTGTACCACGCCGACGAGGCGCGGGCCCTGGTCCGCCGGGCCTCCGGCAGCGAGTTCGACGTGACCGACCCGGTCTACCGGCAGGCGGCCGACGCCGGGCTGGACGACGTGGCCACGATGCAGCTGGTCGACGTCAACACCTGGCTGCCGGGCGACATCCTGGTCAAGGCGGACCGGATGTCGATGGCGCACGGCCTGGAGCTGCGCACGCCGTTCCTGGATCGTGAGGTGCTGGCGGTGGCGGCCCGGCTGGCCCGGGTCGAGAAGACCGCCGCGGGAACCACCAAGTTCGCGCTCCGCGAGGCCATCACCGAGCTGCTGCCGCAGGCCGCGGCCGAACGCCCCAAGCTGGGTTTTCCCGTGCCACTGGGCCCCTGGCTGCGCGGCGGCATGTATGGTTTCGCCGAGCAGGTTGTCCGCTCGGCGCAGACCGGGCAGTGGCTGGACAAGAACGCCGCGCTGGACATCCTGCATCGCTTCCGGGCCGACGATCCCGCGGTGACCTGGAGGCAGGTGTGGCTGCTGGTCGTGTTCTCGCTCTGGCACCAGATTTACGTGGAGCGCGTGTACGACCCAGTGGCTCTCGGCTGGGAAGCCCCGGCCGCCTGACCACGACACCCAGCTAGCTATGACACAGGGAACCAAGCCGTGACCACCCCGAGGATCAGCGTCGTAGTGGCGTTCTTCAACAACGAAGACGACCTGGCCGACACCCTCGGCTCGATCGCTGCCCAGACGTATCACCGACCTGGAAGTGATCATGGTCGACGACGCCTCGACCGACGGCAGCGTTGACATCGCCCGGGCCCAGGCGGCCGTCGATTCCCGGTTCATCCTGGTCCAGGCCGAGCACGGCGGGCCGGGCGGCGCGCGCAACCGGGGGATCGAACGAGCCCGCGGCGAGTTCCTGGCCTTCGTCGACGGCGACGACATCCTGCCCGCCAACGCCTATGAGCTGCTGCTGCATACGCTGGAGCGGTCCGGGTCGGACTTTCGTCAGCGGCGCGGTGGACCGCATCGGCCCGAAGGGGATCAACCCGTCCGCGCTGCATTCGCTGGCTATCAAGGGCCGCCAGACCGGCACGCACGTGACCAGGACGCCGCGGCTGCTGTACGACGTGTCGGTGTGGAACAAGCTGTTCCGCAGGTCCTTCTGGGACTCCCACCAGCTGTCCTTCCCAGAGGGCGTGGTCTGGGAGGACCTGCGCCTGATGACCAAGGCGCACGTGCTGGCCCGGGCCGTGGACGTCATCCCGGACATCGTCTACTACTGGCGCGAGCGGGCCCGGGGCGGCCTGTCCATCACCCAGAACCGCGGCGCCATCGCCAACCTGCGGGACCGGATGACCGCCATGGACGACATCGACACGTTCATCGCGGCCCATTCCACCGCCGCGCTGCTGCGGGCCCACCAGCGCAAGGCGCTCAAGAACGACCTGTGGCTGTACGTCCAGGACCTGCACAAGGTGACCGAGGCCTACCGGGCCGAGTTCACCACGCTGGTCAACGCCTACCTGGACCACGTCAGCCGCCGGGTAATGCGCAGCCTGCCCGCTACCCACAAGCTGGCCTACCACCTGGTCCGTATCCGGGCCATGCCCCAGCTCGCCGAGCTGGCCGCGTGGATGATGGAGCAGCCGGTGCGCCAGGTCCCCATCGTCCGGCGCTGGGGTCGGCTCCGGGCCGACCTGCCGTTCCGCACGAACTCCCCGGTGCCGGTGCCGGCCGGGGTATTCCGGCCGCACTGGCGCGACCTGGACCCGTACATGCAGGTCGACGACATCGGCTGGGACGCCGGCCGGCTGGTGGTCACCGGCCGGGCCAACGTGCCCTCGATCGACGTGGCCCGGCGCCGGAACACCACCAAGATCGTGATCCTGCGTCCGCCCGGCCGGCGGCTGCCCGTGGTCCGCCCGGCGCGCTCCCTCTTCAATCCCGAGGCCACCGCCCTGTCCGAGCAGGAGCGGTACAACTACGACTGGTCGGGCTTCCGGTTCACGATCAGCCCGCGGCGACTGCGCGGCCCCGGGGCCTGGCAGTGCTACATGCTCGTGCGCGGCCACGGCGTCTGGCGCCCGGCCCGCGTGCACACCCCGGTACCGGGCCCGGCGGAGCGGCCCGCGCCTCGCGAGATATCCCCGGGTCTGCGCTTCGGCGCCCGCTGGGCCGGCCTCGGCCTGGACATCGCCAGCTGGCGTCTTGGCGCGGTACTGACCGGCCAGGACTGGCAGGACGCTGGGTCCCGCGCCATCGACCTCGAGGTCGAGCTCCCCACCGCCACCGCGTCGCCCTGCCGGGCCTGCAGGCCCCGCCCCGGCGTCGCCTACCCGACGCCGAACTGGTCCTGGTCCGCAACCGCGGCGCGGCCAGCCGATCCTTCCCGGCTACCGCCGTGCCGTCCCCCGGCGGCGGGCCCGAGGTTCCGCGCCCGCATTCCGCTGGGCGAGCTGGCCGGCGCGTCCGACGTGGTCGATCGCACCCACGGCGTGGCCAGCGGTGACGGCATGGCCTGGGACGTCTATCTCAAGCCGCCCGGGCGCCCCCGGGTCCGGGTGGCGTGGCCCGATGGCCAGCCGGAGAGCCGGCACAGGTTCGGCAGCCGGGAGGCCGTGGCCGGCCGGAGCCGCTACGGTGACCTTGTGATATCAGAGCGCACCCCGCGTCCGGTGATCGACGAGCATGAATGGCAGACCGGTGGCCGCCTGGTGCTGCGTGGCAGCTTCCTCGGCGCGGCGGGCGACCCCGGTACCCGGTACGAGACCGTGCTGCGCCGGATCGGGTCCGCCGACTCCTACGTGATCGGATTTACCGTCGAGGGTGAGCGCTTCCGGATCGAGGCCGAGCTGGATCGGATGCCGTTCTTCGGGTCGGCCATCCCGTTGCGGGACGGTGAGTGGAACCTGTTCGTGCGCCCCGCTGGCACCGGCACCGAGGCGCTGGCCGAGCTCGCCTACGACGTGGACCGGCTGGCCAGCGTCACCGGTCAGCGGGTGGAAGCGGGTCGCAAGTGGTACCGCCTGATGGTCACCGGCCATGACCAGCCGCTGATCACGGCCGAACCGCGGCTGCGCCGCGTGGAGCAGGGCAACTTCGGGCAGCGGTCGTTGCGCCGCGGCTTCTACCCAGCCATGCTCCGCACCGCCCCGATCCGGGACGAGGTCCTGTTCATCAGCTGGAAGGGCAAGCAGTGCGGGGATAACCCGCTCGGTATCGCCGAGGAACTGCGCCGCCGCGGAGACGACCGCGAGCACCTGTGGGCGGTAACCGACTGGTCCGTCCCGGTGCCCGATGGCGGAACGCCGGTGCTGCGCGGCACGCAGGAATACTACGAGGCGCTGGCCCGGTCGAGGTACCTGATCTCCAACGACGACATGCAGGCCCCATTCCGCAAGCGGGACGGCCAGGTCTACCTGCAGACCTGGCACGGCACCCCGCTGAAGAAGATCGGCTTCGACATCTCCGACCCGCAGTTCATCAGCGGTACCGCCTACTTCGACCACCTGGCCAAGGACATCGCCCAGTGGGATCTGCTGCTGTCGCCGAATCCGTTCAGCACCCCCGTCATGCGCCGCGCTTTCCGCTATGACGGCGAGATCTGCGAGTACGGCTACCCGCGCAACGACCTGCTCAGCCGGGCCGACACGGCCGAGGTGGCAGCCGGGGTGCGGGACCGGCTCGGGCTGCCGCCAGGCAAGCGTGTCGTGCTCTACGCGCCCACCTGGCGGGACAACCAGGTGTACGCCAACGGCCGCCGGTACCGGTTCGACATGCGCCTGGACCTCGAGCGAGCCTGGCGCGAGCTCGGCGACGATTACGTCTTCCTGATCCGTGGTCACCACCACATGGCCGACGACGTCCCGGCCGGCATGCGGCCTGGTTTCGCCCTCAACGTCACCGCCTATCCCGACATCACTGAGCTCTTCCTGGTCGCGGACGTCCTGCTCACGGACTACTCCTCCGCCATGTTCGACTTTGCGGTGACCGGCCGGCCGATGCTGTTCTACACCTACGACCTGGCCGAGTACCGGGACAACCTGCGTGGTTTCTACTTCGACTTCGAGGCCGAGGCGCCCGGCCCGCTGCTGGCCACCACGGCCGAGGTGGCCGAGGCCCTGCGCGATCTCGACTCGGTCGCGGCCCGTTACCGCGACCGCTACCAGACGTTCGCCGCCCGGTTCGCCTCCCTGGACGACGGCAAAGCCGGCGCCCGCGTCTGCGACCGCCTCTTCCCCGCCTGACCGATACCGCTCCGCGTCCCGGCCTGACCGCCCCGGGCTTCGACCGCTTGCGCTGTCGGGTCCGACCGCGGCCACCCAGCCGGGCCTGGTCGGCCCTGGGAACATACTGAGACCGGGTTTTCACCACCTTGGAACGCTATGGCTGCGGCATTCATACCGTTCCCGCCAGCCGTCACCGCGGGGCACAACATAGCCTGAGGTGCTGGTGCAACCCTTGGGGCGGCGGGGGACGGCCGAATCCTCACCCGGCTCGGATCCCGTGCACCATTCCGGGGCCTCCCCGGTGATCGCGAAGGCTTTTACCCCGCGAAACGACCTGCAAGTCTTCGTGATCATGGACGGCCCCCGCAGCGGCGGCCGCCAGGAGGCGCCGGCCCCACAGGAACCACTCGCGGTGGCGTCCGCGTTGTATCGCCGGGGCGACCGCGAATGTAACGCATGCCGATCCGGGGTGATGAGCTCCGATAGCCTGGGGGGCCAGGATGTCGTCCGGCCTGAGGCTGGCGCCGGAAGGGGAACTCGTGGCGGAAACGGATCCCGGGTCTGAGAACCCGCCCGTGACGCTCGCGCCCGGGCCGGCACCGGCCCAGCCTGCCGACGCCGGGTCCGCACCGCCGGCCGGGCGGCCCTCGCGGCCCACGAGTGCCGTGCGCCGGCGCAACCTGCTAGTCAGCGTTATTCCGGCGGCGGTGTCGCTGGTGGTAGGCGGGTACGAACTCGGCTCACCGTCATTGTGGCGGGACGAGGCCTACACCAAGGATGCCATCGGCCGCTCGCTCGGCCAGCTAGTCGCCATGCTGGCGCATCAGGATGCGGTCCACGGCGCCTACTACGTGCTGATGTACGCGATCACGCCGGTCATCGGCACATCGACCGTGGCGCTGCGCGTGCCCTCCCTGGTCGCCATGGTCATCGCGACCGGGTTCACCGCAGCCGTAGGCCGCCGGGCCGCGCTCATGGCCCGAAGACCCCGCGTCGGCGTGGACGGCTCGCGGTTGGCGCCGGACGCGTCCAGCTGGGCCGGCCGCCTGGATGTCCCCGCACTGACCGGGCTGCTCTCCGGCCTGCTTTTCGCTATCGCGCCGTACATGACGTTCTACGCCCAGATGGCCCGGTCGTACGCGATCGAGACGATGTTCGCCACCATCGCCACCTATCTGCTCACCGTCGCCTACGACCGGGGGGAGTGGCGCTGGTGGTGGGCCTACGGCGTCGCCGTCGCCCTCACCGGGCTGTTCAACCTGTTCGGGTTGCTGCTGCTGGCCGCCCATGCCGTGACGCTGCTCATCGCGGGCCGGCAGGCCCGGCCCGGACACGGCCGCTGGGCCGGGCCCGTACCGCTGCGCTGGCTGGCCGTCTCGGCCGTTGCGGCGGCACTGCTGGTGCCGCTGCTGATCGTCACGGCGGGCCAGCAGGAGCAGATCGCCTGGCTCACGCGACCGAATGGCAAGGTGATCCAGCGACTGCTGGACACGCTGGCCGGCACGCACTCGCTTGTCATCCCGTTCGCCCTGCTCGGGCTGGCGGGCCTGGTCGCGTGCTGCCTGGCGGACAACTGGCGGCCGCTGAACCCGGCGGCGATCGCCCTGCCGTGGCTGGCGGTACCGCCCGTCCTGCTCATCGCGGCGTCGTTCGTCAAGCCCGTCTACTACATCAGGTACGTCGAGTTCTGCTTGCCTGCCCTGGCCATCCTGGCGGCCGCGGGCCTGACCGGCCTGGCCCGGCTGGCCGCGTTCGCCCCGCTGCGCCGGGCCCGGCTGGCCTGGCTGCCGCCGGCCCTGGCCGCCGTCATCGTGCTCGGGCTGGCGGTCGCCCTGATCGGGCCGCAGCGCGCTATCCGCCAGACCGCGGCCCGGCCGGACAACCTACGGGGAGCCTCGGCCATTGTGGCCGCGTATGAGCAGCCCGGCGACATCATCTTCTATATCCCGATGGATATGCAGGTACTCGGCACCGGCTACCCGGCGCCATTCCGGCGGCTGCGCAATATCGCCCTGGCCCAGCCGGCGGTCGCCTCGGCCACCCTGACCGGCCTGGAGGTCACCAGCCCGGCCGTGCTGAAGAGCCGGTTCACCGACGTGCGCCAGGTATGGGTGATCACCGGGGCCAGCAACTACAAGTTCCCGGTCCCGGCCACGCCGGTGGACAGGGAGAAAATGACCCTGATAGCCCAGGCCGGGCTGCATATCCTGCGCCGGTGGCAAGAGGGCGAGGTCATGCTGACCCTTTACGGCCACTGAAGCCGATCAAGGGATCCAGCCGTGGCTGCTCAGGCGCAGCAAGCGCTCAGGCGCCGGACGATTCGGGTTTCGGGCTGCCGAACCCGGCCGCCATCAGCTGCTCGCGCAGCTTGCGGCGCCCACGGTGCAGTCGCGACATCACGGTGCCGACCGGTGTCCCCATGATCTCGGCGATCTCCCGGTAGGGGTAGCCCTCGACATCGGCCAGGTATACCGCCGTGCGGAACTCGCCGGGCAGGTCGTGCAGCGCCCGGAGCAGGTCTGAGTCGGTAGTCCGGTCCAGCGCCTCGGCCTCGGCCGATTGCACCGGCGGTGCCAGCCGGTCGGCGGACATCTGCCACTCGGCCAGGTCGCCGCCAAGAGCCTGCTGCGGCTCCCGGCGCCGCTTGCGGTACACGTTGATGAACGTCGTGGTCAAAATGCGGTTCAGCCACGCACGCAGGTTGGTCCCCGGCGTGAACTGGCCGAAGGCCGCGTACGCCTTGGCCGACGTCTCCTGGACCAGGTCCTCGGCGTCCGTCGGGTTCCTGGTCATCCGGAGCGCAGCCGGGTACAGCTGGCCAAGCTGCGGAATGACGTCGCGTTCGAATCGCGCGCGATCCTCGCTAGAGTGTTCCCCGTGGCTCATGGTCGCTCCGGTCGCTGGTTATCTGTATGTATATAGACGCACAACAGGCCCGGAAACGTCCCCCCTGTTGCGAAAATCACGCCGGTACCGGACACGAAAGCCTTCCCATCCGCTAACGGCGTAAACAATCATGCCCCGGGACGCTGAGGGAAAGCTGAAAGCTGGCTGAGGGACAGGCCTAAGCTGCTGCTCCCCGGGGAGATCCTCAGATCCAGCCGCGCCCGATGCGGTACCACATATGGGCGTACCAGTCGTGGTAAGGAATGACCTGCCCGGCCAGGATCGCATAAAAGTACCAGAACATCAGCAGGACGCACAGGACGTACGCGCCGACGATGCATGCCCCGGCGGCACGGCGCAGCACGCTGGCCGCGGCCGGGCCCAGGATCAGCCCCAGGCAGAGCACGATGGACAAGATCAGGAACGGCTCGAACTCCAGCGCGTAGTAGTAGAACTTGGTCCGGGTGATCAGGGGGAACCAGGGGCCCCAGCCCGCGATCACGCCCATCAGGACCGCGCCGGCCCGCCAGTCGCGGTGCAGCAACCACCAGCCCAGGCAGAACAGCAGGGCCAGGATCGAGCCCCACCAGATGGCCGGGGTGCCGATGGCCAGGACTTCCTGGGACCACTCTGAGCCGGAGTAACCCGACGGGCAGTAGTGCGCGGGCCCGGCCACCGGGCCGGTGTAGCACTCGTAGAAGAAGGCCACCGGGCGGGTCACTACCAGCCAGTCCCAGGGCTGGGACTGGTAGGGGTGCGGGGTACGCAGGCCCACGCCGAAGCTGATGGCCTGCAGGTGGTACTCGTATAGCGAGTACAGGGCCGAGATGACCGGCGTGTGCACCCCATGCAGCTGGGCGTAGTTCCGGTCGTAGCCGGTTTTGGTGGCGAACCAGTTGCTCCAGGTGGCGATGTAGACGGCCAGCGGGATCACGATGAACGTGACCGGCAGCCACGCCACGTCCTTGGTCAGCGTGCCCCGGATGAAGGACCGTATCCCGACGGCGCGGCGGGCGCCCATGTCCCACGCGGTGATCAGCAGGCCGAAGCCGAGGATGTACCAGGCCGCGTTCCACTTGGTCGCCACGGCCAGGCCGATGAAGATCCCAGCGGCCACCCGCCACTTGCGGATGCCGAGCCTAGGACCGCCGCCGGGGGGGTCGGTACCGCCCCGCAGGGCCACCGCTTCGGCCAGCCTGGACCGGGACACGTCCCGGTCCACCACCAGGCAGCCGAACGAGGCCAGCACGAAGAACATCAGGAAGATGTCCAGGATCCCGGTCCGGGAGAGCACGAATTCCAGGCCGTCCAGCGACATCAGCAGACCGGCGATGCAGCCGAGCAGGGTGGACCGGGTCATCCGGCGGGCGATCCGGCAGATCAGCAGGATCGCCAGCGAGCCGAACACCGCGCTCGCGAACCGCCAGCCGAAGGAGTTCAGGCCAAAAATCCACTCACCCGCCGCGATGAGCAGCTTGCCCACCTCCGGCTGCACCACGTACTCGCCGCACGAGGTGCCGCGGCACGGCGCGTACAGCCCGGTGGTGTGCCCGGCGATGATGAGCTGGTTGGCGTAGTTGGAGTTGCCGGTCTTGGTGATGTAGTTCCACTCCACGCCGTTCTGCAGGATGCTCCAGGCGTCCTTGGCGTAGTACGTCTCGTCGAAGATCAGCGCGCGGGGCACCTGAAGCCGGTTGAACCGCAGGAAGGCGCCGAACGCGGTGACCAGCAGCGGACCGAGCCAGCCCCACGGCCGGTCGTCGGGCATCGGCGACACGAGCCGCGCCCGCAGCGCCGCGAGCCTGCTGGCTTCGTCGGCGGCGGGTGTGGCGGGCATATCAGCCTCGGTTGCCGTCATCGGGCACATGCTACTAACGGCGGTAGGGTCCGGCTAGCCGGACCATGGTGTGGGAGTACCTGCCCGCGCGGGCGACTACGGGACGAGAGGGACATGCCGGAATTCATGACCGACACCGACACCGACGCTGACACCAGCACCGACGCTGACACCAGCATTGACGCTGACACCAGCACTGACGCTGACACCAGCACCGGCGCCAGGGGCGGCGTGCTCACGCTGGCCGCCGTGCCGATCGGCCGCCCCGAGGACGCCTCGGCCCGGCTCGCGGCCGAGCTCGCCCGGGCCACGCTCATCGCGGCCGAGGACACCCGGCGCGTGCGCTGGCTTGCCAGCAGCCTGAACATCGAGCTGAGCGCGCGCGTGGTGTCCTACTACGACGCCGTCGAGGCCAGCCGCACCCCCGGTTTGCTCGCCGAGCTGGAGGGGGGCCGGGACGTGCTGCTCGTCACCGATGCCGGCACCCCGGGAATCAGTGATCCCGGCTACCGGCTGGTGGCCGCCGCGGCCGCGGCGGGGCTACGGGTGACGGCGCTGCCCGGGCCGTCAGCGGTGACCACTGCGCTGGCCGTCTCCGGGCTGCCCACCGACCGGTTCAGCTTCGAGGGCTTCCCGCCCCGTGGTCCGGGCGAGCGCAGCCGGCGTTTCGCCGAGCTGGCCGACGACCGCCGCACCCAGGTCTTCTTCGAGTCCGGCCGTCGGCTGGCCACCACGCTGGCCGGGCTGGCCGTCTCGCACGGCGAGGACCGTGCGGCCGTGGTGTGCCGCGAGCTGACCAAGATCCACGAGGAAATCAAGCGCGGCACGCTGGCCGAGCTGGCCGCCTGGGCGGCCGAGGTCAGCGGGGCCGACCCCCGTGTGCAACGGGGAGCCAAGGGCAAGGCCAGGGGCAAGAAAGACGCGAGCTCAGGCGCTGTCCGAGGTGAGATCACGCTTGTCGTCGCCGGGCTTGGCCGCCGGAGCCGCAGCGCCCGCGACAGCGCCGCCGGCGACAGCACCACCGGTGACAGCACCGGCGCCGGCCGAGGCAGAACCCCCCGCGCCAGCACCGGCCGGGGCAGAACCGGCCGGGGCAGCACCGTCGGCAACGGCCCCGCCAGCTCCCTTCCGCCGCTGCCGTAGCCGCTGGGCCAGGTCGCCCCCGGCCGTGCCCGGGCTGAACGCCATGACCGCGGCCAGGCAGCCGAACGGGACTGCCACCAGCACATACCGGTAGTCGAACTCCGCCGTCGCCGCCGGGATGGCGATCAGGGCCACCGAGATCACCCAGGGCAGCGTCGCCTCCCCGCCCAGCCGCCGCCAGGCCAGCCCCATGCCGGCCAGCCCGGTCAGAAGGATCAGCCCGTAGACCGTCCCTGGCAGCCAGACGTACCGCTGGTAGCCGCGGATGATGGTCGAGTACGGCGCGACCACGTTGGTCAGCGGGTTGCCCTGGACATAGGCGGCGGCGTACGACTGGTACCGCCCAAGCCCGACCGCGTCATCCCAGGCCGGGATGGGAATCGACCGGTAGCCGAAGAGGTACTCGTTATAGGTGGGACTATTCGGGAAGACCGACCGCTTCCAGTCGAAGACCCGCCAGATGTCGTCGAACACGGCCTTGGCGTAGCCCACCGGCTGCGCCTCGATGGCCTGGATGGCGAAGCTCTCGCCCAGCTGGTTCGGCACCGGGGAGAATTTGCTCGGCGCAAACCGGTCCAGCGGGGAGGCCGGGGTCCAGATGTAGGCCTGCGCGATCGGCCGCTTGTCCGGCGGCACCGTGGTGCACAGCGACAGCTCGTTGGCCGGCACGTGCATCTTGGAGCACTCGGCGAACGTCATCACACGGGAGTACAGGAACACGCCGGTGGCGTCGGTCATCGCGAACTGCCCGTGCTCCTCGTAAAACCAGCCCGCGTAGCCGAACACCGGGACCAGGCACACCACGATCGAGACGGCCACCTTCCACCAGCGCACCCGCTTGACGATCATGTACACGGCGAACACGGCCAGCAGCGGCAGCCCGACCGAGCGGAGGACCTCGGCGATGCCGAGCAGGGCGCAGGCCGCTATGCATCGCCAGGTGGACGGGACCGGCTCCCAGAGCGTCAGCGTGAGCGCCGCGGTGAGCAGGAACAGGAACGGGATGTCGGACAGGATCAGGTGCTCGAGCTGGATCCCGAAGCCGTCGTAGAGCACCGGCACCGTGGCCAGCGTGGCCAGCCAGGCCGGGGCGCGGTAGCGGTGCCGGGCCAGCGCGTAGATCATTACCGCCACGGCCAGGCCCATCAGATGTTGCAGAATCGTTACGGCGGCGTAACTGTGCAGCGGCTCGAGTAGCTTGAGGAAGATCGAGTACCCGGACACCCGGGTCGGGTCCAGCGTCAGCGCCACCGTGTGCTGGAGGTACTGGAACGAGTCGTTGAACCAGGACTGCCAGCGGTAGCCCAGCTCGGCGTCCAGCCGGAGCAGGAAGGCCGGTATGAGCACGATGATGAACAGGCGGTTCTGCGACCAGGTCCGGGCGGCCAGCGACCGCAACCTGGTCCAGCTGGGCTTCGCCGGCCGGATCGGCCAGGCTCGCCGCGCCGATGGCCCACGCGACGGGGCCGCAGGCATTACCCTCAAGCCGTACCCTCCTGTGCTGGGTTAATGACCCTAACAATGAATAAGCGGCTGGTTCGGTGCGTTCGTCCCTCGCCTACGGTATTACGTTGCGCGACCGGGGCTGGCCCGTGCCGGCAGATCCGCTGATGGTGAAGGAGACGAGAACGTGGAGCTGACCGTGGTCATGCCCTGCCTGAACGAGGCAGAGACCGTGGCGACCTGCGTCCGCAAGGCTATTGGATTTCTGGACGCCAGTGGTATCAGCGGTGAAGTTGTGGTCGCGGACAACGGCAGCACCGACGGCAGCCAGCAGCTGGCCACCGATGCTGGCGCCCGGGTGGTCCCGATCAGCGAGCGGGGGTACGGCAACGCCCTGATCGGCGGTATCGCCGCGGCCCGCGGCACCTACATCATCATGGGTGACGCCGATGACAGCTATGACTTCACCCACCTGATGCCGTTCGTGGAAGAGCTGCGCAAGGGTGCCGACCTGGTCATGGGCAACCGGTTCGCCGGCGGTATCGAGCCCGGGGCGATGCCCCCGCTGCACCGTTACCTGGGCAACCCGGTGCTGAGCTTCATCGGCCGGCTGTTCTTCCGCAGCCGGATCGGCGATTTCCACTGCGGGCTGCGCGGCTTTAACCGCAGCAGCGTGATGACGCTGAACCTGCAGGCCACCGGGATGGAGTTCGCCAGCGAGATGGTGGTCAAGGCCGCCCTGTACGGCCAGAAGGTGACCGAGGTCCCGACCACGCTGGCCAAGGACGGCCGGTCCCGGCCGCCGCACCTGCACACCTGGCGGGACGGCTGGCGGCACCTGCGTTTCCTGCTGCTGTTCAGCCCGCGGTGGCTGTTCTTCCTGCCCGGCCTGGCCGTGCTCATCGCCGGCCTGATCATCGGCGCGATCGTCGCCCCGCACCCGTTCTCCATCGGCTCCGTCACCTTCGACGTGGATACCCTGGTCGGCGCCTCGGCCATGGTGGTGATCGGTTTCCAGGCCGTGCTGTTCTGGCTGTTCACCCAGGTCTACGCGGGGTCGGAGGGTTTCCTGCCCGAAGAGCCCCGGGTGACCCGGCTGCTGGAGCGGCTGTCGCTGGAACGCGGCCTGATGCTCGGCGCCCTGATCGGCCTCGCGGGCCTGGCGGGGCTGATCTTCTCGGTGCTGTACTGGCACGGCCGGGGCTTCCACCAGCTGAACTACGAGCACTCCCTGCGGCTGATGATCCCCTCGGTGACCGCCCTGATCGTGTCCTTCCAGATCGTGCTCGGCACCTTCTTCCTGTCCATCCTCGGCATCAAGCACACCCGCCACCCGGCGATGGCATCAGCCCAGCCCGTTCAGCACACCGCGGAGCAGCACACCCCGGAGCAGGCCGTCCCCGGTGAGCTCGCCGGCCACCGTGAGCAGCCGGCCGCTGCCCCTAGGCTTTAACCATGCGCACTATCCTGTCCGCCCCGGCCTGGCCGTACGCGAACGGCCCCCGGCACATCGGTCACGTCTCCGGCTTCGCACTGCCATGCGACATGTTCAGCCGGTACCAGCGGATGGCGGGCAACCGGGTGCTGATGGTGAGCGGCACCGACGAGCACGGCACGCCGATCCAGGTGCAGGCCGACGCCGAAGGCGTGACCGCGCGGCAGCTGGCCGACCGCTACAACCGGGTCATCGTCGACGACCTGACCAGCCTGGGCATGACGTATGACCTGTTCACCCGGACCACCACGCTGAACCACCGCGCGGTGACGCAGGAGATCTTCACCCGGCTGCTGGAGAACGGCTACATCTTCCCCAAGACCACGCTGGGCGCGATCTCGCCGTCGACCGGCCGGACCCTGCCCGACCGCTACATCGAGGGCACCTGCCCGATCTGCGGGTACCCCAGCGCCCGCGGTGACCAGTGTGACAACTGCGGCAACCAGCTCGACCCGGCCGACCTGATCAACCCGCGGTCCAGGATCAACGGCGAGACCCCGGTCTTCACCGAGACCGAGCACTACTTCCTGGACCTGCCCGCGTTCGCCGAGGTGCTCGGCACCTGGCTGCAGGCCAAGGCCGGGCACTGGCGGCCGAACGTGCTCAAGTTCTCCCTCAACCTGCTGGACGACCTGCAGCCACGGGCGATCACGCGCGACCTGGACTGGGGCGTGCCCGTGCCGCTGGACGGCTGGCGGGACCGCGGCGACAAGCGGATCTACGTCTGGTTCGACGCGGTCATCGGGTATCTGTCCGCCTCGGTGGAGTGGGCCCGGCGCAGCGGCGACCCGGACGCGTGGCGGGCCTGGTGGAACGAGCCCTCCGCCGAGGCCTACTACTTCATGGGCAAGGACAACATCGTCTTCCACTCCGAGATCTGGCCGGCCATGCTGCTCGGCTACAACGGCCAGGGCGCCAAGGGCGGCGAGCCCGGCCCGCTGGGCACGCTGAACCTGCCCACCGAGGTGGTCTCGAGCGAGTACCTGACCATGGAGGGCCGCAAGTTCTCCTCGTCCCGGTCGGTGGTCATCTACGTCAAGGACTTCCTGGCCCGCTACGACGTGGACGCGCTGCGCTACTACGTGGCCGTGGCCGGGCCCGAGAACCAGGACACCGACTTCACCTGGAGCGAGTTCGTCCGGCGGAACAACGACGAGCTGGTCGCGACCTGGGGCAACCTGGTCAACCGGGCGGTCTCGTTCGCGGCCAAGAACATCGGCGAGATCCCGGCGGCGGGCGAGCTGACCGACGCGGATCAGGAGCTGCTGGCCCGGTCCCGGCAGTCCTTCGGCCCGGTCGGGGAGCACCTGTCCCGGTCCCGGTTCAAGTTCGCCATCACCGAGGCCATGCGCACCGTGGCCGAGGCCAACAAGTACTTCTCCGAGCAGGCGCCGTGGAAGCTGCGCGAGTCCGACCCGGAGCGGATGAAGACCGTGCTGCACGTGGCCCTGCAGGTGGTCGACGACGCCAAGACGCTGCTCACGCCGTTCCTGCCCCGCTCGTCGGGGCAGGTGCACGAGCTGCTGTATGGCCAAACACCGGGCGGTGCCGGCACCTGGTCGGATATGCCGCGCGTCGAGGAGGTCGACGAGCCGGGCGCGCCGTCCTACCCGGTGATCACCGGGACGTACGACAGCACCCCCGGTGGGAGTCGCAACCGGTGCGGGCGGGCACGCCGCTGGCCGCACCCAAGCCGCTGTTCACCAAGCTGGACTCCTCAGTGGTGGACGAGGAACTGGCCCGGCTGACCGACGGCGCCCCGTGAATCAGCCGAACGGGCTGCGATGAGCCCTGCCGCACCGCCTCCTGCCCTGCCGCGGCCAGCGCTGGACGCCCACACCCACCTCGACATCATCGGGGATGAGCCCGCCGGGGTGGTCGCGGCCGCGCGGGCCGCGAACATCGCGCGGGTCGTGACCGTCGGCACCGACCTGGAAAGCTCCCGCTGGTCGGCGCGGTGCGCGGCCGAATACGACGGCGTGTACGCGGCGGTGGCCATCCATCCCAACGAGACCCAGGCTCAGTCGGCCGAGATGGGTGAGGGCGCCCCCGCGCCGGGCGAGCCCGCCGCCCTCGAGGTGCTGGCCGAGATCGAGGCCCTGGCCAGGCTGCCGCTGGTGCGCGCGGTCGGGGAGACCGGCCTGGACTACTACCGGGATCACGCCGAGCCCGACGTGCAGCGCTGGTGGTTCCGCGAGCACATCAAGATCGCCAAACGGACCGGCAAAGCGCTCATGATCCACGACCGGGACGCCCACACCGACGTGCTGCGCATCCTGGCCGAGGAAGGGCCGCCGGACCGGGTGGTGTTCCACTGCTTCTCCGGTGGCGTGACCATGGCCAAGCAGTGCGCCGAGGCCGGCTATGTGATGTCGTTCGCGGGCAACGTGACGTTCGCCAACGCCCAGCCGCTGCGGGACGCGGCCGCGGCGGTCCCGCCGGAGCTGATCCTGGCCGAGACCGACGCGCCGTTCCTGACCCCGGTGCCCAACCGCGGCCGGCCCAACGCTCCCGCGCAGACCGCGTACACCATCCGCTGCCTGGCCGCGGTCAAGGACCTGGACCTGGCCTGGCTCTGCGACACCATCACCGCCACCGCCGAGCGCACCCTCGGGCCCTGGTAGCGGCTGTGCCCGACCAGGCCCCGGCCCCGGGAGAACCGGCGGAGCCGGGGGTACGGCTGCTCAGCCCGGGCGACGTCCGGGAGCTGGCCGGGCGGCTCGGGGTACGGCCGTCGAAGCGGCTCGGGCAGAACTTCGTCATCGAGGCGGGCACCGTCCGCCGGATCGCCGCGCTGGCCGGGCTGACGCCCGGGGACGTGGTGCTGGAGGTCGGGCCGGGACTGGGCTCGCTCACGCTGGCGCTGCTCGAAGCCAGCGCCGGCCAGGTGGTCGCGGTGGAGATCGACCCGGTGCTGGCGGCCGAGCTGCCGGCCACGATCGCCGGGCGGGCGCCGGCCCGGTCGGACCGGGTCGCCGTGCTCACCGCGGACGCGCTGGGCATCGGGCCGGACGACCTGCCGGCGCCGCCGTCGGTGCTCGTGGCCAACCTGCCCTACAACGTGGCCGTGCCGGTGCTCTTGCACCTGCTGGCGGTCTTGCCCTTGCTGGCCCGGGGGCTGGTCATGGTGCAGGCCGAGGTGGCGGACCGGATGTGCGCGGGGCCGGGCTCCCGGGTGTACGGCGCGCCGTCGGTGAAGCTCGCCTGGTACGCGGCCGTCCGCCCGGCCGGCCCGGTTCCGCGCAGCGTGTTCTGGCCGGTGCCCAACGTGGACTCCCGGCTGGTCGCGTTCACCCGGCACGACGCGCCGGCCACCACCGCGTCCCGGCCGGAGGTCTTCGCGGTCATCGAAGCCGCGTTCGGCCAGCGGCGCAAGACGCTGCGCGCCGCGCTGGCGGGCTGGGCGGCTCGGCGCCGCGAGCCGAGGAGCTGCTCCGGGCGGCCGGGATCGACCCCCGGGCGCGCGGCGAGTCGCTGAGCGTGACCGAGTTCGCCCGGCTGGCAGCGGCGCGCGGGCCGGGTACGCTTTCACCATCGTGACCAGTGAGCGAGCGGAAGACGCCGTAACCGTCCGGGTACCCGCCAAGATCAATCTGCAGCTCTCGGTGGGGCCGCCGCGCGCTGACGGCTATCACGACCTGGTGACCGTCTTCCATGCCGTCTCGCTGTTCGACGAGGTCACGGCCACCAACGCCACCCGGGACCGGGTCACGGTCAGCGGCGAGGGCGCGAGCCAGGTCCCAGCCGACGGCGACAACCTCGCCCTGCGCGCGGTGACCGCGCTGCGGACGGTGATCCCGGGTGGCCCGGGCGTGCATATAGCCATCGCCAAGCGGATCCCGGTCGCGGCCGGGCTGGCCGGCGGCAGCGCCGACGCGGCTGGGGCTCTGGTGGCCTGCAACGAGCTGTGGGAGGCCGGCCTGACCCAGCCCGAGCTGGCGGACATCGCGGGCACGGTCGGCAGCGACGTGGCCTTCGCGCTGCTGGGCGGGACCGCGGTGGGCCGCGGTCGGGGCGAACAGCTGACCCCTGCGCTGGCCCCGGCGACGCCCTACCACTGGGTGCTGGCGCTGGCTGACGGGCAGCTGTCCACCCCGGCGGTGTACGCGGCGCTGGACAAGCAGCGGGCCGCCCGCGCAGGCCGTCCCGGCGCCCAGGATGACCGTGGTGCCGCTGGTGGTCCTGGCGGTGCCGGCGAGCCGGTGCTGGACGCGGCCCTGATGTCGGCCCTGCGGGCCGGCGCACGCCAGCCAGGTCGGCCGGGTGCTCAGCAACGACCTGCAGCCGGCCGCGCTGTCACTGTTCCCCGCGCTGCGCAAGACCCTGGCCGCGGGCCTGGAGCTGGGCGCGCTCGGCGCCTTGGTGTCCGGGTCCGGCCCGACCTGCGTGTTCCTGGCGGCCAATGCCAAGCGGGCGACGGACCTGGCCGTGTCGCTGTCCGGGGCGGGCGTGTGCCGGTCGGTGGCGCGGGTCACCGGCCCGGTGCCGGGCGCCGCCGTCGTCCCGGGAGGCGGCCCGAAGTCAGCTGGCCCGAAGCGCAGCCAATCGGCCTCCAAAGCAGCGGCCGAAGCCAAGGCTGAGCCGAAGCCGGGCACGCCGAAATAACCATGGCCAACCTCATCAGCCTGGAGAAGGCGGCCAAGGCCTACGCGCACCGGACCCTGCTGGACGGCGTCTCGCTGGGCGTGGGGGCCGGAGACCGGATCGGCGTAGTGGGCCGCAACGGCGCGGGCAAGTCCACCCTGCTGGGGCTGCTGGCCGGGCGGATCGTGCCGGACACCGGCCGGGTGGCCGTCTCCTCCGGGCTGCGGATCGGCTACCTGCCGCAGCGGGACGAGCTGGCCGGGTCGGTGGCCGACATCGTGTTCGGCGGTGCACCGGCGGGCAGCGCGCCCGCCGGGGGGAACGCCGTGGGAGGCCGATCCACGTATTCGCGCCATCATGGCGGAGCTGCTGGCGGGGGTGGGCCTGGATACCCCGGCCGGGCAGCTGTCCGGCGGCGAGCGGCGCCGGGTCGCGCTGGCCGCCCTGCTGGTTCCCGAGCAGGACGTGCTGCTGCTGGACGAGCCGACCAACCACCTGGACATCGAGGCCATCGACTGGCTCGGACGGCACCTGCGCGACCGTGGCTCGGCCGTGGTAGTGGTCAGCCATGACCGCTGGCTGCTGGACACCGCCTGCGACCGGACCTGGGAAGTCGACCGGGGACAGGTGCGCAGCGCCGAGGGTGGCTACTCGGCTTACGTGCTGGCCCAGGCCGAACGCGAGCGGGCCGAAGACGCCGCCGAACGCCGCCGCCGCAACCTGGCCCGCAAGGAGCTCGCCTGGCTGCAGCGCGGCGCCCGGGCCCGTACCACCAAGGCCAAGTTCCGGGTGGAGAGCGCCAACACGCTGATCGCGGCCGAGCCCCCCGCCCGCGATAGCGTCGAACTGACCCGGCTGGCCACCGCCCGGCTGGGCAAGACCGTGCTCGAGCTGGAGGACGTCTCGCTGGCCGTCGGCGACGGCGCGCAGCGCCGCACCCTGCTGGACCAGGTGACCTGGCAGCTCGGTCCCGGCGACCGGGTCGGCGTGGCGGGAGTCAACGGCAGCGGCAAGACCTCCTTGCTCAGCGTCCTGGCGGGCACGCCACCCCCCGGCCTGCACGAGGACGGCACGGTGATCAGGGGCAAGACCGTGCGGCTGGCCTACCTCTCCCAGGAGCTGGCCGAACTCGACCCGGACCAGCGGGTCCGGGACGCCGTGGAGGAGATCCGGCTGCGGATCCAGGTCGGCGACCGCGAGCTGTCCGCCGGGCAGCTGCTCGAGCGGCTCGGCTTCCCGCCCGAACGCCAGCGCACCCGGATCGGCGATCTGTCCGGCGGCGAACGGCGCCGGGTCCAGCTACTCCGGCTGCTGATGCACGAGCCGAACGTGCTGCTGCTCGACGAGCCCACCAACGATCTGGACATCGAGACCCTGACCGAGCTCGAGGACCTGCTCGACGGCTGGCCCGGCACCCTGGTCGTGGTCAGCCACGACCGGTACTTCCTGGAGCGGGTGACCGAGCACGTGGTGGCGCTGCTCGGCGACGGCCAGGTCTCGTTCCTCGCTGGCGGCCTGGATGAGTACCTGAACCGGATCCGGTCCACCCGCCGCGCCCCCCAGCCCCGCCCGGCCACCGCGCCGTCCCGGGACGGCTCGGCCACCCCCGGCCAGGCGTCCTCCCCAGGCTCTTCGTCCTCGGGCTCTTCGTCCCCGGGCTCTTCGTCCTCGGCTGCCTCGTCCTCGGCCGCCCCCGCCTCGGCCGCTCAGGACCGCAACGCCCGCAAGGAACTGCAGCGCCTCGAGCGTCAGCTGGACCGGCTCACCCAGCGCGAGGCGGCCTTGTCCGCCGACCTGGCCGCCAACGCCACCGATTACGAGAAGCTGACCTCACTCGGCGCCGAGCTGCGCGCCGCTCAGGCCGAGAAGTCCGACCTCGAGGAGCGCTGGCTAGACATAGCCTCCGCCCTGGACGCCTGACCGCGGTCCCTCATCGCCCAGCCCCGCCCGCGAACCCATCCCCACCTCCACCCAGCGGCCAGCGGCCAGCCCAAGCCTCCGGCCACCTCCGCCCAGCGGCCAACGGCCAGCGCCTCCGCCCAGCCCAAGCCTCCGGCACCTCCGCCCAGCCTCCGGCACCTCCGCCCCAGCCTCCGGCACCTCCGCCCAGCCTCCGGCACCTCCGCCCAGCTGCAGCCAAACCACCGGCATCCCCGATAACCCCAGCAGCAACTCCCGCCACGTCGCGCGGTATCTTCCGTGGATTTGGGTCGTCAGGACGACCTCAACTGCCGAAGGATCTTGAACCAGCCAGCGAGTCAGCTTGGGAAGGAATCACTTCCGCACCAAGAATCCCGTGACTTCAACGGCACCCCTCCGACCTCTAGCCGATGCAACTCCGCCGCGAAACCAGGTCCAGTCACCAATTCCGCCGAACCCAGATCCAATCATCATCGTCGCAAGTGCCTCACTGGTACCTCGGATCCCAGTTGTTATATCGGGTGAGCCCCGCAAACGCGCTGAGTGCCGCGTTCAGCGCGTTTATGCGCAGTGAAAGCCCGGTTTCATAGCGTTGACGCTCATGAAGACCGGCCGCTCAGCGGCCAGGCTGCTCTCATTCGGCCGCGTCGAACGGGGCGAGCAGGATCCGCATGGTGTCGGCCAGCTGCTGCCGCTCGACCATGCTGAGCCCGGCCAGCAGCATTCGCTCACGCTCGAGCAGGTCGGCCAGGGCTGCGTCTACCCGCTCCTGGCCCGCCCCGGTCAGCGTGACCAGCACGCCCCGCTTGTCCCGTGGGTCGGGCTCACGCCGGACCAGGTTCGCGGCGGCCAGCCGGTCGATCCGGTTGGTCATCGTGCCGGAGGTGACCAGCGTCGCGCGCAGCAGAGCACCCGGTGTCATCTGGAACGGCGGCCCCTGCCGGCGCAGCGCCGAGAGCACGTCGAACTCCCACGATTCCAGCCCGTGATCTGCGAACGCCCCACGCCGGGCGATGTCCAGGTGCCGGGCCAGCCGGGAGATCCGGCTGAGCACCTGCATCGGCTCGACGTCCAGGTCCGGCCGCTGCGCCCGCCACGCCGTGACGAGCTCGTCGACCTCGTCACGCAGCAGCGGGCCGGAGAGGATCCCCTCGTCGGGATCCGCCTCGGTGCCGGGACCGGCGCGCTGACCCATTATTGGAGCTTATCTCTTGACGTCAAGATGTCCACTCCTGTACAAGGGAATCAGGTCGGTAGTGTCTCTCGGTATCAGAGAAGGAATGATCACCATGTGGGACGCGGCCCTGTATTTGCGGTTTGGCGGTGAGCGCGCTAGGCCGTTTTTCGACCTGCTTAGCAGGGTCGGGGCAGAACTGCCCGGATACGTGGTCGACATGGGCTGTGGCCCAGGCAACCTGACCGCCATGCTCGCGGAACGCTGGCCAGCGGCCACGGTGTGCGGCGTCGATAACTCGCCGCAGATGATCGAGGCGGCTCGCCAGCTCATCCCGGTGGCGGCCAGGCCATCTGTCGCGCCCGCAGGTCCGCAGGCGACCGTGACCAGTCACGCGCCCGGGCTTTCGTTCATGCTCGACGACATCAGGCACTGGAAGCCGCAGCACCTGCCCGACGTGATCATCTCCAACGCGGTGCTGCAGTGGGTGCCAGACCATCGCGAGCTGCTGGTCCGCTGGGCGGACCAGCTGGCCGCGGGCGGCTGGCTGGCCTTCCAGGTGCCGGGGAACTTCGATCAGCCCTCGCACGAGATCTTGCGCGAGCTGGCGGCCTCGGCCCGGTGGCGCCCAGTGCTGGCGGACGTGGAAATGAACCGGCAGTCGGCCGATCCAGCAGACTACGCGGAACTGCTGGCCGGCATCGGCTGCGAGGTCGACGCCTGGGAGACGACGTACGTGCACATCCTGACCGGCACGGATCCGGTGCTCGAGTGGTACAAGGGCACCGGGCTCCGCCCCATCCTGGCTGCGCTAGACGCGGACCAGGGGGCGGACTTCCTCGCCGAGTACGGCACGCGGCTCCAGATGGCGTATCCACCCCGCTCGTTCGGTACGGTTTTCCCGTTCCGCCGCGTGTTCACCGTGGCTCATCGGCCCGGTTGACCTTCTTATCCAATTTTTCCTATTGCTTTTGTAGGAAAACTCTGGCAGGATCTCGGCATGCGCCGTGGCATGCCGACCCTGTCAACGCCTGTCCGTCAGTGCGTTCCCGGTCGTGCCGTCGATCCGGCGCCCCGTTTTCAGTGGCGTATTTCCCTGCAGCGATGCGGGGACCTCCGGCGATGTCTGGCCTGCTCGCCCTGACCGGACTGGCTCGTTCCCTCTGCCAGCCCTGTCTGGTTCGTGTGGTTAACCCAGTTCACTGGCGATGCCGCCAGTCCTGACAACGTGAGGAGAGACGCGAAAATGAGCACGATGACCCGGCTGGTGCCAATCGTCCACGCGCCCGGCCGGCTACTCGGCGCACGGCAGCTTGCCGATGTGGTGCGACGCCAGGCGGCGAGCCCCGCGGAATGGATGACCCGGGTCCGGCTGAACCCGGAAGGCCGCTGGTATGAGCGGATACACCTCGATGACAGCCACGAGGTCTGGGTGATCAGCTGGCTGCCTGGCCAGTCGACCGGCTTCCACAACCACGGTGGGTCAGCCGGGGCGTTCACCGTGGTCTGGGGGACCCTGGTGGAGAACCGGGTGGTCGGCGCGGTGACCACCGGGCAAGTGCTGGCTAAACCGATCGGGGCGGGTGGGGCCAGGTCGTTCGGCCCGCGGTACATCCACGATGTGCGCAACGCGTCCGCGTCGACGGTGGCGGTGAGCGTGCACGCTTACTCCCCGCCGCTGCCGGAGATGACGCGTTACGACCTCACCCCGGCCGGCCTGGTGAAGCGGGAGACCGAAGGCGCCGCCGCGTGGTGAGCGCCCGCCCCGCCGGGGCTCACGGGATCGACGAGATGCTGGCCGCCGCGCGCGCCCGTCTGGTACGGGTCACGCCGCAGGAGGCCCACGCCGAGCAGGCCGACGGCAGTGTGCTGGTCGACATCCGCCCGGCCGCGCTGCGGGCGGCCGAGGGCGAGATCGCCGGCTCGGTCGTGATCGAGCGCAACCACCTGGAATGGCGCCTCGACCCGGCCAGCGACGCCCGGCTGCCCTGGGTAAGCGGCTACGACCACCGGATCATCGTGGTGTGCTCGGAGGGCTATACCTCGAGCCTGGCCGCGGCGGCCCTGCTCGATCTGGGCCTGTACCGCGCCACCGATATGACCGAGGGGTTCCAGGGCTGGCGAGCCGTCGGCCTGCCCTGGTCAATGGCGGGAACAGGGGTCGTCGCGCTGGCTCCCGGTGCGGCCCCGGCCGTGGTGTCACCGGGCGCGGCGCCGGCGCTAACGCCGGGCTGAGGTAACGGCCCCGGGCCTGGCCAGGCGTACTCGCCGGCTAGGCCGGGGGCTGCTCCCCGCGGTTCGCGTCGAGCTGGGAGAGGCCGTTCCAGGCTAGGTCGATCAGGTTGGCCGCGACCTCTTCCAGCTTCGGCTTGCGGGCATCCAGCCACCACTGCCCGGTGAACGCCACCATGCCGACCAGCATCTGGGCGTACAGCGGTGCCTGCTTGGGGTCGTGCCCGCGTGAGGTCAGGAAGTCGGCCAGGATGTACTCGACCTGGCCGGCGATGTCGCTGAGCAGCGTGCCGTAGGTGCCGGTGGTGGAGCCCGGGTTGGAGTCCCGGACCAGGATGCGGAAACCGTCGGCGTTGGTGTCGATGTAGTGCAGCAGGCCGACCGCCGCGACCTCGAACTTCTCCCGGGTATGGTCACCGCCCAGCAGCGTGGTGGCCATGGCCAGGAGGCGTTCCACCTCCCGGTCCACGACCACCGCGTACAGGCCCTCTTTACCGCCGAAGTGCTCGTAGACCACGGGCTTGGACACCCCGGCCTGGGCAGCGATCTCCTCGATCGAAGTGCCCTCGAACCCGCGCTCGGCGAATAGCCGCCGGCCGATGCCCAAAAGCTGCTCCCGGCGTTCTTTCCCGGTCATGCGCTTGCGGGTCGATCTTTGCGGCTGGACGGTCACTGGTTCATCATTGCGGCTCCGCGGATGCCACGCCACGCACTCGGCCGGACAGCCGGGTCCAGGAACCCAGTTTCCGGGTGGCGCCGGCGGGGCGCTTGGCCGAGAGCCGCTCGGCGTCCGGCCAGCGCACGTTGCTGGCCCAGCCCAGCTGCTCGAACCAGCGGATGACGCGCGCGCTCGGGTCGAGCTGACCCTTCAGGGCGCCATGCCGGGCGCAGGTCGGGTCGGCGTGATGCAGGTTGTGCCAGGACTCACCGAACGACGCGACGGCCAGCCAGGACACGTTGCGCGACCGGTCCCGGACCTCGAACTCCTCGCTGCCAAAGGTGTGACAGATGGAGTTGATCGACCAGGTGACGTGGTGCAGCAGCGCGATCCGGACCAGGCTGCCCCAGAAGAACGCGGTCAGCGCGCCGTGCCAGGACATCCCCCACAGGCCACCGATCAGCGCCGGGAGCAGCAGGGATACGGCCACCAGAGCGGGAAAGAGCTTGTCTACGGCCTTGATCCGCCGGTCGGCGAGCAGGTCGGGGGAGAACTTCTCCTGGGAGGTCTTGTTCGGGTCGAACAGCCAGCCAATGTGGGCGAATACCAGGCCCTTGGACAGCGCCTTCCAGTCGTCGCCGTACTTCCAGGGCGAGTGCGGGTCGCCCTCGCGGTCGCTGTACTTGTGGTGCCGCCGGTGGTCCGACACCCAGGTGATGACGGGTCCCTCGATGGACAGGCTGCCCGCCACGGCCAGCGCCACCCGCAGACCGGTCATGGCCTTGAACGAGCCGTGCGTGAAGTAGCGGTGATAGCCCACGGTCACGCCGAGCCCGGACACCCAGTAGAAAACCAGCGCGATGACGACGTCGTGCCAGCCCAGGAAGCCCACGCTCCACAGCAGGGGGATGGCGGCGATCAGCGCGAGCAGCGGGACGGCCACGAACACACCCACCAGCACCCGCTGGAGCGTGGAGCTTGGCTCGTCTTCGAAGTCCGGCCGGACCACACGCGGCTGGCTCGTGAGGGTATCGCCGGTGGTGGCGGCCGCACCGTGTCCGGCGGTATCGCCGATGAGGTCGGTTCTGCTGGTTCTCCCGATAACCCCGCCGGCAGCCGGCGATGGGTTCTGTGCCGTGGTGGCACTGGCCTGGTCGGCCTGTGCGGTCGTGGCTTTAGCCGCGTTGACGGTTTCGGGAGATCTGGTCATCGTGCTCCTTTGGATACGGCGCAACGGGTAGGAGCGCTTGTACGCTTACGTAACCGTAGCCTACTTGACCGTAGGTTAGTCAATGACTCACAAGTGAATTTCTGCAAATAAACCTATGAATTTCGCATCCGTAACTGGTCTGTGTCTCATAATGTGAGACGGCTGGCCAGTCCGTGCTAGCGCTATCACATTCCGTTGCGGACCGTCCTTCGCTATCGGCCTCTGCTGGCGTGTTCGCGGCGGAGACTTTAGCGGATTGGGGTCAGGGATCACGGCAGCGAGCAGATCTCGCCGTTGTGCGCCCTGACTCTCCGCGCTTCGGCGGCGCGGCAAGTTCCGGTAGGGTGAGGAACTGAACTTTCCCGGATCGTCTAACCAGGCAAGACGACGGGTTTTGGTCCCGTTAATGAAGGTTCAAATCCTTCTCCGGGAGCGGCACCGCTGCGGCGGTCCATCCCTTTATCTTGCGGTAAAGCTCGCCGCTCCGCCTGACCTCCA
>CAWAFD010000034.1:0-147627 GCA_963781225.1 uncultured Actinomycetota bacterium
CTCCACCAAGACGTCCCTGGAACAGCGGCTGCGCGCCCGGGCCCGCGAACGCTGGCCCCACGAGATCGCCAGCCTGCAGATCCGCCACCGCGGGACCTTCAGCTACGTTAATGCCACGCTGACCGACGCGACCACGATCAAGCTGTGCCGGCGGCGCTATGTCGGCTCCGCCCACGACTGGCAGTTCGCGATCTACCGCGCCAGCCACGACGACTACGACGAATCCGTCTTCCCCACCGGCCTGCCCGTCGGCACCTGCCAAGACGCCCTCGACACCGCCTGCGGCCTCTACCTCAACGACCCAACCGCCTGGACCCGACCCCCGACGAACTTACGGGCCAGACCACTAAGGCCTGAAAGATCCCGGGCCAACCACAGCAGAGCGCACATTCGCCCCCCACTCACACGTCGCGGCCGCCAGGCTGCGCGTCCATTCCGAACTGGACGATCTGCGCTATGGAACCCGGCCACGAACGCACTCAGGCACGAGCAAATACTCGGCAGGACGCGGGCGCGATCCTGCGGGATCCTGACCGGGGTCGGTGAAGCGGCGACCCGCCAGTAAAGAGTGCGCGCGGTCAGGAGCGGCTCTGCCCCGCCCGGATCATCTGCACTGCCTGAGCCACTCGCCGCTCCCGGGTTTCGGCCCGCTTGGCCTCAGCGATCCAGCGGGCGTACTCCTTGCGGTGAGTGAAGGCCATCCGCTCGAAGGCGGCGGCCGCCTGCGGGTCAGCGGCCAGAGCCGCCGCCAGCGCCTCGGGCACCTCGACCTCACGCGGTGCCCGGTCGAGCTCGATCGTCACCTCGGCCTCGTCGCCGGCCTGGACGCCGGCGCCGTCGCGGGCCTCACGGTTCAGGCCGACCAGGAACTCCCCGCCCATCAGGGCCACGCTGGTCCGCCAGGTGTAGCCGTTGACGGTGGCGACCACCGGGAACCGTCTGGCGCCTTCCCCTACCGCCGCCACCTGGGTCTCGTCGAGCACCACCGCGGCGGCAGGGCCGCGGCGCTGCAGCTGCACGCGGAACCGGATAACTCCCATGCGCCTATGCTCGCTTACCGGGATCGGCCGCACGGACCCGGCCCGGGCAAGACGCCCCAAGCACAAGGCCGCGACCGCACGCCGATGAGCTCCGCAGCGCGCCTGACGCTGGGTAAATGGCATCCAATTTACCTCAGCGCACACTGCCGCCGATCTGGCGCCGATCCAGTCCGGTCGGGTTAATGGTCTACCCGGCACAGAAGAGGCCGATCGGCGCGACTGCAGCGTCTGCTCATAGCCAGTTTGAGGGCGTTCCGTGAACCTATATTTATACGCTGGATGGCGATCGCGGTCGGCCGCGCCCGCAGGCACGATGTCAGACTGAAGCGGCAACGAGGTTCCCGGGCCGAGAGATCTTTGCAGACCTCCGCGTCCTGCCGGAGCCTCGCTGCCCAGCTCCCGCCGACACGCGCATCTCCGCCAGATCGTCACATCCCGGCACAGCAAACCCGATCCGGTCCTATCGCCCACGGTGACCCATCACGAAATTCGCCCAAGAGCCCGTATTTCGCGGCTTCCTTGCGTCTCCTAACTAATGACAGCTGAACCAAACCGGTGGCGCGTTGGCCGTCAGTCCCACACCATCGGCGGTGACACCTGCGGGAGGAGAGCCAATGACCGCTCATACGTTGTCGCATGAGACAAGAGAGGCCCTGGACAACCTCAAGGCATACCTATCGGGCGAGAACGAGGCCGTTCAGTATGAATTCAGCTACCTTGCTGACCTGGTCACGCAGGATCCCAGCGTGATACTTGGCGGGATCCAGGCGGGCGGGCTCCCGCCGGACGACATCGCGACCGACGCGGCCGGCGAAGCGTTCTCGGTCGGCCCGGGTGCCGCCGGACCATTCCCTGCCTCGATATCCCTGAACCTGGACACCGGGGAGTTCTCAGCGTCCTGGACCATCCAGTCGACGACATCCTCGATCACCGGCTACGTGCACTGCGTGAGAGACCTCGACGCGCCACCCAGCGACCGATTCATGTTCATGATCCCGCAAGATGACGCGGGCTTCTACGTGCTGACAACCACGAACATTTAAAGCATGCTCGGGTAGCCAGAACTCACTCATGACACCTGGTAGCCGACAACAACAGCGAGGGTACCGCCCCGGTCATGAGTTTTGGTCTCCCGGAGCTCGCGAACAAACCACCCCAGGGCCCGATGAACCCGCACGAGAATGGACGATCTGTGCGCAGCTGCCCGGCCTGGTAATCCTAACTCCCAGCCGCACGGAATCGGCGATCTGATTTCCTGCCAAAACGATGGAAAAGGCCGCACTGTGATGGGCAGGAGGTCGAGAGAGCTTGAGTGAGTATTCTGGAACGCGTATAGATATACGGAACCTTTTTCATCCCGGTTATGCTTCGCGGATTTGCAATACATGGATGGCCTTGGCGAGCTGGCCGGCGCGCCAGGGGCAGCAGCGGAGCTTGCGGAGGACGTGCCAGGTTTTGAGCTGGGCGTTCGCGCGCTCGCCGGGTGCCCGGAGCTTCGCATGGGCCCTATTGGCCTGCTTCTGTGATTCTGGTTTGTTCCTGCCCCGGTACGGGATCTTGGCGTGCGCGCTGCCCTGATAGCCCTTATCAGCCAGGACGACCAGGCCGGCGGCTTCCAGTTCGGCCAGCACGCCCCAGATCCACTCGGCCTTCTTGTCGTGCACCGATCCGGGCAGCGCCCCGGACACCCACAAGATGCCGCCGTTGGGGCTGGCGATGACCTGGAGGTTCATCCCGTGCTTCTTGTGTTTGCCGGAGTAGAACGGCCGGTCTGCGGCGACCCGGTCGACGGGGATCAAGGTCCCGTCGAGGACGACGTAGGCGTACCCGGCCTTCATCGCGTCCCGGGCCGCGATGCGGAGCTTCGGCGCCCGGGCGGCCAGCAGCTCCACGGTCTCGTTCACGTACCGCCACGCCGTGGTGGTGCCGATCCCGAACCCGGCGGCCAGCCCGGCGAATGTCTCGCCCCTGCGCAGATAGGCCAGGGCCAGGAGCGCCTGCTGCCCCGAGTTCAGTTTCCGCCAGGCCGACCCGATCGCGGCCCGGTGGCGGCGGATGATCCCGGACACGAAGGTAAGGGTCTTGCGGGACAACGGCAGCGCAGCACGGTAGAAAAGCACGGAAGCCCCCGGTGGCGATGAAGGTCGTTTTGGTCGACTGCCTCATCTACCGGGGGCTTCTTCGCTGCCAGCGGCGACACGCCGTGGCTTCACCAGACCGTGACGAACCCCTCACTACCGGGATGAAAAAGGCTCACGTGTGAATAACTCACTCATTCGGCATGTGCGCGCGGCGCATAGCGCCGGTGATGGCGCAATGTTCCCGGTCTTTACAGCGCTGCAGCAATCATTAATCTGATCTCTCAGTACGGCGGGCACCTGCCCGCCGTCATTCACCTCGGTGTCCTGCGTGCTGCCCCGGTTGGGCTCGCTGGCCCGGACGTTCTGAAAGCCTCAGGTTGATATCCGGCATTGCGGGTAACACCTACAGACCGGACAGCCGGAAGGGGCTGGCGAAGGCCGGCTTGCACCAGCCCCGATCCGGCGGCGGCAGTCGGCTGTCTGAAGCCCAGCTGTGCGTGAAAGGGGGAAGGGATGAGTGAGCAGCTGACAGGTAGCACGCCCGTGATCGCGGCGCTTCCCGCCGAGATCGACCTGTCGAACGCAGAGCAGGTCTATGAGCAGCTCTCCGCGGCCCTGGCCTCCGGCGCGGCCGTGGTTATCGCCGACTTCACCGGCACCCAGTTCTGCGATTGCGCGTGCTTGAACCGCCTGCTCCGGATCCATAACCAGGCGGGGGGCCGCAACGCCCAGCTCCGCCTGGTGATACCACGTGGCGCGCCGGTGCGGGAGATGATGACATTGCTCGGACTTGACCAGCATCTGTCCGTCTATACAAGCATCGATGCCGCACAGGAAGATCTCGATCAAGGCTGACCTGCTCAGCCTCGACGGCATGCCACCGAGCCTGGATCAACCAGCTGCTGCAGAAGTGCGCCAGCTAACAACCGGCGGCAAATGAAGATGGCCTCTTGTGGGCTTGTCCCTGGCGTTGGCTTGGCGCTGGCTGCCGCCCGTGCTTCCCACCGGCGGGGATGACCGACCGTTCTGCACCCTCTGCCGGCCGAGGATTTCCCGGCGGTACCACCCGGTGTCATGTGGAACTCACCCGACGCGACCCACGGTGATTTACGCAGCGCGGCTGGTGTGAGCTCCGGTGCGCCGGGCGAGCGTCCTGGCACAGGCTGATGCCGGTCCCAGTTCACCGAACGATTCGCCAGCGACCTGGCGAGCCCAGCGCATCCGCCTGACCGCAGTCTCAGGATGATCGCCAAACTCCTGCGCTACCCGTCCGGCACAGCCACCCTGGCCGAATGCCTCGATAGCCGTGGCAACGGCCCGCCGCACTTCCTTGGCACTGGGCTGGTCACCGCGCTGCAGTGCCGACACGAACAGGGCATCGGCCCGGAGGGCGCTAACACTGAGGTGGTGCATCGTTGGCCGCATCATGAACCTCCCCGGCTTCTGGTTCCCCTGACCGCATCATCGGGGGCCCCGGCACTCTTGACCTCTATCTGGCGGAGCATCCCGGCAGGCTGGTGATACCGGCTAGCCGAAAGAACGCCAGAAAACCCGGAACTCATGACGCGCATCCCCGCTCGTTAACGGCTCGACCTCCTTAGCCCACGCCCGGGAGGTCGCCCGGCCAGCGGCAGATGCGCGCGTTCCAGTCCAAGGCTGTGATGTATAAATCAGGCTGTCGCACAAAGCCCTCGTGGAGGGCCAGATCGAGGATCCTGGAATGCGACACGGGTGCGAGGTCGATCTATAGGGTCCTGGCGACCGGGAACCGGCCCTTTGGCCGTCATCGCTGGACGCGGTGCCGGTGCAGTTTCCGTAGATTGTGGGCGGTGCAGGCGAGCAGCCATTCGCTTTCGCACGCGGCCAGGCTGCGGCGGGACATTACGGTCAGTTTCTGGCAGGTCTTGAGTTGCCCGAACACAGGTTCCACGGTGCGGGCTCGCAGCTTGTAGTCCTCCGGTCCGCGGGGATGCCGCATGCGGCGGATGGCCCGGGCGGTGGCCGGATACTGGTCCAGGTGCCTGGCCCTCTTGGCAGGGCGTCCGCCCGGCCGGCCGGGGTCTTTGGCCAGCGGCGCGAGCAGCCGCAGCTTGTCCTGGTCGGCGCGGGCGAAGTTCTCCTCGCTGACATAGCCGGAGTCCGCGAGCACGGTGCGCAGCTTCGGGCGGATCCCGGCCTGGGTCAGCTGGTCCCGGCAGGTGTCCAGCAAGGGGTGCAGCAGGGTGCGGTCGACGGGGTGCTGGGACAGCATCGCGCCCACGATGACCTGGTCTGCGGTGACCACGGCCTGGCCGTTGTACCCGGCCATGTAGCCTTTCTGGTTCCGCATCACCCGTACGTCCGGGTCGGTAATGTTCGCCCGCGGTTCGGTGCCGGCCCGGTTGGCGCGCGGCTCATCGCCCGGGCGGTGGCCGCGGCGCTTCCCGGCCGCCGCCGCCGCGTCCCACTCCTCCTGCTTAGCCCGCTGCGCCTCCCGGCGCGCCTTGTCCTCGGCCGCCAGCCGGTCCCGGGCCCGGGCCAGCCGCTCCCGCCGCTCAGCCCGCCGGGCCAGCGCCCGCGGCGTCGCCGGCTGCGGACTACCGGATTCCGCAGCGTCTTCGGCAGCGTCGGCCCCAGCCGCCTCGGCCAGGATCTTCTCGATCTGCGGCAACGTCCGGTTCGCCTTCTGCGCCGCGTTGCCCGCTAGCTTCGTCCCGTCCAGGCTGAGCAGCCCGAGCGACACCATGCCCTCGGCGGCCAGCAGCCGCAGCACCTGGCTGAACAGGCCGCCCAGCGCCTTCTCATGCCGGGCCCGGAACCGGGCGATGGTGGCATGATCCGGGTACAGGCCGCCGGCGATCACCCGGTAGGCCACATCCCGCACGCACCGCTTCTCGATCACCCGGCTGGACCGCTCACCCTGGCAGTACCCGTACAGCAGCAGCGCGACCATCATCTCTGGGTCAAATGCCGCCCGCCCGTGCCCGTCAGCCCGGTACTGGCGGCGGAACTCGCCCAGTTCCAAGGTGGCCACCGCATCCAGCACGACGAACGCCAGATCGTCTTCGGGTAGCCACTCGCGCATGTCCACCGGCATCAGCATGGGCTGATCACGCTGCGGAAACAGGAAATTCTGCGGCATAAACCATGATCTCAAGCGCCAAGCCCGCGCCTACGGAGGCGCGCCGTTTGTGCGACAGGCTGAAATATGCATTCTCGCCAACCGCATGTGGAACCGTTCAAAAGTTGCCAGAGTGCCCGGTTACGCGAATATTCCCTTTGATAATCCCGCCGACCCGCCGACCCGCCGACCCGCCGACCCGCCGACCCGCCGACCCGCCGACCCGCTCGGCCCGGTGTGGAACTACGGCATCGCCCCCGGGATGCGGACTGGGTAGTCTGTGCGGGCACCTGTGGGGCGGCAGGGCTGAGATTGTGAGAGGGCAGCTTGGCCCCTCCGTCCGTGAGCGGGAGGGGCCGTTGTGTGTGGGGGTTTATCTGGTCAGGTGCGGGCGGGCAGTACGCTGTCGGCTGCCGGGGTGGCGGGGGTGGGGGCCTGGGGCCAGGCTGGGCTGGTGCGGACGGTCACCGCGACGCGGGCGAACGCGGCTAGGAGCAGCGCGAAGCTGGCGATCGTGATGGGATGCTGTTGGCGGACAGGCCGGCGATGTTGGCGATCGTGGCCGCTGTGATGGCGGCGGCGGTCCAGGCGGGTATGGCGTGTGTGCGCCAGAGCCCGGCCGAGATCGGCGCTGTCCCGCACAGCGTGGCGAGTCCGCCGGTCATGAAGATCAGCGCCGCGCCGGGTGCGGAGTTGTAGCGGGTGGCCAGCGCGGCCATCTGGTCCAGGCTGGCGCCGGGTGTGCCCATCTGCCAGAACACCAGCTGAGTGGCCGAGTCGCCGGTGCCGATGAGGATGCCCAGCCCGGCCAGGGAGCCGCCGAGCAGGGCCCAGACCGGGCGGGTGTGGGCGAGCAGGCGCATCAGGGCGAGCATGGCCGGCATGAGCATGATCGAGCTGAGCAAGATGAACAGTGAGAAGATGTACCAGCGGTCAGGCTGGGTGCTGATCGCGGCGATCTGCGCCCGCTCGCCGCTGCGCAGTGGCGGCCACGCGCAGGAGGCCACCAGCCCGAGCAGCGGCGCGGCGATCAGGGAGGCTGCGGCAGCGGCCCTGGGCAGGTGCTGGTGTTCCATGTGGGGCTCCTTCCGGTCGGTGAGGTGAGCTCGAAACTAGCCGCCGGCCTGGCCGCCGGTCAGCGGCCGCGGGGGTGAATCAGGTCCGCCGCGAGGATGAACCGGGGTAGCCGCATGGGCGATGCGTGACAGCGTGTGCGGGCGTACTTTTGTGGCATGAAGGCCTCCGGCCGTGCCCAGGCACTGGATCTGAGCCTGGCTGTGATCGGCGTGGCGGGGACGGCGGCCGCGGTGTGGTCGGGGAACGTGATCGGTACGCCGTTCGCGGGGCCCGTCTGGCTGAAGGTGGTCTGGCCGCTGCTGGTCGCGCTCCGCTGGTGCTGCGGCGGCGGGCGCCGTTGCTGGGCTGCGCGATCATCTGGGCGGGCATCTCCGTTCAGGCGCTGATCACAGGGAACTCCCCGGAAGGCTTGGAGCTGATCTTCGGGCCGTGGGCGGGGCCGTGGCGGGCCTGGCGGTCACTGCGGCCGGTGCGGCGATCTACAGCCTGGCGAACCGCGACATCACGAGCGGCAACACAGGCAATGAGTGGTCGGCTGCTTTCTTCGCCACCGCGATCGTGGCTGCCTGGCTGGCCGGGGTGTTCGTCCGGGGCCGCCGGGAGGTGGTGGCACAGGCGGCGCGCACCGCGGCGGCCGAGCGGCAGGCAGAGCGGGCCGTCGCCGATGAGCGGGCCCGGATGGCCCGCGAGCTGCACGACATCGTGTCGCACAACCTGAGCGTGGTGGTCCTGCAGGCGGCCGGGGCCCAGGCCGCGGGCGGCCAGGACGCCGACCCGGCTCTGGAGAAAATCGAGCACAGCGGCCGGCAGGCGCTGGTGGAGACGCGCCGGCTGCTGGGCGTGCTGCGCCAGCCCGGCGAGCAGCTGGGGCGGCCTGAGCTGGCTCCGCAGCCGGGCGTTGCCGAGCTGGCGGCGCTGGCGGAGGGAGTCCGCGCGGCCGGGCTGCCCGTGGTGCTGGCCGTGGACGGCGATCCGGTCGGGCTGCCCGCGGCAGTGGACATCTCGGCCTACCGGATCGTGCAGGAAGCCCTGACCAATGTGCTCAAGCATGCCGGCCAGGCCAGCGCGCAGGTCAGGGTCAGGTGCGCCGCTGATGAGGTACTGATCGCGGTCACCGATAACGGGGCAGGGCCGCAGCCAGGCGGGCCGGGTGGCGCGGGGCACGGCCTGGCCGGCATGCACGAGCGGGTGGCGCTGTTCGGCGGCGAGCTGACCGCAGGGGCGCGGCCGGGCGGCGGGTTCGCGGTCCGAGCCCGGCTGCCGTTCGGCGAGCAATCCCGCCCGGCCGGGCCGGTGCCATGAGCCCGGTCATCAAGGTGCTGATCGTCGATGACCAGGATCTTGTCCGGGAGGGCCTGCGGATGCTGCTGGAGGCCGAACCCGGCATCACCGTGGCAGGCGAGGCAGGCACCGGCAGCGAGGCGGTCACCGCCGCGCGCAAGCTTGATCCCGATGTCGTGCTCATGGATGTCCGCATGCCCGGCATGGACGGGATCGAGGCCGCTGCGCACCTGATCCGGGCCGGCAGCCGCGCCCGGATCTTGATGCTCACCACGTTCGACCTTGACCAGTACGTCTACCGCGCGATGCGGGCCGCGCCAGCGGTTTCCTGCTCAAAGACGCCAGCCGCGACCAGCTGGCCACCGCGGTGCGTACCGTCGCGGCCGGCGAAGCCCTGCTGGCCCCCTCGATCACCCGGCGCCTGATCGAGGACTTCTGCCGCAGGCCCGCCCCCGACGGCGCGTCGGCCGAGACAACCGGGCAGCTGACCGGGCGCGAAGTCGACGTGGTCAAGCTGATAGCAAAAGGCCTCTCCAACGCCGAGATCGCCAGACAACTGTACCTCAGCGACGCCACAGTCAAAAGCCACATCGCCCGCATCCTGGCCAAGCTCGGACTGCGCGACCGGGTCCAGGTCGTCGTCCTGGCCTACGAAACCGGCATCGTACGGCCCGGCACACCCGGATAAGCCGCCAACACCCCAAAGGGCAGCGACCGCGACTATGCCCGGTTCCGGCCCCGAGCAATACCCGGCACCTCGGCGCTTCAGAACTGGATCATCTGCGCGCTTTCACCCAGCAGGCGACACCTTTTCTCAAACGCACGGATTCGGCGCTATGGCGCCGGTTGGCCAGAGCGTTCGTTCAGTTCCTGGCATGCCTGGTGCACCGGGACGCCCGCCCGGCTTGCGGCGGCGCGAATGTAGGCGACCGCCGCGTACATGGCGTACTGCCAGAAGTCGTCGGCTTGCCATGAGGCGACCTCGTCAAGCAGGTCCGGCTCGGCCCCGCCGTGGACAGCTGCCGCAGCCAGCACCGCGTACTGGAGCTTGGTGTTCTGCCGGCCGCGGAAGGAGCACTCGGGCAGGAACCGTTCGCGTAGTCCCTCCAGGGCCAGGGGGTCAGCCGGGTTGGCCCCGCACCAGTCCAGTGCGTCTGCGGCGAGGCGGAGGAACACCTCGCCGGGGAACGTGTCGTTGCGCGGGTGCAGGGCCGCAAGCGTGCCCGGCATCTCGAAGATGTCAGCGTCGCGGGCGAGCCCGTCGAGCAGGATGCGACGGGCGGTCATGGCGTCCTCAGCGGTCGGCCGCTTACTGCCGGGCATGTCACGACGGTAGACCAGAGCCGCCGATCGCGGGCGGCCTTTCCGGGGCCGACAGTGAAGCACGATGAGATCCACCATCCCCGTCACGTCACGCTGGGTCATTGCCCTCAGAACTGTCTGGCGTGCCGGAAACGCCGTTCGGTGCGGTGGCTCAACTTTGGGCGATCACCGTCGTAAGCATGCAGATCTGTCTTATCTGCGCGGGCATCTGAGCAAGGGCGGAAAGTCATTGGACCTTCCGGCGGAGGCCTGGACGGCATAGGCGCGCAACTCGTCTGGGGTCTGCGGGTGGCCCCGCAGCCAGCGTCGGACGATCCAGGGAACCTCGTCCGGGCCGCATGATGCCAGTGGCCAGGCCCGTGCAGGGCGGCCCGCTGGCACGCGGCTGATGGCGTCCGGGGGAAGCGCGTGCGGCGGATCCCCGCAGGCCCGACCTTTCCGCCGGCATGAGCGGTGATCTTGTCATGGAACATGCCCGGCCGCACGGTCTCCGGCTCCGAGCAAAAAAGATTTCTCCTATCACCGATAGGCTCTTGAGTTCCTATCGGTGATAGGTTAAGTTCCTATCAGCGATAGGAACTAAACAGGAGTACCGAGATGATCCCGATCTACAAGGCTCGCGGACTGGCGGACGGCCGGCACCAGGAGCTGCTCGCCGGGGCGGAACGTCACCGGCTGATCGCGGCACTGCCCGCCGAGCCCGGCACGCTCCAGCGGCTCGCCCTCCGGGTCGCCGGCTGGGGACGGCGCCGGGCGGTGGCCCAGCGGCGGCGCTTCTGCCGCGGGCATACCGGCCGTCGGCGATCTGACCGGCTCGCCATGGCGAACTCGGTCGCGAAGCGCCGTGAAGAGAAGATCGCCGGGATCGTCGCGTGCGCCTGGACGCTAGCCCAGGAAGACGGGATCGCCGGGGTGTCGCTGCACGGCCTGGCGCGGGCGGTCGGTATGCGTCAGCCCTCGCTGTACGTGTACTTCGACTCGAAACTAGCGCTGTATGACGCGATGTTCGCCGACGGCAACCGGCAGCTCCTGGAGCACCTGGACACCATGACGCGCTCCCCGGAGCCCCGCGAGGCACTCAAGCGGTGGCTGCACACGTTCGCCGCGTTCGGCAGCGAGAACGCCGAGCTGTACCAGCTGCTGTTCCACCGGCCCATCCCCGGCTTCACGCCCTCGCCGCAGTCGTACGCGCTGGCCGAGAAGGTACTCGGCGACGCGTACACGCTGATGCGGGCGGCCGGGGTAACCGGGCAGGGCGACATGGACTGCATCGTCGCCATGACCGCCGGCGTCACCGACGCGCAGATCAGCAACGATCCTGGCGGTGACCGATGGCTCCGCCATCTCAGCCGTCTCGTCGACCTGCTGGTCGACGACGCCATCGTAAGGGGAGCAACCCATGAACACTGACCGCATCGGCCGCGCGGAAGCCCGCCGCCTCGCCGAGGACGAGTTCCGGCGCTTCGCGGAACTGGCCGCCTCGCTCACCCCGCAGGAGTGGGCGATGCCCACCGACTGCACCGCGTGGGACGTCCGCAAGGTCGCCCTGCACGTGCTCGGCTCGGCCGACGCGCAGGCCTCGGTGGGCGAGTTCGCGCACCAGCTGCGCCGGGGGCTGCCGCTGAACAAGCAGATCGACTCACATCACTGGGTCGACGGCCTGAACGAGCTGCAGGTCCGCGAGCGTGAGCAGCTGTCCAACGCGGAGCTCACCGGGCAGCTGAAGACTGTCGGCCCGAAGGCGGTCAAGGGCCGCTGGGGGACCCCGGCGCCGATGCGGCTCACCCGCTGCCGTTCGGGCCTCCCATTGGCTGGCGGCCGCTGAAGTACCTGCTCGACGTGGGGTTCACCCGCGATGTGTGGTGCCACCGGATCGACATCTGCCACGCGACGGGCAGGCCGATGGACCTCAAGCCGGACCACGACGGGCGGCTGGTCGCCGACATCGTGGCCGAATGGGCGCAGCTCCACCGGCTGTCGCTCGACCTGGTGCTTGACGGGCCGGCCGGCGGCACCTTCCGCCACGGCCGCGACGGCGAGCACGTCGAGATCGACGCCATCGACTTCATCCGCACGCTGGCCGGACGACGGCCAGGCAGCGGCGTGCTCAGCAACCCGCTGCCCCTGTAATCCCGTATTACCGCCACACCACCGCCACATCACCACCAGGAGGAAAATCATGGCCACCGTTATCATGCAGACGTGGGACGGCCTTACGCCCGACCAGTACGACACGCTCCGCGAGACTGTCGGCTGGGACCGCGACGTGCCCGCCGGGATGCGCTTTCACGTCGCCTCGTTCGGCGACGGCGTTCTGCGCATGACCGACGTGTGGGACAGCGAAGAGCTGTTCGGCACCTTCGTCCAGACCCGGATCCTGCCCGGACTCCGCCAGCTCGGCATCCCCGGCCAGCCCGACATGATCACCCAGGCCGCGCACGAGGTCACCGCCGTTGACGGCACCTGACAAGGAGGGCGGCGGTGCCGGGCCAGGCCCGGCACCGCCGCGGTAACCCCATTCCGCGGGCGCCGCCCATCCAGCGACCGGACGGCCACCTCGCGGCCGGACGGCGCCGAGCCCAGCGACGCAGACACCCATCCCGCCGGCCCGCAGGACCTGATGAGAAGGAGCCGAACGGGGCCGGCCACCACCCTGCCCTCCGGTGAAGCGCCCGCCAGAACCGTGGTCAGGGCCCCCGTGCCGCAAGAGCGGGAACCGGCCGCGGAGCGCGCCACGACAGGCGGCGGCCGCGGGCCGGGTTGCTCACCGGCGGCCAGGCAGCCTCGGCGATCGGCGATGCCTGCTGCATGTTGGCGTTGCCGTGGTATGTGCTGAACGGCCACGGCGGGGCGGCAGCGCTAGGAACGACCCTGGCCGCCTACGGCGACGTTGCTGAGATCGCCTACGAGCACCGGAGGGCGCCGACTACGTGCGAGTACCCTCGCAATCGGTGTCTCTGCCGCCGATGTGGCCGACGCGTTGACCGACTCAGACGGTGCCGTCGTACCTGCTGGGCAGCTTGTTCGTGCTCGGCACTGTAAGCGTGACATGCGAAATTTTCGGTGCCTGCCGACCGTCGCGTGAGCACCGTCGCTGTTGGTGCCGCCCGGTACGCTGGCCAGCCATGAACAACCGTGACACCCTCCTGAGCGTTCAGTTCCCGCCAGCCACCTCGACAGGGCCGTTCCTTGAGCTCGATCTACGGGACATCTACACCAATGTCCTGCTCGGTCGCCGTGGCCAGCTCCAGGTCATGACGAAGCTCGTCTTCAGGGCTAGCGGTAGTTTGTTAGTTACGGATGTAGAGGTGCAGGCCGTGGCCGGCCTGGAGCGAGGTCATCAGGTCCTGCAGCTGTGCGGGCGGGGGCGCGTTCGACCAGGCGGTCCACCAGCGCCGTAGCGTGATCCACGGGGTGAGCCAGGCGCGGACGGCGCGCAGCGCCCGGGGCCAGGACGGGACCGGGCGCGGCGGCCGTGCGGTTCCGGGCCCCCCTCTCTCCGCCGTCAGCGCCTGGCGGCGGCGCGGGGAGCGGGGGCGGGTCGGTGAACCAGGCGTCCCAGCAGAAGCTGAACGCGCAGTTGACCAGCACTGGTGGCGGCGGATCGCGATGTCGGAGCGGACCTGGAAGTCGGCCCAGCCCAGCTCGTCCTTGACCTGCTTGTAAGCCCTGCTCGGTCCAGTGCCGGATGCCGTAGATCCTGGTGATCTCGGCCAGGTCCGCGGCCGGGTGGGGGCTGCCGGCCTCGCGCGGGCCGCCGGGCCGGGGCAGGTTGGTGGCCAGGTACCAGGTGGCCTTGTCCGGCAGGGTGCCCGGGTCGGCGGTGGCCACCACCAGGCGGGTGAAGCCGTCTGGTCCCCACCAGCCCAGCGTCGCGTCGGCGGCCCACCAGGTCTCAGCGTGCCCATCGCGGAAGGTGCGGGTCACCGGGCGCCAGTCGCCGGGGTCATCCGGCCCGCGCCAGGCCAGGACGCGGGCGGCGTCCGCGGGGGTGAAGGCGTCAGCGCCGTAGGCCCACTTCCCGTGCCGGGGTTTCAAGGCCATCACGAACGGGAGCCCGGCCTCCGCGAGCTCGCCGCGGAACCCGTCCTGGTCCCCGTAGGCGCTGTCCGCAGCGACAGCGCGGAACACGAACCCTGCGTCCCGCGCCCGGGCGGCCAGATCCGCGCCGGCCTGCAGCTTGGTCCGGAACGCCGGGTCGCTCTTGCCCTTCGCGAAGTGCTTCGCCGGGGTATACGGCACCGCGTGCACCGGGTAGTACAGCCGTTCGTCAGCCCACAGCGTGGTCACGGTGACCACGCCGTTATCGGTCTTGCCGTACCGGCCCAGCCACTGGTGCCCCACGTGCGCGGTCTTCGCCCCGTCCTTGCGGTCCCCGCTGTCATCAATCACCAGCACCCCGCCGGGATGCGGCGCGGTCGCCGGGTCAGCCAGCAGCAGCTCCAGCCGCCGGGAATTCACCAGATCAGCGTCCCACCGGGACTCGGACAGGAAGAACTGCAGCCGCTGCACCGCCGGATGCTGCGCCCCCGTCACCGGCTCGGCCCCGGCCAGCGCCGTCAGCGTCTTGTTCCGGTCCCGCGGCGCCAGCAGCCCGGCCAGGTACTCCCGGAACCCCCGCCGCTGCGCTAAAGAGCCGAACAGGTCATCAAACCGGGCCGCATACCCCTCCAAGGGACCCGGCGCCGCAGGACACGGCAGCCGTCGCGTCATCACACACTCCCAGGCACAACAACATCCTCACCTGGTCATACCGCGAATCCCATCCGAGGTCAACAAACTACCGCTAGCGACGATTACCGCAAAAACCAGTCCGTCTTCCGGATCTGGGCCGATGTTCGGGTGTAAGGCCAGGACGGCGTTCCGTGAGCCTTGGCCGCGCTGCCATACCCAAGCCGGTGTTCTTCGGACCGCCGTCAGCCGACAGCTTTGCTCCTGCTCACTTCGATCCGTGGATGAGGGCTGTCGATCGGTTGACGCTTGACCTGGATCATCGCCAGCTCGAGGAGATCGAGCAGAAGCACCGCGGTGGTCCGTTGATCTTTACCCTTCTTGTCGACGGCACCGTCCAGTGTGGAGACAGGATCGGCAGGCTCTATGCGGCCAACAATCAGCTCACCTACGACGTAAGTGAGGGCGAATGGATCAGGTTGCTTAGCCAACTCGGGTACGGCAGCTATGTAACTCTCGAGGCCCACCACCACACCCGGGACGTCCGCCCTTCGGTGAAGACACCTCGGCCAGCCGGACCGGCAGTGGACCGGTCAACCTGGCCACCATCCGCGCCGCGATCATCGCGGCCCTCAAGGGCGCCGGCTACCTGCACATCCCCGAAGGCCGCCGCGACCACACAACCCCCGGCCGAAGCCCTCCGCCTCCACGCCCTCGATTAGGACAGATGCGGACATTCACGGAACACGCCGGAGCCCTGCGACCGGCGACCGGCCGTACCGGACGAATCGGGTCAGGTTCGCGACAGCAGGTCGCGGACAATCAGCGTGGCGGCAGCGGGTGAGCCTTTGACGAAACCGAAGAACGGCCCGAAGTCTTGTGTCGCGGAGAAACCTGTGACGTACAAGCCGTCCAAGCTGGTCTGGAAGGCCTCATCCAGCACGGGGAAACCATTGGTCACCTTGACATCCTTGAGCACACCCGCGAGGTAGGGGACTCTGGCCAGGTCGGCCCGGTAACCCGAAGCGAACACCACGCGATCGGCAGCGAGCCCGGCGCCGCTCGACAGCAGCACCCGCAGCTCACCATCGCCACCCGGCGTAGCCTCGGCGACCTCGGTTTCGGGCCACCGGTGGATCCCGTCCCAGGCTAGCCTGGGAATCAGCCATGGCTCCAAAGTGAGCCTGCCCACCTCCCAGAATCGCCTGCCCACCGCATCCTGCGCGCTCTTAGAAAGCCGGCGCCAATACCCGGGTACGACGAGTGTCTGCTCGACGTGGGCGTCGACGAACTTCCAGCTCACCCGCTCAAACTCCGGAATGTCGTGCCGGTGCACGATGTCGATCCGCTTGGCCCCGTGCTCCCGGATCAGCGCGGCCCACTCATAGGCGCTTTGCCGCCCGCCGATGATCAGCACCCGCGCACCGGCCAGGTCATCAAAGCGGACCAGATCGCAGGTGTGCGCCGCGAACCCCGGCGGCAGGGACGATGCCCAGCCGGGAACGTTGGCGTAATGGCCGATGCCCGGGGCGGCCACTACGACGTCCGCGCGAATGCGCTCACCGCTCCGCAATGTTGCCACGAACCGGCCATCGGCCTTGGCCAAAGTGTCGACGAACTCCTCGCGGACGTCGATTCCCTTGACCCTGCGGAACCAGTCGGCGTAGTCCAAGAAGACACCGATCGGAATGGGATCGACCTCACCCGGCCTGATGCCGTTCTCTTCCAGATAGGCCTGCAGCGTGTGGACCGCGGCCCCGTCGAGGTGCCAGTCCGGCCCCGACCGCAGAAACATGCCCTCGGGCATATTCTGCCGCCAAAAGCCCATCGGCCGGCCCAGCACCACAGTGCCGATACCACGCTCACGCGCCAGCGCCGCGACCGATAGCGCGTACGGCCCCGCGCCGATGACGAGCAGCTGTGTCTGGTGCATCTGCTACCCCCTCCCATCCTGGCGACGCCAGGTCCGTCCGCGGCCAAGCTCCACCCTTACACAGCGACCGAGAGATGCCAATGTCCGGGCGGAGGCCAAGCCGCGCTGTAATGGCAGGCGCTACCCTTTGGCAGGCCTGGGACTAGCTTGATAGGAGCGTGCTTTCATGCTGGCCCTGGTACTGTGCGCAACCCGCTCGTTCAGGACGAAAAGGCCGCCGTTTCAATCCGGCCACCCCGACCAGCCCACGCCCTAGACCGGGCCGTGGCCTTTGCTATACCGCACAGCCGCGAAGTACAGCGACGCCGCTACGGTATCGGCGGAGAAGACGGTCGCAAGGAGAGTGGCTGGAGATTACGACGTGCTCGAAGACCGCGGCGGTGCCGTAGGGGTGAGTGGTGGTGGGACCACTGTGGGTGTGTGCGTGGGTGTGACCACGCCGGCGGGTGTCTTGGTGACCTTGACCGTAGTGCTGCTGCTCGAGCCGCATCCGGTGATTGCCGCGGTGACGAGAACGGCGCCGCAGCCGATCACGCACATCGTCTTTGCCTTGCCCATTTTTACCTTTGCCTTGCTCATTTTTCCTCCCGGCGTATACCACCTATGTGGTCTGCCTCCGCAGAACTGTTCCGGCCGGTGCTCTTGGTGGAGAAAATTCTTCTTATCTCAGTTGCCCGGCTGGATGGTTCCAGTGTCGGCCGTATCCATACCACGGTCCCTAGGGCGAGTCCCTAGTTCGCCTGCCCGGCAAGGCTCTTCAGCCGTACCCGCGGGCTTGGCCTTTACGGATCTGACCACTGGAAGCCTGCCCACCTCGGCGCCAGAACAGGCGGGACTCGTCCGCGCAGCCGCGCCGGGAGTTCGTATCGAGGTGGTCTGGCCGAGGAGACCGACCACCGTAACCAAGGCAGTCAAGGGCCTGCGTACCAACCGCTGCTCCTGGGCCGAGATCGGCACCCGCATCACTCGCCAGGCTGCAAGCAACGCTGAAAAGGCAACGCCAGCGAATCGAGCAAGGGAGACGCGAAGTAAGCGCATAAGCCTGACTCCCCGCTCGCAAGGGGCGGAAGGTCCGGTCGTTTGGGTCCGTCTCTGCCCAACGATGGCCGGACGACGTTTAGTCTCATTTCTAGTCTCATTCATGTCCGTATACCTGCGTCCATTACCTTCTACTACAGCGTTCCGAACAGGGTCGGTGTATCATCGTGGTCGGTCTTGGACGATCATCCTTAATACTGAAAAGCGGAAGGCAGTTCGACCCTGCCCTGACCGCAAACAACCTCTGACCATTGGAAATCTGCCGAGCGGAGCAGGGTCCGCCGGTCGCTCGAAGTGCACAGCCCTTACCGAGCTTCCTTGCAGCCGACATCCGGTGCCGCGAGGAGGGCCGGTCCGCCGTGTCGCTTCCGCACCATCGGCCCCAGAGGTGTTACGTGCACGCGGTAGGTAAGCCCGCATCCGTTCTTGAGAAGTCAGTGACCCGAGCCGGTACCTGGACGCTGCCAACCTACGCCGCGCAGGTGCTAGAGCAGGCAGTTTTCGAAGACCACCTGGCGGACAACGAGAACCGTCTCGCGACAGTGATCGCTTGGGAAGTGCTGCACTGGGTCGGATGGCTGAACTCGAGTGCTATAACACAGTGAACCTGCGGCTACTGTCATCCCGGTACGTATCGCAGAATGGGACAATACATGGATGGCCTTGGCGAGCTGGCCGGCGCGCCAGGGGCAGCAGCGGAGCTTGCGGAGGACGTGCCAGGTTTTGAGCTGGGCGTTCGCGCGCTCGCCGGGTGCCCGGAGCTTCGCATGGGCCCTATTGGCCTGCTTCTGTGATTCTGGTTTGTTCCTGCCCCGGTACGGGATCTTGGCGTGCGCGCTGCCCTGATAGCCCTTATCAGCCAGGACGACCAGGCCGGCGGCTTCCAGTTCGGCCAGCACGCCCCAGATCCACTCGGCCTTCTTGTCGTGCACCGATCCGGGCAGCGCCCCGGACACCCACAAGATGCCGCCGTTGGGGCTGGCGATGACCTGGAGGTTCATCCCGTGCTTCTTGTGTTTGCCGGAGTAGAACGGCCGGTCTGCGGCGACCCGGTCGACGGGGATCAAGGTCCCGTCGAGGACGACGTAGGCGTACCCGGCCTTCATCGCGTCCCGGGCCGCGATGCGGAGCTTCGGCGCCCGGGCGGCCAGCAGCTCCACGGTCTCGTTCACGTACCGCCACGCCGTGGTGGTGCCGATCCCGAACCCGGCGGCCAGCCCGGCGAATGTCTCGCCCCTGCGCAGATAGGCCAGGGCCAGGAGCGCCTGCTGCCCCGAGTTCAGTTTCCGCCAGGCCGACCCGATCGCGGCCCGGTGGCGGCGGATGATCCCGGACACGAAGGTAAGGGTCTTGCGGGACAACGGCAGCGCAGCACGGTAGAAAAGCACGGAAGCCCCCGGTGGCGATGAAGGTCGTTTTGGTCGACTGCCTCATCTACCGGGGGCTTCTTCGCTGCCAGCGGCGACACGCCGTGGCTTCACCAGACCGTGACGAACCCCTCACTACCGGGATGAAAAAGGCTCAATGGCGTCATTCGCAGCTTTCCCTTCTCCGGGAATCCCGCGGATTTGTGTGAACTCGGCCGAGGGAGCTACGGCGATGAAATGGCTGCGCTGGATCAGCGGCATCATCTGGATATTCTGCTGGTACACGATCTACCAGGAGGTTTTCCGCTGGCACCATATGACCCGATCGCTTCGATTCAACCCCCCGCCTCCCATCCCCAGAACGAATAGCCAGGCCAAGGCCGGCGCTCCCCTCATCGCGGTGTGCGTGGGTTCAGTCGTTTCCCCCTTGGTTTTCGTGGCGACCGTGATCGTAAGCCGGGCTCGCACCGGACGCTGACCTCGATCGTCGCCTTCGACAAGCATGTGCCGGAGGCTAGCGTCGGCCATGCAGATCTGTTCGGTACCCGTCGAGTGGGCAGGCGGTTGGGCCAGTTGCCCCTTTGACGCCGGAGTGCGGTCGGAGTGGCGCGAAATGGGCTGCCGCCGCTAGAACGTGGCAGCCGACCGTCTCCACCGCACTGCAATCGGTACATGAAGTCGACGGTGTTTGCAGATTGGACCTGATCTGCGCGGTCGCTCCGCCTTTCTTAGCTGGTCATCGCCGTCGCGTGGCTAGGACGGGTTGATCTGGCCTCACCCTGGTAGCAGTGGCGGGATTTTGTGGCGGCTTGAAGTGGCCCCACCCGGGCGGCCCCATTGCTGACCGGACCTGAATAGCTCCTTGCCCTCGCTGTCCGCCGGGGAAGAAGGTGAAGCGGTCCAGGTCTGGCGGAGTTGCTGCGGTCCGTAGGCGGTGTGGCCGGCGTAAATCAGCAGTGATGCGGTGGGGCGGGCGGAGTCGCTGGCGAGCCAGCCGGCGGTGAAGTCCAGGGTATCGGTGAGCTCGATGGTGTCTGCGGGGTCCGGGCTCATGCTGGCGTCAGGCGTCCTGGCTGGCCTTGGCCTGGCCGCGAAGGTGAGTCGGCTGGCGGCATCGGCTTTCTGCAGCATGGGCGGCTCGAGCCGGGACGTAGTCTCGTGGAGCAGGCGGCGGACCGCATGGGCCAGTGAACCCCGGGGAAGAAGGCCTAGGTGCGGCGGATCCCGCTCGGCGCGCTCCAGGAGCGTGAGTTTCGCCTGTTCTTCACGGGACAGCTCGTGTCGCTGCTCGGCGATGCTGTCACGCCGTTTGCGCTTGCCTGGGCGGTGCTCGACCTGACGGACTCCGCACGCGACCTGGGCTTCGTGCTTGCCGCCAAGATCGCCCCGCTCGTAGTTTTCTTGCTCGTCGGCGGCGTCTTCGCTGACCGTCTGCCGCGGCGCGGCGTGATGCTCACCGCCGACGTTGCGCGCATGGCCGTCCAGGCGGCGACCGCAGCGCTGCTGGTCTCGCACACCGCGCGCATCTGGCAGCTGATCGTGCTGCAGGCGTTCGCCGGAACCGGGACGGCGTTCTTCAACCCTGCGTCGACCGGGCTCACGCCGATGACCGTGAGCGCGGGGCGGCTGCAGGAGGCAAATGCCCTGCGCGGGATGTCGATGGCGTCGATGCAGTTCGCCGGCCCGGCGCTTGCAGGCATCCTCATCGTCACCGTCGGGCCGGGTTACGCGCTTGCCATTGATGCGGCGAGTTTCGGGGTTAGCGCGTTCTACCTCGCGTGCCTGCGCCTGCCGCCGCACACCAGCCTGCCGCCGCAGTCGTTCGCAGGTGACCTGCGCGACGGCTGGCGTGAGTTCATCGCCCGTACCTGGGTCTGGCTGTGCGTGGTCACTTTTTCCCTCGGGAACATGATGAGCTCGGTGTGGCTCGTGCTCGCCGCGGTGTGGGTCAAGAACGGCCACGGTGGCGCCGGCGCGTGGACGGTGATGCTCGTCGTCTCAGCCATCGGCGCGCTCGTCGCCGGCGCGACAGCGCTTCGCTTCAAGCCGCGGCGCCCGCTCCTCATGGGAACCATTGCCGTAGTTCCGAATGCGGCGCCGATGATCGTGCTCGCGCTGAGGCTGCCTTGGGAGACCCTCGTTGTCACCGCGCTGGTCACAGGCTTCGGGAACATGCTCTTCAATACGCTGTGGGAGACGGCGCTGCAGCAGCACATCCCACAGGCGTCACTGTCGCGCGTCAGTGCCTATGACTGGTTCGGCTCCCTGCTGGGCGATCCGCTCGGACTCGCCCTCGCCGGAGTAGTGGCGGCTGGGATCGGGATGAGCCGCACGCTCTGGATCGCAGCCGCCGTCGACCTCGCCGGAGTCGCTGCGAAACTCGCGTCGCCCAGCGTGCGGCACCTGCAGCGGCTCGACGAACCCCAGCTCGGGCAAGATGCGCAGCAGTCCGTCGCCGACTGAGCCGGCGACGCTATCAAGGCTGTCGGCGAGCCGCGCCTCGGCACGCGCGTCACCTGGCTGGCCTTGACAGATGACGCACGCAGGAGTGTGGGCAGTGCTGGCCGATCTGGCCAGCTTCCCGCACTGGCATCCGGTGTTCGGCTCGGTGACCGGGCACTTGGCCGTCGGGAGCAAGCTCACCATCAAAGACCAGGAATCCGTCGACAGGCCGCCCCATGACCGTCAAGGTGAACGTGCTGACCGTCGTGCCGGGCAGCGAACTGCGCTGGGCATCAAAGGTGCTCGGGATCACGCTCAGCAAGCGCCGGTTCCTCCTGAGCCCATCGGGCGGCGGCACCTCGCTGGTGCAGGACGGGACCTATAGGGGACTTGGCGGCGGAGGATATCCCGGCCGCAGGCTGATCAATGCGATTGGCAGCATCCAGGGCACCTTCGAGGTGATCAACGAGGGCCATCAGGGAGCAAGCCGAGGCACGGCAGCCGGCACCAGGTTAACGAGAACGGTCATGATCAAGCCGTGACAGGGACACCCCGGCGGTCTCGGCGTCATCACGTCCCCGCGGCGCCAATGGGCCTTCTGGCAGGTGATCTTGTCACCCACGCTGTCGACGATGACCACTTGGTCCGGATGACCGGGAAAGCTGCAAAGGCCCCACCAGGCTGCCGCCAATTTGGGTTACGCGTCCGGTCGCCGCGCGGTGTTAGCGTGGACAAATGCCCTATGCGCCTTCTGGACGTGGCCCGGTTTACATGGCCGTGGCGGCCCTTGTCGCTTTCGTCGCGCTGATCGTTGGCGTCCTGATGATCACCGACCACAAAAGCGGGCGCGGTGTCATCTTCATCGTCGCCGCGGTGGTGGCGGTTATTGTGGCGATGTTCGCGCGGCCCCGCTGACGCGCAGCAGCCCACAGTAAAACGGCCATTGCGGACATGCGGAGCTGACAGGAACAGCTGTCTCCTCCGGCGTGGGTCCAGCTTGCAAACCTGCGTGGCTTCGGGTTGGCGGAACCGACATCCCGGCCCGCTAGATCACGCTCGTCCTCAGCTTTGCCCGGCTTGGCGTGTTCGGCAAAGAACTCACCTGTGGCGCCGGACCGGTCCAGTTGCTCACACCGGGCGGCTCATGCCGCCCTGGCCAAGGCCACCACTGCGGCGAGCCAGCTGGCTGCAGGCTGGCCTCGCGGATAGCCTCCGGTCGACGCTGGCTTGCCGGGCTACGGCACGAGCCTCGGGGCCGCCGCCGCTGACCGTGGTATCGGCTCGGATGTGCACAACGCGATACTTACCTCCAGGAAATGACTCCGTGATGGCGCAAGGATTGGTTTGCCGGGGTCGCGGCTTTCGCGGCCAGGGCGCTGTCCAACCGGGGGTAGCGATGCGGCACTGGCGTAGGCGTGTTCGATGGCAGATGAGCCAGGTCTCGCATCGGGCAGTGCTCCGGGGCGCCGGGCGGCTGTGGCACGACCTCCGGTTCAAAGACCTCCGTCGAAGCGGCAAGGAGTTTGAACTCATGGGACGGGCCATGGGTTTCGCCGCCCTGGCCATGCTCACGCTGTTCCCGCTGCTCATCGTCGTCGCTGCCGCCAGCGCCGCGTCGCGCCATGGCCTGGCCAGATGGGTGGTCTACGGCATGGGCCTGACCGGCTCTTCTGCCAGCGCGGTGGTACAGCTCTTTGCCGCGCCCGGCCGGGTCCTGGGCACGACGAGCGTTTTCAGCCTGTTGCTGGCGGCCGTCTTCGGGGTGACGTTCGGGGGCAGTGTGCAGGCTGGGTTCGAACGGGTCTGGGGCTTGCCTGCCGGGCCGTGGCACAAGATCTGGCGTCAGGCGGTGTGGCTGATCGTCCTCATCGCCTACATCTACGCGGCGGCCACAGTAGCCCCTCTGACACACCATGCCCCGGCCGCGACGGTCAGCCGGGTGTCGGTGGCGGTAGTGCTCGGCATCGCCTTTTTCTGGTGGGGACTTCACTTCCTGGTCGGCGGCCGGGTGAGCTACCTGGCGGCGATGCCAGGCGCGGTGGCGACGGTGGCGTTCCTGGCTGGCCTGCGGGCCTTCTCCACCTTGGTCTTCGAGCCGCTCATCGTCAGCAACGCGGTCACCTACGGGGCGCTGGGCACCGTGCTAATTGTGCAGTCATGGCTGATCGGCGTCGGCTGGGTCGTCTATGGCGGCCAGTTGTTCGGGCGCTGGTCCTACGACGCCTGGCTCCGGGCCACTGAGGACAACCGCTCGGGCCACAGGCAGCCGGGCGGCGGGGAGGAGGGCCACGGGCGGCCGGCCCATGAGGATCCACGCACACCGCCTCAGTAGGCGGCAGGGATCGCGGGGATCAGATGCGGAACCTTCAACCGGTGCCTGGCGAAGCGGAGCCGCCGGGACCGCCTCGCCGCGCTGGGGCCAGGGAAGCCGCTCTGTGTCCAGGACCTGCGCAGTTGAGAAAGGTGGTCCGCGAGAATTTCAATGAACGGGGCTATCTATTGCGCCCTATCGCCTCGGTAAGCAGGCGCCCGCGACGATTGTCCTCACCTAGAGACAGCCATGAACATCCGCGTACTCTCGCACATCTGGTCTGAGCTGGGCATCCACTACACCTGAAACCCGGACGGTCGATCCGTCGTTGCCGTGAGCTGCTTGTTTTCGTGGACCTCCAGAGACAGAGCGGGTCGGGCGGGACCAGCCTGGGTGCTGGTCGGCGGCCTTCGGGGCCGTAATTAGTCCGGTTATTGTGGCGGCATGGGGTTGCTGGGAGATCTGGTCAAGACCGTGTCCGACGCCATGACGAGGGGGCGCCGCCGGGGTGGGGCACCCTCACGGGAGGCAGGACGGAGAGGCGGGCAGCGGCCGACATCGACGCCGACGGCTCGTTCCTCATCTTCATCCTCGGGGGCAGCGGCGCACGGTCACCCGGCCCCGGAGCGGGCGCGGTCGTCCCGTACGGAAGCGGAGGAGGTCTCGCCGGGCGAGTTCGGGCCGGACGCCACCGTGGAGGTTGATCCGCATGGCATCGGGCCGGTACGGATGAGCTACTCGCCGCAAACGGACGGGGCTCCGGATCCGGGCGAGGTCGTCTGGACCTGGGTGCCTTTCGAGGAGAACGACGGCCGGGGCAAGGACCGGCCGGTACTCGTGGTGGCCGTCGAATCCGCAGGCACCTACCTGGCCGTGCAGCTAACCAGCAAGGACCATGACGGCGAGGGCGACTTTGTGTCCGTCGGCGCGGGCAGGTGGGACGGCGAGCACCGGCCGTCCTGGGTCAACCTGGACCGGGTGATCCGGGTGCACGAGGACGGGATGCGCCGAGAAGCGGCGGCCCTGCCGCGCGAGCCATTCGAGCGGGTCACGGGCCGGCTGCATCAGCGCTACGGCTGGCGCTAGCCCGGGGACTTCGCTGCCTCACGAGCCGGGGTCACGGCCCGCAAGGCAGCGAGCCGTTTTCGTCACCGAAGCCCTGGCTACGTTTCGAGTCCGGACGAGTGAACCGGACGCGAGCGAAGACAGCCTCATGGGCGTAATGCGCACCGACCTGAGCAAGAGTCCAGTCAATAAGACGCAGGGCAGCAGCCTGGCGGGGGCGCGGCGTAGCCGGGCGTCGAGTCGGCGACCGCCCACTGATCGTCCGCAGGTAAAACGCAGGCGAGTCAGTCATATCGCTTACCTCTCGGCAGCGGCGATGCGATGGGTGGGATCCATCGCCGGCGGCCGGACCCGGGAACAGCCGTGCCATATAGTTTGTTGTGCTAACTAATGAATTGATGGCTGTAGGGATGGGTGCGTGGAGACTAGGCCAGGAGCCTTCTGGGGGAAGACCTTTTCCTCGCTGAGAGTGCCGAACTACCGTCTGTACTTCACTGGCCAGTCGATATCCCTGGTCGGTACCTGGATGCAGATGACTGCGCAGTCCTGGCTCGTGCTGACCCTCACCCATTCAAGTACCGACCTGGGCCTGGCCGTAGCACTGCAGGCGGTGCCCGTCTTGCTCCTGGGGCCCTACGGTGGCGTTGTCGCCGACCGGGTGGACAAGCGCCGGCTCATGATTGCGCTGCAGACGGTTATGGGGTTCCAGGCCCTGGCGCTCGGGCTGCTTGTGATGCTCGGCGCGGCCCGCTTCTGGGAGATCTGCGTGCTGGCCGTCGTCCTTGGCCTGAACAACGCCTTCGAGAACTCCGCCCGGCAGGCTTTTGTCCGGGAGATGGTCGGCAAAGACGAACTCCGTAACGCCATCACGCTGAACTCGGTGACGGTGAACGCGGCGCGCGCAGTCGGGCCTGGCATCGGTGGCATCCTCATCGCGACGGTCGGCACCGCGACCTGCTTCCTTCTGAACGCGGCGAGCTTCGTGGCCGTCGTCACCTCCCTGCTGATGATGGACAGGTCCGCCCTGCGGCCGAGCCCGCCGTCCGGGCGCGCCAGCGGTCAACTGCGGGAGGGCCTGCGCTACGCGGCACGGACTCCGACAATCGCTGTCCCGCTCGCGATGATGGGCCTGGTCGGGCTGTTCGCCTATGAGTTCTCTGTCTCGCTTCCGGTCCTCGCCGAACGGTCGTTCCACGACGGCGCTGAGGCCTACGGCTTCATGACCGCGGCCATGGGAATCGGCGCGGTCCTCGGCGGCCTTTTTACTGCCGCGCGCGGCCGAACCGGGCTCCGGCCGATGATCTTCGCCTCGGCCGGCTTCGGGGCGGCCATCCTGGTCTGCGCGTTCGCACCGGATCTCGGCCTTGCCTACGCCGCACTGCTGTTCGTCGGCTGGGCGAGCGTGTCCTTCATCGCTATCGGCAACTCCACGATCCAGCTCAGCTCCGAGCCGAGCATGCGCGGACGCGTGCTTGCGCTCTGGCAAGTCGCTTTCCAGGGAACGACACCGGTCGGCGGCCCCGTGGTCGGCTGGATTATCGCCCTGACGGACCCGCGCATCGGCTTGGCGGTAGGCGGCGCGTCTTGCTTCGCGGCCGCGATCGGGGGTGCGGGTCTCGCCAGGCGTTACCGCCGGGCCGGAGCGCTGAAGACGGCCCAGTTTGAGAGCCCCGCTTCGGCTGACCCGCTTGCTGTCAAAACTCCGGTCGGCTGAGGGCGCACTGTTTGGGAGGGCGCAGCACCTCTGAAGAGCCGCAGAGAAGAACTTATTAGGGTCAAAGCCATGACCGATAACCTGCGCCGCATTTCCGTTGTGCTGTTCGGGGGATTCGAACTGCTGGACGTGTTCGGGCCGGTGGAGCTGTTCAGCATGGTTCCCGGCGGCTCGCCATCGAGTTTGTGGGTCCCGAGGCAGGACCAGTCGCGAGCAGTCAGGGCGTTCAGGTGATCGCGGCCAGCCGCTACGACGCGGCTGCAACTCCCGACATCATGCTCATTCCTGGAGGTCTGGGCGCGAGACGACTCGTTGGGATGAGGCCTTCCTGTCCTGGCTGCACGCATGGGCCACGCCCGCGTCTCTCGTGACCTCGGTGTGCACGGGGTCTGCGGTCCTGGCGGCGGCTGGCTTGCTCGACGGCTACCGGGCGACCTCGAACAAGGCCGCCTTCGCGTGGGTGCGTGGGCAGAGTGAGAAGGTCGAGTGGATTGCTCAAGCACGATGGGTCCAGGACCGAGACCGGTGGACATCATCGGGTGTCGCCGCAGGTATGGACATGGCTGCGGCACTGCTGGCAGACCTGTTCGGCAGCGACGTGGCACACAGCGCCACGAACCGGTCCGAGCTTGAGGTACACGAAGATGCGTCGTGGGACCCATTCGCCAAGATTCACGGTCTCGCCGAATAGCAGCGCTCCTCGCATGATCTGAAGGTGGAGATCACCGAGGGCAGCCATCGGGAACCGCCCAGCAGCTCAGTGACCGGAATGCCGCCAAGGACTCCAGCCGCCGCTCGGGGGTACGGCTGGACGCCGAGGTTCCCGAGCAAGCCAGCTGGCCTGCTCACGTGGCCTGCAGTGGATCTGTGTGGACCTGGCAATTCTTCTGAACAGCGGTAAGGTGCCTGATCAACGCGGATAAAAGGCTCGATCTGCCCAGTTCCCACGCTGATAGCGCAGGCGGGAGACGGGATATCTTGATACCAGTCTTTCGTAAGAATCAGCTAGCGATGCGGTTCTAGTGAGCTTCGTTCAGACGGGGGTTCACCAAGAATCCGCTCACTAAGAGCCATGGCGATTTCTGCAACCTGCGGCTGCAGGTCGGCGACGGCATGGGCACGAGAGTCCCGGATTTGTTCTGTCGCATCTTCAACCACCCGGCGCGCATACATGAGCGCCTGCTCGCGCGCCTCTGAGGTGATCTGGGCTCCGCGTTCGCGCGCTTCTTGCCGTATGCGTGCCGCTTCAAGCTGCGCCCCGGAAATTGTGGTTCTATACTCCTCACGCAAGTGGCGTGATTCGCTGTGGGCTTTCTCAGCATTCGCCAAGTTCCCTCCCACCTCACCGGAACGTGTGACAATAACATCCCGAGCGCGCGACACCACCCTTCCGAGAATCGCGAATACGGTAAGGAAAAGCGCCAGGCTCAGGATCATCTCGGACAGGCTGGGCCCGAGCGTGAACTGGTGCACAGCCGGGACGAATGGATACGCTGCGATACAGAGGACTGCGCCGCAAATGGCCACAATCCATTGAGGCTCTGGCACCATGCGGCGGACACGCATAACCCGGCCGTCCTCCGGGCCTGGTGCCGCGGTCATGAGGAGGGTTTGGTGCCGGGCCCTGGCTCGCGTCAGGGGAGTGCCCCTGGCAGTGTCCGCCGCGTAGGCCAGCATCCGGACCGCGCGCCGCGGGGCGAGCCTGATCTGGGGATCATGCAGGATGGCCGGCAACTCGGCCGCCCATTCCTGGTACCGCTCCTCCCGGATGTCCCGGGGCAGTCGCCGGCAGGCCCGGCCGACCAGATACTCGCCGATGCGCAGCAACTGGCGCTCTGCCCTCATCACAGGCTCTCCGATGCCGGACGGCCAGGGCGGCCCGGGACGCGCTGGCGGCGGGAGGAGGCTTGCGCGAGCTCGAGCCGGGCGATCCGGACGCCCTCGGCGGTGAGCTGGTAGTACTTCCTGGGCCGCTGCCCCTCCTGCTGCGGGGTCTCCCACGCGGAGGCGACCAGTTCGTGGTGCTCAAGCCTGGCCAGCAGCGGGTACAACGTGCCACTTGGCAGCCGGGCCGCTTTCATCAGGTCATAGCCGTAGCGGGGAGCGGCTGGGTCGGCCAGGAACGCACCCAGCACGCGCTCCAGCGGCGCGGTCATCCTCACGCACCGAACTCTACACATGTAGGACAAGGACGTCCACGGCAAGAGCCGGAAACCCCCGATGGGTCACGCGATCTATCCTGTACGCGTGAAGCGGTCACCCTCATGATCATGTCGCCGGGCGGCCCAGGCGGCCCCGGCTTGTGGATGACTATCAGCGACGTGTTTCACATCCCGGGTCGCGGTACCGTCGTGACTGGCCAGCTGGAGGGCTATGTCCCGCTGAACGTCGGCGACTCCCTGGTGTATGACGGCGCGAGCTGGCAGGTCAGCGGCATCGAGCAGTTCAGATCCGTGCTGACGACGGCTGAACCGGGCTCGGACATCGGCATCCTGCTCAGGAACGGTCTTTCCGGCGACGTATTGCGGGGCCGGGCCGTCACCTTCGAGCAAGGAACTTCGCGGCGCGGTCAGCGGCCAAAAAGAGGCGCTGGCGCCCGTAACGCGACGCTGGCTCGGCAGCACCTGTTGTGCGTGCCTTGCGTGGACGGCGGACATCCCGGGTGGATGCTCGGGGGCAGGTAGTGATCCCAGCGAGGGAATGCGCCGCGGCCCGCGGGCCACCTTGCGTTCAGCCAGGTGGTCACGACGTCACCCCTCACGGCCGGCGACCGCTTCCTGGCATCGCCTCGGGCACGGGGCGCGATCGAGTCCCCCGGTGCCTAGTCCAAGCCCTAGTGACTAGCGCCGCCGCCTGGCATCCTGGCCAGTGGGGGAGACCGGCGTCAGCCGAGGGTGAACGGGTCGCGGGTGCCGCCGGTGAGCTCGACCCAGATCGCCTTTTCCTCCAGGTACTCGTCGATGGCGTGGATGCCGTTCTCCCGGCCGAGCCCGGAAGCCCGAACCCGCCGAACGGCACGCGCGGGGCGACGACGCGGTAGGCGTTGATCCACACGGTGCCCGCCTGGATCCGGGCGGCCACCCGGTGGGCGCGGTGCACGTCCTTGGTCCACACCGCCCCGGCCAGGCCGTAAGGCGTGTCGTTGGCGAGCTTGACGGCCTCGTCCTCGTCGGTGAACGGTCAGCGCCGCCAGCACCGGGCCGAAGACCTCCTCTCGGACGACGGTGGACTCGGGCGTGATGCCGGTGAGCACGGTCGGCTTGACGAACAAGCCGCCGAGCCCGCGTCGGCGGCCCCGCCGCATGCGACCGTCGCCCCCTCTTCGCTGGCCGTGTCGCAGGTAGCCGCAGCACCTTCTCGTACTGCGGCGCGGTTCGCGATCGGCCCCATCTCGGTGTCCGGGTCGTTCGGGTCGCCCGAGCTTGATCCGCGCGGCGCGCTCGGCGACCAGCCGGACGAGCTCGTCGTGCACGTCGGCGTGCACGATCAGCCGCGACCCGGCCATGCAGGTCTGCCCGGTGGCGGCGAATACCCCGGCCAGGACCCCGTTGGCGGCCGCCGCCAGGTCGGCGTCGGGGAAGACGACCTGCGGCGATTTGCCGCCGAGTTCGAGCGTGACCTTGTTGAGGTTCTCGGCCGCGGCGTGGGCCACGGCGCGGCCGGTCGCGGTCGAGCCGGTGAACGCGACCTTGTCGACGCCCGGGTGCGCCGGCGAGCGCCGCCCCGAGTCTCGCGGCGACAGGCCGGTGACGACGTTGACCACGCCCGGCGGGAACCCGGCCTCGCTCGAACAGCCGGCGAATCCGAGCGTCGAGACCGGCGCGTGCTCCGAGGGCTTGATCACGACCGTGCAGCCCGCCGCCAGCGCCGGCGCGAGCTTCCAGGTCATCAGCAGCAGCGGCGAGTTCCACGGCGTGATCGCCGCGACCACCCCGACCGGCTCCCGCCTGGTGTAGACGAGATAGTTGGGGTTGGGCGACGGGATCTGCCGGCCTTCGAGCTTGTCGGCGAGGCCCGCGAAGTACTGGTACCAGCCGCCGAGCCCGTTGATCTGGCCGATCATCTCGCGGTAGAGCTTGCCGGAGTCGTTGACCTCGAGCCGGGCCAGCCGCTCGGCGTTCTCCGCGATGAGGTCGGCCAGCCGGCGCATCAGAGCCGCCCGGGCGAACCCGGTCATCGCGCCCCACTCGCCGTCCAGGGCCGCGCGCGCCGCGGCCACCGCGGCGTCCACGTCATCCGGGCCGCCGTCGGGCACCACGGCCCACGGGCGGCCGGTGTAGGGGTTCTGCGATTCGAACGTCGCCCCGGACTCCGCGTCTACGGCCTTGCCGCCGATCACCATCGGGAAGTGCTCGAGCTCGCCTGCCATGCTGTGTCCTCCTCGGCTTAGTCCTCTTACTGACCTTAGGACGATGGCCTCTGTGTACCCCGGCCGCGGGGGCCGCCGCCACCCCTGGCCGGGATAATGCGGCCCGGAGTCTTGCTAGCCTCGCCCGGGCTCATAGCCGGTGATTCGTGTAGTGGAGGCTGTCATGACGACCATCGCCGTCCCCGGCTGGTTCACCGCGGCGCTCGAGTCGCTGCGCGCGGGCGATGTCGACGGTTTGGTGCAGATGTATGACGACGACGCGATCCACGAGTTCCCCTTCGCCCCCGAAGGACGGCCGCGGCGGCTGGTCGGCAAGCCGGCCATCGCCGGGTACATGAAGAACCTCCCCGCGGCCGTGCAATACGACTCCTTCGAGGACGTCCGGGTCCGCGAGGCGGGCGGCGAGCTGATCGTCGAGGCCAGCGCCCACGGCAGGCGCCCCGGCAGCGGCGCGCCATTCCACCTGCAGTACGTCTGGTTCAGCACCCACCAGGACGGCCGCGCCTCACGCTTCCGGTACTACATGAACCCGCACCGGCTCCGGGCCAGCTAACCCAGCCGCCCGCGGCCGGTGACATCGAACCGGAACTCGCCACCTGTCATGGTGGCCAGGACGCTGATGCCGGCGATGCTCGCCGGGCTGACCGCGGTCGGGATCCTCGGAGAGGACAGCGAGATCGGCGAGCTTGCCGGGGGCGATCATGCCCTTGCTGTTCTCGGCGTGGCTGGCGTACGCCGAGCCACTGGTGTAGGCGCGCAGCGCCTGCTCGGCCGTGATCGCCTCGGCCGGATTGAACGCGGCCCCGGAGGCGGTGCGCCGGTTCACCATGTCGTGCATGCCGAGCAGCGGCGCTCCGGTGACGACCGGCCGGTCCGAGCTGCCGGGCAGGATCAGCCCAGCGTCCAGCAGCGACCGCTGCCGGTACAGCCACGTCGTGCCGTCCCGGGCCGACGGCGGCGAGCATGCCGTCGCCGAGCTCGGTGGCGAACCGGCCTTGCGGCACGGGGATGACGCCGAGCCGGCGGCCCGGTCGACCTGGTCGGGCCGGGAAACGGCGAAGTGCTCGATCCGGTGCCGGGTGTCGGCGCGCGGGTACCGCTGCTGCGCCTCCGCGTAGGCGTCCAGGGCGAGATCGATGGCGCGGTCGCCGATCGCGTGCGCGGCGACCTGCCAGCCGGACTGGTGCGCGGCGAGGATCGTGGCGGTCAGTTCCGCGGCGTCGGCCGGCAGGTAGCCGCGGTTGCCGGGCGGCCCGCGTAGTCGTCGTGCATCGCCGCGGTCCGCCCGACCAGCGAGCCGTCGGTGAAGATCTTCATCGCGCCGATCCGCAGCCAGTCGTCGCCGAAGCCGGTGCGGATGCCGAGGTCCAGCCCGAGCTCGAGGCCGTCGTCCGGGTGAGCGGCGAGCGGGTGCAGAGCGTCGCTGGCGATCATCAGCTCGACCCGGACGCGGAGCCGGCCGGAGTCGCGGGCGGCCTGGTAGGCGGCTAGCTCGACCGGCGTGTGCCCGATCCAGCCGCCCGCCGATGCCGGCCTCGGTGACGCTGGTGATGCCCTCGCTGAGGTACCGCTCGCGGCCCGGCCGATCGCGTCGGCGAGTGACCGGGACCGGGTAGGGGTGGACCAGGCCGGCCACGAGCTCCTGGGCCTTCTCCTGCATCAGCCCGGTCGGGCGGCCGGCCGCGTCGGTCACCACCTTGCCGCCGGGCACGTCCACCGCGGCATCGGTCATGCCGAGGTCGGCGAGTACGGCGCTGCTGACCACGCACATGTGCCCGGAGGTGTGCCGCAGCCAGACCCGCCGCCCGGGCGCGGCCCGGTCCAGGCCGTCCCGGTCCGGATGAGCGCCGAGCTTGTTCTGGTCGTAGCCGGAGCCGGTGACCCAGTCGCCGTCGGCCGTGGCCTGCGCTTGCCGGGTAACCGCCGCGTACAGCTCGCGAGGGTGCCAGCCGCCTCGGGACGCAGATCGGCCTCGCTCAGCGTCAGCCCGAACCAGGCCATGTGGTTGTGGGCGTCGTGGAATCCCGGCAGTACCGTCGCGCCGCCCAGGTCCGCGACCTCGCGCGGCCGCACGGCGGCCCGGTCCGGGTCGACGGCGAGGATCCGGCCGCCGGTGATCGCGACCGATCGCGCGCGCGACCGCGCCGGGTCCATGGTCAGCACGTTCGCGTTGACCAGCAGCAGGTCGGCGGTCGCCGCCGGGCTAGGCACCGGCGGCTGCCCGGTCATCGGGAGCGGGCAGCCGGCCCTCGGCCAGAGCCTGGAAGATCTCGCGGTACCAGGGACTCCACGGTGCCGGATGTCCGTCGTGGTCGATTTTCACGATCACGCGGTGCCCGTGCGCGAGGGTTTCGCCGCCGTCCGGGCTGGCGCAGCGGAACAGGTAGGTCGCGCTGGTCTGGCCGAGCTTCCCGGCCGCCAGCTCGACCAGCAGTGCGCCCGGTGCCTGCAGCGGCGCCAGGAACTCCATGTGCAGCTCGCGAACCACGTACCGCAGGTCCGGGTCGCGGTCGGCCAGGGCAGTCCAGCCGCGGCCGAGCTGCTCGAACAGGGCGGACTGGGCCCGCTCGACGTGCACCGCGAACCGGGAATTGTGCAGCGCGCCGTTGACGTCGAGTTCATCGAAGAACACCGGACTGAGCCAGCTGAACGGCATGCTCATGCGGTCTCCCCACCGTCCCAGGTGCCGGCCGCCGCGTCGAATACCGGTCCGGCCAGTGAACTCAGCCGTTCCTTGACGACGCGTTCGGAGTCGGTGCGGGGCAGGTCGCTGGCGGCCTGCCAGAACCGCGGCACCTTGAATGCGGCGAGCCGCTCGCGGCAGTATCCGGCCAGTTCATCCGGCTTGACAGCGGTATCGCCGCTGGCGACGTAGTAGGCCTTGATCTCCTCGCCGCGGATGTCGTCGGGAACCGCGGTGACGGCCGCCAGCCGGATCCCGGGGTGAGTCAGCAGTACCTCCTCGACCTCGCGGGCGGCCACGTTCTCTCCGCTTCGCCTGATCATGTCCTTGAGCCGCCCGGCGTAATAGACGCGGCCGCGGGCGTCCATCCGGCCGAGATCCCCGGTGCGGAACCAGCCGTCGCGCATCGCCCGGGACGTCGCCTCCGGGTCGTCGAAGTACCCGTCCATCATCCCGGCGCCGGCCAGCGCGATCTCACCGGTCTGCCCGGCCGGGAGCGGCCGGCCGCCGGCGTCGGCGATCTGTACTTTCTTATAGCCGACCGGGCCCCCCACGCATCCGGTGCCGACGAGCTCGTCGTGATCGGCGTCGGTGACGCGCAGGTCGGCGCCGGTCTCGGTCATCCCGAAGGCCTCGTACCAGGGCACGCCCCAGCGCTGCTCCAGCGCGGTGTGCAGGGCGGGCGGGATCGCCGAGCTCTGCACCACCCGGACGCGATGGTCCTGGTCGGCCGGGTCCGGCGGCATCCGCAGCAGCAGGGCCGGCATCGCGCCGAGGCAGTAAAAGTACGTCACCTGGTGCTCGCGCACCTTGGCCCAGAACGACGACGGGTGGAACCCGTCCAGGATCACCAGTTCCGCGCCGGCCAGCAGCGCGGCGGCGACGTTCCACTGCGGGTCGATGTAGTGGAAAGGCTGCGCGGTCAGCATCACGTCGCCCTCGCACAGGTACGGGAACTCGGTGACCATGCTCCCGCCAAGCAAAGCCCAGTAACGGTGCGGCAGCACGCAGCCTTTCGGGCGGCCGGTGGTGCCGGAGGTGAACTGGATGTTCGCCGTTCCGGCCGGGTCAGGGTCGCCGAAGTCCGGTGGCGTCCCGGCCCGGGCCACGGCGGCCGCCAGCTCGGCGGCCGGGATCGCCCGTCCCAGCGCGGGCAGATCGGCGGGAAGCTGGCTCAGCAGCGGCCCGAACCCGGCGCCGGTCACGATGGCCGACGCGCGGCAGGCGCGCAGCACATGCCCGGCGTCGGTGGTCTGGTACCTGGTGTTGACCGGCACGGCCGCCGCGCCCAGCCGGGCTAGAGCCAGCCAGGTCAGCGGGAACGCAGCTTCGTTCCGGATAAGTAGCGCTACCCGGTCACCGGCCGCCACGCCCCGCTCGGCCAGCACCTGGGCGTAGCCTGCCGTCAGCCTGTCCACGTCGGAGAACGTCAGCACCTCGCCGGGATCAAACCGCCAGGCGATCCGGTCCGGCCACCGGCTCGCCGCCACACGGACCGCCGCCGCGAGCGTCGGCCGGCAGGCTCGTCGCGTCAGGGCCCATCGAGGGCCCCGGGTGCCACGGTCAGCGCGGCGAAGTCGACCTCGGCCGCCATCGCCTCCTCCAGGGCACACTCCGCGCCCCGGTCCAGCGCCTGTTTGGCCAGGGCCATGGCCAGGGACGGCTGGTCCCGCAGCCGCGCCGCCATCTCGGCCGCGGCCTGCTCGTGCCGGCCCGCCGCCGCGACCCGGTTCACCAGCCCCAGCTCCACCGCGCGGGCCGCACCGAACCGGTCGCCGAGCAACAGCAGTTCCTTGGCCCGGACCGGGCCGACCAGGAGCGGCAGCAGCCGGGAAATGCCGCCGGTCACGCTCAGCCCCACCGACACCTCCGGGAACCCGAACTGGGCATCCTCGGCCGCGACGACCAGGTCACAGCCGAGCGCGAACTCGCATCCGGCCCCCAGCGCGTAGCCGTGCACGGCCGCGATGACCGGACCGGGAAACCGCCGGATCGCCCGGGTCACCTCCTGAATCTGGTCGACGCGCTGCCGTGTGGCCAGCACCGTCTCCGGCGGCAGCTTCTCCTTCAGGTCGTGACCGGAGCAGAACGCCCGGCCGCGCCCGGCCAGCACGACTACCCGCGCCCCCTCCTGCCCGGCTCTGGTCAGCGCCCTGACCAGAGCGTCGGTGAGTTCCGGCACCACCGCGTTGAGCCGGTGCGGACGGTTCAGGTAAATGCGGGCGACAGATTCTTCCAGCTCGAAGTCGACGACCACCTCAGGTCCTTTCCGCCTGGTCCCTAGCGAGCACCATATCGGCGGCCGTCATTTCCGCGGCCCAGGGTTCTGCGCCGGGTCACCCCGATGCACGCTGATCGCGGGGAACTGCCCGGGCTCCAGGTCCCAGCGGAACCGGTAGACCGCTTCCACGATGGCACTGGCCCCGCCGGGATCTGACGCGCCCGGGTGGCCGGCCAGCGGGGCGGTCATCAGCAGCATCGGGAACCAGCCCGAGGTTCCCGGCACGATTTCCGGCGAGCAGTATCCGGTCACCGGCAGCAGGCTCGCGCCCTGCCGCTGGTAGAACCGGATCCGGCGCCACCGCAGCTCGGCCTGGGCGGGTTCGCAGCCCGGCTCGTCCGGATCTTCGACGTCGAAGATCAGCAGCGTGTAGCCCGCGTCGCCGAACCGTGCGGCCAGCTGCTTCCACAGCTGCCCGCCCAGGCCCTGGCTGCGCCGGGCGCCATCGACCACGAGATAACGCAGGTAGATCCAGCCTGTGCTGCCGAGCGGGCGGAGCAGGGCGAAGCCGGCTGGCTGCCCGTCGCTGACCAGCGCCAGGGCCAGCTCGTCTTCCCGCCGCGCCGTGGTGATGGACGCGAACTCGGCCCGCTCGAATGGCGGGAATCCCTCTTCGTAGATCTGCCTGAGCCTGGTCATCGCCGCCGGGGTCAGGGTCTCGACCGGTTCCAGGAGATACGTGCCCGCAGTCATGCGGCGAGGATGTCACGCGCTGCTGACCACCATCAAGGCAGCCCGTCCGGAGCCCGGACGTGACGGCCTCACCCCCGACGGCCCACTCCCGCCAGAATCATGGCCTGGCGATCTTTCGCCGCCGGGGTTTCCGGTGTTTCGGGCCGCCACGCCGGGGCGGGCACAATTCCCGGAGGGACGACTTCCACGCCGCTGAACAAGGCTGCGACTTCCTCGCGGGTGAAGTTAAACACGCTGCTGCCGTGCTGGGCGTTGTAGGTGCTGGCAAAATCCTCGCCGACCTCGTGGTCGCCGCGGCCCACGGAAATGATGGCGAATGAGCCCGGCGGCAGCGCCTCGATGAAGCTGCTCGCCACCCGGTGAGCGGTTCCGTATTCCAGGAAATGGAGCACACAGCCGAGCATGACGCAGACCGGAGCATCGAGGCGGAAAGCCGGCCGCGTGGCGCACCGGGCTGGAAAGAACGGCCTGCGGGTCGAGCATGTCCCCTTCGGCCACGGTCACCTGACGGCTGCCGTGGGCCAGCAGGGCCTGCGAATGCGCCACCGCTACCGGGTCATTGTCCACGTAACACACCAGTGCATCCGGGGCGACCGCCTGGGCTGCCTCATGGGTGGCCTGCCACAGCGGTGCCGCGCCCTGAGCGCGAACCGGCGAGGTCGGCAGGCCCGAACCGACGTCGAGAAACTGCTGGATCCCTTGTTGCGCGACGTAGCTGACGGCGCGCGTCAGGAACTGCTTGTTCTCCAGCACCAGATCCGCGATGTCGGGACGCTGCTGCCGCACCGCCTCGGCCGCGGCCCGGTCGGCGGCAAAGTTGTCCTTGCCGCCGAGCCAGTAGTCATAGATCCGGGCGATGTTGGGCTTAGTCGTATCGAGATGCGTCATACGCCGGTCGCCTTTCCCTGACCCAGGATTGCTGCCGGCCACCCCCGTAACCGGATAACCCCATGCACAGAACCGGCACTACGCTACCGCTCACGGTAAACGGTGTCTTTTCAGTATCCGGTACCGCGCTCCGGTGGGCCTGCCAGTCCGGACGTAGAACGCCGGTAAACGTGGGTACGGTTTCCGTCGTGAGCCCGATCAGCCCGTACACAATCAGGCCGCTCGATACCGGGACGTGGGATGCCTTCGCCCAGCTGCTCGAGAAGCACAACGGGGCGGGGTTCGGCTGTTGGTGCACGTGGTTCCATCCGCGCCGCAAAGACCTGGGTGCCGATGTCGAAGCCGGGCAGCCGTACAAGGAGTTCCTGGTGCGAGAGGGGATGGCGCACGCCGCGGTGGTGTTCGAGGGTGACGTCGCGGTGGGCTGGTCTCAGTACGGGACGCCGGCCGAGCTCCCAGGTATCCATCACCGCAAGGAGTACGAAGCCAACCTTGTCTCCTGGCCTGACTACCGGATCACCTGCATCTTCGTGGACCGCAATCACCGTCGCGAAGGGGTGGCCGCCGTTGCGCTCGGCGGGGCGCTGGATCTGATCGCCCGGGCCGGCGGCGGAGTCGTCGAGGGATACCCGCAGGACACCGCCGGAAAGAAGATCTCGTCTTCCTTCCTCTACAACGCCACCCGCAGCATGTACGAGAAGGCCGGCTTCGTTTACGAGCGCCCGAAGGGCAAGAACCACTGCGTGATGCGCAAGGTCATCCCGGCCGCCTAGTGGCCGCGCTTGCGCTGGCCGCTCGCCATGATCACTGGGCTGCTGGCGGCTGGACCGGCCGCGGGAAATCCCGGGTCTGGTTCGCCGCCGAAGGATGGGTGAGCGTCCCGGCCTTGCCGTCAGCGGTGAGGTGGCGCCAGCTCGTCTGCCAGTCCGGCAGGCCGGCGCTGTCCTGCTCCCAGTCGACGAAGGTGGCCTCATCGCAGAAATGATCCAGGCGCGCGCTGATGCCCTGGTAGGGCTCGCTGTGCACATAGGCCTCCATCAGCGCGCGTTCCTGCCAGGCGCTGACGCTCCACCAGGCGTTGCCGGCGTCGGCGAGTGCGTCCGCGCCAAGGTTGCCCGCTTCCTTCTGGGCCTGCTCGATCGCGGCGACGGCAGCGGTGAAGAACTCATCCAGCAACGCGGGATTGCGCAATCGCAGCCTGGTCACGACGATGACGGGCATGACCACCTCCTGACTGATCGACGTCCAGATCCGGTTGTAGCACTGGCCGGTGCCCAGGGGCAGGCACTAGCCGATGTCGATGCGGTCGTGACCGCTACGACCCTGTGGTGTGATCGTTCCGCCCACTGCCCCGAAGGAGCCCGATGTCCAGTCCCAGCAGGTCCGCTCGCGTTGTCAACGTCGCCGCCGGGATCCAGCACACGGACCTGGCCGCTCCCGTCCGCGACGGCCGCCACCAGGGGCTGGAGGTGCTCATCGGCAACTGGATCAACGAAGGGCACACCATCGGGACCGCGGAGGCCCCGTCGGTCCCGATCCTCACCAGCGATTCCTACCAATGGGCGCCGGGCGGGTTCTTTGTCGTTCACTCGGCCTTCGGGAAGATCGGCGGCACGTCCGTCGGGGGCGTCGAGATCATCGGCGCCCAGGGCGAGGCCTACAGCTCCACCTTCTACGACAGCTTCGGCAACGTGCACCGCTCGCGGGTCGAGATCGACGGTGACGTGGTCAGCTGGATCGGGGGCCGGACCCGCTGCACCGTCACGCTGACCGACGGCGGCCTGACCCAGGTGGCGCACCACGAGTCCAGCCCGGACGGCGTGACCTGGACCCCGTCGATGGACGTGAAGCTGCGCAAAGTCACCTGAACCGCCTGGCTGGCCGGGAGTTAGGGTGGGGGGCATGTTCGACGTGCCGTCGCTTGAGGAAATCCCCGAAGACCTGCGGTCCCGCATCAAGGAGGTCGAGGAGAAGTCCGGCTTCGTCCCGAACATCTTCCTCACCCTGGCCCGGCGGCCCGCCGAATGGCGTGCGTTCTTCGCCTATCACGACGCGCTCATGGACAAGGAGACGCCCGCGCTAAGCAAAGGCGACCGGGAACTGATCGTGGTGGCCACCAGCGCGGAGAACCACTGCCTGTACTGCGTCGTGGCCCACGGTGCGATCGCCCGCATCAGGACGCGCAACCCCCGGATTGCCGACCAGGTGGCCACCGACTGGCGCAGCGCCGAACTCGACGACCGCCAGCAGGCCATTCTCGAGGTCGCCGTCCAGCTGGCGGTCGAGCCGTGGACGGTGAACGACGAGGTGCTGGGTTCGCTGCGCGTGCATGGCCTGACCGACGACGACATCTGGGACGTCGGCTCGATCAGCGCGTTCTTCGCCATGTCGAACAGGCTGGCGCACCTGACCAGGACTATGCCGAACGAGGAGTTCTACCTCATGGGCCGGGTCCCGCGGACGCCGTCCGCGTAACCGCCAGCGAGAAGGGTCGCCGTGGCGGGCCGGCGGTCATGCGGCGATCTCAAACTTGGACAATTCGTTGTCTTGAGCCATTTGTGTTTATGGCGATAGGTTGGTGATCATGACCGCAGCACAGCCGCGCGGCCGCCGCCGAGGAGCTGCGGGGCTGCTGGGCTGCGCGTCACGGCCGCCCGGGTCGCGCTGCTGGAGACGGTCCGGGCTGGTGACCACCTCGACGTGGAGACGATCACGGCCGGGGTGCGCGAGCGCACCGGCCACGTCTCTATCCAGGCCGTCTACGAAGCGCTGCACGCCTTGACCTCGGCGGGGCTCGTGCGCCGGATCGAGCGGCGGGCAGCCCAGCCCGGTACGAGCGCCGCGTCGGCGACAACCACCATCACGTCGTATGCCGTTCGTGCGGTGCCGTCGCCGACGTCGACTGCGCGGTCGGCGACGCGCCCTGCCTGACCGCTTCGCAAGACCACGGCTTCGTCATCGACGAGGCCGAAGTCACCTACTGGGGCCTGTGCCCCGACTGTTTCACCGCCCGCAGTTCCTGGATCACGTGATCCGCATATCCCGGAAGGATTTTCATGTCTGAGCACCATGAGAACCACGATCCTGTCGTCGTGGAGGAGCCGACCCCGGAGGCCGGCGAGCAATGCCCGTCGTGCACGGCCTGGTCCACCCCACCCAGGGTGACGCCAACCAGGACTGGTGGCCGAACCGGCTCAACCTGAAGATCCTGGCCAAGAACCCGGCCGTGTCCAACCCCATGGGCGAGGATTTCGACTACGCCGAGGCGTTCAGCTCCCTGGACCTGGCCGCCGTGAAGCGGGACATCGCTGAGGTGCTGACCACCTCGCAGGAGTGGTGGCCGGCCGACTTCGGTCACTATGGCCCGCTCATGATCCGGATGGCGTGGCACAGCGCGGGCACCTACCGCATCAGCGACGGCCGCGGCGGGGCCGGGGCCGGCCAGCAGCGGTTCGCGCCGCTGAACAGCTGGCCGGACAACGTCAGCCTGGACAAGGCCCGCCGGCTGCTGTGGCCGGTCAAGAAGAAGTACGGCGCCAAGATCTCCTGGGCCGACCTCATGGTCCTGACCGGCAACGTCGCCCTGGAGTCGATGGGCTTCAAGACGTTCGGCTTCGGTGGCGGCCGGGTGGACACCTGGGAGCCCGAGGAGGACGTCTACTGGGGCCCGGAGACCGAATGGCTCGGTGACGAGCGGTACAGCGGCGACCGTGAACTGGAGGAGCCCCTCGGCGCGGTGCAAATGGGCCTGATCTACGTCAACCCGGAAGGGCCCGAACGGCGAACCCGGATCCGCTCGCCGCGGCCCGGGACATCCGCGAGACCTTCCGCCGGATGGCGATGAACGACGAGGAGACGGTCGCCCTGATCGCGGGCGGCCACACCTTCGGCAAGACCCACGGCGCCGGGCCGTCGGAGAACGTCGGCCCCGACCCCGAGGCCGCCCCGATCGAGCTGCAGGGCCTGGGCTGGCCGAGCAGCTACGGCACCGGCAAGGGCCGCGACGCGATCACCAGCGGCCTCGAGGTGACCTGGACGCCCACCCCGGTCTCCTGGGACAACAGCTTCTTCGAGACCCTGTTCGGCTTTGAGTGGGAGCTGACCAAGAGCCCGGCCGGCGCCTACCAGTGGCAAGCCGAAGGATGGCGGCGGCGAGGGCACCGTCCCCGACCCGCAGGACCCGTCGCTGCGCCGGTCCCCGACCATGCTGACCACCGACCTCGCGCTGCGCATGGACCCGGTCTACGAGCCAGATCTCGCGGCGGTTCCTGGAGCACCCGGACCAGTTCGCCGACGCCTTCGCCCGGGCCTGGTTCAAGCTGACCCACCGTGACATGGGCCCGGTCGTGCGCTACCTCGGCCCGGAGGTCCCGTCCGAGACGCTGCTCTGGCAGGACCCCGTGCCCGGCGGTGTCGCACGAGCTCGTCGGCGCGGCGGACATCGCCGCGCTCAAGGAACAGGTGCTGGCCTCGGGCCTGTCCGTGTCCCAGCTCGTCTCGGTGGCCTGGGCGTCGGCCTCGTCCTTCCGCGGCAGCGACAAGCGCGGCGGCGCCAACGGCGCGCGGATCCGGCTGGAGCCGCAGAGCGGGTGGGAGGTCAACAACCCCGACCAGCTGGCCACGGTGCTGCGCACCCTGGAGGGCATCGCGCAGAACTTCAGCACCGGCGGCAAGCAGATCTCGCTGGCCGACCTGATCGTCCTGGCCGGTAACGCGGCCGTCGAGAAGGCAGCCAGGGACGCCGGGTTCGGCGTCGAGGTACCCTTCGCGCCAGGGCGCACCGACGCGTCGCAGGACCAGACCGACACCGAGTCGTTCGCCGCGCTCGAGCCGAAGGCGGACGGGTTCCGCAACTACCTCGGCAAGGGCACCCGGCTGCCGGCCGAGTACCTGCTAATCGACAAGGCGAATCTGCTCACCCTGAGCGCGCCTGAAATGACGGTCCTGGTCGGCGGGCTCCGCGTGCTGGGAGCGAACTACGACGGCTCCAAGCACGGCGTGTTCACCACCACCCCCGGGTCGCTGACCAACGACTTCTTCGCCAACCTGCTCGACATGGGCACGGAGTGGAAGGCGACGTCCGAGGACGCGAACGCGTTCGAGGCCCGCGACCGCGCCACCGGCGAGGTCAAGTGGACCGGCACCCGCGCCGACCTCGTTTTCGGCTCGAACTCCGAGCTCCGTGCGCTGGCGGAGGTCTACGCCAGCGACGACGCGAAGGAGAAATTCGTGCACGACTTCGTGGCGGCGTGGAGCAAGGTGATGAACGCCGACCGCTTCGACCAGGCCTGATCTGATCACCTGCGTCCGGCCCGGCCCCACCCTGGGGGCCGGGCCGGACGTTTGCTGTCTGTGCTGGCAGGCCCCCGTCCGCCAGCACAGCGCGCGGCACGACGTCAGCGCATATAGCGGGCGGGCCTGCGCACGTTGACCGCGCTGCAGAACAGATCGCAGCGGACCACCAGAACCGGCGCGCTCGGGCGGGGTTCGCCCTGCAGCTCCGACGACTTGGCGCTGAGCACTGCCCGGCCGCTCAGCCGCACATCGATGCCGTCGGGCACGAAGATGGTCATCGCCCCGAACCGGGCGGTGACGTCGATGGTGGTCACCTCCTGGCGGATGACCGCGTGCTGCATCTCGAGGTGGCAGTCGCCCAGCACCGAGCGCACGGTCAGGTGCGGCGGCACGACCCACGCGCCCTTCCGCGACTCGTTGCCGAGGATCGCGGTCATCTCCGCGTCGGCCGGCCCGGCGAGGTCGCGGACGGGCACGGCGGGCACGTCGGCCGTCAGGGCGGTCAGCTCACCGACCGTGCGGGCCTTCAGGGCCGAGCCGCTGCGCTCGGAGTACTCCTCCAGCGTGAGGCGCCCCTCGGCTGCCGCGCTGGCCAGCGACTCGACCGCGCGATCCCGCTCGGCGTCGGAGGCACGCAACTCCGCTGGCGCCAGGTGCGGCGCTGGCTTAGCTGTAAGTGGCACTGGTTCAGTCATGGCTAGTCCTTTCTCATGGTCATGGCCGTCGCGTCCGGCGGAAAGGGCTGGCCCTGACCCTCCGGGGTGGTCACATAGAGCTTGGACAGCACCGCGACCAGGGCCTCCAGCTCGGCCCGGTCGAGCGGCGCCAGGAAGGCGGCGTCGTAACGGCTGGCCGCCTCGGTCATGGCGGCGTATGCTGCCCGGCCCTCGTCGGTCAGGGCGACCAGGTAGCGGCGCCGGTCACCGGGGTCACGGCGGCGTCCGGCATACCCCAGCCTCTCCAGTGTGTCGATCAGCTCGACCATGTTGCCGCTGTCGACCCGAAGCGCCTGGCACAGGTCCTGCTGGGAGGCGTGCTCGCGGGTGGTCAGGGCGATCAGGATCAGGTAGTGCAGCGGCCGGATCTGCCAGCCGGCGAGCACCTCCTTAAAGCCCGTCTGGACCGCGGTGCCCACCCGGGACAGCAGGAACCCGGCGTTGCCCGCCAGGGAATCCGCCGGTCGTTCGATCTCCACGCGGAAAAGCTATCAGCAACAGTCGCTGTTGTAAACAGCTAATTTGCGTGGCGTCCGGACCCGTGGTCAGTTCACCTGACGGTCGCTGCCGTCCCAGTACTTCTTGCGCAGCTCGCGCTTGAGTACCTTGCCCGCACCGGATATCGGCAGGCTCCCGGCGATCTCCATGCTCCGCGGCGTCTTGTACCCGGCGATCAGCCCTTTGACGTGCTCGCGCAGCTCAGCCTCGGTGAGCGAGTGCTCCGGCTGCAGGACCACGACGGCGTGCACGCGCTCACCCCATTCCGGGTCGGGCACGCCGATGACGGCGCACGCGGCACGGCCGGGTGCCGGGCCACGGCATTCTCCACCTCACCGGAGTACACGTTCTCGCCACCGGACACGATCATGTCCTTGAGCCGGTCGACGACGTACAGGTAACCCTGCTCGTCGAGATAGCCGCCGTCGCCGGTGTGCATCCAGCCGCCACGCAGCGCGGCCGCGGTCTCCTCCGGCTTGTTCCAGTAACCCTGCATGACGTGGCCGCCGCGGACGACGATCTCGCCCACCGTGCCGGCCGGGCTGAGCAGGGTCGCCACCGGGGCCACCTCAGTCATCCCGTAGGCCTGGGTGAACGACGCACTCGGGAAGGCCTTCATGGCCCGCTCCAGCGCCGCCTGCGGGATAGGCGAGGCCCCGTAGGCCACCGACCGCAGGCTGGTCAGGTCGTGGGAGGCCACGTCGGCGTGATCGACCATCATCTGGATCATCGTCGGCACCAGCAGCACATCGGTCACCTGGTAATCCTCGATCGTGGTCGCCACCGCGACCGGGTCGAACGCCGGCAGGATCACGTGGCTGCCGCCGAGCAGCACGGTCACCCCCCAGAAGGCCAGGTCGGCCAAGTGGAACATGGGCGCGGCGTGCAGCATTCGCGCGCCGGGGCGGCCCATGTACCCCGACGCGGCCGAACCGAGCCACGACACGCACAGGTTCCGGTGCGACAGCATGACGCCCTTGGGGAATCCCGTGGTCCCGTCGGTGTAGAACAGCCCGGCCAGCTCGTCCCCACCGCGCCGGGCGTCCGGTACCGGCGACGCGGCCGCCACCAGGTCCTCGTACCCCAGCGTGCCGTCCGGGACCGGCCCGTCCCCGGCGTGGATCACGGTGGCCAGCCCGGGCGCCGCCTCCCGCAGGACCGGCACCATCGCCGCGAACTGGTCGTCCACCAGCAGCACCCGGGTGCCGGAATCGTGCAGCGAGTAGGCGATCTCCGCCACGCTCCAGCGGAAGTTAACCGGGTTCAGCACGGCGTTGGCCCAGGGTACGGCGAGCAGGTACTCGTTGTAGCGGTCGGAGTTGAGCGCCAGCATGCCAACCCGGTCGCCGTCACCCACGCCGAGTTCACGCAGCGCACCCGCCAGCCGGGACACCCGCCCGGCCACCTCGCCGAACGTGCGCTGCCGTGCGCCGAAGATCGTCATCACCTCGTCCGGCTGCTGCTGGACGCCGCGCTGCAGACCCTGGGTCAGGTACATGGGATGCTCCTGTTTGTGAATCGGTATGAGCGTGGTAGAGAACACATTCTGCGACGAAGCCTTCCAAGTCAACCCCGTGCGGTGTATCAAGTGAATAAGCAATAGTTAGGCTTGTGTGGGTTAGGAGAGCGGGATGACGGAACGGGTCACGGTCGCCGGGGTCGGTATGGTGCCGTTTGCGACGCCGAGTAAGAGCGACAGCTACGACGTGCTGGCCGCCAGCGCGGTCAGGGCTGCCCTGGCCGACGCCGGGATCGACCTGGCCGCGATCCGGCAGGCCTACGCGGGCTACGTCTACGGCGACTCGACCAGCGGGCAGAACGCGCTGTACCAGGTGGGGATGACCGGCATCCCGGTGATCAACGTCAACAACAACTGCTCGACTGGCTCGTCCGCGTTGTTCCTGGCCCGCCAGGCGGTGGCCTCCGGGGCCGCCGACTGCGTGCTGGCCCTGGGCTTCGAGCAGATGCAGCGCGGCGCGCTCAAGGCGCACTGGGACGACCGCCCGAGCGCGTTCACCCGGTTCGACGATGCGTTCATCCGCGAGCTGGGCGACGCCGGCGACGTCCCGGCGGCGCCCCGGTACTTCGGCGCGGCCGGGGCCGCGTACTGCGCCAGGTACGGCATGGACCCGAAGGTGTTCGCGCAGGTCTCGGTCAAGTCGCGTCAGCACGCCGCGGGCAACCCATACGCCGTGTTCACCGGGCCGCTGACCACCGAGGAGGTGCTCGGCTCACCGCTCATCTATGGCCCGCTGACCCGGCTGCAGTGCTGCCCGCCCACCTGCGGCGCGGCGGCCGCGGTGCTCGTCAGCGAGCAGTACGCCAGGTCTCACGGGCTCCGTACCGACGTGGCCATCACCGCGCAGGCGATGACGACCGATACCCCCACCTCGTTCGACGGCGACCTGATGAGGCTGGTCGGCTATGACATGACCGCCGCCGCGGCTCGCCAGGTGTACGAGCAGGCAGGCGTGGACCCGCGCGACATCCGGGTCGCCGAGCTGCACGACTGTTTCACAACGAACGAGGTGATCAGCTACGAGGCGCTCGGCCTGACCGCTGAGGGCACCGCGGAGAAGTTCATCGCCGACGGCGACAATACCTACGGCGGACGGGTGGTGACCAACCCCTCCGGCGGTCTGCTGTCCAAGGGGCACCCACTCGGCGCGACCGGGCTGGCGCAGTGCGCGGAGCTGGTCTGGCAGCTGCGCGGCGAGGCGGGCCCGCGCCAGGTGGAGGACGTGTCCGTGGCGCTGCAGCACAACATCGGCCTGGGCGGTGCCGCCGTGGTCACCCTGTACGAGAAGACGGCCTGAGCGTGGCGATCGACGCCGACAAGGCCCGGGCTTACGCGTTCGAGCCGGTCGTGGTCACGGTGGAACGTGGCCGGCTGGCGCTGTTCGCCCGGGTCACCGGGCAGACCGACCCCATCTATACCGACGTGGCTGCGGCCCGGGCCGCTGGCCACCCGGACCTGCCGGTGCCGCCGACGTTCCTGTTCGGCCTGGAGCTGGAGCGGCCCGAACCGTTCGGCTACCTGGCCGAGCTCGGCATCGACCTGCGGCAGGTGCTGCACGGCCGGCAGGCGTTCCAGTACCACGCGATGGCCTACGCCGGTGACACGCTCACCCTGCGCTCACACATCGCGGACGTCATCAGCCGTAACTCCCTGCAGATCCTGGTCAGGCAGACCGGCATCACGCGGGACGGCGAATTGATCGCCGACGCCGCCTCGACCATCGTGGTGCGTCCCCTGGAGGCGGTGCGATGATGATACCCCCCGATGTCCGGGCCGGGACGGAGCTGCCGCCGCTGACCGTCGAGCCGATCTCCCGGACGACGCTGGCCCTGTTCGCGGGTGCCTCCGGCGACCACAACCCGATCCACATCGACCTCGACGTGGCCCGGTCGGGCGGCCTGGACGACGTGTTCGCCCACGGCATGCTCTCCATGGCCTACCTGGCCCGGCTGCTGACCGACTGGGTACCGCAGGAACGGCTGCGATCTGTGAAGGTCCGCTTCGCCGCGATCACCCCGGTGCACGGCCAGCCCACCTGTACCGGCCGGGTCACCTCCGTCACGGACGGCCTGGCCACGGTGGACCTGAAGGTAACCCTGGCGGACGGCACCCTCACCCTGGGCGGCGACGCCGTCGTCGACCTGACCTGACCCCGACTGAACCCGAAAGGCAGCACACTTCGATGGGAAAGCTGGACGGCAAGGTTGCCATCGTCACCGACGTCACCGTCAACACCGTCGCGTTCGGGCTGATCAAGACCAGGCTCACCGAAGCCCCAGCCGGCGGCGACGCCACCATCGACGTGCAGGGCCAGCAGATCAAGGTCGGGGTCAACCCCGGCCTGCTCGCCGCGCTGGAGCAGATGATCCCGCTAGGCCGCGCGAGCACCCCAGCCGACGCCGCGGGCGCGGTGTACCTGTTCTGCATCCCCGAATCCGACTACGTCAGCGCGCAGACCCTGGTCTGCGGCGGCGGCTTTTTCGGCTGACGGCCCGGCGAACGTGACGATGCCCGCCCGTGCGTCCGTGCCGCGCGGCACCCGGCCGCACAACCGGCGCGAGCTGATCCTGGCCGCGGCCACCGACCTGTTCGCCAAGCACGGCTACGCCAAGGTGGGCATGAGCGAACTGGCCGACGCGGTCGGCATCAGCCCCTCGGCGCTGTACCGGCACTTCGCGGGCAAGCAGGATGTCCTGGCCACGGTGCTGGCCGGTGGCCTGGGCTCGGCCCGCGAGCTGATGGGCCGCCTGGATCTGGCCGATCCCGGCGCCGCTGCCGCCAGCCTGGCCGCGCACGCCCTCGATCAGCGGCACCTGGCGCTGATGTGGCAGCGGGAGGCCCGGGACCTGGCCCCCGAGGCCTACCGGCCGCTGCGCGACGTGGTCGGCGAGATCGGCCGCGGGCTCACCGGCTACGCCCGGTCCGTCCGGCCGGAGCTGGCCGCCCCCGCCGCCGACCTACTGGCCTGGTCCGTCCTGGCCGTGCTGACCAGCCCGTCCTTCCACCACCTCGACCTGCCCCGGCCGGTTCACGAGGACCTGCTGGCCGGGCTGGTTCGCACCGTCCTGGCCACCGACCTGCCTGCCGCAGAGGGCCCAGCGCCGGATCTGCGGATCCATGATGTCCTGGTGCCCGCGTCCCGCCGGGAGGAGCTGCTCGTCCGGTCCGTCCGCATGTTCGCGGCGCACGGGTACACGCAGGTCAGCATCGAGGACATCGGGAAGGCGGCTGGCATCAGCGGGCCCAGCGTCTACAACCACTGGCCGACCAAGGCCGACCTGCTCATCACCACGATGCGGCGGGGCGCGGCTGCCCTGGCCATAGACGTCGCGACCGCCTACCGGCTGGCCACCGACGCGGCCGGCGCGCTGCGCAGGCTGGTGCATTCCTACGTGACGCTCAGCCACACCCAGCACGAGCTCATCGGGCTGCTGATCACCGACATCGACCACCTGCCCGAGGGTGAGCGGCACGCAGCCCGCCGGGCCCAGCGTGACTTCGTCAGCGAGTGGGCCCACCTGCTGCGTCTGGACCAGCCGCAGCTGGACCCCACGGCGGCCCGGATCCGGGTGCACGCCGCGCTGTCCGTGGCCAACGACACCGCCCGTACCCCGCACCTGCACCGGGATCCGGCCGTGCCCGGCGCCGTGGAAAAGATCTCGCCGGCCTGCTCGGCCTGAGCGGGAGCTGACCCGGGCTGCCGATAACTCGTTACTGCAAAACGGCTATAATCGCGTTACCACAGGGAGCCCGCCCGCCAGTCCGCGGTCAGCTCACCGGACAGGTCCACCGACTCCGTGGTCGGCAGCACCCAGATGGCGCCGTCCTTGTTCTCGGTGCGCCGGATCCCGTCCGGGGTCAGCGCCGACGACGGCCCGCGCCACCGCTGCCACCCGCGCGCGGCGTACAGCCTGGCACCCAACGGGCTGGCCCCGAGCGCGCCGAGCTGATAGGCGGACCGCACCACCCGTTCCAGCTCGGCCATCATCGCGTCCCCGTGCCCACGGCGCCGATGGTCGGCCCGTACCGCCACCGCCTCGATGTAGCCGGTGCGCAGCGGCAGGCCGCCGTGCAGCAGGCGCCGCTGCACCACGCTGCCGTGCCCGACCAGTTCGCCGCCGTCCAGCACCAGCGCGTGCAGGCCGCCCAGCGCGTTGTCGAGGGCATCCTCGGAAAACCGGTCGAAGGTCGCGTACAGCAGCGTTCGCATAGCGGTCCACAGGGCCGGTTCCAGGTCGGCGGTATGCACGATCCGCAGCTCGGTCACCAGCCAGGTCCTCCCGTCAGCCGTCGGCCAGCACGATGTGCCGGATGCGCCCACCAAACAACGGCAAAGAGAAGCTTAATCATCAATTTATTGGCCGAACGGGCGGACTGCGTGTCCCCTTTCCATAGGTTCACGCATTGTTTCCTGGCGAACACGCCTGGTTTTCGTGTACCTCGTTGCCCAGGTCGCGGGGCCCTGCTAGCGTGCGTGCTTTCCTAAAGCCGATCACGGAGGTACAGGATTTCCATGTTGCGCCGAATTTCCCTCATTACCGCTTCTGCGGCGATGGTCACCCTCAGCGCACTGCCGGCATCCGCCGCCGTCATGCAATCTCCCGCTCATAAGCTCTCATTCCCCGTCTTGTCTGGCGTGTCCGCTTCCGGCACCTACAGCAAGACCAGCTGGAGGGTGAAGGTCAGCGTGTGCGTCAAGGACACCGCCCGCGGCAACTACGCCGTGGCCGCCGACGTCGAGGCGCTGAACGCCAACCGCAAGAGCTCGAGTGAGGTAGGCGCCGTGTCCCTCGGTTACAACCAGACCGTGTGCCGCAGCATGACCCTGCACTACACGAGCCACCTGCAGGTCACGGAGTTCACCGTGAACAGTAAGGGCCAGGTCGCCAAGCGCAGCAAGGTCAAGAACATCTACTGAGGCGCGTCCGGCAGGCCCGACCCGGGCCGCATGACAAGCTGGTTCCATGGCGATCCGGCTGGGCAGCACGGTCATCAACTGCGCCGACATCAAGGTCATGACGAGTTTCTGGGGTCAGGCCCTTGGCCTGGCCCCTTCGTCTGCCGGCGAGGACGATGACTTCCGGGTACTGCGCGGGGAGCACGTCAACCTCTCCCTCCAGCTGGCGCAAAACCCGGTGACGGCCCGGGACCAGATGCACCTGGACCTGTACACCGACGACCAGGCCGCCGAGGTGCGCCGCCTGAGCGGGCTCGGCGCCCAGGTGGTGCGTGATCATCACGAGCCGGCCGACGACTACGTGGTCATGACCGACCCGGAGGGCAACGAGTTCTGCGTCTGCGCGGTCAAGCCGCAATGACCGCCGAACGGAAGTGAGCGGCGAACCCGGCATGATCACCGCCCGGTCGACTCGCCCGGTAAATCGATTGCGCTCCGCGGGTGGCCCGCACAGGATGTGCCCATGAGCGGCGACGAGTCCTTCAGCTGGCGCCCGATCGAGCCTGCAGACTCTGCGGAGTGGGCCCGCCTGACGGCCGCCATCCAGGCCGCCGACGGGACCTGGGACGTCTTCACCGAGGCCGACCTGCGCGAGGAGTTCGGCGATCCCAGCCTGGACTTCCCGCATGGCTCGGTGGCCGTCTTCGACGGCGCCACCATGGTCGGCTACGACCTCCTCATGCCCCGTGGCGCGGCCGACCCGGTGCACGACATGCGCTCCATGGGCGGGGTGCACCCGGACTACCGCCGGCGCGGCATCGGCGGCGCGCTGTTTGACTGGGCCGAGCCGGCGGCCGTCGCGCTGCACCGGGATCGCTTCCCTGGCCGGCCGCTGTCCCTGTCCTGCTCCTGCCGGGACGGCGACGCGGCGGCCGGCGCGCTGTTCGCCCGGCACGGCTACCAGCCAGCCCGCTGGTTCCACGCGATGATCAGGGACCTGTCAGCGGAGGTCGTGCTGGTGCCGCCGCCGCCAGACATCGAGATCCTCCCGCTCACCCCGGAGCGCTTCGGGCAGGCCCTGCTGGTCCGTAACGAGGCCTTCAGGGATCACTGGGGCTCGACCGAGACCTCCGCCGAGAGCTGGGCGCATTTCATGGCCAGTCACACCTTCCGGGCCGCCTTCAGCTTCATCGCCTACGAGCACGGCGAGCCCGCCGGGATCATCATCAGCCACGAATACGACGGCCTGGCCGAGGCGACCGGGGTCAGGGACCTCTATATCGGCCTCGTCGGCACCCGCCGGGGCGCCCGCAAGCGCGGGCTGGCCTCGTCCCTGCTGACCCGGGCCCTGGCCGACGGTCAGGCCGCGGGCTTCGGCGCCGCCTCGCTGGGGGTAGACGCCGATTCTCCCACCGGGGCGGTCGGCATCTACGAGCGGGCCGGCTTCACCGTGGACCACACCGCGGTCACCCAGTCCAAGAAGCTGGCGCCGTGATCAGGGCGCTCAGCTGAGACGTTGTAGGTCTCGACTACCCGGTTGTCCAGCCGCGGGATGATCTTGCCCTGGACCAGCTCCTTGAAGTGCGGCGTCTCCCGGTGCGCGGCGAACGCGTCCGGTGAGTCGTAGCGCTCGAGCAGCACCACCTCGCGGTCGTTGCCGAGCTCGCGGTAGACCTGGAACGAGAGGTTGCCCGGCTCGGTGCGGGCGGCCTCGGCCGCCTGGGCCAGCAGCCCCAGGACCTCGTCCTCGTGCCCGGCCGAGATCGTATACCGCGCGATTACCTGCAGCTCGGCCATGCGCCGCCTTTCCCTCGTTGGAACTCAGGACAGCCAGCTTAGGGCGTTCCCTTTTCCCGTCCTGAGCCGCCTCGTCAAACCCACCCGCTGCCCTCCCGCCAACCCGGACCGGCAACGTCAGGAAAGCGGCTCCGACCCTGTCTATATCCCACTTGCCCCACCGGTGACATTACGCGCTATCTTCCGGCAGTTTGGGCTGCCTGGACGGCCCATATCGACGAACGATCTTGAACTAGCCGAGGCGCCAACCCGGAGCGCGAACCATCTCCGCCCGGCAGGGTCGCCAAGGTCAGTGCGGGATGCCGGAGATCACGTCGCCCGCGCGGGCCAGCCAGGAGGTGCGCGCAGTGTCACGCCCCGATTCCAGCCGGTCGGCCGTGCGGTACAGGGCGTACAGGCCGTGCACGCCGGCCCACCGGGCCGGCTCGGGCTCCCACTGGCGCCAGGGGTAGCCCACCCACGGCAGCGTGGTCAGCGGGCTGGACACGCCGCGAACCAGGTCGGCCAGGGTCCGCCCCGCGAGGTTGGCGGCGGCCACGCCGTGGCCGGTGTAGCCGCCGGCCCAGCCCAGGCCAGTCGCGCGGTCCAGGGTGACCGAGGCGCACCAGTCCCGCGGCACCCCCAGTACCCCGGACCAGGCGTGCTCGATGCCCGCCCCGGTGGCGGCCGGGAACATGCGGCGCAGGATCCGGCCGAGCTGGGCCACGGCCCAGCCCGCGATCTCGCCGTCGTGGTCCACCGCCGAGCCGAACCGGTACGGGACGCCGCGACCGCCCAATGCGATCCGGCCGTCCACCGTGCGCTGCGCATAGATATAGGCGTGCGCCTCGTCGCCGAGGGTCTCGAAGCCGTCCCAGCCGATGCTCCGCCAGGCCTCCTCGCTCAGCGGACCGGTGACGATCATGGAGCTGTTCATTGGCAGCAGCGTCCGGTGCTGGCCCGGCAGGGCCGCGGTGAACCCCTCGGTACAGCGCAGGACGGCTGGCGCGCGGACGTCGCCGGCCTGGGTGCGGGCCCGCCCCGGCTCGATCGAGGTCACCCGGGTGCCCTCGTACAGCCGCACACCGGCCCGGGTCACCGCCGAAGCCAGCCCGGCCACCAGGTCGGCGGGCTGGATCCGGGCGCAGTCCGGGGAGAACAGGGCGCCCAGGGCCAGCGCGCCGCCAGCGCCGTTCACCCGGAGCCGGTCGGCCAGCTCGTCCCGGCCGAGATACCGCACGATGTCCTCGCCGTCGCCCCAGGCCCGCTCGGCGTCCAGGTGTTCCCGCAGCCGTGCTTCCTGAGCCGCCGAGGTCGCGACCGACAGCTCGCCCCCCTTGACCAGCCCGGCCTCGATACCCTCGGCGGCGCAGACCCGGGCCACCTCGTCCACGGTGTCACGCAGCTCACGCTCGAGCTCACGGACGCCGCCGGCGCCTCGCGGGCCCCGGGCGTAGCGCTGGCGCGACCCCGGCAGGGCCGCGGTGACCCAGCCGCCGTTGCGGCCGGACGCGCCGAACCCGGCGAAGGCCGCCTCCAGCACGACGATCCGCAGTCCCGGATCAGCCCGCTTCAGGTAGTAGGCGGTCCACAGGCCGGTGAAGCCGGCCCCGACGATGCACACGTCGGCCTCGGCTGGCCCAGGCAGCGCGGGCCGCTGGTCGGGGATGCCGCGAGCCTGCCACCAATACGACACCTCGCCATTGCGCATCCGCGCCTCCTGATCCGCACGCACCCCGCCCGTTCGGGACAATGATCCTCACATGCGCGAAGGCCGCAGCTGGCCTGAGGCGGTAGCGTCAGGGTATGCGACTCGGGGTGCTGGACGTAGGGTCCAACACGGTGCACTTGCTCGTAGTGGACGCTTACCCGGGTGCGCGGCCCCTGCCCGCGTTCTCGCACAAGGCCGAGCTCAGGCTCGCCGCGCATCTCGAGGACGGCAGTGCGCTGTCCGGCAGCGGCGAGAACAGCCTGCGCGCCGTGGTGGAAGAGGCGCTCAGCATCGCCGAGGACAAGGGCGTCGAGGACATCATCGCCTTCGCGACCTCGGCGGTCCGCGAGGCGGTGAACGGCGAGCAGGTCCTGGCCCGCATCCGCAAGCAGACCGGCGCCCAGATCAACGTGATGACCGGCCAGGACGAGGCCCGGCTGACGTTCCTGGCGGCCCGGCGCTGGTTCGGCTGGTCTTCTGGCCGCCTGCTGGTGATCGACATCGGCGGTGGGTCGCTGGAGGTGGCGTCGGGCATCGACGAGGAGCCGGACGTGGTGGCCTCGCTACCGCTCGGGTCCGGGCGGCTGACCCGGGACTGGATCAGCAAGGACCCGCCGTCGCGCCCGGAGGTGCGCGGCATGCGCAAGCACGTGCGGGCCGAGATCGCCCGTGGCGTTGGCGGCATGCTGCGGCAGGGACCGCCGGATCAGGTGGTGGGTACCTCGAAGACGTTCCGCCAGCTGGCGCGGATCGCGGGCGCGGCCCCGTCCGGCGATGGGCCCTACGTCAAACGCATTCTGCACCACGCCGACGTGACCGGCCTGGCCGAACGGCTGCCCACGATGACCCAGGCCGAACGGGCCAAGCTACCCGGGGTCTCGGCCAGCCGGGTGGCGCAGTTGCCGGCCGGGGCCGTCGTAGCCGACGCCATCTTGGAACTGCTCGGGGTGGATCAGCTCGAACTGTGCCCGTGGGCGCTGCGCGAGGGCGTCATCCTGCGGCGCCTGGACATGCTCGCGCACGGCCTGGACACCGGGGCCTAGCGCGACGCAGGCCACACGCGAGACGGGCCAGACGCGAGACGGGCCAGCCGCGAGACGGGCCAGCCACGAGACGGGCCAGACACGAGAAAGGCCAGACACGAGAAAGGCCAGACGCAGCGCGGGGCCGGGGCATCGAGCCCCGGCCCCGCGTCGCGCTGCTGCTAGTTGTCGCTGCCGGGCATGACCCGGATGCCCGCGGTCTGCTCCTCGGGGTCCATGACCGAGGCCGGGCGGGGCTGGGCCCGCAGCTTCTCCGTCCCGGCCGGCCGGGTGTCAGCCTGGGACTGGGCCGATTGGGGCTGGCCCGGCTGGGGCTGGCCCGGCTGGGACTGAGCCGGCTGGGACTGGCTGGCCGGGCGGGACGGGACCGCCGGCCGGCCCTGGGCCGACGGGCCCGGGCGCGATCCGCCGATCACGGCGGCCGGGCGCTCCCGGTCGGAGGGGTTGTTCTCGTCGGCCGGGACCGGGCGGGAGCTGCCGGCGGCATCCCCGGCGGCGATGGTCTTGGCCGTGGCCTGGTCCACTTCCTCTTCCAGGCTGGGCCGGGAGTTCTCGGCCGCGACCAGGCCGGACACCCCGTCCAGGATGTCGTTCAGCCGCTTGAGCGTCTCGTTGTGCCGGGTGGAGAGCAGGTTCAGCCGGCGCTCGGCGCCGTCGTGGATGGCCGTGGCCCGGGCCGTCGCCTCGTCCAGCGCCTTCTTGGCCTGCGCCTTGGCGCTGGTCAGCGCGGTCTCCGACTTCTTCCGCGCGTCGTTCGTGGTGCGCTCGGCCTCGGCCCGGGCCGCGCCGACCGTCTTCTCCGCCTCGGTCCGCGCCGAGGTGATGGCCCGCTCGGCCTGCTCCTGGGCCGCGGTGAGCATGCGCTCGGTCTGCTCGCGCGCCTCGGCCCGGTACTTCTCGGCCTCCGCCTGGGCGTCGTTGCGCTGCCGGGCGATCTCCTCGTGCGCCTTGGACTTCTGCGACCGGGCCTCGTCGTCGGCCAGCTTGAGGATCTGGGAGATCCGCTCGCTGACCTCCTCGTGGGCGGGCTTGGCCCCCAGGGCTTCCTGATGCGCGGCCGTCAGCTCCCGCCGCAGCTCCTCGCTTTCGTCAAGGGCCCGGGCCAGGCGCTGTTCGAGGTCGCGGATCTGGCTGCGGTTGCGGGCAATGAACTCGTCTACCTGACGGCGGCTATAGCCGCGCATCTGCATCTCGAAGGCATCTTCATGGGCGAGGTTCGGCAGGAGATCATCGTTGTCATTCATGGCTTCCCGAGTTCATTGTTGTCCGAACGAAATAGGCGGGAACGGTGCCCGGAGTCTAGCGGGCGGGCTAGCGGCCGGATCGTCTGGGTGATCCGGCAGACCGCCACTTCAGTAGTATGCGTGCTCCCGACGTGCGGGACGGGGTGAATGCGTGCAGTACTCCGGTCTGTCCCGATGGCTGTGTGACGTCAGCACGTTTCTGATCGCCTTCGTCCATGTTCGTGGCTAATGAGCTTTGTGACGAAAAACGAGCGCTTTAATCCAAGGTGCCCGTGTGACTCTTGGGACCTGCATTACAAGATTGACGGCAAGTCTGCTGCAGATTTGGCGAATCGTTACCGCTGGGCTGGGTAAAACCGCACGTGAAGGTGGTAGTCGAATGGCCCGCTTGGGTCATGCGGAGGAGCAGTGTCGGCACGTAACCTAGGGCGCAAGCGAACGGAATCGCGATCAGCGCCGGAGGTGAGCACGATTCCCAGGCAGTTGGACCTGCGCGTCCACGACCGCGTGGCCCTCGACGAGATCGAGCTCTACGCCGAGGTGCTGACGGCGGTCGCGGCGACGGACCGGCCGCTGACTGCCGCGGAGCTCGACGAGGCGCTCGGGATCCGCGGCCGCTAGCGCGGCTACCGGCCGTCCGGCGGGCGGCGGTACATGGCGTCGGTCCTGGTGCGCTCGAAGCCCAGTCGCTGGTACATCCGGATGGCGGGGGTGTTGTCCTCGTCGACGTACAGCATCACCTGGGCCAGGCCCAGATCCCGCAGGTGGCGCAGCCCGACCTGGGTGAGCGCGCGGCCCAGCCCGCTGCCCTGTTCGGCCGGGTCGACTCCCACCACGTAGACCTCGCCGACCGGCCCGTCTTCCTCGCCGCCACCCTGCTCTCCGGCCGGGTGAACCTTGGTCCAGTGGAAGCCAGTCATGACCCCGTCGTGGGTGGCGACGAAGAACCCAGCCGGGTCAAACCACGGTTCGCGCTTCCGCAAGTCGAGGTCGTGCCGCGTCCACGCGCCCTGCTCGGGGTGCTTGGCGAAGGCCCGCCCGTTGAGCGCCAGCCACTCGTCCTCGTCCTGCCCCGGGACGAACGTGCGCAGCACCCGCCCCGGCGGCCAGACCGGTTCGCCCGGGGATGCGTCCAGGGGCCGGCGCATCTGCCACAGTGCGCGAAACCGCTCGAATCCGGAGCTGCTGGCGAGCCGGTTGGCGGGCGGCAGGTCGCCATGCGCCCACACTCGCAGCGGATGCCTGTCCGCCGCCGTGATCAGTGCGTCCAGCAGAGCCTGGCCGATACCCTGGCCCCGGTGGGCCGGGTGGACCACGAGCTCGCCGCTAGATTCCGCGTCCGCTCCCGGCGGGTCGAGGAAGGCATAGCCAGCGATCTCGCCGCCGGCGGTCACCACGAAGTCCTGTCCTGGTCCAGCCTCGTCGCCGCCGTAGCGCAGGTGCAGGAGCACGTGCTCGGACAGCGGCCCGATCCCGTCGGCCGCGGTGGCCGCCTGCGTCAGCGCCAGCGCCTCGGCGATCTGGGCCAGCGCGAGGCCGGCACCAGTGAGTCCAGTGCCGCTGGTGACCCGCCAGCCGGTCATCGGCCTGCGGGCACACCCTGGGTGGCCAGGTCCTGCTTGCTCCGGCCGCGCTCGTGGCCGGCCTTCTCAGTGCGGGCCTTGTCCGGGCCGCGCTCCGCCCGCTCGCCCTTGACCGGCACGAACCGGTACCCGACGTTGCGCACGGTGCCGATCAGCGCCTCGTGCTCCGGCCCGAGCTTGGCCCGCAGCCGCCGGACGTGCACGTCCACGGTGCGCGTGCCACCGAAGTAGTCATACCCCCAGACCTCCTGCAGCAGCTGGGCGCGGGTAAAGACCCGGCCCGGGTGCTGGGCGAGGAATTTGAGCAGCTCGAACTCCTTGAAGGTCAGGTCGAGCGTGCGGCCGCGCAACCGGGCGGCGTAGGTGGCCTCGTCGATGGCCAGTTCGCCGGAGCGGATCTCGTCCGGCGCGTCGGTGACCGCGGCGATGGCCCGGCGGCCGATGGCCAGCCTGACCCGGGCTTCCACCTCGGCCGGGCCTGCCGAGGCCAGGATCACGTCGTCCACGCCCCATTCGGCGTTGACCGCGGCCAGGCCGCCCTCCGTCACGATCGCGAACAGCGGGCAGTCCAGGCCGGTGGTATGCAGCAGGCGGCAGATGCTCTTGGCGTGCGCGAGGTCGCGGCGCGCGTCCATCAAGATGGCGTCAGCGGGCGGCGCCTCCACCAGCGCGGAAGCCTCGGCGGGCAGCACCCGGACCGGATGCAGCAGCAGGCCCAGGGCTGGCAGCACTTCCGAGGACGGCTCCAGTACGCCGGTGATCAGCAGCAGGTCGCTCACTCGGTGGCACCTCCACTCGCCTGGGTGCAATCGCACCAATACTGCGTGACTCCTTGTATAAACAAACAAGGACCCGGGGGCAACACCGCCCGGGTCCGTCCACAAGAGGATATCTCAAATGGCGAAAGTGACAATCCAGTACTGGGCCGCGGCCCGGGAAGCGGCCGGAGTCGACACCGAACCGGTCGAGGCGGAGACGCTGGCGCAGGCCCTGGCGGAGATCGTGGCCCGGCGCGACGGCGACGACCGGCTGCGCGCCGTCCTGGCCCGGTCATCGTTCCTGGTAGACGGCCTGGCCGCGGGCCACCGGGTGGCCGCCGATCTGGTCCTGACGGACGCGGCCGTGGTCGAGGTACTGCCGCAGTTCGCCGGGGGTTAGCCGGCAGGCCGGCAGGGTGGGCATGGCGTGTGTGTTGCGCCACACTGGGTGGATATCGGCCAGCCGCGCACCGGCAGTTCCCTCGAGCGGGCGGAAAACAGAGCATGAGCCAGCACGGACCACCCGCTTTCGGTGGCGACGGGGTGCCTGGAGAGAAATATTTTCCTCCCCCGATGAACCACCCGGTCCCGCCGGACGTACCTCAGGGTGTGCCGAATGCGGGAATCACGCCCCGGCCGGGTCGGGTGGCAGACGAGTCGTTCGTCCGGGCTCTATACGCCGAACACGGCGGAGCCCTATTGCGCTACGCCCTCCACCTCACCGGCGGTGACAGGCAGCGTGCGGAGGATCTAGTGCAGGAAACGCTCGTGCGGGCATGGCGCCATCCCGAGGCGCTGACGGACCGGCCAGCCCGGCCGTGGCTGTTTGCCGTCGCGCGCAACCTGGCGGTCGACTCCTACCGTGCCCGGCAAGCCAGGCCGCCCGAAACCGGGCAGGCGGCGCTGGAACTGCTGCCCTCGGATGACGACGCCGACCGCACACTCGAATCATGGGCCGTCGCGGACGCGCTGGCCTCGCTGCGGCCAGACCACCGGCGGGTTATCGTCGAGACCTATTACCGCGGCTGCTCGGTCGCGGAGGCGGCGGCCACGCTGGGAATACCCCCAGGTACCGTGAAATCCCGGACATTTTACGCATTGAAGGCGCTCAAGCTGGCGCTGCAGGAACGAGGACTGGCGCCATGACCCAGACATGGGAATGCACCGACGCCAGGCCGTCGCTGGGCGTCTACGTGCTCGGTGCCATCGATCCGGCCGAGCGGTCGCTGGTCGACGCCCACCTGGCCACCTGCCGGGACTGCCGGGACGAACTGGCCGGGCTGGCCGGCCTGCCCGCCTTGCTCTCCCGGGTGGATCCGGACGAGATCAGCCGGATCTGCGCCGACGACACCGTCCAGACCCCGGTCGAGAACTCCGGCGCGGAAGACGAGCCCCCGGCCGAGCTGATGGGCACCGTGCTCGACCTGGCCCAGGCCCGGCGGCGCCGGAACCGGTGGCGCGGCGCGGCCGCGGCCGCGGCCGTCGCGGCCATCGCGGGCGGCCTGTTCGGCGGCCTGAGCGTCGCCGGGAGCGGCAACAAGACCGTGGCCGTCCCGCTGGCGGTCGGCGGCGCCAAGTGGGAAACCGTGCAGGCCACCAGCCCGACCAGCGGAGCCACCGCGTCGATCTCCTACTCTCGCGAGCTGTGGGGCGACTCATTCCAGGTCCTGGTCGACCACATCCCGGCGGGGACCACGTGCGAGCTGTGGGTGGTCCATCCCGACGGCAGCCGGACCCAGGTCGCGGCCTGGACCACGGCGCGGGACGAGGGCAAGGTCTGGTACACGGGTTCGATGGCCAGTTCGGCCAAGCCCATCAGCGCGTTCCAGATCACGGCCGGGAACCAGGTCCTGCTGTCGGCCAACGCGGCCTGAGCTGGCCCGGGCGGGAATGGATAGCGGCACGGGCGTGCTGTCTACCGGTATGACCGTCGGCTTGATCGCCCTGGCCGCGGCGCTGATCGTGGCATCGGTGTCCGGCCTGACGCTGCGCCGCCGCGCGGGGCGCTTCCGGCCCGCCGGCCAGGCACGAACCACGCCCGTTCGGCCTGTCCGGGGGGATGCTGCGCCGGTGCCGCCCGGAACCGGACCCGAGGTGCTGACCGGGGAAGACCTCGGCGCCGCCCTGGGGCCGCGGGCGACGCTGGTGCAGTTCTCCACCGCGTTCTGCGCGCCATGCCGGCCGACCCGGCAGATCCTGGCTCAGGTGGCCGGAATGGTTGACGGCGTGACCCACATCGACGTCGACGCGGCCGAACGGATGGACCTCGTGCACCGGCTCAAGGTCAATAGCACGCCCACCGTGCTGGTGCTCGGGCCGGACGGAGCTATCGTCAAGCGGGCCAGCGGCCTGCCCCGTAAGGCTGACGTGATCGCGGCGCTCGGCACCGTGATCGGGCCGGACGCGCACCAACCCGGAGTCACGGCGCCCGGGATCGCCGCTCCGGCGGGTGGGGAGTGACCATGGCACTCCGGCCGGCGACAGCGGAAATATCCGCGGTCCTGGGAGTGACAGCCCGGCTGAGCCCGCATAGCATTCCGATCGTGACCTCCCGGACAGCGACGGCCCGGACAGCGGCGGCGCTGACGAAGCGGCGTGCGGTGGATTTCTGCCACGTCGCCACCGCCATCTGTCCGCGAGTCCTGCTGCCCTTATCCGCAGTTCTGGCCGGTGCCGCGCACTGCTCGCGGCGGCCGAACGCGCGCGAGGCGGCATGGTGACTGGGGAGGAATGCCCGCTCAGCGGCAGGAGTAAAAGCCATGGAAATCGACCCGCGCGGTCCTCGTTTCAGTGCGGTGATCACCGTGATCGTGCTGGCGGTGGTGCTGGTCACCGGCAGCGTGTGGCTACTGGCCGCGCAGGTGGCTGTCTTCGCGATCGGTGCGGTGGCTGGCCTGCGGTATCACCCGTACGGCCTGGTGTACCGGTACCTGATCCGGCCCCGGCTCGGGCCGCCCGCGCACACCGAAGCCGAGGCACCGCCCCGGTTCGCGCAGGGCATGGGCCTGGTCATCGCCGCCGCGGGGGTGGTCTGCTACGCCCTCGGGGCGACCACGGCTGGCATCGTGTTCACCGCGCTCGCGCTGATCGCGGCCTTTCTCAACGCCGCCTTCGATATCTGCCTGGGCTGCCAGGTGTATCTGTTCATCCAGCGCAATCTAAGGGTCCGGCCGTCCGCCTAGGGGACGTGACCGGAGAAGGAGGAATATCCACATGAGCCGATCCGACGTCCTGGTGGACGCCGACTGGGCGGAGGCCCATATCGGTGAGCCTGGTGTCGTCATCGTCGAGGTAGACGAGGACACCAGCGCCTACGACAAGGGGCATATCCCCACCGCGATCAAGCTCGACTGGAAGAAGGACCTGCAGGACCCGGTCCGCCGGGACTTCGTGGATCAGACCGGCTTCGAGACGCTGCTGTCCGAGCGGGGCATCTCCAACGACGACACCGTGCTGCTCTACGGCGGCAACAACAACTGGTTCGCCGCCTACGCCTACTGGTACTTCAAGGTCTACGGGCACGACAAGGTGCTGCTGCTCGACGGTGGCCGGAAGAAGTGGGAGCTCGACTCGCGCGAGCTGACCCGCGACGTGCCGGAGCGGCCGAAGACCTCGTACACCGCCAAGGAGCAGGACTCCTCGCTGCGCGCGCTGCGCGACGAGGTGGTCAGCGCCATCGGCAAGCGCAACCTGGTGGACGTCCGGTCCCCGGACGAGTTCACGGGCCGGCTGCTGGCCCCGGCGCACCTGCCGCAGGAGCAGGCGCAGCGCGGCGGTCACATCCCGACCGCCAAGAACGTGCCCTGGTCCAAGGCGGCCAACGAGGACGGCACGTTCCGCTCCGACAACGAGCTGCGCGAGCTGTACGCCGACGAGGCGGGGCTGGACTTCGGCAAGGACACCATCGCCTACTGCCGGATCGGCGAGCGGTCCGCGCACACCTGGTTCGTGCTGCACGAACTGCTCGACCAGGCCAACGTGAAGAACTACGACGGCTCCTGGACCGAGTACGGCTCGCTGGTCGGCGTGCCGATCGAGCTGGGTGATGGCCGATGAGCGGCCCGGCGAGTGCGGACGGCTGCGGCGCGCCCGCGGGCGGCGTCAGCGTGAGCGCGGCCAGCGGCGACCAGGCCGTGGTCGAGGGCCGGGTCACCCGCGAGGGCGCGCCGGTCGGCACCGGCTACGCCCGGCTGCTCGGCACCGGTGACGAGTTCGTGGCCGAGGTCCCGCTGGGCGACGACGGCGGATTCCGTTTCTTCGCGGCGCCGGGGGCGTGGACGCTCCGCGTGCTGGCGCCGGGCGGCGTACGCGCCGAACGCGCCGTGCAGGCCGACTACGGCCAGGTGACCAAGGTCGACGTCACGATCTGAACCATCGTTATCTGGTCGGCTGCCGTTCAGCAGATATTCACCGCCGTGGGCGCCGGGGGACATCCCCGGCGCCCGCGGTTTTTCGCTATCTGGTCTAGCCTGGCCCCATGGGCGAGCCGCGCAAGGAGTTTGAGCATGACCTGGAGGCCATCGAGGCCAAGGTCATCGAATTGTTCGCCATGGTCGCCGAGGATCTGCCTGAGGCGACCCAGGCCCTGCTGACCGGTGACAGCGAGGTGCTGCAGAAGCTCACCGAACGGGACCGGGTCATCGACGCGCTCTACCGCGAGGTCGAGGAGCTGGTCAACCGGCAGATCCTGCTGCAGGCTCCGGTCGCCGCCGACCTGCGGTTCCTGCTCTCGGTGCTGCGGATCGTACCGGAGCTCGAGCGCTCCCACGATCTGGTGGTCCAGATCGCCGTCCGGTCCAACCACATCCTCGGTGCCGACCTGTCCCCGCGCGCCCGGGGCCTGGTGGAACGCATGGGAAACCTGGCTTCCGAGATGTGGCGCCAGGCGGTGGATTCCTGGTACCAGCGTGACCGGTCCGTCGCCGAGACGCTGGACGAGCGGGACGATGAGATGGACGAGCTGCACGCCAGCCTCATCGCCGAGCTCGCCGCCGGGGCGATGGCGCTCCCGGTCGCCATGGAGATGACGCTGGTGGCCCGGTTCTATGAGCGTCTCGGGGACCACGCCGTCAACATCGCCCGCCGGGTGGTCTACCTGGCCGGAACCCAGCCGACGAGCAGTGCCGACTAGCAGTGCCGACTAGCGTCGACTAGTCGCGTCGGCCTGCGCCGGCTAGCGGAACCGGTTTAGCGTAGCCTGCCATCAGCGTCGATTAGCCGGCTGAACGGCCGCGCCGGCCGTTCTGGCATGCCTGCCACCCGGGCCGCGATCCGCTCCATTCGGGCCAAGACACCAGAAGTTAACCTTCTGGCCCCCTGAAGTCCATTTCCGGTTTGCCCGCCTGTTCTGGTGAGGCCGGCAGACTGTACTCGCACACCACGGTTAGCAGGCTGACCGGCGGTCCGGCCTGCTCTGCACGGCTAGCGGGCGGCCGTGAAGACGGCGGCCGGGACAGACTGAAACCCATAAGGAGTACCCGAATATGCAACATGGACGCAGAAAGCAGGCCGCGACGGTAGGGGTGGTCGCCGTAGCAGCGGCCATGGGACTCGCCGCTTGCTCCTCATCGAGCTCGTCGTCCGCCGCCTCCGGCAGCAGCAGCAGCTCGGGGAGCAGCTCTTCATCGAGCAGCTCGTCGTCCAGCACGGCGAGCGGCACCATCAAGGCGGCCGGCTCGACGTTCCAGACCAACTTCCAGCAGACGGCTATCTCGTCCTTTAAGTCGGTCAGCCCGAACATCACCATCGACTACGCCCCGGTCGGCTCAGGCAGCGGCCGCAGCGACCTGTACTCGAACACTGTGCTCTTCGCCGGCTCTGACTCGCCCGTCCCGTCGAAGGAGGCGTCCAAGGTTCCCGCGGGGAAGACGATCCTGTACTTCCCCGTGCAGATCGGCCCGATCGCCATCGCGTACAACCTGTCCGGCGTCAAGGGCCTGAAGCTGGACGCGACCGTGCTCGCGGGGATCTTCCAGGGCACCATCAAGACCTGGAACGACCCAGCGATCAAGGCTCTCAACTCGGGCCTGTCCCTGCCGAGCACGTCGATCACGCTGGCTGTCCGATCTGACTCCTCAGGCACGACGCAGAACTTCTCGCAGTACCTGGTGGACGCGGCCGGCAGCGCGTGGAAGCTCGGTACCTCCTCGACCATCAGCTGGCCGTCCACGGCGCGCGCCGGTGACGGCGGCAGCGCCGTGGCGCAGGCCGTCAAGTCCACGCCGGGCGCCATCGGTTACGTCGACTTCTCGACCGCGACCGCGAGCGGTCTGTCCGCCGCGTCGATCAAGAACTCGGCCGGTGACTACGTCGCGCCCTCCAGCGCATCCGCGACCGCGGCCGCGTCGCATGTCACCCCGAAGGCCAATCTGACCTTCTCCGCGGCCGACGAGCCGGGTGCGACCTCCTACCCGATCACCTACCAGTCGTGGGATCTGGTCTACGCGACGCAGCCCAACGCGAACGACGCGGCCATGCTGAAGGCTTACCTGGGCTACCTGCTCGGCGACGGCCAGAAGCTGCTGACCCAGCTCAACCTGGCGCCGCTTCCGGCGAGCATCGACTCCGCGGCAGTAGCGCAGCTGAGCAAGATCACCTCATAAAGGTTACGTCTATGATTCGCGTCGCTCGGACGAGCGAGCCGTCATGAGCACCGTGACGAAGGCGGACCCGGCCACCCCGGCCGGGTCCGCCCACCCGCTCAAACGGCGCAGGCCGCTCGGCGACCGGGGTTTCCAGATCCTGGCCCTCGCCGCCGGCCTCCTTGTTCTCGTCATCCTCGTCCTCATCACCATCACCACGGCGCAGCAGTCCACCACCTGGTTGACCACGGCCGGGTTCAAGGGAATCTTCTCCGTCCAGTTCGACGGCAGCACCCACTTCGGCGCAATGGGCGTCCTCTACGGGACGGTCATCAGCTCGGTCATCGGGCTCATCATCGGGGTGCCGGTGAGCATCGGCATCGCGCTGCTGCTGACCCAGGTGGTGCCTGCCCGGTGGGCGCGGCCTTTTGTGTACGTGATCGACCTGCTCGCCGTGGTTCCCTCGGTGGTCTGGGGCCTGTGGGGCATCATTGTCCTTGTCCCCTGGCTGCAGCCGATCTACAAGGACATCGCCTCGGGCGTGAAAGGCATCCCGGTCCTCGACGCGCTCTTCGGCGGCGATGCGGTCAGCGGTGCCGCGTTCTTCACCGCCGGGCTCATCCTGGCCATCATGATCACGCCCATCATCAGCTCGCTGTCCCGTGAGGTCATCGCGACCGTGCCGGACATCGACAAGGAGGGCGCGTACGCCCTCGGCGCCACCCGCTGGGAGATGATCCGCGGCGCCGTCTGGCCGCACAGCCAGGGCGGCGTGGTCGGCGCGATCCTGGTCGGGTTCGGCCGCGCCATGGGCGAGACGATCGCGGTCGCGCTCGTCATCGGCGCCTCGGTCCAGGTCACTCCGCACCTCTTCTATACGGGCCAGTCGATCGCCGCCATCATCGCGCTGCAGTTCGGCGAGGCCACCGGTGGCGAATTCCGCTCGGCGCTGATCGGGCTGGGCCTGTTCCTGTTCGTGCTCACCATCGGTGTCAACCTGGTGGCCCGCTGGTTCGTGGCGCGCTCGGCGCGCCGGGCAAGGGGGGAATGATGACGGCCGCTTCCGGTTCGCTGGGCCAGCCAGTCGACCTGCGGGAGCCGTCCGGCTGGCGGCGGTCCAAGAACCAGATCATGACGATCCTCATGTGGCTCGCCTTCGTGATCATCCTGATCCCGCTCGCCTTCGTGCTCGTCACGCTGGTGGCCAAGGGCGCCGCCGCCATCAGCTGGCAGTTCCTGACCAACAGCACCATCCCGCCCAACGTCGTGCCGCTCGGCGTGGGCGGCATGGGCGCCGCGGTGGTGGGCACGTTGGAGATCACCGGCTTCGCCGCGCTGCTGGCGATACCGCTGGGTGTGCTCGGCGCCGTATACCTGAACGAGTACGGCGGCAACGGCTTCCTCTCCCGGCTCATCTCGTTCATGTCCTCGGTCATGACCGGCGTGCCGTCGATCGTGATGGGCCTGTTCATCTACATCATCTGGGTGCTGCACTTCGGCTACTCGGGCATGGCGGGCTCGTTTGCCCTAGCCTGCCTGATGCTGCCGATTGTGATCCAGTCCTCCTACGAGATGCTCCGCTTGGTGCCGGATAGCCTCCGGCAGGGCAGCTACGCTCTCGGCGCGACCAAGGCCCGGGTCACGCTGACCGTGGTGCTCCCGGCCGCGCTGAGCGGCATCGTCAGCGGTGCGCTGCTGGCCGTCGCCCGGGCCGCGGGTGAGACGGCGCCGCTGATCTTCACCATCCTCACGGTGGAGCAGACCAACCCCAACCTTTTCAGCGGGCCGGACACCGCGCTGCCGCTCCAGATCTTCTCGAACGCGCAGTCCGCTTACGTCGGCGCGAACGCCCGCGCCTGGGGCGCGGCACTCACGCTGGTCGCAATTACGTTCATACTGATGATTGCGGCCCGCATCATCACGGCCCTGTTCACCCGCAACACGCGCTAGGGATCCCATGGAAGAGCAGCAGGATCAGCTGAAAGTACAGCAGGATGCCGAAGTCCTCCCCAAGCTGGACATCCCCGACACGGCGCCACGCGAGACATCAACCGGCACGTCCATCTTCGACGTGCAGAACACGTCGATCTACTACAGCGCGTTCCGCGCGGTGACGGACGTCTCGCTGACCGTATACGAGAACGAGATCACCGCGTTCATCGGGCCGTCCGGCTGCGGCAAGACGACGGTGCTCCGCAGCCTCAACCGGATGAACGACCTGATCCCCGGCGCCCGCGTGGAAGGCGACATCCGCTACCGCGGCGTGCCGCTGTATGGTAGCGACGTCTCCCCGACTGCCGTCCGGCGCCGCATCGGGATGGTTTTCCAGAAGGCCAACCCCTTCCCGAAGTCGATCTACGACAACATTGCCTACGGGCCGCGCATCAACGGCATTCGCAACAAGGGCAAGCTGGACGAGATCGTCGAGCGGTCGCTGAAGCGGGCGGCGCTCTGGGATGAGGTCAAGAACCGGCTCAAGAAGTCCGGCCTGGGCCTGTCCGGCGGTCAGGCCCAGCGGCTGTGCATCGCCCGGACGCTGGCCGTCGAGCCGGACGTGGTGCTGATGGACGAGCCGTGCTCGGCGCTCGACCCGATCGCCACCGGCCGGATCGAGGACCTGATGAAGGAGATCAAGTCCGAGTACACGATCGTCATCGTCACGCACAACATGCAGCAGGCCACCCGGGTCAGCGACCGGACCGCGTTCTACTCCGTGCTGCGAGACGAGAAGAGCGATACCAGGACCGGGGTGCTGGTGGAGTACGGCCGGACCGCGCAGATCTTCGAGGACCCGCGGGACAGCCGCACCCAGGCCTATGTGACCGGCCGGATGGGCTGATCGGCCGCCTGGGCTGACAAGCCGGCCGGGCGACCGGCCGGCTGGGCTTGACCCGCTGAGCTGACCGCTCGGCTGGCCGTCCTTTGCCCAGGCTGGCCGCGGCATGACCGGCCGGGTTCACCTACCCGCCATGAAGTGGCCGTCTGCGTGTTCCTTTTTAGTTTGTCTTCCGTTTACCTCAAGTGAATTCAATGGGCGTGGGGCGGGCAGGGTCGCCTGCCCGCGCTCTGCCGATGACGAGTGAGGGCGATTGCCGTTGGATGCGGACCCGCCGGGCCCGGTTCCCCAGCAGCCGGCCGCCCCGCGCCGTGAGACAGCCCGGTCGGGCGACGCCGCGGCGGGCGATGAGCCGCGGGTTCTGGCCGGGGCCACCGGCGTACTGGCCGACCGGATGGCCGCCGCGCTGGTGCATCGTGAGCCGGGGTGGCGGCTGCCCCGGCGCAGCGCCCTGGCCCGGCGCTACAACGTCAGCCTGACCGAGATCGACGCGGCCATCAGCGATCTGGCCCGCCGCTCGATGGTCCGGCGGCTCCCGGACGGCCAGCTGTACCGGGCCAGCCCGGCCGACTACTGGATCCAGGTCGAGGGCACCGCGGGCCTGGGAACCCGGCTGGATCCGATGGGTGGCAGCATCAGCTGCCAGACCCGGCACACGGCCCAGAAGGAAGCGCCGCAGGACGTGGCCTGGGCGCTCGGCCTGGCGCCGGGCACACAGGTCCGCGTGGTGCGGTGCGTCTGGGCGGCCGCGGGCGACCCCGCCGCCGTCTCCACCGCCTACCTGAACGAGGCCGCGGCCGCGACCGCTGGCCTCGGCGACGCGGCGGGCAACGGTGCCGGCGAAGACCGGGCGGCGGCCGGTCCGGGCGAGACGGAGATCTCCTCACTTGACGCGGTCCTGAACGGCCTGCCGGCCGCTGCGGTGAGCGTGGAGATGAGCCCACCGCAGCCGTCGGTCGCCCGCAGCTTGCGGCTATCCCCGGGGCAGCCGGTGATTACCGTGACGGTCCGGTTCGACGATCCCGCCACCGGCGAGCCGGCCGGTCTCACCGTGGTGATGATGAGGCCCGAGCTTTTCCGGGTCGCCATTGATACCACCGAGGCGCCGGTCAGCGCGCCATTACCGGATCTGGTCACGCAGAGGGCGTAACCTCCTGGACAGCCGCGCGTTCCACCTGGGACGCTGGATCGCAGACGCCGGCCAAGGTCGTGACAGAGGCGGAATAGATGCCACGGCGTGCCCGATACCTCGTTCCCCGGGGGATGCCCCGCCGCGATGAGGCCCTCGCCCTGTGCCTGGTTGCCGCTGTTCTCGGGCATGTCCTGTTCGCCCAGCTGACCCTGATTCTGGCCGTCGTGTTCTACCTGATCACCCGGGTCACCCGGTGGCGGCTGTCCTGGCTGGCCGTTCCGGCGGCCGGGGGCCTGATCTGGACCGTGGCGGTGGGTCCGGGGGCCGCGATAGCCGGGTTCACCGCCGGCCCGGCCCGGGTCGCGCGCTACCTGGGTGCCAGCGGCCAGCAGGTCACCCACCTGCTGCATTTCACCAATGCATTCACCGGCATGGCGAGCTGGCTGCCGCGGCAGCTGCCGCTGGCCCTGGTGACCGGAGCGGCCGAGGCCGCGCTGGCTGGGTGGCTGACCTGGTTGCATACCGACGAGCAGGACCTGCGTCCGGCCCGCCCGGGCCTGCTGGCGGCGGCCCGGCGGGCCGCGACGGTGCGGTCTATCCGGGCCGGTGGCGTGGTCACCCGCGACGGTGGGTGCCTGGGCGTGACCGCCGGTACCGGATCCCGGGTCACCCTTTCCTGGGCCGAAGCGGCTGGCGGCGTGGCCGTCTGCGGCTCGGCCGCACCGGACGTGCTGACCACCAGCTTCCAGCTGGTGCACGCGGCTGTGCGGCGGCGCAAACCTGTGCTGGCGGTGGACTTCAGCGGCGACCCCGACCTGCCCGGCCGGCTAGCCGCCGTCTGCGCCGCGGCCGGCGCGCCGCTGCAGGTGTTCGGCGCGAGCCGGGACGCCGCGGACTGGGCCGCCTGCTACGAGCCGTTCCGGCATGGCGACCCCGCCCGGAGGGCAGCGCTGGTCGCGGCCATGGCCAGCTGGGACGGCCCCGGCCGCCAGTACCGGCGGAGCTGCCTGGCCTACCTCCAGGACGTCTTCGAGCTACTCGACGCCGCGCCCGGCGATCCGCGGGTGCCGGTCCTGGACGAGGTCCTGCACCTGCTCAATCCGACCGCGATGCGAGCGCGGATGGCGTACGTGCCGGCGGCCTACGCACGCCGCGATGCGCTGGCCGAACGCGCCGCGGTCTCGATGAGCCTGCTGCACGCCGAGCCCGCCACGGCCGCGGACCTCACCCGTCAGCTGCGCGAATTGCGGGGGTCGGGCTTTGCCCGCTGGCTCCGTCCAGCGTCCCGGCCGGGCGGCGAGATCGACCTGGGCCGAGCGGTCACCGAGCGTGCGGTGGTGCTGTTCCGGCTGGGCGGCACGACCGGGACGCCGAGCCCGGAGATGCTCTGCCGGCTGATCGGCCAGGATCTGCTGGTCGCTGGGTCGGCCCTGAACCGGATCGGCGTGGACGGCGACGGCCTGATCTGGCTGGCCGAGTGCGGCTCGATGCCGCGCGGCCCGGTCACCGACATGATCGCCCACGGGGCACAAGCTGGCCTGCCGGTGCTGGCCACGACCACGGCCGCGCCGGTGGCCGCCGACCTGGCCAGCATGGTCAACGTGGTGGTGGCCCACCAGATCCAGGACGCGGCCGCCGCCGGGTTGCTGTCCGCGCTGGGACTGTCCGCGGTGGCTGGGGCCGTGGAGCAAGACGGCCCGCCGGACCCGGCCGGGCCCCCAATGGGCCGAACGGAGCAGGCTCCCAGCCCACCCCCGATGTCCACGCTGGGCCCTGGGGAATTCCTGCTCGCGGTGCGGAATCCGCCCCGGGTCGTGCCGCACGGCCGGGCCGTGCGGGCGCGGGTCCCGGCGTTGCGCCGCAGCCAGGGAACCACTACCGTGCCGCAACGGGCCTGGGAGGGCGCGTGACACCATCGCCAACCTCAGTGCCATCGTCGGTGCCATCGTCATCAGGCAGGCGGATCTACCTGGGCTGGCAGTACGCCACCGTGCATCCCGAGCCAGGGCCGCCGCCGCGCCGGCCCACCCCGCCGGAGCAGGAGCGAGTCAACCCGGACTGGGCCGTGGCTCAGCGCCGCGAGGAGAGCCAGCTGAACCGCCCGCTGCGAGCCGCCTGCGCCGTGGCCCTGGGGGCCGGGCTGATCCTGGTCATTCTCGGTGCGGCCGGCGTCGTAGGCGTGCTGGCGGCCGTGCTCGGGCTGGCCTGCTGCGTGCTGGTCGCGGCTCTGGCCGGGTACGTCATCTGGCAGCGGGAGCGGGCGCTGCGGTCGCGGCTGGCGGCCGAGCGGGACCGGGTCGCCAGGCTCCGGGACGCACAGCAGAGCCGGCTGTTCGCCTGGCAGGAGGAGCACGCCGCCCAGATGCAGGCCTGGCAGGAGCTGCGGGCCGCCTTCGAGGACCAGAAACGCTGGTACGCGGTGTGCGCGCCGGACAGCGTCCACCGGGTGGACGTGGCAGGCGGCACCCTGTCCGGCTGGTCGGCCATGCTCACCACGGCCGCCGCTCAGCGGCTGGCGGCGGGTGGCGAGGTCACCGTGCTCGATCTGTCCGAAGGTGCGGTAGGCCTCGACCTGCTCGCGGCCGGCCGGACCTCGGGCCTGGACCCGCTGGTCTGGGTGCTGCCGGAGGACCTGCCCCGGCTGGATCTGGGCACCGGGCTCAGCCGGGAGGCCCTGGCCGACGTGCTGTCCCTGGTGGTCAGCGTGACCGGGGCTGGCGGGAGCGGAGAGGGTGCGGGTGTGGACCGTGAGCCGTCCGCCCGGGATCTGGCCCTGGACAACGTCATCCTCGAGCGGGTCATCGATGTGCTGGCCGGTGCTGACTCGGCTGGCGGCGAGGTAACCGTGGCCCGGGTCGCGCCGGCCTGCGGGTGCTGGCGCAGGCAGGCGATCCTCGCGACGACGTGGCCGCCGGGCTGATCAGTGCGGAGCAGATGGACCGGCTGACGGCCATGTTCGGCCAGGGGGCCACCGACCGCGTCGTCCTGGAACGCGCCTGGGTGCTGGAGTCCCAGCTGCGCAAGCTGGCCGCGATCGGCACCGCACCGGCCCCGCGGCCGCGCAGTCCGCTGCGCGTGGTCGCGCTGGGCCGCCGGGTCGGTGTCCTCGGCGGCCGGGTGCTGGGCACCTACCTGGCCGTGGCGCTGACGCACGCCCTGCGCGAGACGCCGCCAGCGCAGCCCTGGCAGCACACGGTGTTCCTGCTCGGCGCGGACCGGCTGCGCGGCGACACGCTGGACCGGCTCTGCGATGCCTGCGAGACCAGCGGGACCGGGCTGGTCCTGGCCTACCGGACCATCCCGCCGCACGTCCGGTCCCGGCTGGGCCGTGGCAACGCCGCTGTTGCCTTCATGCGGCTGGGCAACGTCGAGGATGCCAAAGCGGCCAGCGAGCAGATCGGCAGCGAGCACCGCTTCGTGCTGTCCCAGCTGACCGAGACGATCGGGGTGTCCGTCACCGACACGACCTCGGACGCCTACACCAGCACGGCCTCCTCGACGTACTCCTCGGCCGACTCATGGTCGGTCAGCGAGAACACCTCGCGCAGCGCGGGCCGGAGCCGCAGCGAGTCCAGCATGCTGCTGCCCGCTCAGCCCAGCTACTCGCGCAGCGTGCAAACCAGCGATTCGCTGACCACCGGGCAGAATCAGTCGGTGAGCGCGGGCGTCAGCACCAGCACTGCCTGGGGCCGGACCACCTCCCGGGCGGCCGGTGACAGCGAATCGCTGGCCTTGGCCATGCAGCGGTCCCGGGAGTTCCTGGTCGAGCAGTACGAGCTGCAGCGCCTCCCGGCCAGCGCGATGATCATTACCTACGCCGGCCCGGCCGGCCGTCAGGTCCTGATGGCCGACGCCAACCCCGGCATCGGCGACCTCAGCGTGGCGACCGAGCTGACCCTGGAGGAATCCCGCGCCCGCCCGGTTCTGTCCCAGCTGCCCGGATCCCACCGGCCCCAGCCCGGCCGGTCCCAGCCCAGCCACATTCAGCTCAGCCGCCAAGGACCCCGCCCGGTCCGGTCTCGGCCCAGGAGAACCCGCAGGTTCCCCGCCCGCGGCCTGATCCGGCCTCCGCACCGGACGTTGTCCCGGAGGCTGGCCCGGCGGCTACGCCGGTGAGCTGGCGTTCGGGTGGTGACCGGCCGCCACCTAATCTGGGACCGCCGCCGCCGCGCCTGGACTGGCGCAAACCCCGGCGCTGACCAGTGGTGGACCGGACCGGCCGGAGCGGCCCCGCTCTGACCTGGAACTGCACGGATCTCGCTGACGTGACTCAGTGTAATCTGATATTCACTCAGTGTGACTAGCGCAGCGGAGGCGAGCCCGGGTCGGCCGTGGCTCGCAATCGCCCTAGCCGGACCTCCCGGTCCGAGCCGGGCACGCCCTGGCGCCGGCGGGTGTCACGGTCATCGACGTCGCCAGCCAGCAGGCGCCGCCGGTCATGATCAATCCGCTAGAGCCCGGAGCCGGCTACCCCGTCCAGGCCCACGCTGACCATCTGGCCGGGCTCTTCGAGACGGCGTTCGGCCTGGCCGAGCCGGTCGCGGCGGCGGTCCGGGCCGGCCTGCGCCGCAGCTACGCGGACTGCGGCTGGGACCTGCGCACCGGCTGGGCTGGTCCCGACGCGGCTGCACCCCCTGTCGTCCCCAGCTTCGCCCAGCTCAGAGGAGCCATCGCGGCCGCAGCGACCGAACTCGGCTACAGCGAGGCCATGCGCGCCAGCGTGGCCGGGTTCCTGGCCTCCCGGCTGGACGTGCTGTGGACCGGGCCAGCCGGCCGGTTCCTGGAAGGCGGTCACCCGGCCGACCTGAACCGCCTGCTACGTGCCCGGGTGCTGATGGCCAACGGTGCCGTCGCCGATGACCAGGCCGTGTCCTTCCTGGCCGGCACGCTGCTGCTGCGAGTCGCCGAGCTGGCCGGGACCATGCCTGGCGCCCCTCCCTTCGCCGGTGGGCGTCCGGGCGCAGGCGATCGGTCCTTCGCCCCAAACCGCAACGCCAGGCCCGACCACATCTCCAGTCTTACCGTGGTCCTCGAGTCCCCGTCTGGCCTAGCAGCTGTTCCCGGGTGGTTCGGCCATCTGCTGTCCAGCCTCCGCGCCGCCGGTGCCGAAATCCTGCTTGCCGGCCGGTCCTGACCCCGCCCTCGGCAGCGCCGCGACCCGCCCAGCCGAGCTCGGCCTCCCCGGAACCCGTCCCGCCGGGTCCAGCCCCCGCGGAACCCGCCCGGCCAGCCGCGGCTTCCGCGATACCCGCTCCACCGACTCCGGCTTCGCGGGAGCCCGCCCCGCCGATCCCGGCTTTCCCGGAATCCGTCCGGCCAACTCAGGTCCGTTGCGAAACGGCGCCGCCGAGCCGGGTTTCCCGGAAGACAGTGCAGCCCGGTCCGGACCGTTCAGGGCCAGCAGGCCGGGCCTCGCCGGAAACGGACGGCCAGTCCGCCGAACGGGGCGCCTAGTCGGCCGAGCGCCCGGGGCATCCGGTCTTCCGGGACCATGCCGTCTGAGGCCATGCCTGCCGGGAACGGGCCTGCTGGGAGAGGGCCTGCTGGGAGGGGGGCTGCCGGGAATCGGGCCAGGCGGTGGACGCGGTCTTCGAGACCGGCGAATCCGGGGTCCCGCTAGCGGGCGGTGGGCCGGGTGGGCAGCCGCTGCTGGCCGGGCGCAGGTCCGCCGCGTGCGGCCAGCGCTGCCAGCGCCGTCCGTGCACCGGATACGAACTGCACGCCGCCGCACTGCTGGCCGGACAGGAGAGCCAGGCGTGGCCGCGGCTGTGGATCCAGGCCCTGGTCATCGCGTTCGTGGCCGGACGGCCCGTACCGCGGGTGCCGTTCCCGCTCCGCCGGGCCTGGGCCGACCTCAGTCCCCGGCGCCGGGAATGCGTGCTGGCAGACGTGATCGACAGCGCCGTCACGGCCCGGGCACCCGGGCTCCGGCCAAGCTATAACCCGCGCAGCCTGATGTCGGCCCTGACGGCGGTCGCGGCCCGGATGCTGGAAAGCGAGGATCCGGTTCTGTTCCGTGCCGGGCAGGTCTGGGTGATCCCGCCGCTGCGGTGGCTGCACGAGATGGAACGGGTGCATCCTTTCGGTCAGGACACGTCCGGTCCGACGACATCGCGCCGCCGCTGGATTTCGGCCTGGCTGGGCTGCCCGACTGGCCCGGGATCCGGGTCCGGGACCGGATCAGCGGCCTGCGGCAGCATCCCATGTCGATGGAGTCCCAGCACAACCGGCAATTGGCCACGACCGCCCTGCTCGGTGAAGACGGTGGCGCCAGCCTCTACGCCGACCTGGCCACGGCCGGGACGGGCTCGGCTCGCAACTGCGGCTGCGGCACGCCGCCCGGCTGATGGGCGCCGGCGGTCACGGCGGGAACCCGGCTGGCTCGAGGTCGTGCTCTCCTGGCCGAACCGGATGATCCGGCAGGCGTGGGAGTCGGACGTGCGGCAGACCGCAACCGGATAGCATCAGGGCCGAGATGAGCACGAGCCCGCCGTCCCGGCATACCAGTCTTCCCCTGCGCGCGCGCCTGGCCACCACGGTCGGCGGTGCGGCCCGGCCGGGCCTCCCGGCTGGCCGGCCGCGGCGACGGTTCGGTCATCGGCGGTGTTATCGGCCTCCGGCTCAAACCGGACCTGCTGTCCCTGCTCGCTCGCGGGCGCCAGGTCATCCTGGTCACCGGGACCAACGGCAAGACCACCACGACCAGGCTGATCACGGCGGCGCTGAGCCCCATGGGCCAGCAGGTCGCATCCAATGCGTTCGGCGCCAACATGGAGGCCGGACTCGTCTCCGCGCTGGCCAAGGCGCCGGATGCCACCTTGGCCGTGCTGGAAGTCGACGAGAGCTACATGCCGGCCATGCTCGAGGCGACCAGCGCCCGGGTCGTGGTGCTGCTGAACCTCAGCCGGGACCAGATGGACCGGGCCGCGGAAATCTGGATGCTCGCGCGCCGGTGGCGGGCAGCGCTGGCCGCCGCGCCCGACTGCCGGGTCATCGCCAACGCCGACGACCCACTGGTGGCATGGGCCGCGGGGCAGGCCCGCCAGGTTACCTGGGTCGCGGCGGGCCAGCGCTGGCACGATGACTCCTGGTGCTGCCCGCAGTGCGGCTCGCACCTGCGCCGCGACGGCGAGGACTGGTACTGCGGCGAGTGCTCGAACCGGCGTCCGCCGGTGAGCTGGGTGCTGGCCGGTGATGAGGTGATCGACCCCGGTGGCCGGTCCCGCTCGCTCGACCTGGCCCTTCCCGGCCGGGCCAACCGGGCCAACGCGGTAGTCGCGCTGGCCGCGGCTGAGGTCTTCGGCATCAGCTTCGGGCAGGCCATCGGCGCGATTAGCCAGGTCCGTTCGGTCGCGGGCCGCTACACGCAGGTCGAGCGGCACGGCTGTGCCTTGCGGCTGCTGCTGGCCAAGAACCCGGCGGGCTGGCTGGAAGCGCTCGACATCCTGGTGCCGCCGCCGGTGCCTGTCCTGCTGGGGGTGAACGCCCAGATCCCCGACGGGCGGGATACCTCCTGGCTATGGGACGTGGACTACCGCCGGCTCCGTGGACGGCCAGTATTCGTAACCGGCGAGCGAAAGACCGATCTGGCGGTCCGGCTCGAGGCCGACGAGGTCGCCTTCCGCCTGGCCGGCAGCGTCGACGAGGCGATCGAGATGGCTCGCAGCACCTCGATGGAAGTGATCGCCAATTACACGGCGTTCCAGCACATCCGAACGGTTCTCGGGCGCATCGGCTAAAGGGAGAGGCGCATGGACTCCGGAGTAGGGCGAAACGGGCTGGGGCCCGGATACGGCCGCCGCGGGCCGTCGGCCATCCGGCTGGTCTGGATCTACCCGGATTTGCTCAGCACCTATGGCGACCGTGGCAACCTGCTCGTACTGGCCCGCCGGGCCCGGCTACGTGGCTTCGGCGTGGAAATCGCCGAGGTCAACTCCGATCAGCAAGTGCCGGTGGACGGCGACATCTACCTGCTCGGTGGGGGTGAGGACCTGCCGCAGATCCTGGCTGCCCGCCGCCTGGCGGGCGGCGGCGGACTGGCCGCTGCCGCGTCGCGCGGCGCCGTGGTCTTCGCGGTCTGCGCCGGCTACCAGATGATCGGGACCGAATTCGGCGGCGCCGATGGCGAGCCGGTCGCCGGACTGGGCCTGCTCGACATCGCCAGCGGTCGTGGCGACCGCCGCGGTGTTGGCGAGATCACCGCGGACGTCGACCCGGCGCTGGGCGTAGAGCGGCTGACCGGCTTCGAGAATCACCAGGGCGTGACCCGGCGTGGCCCCGAGGTCAAGCCGCTGGCCAGCGTGATCACCGGGGTCGGCAATGGCGACGGCACCGAGGGTGCCTACACCGGCCGCATCCTGGGAACCTATCTGCACGGCCCCGCGCTGGTCCGCAACCCTGGCCTGGCCGACCTGCTGCTGAGCTGGGTCACCGGCCCCCTGGCGCGGATCGACCCGCAGCAGGAACAGCTGGTCACCCAACTCCGCACCGAGCGGCTGGCCGCCGGCCCCATCCCGGCCTAGTCCCGCCCAATCAGCAGCGCCCCGCCAGCGCCGCAATCATGAAGCCTTCATGCCCGCGCCGCCATCATGGACGCTGAAGCCTCCGCCGCCCTGCAGCAGCTGAGCCGGGCCCGAAATCATGCGGCGGGTGCCAGCGGGGCACCGAAGGGAAGCGCGGACGCGGGAGCACGCAGGGTGGGAGAGGAACGCGGGGTGGGAGTGGGGTTAGTAGACGATGGCCTGGGCGCCTTCGGCCATGATCTCGGCCAGGAAGGTGGCCGCTCCGGCGATCCGGACTCCGCTGATCAGGTCATCTGGGCCGATGTCCCGGCGCGCGGCGCACTGCGTGCACACCGTGACCGAACCGGCCGCCAGTACGCCTGCCAGCAGGTCGGACAGCGGAGCGGCGTGCGGGAGCGAGATGTCCCCGGCCCGGCCCGGCAGCCCGAACCAGGCCGACTCGCCGGTGAGCCACAGCGAGATGGGCACGCCGCTGGCGGCCGCGGCCGCGGCCACGGTGAAGGCCTGGTTGCAGCGCTCTGGGTCGTCTTTCCCGGCCGTGACCTTGATGACGAGTGACCGCTCTGGCATGGCAGCACTCTAGCCCGGCGCGCCGGGCTGCGGGGCACCGCGATGGCCCGTAAACTCCAACGCTATGCACGGCATGCTGAGCGCCGCGATCGTTATCGGAGTGCTCGCGATGGTGGTCGCGGCCGGGGTGTTCGTGGCCGCGCGAGTCTTTCTCGCCGGAGGGCGTCATGGCGATCCATCCTGACCTGGCCTCGCTGAGCTTTCTGCTCGGCCGGTGGGAGGGTGCCGGCATCGGCGGTTACCCGACCATCTCCTCGTTCCGGTTCGGTCAGGAAATCACCTTCAGCCACAACGGCAAGCCGTTCCTGATCTACCACAGCCGGACCTGGGCGCTCGACGAGGACGGCCAGATCGGCAGGCCGCTCGGTACCGAGTCCGGCTTCTGGCGGCCCAGGCCGGACAGCCAGGTCGAGGTGATGCTGGCCCATCCCACCGGGATCGTGGAAATTTACCTGGGCGAGGTCACCGGGACCAGGATCGAGATGGCCACCGACGTAGTGGCCCGCACCGCCACGGCCAAGGAAGTGACGGCAGGTCACCGGCTCTACGGCCTGGCCGGCCCGGGCGCCCCCGCGGACCAGGACCTGGCCTACGCCTACGACATGGCCGCCATGGGGCAGGCGCTGCAGCCACATCTGTCGGCCCAGCTGAAGCGGGTCGGCGCGCCGCCGGAAGAATAAAAATAGTCCCCGGGTGACTCCCGCGTCGCGCTGGTGCGCTGCGCGGGGACCGACTGGACAAGGTCGGCCAGCCCGGGGACCGGTGTCTGCCAAGTTGTAGCCGGCCGCCCAGCCCTATGGCGGAACGTCAATGCCGGCGGGAGAGCGGCTAGCTGACAGCCACCTCGCGAGTCCACTGTCTATGCATACGGTTGGACCACCTCCTTTCCCGCGTAACTCGCACGTTAGCCGCGAGGCGGGCGGGCAGGCAAGGGGATTTCGATCACACTGGCCGAACTACTATGAGGCCATGGACGCCGAGGTACCGTCCCCGAGCCTGCCGGTCCGGGAGTGGGACGAGCAGCTTCGCGCTCGCGGCTACCGGGTGACACCGCAGCGCCAGCTGGTGCTGGAGGCGGTCGCGCGGCTGGGTCACGCCACGCCGGAGGAGATCGGTGCGCAGGTCCAGCAGACCGCCCGCGGTGTCAACATCTCCACCATCTACCGCACACTTGAGCTACTCGAGCAGATCGGCATGGTCACCCACACCCACCTGGGGCACGGTGCACCCACCTACCATCTGGCCACCGACGCCGACCATGTCCACCTGGTCTGCCGCGACTGTGGCGGGATAACCGAGATCGGCCCGGACGCCATCCGCCCGCTGATCACCGCCCTGGAAGACCAGCACGGCTTCGAGACCGACGTGGGTCACCTGACCGTGTTCGGCCGGTGCCGGAACTGCCGGGCCTCCGCCGCGGGAGTATCAAGCCGGGAAACGAAGGGAATCTGATGACCTCGTTGTTGTCCTATCCGGGCGCTGTGGAGGCGAGCTGGCCGGATGAGGGCGTGGCCGCGCACTATGGCGATCCGCTCCGCGAGCAGCGGGCGACTGAGGCGTCGGCGGGTGTGGTTGACCGGTCGAATCGCGGCGTGCTCCGGATCACCGGGCCGGACCGGCGGAGCTGGCTGCACAGCCTGACCACCCAGCACCTGGACGGGCTGGCCGCCGGCGAGAGCGCGCAGGCCCTGGTGCTCAGCCCGACCGGGCATGTGGAACACCATCTGACCCTGGCCGACGACGGCACCGCGACGTGGGTTCACGTGGAACCGCATACGGCTGGGCCGCTGCTGGAGTTCCTGGAGTCCATGCGGTTCATGCTCCGGGTGGAACCGGCCGACGTCAGCGCGGACTATGCGGTCCTGACCATGCTCGGGCCGGCCGCGGGCGACATGTCCGCCGGGCTCGACGGGGTGCAGGCACGGGTAATGGCGGGATCGTTCGGCGCTATCGACCTGATCGTGGCGCGGGACCGGCTGCCTGACGCGGCCGCCGAGCTGGCAGAGCGCGGCGCCGCCCTGGCCGGCATGTGGGCCTTCGAGGCCTTGCGCATCGCGGCCCGGGTGCCCCGGTTCGGCCTGGATACCGACCACCGGACCATCCCGCACGAGGTGGGCTGGATCGAGACCGCTGTGCATCTGAGCAAGGGGTGCTACCGGGGTCAGGAGACCGTGGCCCGGGTGCACAACCTGGGCCACCCGCCACGGCGGCTGGTCTTCCTGGACCTGGACGGCAGCGTGGACCGGCTGCCGGTGCACGGCGACCCGGTCGAGGTCAGCGGACCAGAATCGGACGGCAAGGTGGTGGGCTTTACCGGCTCGGCCGCGCGGCACTACGAGCTCGGCCCGATCGGCCTGGCCCTGATCAAGCGGACGGTGCCCGTCGGCGAGACGCTGCTGGCCGGTGGGGTGGCCGCCACGCAGGATGTCATCGTGCCGCCCGACGCTGGCGCGAACGTGCAGGTGACGTTGCGTCGCCGGCAGGTAATTTAGTCTTTTCCGAACCCCAGGACGGGAGGTCGGCCCTCGTGCTGCGCAGGGCTCTGCTCGCGGCGTCAGCCAGTTCACGGCTGCGCCAGCTCATCACGACCGCGCCCCAGACGCGCGCCATCGTGGAATCCTACGTGGCGGGCGAAACCGCGGACGACGCGGTGCGGGTCGCCCGGAAGCTGCGCGCCGCTGGGCTGCTTGTCAGCCTGGACTACCTGGGGGAGGACACCAAGGACCCGGCTCAGGCCACGGCGGTCACGGATGAGTACATCCAGCTGCTCGGCAAGCTGGCCGCCGAAGGGCTGACCGCGGGCGGCGGGGCCGAGATCTCGGTGAAGGCGACCGCGGTCGGGCTGTTCCTCGGCAGCCGGACGGCGCAGCAGAACATCAGCCGGATCTGCGCGGCAGCGCAGGATGCGGGCACCACGGTTACGCTGGACGCCGAGGAGTTCGGAGCGATCGAGCCGACCCTGCGGATCGCGGCCCAGCTCCGCGAGGGCCACCCCGACCTGGGCTGCGTGATCCAGTCGTGCCTGCGCCGCAGCGAGACGGATTGCCGTGCGCTGAGTGGGTACGGGATCAGGGTCCGGCTCTGCAAAGGGGCCTACAGCGAGCCGGAGAGCGTGGCCTACGGCAGCCGTCGCGAGGTGGACCTCTCCTACGCGCGCTGCCTGCGGGCGCTGATGAACGGGCCGGGCTATCCGATGGTGGCCACCCACGACCCGCGGCTGATCCAGATCACCGGGTCGCTGGCCCTGCTGACCGGGCGCTCCCCGGACAGCTTTGAGTACCAGATGCTGTACGGCATCCGGCCGTCCGAGCAGCGGCGGCTGGCCGACAGCGGCGCCAAGATGCGGGTCTACGTCCCCTACGGCGGCGACTGGTACGCCTACCTGGTGCGCCGGCTGGCCGAGCGCCCGGCGAACCTGGCGTTCTTCCTCCGCTCGCTCCGTTCGGACCGGCGGGCGTCATGATCGCGATCCTGGGCACCGGCAAGATGGGCGAGGCCCTCATGTCCGGCCTGCTGCGGGCGGGACGGTCCCCCGACGAGGTGGTGGCCGCGGTCCGTCGCGAGGACCGGGGCACCGAGCTGAGCGAGCGCTACGGCGTCCAGGTGGCAGACGCCGCGTCCGCGGCCAAGCTGGCCGGCACCCTGGTACTCGCGGTCAAGCCGCAGGACATGGGCAGGCTGCTGGACGAGATCGCGCCGGCCGTGTCGCAGGGCACCCTGGTGATCTCGGCCGCGGCCGGGATCACCACCGCGTTCATCGCCCGGCGGCTGCCCGTTCCGGTGCCGGTGATCCGGGTCATGTCCAATACGCCAGTGCTGGTCGACGAGGCCATGAGCGTGATATCGGCCGGCCCGCATGTGACCGAGGAGCACCTGCTCCGGGCCGAGGAGCTGTTCAAGCCGGTCGGCAAGACACTGCGTATTCCCGAGTCCCAGCAGGACGCGGCGACCGCTCTGTCCGGCAGCGGGCCGGCGTATGTGTATTACCTGGTCGAGTCGATGGTCGATGCCGGCATCCTGCTCGGCATGGCCCGCGGCGCCGCCCTGGAGATGGTGATCCAGGCGGTCTACGGCTCAGCTACGATGCTGCGCGAATCCGGCGAGCATCCGGTCATCCTCCGCGAGGCGGTGACGTCCCCGGGAGGCACCACTATCTCGGCCATCCGGGAGCTTGAGAAGCATGGCGTGCGGGCAGCGTTCCTGGCCGCCATCGAGGCCGCCCGTGATCGCGGCCGGGAACTGGGAGCCGAATAATGGCTGGCCCGCTCACCGTCGCCTGGGACGACCGGCTGACCGAGTACGATTTCGGCCCCGATCATCCGCTAGCGCCGATCCGGGTCGAGCTGACCATGGCCCTGGCCCGCGAGTTCGGGGTGCTGTCCGCCGATGGCGTGACCGTGGTGACTCCCGAGCCCGCCGGCATGGCCGAGCTCACGCTGGTCCACGACCCGGACTACATCGAGGCGGTCCGCCAGGCCGGCCAGGACGGGCGGCCCAACGCCCGGTACGGGCTGGGCACCACCGATGATCCGGTCTTCCCCCACATGCACGAGGCGTCCGCGCTGGTCACCGGGGCCACCCTAGCCGCGGCCCAGGCGCTGTGGCGCGGCGAGGCGCTGCACGCGGTCAATATCGCCGGCGGCCTGCACCACGCCATGCGCCGGTCGGCCAGTGGCTTTTGCATCTACAACGACCCGGCGATCGCCATCAGCTGGCTGCTGGACCAGGGCGTGCAGCGGATCGCGTACGTAGACGTGGACGTGCATCATGGCGACGGCGTGCAGGCCGCGTTCTACGCCGACCCGCGGGTGCTGACGATCAGCCTGCACGAGCACCCGGCCACGCTGTTCCCGGGCACCGGCCTGGCGATGGAGATCGGGGCGGGCGAGGGCCGCGGCTACGCGGCCAACGTGGCGCTGCCGGCCGGCACCGGCGACGCGGGCTGGCTGCGGGCGTTCGATGCCATCGTCCCGCCGCTGGTCCGCGCGTTCGCACCGGAGATCCTGGTCAGCCAGCACGGCTGCGACAGCCACCGGCTTGATCCCCTGGCCAACCTGATGCTCAGCGTTGACGCGCAGCGGCGGACCCAGCTGATCATGCACGACCTGGCCCATGAGGTCACCGGTGGCAAGTGGCTGCTGACCGGAGGCGGTGGATACGAGCTGGTGCAGGTCGTACCCCGAACCTGGACCCATCTGCTGGCCGTGGCCGCGGGCACCCCCCTCGACCCGGAGCTGGAGACGCCGGCTGGCTGGCGGGCGCTGGCCACCGCCCGGACCGGTGAGAAAGCGCCCACCCGGATGACCGACGGCCAGCCAGCCGAGTTCGTTCCGGCCTCAACAGGCCTGGATCCGGGCGATCCGGTGGACACGGCGATCATGAACACGAGCCGGGCCGTATTTTCCTGGCATGGGCTAGCTCCCCTGATCTGACCCAGATGAAGCCGATCTGGCCTAGATCAAATGGTCTAGTGATCGAGCATGCGGTGGACTTTTTTCTGGTCTAAGCCGTTAGCCGGCCGCAGTTGTCAACTGATAACAGCTGAAAGGCCAAACGTCAAAAGCGCAGCTCAGCGGCGGTCAACCGAGATATCAGCCTGAGGGGTGCGATCAATGCGGCCAAAGAGTAACAACAATGAAGCTATGGACGGGGTTGCTCTTTTCCGTGCCTGACTTACTCTGGATACGTACGTGACTGGTGCGCCGAATCCCGACAAGTGCTCGGCTTCGTACGGAAGAGGCAACTCGATGGCAAGCGAAACCCCCCTTAGCGACGTCAGATTTCTCACCGTCGCCGAAGTCGCCTTGATCATGCGCGTGTCCAAGATGACCGTGTATCGGCTGGTGCACTCCGGCGAGCTGGAAGCGATCCGCGTAGGTCGTTCGTTCCGTGTCCCTGAAGCGGCCGTGAATCAGTACCTGAGAGCCGCGTTCGTGGGCACCGCTTGAGGTAGCCGCGGCTCAAGCTCAAGATCCAGCCGGATTCCTGCAGCCCAGGGATCCGGCTGGGATTACGGGGCGTGTTACGGGATGTTGACGACGAGGCATCACCTCGTCGGGGACGTCCGGCCGCGCCTGCGGTCCGTGGTGAGCGGTCAGCCGACGTGATCGCCGGCCCGTGCATACCGTTTCAGGGGTAACCTCATACCTCGGGTGTGTGTCCAGCCGCCCTCACCGGGCGAGCGTGTTGGCGTACCCGTCATCCGCAATGCCGAGGAAGGGTTGATCGCGTGGGCTCAGTCATCAAGAAGCGCCGCAAGCGCATGGCGAAGAAGAAGCACCGCAAGCTGCTGAAGAAGACCCGGATCCAGCGCCGCAACAAGAAGTAGCGGTCCGCTCGCTCCGCGTTCGCCTGGCTCCCAGGTTCGCTGGTCCAGGCCCGTCCGGGACCGATATCAGGCACCATAGGGGCTGATGTCTCTTCCCGTCCTTATCGGATTCGCGGGCGTGCTGGTCGCGGCCGTGGCCACCGGCATGCTCGCAGGCCGGTGGATCCGGCGGCCGCGGATCGAGCTCATCATCGCCACGGCCGCGACCCTGGCGCTCCTGGTCGCGCTCGTGGCCCAGAGCATGGGCTTCAGCCGCGGTTTCGACCAGGGCACATTCCGGGCGGTCCAGCTCGGCGCGCAGGTGCTGGCGCCACTGTGGATCGGCTGGAGCCTGACCGAGCTGATCTCCGGCAGCGACGCGGTCCGGTTCGCCACCCGGCTGCTGGCTGGAGCGCTGACCGTGGTGGCGTCGGTCATCCTGGCCACCGATCCGCTCATATCAAGGACGTTTGGCAAGGGCTGGCCGTCGGCCAGGCATTACTTCCAGCCGGTCTCGATCGACGCGATCGGCGTGGTCCAGGCGCTGGCGGTCGTGGCCGCACTGGCCGGCGTGGCTCTGGCCGTTGCCCGGGCCGGACGGGAGCCGCGCGGATGGCGCACGCTGACTGGCACCGTGCTGATCGGCTTGGCCGTGCTGGCGACCGCCGGGCTGCGCTTCTCACTGCCCGATCGAGCCGCGTATCCACTGCTGAGCGCGCTGGCGGCCGTGCTGGTGTGGTTCGGCGTGACCCGGGTGCAGAACCCGGCCGCCCGAACGCCCCGGAATGCCGATGCGAAGGCCGGCGGCCGTGACGAGCTGCCCAGCCGTGACAATGGTGACCGGCCCGGCGATGGTGACGGGCCGGGGGATGACAAGCCACATGACGATACCGACGTGGCCAACGGCGATGTAATGGCCGGCGGCGACCAGTCTGAGGACGGTGACGTGGCCGACGGCCAGTACGAACTCTACGGCCAGCGCGGTCCGCTGGACCCTGCGGGCCAGCGCGGCGCCTGGGATCCCGGCGTTCAGGACCCAGGCGGGCCGAACGGACATCCCTATCCGGCCGATCCGCTCGCGGACGGTGCGCTAGCCGCGGCGGGCCTTGTGCCCGGCGCCGAAGCCATCGCGCCGTGGGCCGACGGGGGGCCGGCGGCAGCCGCGGCTGGGCAGGGCGCGGGCCATGGTTCCAGGCCCTACGGCCGGATCCTGATATTCACCTTGCTCGATGACCGGGTTGATGATTTCGACCGGCTCGCCGATCAAGCGGCGGAGGCTGTCATGGTCTCCGAGCCCGACACCCTGGTGTACGTCATTCACCTGGTGCCAAACGCGCCGATGCAGCGGATCTTCTATGAGATCTACCGCGACCGGGCGGCATTTGACCATCACGAGAGCCAGTCATATATGCAGCGTTTCGTCGCGGAGCGCAGATCATATGTGCTGGCGACTAATGTCATCGAACTCAGACTTAAATTCGCTAAAGTTGCGCCTTTGCCCGGCCCGCAGGCCGCTGCCTCGCCATCAGTTCAGGCGGCCCAGCCTCCGGTTCAGGCGGCCGGACCTGCAGTGCCGGCTGGCGCGGGTGCGGCAGCCGGGTCCGCCCGGCCGAGCGGCCCGCTGCCGCCGCTGCCCGCCGACCCGTACCTGAGCCCGCAAGGACCGCGTGGACCTCAGGGGGCCCAGCGGTTCCAGCCCCCGCAGCCCGTCCGTGCGCAGTACCCGGCCCCGTCGCCGTACTACGAGCAGCCGTCCTACCAGGACAACGGCCAGTACGGCAGCGGGCAGTACCCGGTCCAGGGTCAGTATCCCGGCGGCGAGTACGCAGGCTCCGCGCCCCATCCGCAACAGCGGTATTCGGGCGAGCAGCCGGGTGACCAGCCGCGACCGGACCAGCGGGGCACTGGTCCGTGGCGGGCAGCCCCCCAGTACCGGCCGGACCCGCTGCGCGACCCCCTGCGCCCCGACCCGCTGCGCGACCCCCTGCGCCAGGAATCCCAGCGCCCGGATCCGTTGCAAGGTGATCCGCGCCGGACGGATTCGTGGCGGGCCAGCCTCCCGCCGGACGGCTCGCGCCGTGGTGACGCCCTGCGTCCGGATCCCCTGCGTCCGGATCCCCTGCGCCCGGATCCCCTGCGCCAGGAATCCCTGCGCCCGGATCCGTTGCAGGGTGATCCGCGGTATACGGATTCGTGGCGGACCAGCCTCCCGCCGGATGACCCGCGCCGTGGTGACGCCCTGCGTCCGGATCCCCTGCGCCCGGATCCGTTGCAGGGTGATCCGCGGTATACGGATTCGTGGCGGCCTAACCCGCCGCCCGACGGCTGGCGGCCCAGTGACCGCCGCACCGGCGAGTGGCGTGCCGATGAGTCATGGTCACCCGGACCCCAGCGGCCCGACCAGCAGGAGCCGCCCTGGCCAGACCAGCCGCGTCCGGACCAGCGTCGCGCGCCATCGGCCGGGCGGCCCAACGGAGGCGGCTAGCATGCCCCCCGGGCCCGATCTGGCCGCACCCGATCCGGACTCGCCGGCTTCTCACCCGCCGGCGGCCCACCCCTTCGCTGCTCCCTCGGCTGGCCCGCGTGCGCGGATCCTGCTCCTGAGCCGCCCGGGCTGTCATCTGTGCGACGACGCCCGGGCCGTGATCGAGCGGGTCGCTGCCGACCTGAGCACCGGCTGGGCCGAACGTGACATCACCGGCTCAGCGGAGGATATGAAGGAGTACTGGGACAAGATCCCGGTCACCTTCGTGGACGGCGTGCAGATCGACTTCTGGCGGGTCAGCGAGACCAGGCTCCGGACCGCGCTCGCCCGCCCAGCCGGGGATCCGGCCAACCCGGCCTGACCGCCCGCAGCCGTTCTGCCAGGTTGGCTGCATTATCCGGCCTGACCGCCCTGACCAGCACTGTCGTGCTGACGTCGGGTGCCGCGGAGTGGATGCCCACTTTGTGAATTCATGCACAAAGGCGTACCGTTGAAAACGACGTCGGCTGACGCGGGCTCCTACCGCCGCCTTGACCCCAACCCAAGGAGCCCAACCCCAGGAGCGCTGCCGCGATGCACAGTAACGCTATGCCGTCGCATCCCAGCGGCCAGGCGAAGACCCGAGGCCGGGCTGAGGCCAACGGCCGGTTTGACGCCGTTGGCCGCCTTGATTTCGGCGATCACGCCAGACCGGGCGACCATGCCAGATCAGCTGACCATGCCAGACCGGGCGAGGATGCCAGTCAGGGCGATCACGCCGGCTCAGGGGAGCAGCCTGGGGCAGGCGGGCAGGCTGACGGCATACCCGAGGCGACCGTGGCACGGCTGCCGGTGTATCTGCGCGCGCTGTACGGCCTGGCCGAGCGGGGCATCAGCACCGTGGCCAGCGAGGAGCTCGCCGCGGCGGCCGGGGTCAACTCGGCCAAGCTCCGCAAGGACCTGTCCCATCTCGGCTCGTACGGGATCCGGGGCGTCGGCTACGACGTCGAGTACCTCGTCTACCAGGTGTCCCGGACGCTGGGCCTGACCCAGGACTGGCCGGTGGTCATCGTGGGCGCGGGTAATCTCGGCCGCGCCCTGGCCAACTACGGCGGCTTCGTGTCCCGCGGCTTCACCATCTCGGCCATGCTCGACTCCGACGCGGCTATCGTGGGCAGCAGGATCGCGAAGCTGACGGTGCGGCACGTCGACGAGCTTGAATCCGTGGTGACCCGGCACAAGGTAGCAATAGGCGTGATCGCTGCCCCCGCCGCATCCGCGCAGGCCGTCTGCGACCGGCTCGTCTCGGCCGGCGTCACGAGCATCCTCAACTTCGCGCCGGTTGTGCTGACGGTGCCGGAAGGAGTGGACGTGCGCAAGGTCGACCTGTCGATCGAGCTGCAGATCCTCGCCTTTCATGCCCAGCGCCGGTCGGCCGGGCGGCCAGAGGACGGGCCGGACGGCGCCGAGCGGCCGCACAACGAGGCCGCGAAGACGTTTAACGGCCGCGCCAAGCGTCAGGTAGCAACCGAACTAGCGGCCAAGGGCTAGGCGGTGATCGGGTGAGTGTGCTGGTAGTCGGCCTCAGCCACAAGAGCGCGCCGGTGGCGTTCCTGGAACGGGCCGCGCTCGGCCCGGACGCGCTCGGCAAGCTGCTGCGCGACGTGGCCCAGGCCGAACCGGTGGCGGAGACCTTCGTGGTCGCGACGTGCAACCGCGTCGAGGTCTACGCCGACGTGGACCGGTTCCACGCCGGCGTCACCGCGATCTGCGAACTGCTCGCCCGGCACTGCGGCGTCGCCGCTGCCGAGCTCACCCCGCATCTGTACGTGCACTACGAGGACCGGGCGGCCAGCCACCTGCTCGCGGTTGCCTGCGGCCTGGACTCGATGGTGGTCGGCGAGGACCAGATCCTCGGCCAGGTGCGCGCGGCGGTCAAGCTGGCCGGCGAGCAAGGCACCGTGGGCCGGGTTCTGGGCGACCTCGGCCGGCTGGCGCTGCGGACCGGCAAGCGGGCCAGGTCCGAGACCGGCATCGGCTTCGCCGGGCTCAGCTTGCTGACCGTGGCCATCGAGCTGGCCGCCGCCCGGCTGAACGCCGCTGGCTCTCCCGCGGCGGCCCCCCTGCTGGCTAATGGTGGGCTGGCTCATGCTGGGCTGGCCGACGCTGGCCTGCTGGCCGGCCGCGACGTGCTCATCGTCGGTGCCGGGTCAATGAGCGCGCTCGCCGCGGCGACGGCCGCCCGCTGCGGGGCGGCCAGCATCGTGGTTGCCAACCGGACCCGGGAGAACGCGGAGAAGCTGGCCACGGACGCTAGCGCCGCTGTGACCCGGATCACCCGGCTGGAGGACCTGGCCGGCGCCATGGCCGCCGCGGATGTCGTGATCTCCTGCACCGGCGCGGCCGGGCCAGTCATCACCACCGGCACCGTGGCGGCCGCCGTGGATGCCCGCGCAACCACCAGCCCACCCAAGCCGAACGAGCGGGGCGGGCCGCAATGGCGTAACCGGTCTGGCCCGCTGGTCATCCTGGACCTGGCCATGCCGCGCGACGTCGAACCTGGTGCGCAGGCACTTCCGGGCGTTGTCCTGATCGGCATGGACCTGCTGAGCGAGCACGCCACCGCCGTCCGGGACGACGACATCGCGGCGGTGCGCGCCATCCTCGAGGCCGAACTCGCCAGCTACCACTCGGCGGTGGAGGCGGCCCGCGTGGCCCCCACGGTGGTGGCGCTGCGGGCCAAGGCGGCCAAGGTGGTCGATGCCGAGCTGGCTCGGCTGGCCGGGCGGCTGAGCGCCGACGGCCTGAGCGGCCACGCCTTGGATGAGATAGCCCAGACGGTGCACCGGGTGGTAGACAAGCTATTGCACGCGCCGACGGTGCGGGTGAAAGAGCTCGCAGGCTCCCCGGGGGGGGAGGAGTACGCCGCGGCGCTGCAGGTTCTCTTCGATCTCGATCCACGGGCAGTCGAGGCGGTTACCCGCGCCGCTCCCGAGCAGGAGGTGCCGTGAGCGCAGGAGGCTCAGGAGGTGCCGTGAGCGCAGGAGGCGCCGGGGCCGGGCGCCCGCTGCGCCTCGGGCGCCCGTTGCGGCTCGGCAGCCGCCGCAGTCCCATGGCCGTGGCGCAGTCCCGTCAGGTAGCTGACATGATCACCGCGCGGACCGGGCGCGCGGTGGAGATCGTCGGGGTGACCACGCTGGGCGACGTGAGCCGGGCCCAGCTGACCCAGATCGGCGGCACCGGCGTCTTCGTCAGCGCGCTGCGCGACGCCCTGCTTGGCGGTGAGCTCGACCTGGCCGTGCATTCGCTCAAGGACCTGCCGACCGGACCGGCCGCGGGCATCGTGCTCGCCGCGGTGCCGCCGCGTGACGACCCGCGGGATGCGCTGGTGGCCCAGGACGGGGCCAAGCTCGCCGATCTGACCGCCGGGGCCCGGGTCGGCACCGGCTCGCCGCGCCGGGCGGCCCAACTGCTCAGCCTGCGCCAGGACCTGCGCTGCGTCCCGATCCGCGGCAACGCGGGTACCCGGATGGGCAAGGTGGACGCGGGTGAGGTAGACGCGGTGGTGCTCGCCTACGCGGGCCTGGCCCGGATCGGCCACGTCAGCGCCATCACGCAAGTCTTTGAACCGGACGAGATGCTTCCGGCCCCCGGGCAGGGCGCGCTGGCCGTGGAGTGCCGCGCCGGCGAGCCCGGACTGGCGGAGCTGCTGCAGGCGGTGGACGACCCGGTCAGCCGGGCCGCGGTGGCCGCCGAGCGCAGCTTGCTTGAGGCGCTCGAGGCCGGCTGCAGCGCGCCCATCGGCGCGTACGCGGCCGGAACAGATCAGCTGCGGATGCAGGCCGCCGTCATGAGCCCCGACGGAAGCCGCATGCTGCGGGCCCACGGCAGCGTAGCCGGAGCCGGCGCCCAGGGTGCCTGGCAGCTTGGCCGCGACCTCGCCGCGGAGCTATTGCGAGCCGGGGCTTCAGATCTCATCACTGTGCCGGAGCAGGCACCGACGAGCAGCAGGAATGATGTGCAGTGAGCGGTAGTCAAGGTTCTGTAGGAGCAGGTAATCCGGGAGCGGGCAGTCCGGAGGCGGAAGCGCGGGCCGGGTGGGTCGCCCTAGTCGGCGCCGGCCCGGGCGACGAAGGCTTGCTGACGGTCCGGGCCGCCGAACTTCTCGGCCAGGCCAGCCTGGTCGTGGCGGCGCCCGACCTCGCCCCGCTGGCCCAGCGGCACATGAGCCCGGACGCCAGCCTGGCCGATCCTGCCGACGGGGCGGGCACCGCCCGCACGCTGGTTCAGGCGGCGAGGAACGGCCAGCTCGCGGTGCGCCTGTACCGCGGCGACCCGCTGCTGAACGGCGCGGTCGCCGACGCCTCCGCGTGCGCGAAGGCCGGAGTCAGGTTCGAGATCGTGCCGGGCGTGCCCGCGGCCACCGCGGTGCCGGCCTACGCGGGTATCCCGCTGGCCACCGAGCCGGCCGGCGAGGTGCGCATCATCCACGCCGCCGAGGCCACCCAGCTGGCCTACAGCCCGGCCACCCTGGTGGTGCTCGGCGCCGAGGCCGGCCCGGCCGAGCTGGGCAAGATGCTGATCGCGGCGGGCTGGCCGGAAGCCACCCGGCTCGCCATCACCTGGGACGGCACGACCAGCGCGCAGCAGACGGTGGTCTCCACGCTGGGCCGGATCGGGCCCGACCTCAAGGCGGCCGGGGTGTCGCTGGCCAACACGCTCGGCTCAGCTATTGCCGTGGTGGGTGACGCGGTCGGGGACCGGGAGCAGCTGTCCTGGTTCGAGACCAAGCCGCTGTTCGGCTGGCGGGTCCTGGTGCCGCGGACCAAGGAGCAGGCCGCGGTGGTATCGCAGCGGCTGCGCGAGTACGGCGCGGTGCCCGAGGAGGTGCCGACCATCGCGGTCGAGCCGCCGCGGACCCCGCAGCAGATGGAGCGCGCGGTCAAGGGCCTGGTCACCGGCCGCTACCAGTGGGTGGCGTTCACCTCGACCAACGCGGTCCGCGCGGTCCGGGAGCGGTTCGAGGAGTACGGCCTGGACGCCCGGGCGTTCGCCGGGGTGAAGGTCGCCGCGGTCGGCGAGCAGACCACCGCGGCCCTGCTCGACTTCGGCATCCGGCCGGACCTGGTCCCCGAGGGCGAGCAGTCGGCCGAGGGGCTGGCCGAGGCGTGGCCGCCGTATGACGACCTGCTCGACCCGATCAACCGGGTGCTGCTGCCGCGGGCCGACATCGCCACCGAGACGCTGCTGGCCCGGCTGATCGACCTGGGCTGGGAGGCGGAGGACGTGACCGCCTACCGCACGGTGCGGGCCGCGCCACCGCCCGCGCCGATCCGTGAGGCGATCAAGGGCGGCGGCTTCGACGCCGTGCTGTTCACCTCGTCCTCGACGGTGCGGAACCTGGTCGGCATCGCGGGCAAGCCACACGCGGTGACCGCCATCGGCGTGATCGGCCCGCAGACGGCGAAGACCGCGGCCGAGTTCGGCCTGCGGGTGGACGTGACGGCACCCAAGCCGTCGATGGACGCCCTGGTCGACGCCATGGCCGAGTACGGGGCCAGCCTGCGGGACGCGGCCCGCCAGGCCGGCGAGCCGTTGCGGCGGCCGAGCGAGCGCCGCCGCGGTGCCCGGCGACGGCTCCGCTAGGACGGTAACGCTATGGACGCCGCTTTCCCCGTTTCGCGCCCCCGGCGGCTGCGCCGCACCCCGGCCATCCGTGCCCTGGTGGCCGAGACTGCGCTGCGGCCGGCGGAACTCGTCCTGCCCGTCTTCGTCAAGGAAGGCCTGTCCGGGCCGCAGCCCATCTCCTCGATGCCCGGCGTGGTCCAGCACACCCGGGACAGCCTGCGCAAGGCCGCGGCCGAGGCGGCCGCGGCAGGCGTGGGCGGGCTGATCGTGTTCGGCGTGCCCGCCGCCAAGGACGGCCGCGGCTCGGCCGCCGACGACCCGGCCGGCATCTCCCAGCTGGCCCTGTCCGACCTGCGCGACGAGGTCGGGGACGCCTGCGTGATCATGGCCGACCTGTGCCTGTGCGAGTACACCGACCACGGTCACTGCGGCATCCTCACCCCGGACGGCCAGGTCGCCAACGACCTCACCGTGCAGCGGTACGCCTCGGCCGCGGTGGCCCAGGCCAACGCGGGCGCGCACATGGTCGCGCCGAGCGGCATGATGGACGGCCAGGTCGCGGCGATCCGGTCCGCGCTGGACGCGGCCGGGCACACCGAGGTGGCGATCTGCGCCTACTCGGCCAAGTACGCGTCGGGGTTTTACGGCCCCTTCCGCGAGGCGGCCGAGGGCGCACCGGCGTTCGGCGACCGGGCCGGGCACCAGCAGGACCCGGCCAACGCGGCCGAAGCCCTGCGCGAGGTGGCGCTCGACGTCGGCGAGGGCGCCGACATGATCATGATCAAGCCGGCCCTGGCCTACCTGGACATCATCCGCCGGGTCGCGGACGCCTTCCCGCTGCCGGTGGCCGCCTACCAGGTCAGCGGGGAGTTCGCCATGGTGGAGGCGGCCGCGGCCAACGGCTGGCTGGACCGCGACCGGGTCATCATGGAGACCCTAACCGGCATCCGCCGGGCCGGGGCGGGCGTCATCCTGACGTACTGGGCAACCGAGGTTGCGCGCAAATTGTGATCGTCCGCGCGGGCACAGCTCGGGCAATGAGCCGAACGGGCACCGCTCCGTGCCCTACGATAGGTAACAGGGATTATCGGACAGTGACGCCTAGCTCCGTTCGGTATCTCTCGTATCGTGCGTGCCCGGGCCGGTCGGCCTCGCGGCGTGCGGTAGTCGATGGCAGGGGAGCCTGAGGTCCATGGTCAACGTGGTGCGGCGCCGGGGCCGCGGCCGTGCGGCGGAACAGCATCAGCCGCTCGGCGACGTGGCCGCGCACTATGCATCCATGGGCTGGCCGGTCTGCGTCGGGGCGCACACCTACCGCGGCACCCGTGCCGCGATGGAGCCGGGCCGGGCCTGTTCGTGTGACCGGGTCGGGTGTCCCGCTCCCGGGGCCCACCCGGTATCGCCGGCCTGGCAGACCCAGGCCACGGTCGACGAAAAAATTATCAGGAGCTGGTGGGAAACCCGGCCGGAGGCGAGCGTGATGCTTGTCACCGGCCGGGTTTTTGATGTGCTCGACGTGCCGCTGGCGGCCGGAGCGGCCGCGCTGGCCGACATGGAGACGGCCGGGGTCGCGGTCGGCCCGGTGGCCGTGGGAGACCCGGACCGGATGCTGTTCTTCGTGGTGACCAAGGGCTCACCCGCTGACGAGGACGAGTGGTGGTCCTGCGGGCTGGACAGCGAGCCGGAGAGCGTGGTGCAGGGCCTGCGCTGGCACTGCCGGGACAGCTACGTGCTGGCGCCGTCGGCGGGCGCCGGGACCGGGCCGGGCGCGCGCTGGCTCCGCCCGCCGGGCGAGCACCCGCTGCCCGACGCGCTGCGGTTGCTGGAATACCTGGTCGACGCCTGCGAAGCGTCGTGACCCGGGACCTGACGTGACAGAGACCAGCGACAGCCTGTTCGCCCGGGCCCGCGAGGTCATCCCGGGTGGGGTGAACTCGCCGGTCCGCGCGTTCGGCTCGGTCGGCGGCACGCCCCGGTTCATGGTCCGCGGCGACGGCCCCTACCTGACCGACGTGGACGGGCGTGAGTACGTCGACCTGGTGTGCTCCTGGGGGCCGATGATCCTCGGGCACGCGCACCCGCACGTGCTGTCCGCCGTGTCCGCGGCCCTGGCCCGCGGCACCTCCTTCGGCACGGCCACGCCCGGCGAGGTGGCGCTGGCTACCGAGATCGTGGCCCGCGCCCCGGTGGAGCAGGTCCGGCTGGTCAATTCGGGCACCGAGGCGACCATGTCGGCGGTCCGGCTGGCCCGCGGTTTCACCAGCCGCCCGCTGATCGTCAAGTTCGCCGGCTGCTACCACGGGCACGTGGACGCGCTGCTCGCGGCCGCAGGCTCCGGCGTGGCCACGTTCGGCCTGCCCGACTCGCCCGGCGTCACCGGCGCTGCCGCCTCGGACACCATCGTGCTGCCGTACAACGACGCCGACGCGGTGGCGGCTGTGTTCGCCGAGCGCGGCGACGACATCGCGTGTGTCATCACCGAGGCCTGCCCAGCCAACATGGGCGTCGTGCCGCCCGCGCCCGGCTTCAATGCCCGGCTGGCCGAGCTGTGCCACGCGGCGGGTGCCCTGCTGATCATGGACGAGGTGCTGACCGGGTTCCGGGTGTCTGCGTCCGGCTGGTACGGCATCGACGGCGTGCCCGGCGACCTCGTGACGTTCGGCAAGGTGATGGGCGGTGGCCTGCCGTGCGCCGCCTTCGGCGGCCGGGCCGAGATCATGTCCAAGCTGGCTCCCGGTGGACCGGTTTACCAGGCCGGGACGCTGTCCGGGAACCCGCTGGCCACTGCGGCCGGGCTGGCCACCCTGCGGTCCTGCACACCCGAGGTGTACGCCCGGGTCGACGTGGCCGCCGCGACTGTGGCCAAGCTCGCGGCCGAGGCCCTGACCGCGGCCGGGGTGCCGTTCTGGCTGTCCGAGGCGGGCAGCCTGTTCTCGGTGTTCCTGGGCCGCACCGAGCCGGTCCGCTCGTACGCCGACGCCAGGGAGCAGTCGCCCGCCGCCTACGCGGCGTTCTTCCACGCCATGCTCGACGGCGGCGTCTACCTGCCCCCATCCGGCTACGAGGCCTGGTTCCTGTCCGCCGCGCACGACGATCACGCCGTCGCCCGCATCGCCGACGCCCTCCCCGCCGCCGCGACCGCCGCCGCGGCAGCCCTCCACCCCTAGCCGCGCCTCGACCGCCGGCCCGCGCCTTGCCGGGCCCACCTGCCGGTCACGCCGCGCCTTCGGCGCTGCAGCTTAACGCCTATCGACGCGGCCGTCCGCAGGCCCGGCGCCCAATATTTCCCATCAGTCACGTCCGTATCAGGCACGGGTATCGTTCGTCATTTGTGGTCGCTATGACGGCCCAAACTGACGAAAGATCCACCCGGCCCTCGGTCGGCGCAACGGACGGATATTTCTCCGGCCTCAGCAAGCGAAATGCAACTGACGAAATCCGGCTCACCCGCCGTCGGCTGAACGCAACTAGTTATCCACAGAAGGTGTGAGCGGCAGGGGTTTATCCACAGAATGAGAGCGGTTGCTGCCGCACGCGTGCGGCAGCCGCACCGTGGATGCGTGACTGATACTGACGACCTGCCATCTGAACTGCTGGAGCTGCTCCGGGAGCAGGACGGGATCGCGGACACGGCATCGGTGCTGCGCTGCCTGTCGCGGTCCGAGCTGCGCTGGCGACTGTCCAGCGGACGGTGGCAGCGGATCTGCCGTGGCGTCGTGGCTGCCTACTCCGGACCGCTGACGGACAAGCAGCGACTGTGGGCGGCTGTCCTGTGCGCGGGACCGGGAGCGGTGCTGGCCGGCTTGACCGCCGCGACCCTGGATGGCCTCGAAGGGTTCACTGACCGCCCGGTTCATCTGCTAGTGCCCGCGTCCCGCTCGGTGCGGCGCGCATCGCCGGCGATTCCGGCGGTCGTGCACTACTCGAGGTTCCTCGGTGAGAACGACGTTCATCCGGTGCGCAGGCCGCCGCGGACGCGGGTAGCACGGTCGCTGGTGGATGCAGCGGCGTGGATGGCTACCGACCGGGGCGCGCAGGCGGTGCTGGCCGCCGGGGTGCAGCAGCGGCTGGCCCGGGTGGCGGACCTGGCCACGGTGGTGCCCAGAACCAGCGACTGGCCCGCCGGGCGGTGATTACCGCCACATTGGCCGATATTGCCGGGGGTGCGCAGGCCTTGTCTGAGCTGGACTTCACCCGGCTGCTGCGCCAGTACCGGCTGCCCGAGCCGGACCGGCAAGCCGCCCGGCGGGATCCGTCCGGCCGCCGCCGCTGGCTCGACGCGGTCTGGGAGGGCGCCCGTCTCATTGTGGGAGATCGACGGCAGCTATCACATGGACGCCAGCCAGTACTGGGCCGACATGGGCCGGGACAACGACTTCACCCTGGATGGGTACCGGGTGCTGCAATTTCCCGCGTTCGCCGTCCGCCACAACCCGGCGTACGTAGCCGGCCAGATCCGGGATGCACTGCGTGGGCACGCACTCGCCCGGGACATGAGGGCCCGGGATACAGGGGGTCCGGGACGCGCTGCGCGGAACGTGCGAAAACGGGTGCAGTCCGGCCCGATCGAGATCCTGGCCTCAGCCTGACTGGGTAAGCTGACCAGGCTATGTCTGATACGACCATCGTCCACCTGCTCAGGCATGGAGAGGTGGAAAACCCGGCCGGGGTCATCTACGGGCGGCTGCCCGGGTATCACCTGTCCGCGAAGGGCCGGGCCATGGCCACGGCCGCGGCGGACTACTTCGCCGGGCGTCCGGTGGTCGCGCTGTTCTGCTCACCGCTCGAGCGGGCGCAGGAAACCGCGCGCCCGGTAGCTGAACGGCTCGGCCTGGACATCGTGCTGGACGAGCGGCTGATCGAGTCCTGGAATCACTTCGAGGGACTGAAGTTCGGCGTGGGCGACGGCTCGCTGCGGCGGCCGGGGCACTGGCCGCACCTGATGAACCCGTTCCGGCCATCCTGGGGCGAGCCGTATCAGCGGGTCGCGGCCCGGATGTTCGCCGTGATGGCGGCGGCCCGGGAAGCCGCGGCCGGTCAGGAGGCGGTCTGCGTCAGCCACCAGCTACCCATCTGGACCGCGCGGCGGGCAGCCGAGAACAAGCGGCTGTGGCACAGCCCGACCTCACGGGAATGCGCGCTGGGCAGCGTGACGAGTTTTACCTATACGGGTGACCGGATCACCGGCGTTTCGTACACCGTGCCGGCCCGGGGACAGGTGACCCAGGGTGATACGGCACAATAACGATGTACTACCCCCTGTAGGAGATCGCAAGGACGCACCCCGTGCTGAGCGCACCGTGTTGAGAAGACGGCGCCGCACGGTCGTCGTGGCGGCGGCCGTGCTCGTTGGGGTGCTCGTGGTCGTGGTGCTGGTCACCGCCTGGCCCGGCAGCGGAAGCAGTGCCACCAGCGAGGTCGACGGGAGCAAGAGCGCCGTCCTGTACTCGGCCGGGCACCGCCCGGTTGCCCCCGATTTCACCGCCACCACGCTGACCGGCTCACGGCTGAGCTTCGCCTCGTACCGGGGCAAGGTCGTGGTGGTGAACTTCTGGGGATCGTGGTGTGTGCCGTGCCGCGCGGAGGCCCCGATCCTGGGCGATCTCGCGAGCGAGTATCAGCGCACCGGGGTGTCCTTCCTGGGCGTGGACGTCCGGGACACCACGGCCAGCGCCGAGGCGTTCGTGCACAGCTTCGGTGTCGGCTACCCGAGCGTGAACGATGCCAGCTCAGCCGTCACCCTCGACTTCAGCTCGGTGGTGCCCATCGCCGGGACCCCGACGACGCTGGTGATCGACCGGACCGGGCACATCGCGGGCGCGGTGTTCGGCCCGGTCACCTACCCCGAGCTGGGCACGATCCTGAGCAGCGTGACCGGGAAGGCAGGGTGACCCGATGACCGACGTGCGCGCACCCGAGACCGACCCGTTCGAGCCGGCGGCCAGCGAACCCGGCGCCCCGCCGGCGGGCCCAGGGCCGGCCAGCCCCGGCACGTTCGGCGTCACCGACTGGCTGACGTGGGTATGGCGGCAGCTCACCTCGATGCGGATCGCGCTGATCCTGCTGTTCCTGCTGGCCCTGGGCAGTGTGCCCGGATCGGTACTGCCGCAGGAGGGCAACAACCCGGCCGGGGTGCAGCAGTACTTCACCTCGCACAAGACGCTGGCGCCGCTGCTGAGCCACCTGGGCCTGTTCAACGTCTTCGCTGCCCCCTGGTTCGCCGCCACCTACCTGCTGCTGTTCGCGTCCCTGGTTGGCTGCGTGGTGCCGCGCACCTTCCGGCTGGCCGGCTCGGCCCGGTCGCTGCCGCCGCGGGCGCCGCGCTACCTGACCCGGCTGCCGCGATCGGCCGAGTACGTCACGACGTTGCCCCCCGCGCAGGCGGCCGAGGTGGCGGCCCGGGTCCTGGGCGGCCACGGGTTCCGGCTCCGCCGGCCAGCAAGCGCGGACAGAACCGGCAGTGACGCCGATCCCGCGTCTGCGGGCGAATGGGTCTCCGCGGAAAAGGGTTACCTCCGGGAGGCCGGCAACCTGCTGTTCCACCTGGCCCTGCTGGGCGTACTGGTCTCCGTGGCACTCGGCGGCCTGTTCGGCTACAAGGCCGACCGGCTGCTCGTCCAGGGCACCAGCTTCGCCGATACCGCCAGCGCCCTGGACGAGTTCTACCCGGGACGTTTTGTCACCGACGCGGACCTGGCCCCGTTCACGATGACGCTGGACAAGTTCGACGCCACCTACATCGCCTCCGGGGCCCAGCGCGGCCAGCCGAGCGCGTTCGACGCGCGGGTCAGCTACACCGAGCACCCGGGGGGCGCGATCCGCACCGACAACATTGAGGTCAACAAGCCGCTGTCGGTCGACGGGACCAAGGTCTACCTGATCGGGCACGGCTACGCGCCGGTGTTCAAGGTGACAGATGCCCGCGGCCAGGTGGTGTACGACCAGGCGACGCCGTTCATCTCGGGGGCCTCGGGAAACTTCCTGTCCCAGGGCGTGGTCAAGGTGCCGGATGCCCAGCCGGAGCAGCTCGGCTTCACCGGCGTCTTCGTGCCGACCGCGGTCGACGTCGGCGGCACCCTGGAGTCGGTCTTCCCGGCCGCTGACAACCCGGTGGTGAGCCTGATCGCCTACGCCGGCAACCTGGGTATGAACAGCGGCGTCCCGCAGTCGGTGTACGTCTTGGACACCGGGGCCATGAAGCGGCTGACGGCCACCCCCGAGGTGCTGCAGCCCGGGCAGTCGCTGAAGCTTCCAGGCGGCCAGGGCAGCATCACCTTCACCGGATATGTCCCGTGGGCCAGCCTGACCATCACCCACGACCCGGGCCAGCTGCCCGCCCTGATCTGCGGCATGGCTGCCCTGGCCGGGCTGGTGCTGTCGTTCATGGTCCGGCGGCGGCGGGTCTTCGTCCGGGCCCGCGCCGGCGCCCATGGCACCACAGTGCAGGCCGGGGGCCTGGCCCGCACGGATGCCAGCGGGAGCTTCGAGGACGAATTCGCGTCGCTGGCGGCCGAGCTGCGGTCCGCCCATGACCAGGCCGCCGCCTCCGCTCATGTCACCTCCGCTCCCGCGGCCACCGGGCCGCCGGTGCCGCCAGCAGCAGCCGCAGACCGTCAACCCGAGGAAGAGTGAGGGCCATGCCCATCAACGTCGCCCTAGGCCACGTCAGCAACGCCTTCATGATCACGGCGCTGGTCATCTACTCCTTCGCGGTGGTCGCGTTCGCCGGCGACTTCGCCTTCGCCCGGCCGAAGCGGACAGCCGCCGCGGCCGGTGCCCAGCAGACCCAGGACCGCGCGGTCACGCTGGCCGCCGTCGGCGCGGCCAGCGCCCCAGCGGCCGCCGATGCGCGACCAGCCGGCCGGGGCGCCGCAGCCGGGGACACCACCGGGGCCGTCGGCGCAGCCGCGGCCGGCCCGGCCGCGACGCCAGATTCCATGCCCGAGCTGGCGCTGTCCTGGCCAGCCGCCATCCGGAAGGCCGGGCGGTGGGTGCAGGTCGCGGTGACGTTCAGCTTCCTCGGGGTGCTGGCTCAGACCACCGCGGTCGTGACCCGCGGGCTGGCCGTGCACCGTGCCCCCTGGGGCAACATGTACGAGTTCGTCACCGCGCTGACCTGCGTAGCCGCGATCTTCTTCCTGTACGCCATGATCCGCTACCGGACCTGGACCCTGGGCGTGTTCGTGATGGGCTCGGTGGTGGTGGCACTCGGGCTGGCCGAGACCCTCATCTACACCGCGGCCGGCGAACTGGTTCCCGCGCTGCAGTCCTACTGGCTGGACATCCACGTCACCGCGATGACGCTCGCCACCGGGATCTTCTTCGTCGCCGCGGTACTCGGCGTCGTGTACCTCTGGGTTGACCGGAACGACCGGCGGGTCGCGGCTGGCCGGGCGCCGGCCAATGGGGTCGCGCGCAGGCTGCCCAGCCTCGAGCAGCTCGACCGGCTCACCTACCGGACCGTCGTGTTCGGATTCCCGGTCTGGACCTTTGGTGTTATCGCGGGCGGCATCTGGGCCGACCAGGCCTGGGGCCGGTACTGGGGCTGGGACCCGGTCGAGACCTGGGCGTTCATCACCTGGGTGCTCTACGCCGCGTTCCTTCATGCCCGGGCCACCGCGGGGTGGCGCGGCCGGCGGGCGCACTACATCCAGCTGCTCGGCTTCGCCAGCCTGATGTTCAACATCCTAGTCGTGCAGACCTTCATCACCGGCCTGCACTCTTACGCCGGGGTGGGCTAACCGCTCCGGCTGGCCGGGGAGGCCTCAGGCCTCGCCGACCTCCGGGCTGCCGTGGATGGCGCGGTCGAGAGCCCGCAGGAACTCCGGGTCGTCGTCCGGTCCCTTGGGCGTGGCCCGGTCGGTCACCCATCCCCGGCTGGCCGGGTGGCGGGCTACCGCATCGTCGGCGTCTGTCCATCGCTCGCCGGGAAAGCAGCCGTCGTCGGCGTCCTCCTTCTCCCAGGAGGACGGAGCGAACTGCTGCGCGGATGAGCTGCGCACCGGAGCCCGCACGAGAAGCCAGGCAACGGCGCCGCCAACGAAGGTCACGACGATGATGGCGATCCAGGCCGGCTTGGGCATGCCCCGGTATTCGGTGGTGGGCGTCAATACGGCGTCTGTCAGGCAGTACAGCCAGAAGCCCGTCATGAACAGGCCCAACAACGCGACGGACAGCAGCATGGCGGCAGCCTAGCCTTCGCCAAATATATCAAGTGGTGAAATTAGCCAATTCCGCACTCACGGCGTGTCCCTTTTGTGCCCGGCGTTGGCCACATCGGGTGACGTGGCGGGTGAACTCGACATACGCTGGCCATCAGGGCGACAGAGCAGGAGAACGGTATATGCGGCTAAGGCTGTTCGACCGTCTCCGGCAGATGGTGCGTTCTCGCAGGTCAGCACCCAATGTCGCTGGAGCTTCCGGCTCGCAGGGCAAGCACAGGCGCGTTCGGGGCGCGATCCCCGAGCCGCCGTCCCTCGGGCCGAGCGCGCACCCCACGGGTTCCGGCGACGATCAGCGCTCCACCGGCCCGGCGCCGCCGGCCCCCGGGGCGACTGGGCCGCAGGACTGGCCCGGCCCCACGGACTGGCCCGGCCCCGGGGATCAATATGGCCCCGGAGGCCAGCCTGGCCCGGAGGCCCGATCTGACTCTGGAAGCCAGTATGGCTCTGGAGACCAGCACGGCGCGGGAGAATACTACGGCCCTGGGAACCAGCACGGTTCCGGGAACCAGTACGCCTCTGGGCCATGGCCCCGGCCAGGACTTGCCCCGCCTGCTCGCGGCACCCCGGCGCCACGCACCCCGGCCGGGCCGGATGGCCCGTCCGCGGACATGCCGAACACCGCGCCCCGGACTGGCCCTCAACCCGGCTTCCGGGTAGGTGGCGGCCAGGCCCGGATCCGCGAGATGCCGCAGGACAACGTAGCCCAGGGTGCTGTGCATCACAACGCTCTGCATCAACAGGATGCCGCGTTCCAGGTCGGGTCCTCGTCTCAGGCCTCCTGGGGTGAGGCCGTCCAGACCAGCCTGGCTCAGGCACCGGCCGCGGAGCTGGCCGGCGTGATCGCGGGGATCCCGCGCCAGTCGGTCGGCCCCGGCGCGTCGGCCCGGCGGGCCGCGGGCGGCCGGGAGCTGCCCTTGACCTACCCGGAGCCGCTGGGCAGGCCCGGCTCCGCGGTCGCGGACGGCCGCCGGCATTGCGGCTCGCTGGAGAAGATCTTGTGGCGGCAGTGGGACCCGGCGTTGCCGCCGCCGCGGGAAGTGGGCGCGGCCGTGGACCGGCTCGCCGAGCTTCCCGAACGGATCAAGGAGCGTCTGGCGGCCGGCCTGGATGCGATCTTCATCGGCCCCGGCGGAGTGCCCGAACTCGACGACATGACCAGCCTGCGGGGTGTCCCGCTGCCAGCCGGGCGAGCCACCTGGGACGCCTGCGCGGGCGCCTACGGCGAGCGCAAGATCGTGGTCGGCTCGCGGCCGTCGCCGACCCCGGACGTGATGTGTCACGAGGTAGGGCACGCGCTCGATGACCTGGACAGTCCGCCCGGTGAATGGCAATCTGACTCAGCGGAGTTCCGTGTGCTGTACGAGCAGTGCCAGCCGCATCTGGCCAGTGATTTTCACCGCCAGCCGGGTGGGCTGGGACGCAAGGAGTTTTTCGCCGACGCGTTCGCGGCGATCGCGTCCCGCCAGCGGCCGGCTCTCGTGGACATGCTGGGCGGGAACACCCGGACGGCGCTGCATGTCATGTTGTACTTCAACCGCCGCTACGGCATTTAGGGTAGATGAGCGATGTTTGTCATTCGGATGCCTAACGGGAACCTCATGGTTCCGCAGAGCGCCACCGCGCATGACGGGCGCATCCTCGGCGATGTCTACGTGGAGATTGGTCCCCAGGACGAGGACTATGCCCGGCTGGCTGGCCAAGCACTGACGCCGGAAGAGGCCGAGCAGCGCCGGGAGCGGTGGCGCCAGGATGATGAGGCCCTGCGCCAGGAGTTCCTGGAGTTCGCCCGGCTCAATGGCGATAGCGCCTGGCCGGACGCCGCGGACCGCGACAAGCCCTGATCAGCAGGCATTAACCGGCAGGCCCCGGCCCGCAGGCCCTGACGAGAAGGCGCTGACCAGAAGGCCGATGAGCAGCCAGCGAACCCAACATGACCAGCATTGATGGACCAGTACTGACCGGCCTGGAACCGAAGAGACCCGGCTAGCAGCCGGGCGGTTCCCTGATTCCCCCTCGAGCCCCCATGTTGCACGACAACCCCCCGCATGACCGGCGAGGTCCGATGCCCCGCCCGGTCTGGCAAGCGGTCAGGCCACTGAGTGACCTGTTGGTGATGGTTCGGGGTCGCCGCGCAGCAGAGCCCGGACCTCGGACTCGCGGAACCGGCGGTGTCCCCCTGGAGTACGGATGCTGGTAATGCGCCCGGAGGCCGCCCACCGGGTGACGGTCTTCGGATCCACCCGGAACAGTGCGGCCACCTCTCCCGGTGTGAGAAGGCGCTCGTTGTTGCCGTCCACGTTTAGTCTCCTCCGACTGTCTCCCTGTGAGCCTCGGTCAGATGTCCCTCTAGTTTGGCGCTGAACGTGTACTTTCTACCTAGATTTTCCGAAATTAGGCGGGGCGTTTCGCGAACGCCTGAGCGTCCCGGAAGTAGCTTTCGTGTCACCTTTCGTGATGTCCGCGCCGGTTAGCAGGAGTTACGTCCGAAGCTGACGTTTTATTTAGCTGACGGTGGACTCATAGTGTGGCAGGAGTTACGCAGCGGGACAGTGTGAAAGGTGAGGAAATGAGCACCGGGACAGCCGACCTGGTCGGCCTAGCCGAGATCCGGGCCGCGGCCCGCTGGCTGGAGCCGGTTGCGGTCCGCACGCCGCTGGTGCCCTGGGCCCGGCGCGAGCCACGGCTGCTGCTCAAGCCGGAGTCGCTGCAGCCGACCGGGTCGTTCAAGCTGCGGGGTGCCTACACCGCGATCATGGCCAGCGAGCAGGCCGCCCGGGCGCGCGGCGTGATCGCACATTCCAGCGGGAACCACGGCCATGCCGTGGCCTACGCGGCCGCGCTGCTCGGCGTGCGCGCGGTGGTGGTGGTGCCGCGGACCGCGCCGAAGGTCAAGACCGAGGCGATCGAGTACTACGGCGCCGAGCTGGTCCTGGTGGAGCCCACGCTGGCGGCGCGGCTGGCGGCGACCCAGGAGCTGGCCGGCCGGCACGGGTACGTGGTCATCCCGCCCTTCGATGACCGGTCGGTCATCGCCGGGCAGGGCACCGTCGGCCTGGAGATCGCGACCGACTGCCCGGGCGCCGACTTGGTGCTGGTACCGGTCAGCGGAGGCGGCCTGATCTCGGGGATCGCGGCGGCGATACGGGCGCTGTGCCCGGCAGCGCAGGTGGTGGGCGTCGAGCCGGAGCTGGCGGCGGACGCCCGCGAATCGCTGCGCCGGGGCGAGCGGGTCGCGTGGCCAGCGGAGCAGGTGCGGCGCACGGCGGCGGACGCGCTGCGGGTGGAACAGGTCGGTGCGCTGCCGTTCGCGCACATCCGCGAGCTGGTCAGCGACATCGTGACGGTTACCGAAGCGGAGATCATGGCGGCGGTGCGGCTGCTGGCCCACCAGGTCCGGCTGGTGGCCGAGCCCGGCGGAGCGGCGGCCGCGGCGGCCTGGCTGTTCCGGTCAGGTGAACTGCCCAGGGCCCACACGCCGGTGGCCGTGCTGTCCGGCGGCAACATCGACCCGGAGCTGCTGGGGGCGGTGCTATCCGGCGGCCCGGACCCGATCGGCTGACCGGCCGCCCAGACGGCGCGGCGAGCTTCTATGCTGGGACCGTCATGCGTAACACACTCGCCTATACCTCAGCCCGGATCTTGATCTTCGTCGTGTCCATGGTCCTGCTGTACCTGGCTGGCGCCCGGGGTTTCCTGCTGCTCGCACTGGCGTTCCTGGTCAGCGCGCTGGCCAGCTTTATCCTGCTGTCCCGGCAGCGGGACGTCATGGCCGGGTCGCTGGCGACCAGGCTGAAGGGCGGCCGTGCTCGCGCGGCCGGGTTCCGGTCCAGGCTCGAGGAAGGCGCCCGCGCCGAGGACGAGGACTGAGCTCTTCTCGGCAGGCCGCAGCAAGCCGAACGGGCCGTCCCCAGGTCCCTGCCGAACGGGCTGCGCACCAGCCCCGCTACAGTCGCCGGACCGCCGGTCCCAGCCTGAGTACCGGCCCAGAGCGCTCTGTCCCGGTGTGATCCGGGCCCGAGCGATCCGGCCCCGGACGGTCGGAGCCCGTGTGATCGGGCTCCGGGCGATCTGATCCGGTCCGGCCTGACGGGGCGCCGTATGACCCGGAGCCTCCAGACCCTGAAGCAGACCCGGCCTCGGCCGGCTCGGGGCTGAGCCAGCCGCCCTGGACCAGCAGCTCGAGCACGGCGCCCACTGCCTGCGCCCGGGTCATGGCCGACGTGTCCAGCACCAGGTCGGCGTCGCGTGGCTCCTCGTAGGGGTCGGACACCCCGGTGAAGCCCTGGATCAGGCCAGCCCGGGCCTTGGCGTACAGGCCCTTGCGGTCACGCGCGGCGCAGACGTCCACCGGAGTGGAGACGTAGACCAGCAGGAAGTCGCCCACCCGGCTGACCAGCTCCCGGGCGGCCGCACGAGCCTTCGCGTAGGGAGCGATCGGCGCGCAGATGGCGATGCCGCCGTGCCGGGCGACCTCGGCCGCCACGTATCCGATCCGGGCAATGTTCAGGTCACGGTCGGCCCGGGAGAAGGTCAGGCCGGCCGACAGCAGGTGCCGGACCTGATCGCCGTCCAGCAGCGACACGGTCCGGTCGCCTCGCTCGGTGAGCGCCTCGGCCAGCCCGCGCGCGATGGTGGATTTGCCGGACCCGGACAGGCCGGTGAAGAAGATGGCCACGCCGCGCTCGGCCCGCGGCGGCCGCGCCCGGCACAGCTCCCGGGTCACAGCGGGTGGGGCAAACCAGGCCGGTATCTCGGCTCCGGCGTCGAGCCGCGCGCCGACCTCGGAATCGGTCAGCTCGCCTTGCTCGGCGCCGGCCTTGATCAGCGCCAGCGGCCGCCATACCTCTGAGCGCGGGTCATAGGCCCATTCGCCCGCGCTGATCACCGGGATCGGCACGCCGGGCAGCGTCAGTGTGCCGTTCCGGGGCGCGGCCGGCAGCCCGGTCGTTTCCGGGGCGTCGGCCAGCAGGTGGGTGGCGCCGTAAGCCGCGGCCACGATGGCCTGCGCGCGCAGGTCGGCATCCGGTCCGGCCTGCCGCGGAGCCAGCGGCACGGGGATCACCAGGGTGCCCGCAGGCAGGTGTTTCTGGGCCGCCAGGACGGTGCGGACCAGCGCTTCGGGCCGGGTCACGACCTCGGCCGGCCCGGCCACCAGCGGCAGCACGAGCAGGCGCGCGTTCAGCTGACCCGCGTAATGCCGCAGCTGGCCGATGTGCCGCTGGTTGAGCGGGCGCCGCGTAGCGTAGGCCAGCACCGGGCCGCCGGACAGCTCGGCCGAAACCTCCTCCGGTCGCCGCCGCAACGCCCGGAACGGCCCGTGCTCCGGCGGCCGCAGCGCGGTCACCGGCCCAGCCAGGCTAATGAGGGCGCCAGGGGCGCTCCGGTCATCGAGGTCGCCGGCACCGTCCGGGGTCTGCGGGCCGCGCCGTTCGGTCACGGCCAGCACGGCCAGCGGCGAGCCCTCCTCGTCTTGCAGGACCAGGCGGCTGGCGCCGTCCGGGAGCACCCGGGCGGGTACGGCCAGGGTGACCGGCACCGGCCAGGGTGTGCCGTCGGCCAGCGTGCCGCGTTCGGCCACGGGGTCCAGGTCGGCGGCTTCCAGATATCCGCGCAGCGGCGCGAAAGCCCCCGAGGTGAGCAGCTCCAGGTCGCCCTGCTGGGCCTCGCTGAGCGTGTACGAGGGCCAGTCGGAAAGTTCCGCGGGCAGGGCCGTCGGTGCCGGCGGGGGATTCGGTGCCGGCGAGGGATACTGGGCAGTCAGCTGGGCCTCCGAACGTGACTGCTGGCGGGGGGCCGCCAGGGTGCCGTCAAGCTACGCGCGAAGTCGGCGTGTCCGTATCGTTAACGATACGGAACTACCGTCGTGTCCGGAGCGAGACCGCGGACGAATCGCCGGCCAGACGGTCGTGACCCGCGCGAGGCGGGCGGTCTAGTGGCTTTCCTATCACGTCCAGAGCGCTGTGCCAGTCAACGCCGTGCATGGGATGCGGCGTGATGCCTCAGAGGGGCCCTATCCCGCAGGCGGCTATGCCTCGGAGGCGGGGCGTATGCGGGAGCGCGTAAACTGAGAATGTTCCGCAACCAGCCGGGTTGGCCAAAACCCGGCCGATTCGTGCTGCCCGGACCAGCCCCCACTTCCCCCATCGGTCCGCCGCAGCCCGGACATGAGACGTACAGCTATCACAGGGACATCATGAGCCTCGCAGGACTGCTCACCATTCTCGACGACGACCCGCGCCTGAGCGGACTGGCCGCTCGCGCGGCCGCCCCTGGTCACGACCCCGGCAGCGTGCCCGGTGGGGACCTGGTCGCGCCGCCGACGCTGCGGCCGCTCCTGGCCGCCGCGCTGTCGCGCGGTGCTCTCGGGGCCGGGGCCGGGCCGGACGGCAGCGGGTTCGTGCTCGCCGTGACCGCGACGGCTCGCGAGGCCGATGACCTGGCCACCGCGCTTGGCTCCTTTCTTCCGCCGGAACAAGTGGCCTCCTTCCCGGCCTGGGAGACGCTGCCGCACGAGCGGCTGTCACCGCGCTCAGACACGGTCGGCCAGCGGATCGCCGTCCTCCGGCGGCTCGCCCACCCCAGTGCAGGCGGCGGCCCGGACGGGCCGCTGGCGGTGGTGGTGGCCCCGGCTCGCAGCCTGCTGCAGCCGATCGTGGCCGGGCTCGGCGACCTGGAGCCGGTGAGGTTGCAGCCCGGGCAGGCCTGCGAGCTCGACGACCTGCTCGTCCGGCTGGTCGAGATCGGTTACTCCCGGGTCGACCTGATCGGTAGCCGCGGCGAGATCGCGGTGCGTGGCGGCATTGTCGACGTGTTCCCGCCCACCGAGGAGCACCCGCTGCGGGTGGAGTTCTTCGGCGACCAGGTCGAGGAGATCCGCTACTTCAAGGTGGCCGACCAGCGCAGCATCGGCCCGGCCGAGCGCGGCCTGTGGGCGCCGCCGTGCCGCGAGCTGCTGCTCACCCCGGGGGTCCGGGAACGGGCCAAGGTGCTGGCCGACACCCATCCGGAACTAGCCGATCCCCTGGGGAAACTGGCCGAAGGCATCGCGGTCGAAGGCATGGAGGCGTTCGCCCCGGTCCTCGCGGACCGGATGGAACTGCTCGTGGACTACGTCCCCAAGGGCGGCCTGGTGCTGGTCTGCGACCCCGAGCGGGTCCGGACCCGGGCCGAGGAACTGGTCAGGACCAGCCAGGAGTTCCTGGAAGCGTCCTGGGTCAACGCCGCGGCGGGCGGGGAGGCCCCAGTCGATCTGGGCGCGGCCGCATTCCAGCCGATCGCGCACGTCCGCGAGACGGCGGACGCCCTTAACCTGCCATGGTGGACGGTCGCCCCGTTCGGGGTCACAGATTCCGATGAGGACGGCGACGAGGCCGGCGAGGCCGGCTCGCCGATCACGGGGGGAGACGAAGGCCGCCCGTTCCGGATCAGTGCCTCGCTGGTCCCCGCCTATCGCGGCGATGCCAGCCGCATGATCGCCGACATTCGCCACTGGCTGGCCGACGGCTGGCGGGTCGTCCTGGTCACCGAAGGACACGGTCCGGCGCACCGCCTGACCGAGATGCTCCGCGGCGAGGAAATCGGCGCCCGGCTGTCCGACCTGGAAGAGCCGCCCGAGGCCGGTGTGCCCTACGTGACCACGGCGCGGCTGGAGAACGGCTTCATCTGGCCTGGGCTGCGGCTGGCACTGCTGACCGAGAGCGACCTGGCCGGCCACCCGGCTGGCCTGCCCACCACCCGGGATATGCGGCGGATGCCCAGCCGGCGCCGCGGCGGGGTGGACCCGCTGCAGCTCAAGCCGGGCGATTTCGTGGTTCACGAGCAGCACGGCGTCGGCCGGTACGTGGAGATGACATCGCGGACCGCGGCTGGCGCCACCCGGGAATACCTGGTCATCGAGTACGCGCCGGCCCGCCGCGGGCAGCCGCCGGACCGGCTCTACGTACCGACCGACCAGCTGGATGAGGTGACCCGGTACTCCGGCGGCGAGGCGCCTACCCTGCACCGGCTGGGCGGCGCCGACTGGGCCAAGGCCAAGGGCCGGGCCCGCAAGGCCGTCCGGCAGATCGCCTCCGAGCTGATCCGGCTGTACTCGGCCCGGATGGCGTCGCCGGGCTACGCGTTCGGCCCGGACACCCCCTGGCAGCGCGAGCTGGAGGACGCCTTTCCCTACGTGGAGACGCCGGACCAGCTCGGCGCCATTGACGAGGTCAAGCGGGACATGGAGCGGCCGGTGCCGATGGACCGGCTGATCTGCGGCGACGTCGGCTACGGCAAGACCGAGATCGCCGTGCGAGCCGCATTCAAGGCGGTCCAGGACGGCAAGCAGGTCGCCGTGCTGGTTCCGACCACGCTGCTGGTCCAGCAGCACTTCTCCACCTTTTCCGAGCGGTATGCGCCGTTCCCGGTCACGGTCAAGCCGCTGTCGAGGTTCCAGGGCAGCGCGGAGACGGCCGAGACCCTGCGCGGGCTGGCCGACGGCTCGGTGGACGTGGTCATCGGCACCCACAAGCTGCTTTCCCCGGAGACCAGGCTCGCCCGGCTCGGGCTGGTCATCATCGATGAGGAACAGCGCTTCGGGGTCGAGCACAAGGAGTACCTCAAGCGGCTGCGCACCGAGGTGGACGTGCTGGGCATGTCGGCCACCCCGATCCCGCGCACGCTGGAGATGGGCGTGGCCGGGATCCGGGAGATGTCCACCATCTTGACCCCGCCGGAGGAACGGCACCCGGTGCTCACCTTCGTCGGCGCATATGAGGACAAGCAGGTGGCGGCCGCGGTCCGGCGCGAGCTGCTGCGCGACGGCCAGGTCTTCTACGTGCACAACCGGGTCAGCTCGATCCGCAAGGTCGCGGCCCAGCTGGCCGAGCTGGTCCCGGAGGCGCGGATCGGCGTGGCGCACGGCCAGATGAACGAGCACGAGCTGGAAAAGATCATGGTCGACTTCTGGGAGCGGAACTACGACGTCCTGGTCGCGACGACGATCGTGGAGTCCGGCCTGGACATCCCCAACGCCAACACCTTGATCATCGACCGGGCCGACATGTACGGGCTCTCCCAGCTGCACCAGCTCCGGGGCCGGGTCGGCCGCGGCCGTGAGCGGGCCTACGCCTACTTCCTGTATCCCCCCGAGCGGAGCCTGACCGAGACCGCGCACGAGCGGCTGGCCACCGTGGCCCAGCACACCGAGGTGGGCGCGGGCATGTACGTGGCCATGAAGGACCTGGAGATCCGGGGAGCCGGGAACCTTCTCGGTGGCGAGCAGTCGGGCCACATCGCCGGCGTCGGGTTCGACCTGTACGTGCGGATGATCGGCGAGGCGGTCAGCGAGCTCAAGGGCGACGGCCCGGCGGAAAAGCCCGAGGTCCGGGTGGAGCTGCCGGTCAACGCGCACATCCCGCACGACTACGTGCCGGGCGAGCGGCTCCGGCTGGAGGCCTACACCCGGATCGCCGCCATCGACTCCGAGACCGACATCGCCGCTACCCTCGAGGAGCTCACCGACCGGTATGGCGAGCCGCCGGAGCCGGTGCTCAACCTGCTCGAGGTGGCGCGGCTGCGCACCGTGGCGCGGCGCGCCGGGCTCACCGACATCACCGCGGCGGGTCAGCACGTCCGGTTCGCCCCGGTCGAGCTGCCGGACTCCAAGCAGGTCCGGGTCCAGCGGCTGTACCCGAAGACAATCCTCAAACCGGCAGTGCGTACGATGCTCGTACCAGTGCCGAAGACCGCTACTATCGGCGGGCAGCCGTTGCGGGACACCGCGCTGCTGGCCTGGTGCGGCGAAGTTATCCGGTCGATACTCGCTGATCCGGCCGCGTAAAAGGTCAGAGGTGAAAGGGCGAAGATGAGGAAGCAGAGCGCGGTGCTTTCTAAGGGCTCAGTGCTCCGCAGGCTGGTCCAGGTGTCCGGCGTGGCGATCGGCGCTGGCCTGCTGCTGGCTGGGTGCAGTCCGGTCAAGTTCGGCTCCGCAGCGGTGTTGGGCAGCCAGCGCATCACCATCTCGAACCTCAACACCGAGGTCATCAACCTGAACCAGACCGTCAAGCAGTATCCCGGCGTCATCTCGCTGAGCCAGGCCCAGCAGACCCAGGAGACACTGGGCTGGCTGGTCAGGTTCCAGATCACCGATGAGCTGGCCCGGCAGTCCGGTATCACGGTGTCGACCGCTCAGTCCCAGCAGGCGCTGGCCGAGATCTACTCAACGGCCGCTTCCGAGGCGCAACAGGCCGGCGTGAAGAACATCACGCTGCCGCTGATCATGGCGGCCAACGGGATACCGCCGAACCAGTCCGCCGAGCTGGGCCGCTACCAGGCCATCCAGACCCAGTTCGCCACGCAGGCCAACGGCGGCACGCTGCCCAGCACCACCGCGCAGCAGACGGCCGCGACGAACAAGCTCAATCACGCCCAGTGCGAGGCGGCCAAGTCGCTGAACATCGACATCAACCCGCAGTACGGTCGGCTGAACTACTCCTCGTACCAGATCGAGGCCGCGCCGGCCGTGGCGTGGCGGCCCGCGGGAGCGGCCAAGGCCACCTCGTCCGCGGGAGCCACACCGGCTTGCTGATCGTCCTGACCACCAGTCCGCGGGTAGCGCCAGGACTGCTCAGCTGGCAGGCCTGGCAGGCGCTGCGATCGGCCTCTCTTGTGCTCGCGCCGCCCGGGCATCGCCAGCTGCCCGCTCTGGAAGAGGCGGGAATCGGGTACACCGTCGCCGAGCCGCCTGCCGGTGACGGCGGACCGGGGACGGCCGCCGCCGTGGCTGGTTGGCTGGCTGCCGCCGCAAGCCCGATGGCGGGGGACGTGGTCTGGCTCGCTCCGCCGGAGGGCGGCATCAGCCCGGCCGGGCAGCCCATCCATCCCGGCCTGCCTGGCGCGGATCTGGCCGGTGAGCTCGGCCGTCTGCTCGGGACGGACCAGGTCCGGCTCGTGGCCGGCTCGGCTGATCTGGCCGGGGCCCGGCTGATCGACCTCGTCCAGGCGATGGACCGGCTGCGCACCGAGTGCCCGTGGGACGCCCGGCAGACTCATGAATCCCTGGCCCCGCATTTGCTCGAGGAACCTTACGAGGCCCTGGAGGCCCTGGAGTCCGGCGACCCGCAGGCGTTCTGCGAGGAACTGGGCGACGTGCTGCTGCAGGTGGTGTTCCACGCTCGCGTTGCGGCCGAGCGCTCGGACGGCACCGCGTTCACCGCCGACGATGTCGCCGACGGGATCGTCGCCAAGCTGGTGCGCCGGCACCCGCACGTGTTCGGCGGCATCACCGTGTCCGGCGCCGATGAGGTCCAGGGCAACTGGGACGCGATCAAGCGGGATGAAAAGCGGGCCAAGGCGGAGCGTCTCGGGACCGGCGCCGCGGATCAGGCCGGTCCGTCAGTGCTGGACGGAGTGCCCTTCGGGCAGCCGGCGCTCGCGCTGGCGGCCCAGCTGCAGCGCCGGGCCGAGCGGGCCGGGGCACCGGCCGAGCTGGCCTGGCTCGGCGGCGTCTCGCCGGCCGGTGGCCGCGCTGGCGGTGCCGCCCCTAATGAGACTGGCGCCGATGAGACTGGCACCGATGAGACTGGTGCTGATAGCGCTGACGGTGACGAAATTGGCCGCGAGTTGTTCGGGCTGGTGGCGAAGGCCCAGGCGGCGGGTATCGATCCCGAGCTGGCGCTGCGGGCAGCCGCGCGCCGGTTCGCCGAGGTCGTGCGCGCCTGGGAACATCCAAAATCCTGACGCAGGCAACGCGCCGCCCGGTCCGCCCGGTGAGAGCACGTGATGCGAGGTCGGGGCCGTCCGGCGTCGCGACTGGACCGCTGCCTCGGTTGCCACTCTTGCCCGTCAGCTCTTGCCCGTCAGCTCTTGCCCGTCAGCTCTTGCCCGTCAGCCCGGGTGTGAACGGGTGCCCTCGCACGTAGGCGAGATGCCGGTGAACCTGCCGGGCAGAACCTGACTGATTGCTCCGCGTTTTCTGTACGCGCCTTTGCTCTAACACCGCCAGGTGTACTTGCCGAGATGCCTAGTTGCCCCTCGGGTGCCGTTTGGTTGCTATTTGGTTGTTTGTTCGCTTTAGTCTGTTGATTTGCTGTTTGCGCAGGTAGCTTGAGCGTACGAGCTAACGGTTGGGGTAGCTGGAACATATAAGAAACTAATGGATCTATGAGGATCAGGTGTCCCGCAAGGTTGGGATCTCACATCAGATGCCTGATATCGCCGGATACAGTAAGCTTCCGTCACATCCGGAACTTCGGTCACAACCGGACGAGGTGCGCCTAATACTCCAGCGACACTTCGTGATCATGCTGGTGTGAGCGTTCGTCGGCGGTAATGGCAGGCGCGGGCGGTGGCCTGGTGGCGTCGTCGCCATCGTGACCAGTCCAGCTGCAGGCTGGGTGGGGGCAGTTGCTGGTGCAGCCCGGTGAAGAGCCGGCGGATCTCGTGGCGGGTCAGCGGGATCAGCTGGCTGTCGGGATGGTGATGGTCTGGCTGGGCGGCGGCCAGGACGGACAGGAAGGCGCAGGCGAGCAGGGCCAGGATGGTCCACCGGTGCCAGGAGGTCCAGCTCCGGACCTGGTGCTCGTCCAGGCCGGCGAGTTCCTTGCCGGCAGCGAACCCGTCCTCGATCTTCCACCGCGATCCTGCCACCCGCACGAGCTGCGCCAATGGCACCGGATGGGGAGCGTGGGCGCGGTAGAAGGCGTACTCGCCGTCGCTGATCCGGCGGCGGATCAGCAGCCAGTGCGGTCCCGTGCCCTCCGGCACGGCGGGGTCAGCGGTGTCGATTAAGGCCCAGTCATACCAGCGCGGGCCCTTGGCGCCGGGCCCGGCCGAAAGGCGCTGCCAGGCGCGGGCGGGCAGCCGCTTTGCCAGCTCGGCCGCCGGGCGCGGGCCGATCCCGGTGGTGACCGGGTGGCTCTTGGCCACGGCCAGGACGTAGCTCAGGCCGCGGCAGGCCAGCTCGGCGCGCAGCTGCGGGTCCTGGCCGTAGACCTCGTCGGCGGCCGCCCATGCGGCGGGTGTCCCGGCCTCCAGCGCCCGGCCGATCATCGCCCTGGCCAGCGCCGGCTTGGTAGCGAACACCGTGCCGCCGGGGACTCCGGCGGCCCGGCACCGGGCCGGGTCGGAAGTCCAGGACCGGGGCAAGTAGAGCGCCCGGTCGATGAACGCGGACCCGGCCGGGGCGGCATAGGCCAGGTAGACCGCGACCTGGGCGTTCTCGGTCCGTCCCGCGGTGCCGGTGTACTGCCTTTGAACCCCCACCGTCATGGTGCCCTTCTTCAGGTCGCCTGTCTCATCGACGACCAGGACCGCGCCCGGGTCGGCGAAGTGCTCCAGCACGTAATCACGCAAGTCATCGCGGACCCCGGCCTCGTCCCAGACCGCGGCCGACAGCAGCCGCTGCATCCCCCGCGGGCCGGCGTCCCCGGCATGCTCGGCGATCGACCAGCAGTTCACCCGCGGCAGCCCGGCCAGCAAGCCCCGGATGAACGACGCCGCCCGGCGCCGCGGCTCCACCCGGGCGAACCGGCCGCCCACCCGCAGCATCAGATCATCGAACTCCCGCCCCCAGCGATCCAGGTTTACGCTGAGGCCAGCGGCCACCGCATCATTATCTGTAGTCCACACAACTCCGGATCATCGGGCGGTGGCCGCACCACGTCCACCGCCGTCACACCGCCCGGTCACGAAGTGTCGCTGGAGTACTAACACCCTCATACGCCGTAGTTGTGTGTAAACCAACTGAGAACCTGGCGCGTCCTAGTTCTGAGCGGGCCAAGAGCCGTACGTCCCTGGCGTCGAGAAGCGCTGAGGGCCGGTCGTCACGGCTTGTTCATTTGGTATTCAGTTGCGTCAGATATTTGTTTTAGCTTGCCCATTTTTGATAACGAAACAGGACGCCTTGGATAAATTTACCCGAAAATAGACCTTTCTCTTTTTTATGGTGATGAGGTACTATTTATCACGGTGCAGTGATACGGCTTAATTACAGCGAAGCCGGTGGGGTGGGGGGTATTGCATTGTTTATTTCAGGCTGCCTATCAACCGTTGGACCAACCAATAAATCGCGCCCATCCGCCTTTTTTGGCGGCTGCGGTAATCGGGTCATCGCTCCCAGCCGGGACTTCTCTTTGACTCTTACTGGGCCCCTCTCGAGGGAGCGGCCACGTCAATTCTCAGCAAGACTGAAGGTCTGCGATGACTTAGGGGCCAGTACCCGGTCGACACCAGCACGCCAGCCGTCGTCCTCAAGTTCGACCCGAACGTCATGCACCACGGCGGCCTGGGTGTCATCCGCAGCCTTGGCCGGATCGGTGTGCCGGTCTACGGGGTCCACGAGGGGCCATGGGCGCCGGCGGCAGGTTCCCGCTATCTGGCAGGGCGCTTCTTCTGGGGGCCAGACGGAGCCGACAGCGACCGTGTGCTGAGCGGCCTGCTACGGCTGGCCGAGCACATCGGGCAGCCGAGTGTCCTGCTCACGACCGATGACGCCGGCGCCATCTTCCTCGCCGAGCACGGCCAGGACCTGCGGCGTTCTTTCCTGTTCCCGGATCCGCCGCCGGACTTGCCGCGGCGGCTCGCGGGCAAGTACTCGCTCTTCGAGGTCTGCCGCGAGTTCGGTCTGGCCAGCCCGGCCACGGTCATTCCTGATTCGCTCGCCGCGGCGCGGGAGTTCGGCCTCGGCGGCTGGCTACCCGCTCATCGCCAAGCTCACCACGCCGTGGACGCAAGGCAGCGGGCTTCGCAGCACCTCACTGATGACAGGCGCGGAGAAGCTCGCGGACACCTACGAGACCTGCGCGCGCGAAGGCGCCGGGCTGATGCTGCAGGAGTTCATCCAGGGCGGCCCGGGCCACGACTGGTTCTTCCACGGTTACTGCGACGCCCGCTCCACCTGCCGTCCCGCCTTTACCGGCGTCAAGGATCGGTCTTACCCGGCCGACACCGGGCTGACCAGCCTGGGCCGTTCTGTGCCGAACCCAATTCTCCGCGACCAGGTCACGACGCTGCTGGCTAAGCTCGAATACCGCGGAATGCTGGACCTCGATATCCGCCGTGACGAGCGCACCGGCGAGTACAATCTGCTCGATTTCAACCCGCGGCTCGGCGCGCAATTCCGGCTTTTCCGCGACACCGCCGGCACGGACGTCGCGCTGGCCGCGTACCTGGACCTGACCGGGCAGGAGATCCCGCCGGGTGAGCAGGTCAACGGACGCGGTTTCCTGGTCGAGAACTACGACCCGATCAGCGCGCTCAGTCACGTGCGCCACGGCGAACTGACGCCCGCGGCCTGGCTGGCCTCGCTTCGTGCCGTCGATGAGACCGCGTGGTTCGCCCGAGACGACTTGAGGCCGTTCGGCCTCATGTGCCTGCGGATGGGCTGGCGCCTGGCGAGCCGCCCGTTCGGGGCCACCGGGGGGCATGCCCCGCAGAACCGTATCCGTTACCGGCCTGGCCGTGCCGCTGTCCGGCCCTGTTCATGCGTCCAGCGGGCCGAAAACGGCGCCGCGTCCGCAGAAGGAGGAAATGTCATCATGAGCGACGTCGTGGATGTTGCGATTATCGGCGCAGGCCCCTACGGGCTGTCACTGGCCGCGCACCTGAGTGCGGCTGGTGTGAACTACCGCCACTTCGGCGTGCCGATGCGGCTATGGAGCGGGGCCATGCCGAAGGGCATGTACCTCAAGTCGCAGGGCTTCGCCTCCAATCTTTCCGACCCCAGGGGTACCCACACGCTCGAGGCGTTCTGCCAGGCCACCAACCACCCCTACCGCACCTACGGGCTGCCGGTCTCGCTTGAGAACTTCATCAACTACGGCCAGTGGTTCCAGTCGGAACTCGACCTGAAGGTGGAGGAAGTCCAGGTCGCTGGCCTCGGTCCAGCGGCCAGGCGGGTTTGAGCTGACGCTGGCCAACGATGAGCGGCTGGTGGCGCGCCAGGTGGTCGTGGCTATCGGCGTGGAGCACTTCGCGTACGTGCCCGAGCCCCTGTCCGCACTGCCGTCCTCGGTGTGCACGCACAGCTCGGCGCACACGGACCTGTCCACTTTCAGCGGCCGGGATGTCGTGGTCGTGGGTGCTGGGCAATCCGCGCTCGAAACGGCCGCCCTGCTGCACGAAAACGGCGCGAACGTCCAGATGCTGGCGCGCAGGCACGTTATCGCCTGGAACGGGCAGCCGCTGGACCCGCACCGGACGCTGCACCGGCGGATGCGGGAGCCCGAGGCCGGTCTGGGTTCGGGCTGGTCCACCTGGTTCTACTCCAACCACCCGGACCTGTTCCGGCGGCTGCCCGAGAAGACCAGGATCTACCGGGCGCGTACCGCCCTCGGCCCGGCCGGGGCCTTCTGGCTCCGGCCGCGTGTGGAGGGCCAGTTCCCGGTCCACACCGGCCAGACCGTCATCACCGCCCGGGAGGCGGACGGCAAGGTGCACCTGCAGGTGGCCGGGGCCGGCCCCGAGGTGAGCGCGGACCACGTGATCGCGGCTACCGGCTACCGGATCAACCTGGGCCGCCTGCAGTTCTTGCCGGATTCGATGCGGAACTCGCTGCAGAAGGTGGCGGGGAGCGCCGCGGTGGACGCGAATTACCAGTCGTCTATCCCCGGGCTGTACTTCATGGGCCCGTCGGTGGCACCCACCATGGGCCCGGTCATGAGGTTCGTCTTCGGTTCCGACCACGCCGCTACGACCGTTGGCCGCGCCCTTACCGGCCAGCCCCGCCGCAGCTCGATGCTTTCGATCGCTGCGAACAGGTAATGGCCACCGACTACGAGCAGGCTGCGGCCAGCCCGCGGGCTGGCCCGGATGTACCAGCGGCAGCAGGCTCGCCGGGTCCTGCGACGCCTGGACCTCCTCGCCTTCGGCCCGTCAGCTCTGGCTGGCGGGCCGGGGCGGCGGCCCAGCGGCTGATCCTGCCCGCCACGGACCTGACTGGGCTGATCGTGGCGGCGGCGGTCAGCGGTCTGGCTCGCGGCCTAGTCGGTAGTTTCCTGGTTGCCTGCTACATCGTCGCCGTGCTTGCGGTCCTGGCGGCTGATGGTCAGCACCGGATCCGGATCTGCCTGCGGGTGTCTGATCAGGCGGGCCGGATCCTGATTGCCGCGGCGGTCCCGGCCATAGCCCTGCTGGCCTGGAGGCCGGAGACGAGCGTGCTCTGGCTGGCACTTTGGTCAGCCGGGCTGGTGTTTGCCGGCCGCGGCATGCTTGTGTACCGCGCTGCGTGCCCTGCATCGTCGCGGCCGCCTGACCGAGCCGGCCATCATCGTCGGCGCGGGTACCTTCGGGGCTTACGTGGCCGAGGTGATGCAGCAGCATCCCGAGTTCGGCCTGGAGCCGAAGGGCCTGCTCGACGGTGGGCCGCCCCGCCTGGATCTCGCGGTGCCCACCCTGGGTGGCCCGGCCGACCTGGCCGATGTGGCCCGCAGGCTGGGTATCCGGCGGGTCATCATCTCCTTCTCCTCCGATGTCCGCGACGAGGAGCTCGTCGGGCTGCTGCGCGCCAGTCAGGAGCTTCCGGCCGATGTGTACGTGATTCCCCGGCTCTACGAACTCGGCATGGCGGTACCGCGCGGCTGCCTTGACGAGATCTGGGGGATTCCGCTGATCCGGTTGCGTCGTGTTGGAAATCCTTCGTTCGCGCTTGTGCTTGAAACGTGCCTTTGACGTTGTTGTTTCCACTTTGCTGATCGTGGCCGCGGCTCCGCTGATCTTCGTCCTGGCCATGGCGGTCCGGCTGCGCACCGGCCAGGGCGTGCTGTTCCGCCAGGCCCGGGTGACCGGTCAGGGCCGGGTCGCGACCATTGTCAAGCTGCGGACGCTGACTGCCCACGACGACCATGACACCCGCTGGACGGCGGCCGAGCACAGCAGCTCGTTCGGCCGGTGGCTGCGCTCGACACATCTGGACGAACTGCCTCAGCTCGTCAATGTGATGCGCGGCGAGATGTCGCTCGTGGGCCCGACGGCCAGAACGCCCGCATTTCGCCGAGCGGTTCAGCCGCGAGGTGCCCCGGTATGAGAACCGGAACCGGATGCCCGCGGGCATGACCGGCTGGGCCCAGGTCAATGGGCTCAACGGCGACACGTCGATCTTCGAGCGGGCCCGTTTCGATAACTATTACCTGGAGTACTGGTCGGTCTGGATGGACCTCGCCATTTTGGTGCGGACTCTGGCCACCGTGATCCGCGGCGGACGGCAGGTGAAATCGTGACAACCGTCAGGCGCCGGGGCGCTGAGGCAGAGATGACCCGGCTGGGTCTGGGCCGGGTGCCACTGATCCTCATGTACCACGGCGTGGCCGACGTAGCCGAGGACCCCCATCAGCTATGCGTGAGCCCAGCCCGGTTCGCCGAGCAGATGGCAACGCTGAAGCGGCTGGGGCTGCGGGGCGTTTCCGTCGGGACGCTGATGGACGCCATGCGGGACGGCCATCACCGCGGCCTGGTGGGCATCACCTTCGACGACGGTTACCTCAACGTGCTCGAGGCGGCCCTGCCCGAACTGAAGCGCCGTGCCTTCAGCGCCAGCGTCTACATCATCTCGGGCCGCCTTGGCGCGACCAATGAGTGGGACGAAGGGCCGGAATGGCCCCTGCTCACCGGCCGCCAGGTAACCGAGCTAGCCGAAGCCGGGCTCGAAATAGGCTCGCACAGCACCTCGCACGTGCGGCTGGCCGGCCTGGACGCGGCTCAGCTGGAGACCGAGGTCAGCGGGAGCCGGGCCAGCCTCGGCGAGCTAATGGGATCGCCGGTCCGGGGTTTCGCCTATCCGTACGGCTCGATGGACGCAGCGGCCCGGCGCGCGGTGCGCGATGCGGGCTACGACTACGCCTGCGCTGTGCAGACGCCAATGGCCGACCTGGGGATCATGGCGCTGCCCCGGGTCTACATCGGCCAGCAGGACAGCGCCGCCCGCATGGCGGCCAAGCGGTTTCTGTTCCGCGGCTACATCGCAGTTAAGGGGATACGACCATGAAGGTCTTGCACGTCATCACGGGCCTGGATGCCGGGGGCGCGGAAATCCAGCTGGCCCTGATCCTGAAGTACACGCGGCACGACTCCGATGTGGTGACGCTCTATAACCCGGGGCCGGTAGCCGAGCAGGTCCGGGCGGCCGGGACACGCGTCCGGGATCTCGGGATGCGCAGCAATGTCGAGATGAGCGCACTGCTGCGGCTGCGTAAACTCATCGCCGAGGGTGGCTACGATGTCGTCCACACTCACCTGTACCGGACCCAGATCTACGCCCGCCCGGCGGCCCGGCTGGCTGGAACCGCCGTGGTGCTGACCACCGAGCACTCGATCGGCGACACGCACATCGAGCGGCGCAAGATGACCTCCGGTGTCCGCGGCCTCTACCTGGCCTCGGAGCTGTTCTCCGACGCGACCATCGCGGTCTCCGACATCGTCAAGGAACGGCTCATCACGCTGGGGTGTCCCCGCCCGGAAGATCACGGTCATCCCCAACGGGCTGGACACCCCGGCGCTGGCGTTCGATCCCGAGGCCCGCAACCGGGTGCGCGAGCAGTTCGGCATCTCGCCGGACACCTACGTGATCGGGGCGCTCGGCCGGCTGGACCCCAACAAGCGCATCGACCTTGTGGTCGAGGCGGCCATGCCGATGCTGGGCGAGCGGTGCAAGATCCTGGTGATCGGCCGGGGTGAGGACCAGGCCCGGGTCCAGGCCGCGGTGGAGCGTCTCGGCGTCACCGAGCATGTCATCTTCGGCGGCTTCCAGTCCGACACCGCCGCCATGATGGCGTCCTTCGACGTCTATGTCGCCGCCTCGGTCCAGGAGACGTTCGGGCTGTCGGTGCTGGAGGCCATGGCCAGCGGCCTGCCGGTGCTCTACACCGTCTGCCCGGCTCTGGACGGGGTCCAGACGACGCAGGCCCGCCAGGTTCCCGGCACGGTGGAGGGCCTGCGGGCCGAGATCCGCAAGGCAGTAGAAGCCGGGCCGCTGCCACGCGATTCCGATGACACGGTGTTCGAGCGCTACGGCATGGAATCGGTCGTCCGGCAGATCGATGACCTCTATGAGCGTGTCGCGGCTGACCGGGCCCGGCCCGCCGGGCGCGGCTCGGCCGCCGGCGGGGAGCGGCCGGCGCCCGGCAGGGGGTTTCGTGACGGATTCCGTCTGCAGCCAGCAAGGGAACGTGAGGCGTACAGGTAACGCGGCTTGATATGAAGGTGGCGCTAACAGCAGAAGGTACCTATCCGCATCAGTTCGGCGGGGTCAGCGTCTGGTGCGATCAGCTCATCAAACGCATGCCTCAGCATGACTTCACCGTGGTCCCGTTGGTCGCGACGGGCAACGAACCGATGCGGTGGCAGCTTCCTGCCAACGTCCGGTCGGTAGTGACCATCCCGCTGTGGGGACGGCCGCCGTCGATCCCGTTGCGGTCCCGGCTGGCCCGGGGCCGCTACGAGGCCCTGGTGGCCGACCTGATCGACGTGCTGCTCAGCCCGCCCGACCGAAGAACTGGACCGGTTCGCCGGCGTGATGCACGAGCTGTACAGGTATGGCCAGCACTGGAACCTGGCGGCCGCCCTGAGCAGCGAGACGGCGGTCCGTCTGCTGGCTGAGGCGTGGCAGCAGCGCTGGCCCGAGATCATGCCCCAGAACGAGCCGGAGGCAACGGCCGAGGACACCGCAGGCCAGCCGGCGGTTGCCGCAGGAGCGGTGACCGCGGACCGGGCCGGCGTCCAGGCTCCTCCCACCCTGGCCGACGCGGTGGCTGCCATGCAGCTGATCGAGCACGGCCTGCGGCCGCTCTCGTATCCGCCTGTGCAGGCCGATGTGGTACATGCGGTGACCAATGGGCTCGGTGCGCTGCCTGCGTTCGCGGCCAAGTGGCAGTACGGGACGCCGATGATGCTCACCGAGCACGGCGTGTACATGCGCGAGCAGTACCTGCACAATCGCCAGCCGAGGTTCGGGTGGCCGGTGAAGGACCTTTACCTGCGGTTCCTGCGCCGCCTGTGCGCTCTCGGCTATCGCCAGGCGGACGTCATCACCCCCGGCAACATCTACAACCAGCGCTGGGAGATCGAGCTCGGTGCGGACGCGTCCCGTATCCGTACCGTCTACAACGGCGTCGATCCGGCGATCTTCCCGGTCGTGAGCCATGAGCCGGACGTGCCCACGATCTCCTGGGCGGGCCGGATCGACCCGTTCAAGGACCTGGAGACCCTCCTGCGTGCGTTCTCGCTGGTGATCAACGAGATCCCCCAGGCCCAGCTGAAGATATTCGGTTCTGCGCCACCTGGCGGGGAGGCATACCTGGAGCGCTGCCAGGCCGAGGCCGCAGACCTGGGCATCAGTGACCAGACCAGCTTCGAGGGCCGGGTCCCCGAGATCCGGGATGCCTATGCCGCCGGTCACATCGTCGTCTTGTGCAGTATCACCGAAGGCTTCCCCTACACGCTCATCGAGGCGATGACCTGCGGACGTGCCTGCGTGGCCACGGATGTCGGCGGTGTCACGGAGGCCATTGGAGACGTGGCGGGCCTCGTAGTGCCCCCACGCAGCCCGGCGGCCCTCGCCGAGGCTTGCCTGCGGTTGCTGCGCAATGACGAGTTGCGCCGGACGATGGGGGCTGCCGCCCGGGCGCGCGCGGTTGAGCACTTCACCGTGGACCGGGCCGTCGATGCCTTCGATGAGATGTACACGGCGCTCGCCGGGTCGGCAGACCGGTCCGCGGTCGCGGCGCTGGCCACCGCTATGACAAGCGCCGGAGCGCCCAAGGCCGGGCACACGGACGTCGAGACCGGCCCCGGTTCGGGTCACTGGAATGAGCTTCCGGCTGAGGAAGAGGACGCCACCGTGATGGCGCCGCAACCCGACCTGCGGCCGCAACCCGACCTGCGGCCGGTGCCGGCCGCCGCCATGGCGGACGACGCCACGCAGGTCATTGCCATCCCGCACGACTGGCGTAGCGGACCCGGGCCTGAGGAAACCCTGATCATGCCCAAGCTGAATGATCGCTCGGCGAATCAGGCCCATCCGGACCAGACCCAGATGGTGCCCCGCACGGGCCAGAAGTCTGACGCGTCGTCCAGCTCCGAGAAGACCGCCCAGTTCCCGGCCCTGAGGCGGGACCTGCCTGCCGCCCGCATCACGCCGGCAGACACCAAACCGGCGGACACCAATCCGGCAGAGATCAAACCGGCAGAGATCAAACCGGCAGAGATCAAACCGGCAGAGATCGAGCGGCCAGAGATCAAACCGGCGGACACCAATCGGGCAGACAAGGAGCAGGCTGGCCAGGAGCCGGCGGCCAGTGAGCCCGCCGCGAGTGCCGTCCCGCAGGCTGCAACGAAATCTGCCGTCCCGGCACGAACCCGGGTCGCCCGAAAGAGGCGCAAGTCTCGCGCACGATCCGAGCAGACGGCCCAGTTCCCGGCCCTGAAGTGGGCCGTACCCGCCGCCGGTGCCAAATCGGCGGACAAGAACCAGGCGGGCAAGGGGCCCGGTGCGGATGCCGTCCCGGAGGCGGCAACGAAATCTGCCGACCCGAAACGCACTCCGGCCGAGCCTGCTGAGAGCTTGAAGTCTGGCCCGCCCAGCTCCGAGCAGACGGCCCTGTTCCCGGCCCAGAGGCAGGACGTGCCCGCCGGCCACGCCAGATCGGCAGATAAGGACCCGGCAGGCAACGATCAGGCCGGCCAGAAACCGGCGGCCAACGAACAGGAAGGCAAGGCGTCCGCTGTGCGCGCCGCCCTGGAGGCCGCCGGGTCTGCCGACCCAGACCAGACCATGGTCATGCCTCGCGGCGGCCAGAAGCCCGGCGCACCGGCCGACTCCGAGCAGACTGCTCAGCTCCCGGCTCTGAAGCCGGGCGTGCCCGCCGTCCGCACCAGCCCGGCCGACACGGAGCCGGGCGCCTCCGGTGCGGTGCCCGCAACCGGCATGGCCCGCGAGACCAGCACTACGGCCGGCCGGAAGCGGCGGGCCAGGCGCCCGCCGCGAGCGCCGCCCAGGAGGCTAAAACCTCTGGCGACGATAAGGACGACGACGAGGAAAACGCGTCGTCTGAGCTGACGGAGGCATTGACGTGAGCACGGACAGCGCGGAGAAGGCGTCGGGCGGGATCCCGACGGTGAATGGGAAAATCCCGGACTGGCTCCGGGAAGTGGACTCCTTCGGCGCGGACCGGGCGACCGTGGCGGCCCTATGCGAGAAGTTCAGCGCGGTGTGTGAGTCGGCCGTGGATCCACTCGAAGTGGCGAGCGCGCTCGAATTCGACGGGTTCAGCGACAACACGGTCAAGCTTGACTACGGTGTCGACAACGTGTTCGCTCTGGCCCGGGCCATGTACCGACGGGTGCCGCGGCGCCCGGCGCCACCGGCGGAGACCACCGATCCGTGGCAGATGAACAAGTTGCGGCCGCTGCTGCACGGACTCCTCTACGCGCTGCCGGCCGTATGCTTCCCGGCTGCGGCCGGGCTGCTGAACGGCCCCGGCGTGCTGCCCACCTTGGTCGTGGCACTGCTGGTGGCCTGGGGACTGGCCCAGGGACTGGCCGCCCTGGGCTACCTGCGCCGGGCGGGGTCCGCAGACGAGAACCAGGTACGGCAGGTCCTGCAGGCGGGACTGGCGGCTGGCTCGGTGCTGGTGGCGCTGGCCATGCTCGCATGTGGGCTGGTGCTGCACGCCCGGTCCCAGGTGCTGCTGTTCGGCGCGGGCGAGGGCGTCTACATGCTGGGCGCGTGTGTCCTGATGGTCGTGGGCGCGGAAACCTGGCTCCCGCTGGCGCTGGTTCCGGGTGTCGTCGGCAGCGGGGTCTTCCTGTATCTAGGCCGCCCGGCCGGTCTCGAGCACCTGGCCTGGGCAGTGCTGGCCGCGACGCCAGTGCTGGCCTGCGCCATCGCCGTCGTGTGCTCGCGGAGCAAGGGCCGCTGGACCGCCCGTCTGCTGGACCAGCCGGAACTACTGGCGGCCGTCCCCGCGATTGCCTTCGGCGTCATTGCCGCTGGCCTGCTGACATTCCCCGTCGTAGCGGGCCCGCAGGGACACGGCGGCCTCAACGCGGCGGCGCTGCTGGCTTCGCTGCCGCTCTCGCTGAGCATGGGCGCGGCCGAGTGGAGCCTGCTGTGGTACCGGCGGCGGACCCGGACCCTGCTCGGATCCACCAGCGGGCTGGCCATCTTCCGGACGCGGTCCCGTGGCCTGCTGCTGACGGCGCTGGGCCAGTACATGGCCGGAACGGCCGTGCTGATCGCCCTCGGTGCCCTGGTGGCAGGCTGGACCGGCCTTGCGCACCCCGGCTGGGCAGACCTGCCGGAGATGGCGGGGTACCTGATGCTCGGCTCGGCTATGTTCCTGGCCCTGCTGCTGCAGACGGTGCGGGTCTGGGCTGTTCCGCTTCTCATCGCCTCGGTGGGCCTGGCCGCCGAGCTCATTCTGCACAATCTGGGCGTGACCGTGCAGGTCCTGACGCCTGCGGTCCTGCTCGTAGCCATCGGCTGCTTCGCTGTCCTCTCCCTGGGGGCGGCGGTCCGCCATGGTTAACGGATGCGGCCTGACCAGGGACTATTCCAAACTGGGCGCATGACAGCGTCCGTAACTCACGAGAGGAACCGACAATGACGGATGTCGTAGCCGTCACAGGCGCTGAGGGGTTCATCGGATCCCATTTGGTCGAAGCGCTAGTGCAGCGTGGATGCCGGGTGAAGGCCATGGTGCTCTACAACATGTGGAGTTCCTGTGCCTGGCTCGACACCCTGGACCGGGACGTCCTGGACCAGGTGGAGATCGTGTTCGGTGACGTCCGGGACCCAGCTTCGGCCCGCCAGCTCGTGGAGGGCGCCGAGGTCGTCTACCACTTGGCGGCCATCGGCTCGGTGCCGTACTCCTACAGCGCGCCACGGTCCTTCGTGGACAACAACTCCATCGGCACCCTGCACGTCCTTGAGGCGGTGCGGGCCTGCCGCACGCCCCGCATGGTGCACACGTCGACGAGCGAGACCTACGGCACGGCGCGGACCGTGCCGATCAGCGAATCGCACCCCCTGCAGGCCCAGTCACCGTACGCCGCGTCCAAGATCGCGGGCGACAAGCTGGTCGAGTCCTACCACCTCAGCTTCGGGGTTCCCGCGGCGACGCTGCGGCCGTTCAACACCTACGGCCCCCGGCAGTCCACCCGCGCCGTCATCCCGCAGATCATTACCCAGCTCGCCACCGGCACACGGGTGCTCAAACTCGGCGCGCTCGACCCGACGCGTGACTTCTCCTATGTCACCGACACCGTCCAGGCCTTCATCGACCTGGGTACGGCCCCGGCCTCAGCTGTCCTCGGAGAGGTGTTCAACTGCGGCCCGGGTGACGACATCGCGATCGGCAAGCTGGCCGAGGACATCGCCAAGCTGATGGGGGTGGATGCGGACGTCGTCGAAGACGCCCAGCGGCTGCGCCCCAAGGAGTCAGAGGTGATGCGGCTGGTCTGCGACGCCACCAAGCTCCGCGAGCGCACCGGCTGGAAGCCGCGTCTGACCAGGGATGAAGGCCTGCAGGAGACCATCGACTGGTTCCGCGTGCCGGCCAATCTGGCGCGGTTCAAGACGAATGAATACCACCAGTGACCTTAGTGGCGGTATACCAGATCACCGGAGTCCTGCGGCCGGGGTGGGAGTCGGCATGCGCATCCTTATCATCGGGGCAAGTAGTTTCCTCGGTGGCCACCTGCTGCGCGAGGCGAAGCTGACGGGCCACGAGGTGGTGACGGCAGGCCGGTCCATGGTGCCGCGATCGCCCCGCCATCACCGGCTTGACCTAGTGGCTGACGGACCGGTGCGTATCGCCGACGTGATCACAGCCGTCTCGCCTGGCGCGGTCGTCAACTGCGCCGGGGCCACGGGGGGTACCCCGGACGTGCTGGCTGCGGCGAATATCACTGCGGTGCACGCCCTGATCACGGCGATGCTCGAGTCGGGATCGCTGGCCCGGCTGGTCCAGATTGGCTCTGCGGCCGAGTACGGAGGGGCCGAGGAGGGCGTCCCGGTGACCGAGTCCGCCACGCCGCAGCCCGCCAGCCTCTACGGCGCCACCAAGCTGGCCGGGACCACGCTCACCGAACTGGCCCGGACAGCCGGGCTGGACGCGGCGGTGCTGCGGGTGTTCAACGTGGTCGGTGCGGGTGCGCCCGAGAATGGCCTGCCGGGTCGCGCCGCGGCTCAGCTGCGCCAGGCAATGGCCGCCGGTACCGATATCCGGCTCGGCCCGCTGGACGGGGTACGTGATTTCGTCGACGCGCGCGACGTCGCGGACGCGGTGCTGGCCGCCGCGACGGCCCCGATGCTGCCCCATGCGATTATCAACGTGGGCAGCGGCCGTGGCGTGGCGTCGCGGACTCTGGTCGAGGAGCTGATCGCGGTCAGCGGTTATCAGACCGAGGTACTCGAGGACGCGCCCGGTTCGGCCCGCACGGCGGCTCTGCTGTGGATGCAGGCCGACATCAGCCGTGCCCGCCGCGACCTGGGCTGGCAGCCTGCTCGGGACCTGAAGGCGGCGGTATCTGATCTGTGGGAGGCGAGCTGCGATGTCACAGGAAGATGACGGGACCTCGCAGGGTTCGCCGTCATCGCGACTCGTCGTCCCTGCCTATTTTCACCCGAATATCCACCCGGGAGACTGGGAATGGCTCGCCAACCACGCCTCCGTGGTGAGCCTGGTGGTCCTGAACGTTTTCAACGGGCCAGGGAACGCCCCGGAAGGACCCTTCAAGGACGTGGTCGAACGGCTGCGCGAGACGGGGGTCCGGGTTGTCGGGTACGTGGACACGAACTACGGCGACCGGCCTGCGGGACAGGTCATGACGGAACTCGGCCGGTTCCAGGACTGGTATGACGTGAGCGGCGTGTGCCTGGACCGGGTCGCAGCCGATCCCGGCAAGCTGGCCTACTACGGCGCGATGTCCGCGCGGGTGCGCAAGATGGGGGCGGACGTCGTCTTCTTCAATCACGGCGTCTACCCGGACGAGGGCTACGCGAAGCACGCCGACCTGCTCGGCACCTTCGAGGGCCCGTGGGCGGCCTACCGCAAGATCGACGTCCCACGCTGGGCAGTGGCTCACTGGCCGGATAAGAAGTTCTACCATGTGGTTCACTCGGTGCCACCTGAGCACCTCGGCGAAGCCGTCCAGCTTGCCAGCAGGCGTCACGCGGCCTACTTCTACGTTACTGAACGAAGCGGCGGTAATCCCTACGACCGTCTGCCCGCAGATTGCCGGAGCTGATATGCCAGGATCAGGGCAACATAGGCCGCGTCGTCGTCATATGTGGCGGTGGCTCGTCCCGCTGTTGGCCGCGGGTATCGCGGTGGCGGGGTGCTCCTCGGGCGGAACCTCATCGGGCAGTCCGACATCGCAGGCCTCGGCGCCGCAGGCCACGGCGGGCAGCTCGGCCAGCACGAACCATGCCAGCAGCTACTGTCCCGAGCTGGTCGTTCCGGCCTACTTCTACTCCTCGTCGGTCTGGGCCCAGGCTTACGGCAGCGATCCCGCACCCAAGGACATGATTCTCGACGTTTCCGGTCTGGGGGCGGGTGACGCGCCCGATGCCCATTTCACGTCGCTGGTCAGCGCGGCTAAAGCTAAAGGGGTAACCGTCCTGGGCTACATCTCCACGGTGGACGGGCAGCGGCCACTGTCCCAGGTCGAGCAGGAGGTCCGGAACTACAAGGCCTGGTACGGCGTGACCAGCATCTTCCTGGACCGCGTCTCCGGTCAGCAGCCGCAGCTGAGTTACTACCAGCAGGTGACCAATTACATCCACGACTACAACTCGGGGTCCTCGGTCTGGATGAACCCGGGCATCTATCCCGACCAGGCTTACATGTCCGTCGGGGATGTGGTCATGGTGTTCGAGGGGACATACGCGCAGTACGTCAGTGCGCAGGTGCCGAGCTGGGCAGACGGCTACCCGGCGTCGAAGTTCGCCCAGACGATCTACGACACCCCGGACTCGAGCCTGGCTGACGCGCTCAAGCTGGCGCAGACCCGTAAGGCTGGCCACGTCTACATCACCGACGCCAGCGGGGACAATCCCTACGATGTGCTGCCGAGCTACTGGACCAAGGAAGCGTCGGCGGCCTCTTCCTCGGGCTGCACAGGGTGACGAGCACCCGGCCGCTGCGGGTAGCTATCCTCATCACCAGGCTGGAGGGGGGCGCGGGGGTACTCGCACTGCGCGGCGCGCGAGTGCTTGATCCTGAAAAGTTCGAGGTCACGTTCATCACTGGCAGCGGGAACCACCTGATCGACCAGGCCACCGCGGCTGGCCTGGATGTCTTTATCGAGCCCGCGCTGCGTACCCCCATCGATCCGCGCAGCGACTTCCAGGCACTGCACGCTCTGGGCTCCCTGCTCAGCCGGGGCCGGTTCGACATCGTGCACACCCACACCGCTAAGGCGGGTGTCCTGGGGCGCATGGCGGCCAGCCGGGCTGCGGTTCAGCGGATCGTTCACACCTACCACGGCTTTCCCTTCCACGAGTTTCAGTCCTTCGGGCGGCGCAGCGCTTACGTTGCGATCGAGCGCAGGATGGGACGCATCACGGACATGGCCCTGTGTGTCGGCTCCGGCGTCGCTGCCGAGGCCGTCCGGCGCGGCTTGATCGCACCAGACCGGGTCCGCACGATCGGAGTGGCGGTGGACACCGGGCCGGAGGTGTCTGCCCCGGCCCGGTCGCCCGCGGCCCGCGAGAAAGCGCGGCACGCCCTCGGGCTGCCCGAGAATGCCACGGTGGTTGGCGTCGTCGGCCGGCTTACCTACCAGAAAGCACCCGAGGACTTCCTGGCGGCGATGCGCTTGCTCGGCAGGCCGGACGTCATCGGCATCTGGATTGGCGGTGGCGAACTGAAGGAGCGCATCCGGCGCATGGCCGCCTTGCAGCCTGGTGCTCGGGTGCTGCTAGCGGGCGAGCGACTGGATGTGCCCGACATTCTTCCCGCCCTCGATGTGTTCGTGCTGCCCAGCCGTTACGAGGGCCTGCCCACGGCCGTGGTCGAAGCCATGGCGTGCGGGGTTCCGGTGGTGGCGACTGCGGTGAATGCGGTGACAGACGTCGTGATCCCGGGTGAGACCGGCCTCCTGGTGCCGCCGCAGCGTCCTGACCTGCTGGCCGATGCCGTGCGGTACCTGCTCGATCATCCTGCGGCAGCGGCGCGGATGGCGACGTCGGCGCGCGCCCGTCTCGGTGCGCGGTTCGGCGAGCAGGCGCTGCTCGAGGTCCTGTCGGCCGCCTACGTTGAGCCGCCCCTGAGTGCCTTAAGGTGCCTGATCGGCAACTTCCGGCCATCGCGTCACGGTGGAGGGAGTACACGAGCTAGCGTACCGTTCAAGATCATTAAGGCACCGCCGGCGGGCCGGTGCTTTCCTGCCATCCCGGCGTGGCCGGCGCACTGGATCTCTGCCGCTCGACTAGGCTCACTGTGGGCTGAGACTGCTGTCGGCCCGCGCAGACCCCTGACACGAGCAACGGCAAGGAGCCGGCGGTGGCCTCCATTGATGCGATCCATGCCAGGCAAATCCTGGATTCCCGCGGTAACCCGACCCTCGAGGTCGAGGTAGCGCTCGATGACGGGACCGTCGGCCGTGCGGGCGTGCCGAGCGGGGCCTCGACGGGCGCGTTCGAGGCGGTCGAGCTCAGAGACGGCGGTTCGGAGTACGGCGGCAAGGGGGTTACCCGGGCGGTCCAGGGCGTCATTGACGAGATCCAGCCCGAGCTGCTCGGCCACGAGGCCGACGATCAGCGCCTGGTCGACCAGGCGCTGATCGACCTGGACCGGACGCCTGGCAAGTCCCGGCTCGGCGCGAACGCCATCGTCGGTGTCAGCATGGCCGTGGCCCGCGCAGCGGCGGACTCCAGCGGGCTGCCATTGTTCCGTTACCTGGGCGGACCGAACGCCCACGTGCTGCCGGTGCCCATGATGAACATCCTGAACGGCGGCGCGCACGCCGACAACAACGTGGACGTCCAGGAGTTCATGATCACCCCGATCGGCGCGGCCACCTTCACCGACGCCCTGCGCTGGGGCACCGAGGTCTACCACGCACTGAAGTCCGTGCTCAAGCAGCGCGGGCTCTCCACCGGCGTGGGCGACGAGGGCGGTTTCGCGCCCGACCTGGACAGCAACCGGGCGGCGCTAGACCTCATCGTCGACGCCATCGGCAAGGCCGGGTTCACCGCCGGCCGGGACGTCGCCCTGGCCATCGACGCGGCCGCCTCGGAGTTCTTCTCCGAGGGCGCCTACACCTTCGAGGGCAAGCCGCACACCTCGGCCGAGATGGCGGCGGTGTACTCCGGCTGGCTGGATGCTTACCCCATCGTCTCGATGGAAGACCCGCTGGACGAGGAAGACTGGGCCGGGTGGAAGCAGCTCACGGCGACCGTTGGCGACCAGGTGCAGATCGTGGGGGACGACCTGTTCGTCACCAACTCCGAGCGGCTGAGCCGCGGCATCGCCGAGCGATCGGCCAACTCCCTGCTGGTCAAGCTGAACCAGATCGGCTCGGTGACCGAGACACTGGACGCGGTCAGCCTGGCCCACCGGGCCGGCTTCAGCTGCATCATCAGCCACCGCTCGGGTGAGACCGATGACACCACCATCTCCGACCTGGCCGTGGCCACTAACAGCGGCCAGATCAAGACAGGCGCCCCGGCCCGCGGCGAGCGGGTGGCCAAGTACAACCAGCTCCTCCGGATCGAGGAGCTGCTCGGCGACGCGGCGATCTACGCAGGTGCTGGCGCTTACCCGCGCTTCGCGGCCCGGGCCAGCAAGGACTTATGTCCCCGCCCGCCGCTGCTCCCCGCACCACCCGGCTGACCGGCCGGGCTGCGGTGCTTGCGGTGGTGATCTGCGCGGTCGCGCTGAGCCTGGCGTATCCGGTGCGTGAGTACATCGCCCAGCGGCGTCAGATCGATCAGCTGGTCACCCAGCAGCAGAATGCGTCGAGCCAGGTGAAGAAGCTGGAGCAACAGCAGGCCCAGCTGTCCAGCCCGTCCTATATTGAGCAGGTGGCGCGCCAGCAGCTGGACATGTGCTTCCCGGGAGCCCAGTGCTACATCGTGGCCGGCCAGAAGACCTCCGCCGGCAGCGCCTCGCAGGCCGCCCAGCCGGGGGCGGCGCCCTGGTACGACAAGCTCTGGCAGTCTGTGCAGCAGGCCGACGCGAGCCCGGGCAAGTGATCACACCGCGTGACGAGGCGGTCATCGCCGCTCAGCTCGGCAGGCCGCCCCGCGGCCTGCTGGACGTGGCCCACCGCTGTCCGTGTGGGCGTCCCGACGTCGCCGAGACGGCGCCGCGGCTGCCCGACGGCACCCCATTCCCGACGCTGTTCTACCTGACCTGCCCGCGCGCGGCCGCGGCGGTCAGCAAGCTGGAGGCGGCCGGGGAGATGCGGGAGATGACTGCCCGGCTGGCCGACGGCGAGCTGCGCCGCCAGTACCAGGCGGCTCACCAGGATTACCTGGCCCGGCGGGCGGCTGCCGTGCAGGCTGCGGGGGTCGACCCGCTGCCACCGGGCACGCAGTCAGCCGGCGGCATGCCGGACCGCGTCAAGTGCCTGCATGCCCTGGTCGCTCACGAGCTGGCGGCCGGCCCGGTGAACCCGTTCGGTGCCGAGGCGCTGCGGGCCGTGGGTGAGTGGTGGCGAGCGGGCCCGTGCGTTGAGGAGGAAGGCTGATGGGGCGCCGGGTGGCCGCGATCGACTGCGGCACGAACTCAGTGCGCCTGCTGGTGGCTGACGTAGATCCAGACCGGAACGAGCTGGTTGACGTGGACCGCCGGATGGAGATTGTCCGGCTCGGGCAGGGCGTGGACCGGACCGGTCAGCTGGCTCCCGAGGCGCTCGAGCGGACCATGGCCGCGCTGCGTGATTTCGCCGGCGCGATCGCCCGCTCCGGCGCCGGATCGGTGCGGATGGCGGCCACCAGCGCGACCCGGGACGCTGCCAACGCGGCCGAGTTCGTCCGCCAGGTCAAGGAGGTGCTCGGGGTCGTTCCTGAGGTCCTGACCGGGGACGAAGAGGCGGTGCTCTCGTTCACCGGCGCTACGGCGGAGCTAGCCGCCGGCCGTGAGCTGGGGCCCTTCCTGGTCACCGACATCGGCGGTGGATCGACGGAGTTCGTGCTCGGCCCGGCCAGCCGGTCGGGGCCGCCAGCAGCCGCTATCTCGGTCAACATCGGCTGTGTCCGGCTGACCGAACGGCATCTGCATGGCGACCCGCCCACGGCGGCGGAAATCGCGGCGGCCGCCGCCGACATCGACGCGGCCCTGGGCACGGTCGGTGCGGCCGTTCCGGTCCAGGAGGCGAAGACGCTGGTCGGGCTGGCCGGCTCGGTCACCACGGTGGCCGCCATCGCGCTGGGCCTGCAGGCCTACGACCCCGTCCGGATCCATCATGCCCGGGTATCGGCGGCCGACGTACACGAGGTAACGGTGAGCCTGCTGGCGCAGACCCGGGCGGCCCGGGCCGCCATCGGCGTGATGCATCCCGGCCGGGTGGACGTGATCGGCGGTGGCGCCCTGGTGCTCGACCGGATCATGACCCGGTTCAGCTTTGCCGAGGTCCTGGCCAGCGAGCACGACATCCTGGACGGTATGGCCTGGTCGCTGGCGCGGAACCCGCGTGCCTGACGAGACAGCGCCGGAAGACCCAGCGCCGGAAGACTCAGCGCCAGAAGGTCCCGGGCCCGGCGGCCCGACGATGACAGCCGCGGGCACGGGTTCCCTCATTCCGCCGGGTGCGTGGCCGGACGATCCGGCCGGGCCGGGCACCCCGGTCGCCCGCCGTCCCGAAGACGTGGTCGCGCTGGCCGGCAGCGCCGTGGACCTGGCCGTGATCGAAGCCCGTGAATCCGTGTGCCGCGCCTGCCCGAGGCTGGTCGCCTGGCGGGAAGAGGTGGCCGTGGTGCGCCGCCGTGCGTTCCGCGACGAGCCCTATTGGGGGCGTCCCATTCCCGGCTGGGGATCGCCGCACCCCCGCGTGCTGATCGTGGGGCTGGCGCCGGCTGCCCACGGCGGCAACCGCACCGGCCGGATCTTCACGGGAGACCGCAGCGGCGACTTCCTGTTCGCCTCGCTCTACCGCTGCGGCCTGGCTGCGCAGCCCACCAGCGTGGCCCGGGGGGACGGCCAGCGGCTGATAGACACCCGCATGGTGGCCACGGTCGCGTGCGCGCCGCCGGACAACAAGCCGGAACCCGCCGAGCGGGACACCTGCGCCCCCTGGCTGCTGGCCGAGCTCCGCCTGGTCGCCGCGGGCCTTCGGGTCATCGTGTGCCTGGGCGGGTACGCCTGGCAGGCCATCTGGCCGGTGCTGCGGCAGGCCGGGTTCGAGTTGCCGCGCCGCCGCCCGCCGTTCGGCCACGGCGCCGAGGTCCGGCTGGCGAACCCGCAGGAACCAGGCGAGGTCGTGCTGATCGGCTGTTATCACCCGAGCCAGCAAAACACCTTCACCGGCCGGGTGACCCCGGCCATGCTGGACGATATTTTCGGCCGCGCCCGCGGCTATGCTGACCGTTAAGCATCATTCGATTACGTAGGGTTAATGTCGATCTTGAATTAGTCACTCTATGCAATTCTTTTTGGAACCGATCACGGGATTGCAAAATAATTTCAAGAGGTCTTGGTTACTCATCGGTTAGGCATTTACGCGGACGGTATTATGAATCCGCCCCCGTAGCCCAAGGGAAGAGGCCGGCCCCTAAAAGGGTCCCCAGTGTCGGTTCGACTCCGACCGGGGGCACTCATTGTCTTTACCTGACATGCTCTCCTGTGTCAATGCGTCCTGGTGAGAATCAGCGTCATCGAGACCAATAGCCCCAGGCTCGCATACGTTTGCCATCGGTGGCAATTACCTATGCGCCCGGATTCCCATATTTCCCTTTTGTGTACCGTCCGCAATCCACCAGGGCGAACACCGTCTCGGTACACGTTGCAGGCATTCGCGCGCTAGACCATTAAATGCCTGCAATGTTCGCGATCGGACGGGGCCCGTTGTGCGCGGCACCGCCGGAGGCCCCCGGCGCACCACCGGCACCGCCGCCGCCGCACGCCGCCCCAGGGCGGCCACGCGGAACGCTGCCGGACGGTGCGGTTTCCCGCACTCGTGCCCGTCGTGGCCGGCAGTACGCCCCGTGCGGCGCTGCCGTCCTCAGCTATGTCCATGCACTCTGGCCGGTGCGTTCACCGCCCGGCTGGGACTTATGTCACATTCGTCCATGCCGGAACATCCCAATGATTGTTTACCGGCCGCGCCTGGCACGAAGGATATTGCGCCGTTGGCCGCTAATTCCGGGATTCCTGCCCGCAAGGGCGGACGGTGGAGCGATGGCCAGCCGGCGAGACCGTTACCGTGACGGCCATCGCGGGGTGGGCCGCTTTGCTGATCATGAAATGACGGGCGAAACTGCTGTGACTCAAGCGCCATTAGGTAACTCAAGTGCTTAGGCTACAGGTATCTATCGGCGCTGATCAGCCGGTCATGCAGGTTTTCTATTGATCATGCCCTCGCCATAAGCCGCCCTGGCACTATTGCCGCCACCCGTTCGTCCCGGTGGCGGGAAACAGTGCGGCGGGCAAACGGTGCGACGGGGAAAAGCACGGTGCGGGAACGGCTCGGCTGGGAAGCGGCATGCGGCCGGGAAGCGATACTGAGCGCAGCCAGTCACCGGTCACGGCCCACGCAGGATTGCCATGGCAGCGGATCAGGACGTGGCGACAGGGCAGGACGGCGACTGCCAGGCGAGAGATCCAGGCAGCCTAACGGCGCAGCAACTACCGGTCAGGCCCCGTTGAGGCGGGTCCGCCGGCGCATCTCGTACTCGTGCACGATCGCATAGGCGTAGCCACAGGAGATGCCCGCGTCGTCGGCGAGCCAGTGGGCTCGTTCTTCGCGGCGGAAGAAGGCAGGGCCAGATTCGAGGCGGATGAACCACTCAGCGAGGTCACGGCCGGTTACGACCGGGATACGTGCGATAAGGCTACTGTGCAAATTCGGTGAGTGGGTCAGCGACAACTGGCACCTCCGTGGGTAGCTCCTCTTGTCCTGAGAGTGCCTCATCGCAGGCCACCTGGCAACCCCCAACTGGCTACCAAATGTTCAGCTGAGCCGCTCGAAGATCATCGCCATGCCCTGGCCGCCGCCGACGCACATGGTCTCCAGCCCGAGGGTGGCGTCGTGGAACTGCAGGCTGTTCAGCAGGGTGGTGGCGATCCGCGCTCCGGTCATGCCGAACGGGTGCCCGACCGCGATGGCTCCACCGTTGACGTTCAGTCTGGCCAGGTCGATGCCGAGATCGGTATACGACGGGATGACCTGGGCGGCGAACGCCTCGTTGATCTCAACCAGATCGATGTCGCCGATGGCCATCCCGGCCCGGGCCAGCGCCTGCCGGGAAGCCTCCACCGGGCCGAGCCCCATGATCTCCGGGGACAGCGCGGTGACCCCGGAGGAGACGATCCTGGCCAGCGGCGTGATGCCGAGCTCGGCCGCCTTGACGTCGCTCATCACCACGACGGCCGCCGCCCCGTCATTGAGCGGGCAGCAGTTCCCGGCGGTCACGGTGCCGTCCGGGCGGAAGACCGGTTTGAGCGCGGCCACCTTCTCCAGCGTGGTGCCGGGCCGGGGACCGTCGTCGGCCGCGACCACGGTGCCGTCGGGCAGGGTCACCGGGGTGATCTCGCGCTGCCAGAAACCATTGGCTAGCGCCTTCTCGGCCAGGTTCTGCGAGCGCACACCGAACTCGTCCTGCTGCTCGCGGGTGATACCGCGCAGCTTGGCGACGTTCTCCGCCGTCTCGCCCATGGCCATGTAGATGTCCGGGATGTTCCCGTCCGCGCGCGGATCGTGCCAGGTCCCGTCGCCCCCGGCCCGTGCCCGCTCGGTCCGCTCATGTGCCTGGGCGAAGGCGGGATTCTTGGTATCCGGCCAGGAGTCGCTGCTGCCCTTGACGAGACGGCTCACGCATTCCACGCCCGCCGAGATGTACGCGTCTCCCTCGCCGGCCTTGATGGCGTGGAACGCCATCCGGATGGTCTGCAGCGAGGACGAGCAGTACCGGTTCACGGTGGTGCCGGGCAGGTGGTCGTAACCGAGCAGGATCGTTACCACCCGGGCCATGTTGAAGCCCTGCTCGCCGCCGGGCAGCCCGCAGCCCAGGATCAGGTCGCCGATGCTGGCCGGGTCGAGCTGCGGCACATCGGCCAGCGCCGCGGTCACCATCTGCGCGGCCAGGTCGTCCGGGCGGATGCTCGCCAGTGAGCCCTTGCCAGCCCGGCCGATGGGGGACCGCGCGGTGGCGACGATCACTGCTTCGGGCATGAGCCAGCCTCCTCGCATAGTGTTCTTCCAGATTAAATCCCACCCCTACGGGCCGGTAGCCGCAGGGTGGCCCCCCGGGATCGGATAGCGTCGGCGCAGGCCCGGACCCTAAGAAGAGGAACTGCCATGCAGGTGCATGATTCACTGAGCGGCCTGGTGGGGAACACCCCACTGGTCCGCCTGCGGTCGGCGACCCGGGGGATCCCCGGCGCCACCGTGCTCGCCAAGGTGGAGTACTTCAACCCGGGCGGTTCGGTCAAGGACCGCATCGCGTTGCGCATGGTGGCCGCGGCCGAGGCCAGCGGGGCCCTGCAGCCGGGTGGCACCATCGTGGAGCCCACCTCGGGCAACACCGGGGTGGGGCTGGCCATCGTGGCGGCCGAGCGCGGCTACAGATGTGTCTTCGTCTGCCCGGACAAGGTCGGTCAGGACAAGATCAGCGTGCTGCGCGCCTACGGCGCCGACGTGGTGGTGTGCCCCGGTACGGTCGCCCCCGACCATCCGGACTCCTATTACAGCGTGGCCCGCCGGATGGCGGCCGAGGTCGCCGGCGGCTGGCAGCCCGACCAGTACGCCAACGTGGAGAATCCCGCCTCGCATTACGCCACCACCGGCCCGGAGATCTGGTCGCAGACCGATGGCACCGTGACCCACTTCGTGGCCGGGATCGGAACCGGCGGCACGATCACCGGGACCGGACGCTACCTCAAGGAGGTCTCCGGCGGCGCGGTGCGGGTGATCGGCGCCGACCCCGAGGGCTCGGTGTACTCGGGCGGATCCGGGCGGCCGTACCTGGTCGAGGGCGTGGGCGAGGACATCTGGCCGGCCACCTACGACCCGGAGGTGTGCGACGAGATCATCGCCATCAGCGACGCCGAGTCCTTCACCATGACCCGGCGGCTGGCGCGCGAGGAGGCGCTGCTGACCGGCGGCTCGTCCGGGCTGGCGGTGGCGGCGGCGCTGCGGGCGGCCGAGGCGGCCGGGCCGGATGCCGTGATCGTGGTGCTGCTGCCCGACGGTGGGCGCGGTTACCTGTCCAAGATCTTCAACGATGACTGGATGGCCGACTACGGCTTCCTGTCCGCGCAGACGACCGAGCCGCTGGTCGCCGACGTACTGGCCCGCAAGGAGCGCAGCCTGCCCGAGTTCGTGCACGTCCACCCCGAGGAGGATGTGGGCGCGGCCATCGCCCTGCTGCGCGAGTACGACGTGTCACAGCTGCCCGTGGTGAAGGAGGAACCGCCGGTTATGGCGGCCGAGGTGATCGGCTCCGTGGTCGAGCGGGACCTGCTCGACGCCCTGGTGGCTGGCCGGGCCAAGCCGTCCGACCCGGTCCAGGGTCATATGTCGCCGCCGCTGCCCAGCGTCGGTTCGGGTGAACCGGTGTCCCGTGCCGTGCTGGCCTTGGAGAAGGCCGGCGCCGCGGTGGTGAACGTCAACGGCAAGCCCTCCGGCTTGCTCACCCGCCAGGACGTCCTCACCTTCCTCGCCGCGGGTACCTGATCAGCGCCGGCGCCTCGTCGCCCCAGGCGGCTGGCCGACGCACAACATACGGAGGAAACAGTTCATGACCAGCACGGACGGGTTCGAGACCCTCGCCATTCACGCGGGCCAGGAACCTGATGCGCTGACCGGAGCGGTGGTGCCGCCCATCTACCAGACGTCCACGTTCAAGCAAGATGGCGTGGGCGGCCTGCGCGGTGGCTATGAGTACTCGCGCTCGGCCAACCCGACCCGTACCGCTCTGGAGGAGTGCCTGGCCGCGCTGGAGGATGCACCGCGCGCACTGGCTTTCGCCTCCGGCCTGGCCGCCGAGGACGCGCTGATCAGGACGGTGTGCTCGCCCGGTGATCATGTGCTTATCCCAGACGACGCCTACGGCGGAACCTACCGGCTGTTCGCCCAGGTGCTGGCCGGCTGGGGCGTAGCGCACACCGTGGTCCCGATCGCCGACACTGCCGCGGTGCGGGCCCAGCTCGCCGCCAGACCAGTGGCGATGCTGTGGATCGAGACCCCGACCAACCCGCTGCTGAACATCGCCGACATCCGGGCCCTGGCGCAGGCCGGGCACGAGGCGGGCGCGACTGTGGTGGTGGACAACACCTTCGCCTCGCCTTATCTCCAGCAGCCACTGCGGCTGGGCGCTGACGTGGTGGTGCACTCCACCACCAAGTACCTGGGTGGCCACTCCGACGTCGTCGGCGGGGCCCTGGCCGTGGCCGATGAGGAGCTGGCTGGGCGTCTCGACGTCATCCGGAACGCCACCGGCGGCGTGCCCGGGCCGTTCGACGCCTGGCTGACGCTGCGCGGTATCAAGACGCTGGCGGCGCGGATGGACCGGCACTGCCGCAATGCCATGCGGGTGGCGCAGATGCTGGCCGAGCATCCCGCCGTGGCCGAGGTGTTCTACCCCGGGCTGGCCAGCCATCCCGGGCACAAGACCGCGCAGGAGCAGATGCGGTCGTTCGGCGGCATGGTGTCGTTCCGGATGCTGGCCGGCACCGACGCTGCCGTGCGGGTGTGCGGCCAGACCCGGCTGTTCACTCTGGGCGAGTCACTGGGTGGGGTGGAGTCCCTGATCGAGCACCCAGCCCGGATGACACACGCCTCGGTCGCCGGGTCCGAGCTTGAGGTGCCCGGGGACCTGATCCGGCTGTCGGTGGGCATCGAGGACTGCGATGACCTGCTCGACGACCTTCGCCAGGCGCTCAGCGACGGCTGAGCGCCTGGCGGCTGAGATCTCCCGCGAGCCAAAGCGGCCCTGAAGCGCCGCGGCGGCGAGTGGGACAGCGGAGTCAGCTCCGCTGTGCGCCCGCGTTCTCCACGTCATTGTTGCTGTTCTGGGCCGCGGCCGGCGGCTTGGGCCGGTAGGCCAGGGTGAACCAGGCGCCCACGGCGAAGATGATGCCGGCCACGAGCGACCCGGTCGCCTTCAGCGGGTGGTGCCCGCTCGAGCCGGCGATGTGACCGGGGATGAAGCTGGGCAGCGAATGGGCAGGCTCGGCGATGTAGATGATGGCGACGACGATGAAGATCAGGGCGACGATCCCGAGGATCACCGCCAGGGCCGTACGGCCCGCTGTCCGCTCGGCTGGTCCGCTGGTAGAAGCCACGATTCCTCCTGGTTGGGCATGCGTGAGAAGTTCTCTAGTTGCCGGCCAGTGATGGCCGTCCGTGACGCCGGCCGGCCGTGGCAAGCCGAGGGGTTTTCAGCCGACTAGGAAAATCTACCGCCGCCCGGCGCCGCGGGTGCGGAGGAAATCGCGGATAACGTACTCTCCGAGATGTTCCGGCGCCGCCTGCAGCACCCGCCCGCCGTTTCTCCTGGCCACGTTGTCAACGAACGCACTGAGCCGCGCGTCGTCAGCCAGCATGAAAATATTCAGCGCGGCGTGCCGGCGCGTCATCTTGTCCACCTCGGCCAGCGTCAGCTCCAGCGTCTCGGGCGATGGCGGCCAGTCGAACCAGGACCGGCCGTCCCGCTGCAGGTGGGCCGTTGGCTCGCCGTCGGTCACGATCAGCACGACCGGCTCGTGCTCGGGGTGCCGGTCGATATGCAGGCCGGCCAGCAGCAGCGCATGGTGCAGGTTGGTGCCCTGCACCATGTCCCAGCCGAGCCCGGCCAGCTCGGTCTCGTGCAGTTCGCGCGCGTAGTTGGAGAAGCCGATGACCTGGACGGCGTCCTGGGGGAACCGGCTGCGCAGCAGCGCGTGCAGGGCCAGGGCGGTCTGCTTGGCCGCGCCCCAGGTCCCACGCAGCTGCATCGAGTAGGACAGGTCCACCAGCAGCGACACGACCGCGGCGGTGCGCCGCTCGGTCTCGGCCACCTCGAAGTCGCGTGCTGACAGCTTGACGCCGCGGCCACCAGAGGGCGGGCCATTACGGAGCACCGCGTTGCGCACGGTCGCGGAGACGTCGAGTGGCTGCTCGTCGCCGAACTCCCACGGCCTGCTCGTCCCGGTAAGCTCGCCCGCCTGGCCGGCATCCCGCTGGTCGTGGTCACCGGATCGGTGACCGAAGTCCAGGCTGGCGAAGATCCGGCGCAATGCCGTGTCGCCGAGCCTGCGCACCGCCTTCGGGGTCAGCTCGAGCTGGCCGCCGTTGCGGGTCAGGTAGCCCTGGCGCTCCAGCTCGCGCTCGATCCGGCGCAGCGCCTCCATGTCGTCCACCGCCTGGCGGCCGAACGCCCGCCGGACAGCCTCCTCGTCGATGTCGTCCAGGCTCGCCCCGGGGTAATCCTGGCCGAGTGCGTTCTCCAGCTCAGCCAGGTCGGCCAGCTCGGCCAGGGCCGACGTGGCGTCGCCCAGCCCAAGTGGCTCCTCGCCGGACATCTGCACGCCGCCGCTCATCCCGGCCCGGTCCAGGTCCGGCAGGCGGGACCGGAGCTGGTCGGCCAGCCGGGCCATCTCGGCGGCCAGGCCCGCATCCTCCATGGCCTGGGCCATCAGCTGGGCTAGTTCCTCGCGCTGCTCGTCGCTGAGCGAGCGCAGCAGCCGCTCGGCCGCGGCCATCCGGTTGACCAGCGAGTCGACCAGCTCCTCCAGGTTCTGCGGCTGGTCCGGGAACATGTCTCCGTGCCGCTCCATGAACTGATCGAAGTCGGCCTGGGTGTGCTCGCCGCGCGCGTCGGCGGACAGCATCTGGTTCAGGTCAGCAAGCATGTCCTTGACCCGCTGCATCGCCTGCGGGTCAGGGTTCTGCATGACCTGCTTCATACCGCGGAACTGGCTGTCCAGCACCTCGTTGCGCAGCAGTTCCCGGAGCTGGGAGAAGGTCTGCCGGGCCGCCTGCGAGCGCCAGTCGTAGTCGGACAGCTGCCTGATGGCCTGGGAGGTGTCCGCGGGCAGTGAGTCCAGGTTGGCCTCGCGGAGCCGCGCCTCGTCGCTCGGGTCGGGGAACAGCTCGGCCCGCTCCTGGCCCACGGCGGTGTCCAGCAGGGCCCGGGCTTGCTCCAGGATGCCGTCCAGGCGGCCGCTGCCGCGGACCTCGCGCTGCCGCTCCCGCACCCGGCGCAGCAGGTCATCCAGGCCGCGGCGGCCGTTCTGGCCGCGCCGGAGCATATCGCGGAGCGCATCCGCCGGATCGGCCCCGGCCAGAATGTCCTCGCCCATCTCGTCCACGGCGCCGCGCACGTCGTAGGGGAGCGCCAGCGGGTCGGGCCCGTAAACGTACCTGCCGTACCGGTATTTCGCCATGCCGTGCCTGCCTTATGACGTGCTCAGGTCCCGTAGACGCTGGTGCCGCCGTCGCTGTCCTTGGACAGCCGCCGCATCAGGTACAGGCCCTCCAGAGCGAACTCAACGGCGGCCGCCGCGTGCCCGAACGACTCGCCGCCGTCCATGCCCAGCCGGGACATGATCCGGGCCAGCCCGGGCACCTCGCCGACCCGCTGCAGCAGGTCGGTGGCGGGTACCAGCTCGCCGGACTCGACCGTGCCGCCTTCGGCGAACTTGGCCAGCAGGCCGGACAGGTCCACGCTGCCCAGCCGGGACCGGAAGGTGTCGGCCGTGGCCCGGCGCATCAGCGCGCTGAGCAGTTCCTCTTCCCGGCCTTCCTCGCTCACCTCGAACTCCACCTTGCCGCGCAGGGTGGGCACGATGGTGGGCAGGTCACACACCCGGGCCACCGGTGTCTCCCCATCCGGGCCGGCCAGCGCGGACCGGCGCACGGCCGAGGCGGCTGCGCTCTCCGCCGCGGCGATGGCGAACCGGGCGGATACGCCGGATCGCGCGTCCACGGCCGGTGACTCCCGGACGCTCCGGGTGAACCGGGCGATGATCTCGACCAGGTGCTCGGGGAGCTCGGCGGTGCTCTTGATGTCGGCTTCCTGCTCGATGAGCGTGAGCTCGTCGTCCAGGGACAGCGGGTAGTGGGTGCGGATCTCCGAGCCGAAGCGGTCCTTGAGCGGGGTGATGATCCGGCCGCGGTTGGTGTAGTCCTCCGGGTTGGCGCTGGCCACCAAAAGCAGGTCCAGCGGGAGCCGCAGCGCGTAACCGCGGATGCCGATGTCGCGCTCTTCCAGCACGTTCAGCAGGGATACCTGGATCCGCTCGGCCAGGTCCGGCAGCTCGTTCAGGGAGAAGATGCCGCGATTGGTCCGCGGCACCAGCCCGTAGTGAATGGTCTCCGGGTCGCCCAGCGTGCGTCCCTCGGCCACCTTGACCGGGTCGATGTCGCCGATCAGGTCGCCGACGCTGGTGTCGGGAGTAGCGAGCTTCTCGCCGTAGCGCTCGCTGGCATGCCGCCAGGTAACCGGCAGGGCGTCGCCCAGCTCGGCTGACAGCCGCAGGCAGCGGGCGCATACCGGGTGATAGGGATGGTCGTTGATCTCGCAGCCGGCTACGGCCGGGGTCCACTCGTCGAGCAGCCCGGACAGGGTCCGGATCAGCCGGGTCTTTCCCTGGCCTCGCTCGCCGAGCAGGATGATGTCGTGCCCGGCGATCAGCGCGCGCTCGAGGTGCGGCAGGACGGTCTGGCCGAAGCCGACGATGCCGGGGAAAGCGTCCTGGCCGGCCCGCAGCCGGGCCAGCAGGTTCTGCCGGATCTCTTCCTTGATGCCGCGGTAGACGTGACCGCCCGCGCGCAGTTCGCCCAGGGTAGTGGCGGCTGGCCGCGGGGCGCTTTCCTGAAGATGCTGGTCGTGTTGCTCCACCATTCGACAGTATGTCGTGATCACGGCTGTTCGCATCCGGGGGTGAGGCCTATCGGGCCCGGCGACCCGCGGATCGGTGGCACACTTGCATCCCGTGGCCATGACAACTGCCGCGGTGGGCTCCGACGATGTCGCCGCCGCCCGCCAGCTGCTCCGCGATGTGATCTCGGACACGCCGGTGCTGCATTCCCGGGTGCTGTCCGAGATCGTGGGCGGCCCAGTCTTCCTCAAGGCCGAGAACCTGCAGCGGACCGGGTCGTTCAAGGTGCGCGGTGCTTACGTGCGGATCGCCCGGCTGTCTGATGCCGAACGGGCCCGGGGGGTGGTCGCGGCCAGTGCCGGCAACCACGCCCAGGGGGTGGCGTTCGCGGCCGGGCTGCTCGGCTGCGCAGCCACCGTGGTGATGCCGGCCGGCGCCCCGCTGCCCAAGGTGCTCGCCACCCGCGGCTACGGCGCCGAGGTCGTGCTGCACGGCGGCAGCGTGGAGGACGCGCTGGCGGAGGCGCTGGCGATTGCCGAGCGCACCGGCGCGGTGTTCATCCACCCCTACGACCACCCGGACGTGGTGACCGGCCAGGGCACTCTCGGCTTCGAGATCATCGAGCAGTGCCCACAGGTCCGTACCGTGGTGGTGCCGGTGGGGGGCGGCGGGCTGGCGGCCGGCATCACCGTGGCGGTCAAGGCGCTGGACCCGTCGGTCCACGTCGTGGGGGTCCAGGCGGAGGCGGTCGCGCCCTACCCCGGCGCGCTGGCGGCGGGCCACCCGCTGACCGTTCAGGCTCAGCCCACCATGGCCGACGGGATCGCGGTGAGCCGTCCCGGCGACATCCCGTTCGCCATCCTGAGCGCCGCGGCCGGGCGCGTGGTCACGGTCAGCGAGGAGAGCCTGTCGCGCGGGCTGCTGTTCTGCCTGGAACGGGCCAAGCAGGTGGTGGAACCCGCCGGCGCGGCCGGGGTCGCCGCGCTGCTGGAGCACGCCCGGGCCTTCGAGCCGCCGGCGGTGGTGGTGCTCTCCGGCGGCAACATCGACCCGCTCCTGCTGTCCAAGCTGCTCCGGCACGGGCTGGCCGCGTCAGGCCGTTACCTGGCCTTCCGCTGCCGGCTGCCGGACCAGCCCGGATCGCTGGCCACGCTCCTGGGCGATCTGGCTGGCCTGGGCGCGAACGTGCTCGATGTGGGGCATGAGCGGCTGGCGCCGCGGCTGCATGTGAACGAGGTCGAGGTGGTCGTCCAGGTGGAGACCCGCGGGCCGGAGCACTGCGCCGAGGTGATCGAGGCGATGCGCGCCGCGGGCTACTCGCTGGCCTTCGCGTAACCCGCGACGGCTCACCGGCGCGACGCCGAGGGTGACGCCGTAGGAGACGCTGAGCGCGATGACGACGACGAACCGGACGGTGCGGGTGAAGCGGACGGTGAGCCCGTGCCGGACGGTGAGCCCGTGCCGGACGGTGAGCCCGTGCCGGACGGTGAGCCCGTGCCGGACGGTGAGCCCGTGCCGGACGGCGATGGCGAGCCGGACGGCGAGGCCGAGGGCGAACCCGTCGGAGCCGGGGACACCGGCCGGCGACGCGTGGGCGACGGCGAAGGCGACGCCGACCTCGAGGCCGACCTGGAGGCCGACGGCGCCAGGGAAACCCGCGCCCCGGTGACAACCGGGTAGGACGGTTCCAGCGAGGCCTCACCTGCCGGCGGCGCGGCCGCCAGCGACACGATCGGGGCTACCGCGGACCGGTGGGCCGGTTTTTTGCGCGCCGGTGACGGAGAGGGAGATGATGGCTGGGAGGCGCGGCCGGTTGCGAGCGTGCCGCCCGCCAGGGAGCCGGAAGCCGCGGACCGCGCCTGGCGGGCCTGGGCCGCCAGCGCGTGCGTGGCGCCCGTGCCAGAGGCGGCCATGACGACGGCGGTTACGGCCGCGGCGATGCCGACCGTCGTGGCGGCGACCGCCGTGGCCGCCGCCGGGTTGACCCGGATCCGGTCCCGGCGCCGGGACGGGCCGGCCCCCCCGGAGCCGCCGGGCCGTGGCGGCCCGCCCGGGCTGCCGGGGCTGGCAGGCTGACCCGCGTCCTGGCCGGCGCCCGCCTGCGGCGGGGCCAGGGCGCGCAACTCGTCCGGCAGCTCGGCCAGCGGCAGCAGACCGAGCAACTGCTCCGGACGCAGCTCGCCGGGCCGTTGCCTCGCGCACGTCTGGCAATGCCCGATATGCCGGGCGGCCAGCTTCCCGGTTGCTGCGGTCAGCGGTTCGCTCCGGCTCGCCAGCAGCGAGGCGAGCCGCGGGCAATCTGGTGCGGCCCGCACCAGGACCAGCGCGCCGAGGACTTCCTCGAGGTACCGGCGAGCCGACTCGGTCAGGTCGGGCACCTGGCCCGGGGAAAGCCCGAGCACGTCGGCGGTTTCGATGGCGGCCAGGCGGTGCCGGAATCTCAGCTCGACGACTTCCTGCTCGAGCGGGTCCAGGTCGGCCAGGACGGCGCGAGCCAGCCGTCGCGCGTCGGCCAGCTCGGCGGAATCCGTGTCCTGGCCGGCCAGCTCGCCCGCCTGAGCCCCGGTCGCCGGTGCCGAACGCTGACATGCGGCGCGGGCCGCGGCGTACAGCGGGGAGCGCAGCTCGCCCGGGAACGGCCAGCCGGACGCGGCGGCGGCGACAGCGGCGAACGCCACTCGCACGGCATCGGCGGCGAGCACAGGATCAGGCTCCAGCCACAGGCAATAGTCGTATAGCGCTGCCGCGTACCCGTCGTACGCGGCCGCTAGCCCGGCCGAATCCTCCCCGGCGATGGCCGTGACCACCGCGCCGTTATCTATCAACGCACTATCGCCCCGATCACCCGTTTTACCGCTACATTGACCGAGAATACCCGTCGTGCCCCGCTGGGCTTATGCCCAGTTGGGTGAGGTTCACGCACCCCGGGTGTCGCGTGAGGTAATCGGGGCGCTGCGCTGGAGCCGGCGTAACTGGCCTTCGGGTAACTGCGGGGACTTTCCCGCGCTAAAGATTCCCCGCGCTA
>CAWAFD010000035.1:0-201262 GCA_963781225.1 uncultured Actinomycetota bacterium
GGTAATGGTCGCTCATCTCGACGAAGTCGAGCCGGCCTGTTCGGCCATTACCGCCTGGCGGATGAGTTCCTTTCGGGCCGAAGGCTTCGGTGGCAAGCTTCTATCCGAGTTGCATGGTGCTCTCCTCCCGCGATGTGCGGGCGGCTCGCTACCCGGGGCCGGCGAGCACAAACCGGGAGGCTTCAGCGAGGCTGAGGCTTGAGGCTTGGGGCTCGAGGCTTGGGCAGGTCCCCGGCGGGCAGAGTAGGGACCGTATTCGCGGATCACGGGCGGAGTTCGGAGATGGCGGGACAGCGGGTGCTGGGGCTCGTGCTCGCGGGCGGCGAGGGCAAGCGGCTCGCGCCGCTGACCGCGGACCGGGCCAAGGCGGCGGTTCCGTTCGGCGGCCTGTACCGGGTGGTGGACTTCGCGCTGTCCAACATGGTCAACGGCGGGATCCTGCACATCTGCGTGCTCACCCAGTACAAGAGCCACAGCCTGGACCGGCACATCACCACGACCTGGCGGCTGAACAGCCTGCTCGGCAACTACGTGGCCCCGGTCCCGGCCCAGCAGCGGCTCGGGCCGCGCTGGCAGAAGGGCTCCGCGGACGCGATCTACCAGTCGCTGGACATCATCCACAGCGAGCGGCCCGACCTGGTGGTGGTGTTCGGCGCCGACCACGTGTACCGGATGGACCCGGAGCAGCTGATCGCGGCGCACGTAGCTTCCGGGGCCGGGGCGACGGTGGCGGCCATCCCGGTGTCACGGTCCTCGGCCTCGGAGTTCGGCGTGGCGCGGGCGGCGGCCGACGGCCGCCGGATCGAGGCGTTCGGAAAAGCCGGCCGATCCGCCGGGGCTGCCGGACCGGCCGGACTGCTCGTTCGCGTCGATGGGGCACTACGTGTTCTCCCCGGACGTCCTGGTCGAGGCGCTGCGCCAGGACGCGGCGGACGAGAGCAGCCAGCACAGCATCGGGGCGGACCTGATCCCGCGGCTGGTCCGGGACGGGAGCAGCCTTCCTGTACGACTTCACGGGGAACCAGGTGCCGGGCGCGGAAGAGAGCGACCGGGGGTACTGGCGGGACATGCGCACGCTGGACTCCTACTTCGACGCGCACATGGATCTGTGCGCGGTGCAGCCGACGTTCAACCTGTACAACGAGCGGTGGCCGATCCTGACCAACGTGCCGATCCAGCCGCCGGCCAAGTTCATGCACTACGACGGGGACCGGACGGGGCAGGCGGTCGACAGCGTGATCAGCAACGGGGTGATCGTGTCTGGCGGGCTGGTGCGCGGAGTCGGTGATGTCGCCGGGGGTGCGGGTAGAGGAACTGGGCCCGGGTGGAACGTTCGGTGCTGCTTCATAACGTGCGGGTCGGGGCGGGCGCGGTGGTGAGCGGGGCGATCCTGGACAAGAACGTGGTGGTCGCGGACGGCGCCGCGGTCGGGCGTGGATCGGGAGCGGGACCTGGCGCGGGGGTTCACGGTGTCCGTACGGCGGGGTCACCGTGGTGGGCAAGGGGCAGGTTGTGGGTAAGTGAGCGGTGGTCGTCGTGGAGGCTTCTTACGATCCGATGCGGCAGTTCGCCGAACTGGCCGGGGATGTGCGGGATCCGTATCCGATAATGGCCGGGATCCGGGCGGACAGCCCGGTGCTGGAGGTGAGCCTGGGCGGCGGCCGGTACCGGCACGACGAGAAGGCGCCGCTGATCACGACGCTGTACAGCGTGACCAGTTACGAGCTGGCCCAGCAGGTGCTGACCGACAACGTGCGGTTTTCCTCGGCTGTGAATGCCATGACGATGGGGCCGGTGCTGGGACGGACCATCCTGGCGATGGATCCGCCCGAGCACCAGCGGTACCGGGCTCTGGTGGCCCGGGCGTTCCGGGTCCGGATGCTGGAGCAGTGGAGCGACGCGATCATTGGCGGATGCGTCGGCGAGCTGCTTGACGACTTTGCCGGGGACGGCCAGGCCGACCTGGTGCGGCAGCTGACGTTCCCTTTCCCGGTGCGCGTCATCGCCCGGGTGCTCGGGCTGCCGGAGGCGGACTGGCCGCGTTTCCTGCGGCTGTCGACCGAGCTGATCGCGGTGATGCGGAACTACGACCGCGCCGTGGCGGCCAGCCGGGAGCTGCGCGGCTACTTCGCCGAGATCATCGCGGACCGGCGCCGCGCCCCCCGGGGCGACCTGGTCAGCCAGCTGATCGAGGCCGAGGTGGACGGCCACCGGCTAAGCGATGAGGAGATCTACCCGTTCCTCCTGCTGCTCCTTCCGGCCGGGGCGGAGACGACATACCGGTCGTCGAGCAATCTGCTGTTCGGCCTGCTGTCACATCCGGAGCAGCTGGCGGCGGTGCGGGCCGATAGGGGCCTGCTGCCGAAGGCGATCGAGGAGGCGCTGCGCTGGGAGACGCCGGTGATGACGGTGGTCCGGGGCGCGACGCAGGACGTCGAGCTAGGCGGGGTGATGATCCCGGCGGGCGGATTCGTGGCGGTGTCGCTGGGGGCGGCGAACCGGGATCCGGAGCGGTTTGCCTCGCCGGATTCGTTCGATCTGTTCCGGGAGGCGCGTTCGCATCTGTCGTTTGGGGATGGGGCGCACCGGTGCCTGGGGATGCACCTGGCCAGGCTGGAGACGTCGGTGCTGGTGAACGCGGTTCTGGACCGGCTGCCGGGGCTGCGGCTGGATGGTTCGGCGCAGGATCAGCATGTTCACGGGATGATCTTCAGGTCGCCGCCGGAACTGCTCGTGCGATTCGATTCGGAGTTACTCGGCGGCCTCTCGGGGCGGTCGCTGGGGGTGGGATGGCCCGGTTTCCGAGCGGTTTCCGAGCGGTTTTCGGTGGCTGGGGTGGTCGCTCTGGGCGACTCGAATGATTGTGTGGAGTTAACCCCGGATAGTGGGGGTTAACTCGACACGATAAGTTGTGCACCCAGCCGAGGCGGCGCTCGCCGTGGGGCGGGGTCAGATTTGGTACCACTTGTAGGTGGGCAGCCGGTACTGGGTGGCGATGGGGTTCCACTGACCGAGGAAGACTTCCTTCTGGGCGGTGGCCCGGACGTCTGGGGCGTTGGCCGCGACGAAGTGCGCATTGGTGTGGTCGTTCTTCTTGCAGGTCCCGGATGCCTCGTCCTGCGCCCACTGGCTGTAGTCCTGGTCGGCGGTGATCGAGGCTTGCCAGGCGGTGGTCAGCGTCTGCAGCATGCCGGCGGGCAGCGCCGAACGGCCGGGCATGGTGCTGAGCTGGGTGAGGAGCTGCTGGCGCCCAGTGGCGGCGGTGGAGAAGGTCTGGGCGTCCTGGGCCAGCTGCGGGCCGCACGCGTCGACGTCGTCGTACGCGGTGGAGATCGAGCTGCGGTCGTGGCCGCTCTGGGACAGCAGGCCGGCCAGGCGCGTGGCCGCCTGCTGCTCACCGCCCTGGCCCGACGACGCCGAGGCGGAACTGGCCGGGGCCGATGAACTCTGGGCGGCACCCGTGTTGGCCGCGTTGTCGTGAGAATTCCGCAGCAGGACGAAGGCCACCGCGGCGGCCAGGACGGCCGCGACCACCACGGTCAGCAGGAACGCCAGCGTCCGGCGGGAGCCACGCGGGCGGCCCGAACCGGGCGGCGGCCCGCCGGGCGGCCCGAGCATGCCGGAGTAGGCCGGATCCGCGTAATCGGGGCCCGGCCCCGGAGCGTCGGGGCCGGCGAATCGTGGCGGCCGGTCCTGGAACCAGTTCGCGAAATCCGACTGGCCGCGCGGGGACTGATAGTCGCCGGGCACTGGGGGGAGCTCGCCTGGCAGCGGCTGGAACTCGCTGGGCGAGGGCGGGTAATGCTCGGGTGGCGGCGCGGGCTCGTAGCCGGCGGGCGCAGGTTGGTAGTCGGCCGGCCCGGGCTGATGGCCGGCAGCGGAGGGTGAGAACTGACCAGCGGGAGGCGTAAAGGGGCGGGGGCGCAGCTCAGGGGCGGCCTGCGTGGACTGGAACTGCGCGACCTGATCCTGCGCGGGCTGGTACTGGGTGGGCTGGTACTGGGCGGCTTGATCCTGCGCGGGCTGGTACTGGGTGGGCTGGTAGGAGTCCTTCGCCGGCCAGGTCGGCCCGTCGGGCTGCGGTCCTGGGTAACCGGGGCCGGCGCGGTCCGGTGCGACCATGGTGCCGGTGGGCGCGTAGCTGTCTGGCGCGGGAGGCCGGCTGCCCGCACCCATTACAGAAGTGCGCATCCGGCTCCATGGCCTGGCCGCACTGGACGCAGGCTCGCGGTGGGACCCCCACGGCGCCTCCCGATGTCAGCTCCGGCACGTGCTTTCGGGCACTTACCTTACGTCGGCCGAGCCGAGGCTGAGCCGGATTTGCATTTGCGGTGTGCGTGCGACGAGGAAAAGGCGTGAGGGTTTGGTGGTGGAACCGGGGCCGCACGAGGAGCTGATGGCGCTGGATTGGACCTACGCGGGGCTGTTCACGTTGCGGACGCTGCCGTTCCAGTAGGGCGCCGCTTCGGTGGCTACTTCGATGGCGGCGCGGACGAAGGCGGCGACGATGCGGGAGCGGCTGGCGGCGGGCCAGGCGGCGACGACCTTGCTGGGGCTGAGATCGGCGACCGGGACAAAGGCCAGGTCAGTGGGCGGATTCTGGGTCGCGACCGAGGCGGGAACGTAGGCGACGGCCCCGCCGAGGCGGACGGCGTCCAGAAGCTGGCTGATGTCGTTGATCTCGGGGCCTGACGGGTTTTCGCTGGACACGTTGGCCAGCGGGTTCGCAGTAGCGGTGCTGGCCGGGGTGTCGGTGCCGGCCCAGTAGGCGGCGGCGACGGGGTCAGGCGGGCCGGCCCAGTGCGGCATGGGCTGGCCGGCCAGGTCCGCGCGGCGCAGGTGGGGGCGGGTGGCTAGGGGGTGGCTGGCCGGCAGGACCGCGACGCGGGGCTCGGTCAGCAGCAGCTCGGTGTCCAGGCCGCGAGTGTCGAACGGAGTGCGCAGGATGGCCACCTCGGCGGTGCCGGACCGGACGGCGGCGGCGGGGCCCCCAGGGTGGCCGAACAGGATCCGGACCTCGGGGATCTGCTGGTCCCGGGCGCAGCGGCGCACGATCTGCTTGATCAGTTCGGTGCCAGCGTTGGGCTTGACGGCCAGGGTGAGGCGGGCGGGCTGAGTGCCGGCGCGGCGGGCGCGCTCGGCGGCGGCCGCGGCCGCCTCGATCGCGACGCGGCCGTGCTCCAACAGGACGGCTCCGGCCTCGGTCAGAGCGACGCGCCGGCTGGTGCGCCGCAGCAGCTGAACGCCGAGCTGGCGCTCCAGCTTGGCGATGGCGGCGGACAGCGGCGGCTGGGTCATGCCGAGCCGGGCGGCGGCCCGGGTGAAGTTCAGCTCCTCGGCCACGGCGATGAAATAGCGGAGCTCGCGCAGCTCGACCCCATCCATACGCGCAGTGTATGGAACTACAGGCAACGGGTCCTTCTATGCCAGGGGATCGGGCCGCTGTACTGGAGCCGCTGGACAACTGTGAGCCGAAGGGAGCTGGGATGAGCCTGGCGGGGAAGATAGCGCTGGTCACCGGGGGTAGCCGCGGGATCGGCGCGGAGATCGTGCGGCGGCTGGCCGCCGAGGGAGCCGACGTTGGTTTCACGTACAACACGGCGCTAGACGAGGCGGAACGGGTGGCGGCTCAGGTGCGCGAGCTTGGGCGGCGGGCATTGGTGATCCAGGCCGACCTGGCGGCGGCGGAGGCGGCGAGGGACGTGGTGGGGGCGGTGGCGGGTGAGTTCGGGCGGCTCGACATCGTGGTCAGCAACGCCGGGATTACCCACTGGGGAGCGGTGGCGACCACGACGGTGGCGGACTTCGACCGGCTGGTGGCGGTGGACGCCCGGGCGCCGTTCCTGCTCATGCAGGCAGCGGCGGACACGCTGGCCGACGGCGGGCGGATCGTGAACATTTCCTCCGGCGTGACCGCCACGGCGCTGGCCGGAATCGGGCTGTACTCGGGAGCGAAGGCGTTCCTGGACCAGGTGACCAAGGTGGCGGCGGTCGAGTTCGCGCCGCGCGGGATCACGGTCAACGCGGTGGGGCCAGGCAGCACGGCGACCGGGCCGTTCGCGGAGCTGTCGGCTGAGCGGCGAGCGGCGGCGGGAGCCGCGTTCGCCCTGGGGCGGATCGGTGAGCCCGCCGACACGGCCGCACTGGTCGCGTTCCTGGCCTCGGACGACGCCGCGTTCATCACGGGACAGGTGATCTACAACGCGGGCGGCCAGCGAGGACCGATCCGGGTGGCGCCCGTGGGGGCGTGACTCCGGATGGTGCTGCCGGGGCGTGCCGGGGCCCATTTTGCCCGTATCACTGTGCGTTATCCTGCTCGGTGAGGCTCCCGGGCAGCTTTGCTGCCTGACGGACGGACGAGGGGCTACGTCATGACCAGCGGTGACAGCCCCGACCGGGCGGAGCTGACCTTTCCCGGCGACGGCGAGATGTCGCGCCGGATGCGCGCCTTCGACTGGGCTCACTCCCCCGTGGGCGACCCGCGGGCCTGGCCGTCCACCCTGAGCACCGCGGTGCGGATCTGCCTCACCTCACGGTTCCCCATGATCGTCTGGTGGGGCAAGCCGCTGTTCATGTTCTACAACGACGCGTTTATGCCGCTGATGGGCAGCAAGCATCCCGCCCTGATGCAACCAGCCGAGCAGGTCTGGGGCGAGATCTGGTTCACGGTCGGCCCCATGCTGGACTCGGTGCTGGATTCTGGGGAAGCGACCTTTTCGGAAGACTTGCCGCTGGCGATGGACCGGCATGGCTACTGGGAAGAGACCCACTGGAACTACTCCTACAGCCCACTGCAGGACGACGATGGCAGCGTGCGCGGGGTGTTCACCGCGGTCAACGACACCACCGAGCAGGTGGTAGGGCGCCGCCGCCTGGCCGCGCTTCAGGACCTGGGCGCCCAGGCCGGTCAGGCACGCAGTGTGGACGAGGCGTGCGACCTGGTCGTTCAGTCATTGGAGAGGGCAAGCCACGACGTGCCGTTCGCCGCCGTCTACCTACGCCAGCCGGATGGGGCCGTGGTTCTGGCCTCGAGCACGGCGGCCGGGGTACCGGACGGGTGGCCGGTCGCGGAGGTGGTGGCCGGCGGGCGGCCGGTCACGGTGACCGACGTGATGGCGCGGTTCGGGGAGCTGCCGGCGGGCGGCTGGGAGCGGGCGCCGACGGAGGCCATGGTGCTGCCGCTCACCGGCGGGACCGGCGGGGCGATCGTGCTGGCCGCCAGCGCCGGCCGGGCCCTGGACACGGCGTACCAGTCGTTCCTGGAGCTGGTCGCCCAGCAGAGCGCGGCGCTGATCGACAGGGCGGTGGCGTACCAGGCCCAGTCCCGGCGGGCCGAGGAACTGGCCGAACTCGACCGCGACAAGACCGCTTTCTTCTCCAACGTCAGCCACGAGTTCCGCACCCCGCTGACCCTGATCATGGGCCCGGTGGAAGACCTGCGCGCCCGGCTCGGCCCGGACGACCCGGCCGCCGGGGAGCTGGACATGATCTACCGCAACGGCATGCGGCTGGGCAAGCTGGTGAACACCCTGCTGGACTTCTCCCGGACCGAGGCCGGCCGGGTGCAGGCCAGCTTCGAGCCGCTGGACCTCGGCGCCTTCACCGCCGAGCTGGCCAGTCTCTTCCGGTCGGCTTTCGAGCGGGCCGGTATCGCCTACCAGGTGGACAGCCCGCCACTGGGCGAACCGGTCTACGTTGACCGGGAGATGTGGGAAAAGGTCGTCTTCAACCTGCTCAGCAACGCACTGAAGTTCACCTTCTCCGGGACGGTCAGCGTTCGCCTGCGGTCGGAGAACGAGCGGGCCGTCCTGCGGGTGGCCGACACCGGCGTGGGGGTACCGGCGGTGGAGCTGCCCCGGCTGTTTGACCGGTTCCACCGGATCGAGGGCGGGCCCTCGCGGTCCAACGAGGGCAGCGGCATCGGGCTGGCGCTGGTGCGGGAGCTGGTGGGGCTGCACGGCGGGACCATTGACGTCGAAAGCGCCGAACGGGCGGGGACTACGTTCACCGTGCAGATCCCGTTCGGCCACGGGCATCTGCCGGCCGAGAGCGTGAGCGCGGGCAGCGAGTCAGCGACCACTTCCGGCTTGGCTCGGGGCGACCTGGGCTCTAATCCGTTCCTGCTGGAGGCCATGCACTGGCTGCCTGGGGATGCAGAGCCCGAGACGGCTGGCGGAACCGTGTGGGCGATGGCGGGCGGGCGGCAGGACGCCGACGGCAAGCCGGCGCCGGCGCAGGTGCTGCTGGCCGATGACAACGCGGACATGCGCGAGTACCTGCAGCGGTTGCTGCAGCCGGGCTATGAGGTCACCACGGTCACCGATGGGCAGGCGGCGCTGGAGGCCGCCCGTGCTAACCCACCGGACCTGTTGATCAGCGACGTGATGATGCCGCGGCTGGGTGGGCTTCCGCTGGTCGCGGCGCTGCGGGCTGACGTGCGGACGGCCGAGGTGCCGGTGCTGCTGCTTTCGGCCCGCGCCGGGCAGGACTCGGCCATCGAGGGCTTGGATGCCGGGGCCGACGATTACCTGGTGAAGCCGTTCGCCGCAGCCGAGCTGCTGGCCCGGGTGCGGGCCACGGTGGAGCTGGCACGGCAGCGCCACCACCACGCCCGCTGGCGGACCGCCCTGCTCGACTCGCTCCACGAGGCCTTCTATGTGATCGACGCGGACGGCTTCATCGTCGAGGTCAACGCCGGTTTCACCGACATCGCGGGGTTCGGCCCGGACGAGCTGCCCTATCCGCTGATGCGGCCGTGGTGGCCGGAGGAGCAAGAGGACCCGGACCGGCGCGAGATGGTCCGGGAAGCGCTTGGGCGGCTGATGACCGATCACAGCGGCAGCTTTACCGTCCCGCTGCGCCGCCGGGACGGCCGCCGGATCTGGGTCACCGGCAACTTCAACGAGCTCCGGAACCCAGATGACGGCCGCCGCATGGTGGTGGGCACCTTCCGTGACATCACCGCCGAGCACTACGCCGTGCAACGGGAGGCGGCGCTGGCCGCGATGGGCCTGATCGTGTCCCGGGGCGGCAACTCCGTCGAGGTGCTTCGGGAGGCACTGGCCGAGCTGCGGCGGCTGTGGCGGGCGCGAGAAGTCACGGCCGCGACCTGGATGGGGTCGGATCCGGTCACGGTGACCTCAACGGGGGCTTTTGGTTCGTGGGAGTCGCTCCCCGATGAGTTGCGGGAGAGGCTGAGCGGGCTGCGGGACCAGCCGGTGCTAATGCCGGTAGGCATTGCTGTGCCAGGGGGCGCCGGGGCAGACGGGGCTGTCGCGGGTGGGGGTCCGTCGCGGGTGGGGCTGTCGCGGGTGGGGCCGTCGCGGGTGGGGCTGTCGCGGGTGGGGCCGGGATCCGGCTCGAGCATCCCGCCGGGACGCTGGGGATCTGGATCGACCTGGGGCCCGGGCGCGCGCTAGGGGCCGAAGACCGGACTCTGCTCAGCCTGGTCGGCGGGTACCTGGGCCAGGCGCTCTACCGCGCCTACCAGAGCGACCAGCAGCGGGAAACGGCGCTGGCGCTGCAGCGGGCGATCCTGGGGCCGTCGCTGCTCCCGGCCGGGTTCGCGGTGCGCTACGAGCCTGCGACCCGGCCGCTGGAGGTCGGCGGCGACTGGTACGACATCGTGGAGCTGCCGGACGGCCGGATCGGCATCATGGTCGGCGACTGCGTCGGGCACGACCTGGGCGCGGCCACGGTCATGGGCCAGCTGCGCAGCGCCTGCCGGGCGCTTCTGCTGCAGGACGCTAGTGTCAGTCAGGCACTCATAGCCATGGACCGGTTCGCGGCGGTCGTGCCCGGGGCGGAGTGTGCCACCATGTTCTGCGGGATCCTGGATCCGGCTACCGGTGAGCTCCAGTACTCCAGTGCGGCGCATCCACCGGGGATCGTGGTGCATCCCGACGGCGGGATCACGCTGCTCGAGGAGGCGCGATCGCTCCCGCTGGCGATCAAGCCGGGTGCATTGCGGTCGGAGGCTTCGTACATGCTGCCGCCGCGGTCGACGCTGCTGCTTTACACCGATGGGCTGGTGGAACGGCGGCGGCGGCCACTGACCGACGGGATCGCGGCGGCTGGGGCGGCGATACGAGATTTTGGCGGCTCTTCAGTAGAGGAGCTGGCGTCGGAGATAATGACGTCGCTGTCGCCGGCTGGCGGTTATGAGGATGACGTGGCGCTGGTGCTTTACCACCACCCCGCTCCCCTGGACATGTCGTTCTCGGCGGAGTCCGAGCAGCTGGCATCGGTCCGGTCACGGCTGCGAAGCTGGCTGCAAGCCTGCGACGTGGGAGTATCGATGGCCCAGGACGTCTTGGTGGCGGCGGGCGAGGCCATCGCCAACGCGATCGAGCACGGGCACCGTAGCTCGCCCGGGGAGCTGGTACGGTTGCGCGCTGTGTCTACCGCGGACCAGGTACGGCTGACAGTCAGCGACCGCGGCCGCTGGCGGGCGACGCCGCCCGGGGACCGGAGCATGCGCGGGCACGGGATCGCCCTGATGCGGGCGCTCATGCAGCAGGTGACCATCGAGCCGGGTCCCACCGGCACCACCGTGGACATGTACATACGGATTGGGGGCACGCCTAATGGCCACTCCGCTTGAGGTTTCTGTTGGGCGTGATCCGGATGGCGTTCCGGTCGTTGTCGCCGTCGGTGAGATCGACATGAGTAACGCGATGCAGTTCCGCGAGGCGCTGGGGGCGGCTGCTGCTGATGCTGCTGATGCTGAGGGTGGGGGTACCGGGGATTTTGTGGTTGATTTGACCCGGGTGGAGTACCTGGATTCGGCTGGGATCAACGCGCTGTTTGTGCATGTCTCGCGGGTTCGGCTGATCGCGGGGCCGTTGCTGGTGCCGGTGCTGACGGTGGCAGGACTGGCAGATGTTCTGTCGGTGCGTGAGCCGTCGGAGTTAGTTTGGCGGTTTTGGCAGGGCGGTATGAGCGCTGGGGGGCGCGAGGGGTTCCCCGGGATGGCTTTGAGGCTTGGCGGGGGCGGCGTGGCGGCTTTGCTCGAGCGGTCGGGAGCTTGACGGGGCGACTCGGCGCCTTCGCTTATGGGGCGGCCTTCTAATTCATGATCGTGTGCAGTTCTTGGCACGTGCGACCGAAAACTGCACACGATCATGGTAGCAGGATGGCGCGGAGCCTTAATTGGGCCGGCCACTGGGGCCGCTTTCATGATCGTGGCCAGTTTGGACCAAATAGTGACCGCTTCTGGCCATGATCATGAAATGGCCCGGCTTTGCGGGGTGCGGGCAGGCACTGAGAGAGGCTTGGCTCCTGCAATAGTCGCAGGAGTCACATTGGACGCACGATAATGAAGCCTGGGCCTGATGCACTCGAAGGATTTTGGCTGCGCAGAAGCACAGTAAACCGAAGCCCAGCCGACCATACGTTCCATGAGACCCGAGTGTTCGACGGAGCTAAGGCGGTCCGGAGTCTGGAGTTAGGCATCGCGTGGCCTGGCCCAGCGGGCGCGTGAGCTGCTCCATGAGCTGGTTTGCCTCAGCCTCGGTGATCTCGATGAACTCGTTCTCCAGGTCCCCGCGCTCCGCCGAAATCAACGACAGAACTGTTTTTCCATCGCAGATTTCGCGTAAACGCTTCGTCAGACGCCACCATCCTCTGTGTATGTTCGCCGGAATAGCCCAGCGGGTTGTTCACGGCCGCCAGGCTCATTGACAACAGCGTAGTAGAGTGACCTTATCTGGCATCTACACTCTCTCACGGGTAGTCAGGTATATCAGTGGCGCCAGGTGGAATTGGCACTTCTGCAGAAACTTTCTTTTGAAACGCTCCCAAGCACCATCTGCTCGAACATATCGGCTTTCTGGGTGCGGAGCCGCTCATACGCTTCATGGGTGAGCTGCTTTAGCTTCAAAACTGATGCGCGTATGAAACTGAACCTCAAAGCGCTGACCAGTAGAACGCGTCGCTCCACTGACTATTAATTCCTTTATATTGATCATCTGGCCACGAGTTCTTGAGTTTAAGCAGCTCAAAGCCATGATCTTTCATCCGCTCGATATCGGCCCACACCCCTTGAGTGTACTGACTCAGGGTACTGGAGAGTGTATCGGATCAGCATCTGAAATCTTGAAACAGCCTCCTCAGGGAGAAGCCGACTCTTCATCTTTCGTAAACTTTTTCTTTGATTCGTTCGCGGTCTTTCAAGACGATTTTCAAAGCCGACTAGTGCCGGTCTAGATCCTGGCTCTTCCATGTCGCGCATCATAGGCGTGATCTTGTCCTGTTCAAGCTGGCGATTGGTCGCACATTGCTTCGACCCGGCCGTTGTCGCGGTTCGAGGTACTTACCGGTCTCTCCGCGCCAGGAGCCGGGCAGGTCGTCGGAGCGGTCTGCTTGGAGGGCGGGCTTCTTCGGGCCAGCGGCGTTGGTATTCGGACCACATCCAGCGGGATTCGGCGGCGTTCTTGTCCCATTTTTCGGCGGCGGCGCGTTCGGCGGTGGTGGCCTGGTGGGTTGCTTTGGCCTGCTCGGTGGAGACGGCTATGCGGAGGTTGACGTATTCCTCCTGGCGGCTGGGGGGGTCGGATTCGGGGTGGGAGGGGCGGATGGGACGGCTGGCGGCGGAGGTGTCGTCGCGGCGGTCGGGGTGACCGTCTGATTCGTCGGGCCAGTCGGCTGGCACTGAACCTCGCGATGTCGTGGATGCGACGCGTAAATGTGACGGAGGGTCTATCCGCTGCATTGTGAAACGATTCCGCGGGGGGTGTGGTTCGCCCGGCGTGGTTCAGGCGGGATGGTTCAGGCGGCGTAGAAGTCGGCTACGGCGTGGAAGGACTGTTTGGGTTTCCAGGACTGGTCGGGATAGGTCTTGACCAGGGCGGTTGAGGTCATGTCCAGGTCGTGCTCTGGGTCGGGGGTGTGGATCAGCCAGGGGTCGGCGAAGGTCCAGATGAAGGCGCCGGTGACGCCTTCGGCGTCGAGGATTTTGAGGGTCTTGATGAGCTCGCGGGCCTGGTGCTCTTCGTCGCGGATGTTGGTGCCGCTCTTGAGGCGGGGCTGGAACAGGCGGCCGGCTACGGGCATGAGGTGCAGGGCTAGGGATGTGTTGTTCAGTTCCCCGAGTTCCAGGCGGCCGGGATGGTCGCCGCGGTAGGAGCTGTGGCCGAACTCGGCGTTGACGACGGGCTTTCCGAGACCCAGGTAGGGGCGGATTCTCTCGGCGTAGTGGGCTTCGACCTTGGAGTTGCGGTAGTGGTCAACACCGATGATGTCGAACTGGCTCCAGTCCACATGCTCGAACAGCAGGGACGCGTAGGTGAGGTGGAACCTTCGTTCTTTGGTGGGACTATCCCCTTGGTAAACAGGGTGGCTTCGGTTCCGACGCAAAAGGTCAGCTGATCAGGGAAGCTGCGGAGAGCGGGCTGGCGGTGCGTCAGGCGCTTGGCTGCGCCGCCCTGCGGCTGGCGGTGGAACGGGGCCTGGAGAACGTGACGGTGGACGAAATCACCGCGGAGGCGGGGGTTTCGCTGCGCACGTTCGGTAATTATTTTTCGAGTAAGTATGAGGCGATCTGCGCGCTCGGCACCGACCGGGCGCGGCGGGTGGGCGCGGAGTTGCGGGGGCGGCCGGCCGGGGAGCCGTTGTGGGACGCCATCACCGCCGCCATGCTGGCGCACTACGAGGGAGCGCGGCAGGCGCCGGACGAGGCATGGATGGCCGGCCTCAAGCAGGTGCTGTCCGCGCCGGCCATCCGCGGGGAGTACCTGAAGATCAACTCGGAGATGCAGGAAGCGCTGGCCGAGGCGATCGCGGCGCGGACCGGGAGGGATCTGGATCAGGACATGTACCCGCGGATCCTGGCTGGGGCGGTGATCGCGGCGGCGCAGGTCGCGGTGCGGCGGTGGGCGGCGGCGGATCCGCCGGTTCCGTTGCGGCCGCTGCTGGAAGAGGCGTTCGGCCAGCTCGCGACGGCCTGCTCGCAGCCGGCCGAGGCTGGCTGAACGACCCAGGTGAACTCGCCGAGGATGGCCAGGAGAGCACACCGCGGCCCCTGTGCGCGGCGACACTACTGGCCCTTTCATCCGGATGCGGATTCGGACACAAACCTGCGAAGGGTGTCATTTCCGCAGTTTCTCGGCATCGATTGATGCTCATTGTCACCATGCGCATGGCTGACAGGCGATGGTTGCAGCCAGGGGCGAAATGTAACAGCGAGGGGAAGCCCGTGCTGCGCGTGCCGTTCACTGCGGAGGACCTGCTGCGGACCAGATTCGCGGCCGAGCCTGCGCCGTTGCTGGAGCTGTCGCTGGCGGTGGCCGTCCTTAGCGGCATGATGCGCTGTTCGAGCGCTGGCGGCGCCGGGGACGCGCGGCGCTGCCGCGAGCCGCCGGGCCCCTGCTGCAGCTGGTCCCGCCATCGGGGACCGGCCCGATCTTCCTGGACCCGGTGAGCGAGGGTGTGGAGGACGGGCTGGATACGGTCTTGTCCACCCCGTAGCCAGTGGTCGAGCGGGAACTGGACCGGGTCTGATGCCGTCGGTGATGTGGCGTGGCCGGCCGCTGTTCACACACGATCCTGGCGGAGCGCTGATGATCGTCTACGCGGCGGCCACTCCCCTGCCGCTGGTGGCCGGCGATCTCGGTGGCAGCTCGCTGGCCGCGCTGATCGGCACGACGCGGGCCACAATGCTGGCGCTGGCCGCGACCAGGCCGACGACCACGGAGTTGGCCCGGCAGGCCGAGGTGAGCGCCGCGTCCGCCTCAGGCCACACCAAGGTGTTGCGCGAGTGCGGCCTGATCACCACGAGACGGGACGGCAAGGCGGTGCGACACGCGCTGACCGGCCTGGGTGAGCAGTTGCTGCATGGCGGAGGCGGCTGGGAGATTACGGTCGCTTGATGGTTGCGGCGGCGCTGCTGCTTTCGATCGGATAACCAGCCCTTGAGCTGCGGTGATGCCGATTCTGTAATGCCCTGTGCGAAAGAGATCTTGGACCTCGAGCGGAACCTGCGGGCAAGGTGGAGGTACTGACTTAGTTGCAGAGGAGAGCGTCATGCGGGTGTTTGTTACAGGGGCTACGGGGTTCATCGGGTCGGCTGTGGTGCGCGAGTTGGCCGGGGCCGGGCATCAGGTCACCGGGCTGGCCCGGTCCGACCAGGGGGCGGCAGCACTCTCGGAGGCTGGCGTCGGGGTGCATCGCGGGTCGCTGGAGGACCTGGACAGCCTGCGCGGCGGGGCCGCCGCGGCTGACGGGGTGGTGCACACCGCTTATATCCACGACTTCACCGAGACCGGGGATCCGGTGGCGGCCGCTGGTGCGGACGGGCGGGCCATCGAGGCGATGGGTACGGCGCTGGCCGGATCGGGGCGGCCGTTGGTGGTCGCGTCCGGGCTGGTGCACACGCCGGGGCGGCCTGCCACGGAGACGGACGACGCACCGGAGACCCCGATGCACCCGCGGGTCTCGGAGCAGGCGGCGCTGCCGCTGGCCGGGCAGGGCGTGCGCGTCTCGGTGGTGCGACTGCCGCCGTCGGTGCACGGCGAGGGTGACTACGCCTTTGTGCCGGCGCTTATCGGGATTGCCCGGGCTCAGGGGCGCTCGGCTTATGTGGGCGACGGGGCCAACCGGTGGGCGGCGGTGCACCGACTGGACGCCGCCACCGTGTTCCGGCTGGCCCTGGAGTCGGCGTCAGCGGGGACACGGCTGCACGCGGTCGGGGACGAGGGGGTGCCGTTCCGGGATATCGCCGAGGTCATCGGGCGTCATCTGGGCCTGCCGGTGGTGAGCCTGGCGCCGGAGGAGGCGCGGGGGAACTTTGGGATGTTCAGCGGGTTCGCGGCGATCGACGTTCCGGCGTCGAGCGCGCTGACCCGGAAGGAATTCGGCTGGGAGCCGGTGCAGCCTGGCCTGATCGCCGATCTCGACGAGGGGCACTACTTCAAGGAATAGGCAGGGGCAGGCAGCCGGCGGCTCAGTCCTTGCTGGCGATGATGTAGGCGTTGACGACATCGCCGTCGAGGTGCGCGGTCTGGACTGAGGTGAAGCCCGCTTCGCCGAGCATCTTTCGCGCGGTCTGCTCTCCCCACATGGTGCCAAGGCCCATCCCGCCGTCGGCCAGGGACACGGTCATGCAGTGCATGCACGAGACGGTGTACAGGAACGGCCCGAGCGGGTGGCCCAGGTTCTCCGCGACCTTGCTGGAGGCGGAGGTGTCGACGCAGAGGTAGACCCCATCGGGCCGCAGCGCAGTGGCGATCCCGGCGAGCATCAGGTCCGGCCGGGCCTGGTCGTGCACCGCGTCGAAGGTGGTGACGAAGTCGAACCGGCTGATCTCGCCGAGGTGGGCGGCGTCGCGTTTCTCAAAGCGTGCATTCACGAGCCCTTTGCGTTCCGCCTCCAGGCGGGCCGTGGCGATCCCCGCTTCGGAAAAGTCAAAGCCGGTGAACCGCGACCGCGGGAAGGCCTCGGCCATCAGGTTGGCAGCGTGGCCGGACCCGCACCCGACATCGGCGACGTCGATGCCGCGGGTGAGCCTGTCGATCAGCCCGGGTACCAGCGGCAGCGTCACGTCGATCAGGGTGGCTTCGTGAACGGCGCCGCTATCTTCGGCCATGACCGCCTGAAACCTCGGGAACGCCGAGTAGGGGACTCCGCCGCCTTGGCGGAAGCAGTCCACGATCTGATCTTCCACCAGCGCCAGCAGCCCGATGTACTGCATCCCGGTCGCGAGATTGTTCATGCCAGCTGCCCGGGTGAGCCAGGCGGCGTGATCAGCGGGCAGCCAGTACGATCCCGCTGCCCCATCGTGCTCGATGATCCGGCCGGTGGTCATCGCCGCCAGCCATTCCCGGACGTAGCGTTCGTCGAGAGGCGAGGCGATCTCGGCGCTCGTCGCCGCGGGCATCGCCGCCATGACGTCGAACAGTCCGGTGCGGTGGCCCACGCTCACCATCAAGGCCAGCGCGGCCTCGTTCATCGTGCGGAGCATCCGATAGGCAAATTCCGCCGGGTCCCCGGCGTGCGCCTCGCTCATCCCGGCCTTCTCATCTAGGAAACGAGCGCAATCCTAGCCGGGCCGCACTTTTGCCGCTGGCCGGCCGCTGCGGCTGGGGACGGTCCAGCCTGGCCTGATAGCGGATCTCAGCGGGAGGAATCACTCCGATAACTGCACGATTTCCGGGTAACACGGGCAAACATTCACAACTCAGATTAAGGTCGCCGCGACAGGACAGATCACCACGGCGGGGTTACTGTTTTGTCGGACTGGAGAACCCACGATGGTTCAGCCGATAGCGTCCACGCTCACAGCAGACATGTTCCTGCTGCACGCACCCAGCGTCTATGACTTCCGCGAGCGCGACGACGTGCTGTTCGCCTATCTGAGCGACAGCGACAGCGTCAATGTCACGTCCATCTACGAGATGTATCCCATCGGCTGGTTCTCGATTAAGCAGCGGCTGGCCGATCACGGATTCGACGCGAAGATCGTGAACGTTGCCTCGCTGATGCTCCAGCATCCCGATCTGGATGTCAGGCGGCTGCTCGGCCGGCTCGAAGCACCAATCTTCGGGTTCGACCTGCACTGGATGACGCAATGCCACGGTGCCATCGAGCTCGCGGCCCTCCTGAAGGAGGAGCATCCTGAGGCACTCACCGTCTTCGGCGGCATCTCGGCCACGTACTACGCCAACGAGCTGATCACTTACCCGAGCGTCGATGTCGTCGTTCAGGGCTACGACACCCTCGAGCCCATCACCGAACTGGTGAGCAGGGTCCGGCAGGGCAGCCGGGATTTCGGCTCGATCCCGAACCTGCTGTACAAGCCCGGCGGTGAAGTAGAGGCCACCGGCTTCACGCACAAGCCAGCCGAGCGCTACAACAACGCGCGCAACGACTGGTCGTACTACCGGGACGTAGCCAGCGGTGGGCCAGCGGTATCCAAGCTCATCATGACCTTGCCGAACACCGGATGCGCGCACGACTGCGGCTGGTGCGGCGGGTCGAAGTTTGCCTACCGCAACATCATGGGTGTCCACAAGACGCTGATCCAGAAGGACAACGATCTCGTCATCGAAGAGCTCCGCACCATGCAGGAGGCGGCCAAGCGCACCTCGATATACGCACTGCAGTGCTATTCGGAGGGCAAGACACGCTTGCATCAGTATCTGGACGCCGTGAAGGAGTGCGGTTACAGCAGCGTTTCCTTCGAGCAATTCAACCTGACGCCGGACGACACGCTCAAGAAGATGGGCGATTCAACCTCTGCTTACATCATGCTGTCTCCCGAGTCCCACGATCCGAAGATAAGCGCTGCGGCCGGCCGCGGGACCTACACCATGGAGCAGATGGAGGACTGGATCCCCCGGGCTCTGGACGCCGGGGTGAAGGGCGTCATGGTCTGGTTCTTCATCGGCATGCCATACCAGGACCGGCAGTCGGTCATGGACACCATCGCGTATTCCGAGCGCCTGATACGCAAATTTGGCGGCTGGGCCGCTCTCCCGCTCATTTGCCCGATGGTGCCGTTCCTTGATCCCGGGTGCCGGTTCTTCGAACAGCCAGACCAGCATGGCTACCGCATCTTCCACCGCACGCTGGAAGAACACCGTCAGGCCCTGGTGGAGCCGCTGTGGCACCGGCGGCTGAACTACGAGACCCGCTGGCTGAGCAGGCGTGAGCTGCAGGACGTCTCCTACGAGGCGATCGCCCGCCTGGTGGAGATCAAGGGGGAATACGCGGTACTGCCATCCGGGATCTGCCAGGCCATCCTCAAAGCTATCGATGAGACGCGGCAGCTCCTCGGGGAGATGGAAAGGGCGCTGGAGCTCGACGGGACACTGCCGGCCGATCTGCGCGACCAAATCCGTGTCTACAACCGCAAGATCCTGGCCTATTCGACCGACCAGATCATCCCCGTCCATCGCCCATTCGGTGGCCGGTGGTTCGACGACGTCACTGTTCCCAAGGAAATGATCGAGGACCTATTGCGGGTCCCGGCTGGCCGGTAATTGGCAGCACGGGTGGCGCTCGTCAGGTCCCGTGGCCGCGCGTCAGCTCGGCCTCGCGCTGGCCGCGCACCCGGACGACATTCCCGCCGCGGTCAGAGAATACGAACGCGAGATGTTCGAACGCACCAGCGTGGCCGGCCGGCAGTCCGCGCACATGCAGGAAATGCTGTCGTCGCCGGACGCCAGCCAGAAGATGCTCGCATTCTTCCAACCTGACTGAAGGTAACCGGATAGACAGGGCAACCGGCCGCCCGGCCAGAATCGATCCGCCGTGCCCGGCGGCAGGACTTCGCGGTGCGACGTAGCGTGATGGGTCGCGAGCTGCGAGGGCCGTCAAGTTCCCCCTTGGCTCAGCTCAGGCAGCCGCCTTGGCTTGCGCCCGGCCGCCGGGTGGTGGGTGCGGACTGATCTGGTCAGCCTGCGTCTTGCTGCTTGGCGGCGCCCCCTCCACCCCCGCACGCAGCCCCGCCCAGCTGAGCGTGGTCGTGACGTCTTCGCATCCTGACGACGGTGCTCGGTGGCCCGCCCGTTCCGGTCACATGGCTGCGGCCTGCCGCACCCATCTCGCCGGGTTACTGGGCGGCCAGCCAGGCGCGCCGGCCCGGCTGCGCTCTCCGGTTGCTACTGAAGACGCCGCCGGAGAGACAGGTGGCAGACCGGTCAGGTCAGGTCAGCATGGAATCGTCCTGCCGCGACCGGCGCGACCGGGCCGCCTACCCACAGGCGGCCAGTGGGGCCAGGGTGAACCTCGATCGTGCTGGGCCGCCCGGTAAATTGGCCCTGATGGATCAGCAGCGGTTCCCCGGTGGGACGGACGCCGTGGTGCATCAGGTAGGCAGCAGCTGGGCCGGCCGCGCTGCCGGTAGCGACATCTTCCACCCGGCCGGCGTTATCCCAGGTTCGGCCCTCCGGGCGATCCGGGTCGAGCACGTAGACGAATTTCGCACCGCTAGCGCTCAGCAGCCGCTCGAAGTCGGGGTGGCTTATCCTGGCGCGGTCTAGTCCAGACTGAACCGGCACGATCAGGTAGGGCAGGCCGGTGCTTATCACCTGCATCGGCAGCGCCGGATGCAGCTGGCCGTGGACCAGATTCAGGGCGTCGCGGTAGGCCTCTGCCAGCTCGCCCGCTACCTCCTGGCCGAGCTGGGGGACACCCTGGTCCATGGCCGCGTCCACCCATCCGGCCGCACCGCGGGTCCGGGTCTCCACGGTGCGCTGCGCTATCGCCAGGTCCCAGCTCTCCTCCGCCTTAGGGGCCGGCAGCATTGTGTGCAGCACGGCCGCGGCGCCCAGCATCGGATGACCGGCGAAGTCCAGCTCCTCGTCCTCGGTGAAGATCCGCACCCGGGCAGATCTTCCCGGCAGGTCCACGCCGGTCAGGAACGCTGTCTCGAACTGGCGGACTTCCCGCGTCAGCGCCTGCATCACCGTCGTGGACAGATTCTCCGCATCCAGCACCACAACCAGGCCATTGCCCTGCAGCGCGTGCCGGCTGAAAACATCAACATGCCGGTAGCCAAGATCAAGCACGCCGCACCCCCGTCAGCCTCAGCGGGAACGCCCCGTCAGGTCGTCCCGCAGACGGAACACCCGCCAGACCACCCAGCCAGGCTCGCACGGAGCCGGCCCGCGGACAAGCGCACCGGCCCAGTCATGGCGGCCGGTATCGGCAGCGCCGGGACCGGGTCAGACGCTGGTCAGATAGCTGCCCAGCCGCGCTGAGATCCAGGGCCGCCGGCCGCCGGCTCGTATCTGGCGCCTGAGCACGGGCACCCACTGATTCACCCGGCCGTATCCGGTGAGCAGGTACGGAACGGGCTGCGCCTGGATCCAGCAGTCGCAGCGCCCGTCTGCCACCTCGACCGCCGCCTTGCCGTGATCGATAACCAGTGTGAACCGCTGGCTGCCCACGATCCGCACCTCGATGCGTGCGCGGAGTTTGCGGGTGGCCTCGGCGTCCACCATGTACGGCAGGAAAGTGGTTAGGCCGGTGAGAGTCAGCCGGGCCGCGTCGGGGTCAATCGTCCAGCGTTGGCCGACGGCGCGGGCCAGGTCGAAGCCGTGCACCAGCTGCTCTCCGACGAGTGCCGCGGTCATGGTCGCAGGATCTTCCGGGCCGAACAGCGTTTCGACCGGGGCGCCGTCGCGGCGCGCCGCGATCAGGGTCGCGTACTCGTCCACAGAGCTTTCCAGCAACTGGCGCAGCACCGGAATCCGACGCTGGTCGAACCGGTCAAGCTCCCGGGCATTGCCGAGCGCCGTCCGCTCGCCAGGACCGGCGGACGACGGCAGAGCGGCACGTTCGGCAGCGCCATCCCGGGCACCACTCGCGAAGGCTGCGGACTGGCGCAGCAGGGCGACCAGGTGGGCGGCGGTCTCCGCAACGGTCCAGGCTAGGCCCGGCACGGGGAGACTGGCCTGGGAGGCGCTGATCGACCCCAGCAGCTCGCCAGTCGTAGCGGACGCCCGGCGCAAAGCGTCGAGGCCCTCCTGGATTGTCACCGCGACCAGCTGAGATTGCGCTGGTGCTCTGTCAGTCGCTGGCATCTGTCCTCCTACGGCCGGCCTGTCGTCAGCCGATGCGTTTGTGTTGTCCGGGATCGATTGCGCTTCGGTCATCGTCAACTCCAACTCTGGTTATGCGGCTCGCGAGGCGACGGAGCCTGACAGCCTTACCGGATGGCGATTGCATGTCTGTTGAGGGCGTCTGTTTGCGGACGTGGCTGGCGGTAGAGCTTGCTGGGCCACCAGGTCCAGCGGCCAAGGTCCAGGTTGAGCGCGGTGACCAGCACGGACCTGACCACGATGGTGTCGAGCAGCACGCCGAACGCCACGGCGAAGCCGAGCTCGGCCAGGAAGGTGACGGGCAGCGTGCCCAGCGCGGCGAACGTGCCGGCCAGTACCGCACCGGCCGAGGTGATGACCCCGCCGGTCGCCGCCAGCCCGGTCAGCGCGCCGTGCCGGGGACCATGCTGGGCGGCTTCCTCCCGCACCCGGGTCATCAGGAAGATGTTGTAGTCGATGCCCAGGGCGACGAGGAAGACAAAGACGAACAGCGGGAACGAGTTATCCGCGTTGCCGAAGTGGAACACGTGGTTGAAGAAAAGCGCGCTTACGCCCAGCGTCGCGGCGTACGACAGCACGACGGTGGCGATCAGCATGATCGGTGCTATCACCGCGCGCAGCAGCAGCCCCAGGATCAGGAACACCAGGACCAAGACGACGGGGATGATCACGTCACGGTCATGATCGGCGGCGGTGGCAATGTCCAGGGTGACCGCCGTATTGCCGCCGACCATCGCCTGCGCGCCGGGGACGGCGTGCACGGCGGTCCGGACCAAGCCGATCGTATGGAACGCCGCCTGGCTGTCCGGCGCCGAGGTGAGGGTGCCCTCCAGCCAGGCGTGGCCAGCCCTGGTCACAGGCGGCGTCACGCCGGTGATTCCTGGTGTGGCCCGCAGCGCCGCCAGCAACTGAGCCGCCTGCGGCTCGTTGCCAACCACGATCACCGGCTGGCCGGTGCCGCCCGGGAAGTTCCGGTCGATGACCGCCTGCCCGGCCACCGAGTCCGGGTGATGTCCGGCGAAGGCCTCGGCACTGGTCAGGCCGCTGGCCTTCAGACCGGTCAGACCCAGCGCCATCACGCCGAGCACCACCGCGGTACCTATCCAGACCGTCCGCGGCCGGACGGCGATGCGGCGGCCGATGCGTGTCCAGATGCCCCTGGCTGTGGGTTCCGCCGAGCCGAAGGCGGGCTTGACCGGCCAGAAAATCCAGCGGCCGAAGATCACCAGCAGAGCCGGCAGCAGAGTCAGCATGGCCAGCAGGGCGACCCCGACGCCGATGGCCAGCACCGGTCCCAGGCTCTTGGTGGAGTTCAGCTCGGCGATCGTCAGCGTCAGCAGGCTGAGGATCACTGTGCCACCGCTCGCGATGATGGCGGGCCCGGCCCGGCGCATCGCGACGGCCATCGCCTCATGCCGGTCCTGATGCCGCCGCAGTTCCTCGCGGTACCTGGCCGTCAGGAGCAGGGCGTAGTCGGTACCTGCGCCGAACACCAGCACGTAGAGGATGCCGGCGCTCTGCGCGTTCACGGTCAGGCCGGCGTGCTTGGCCAGCAGGTAGATAAGTGCCGCGGCACTGGCCAGGGCGATACCCGCCGACATCACCGGCAAGAGCCAGAGCACCGGGCTGCGATAGGTGATGAGCAGCAGCACGATCACCACGACCAGCGTGGCGGCCAGCAAGGTGCCGTCGATTCCCTTGAACGAGCTGGCCGAGTCGGCGGCGCTGCCCAGGGGACCGGCTATGTGCGTGACCAGGCCGTTCGCGTGGGCGCTGGCGATGTTGCGCAGCGCCTTCACGGCCGCCGGGGCGCCATTGAAGCCCTTCGAGCCGAGGTTGACAGGCACTATTGTCTCGATCGCCTTGCCGTCCCCAGCGAAGAACGGTCCCGCCACCTGCCCGTGCACCACCCCGGCCACATGCGCGAACTGGGTCGTGTCGGTCATGGCCTTGGCCCGGTCCGCACTGGTCAGGCCGGATGGGCGGTCATAGACCACGACGCCGGCGTAGATATCCGGGGACTGGAACCTGGTCTGCAGGGCAAGAACCTTGGTCGATTCGGCCTTGGCCGGAAGCCAGGCCGAGGAATCGTTCTTCTCTGCCCCGGTGAGCTTGCCGGCCAGCGGGCCGGCCACGGCCACGATGACCAGCCAGAAGACCAGGACCGCCCATTTGGTCCGGCGTCCGGTCGGGACGCCCACGATTACCTGCAACTTGCCCACGTATTGTTCTCCGTTCTGGGCTGTGGACGTACTCGGTCATGCCGGACCTGGCGTATGGAGGGCCCGTTCTGCGACGACGGTACGAGCCCGGCCTGCCGCTGGGCGTCACCCGACGGTGCCGATGGCGGTGGAAACTTTCGCGGCCAGACCGGCACCACAGTGCCGCCGGCCCTGTGGCCGGTGCCGCGTCAGGGGATCGCCGCGGGCAGTCCGCGAAGCGGGCGGTGGGCGGCAGGCGCACGCGGGTGCGTGCTGTCAGGTGCGGAGGACAGTGTCCAGACCGTGGGAAGAACACCAGGTGACGGCCGGTCCCCCATCGGCATCGCGTGTTATCGCGGCGGCTGGTCTCCGGCACCGCCGGCGTCCAGCCGGCGCACCGAGATCAGGGACAGCCCGAGGTCGCGGATCTTGGTCAGCAGCCCGTGCAGTGCGGGCTGGTCCGGGAGCAGGCCATCGATAACGGTCTGAGTGCCGTCGTTGCTGAGCTGGAGGCCGCCGAACCAGTCCGCCCACTGGTCGTCCAGGACGCTGTCGACGCGGATCTCGTAGCGGGCGGGCCACCCCGAGCCGCTCATGGCTGTTCTCCTCCTCGGGGGGCAGGCCAGGCCCGGCGGCGCGGACCGTGCCCGCCGCAAGACCCTGCCGTGTCCTGGGCGGCGTCGGTGGTCAGCAGCTCCCCCGCAGCCGGGCGGGTCCTGGAGTGGCCGGGCCTGAGAAGCGCCACTGCTGTCCCTCCTGCCGGTGCATGTCTGGTTCATCCGCATGCTACGAACCTCCGCTGCAGGTGACCGTCACCCGAAGGTGCGCAGGCGGGTGGAATCTTCCAGCGAGGCAGCGGGCACGATGGTGCCGGCGATACGGGCGGCCGCGGCGCGGCCTTCGGGCCGGCGGTTAGAATGACCGGACCTGGCAGCGGTGCTGATCATCGCTGGATGCGCTGAGTGGTAGGTCGCCGATGGCTGAGCCGCCTGCGGTGGCCCCGGCCGGGGTTGCCGCGTCCGGGCAGGATGCCCTGCTGGCCACCAAGCTGCACGTGCCAGGCCCGCGGCCGGGTTTCGTGCGGCGGCCGCGGCTGGCCGGGGCGCTCCGCGGTGGGCTGGTGTTGGTGTGCGCGCCCGCTGGGTTCGGCAAGACGGCGTTGCTGGCCGACTGGCTCCGGTCTGGCGACCGGCCGGTGGCGTGGCTGTCCCTGGACACCGGCGACAATGATCCAGCGCGGTTCTGGCGGCACGTCGTCGCCGCGCTGGACCGGGCGCAGCCGGGGATCGGCGAGCAGGTCGCCCCGCTGCTCGGCCCGTCGCCGTCCTCGCTTGAGGGGCTCGTGACGGTCCTGATCAATGAGCTGGCCGCGCACGCCGGCGAGAAGGAGACAGTGCTCGTCCTCGACGACTACCACCTGGTCGAGGCCCGGGAGGTGCACGCCTCACTGGCGTTTCTGGTCGAGCACCTGCCGCCGGGGCTGCAGCTGGTGCTAGCCAGCCGGTCTGACCCGCCGCTGCCGCTGGCACGGTTGCGGGCCCGCGGGCAGCTGACGGAGCTGCGCAGCGATGACCTGCGGTTCACCGCCGAGGAGGCGGCGGCCCTGCTGCGCGAGTCGGCGGGGGGCGCCCTGCCCGGCGCAGCAGTGGCGGCGCTGGTGGCCCGCACCGAGGGCTGGGCAGCCGGCCTGCAGCTGGCCGCCCTGTCGTTGCGGGGACGGTCCGACGTCGCCGGGTTCGTGGCGGCCTTCAGCGGCAGCCACCGCTACATCCTGGACTATCTGACCGGAGAAGTGCTCGACGGCCAGCCAGAGCAGGTGCGCGAGTTCCTGCTGGAAACCTCGGTGCTGGATCGCCTGAGCGGCGAGCTGTGCGATGCGGTCACCGGCCGGGACGATGGCCAGACGATGCTGGAGCACGTGGAGCAGGCAGGCCTGTTCCTGATGCCACTGGATGAGGTTCGCGGCTGGTGGCGTTATCACCGCCTGTTCGCCGACCTGCTCCGCGCTCGTGTGCAGCAGCAACAGCCTGACCGGGTCACGGCCCTGCACCGGGCGGCCGCCGCCTGGTATCAGGAGCGCGGGCTGGCCGATGACGCGGTAGGGCACGCCCTGGCCGCCGGGGACACTGCCTGGGCGGCCCGGCTGATCGAGCAGTACTTCGACGCGACCCTTTACCTGCGCAGCGAGGGGGCGACGGCGCAGCGGTGGCTTGCGGCGCTGCCCGCTGAGCTGGTCCAGACCCGGCCGCGGCTGCTGCTGGCGCAGGTGCTGCTCGCCGCCACGCTCGGCCGAGCGGAGGCGATGGAGCCGCCGCTTGATGCGGCCGAGCGCGCACTCGCAGACGCTGCGCCCGCGGTCAATGAGCCGTTCGAGCCATCGGTCGGGATGGCCGCCAGCATGCTGGGGAACATCCCGGCACTGATCGCGCTTCATCGTGGCTTTCTCGCCCAGCTCCGCGGCGACGCCGAGGGCACGGCCGCATTGGCCTCGCAGGCCCTTGCCGAGCTTGGCGGTGACGAGCGGCTGCTGAGCTCTACCGCCCAGGGACTTCTGGCGGCGGCTGAATGGCTCCGCGGCCGGCTCGCAATCGCCGAGCAGGCCTTCGTGTCGAGCATCGCCGACTGGCAATCAGGCCAGCCCATCTCCTGGGGCGTCTACCAGCTCGGCCAGGTCCAGCGCGCCCAGGGCCGGCTGGACGCGGCCGCCGAGACCTACCAGAAGACACTCGACATCGCCGCAAAAACCGGCCCGCCGCCTTCGCCACCCGCTGGCCCGGCGTACGTTGGCCTGGCCGAGGTGGCCTACCAGCGGAACGAGCTCGACAGTGCCCTCCGGCAGGTCTCCGAGGGGATCGCGCTCTGCCGGCAGTTCCTCTACCCCGCTCCGCTGGGCAGTGGCCTGGTGACTTTGGCGTGGATCCGGCAGGCTCACGGTGATCCGGGCGGAGCACTGAAGGCGATGGACGAGGCCGGGCGGACCGCACTGGGCCCGGGCGTGACTGGCCTGCTCAACCCCGTCCCCGCGCAGCGTGCGCGGTTGCTGCTGGCCCAGGGCGACGTCGCCGGGGCCGCCCGGTGGGCAGAAGAACGCGGCCTGGACCCGGACGGCCAACCGGCCTACCCCCGCGAATCGGAGTATCTGGCACTGGCCCGGGTGCTGCTCGCCCAGGACCGCTCGGGTGAGGCGCTTAAGCTCCTGGAAAGACTGCTCACGGCGGCGTCCCGCCAAGACCGGACCGGCAGCGTTATCGAGATCGGTGCGCTGCGGGCGCTCGCGCTCGCTGCCTGTGGCGACCAGGACGCCGCGGTGGAAGCCCTGGCCCGGGCGCTCGTCCTCGGCTTCCCGCAGGGCTATGTGCGGGTGTTCGCCGACGAGGGGGCGCCGATGGGAGCGCTGCTGGCCCGGTTGGCCGCCGCCCAGAAAGCAGACCGCGCCGCCGCCCGTGGCGTCCCAGCCGGCGCGCTCGCCAAAGTGCTGCGGGCGTTGGACGGCAAGAACGACCCGCAAGGCGCCGGGCGGGGCGCCGCTGTGGTAGTGCCGGGCCTGGTGGAGCAGCTGACCCCCCGCGAGCTGGAGGTGCTGGTGCTGCTGGCCGCCGGCATGCCGAATCCGCGGATTGCCGATCAGCTGGTGGTCACGCTGGACACGGTGAAAAAACACGTCAGCCACCTGCTGGGCAAGCTCGGCGCGACCAATCGCACCGAGGCCGTCGCCCGGGCCCGCCAGCTCGGCCTGATCCCTTAGGCGGTCCCCGCCAGCATCCGCCGGGCCCAGCGCCGGGCCGGCGGCACTGCCGTGCCCGCTAGCGGCGCCGCGAAGATTCCACCCGCATGCGCACCTTCGGGTGATGCCTGCCCGCGGCGCCGGTTCGTAGCATCCCTCCCAGAAACCAGCTCCACCATGGTCAGGCTCCTGTTACCGGGCCCGGACATGGCGGCCTGCCGAGGAGATGACAGTGAAGCAAATCCGTATCGAGAGGCCGAGGGCCCGGCGCGAGCACCCCGGACGTGAGGTCCTTCCGCGCGACGCGCGGGACCCAGATGTCGTGCGGGCAAAGAGGCTGGACCGTAGCCGAAGGTCGCGCCGGGTGACGGGCCTGGCTCCCAGGATCGCCAGGTAAGGATCATGCATCCGGACATGATCGGAGAGCTCGCCCGCCAGAGCGAGCGTGAACTGCGCAGGTCGGCACAGCGGCATACCCTGGCTGGGCCTCGCCGCCCGCGGCGCCGGCCGGCTCGGCACCATCGCGGCCCGGCCCGCGGCGAGATCGGCCATGGGCTGGCCCGGCTGCGTGCGTGGCTGGTCGCGTGACCCGCAGGGAAATGGCGCCTGTCGTGCACCAGGCGCACCCCGGGCTCCAGCGGGACGATCATCCCCTGTCATGAAGGATCCATGCGGCGGGGTTGTGCTGGATACGCCACGCCGCTTCGGCGCGCGCGACAGGTGGTGGAAGGATCGTGGCATGAGTCCGAAGAGTCGCGGCCGCCCGCCGGGTCGCGGGCGGAAGCGCCCGGGGAACACGCGCCGCCCCGGGAGCGGGCCGAGCGGGATCGTCCGGTCCCCTGGCGGGCTGTTTGCCGCGGAAGCCGAGGAGATAACGGACTGCTGGTTCGACGATCCGGTGCCGGGTGACCGGCGGTCGTGGGCCGCGCCCGCAGGGCACGGCACCTACCGCGGAGCTAGAGCTGGACCTGCTGGATCCGGACGACGAAGACGAGCTGACGCTTCTGCTCGAGGCCGAGCACCCAGAGATGGCCGATGCGATCGAGCGGCACGAGGAGATGGTTAACGCCAGCGGTGACACCGTTAACCCGACGCTGCATGTGCTGCTGCACGTGGTGGTCGCGAAACAGCTCCTCGGCGACGACCCGCCGGAGGTGTGGCAAGCAGTCCAGCGGCTGGCTGGGATCGGCTATGACTGGCACAACGTCATGCACATGATCTCTGAGCTGGTCTCTGATGACCTGTGGCTGGCCAGGACCGAGGGCCGGACCTTCGACCGGGAAGATTACGCCCGGCGGCTGGCTGAACTGCCCCGCGATTGGCCCTCGCCGGAGGAACTGGGGCTATAGGCGGCCGAGGCCGGCCTTAACCGGGGCGCCACCTTAGCTGCCGGTGCCAGCTCGGGGGGCAGGGACGAAGGCAGGATCCCGCGCAGGCTGGACGCAACGGCGGACACCGCGCAGCTGCCAGTTCCAGACGGGCGCGAGCGCCGCTCTTGAGCCAGCACCCGTACCATCGTCCGCAACTGGGCCTGGTCCAGGCCGCCGGTGGCGGCATCCGCCAGGTGCTCTTGCCAAGGCGACCCGGCCTCCAGGCGGTGTCCGGGGTCGACACAATCGGGCGGGAACGCCTTGAGCAGATCCGTTGCCCGCCTGATGCCGAACTGCCTCAGCGCGGTGCGTGTCTTGCTTCCGGCCCGGCTCGACGCGGTAACCGAGCCGGCGGCTACCGGGGGCACGGTGCTCTGCGGATCTATGCCGGTCTTCGCGTTCTTGCGTTCACGCCACGTGCCCTCCAGGCGGTCTAGGTGGAGGTACAGGTGAGCCTGGTCGACCCAGTCCACGAGCCGCCCCACCGGGACCCGGGTATGCAAGATCACGTCGACGAAATTCGCGGTGGCGAGGCTCTGCATGTCCTCGATGCCCTCCTCCAGCAGGCGGGCTTCGTACCACACACTCAAGCCATCGATCTGGTTCAGCGGGTACGGCGGGCTGAGCGACGGCACGGCCACCCGCAGGACGCTGGCAGCGGATCGCTGGATGGCCTGCATGCCCGCCAGTGGGAAGAAGCCGATCACGAAGGCGATGACCGCCGCTTCCCGAGGATCGGCCTGAGGCATGATCTGGTAGAGCGCGCTGACCAGGATGAGGACCACAATGACCCGCACTAGCGCATTCGCGTACGCTGCGGGCCGCAGGTCGCTTTGGAAGAAACGCCGGACCAGCATCTGCAAGATGAACGAATACGCGCCGAGGAAGCCGAATTTCAGCACGTCCCAGAAGCTGGCGGGGTGGCTGGTGAAGCGCGGGCTCCAGAGCACAGCCGTCCAGCACACTGCCAATGCCGCAGTGGTGAGAAAGACGGGGAACAGAACCCCGATCTTGATCTGGGGACCGTCCCCCTGGCCGCTGCGTGACACTGACTTGCCGTAATAGGCGTCGAACTTCTGCTGGTAGATGCTCGGCTGGTGCCCGAGCAAGGCCCCGCCGTCGCCGAGCCACTCTGCGTAGAATTCCGAGTTCAGCGGCGGCCTGGGCAAGTGGCGAGGGCTGTCCCACCGCAGTCGGTGCAGGTTGAGGACATACTCATCCCACAATGCGCCCGCTCGCTGGCCGAGGAACCTGATGTACAACCAGCCGGGCAGGAAGGACAGCGACCAGACCGCGAAGATCTCCAGTGAGAGCACCCCAGCCTGCGGCCGGACCTGTGCCGGCCGCCAGGCCAGCCACCACGCGACGGCGAGCACGAGGACGACGATCGCATTCATGCAGATGTTGGCCCACGCGCGTCGCAGGCCAGCTGCCGTCTTGCGCACCACGAAGGAACGCCTGCCGCCATCGGACGGCCGCCGGCTGCCGGGCTTGCCCTGGTCACCGGGCGGGACGGCAAACGGCTGTTGCGGAGCACCGGCCTGCGTCTGATCACCGCGGCCAGCCACCAGCGCCGACAGTATCCCCATCGCGTGATCGTCGTCTTCGAGCAGCTCGGTCAGGCGCTCGCTGAGCTCGGCTGTGTCGCGAGCTGCCGTCCCGTTCCCGTTCCCGTTCGGATTTCCTTTTCTCCATGCTTCGCGGAGCTCGAGGTGGATGGCCACATCGACAGCAGGCCCGCCGGGGCCGGCGATCGTCTCAAAAGGCGCACAGCAATCCGGCAGATCAGGTTCCGCAGTCAGGTCCGGAGCGTCCCGCAACGCCGGCGCCAAGAACTGTGCCAGAGCACGTGCCTGCTGAGGATCGTGCATCAGTCACCCCCAGTGATCCTTATCTGGAAGGAGAACGCCGGGGCGCGGCGTGATACATGCACGTGGCGATCGGGGTCAGCCCGGCGCTAGCACGACAGGTTCGTGCCTGACCGGGAAGTTCACCGAACTGGCGATGAAGCATTTCTCGTGGGCTTCGCGATGCAGCCCGGCCGCCTTGTCGACCATGTCCGGGGTGGCCACGGTGACCCGTGGCCTGAGCACGACCTCGGTGAAGTGGCCGCCGCCGTCGGTGGTCTCGGTCATGGTGCCGTGTGCCTCATCGGTGTACCCGGTGACCACGATGCCGGCCGCCGCGCAAACGTGCAGGTAGGAAAGCATGTGGCACTGGGCGAGCGCGGCAGTGAGCAGTTGCTCGGGGTTCCACCGGCCCGGGTCGCCCCGGAAGGTCGAGTCTGAACTGCCCGCAATGGGTTGCGGCCGGCCCGTGTCTCCAGCTTCTTCCTCGTCACCAGTCCCGCTGATCGTCACCTCATGATCGCGGCCGTACTCCCGGTAGCCGCTGGTGCCGCTGCCCCGGTTGCCGGTCCAGGCGACGGTGACGTCGTAACTATGGGTTCTGATCATGGCGACCTCCTCGGTTCCCTAGTGCCAGCCTGCCACCAGGCCGGGGCGGACGCCACGCCACGCCTACCGCCGGCGGGAAGTCGCAGCAGTTCGTTTACGTTCGGGACGGAAGGAGCAGAAATGCTTATTAGTTACCGAATTTGTGGACATCGCCGCCGCGCTAAGAAAGAGAGCACGAAATGACACAACCGGGTAGGCCCGTCATATTTGTCCATGGCCTGTGGCTGCATGCCAGCTCATGGGGCCCGTGGGAGGAATTCTTCCAGGAGGCGGGTTACGTACCGTCGGCGCCGGGCTGGCCGGGTGACGGGGACACGGTGGAGGAGACCCGGCAGAATCCCGGCCAGGTGGCGGGTAAGGGAATCGACGACGTGGTCAGCCACTACGCCCAGATCATCCGCGGGCTCCCGGCCCCTCCGGTCGTCATCGGCCACTCCTTCGGCGGCCTCATCGCGCAGCGGCTGCTTGGCCAGGACCTGGCCGCCGCCGCCGTGGCGGTTGACCCGGCACCGATCAAGGGCGTGCTCGCACTGCCCGTTTCCGCGCTGAGAGTCGCCTCGATCGCACTGCGCAAGCCGGCCAATCGCAACCTGGCGATATCGCTCACCGCCGAACAGTTCCGGTATGGCTTCGGGAACGCTATTCCCGAGCAGGAGTCCGCGGAACTGTACGACCGCTGGAACGTGCCTTCGCCGGGCAAGCCGCTGTTCGAAGCCGGCCTGGCGAACTTCACCCCCTCCTCGCCGGCGAAGGTGAATACCGGGAACAAGACCCGCGGGCCGCTGCTGATCACGGCCGGAGGCAAGGATCACACCGTGCCGGCGGCCGTCTCGACGTCAACCCGCAAGCAGTACCACAAGTCACCGGCCGTCACCGATCTCATCGAGTTCCCCGATCGGGGCCACTCGCTGACCATCGACCACGGCTGGCGCGAGGTCGCGCAGGCAGCACTGGACTGGCTCAAGGAGCGGTCTATCTGATGCTACTGCCGCGGCGGCTATCAGTGCTTCCAGCCGTTCCGGTTGAGTGGCACTGATAGCCGCCGCGAACTCAGGGATATACGCCTAGCGCCAGCGCTCAGTGCGGCGGTGGCGAGATGCCGCGGGCTCGCAGGGCGGCCTGGGTCCGGTCGGCGGCCTGGAGCTTGTCGAGGATGCGGGCGACGTGGTTCTGCACTGTTTTCAGGGAGACTCCCAGGGTGCGGGCGATTTGCCGGTTGCTGGCGCCGTCGGCGAGCAGGTCGAGTACCTCGCGTTCCCGTGCGGTCAGAGCGTCTTGCCGGGATGCGGGCGCCGGGCCGGGCTGGTGTGCGGGCGGGCGGCCCAGGAGCCTGCTCGCGACGCCGGCGCCGAACACGGCACCACCGGCGGCGACGGTGCGCAGAGCTGCCGTGATCTCGCCGGCGGATGCTCCTTTGAGAACGTATCCGCGGGCGCCGGCCGCGAGGGCGGCGAAGACGCTGTCGTCGTCGTCCACCATGGATATCACCAGCACGGCGGTCGCCGGGGCGGCGGCCAGCACCGCCCGGGTGGCTTCGACGCCGGAGGCGCCCGGCAGGTTGATGTCCATGAGCACGATGTCGGGTGCGCTGTCACCGAGTCCCGCCAGTGCCTCCTCGGCGGTGCCGGCAGTGGCGGCGATCTCGACGTCGGGCAGTGTGGCGAGCAGTCCGGCCAGGCCGTCGCGGAAGATCGGATGGTCATCGACGATCAGGACCCGGGTCATGCCGGCACCGCCGGAGCTGGGGATGCCTGCGCGGGGGTGGCCAGCACCGGCAGCTGCGCGGTCACGCTGACGCCGGCCGCGGTGTTGGCGACCGTCACTGCGCCGCCGAGTTCTTCGGCCCGCTCTCTCATGATGGCCAGGCCGTTGCCGTGATCGCCGGATGCGCCGAGCCCGGTGCCGTCGTCGGTGATGGTGACGGCCAGGCCGGCTGGGCGAGGACGATCGACACGTCGCAGTGATGTGCGCCGGAGTGCCGGACAGTGTTGGTGACCGCCTCGACGACGATGCGGTAGGCGGCGACCTCGACGGCGGCCGGGAGCGCCGGCAGATTGCCGCTGGTATGCACGCTGACGGCCACGTCGGCTCCGGCGGTCAGCCGCCCGGCGGCCTGGGCGCACGCACCGGCCAGGCCGAGCTCGTCCAGGGCTGGCGGCCGCAGCCCCTCGACCAGGTGCCGGACGTCCACCACGGTGCGACGGATCTCCTCGCTGAGGTCCCGCAGCTGCCGGGATGCGCCGTTGCTGCCGGCCGGGAGCAGTGCCCGGGCGGTCTCGGTCTTCAGGGTCAGGCCGGCCAGCGCCGGGCCGATGCCGTCGTGCAGGTCGCGCCGCAGACGGCGGCGTTCTTCCTCGCGGGCCAGGACCAGCCGTTCCCTGGCCCGCTGGAGGTCCTGGCGCAGCATCCGCGCGTGCAGCGCGCCGCCTAGCTGGCGGGCCAGATCGCGCACGAGCCGCTGCTCGGCTTCGCTCAGCTGGCGTTCCGGCGGCCGGTAGGTCAGGCAGCCGACGGTCGCGCCATAGGCCTGCAAGGCAATGCGTCGTGCCAACGCCGATGGTAGTGCCCGCGACCGCAGTGCCGTCCAGGCTGCGGACGCTGACGTCGCGCAGATCCAGTCCGGTGGTGAGCTCGGTGACGGCGGCGTCCAGCAAGCGGTCGACGTCGGCGGCTGCTTCCAGCCGCTCGCCCAGGTCGGCCAGGACCTCGTAGGGCTCGTGCCAGCGGCCGTAGACGATGCGGGTGACAGCGCGCTGCACCGTCTCGCGCAGCGGGATGAGCAGCAGCGCGGCGACTGCGGCGGCGAGCGCGGAGGGCCACCAGGTGCGGTGATCCGGGACCAGCGCGGCGGCGGCGATCACCACGACGGCGTAGATGGCGACGACCGTGCCGGACATGGCCAGCCACAGCATGGTGCGGTGGGTAGCGCGCCGGAGATCGTAGAGGCCGTGGCTGAGGATGGCGATCGCGATCGCGACGGGAAGCGGCAGGAGTACGAGGCCGAAGATCCAGCCGGGAACGCCGTCGGTGACCACCACGGTCAGGAAGACCAGCGCCGGCGGGCAGGCAGCCAGCGCGAGGACCAGCAGTTGCTGGCGGACGAGCGGCCCACCGCGCCGCCACCGGGTGATGAGCCCGGCGACAGCTCCGGCAGCCGCGGCCGCGGCGAGCAGCACCCCGGCCGGCGCTGAGGGTATTCGCGATAATCCCGTAGCGGCCAGCCAGGCCGAGCGGGCTCTGCCAGTGGGCGAGCCGGGACTGCTGCGCGTGCGGGCTGAGGACGTTGCCGAGGAACAGGCAGCCCACGGCCGCGGCTGTGACCCAGGCCAGCCAGCGCCAGCGCGGACTGGGCAGGTGGCCGTCCGGGAAGATGACCGGGACGCCGACCACGGCGATCAGCATCCCCGCTGCTTCCAGTCCCGGCCCGATGGCGGCCAGGTAAGCGGCGCCGGGGACCGAGCCCGGGGTGGTCACCACACCATGAACGCCGGCCTCGAGTCGAGCGCCGCGCCGGCCCCCATAACCGCGGCCGCGGTCAGCAGCAGCCAGCCGACACGGTTCCCGGGCGCCGCGAGGGTGACCACCGCGCCGACCACGGCGACCGCACCGACAGCCAGAGCAAATGACAGCGTGGCCGCAAAGACAGCGCTGCCGGCCTGGTCGTAGGCGGTGGCGATGGCACACCGGCCAGGGCAATCACCACCGCGGCGCCGGCCGCGACCGCGCTGGAGCGGCTGCTGACCGGCACCGGCGGCGGGCTGCCCATAGGCTCATGGTGCACCACGTCTGCCTCTGCGGCGAGAGTGTCTTGCCGGATGACGCTGCGCGTCAGGCCGCGGCCCGGTGGCGGTGGCGGAGGCGGCTGGCCAGCACCGCGATGACGGTGATAAGCCCGGCCAGCGATACCAGGGCGAAGGTGGTCCCGTAAACCCAGTCCAGGGCGTTGTGCCGGGTCCAGCCGGAGAACGAGACCACCTCGAACAGGCACAGGACGCCGGCGAATATCGGCGCCGGCCGTGACGCGCCCGCTGTACAGCAGCCAGGCAGCCAGCAAGAAGAAGACACCGAACACAACGGCAGCCCACGGCTGGCTGCCAGGATAGTTCTCCTGCCAGATGATGACCGCGCTGCCGAACTCGCCTAGAGCGAGTATCCCGGCGATGGTGGTCAGGACGGTGAGCTTACGGCCGTTCATACGTGCCTCCCGGTGGGAATCTGTGGTGACGTCACGATGCCCCCGTGCGATTCCCGGCCAGAAGAGGCGCCTTCCCGATCACGCCGGGAAGTTCTCCCAGGCGGTCTGCGGGAAGTCCCGCGATGCTCCGGAGCGCGCTAGGGCTGCAGGAACGGGCTTGGTGTGCCGGTGCCGGAGATGTAGAGGTGGTCCCGGGCGCGGGTGCAGGCGACGAACAGGACGCAGCGTTCGCGCTGTAGGTCCTGGTGGTGGGCGGTGGGATCCTCGGCAACGGGTGTGACGGCGAAGGGGGCGGGGACCTGGCCCGCCTCGACGCCGATGACCGCGACGGCCTGGAATTCCAGGCCCTTCATGGCGTGCATGGTCCCGGCGCGGACGGCCTGGGCGGGCCCGCGGCCGGTGGGCGAGACGGTGGCAATGCCGCGGGCCTGGAGGACCTCGCGCGCTTCGCGCAGCAGGGCGGCGCTGCGGGCGGCCACGCCGATGGCGTGGGGCTCGATGCCGGCGGATAGCCACGAACCCACTCGTTCGGCCAGATTCTTGAGCTCCTCGGGGCGGGTGGCGGCCATCCGGATGTGCGGGGGCGGGCCGTGCATAGGCGACCGGTAGCCGAGCAGGGAATCGACCTCGCCGTCGAGACCGGTGGCGGGCTCGGCGCCGAGCAGCTGCACGGCCCAGGTCAGGATCTCCTGGGTGGTGCGGTAGTTCAGCGAGAGGCGCTTGCTGCGGCCGCGAACACCGATGCCCAGGCTGGCCAGGGAGACGCGGTTGTCGTAGACGCGCTGGTGCGGGTCGGCGGCGATGAACAGGTCGTCGGGGCCGGAATTGACCGCGGCCCGCAGGAGACGCCACTGGGCGGGATGCAGGTCCTGCGCCTCGTCGACGAGGATGTGGTGGTAGCGGGGGGTCTTGGCGTTGCGGAGCAGGCTGGTGGCCTCGTTGGCGAGCTGCAGGTGAGTGGACTCATTCGCCATGGACAGCCCCGCGACGACCTGCTGGGTGGCTAGCCAGATCTGGCGGCGCTGGGCCTGGGTCAGGGGGCGGCCGCGGCCGGTGCGGTGACAGATGAGGTAGGCGGGGGCGTTCGTTATGTCCTGGGCCAGGATGACCTGCTCCCACTCGTTCTTGAGGAAGGCGGGAGTGAAGTTCGTGTGCTGCCCGGCCTGGGTCCAGCGGCCGGTCTGGGTACGCTCGTCGGCGATGAGCGGGGTGCCGCGGGCCTCCTTGACGATCCGGTAGGCGAGGCGGTCGACGTTGAGGACCTCGATGTTGCGGCGGGGTTCGGGGTCGGGGACCAGGAGGTCCAGCTGGGCGGTCAGGGCGGTGGCCAGGTTCCCGTTGAAGGTGGTGATGAGGATCTTCTGGTCGTCCTTGGCCAGGTGGGCGGCGCGGTGCAGGAGCGTGACGGTCTTGCCCGTGCCGGGGCCGCCGGTGACCTGGACGGGGCCGGTGTAGCTGGGGTGGAAGGCGATGTCGCGCTGGCTAGGGTGCAGGAAGGTGCGCCAGGCGGTGAAGGGGTGGTCCAGGACGCGCTGGAGCTCGTCCGGGGCGTTGACGTAGGTGAACTGGGCATCGATGTCGGCCTGGGCCCGGGCGTCCGCGGCGTTGGCCCGGGTCTGAGAGCTGGCCTGCGTCGGGATATCGGCCTCGGCCCGCGGCAGGACAGTGAGCAGGCTGTAGGTCTCGGGCCCGTCGTCGGTGGGCGCAGGGGCCAGGACGACGCCCTGCCAGTGGCTGTTGACGGGCATGATGCGCAGGCGGTCGTCGGCCTGGTGGGGCGAGTGCTCCAGGTGCTGGGCGGGGTGGGGATGGCGGGCGAACTCGGAGACCGCGGCGTCGACGGCGAGGCGGGTTTCGGAGTCCAGCCTGGCGTAGTCAGTCAGGAAGGCTTTGGAGATCGCCAGGCGCGCCACCGGTTATGTCCCCCCTGGATGGTTATGCCGACCCTGGCCAGCCGAATTGCGGGCAGGCTGTCACAGGGATGCTAGACGGAAATGGTTCGGAGGGCGTGGGCTTTGGCGGTGAGCATGCACGATGGGACGCCGTACCTTGCAGCGGATCGTCGCCAGCACGGCGCTGTGATTCTGGTGCTGTGACCCGGGGCTAGCGCTTGTGCTCCGCGAGATGCCAGCGGACGATGCAGAAGCCGTGGCGTAGCGCGGCGTCGAGGGCGCCGGGGTCCAGGCGCCCGTCGGGGAGGCGCGGGATGGGGATGAACCGGGTCGCCCGCGGGTTCTTCGCGGCGATCACGCCGAGGAGACGCTCCACCTCGGCGGGATCGCTGACCAGTTCCGGCCGGGCGGGCACGTTGTGGCCACGCAACCGGATGCCCACCTGCCGCCCGTCGGCGAGGTTGAGCGTCCAGCGTCCGCCGCCCGGGGTGAGCAGCACGTCACCGTCGTGCACATAGCTGACCGGCTGCCGGTAGGCCTTCCCGCTCTTGCGGCCGATGTAGGAGATGAGCATCAGGTTCTGGCTGAGCGGTGTGCCGAACGGCAGGCTGAGCGCGGCTCGCATGGGGACGTTGACCGCACGCATGATCTGCGCTCGCCGCCGCATTGCCGCTTGATTGACTGCGGGCTGATTGACTGCCATGGTCGGGCTCCTTTTAGACGAGGACGGCGCCGCCGGCGACGTCGATGATGACGCCGGTGAGCCAGGCGGCCTGGTCGGAGGCGAGGAACGCGGCGGCGGCCGCGACGTCGTGCGGGGTGCCGAGCCGCTTGAGGGGGTGCGCGTCGGCGAGCGCGGCCTGCACCTCGGCCGGGATCCGGTTCTGGTTGCCTTCGGTCATGATGGTCTCGGGCGTGATGCAGTTGACGCGGATCCCGAACGGGCCCGCCTGGGCGGCGACATCCTGCGTCATCAGCGCGATGCCCGCCTTGGCGGCGGCGTACGGAATGGGCGAACGAGGGTCCGCGCGGCGCCCCGCGGCCGAGCCGATCGTGATGATCGTGCCCTGGCGGCGCTCCTTCATCCCGGGCAGGAAGCTCTTCAGCGTGAGGAACGTGGCCAGCAGGTTGCCGTCGACCGTCGCGCGCCAGCCGTCTTCGGGTATCTGCTCGAGCGGCGCGGGCGGGGTGAAGCTGCCGCCGGCGTTGGCGACCAGGATGGCGACTGGCCCCCAGGCGTCCTCGATCTGACGGCGCACCGACTCGACCTGACTGAACTCGGTGACGTCGCCGGTCACGGCCATGGCCTTGCCCCCGTCGCGGGCGATCGCGGCCGCCACGCCGTCCGCGGCGGCCTGGTCGCGCCCATGCACGGCGACGGCGGCCCCGCGGCGCGCGAACTCGGCGGCGATGGCCGCCCCTATCCCCCGGGTGCTGCCTGTCACCAAGGCGATCTGCCCGTCGAGGGCGCTCACGCCATTTCTCCCTTCACAGTCTCCCCGGTTACAGGAGTGAGGATCTCCATGAGGTGGCCGTCCGGATCCCGGAAGTAGACGCCGCGGCGGCCGTTCTTGCTGGCATAGACCTGGCCGGGCTGGCGGCAGGCCGGATCGGCGTAGTACGTGATGCCCCCGTCGGTGATCCGGCCGAAGGCAGCCTGGAATTCCTCCTCGTTCAGCTGGAACGCGTAGTGGTGCTCGTCGACGTGGTCGTGGTGGTCGAAGTCCAGGCTGACGCCGTTGGCCAGTGTCACCGGGGTGAAGTGGGCCAGTGGCGGGTCGACGGGCAGGCCGAGGATGCCGGCCAGGAACTGCGCCGATGCTTGCGGGTCGTGCGCGGGGACGATGGTGTGGTTCAGTTCGATAGCCATTGCGGGCTCCTTTCGGTTAGCGGCCCATGCGGGCGTAGGTGCGGGCGGCGAGGAGGGCGAAGACGACCAGCAGGCCGCCACTCCACGCCAGCGAGATGAGGACATCGTGTGCGGCGGGGCCGCCGAGGATCAATGCCCGTTCGGCGTTGACCAGGGCGTCGACCGGCTGATGGGTGCCAAATGCCTGCAGCCAGCCGGGCATGGAGGTGGCCGGCACGAAGGCGGCGGAGGTGAAGACGAGCAGGAACAGCACGGGCACCGCCGCCGCCTGGGCCGCTTCGGGGTCGCTGACCCGCAGGCCCAGGGACGCGAAACCCCAGGAGATCGCGTAGCCGAACGCGACGACGAGGCCGAGCGCGGCGAACAGGCCGCCGGCGCCGTGCGGGCTGCGGAATCCGGCGGCGAAGCCGACACCGGTCATGACCGCGACGACGAGCAGGTTGCGGGCAAGGTCGGCGACGGTCCGGCCGCCGAGTACGGCGATCCGGGCCATCGGCAGGGTGCGGAAGCGGACCAGGATGCCGGTTCGCAGGTCACCGGAGAGCCCGACCGCGGTGCCGACCGCGCCGAAGGCGACCGTCTGCGCGAAGATGCCAGGCATCAGGAAGTCCACGTAGTTCGTCCCGGGCACGTGGATCGCCCCGCCGAACGCGTAGCGGAACAGCAACACGAAGATCACTGGCTGGATGATGGTGAACACCAGCGCCTGCGGGGTGCGCAGCTGGGTCAGCAAATTGCGCCAGGCGACGTCGGCGGTGTCCGAAAGCGCGTCGGCGACGGTCCGCGCCGCCGTTGTGACGCGGCCGGGTGCGAGTTGGCGGGGTGCGATGGCGATCGTGCTCATGCTGCTTCGCCTCCATGGGTGACAAGGCCGCGGGCCAGCCCTGCGCCGGTTAGGGAAAGGAAGACGTCGTCCAGGGTAGGTTCGCGCACGGCGACGGACACCGGGTCGGGTCCCTGGCCGTCCAGGGCACGCAGCAGGCCGGCGAGCTCGCCGGAACCGGCCGCGGACCGGATCTGGAGGGCGGCACCGTCGCGCTGCGGCCGGTAGCCTGCCGAAGCCAGCGCGGTCTGGGCGGCCTGGGCGGCCTCCTGCCGGCTGAAACCCAGGTGGAAGACCGCCGTGCCGAACCGGGCCTTCAGCTCGGCGGGGGTACCGGTGTCGGCTACCCGCCCGGCGGAGATGATCACCACCTGATCGGCCAGCGCGTCGGCTTCTTCCAGGTACTGCGTGGTCAGCAGCACGGTGGTGCCGGACCTGGCGAGGTCGCGCACCGAGTCCCACAGCACAAAACGGCTCTCCGGATCCAGGCCGGTGGTGGGCTCATCGAGGAACAGCACGGCGGGCCGGTGCAGCAGCGCCGCGGCCACGTCGAGCCGTCGCCGCATCCCACCCGAGTAGCCGCGTACGAGCCGGTCGGCGGCCGCGCTCAGGCCGAAACTGTCCAGGAGCTCACCGGCACGGATCCGGGCCTGCTTGCGGCCGACCCGGGACAGCCGCCCGATCAGAGCGAGATTTTCCCGGCCGGTCAGGTTCGGATCCACGGCGGCGAACTGGCCGGCCAGGCCGATGACGCGGCGTACCTGTGACGCCTGGGCCACCACGTCCAGGCCGCCGACGGTCGCGCGGCCGGCATCGGGGCGCAGCGAGGTGGCGAGGATGGAGACGGTGGTGGTCTTGCCGGACCCGTTCGGCCCGAGGAGCCCGAGGACGGACCCGGCGGGCACCGCCAGGCTCAGCCCGTCCAGCGCCTGCACCTTGCCGAAGGCCTTCCGGAGGTCGTGAGCCTCGACTGCTGGTGTGCTCATCACGGAGGTCCCTTCTCGCTGTGCCGCTCGTGTTACGTCGGGGCGGCCGGCCCTGTGTGCGGTCGCCGCTTGAGCAGAAGATTAGACGTCTAAAGATTAGATGTCAATCTCTTAGATGTCGATGCTTGGTGATACGCTGGCAGCGTGTCTGCACCGTTCCCGCTCCCGATTGGGCTCCGCCTGACTCAGGCGGCCCGCATTGTGGAGCGCGCCTTCGACGAGGCTCTCGGCGAAGCGGGGGGCACCCTGCCGGTCTGGCTGATCCTGCTCAACCTGAAGATCCGCAAGCCTGCCAATCAGCGGGAGCTCGCCGAGGCGGTCGGAGTGCGTGAGGCGACGCTGACGCATCACCTGAACGCCATGGACGCCAGTGGGCTGGTCACCAGGACACGCGACGCCGCGAACCGGCGGGTTCAGGTGGTCGCGCTGACCGAAGCCGGCGAAGCGGCGTTCCTGCGCCTGCGGGACACCGCGATCGCCTTCGACGCCCGGCTGCGGGCGGGCCTCGCCGATGCCGACCTGGCCACCCTCAGCACCCTGCTCGGCCAGCTGAGCGCCAACATCGGCGCGGGGGAAACTGCCGCGCCCTGGGCCGGTGCGGCCGACCGCCGGGAGTTACAGACCTGGCAGCGGCCGGGACTGGACGCGATGGCTGACACTTCGGGCGTCAGTGAGGCAGTCCGCGGGTCAGGTCAGCCGCGGTGATGGTGACGGTGAACGCGCGGCCAGCGGCGGGCCAGGCCACGGCGATCGTCACGACACTCATGGTGCCTCCTTCGGTCCGTGGCGTCCACTCTGACAGCGACCAGCGACATTCCCGGGGGTCGTCACTGGCCGCAGGCGGTTAGCGGTTCTCCCGGGCGTCGTAGGCCTCCTGGGCCGCGACGATCTGGTCGACGTTGATCTCCGCCCAGTCGCCGAGGACGATGATCGGGTCGATGAGCGACTGGCCGAGGTCGGTGAGCGCGTAGGTCACCCGCGGCGGGACCTCGGCGAAGATCTCGCGGGTCACCAGGCCGTCGCGTTCCATCCGGCGCAGCGTCTGGGTCAGCACCTTGGGCGCGACCCGGCCGAGGTGGCTGCGCAGCTCGGAGAAGCGCATCGGGCCGTCGCTGAGCAGCAGGACGACGAGCACGGTCCACTTGTCGCCGATCCGGTCGAGCACAAGCCGCGTCGCGCAGTCGGGGTCGAAGAGATTGCCCTGGGCGGCGCGCGTCGGGGCGGCCTTGAGCTGGTCGAAGCGGCGCGGGCGGCTAATAGTAACCATGAGGTACTTATAGCACGTTGAAGTGCCTGGTAACCAACGGATACCTTCGGTTCCAGACGACGAGCTGACACTGAAGGAGCGAGGATGAAGATCGCGATTTACGGGGCGAGCGGCATGATCGGCAGCCGGGTGGCGACCGAGGCGCTGTCGCGCGGGCACGAGGTCACCGGCATTACCCGCTCGGGCGGCGCCTTGCCGGCTGGCGCCCACGCGGTGACCGGCGACGCGGGCGACACCGACCTGGCCAAGCGCATTGCCGCCGAGGCCGATGTGGTGGTGTCCGCGATCGGCCCGAGCCGCACCGGCGGTGACCAGCGCGAGTACCTGGAGCAGGTGCGCACTCTGGTCGAGACGCTCGGTGCCGCGCGGCTGATCGTCGTCGGGGGCGCGGGTTCGCTGCTCGTGGACGGCGGCCGCCTGGTCGACCAGCCGTACTTCCCGGAGATCTACCGCCCCGAGGCACTCATCGTGACCGAGGCGCTGGAGTACCTCCGCGGACTCGGCGACGGCACCGACTGGACCTTCTTCTCGCCGGCCCCGTTCATCGAGCCGGGCGAGCGCACCGGCGCTTACCGCAGCGCCACCGACTCCCCCGCCGGTGACTCCATCTCCGCCGAGGACTACGCGGTGGCGCTGGTCGACGAGATCGAGCAGCCCGCCTACCGGGGCAAGCGCTTCACCGCCGCCAACTGAGCTCACTCGTCCTTGAGGTCACCGATGCGGACGGGTGCCCCGGTGGTGACCGAACCGATCGCGGCGCGGGCGATGGACAAGGCGGCGCGGGCGTCTTCGCCGGTGACGGCCGGGAGGCGGCCGGCGCGGACACAGTCGGTGAAGTCGGCCAGTTCGGCGACGTAGGCGTCGCGGAAGAGATCCTGGTCATAGGTGACGCAATCGGCGGTGATGCCGTCCGGGCCGTAGCCGGTCAGGTGAGTGCGGCGCAGGTCGCCCATGGTCAGCATGCCGGCCGAGCCGAGGACCTCGCCACGGACGTCATACCCGTAGACGGCCTGGAAGCTAGCCTCGGCGGTGGCCAGCGCGCCATTGTCGAAGCGGACGGTGACAATAGCGGTGTCGAGCAGACCGCGGTCCTTGAAGTCGGGACGGATCAGCGCATCGGCCACGGCGAACACCTCGACCGGCTCGGCGCCGGGGTTGAGGAAGCGCAGCGCGTCGAAGTCGTGGATGAGCGTCTCAAGGAAGATGGTCCATGGCGGGATCGGAGCCGGGTCGGCGAGCTTGGGGTCGCGGGTGAGCGAGCGCAGCAGCTGCGGCGTGCCGATGGCCCCGGCGGTGATCTTGTCGTGGGCGGCGCGGAAGCCGGCGTCGTAGCGGCGGTTGAAGCCGATCTGGAGCGGAACGCCGGCCCGGTGGGCGGCGTCGATGGCACGGTCGGCTTCGGCCAGGGTCCGCGCCATCGGCTTTTCGCAGTAGACCGCCTTGCCCGCGCGGGCCGCCGCCTCGACCAGGTCGGCGTGGGTGCGGGCGGGGGTGGCGATCACCACCGCGTCGATGGCGGGGTCGGCGAGCAGCTGGCCGGGGTCGGTGAACGTCTGGGGGCAGCCCAGCTGTTCTGCTAGCTGCTGGGCGGCGCCGGGAGCCGGGTCGGCGACGGCGGCGAGCCGGGCAGCGGGAAGGCGCCTGGCCAGGGTTTCAGCGTGAAAGGAGCCCATCCGGCCGACGCCGATGACGCCGACCGCGAGGGGCTGCGGGGAGATGGTCACGAGAGTCCTCCGTTGGCAGCAGCGGTAACAGGAGTGAAGGCAGAGCGGAAGCGCTCCAGGGCTTGGTCGCTGTCGCGAGAGGCCCAGGCCTCCATGGCGACCGTCCCGTCGTAGCCCAGGTCGGTCAGGGTCCGGGCGATGGCGGGGTAGTTGATCTCCCCCGTGCCCGGCTCGCAGCGGCCGGGTACGTCGGCGACCTGGATCTCACCGATCAGGCCCAGGCCGTACGCGCGGCGGACGAGCTCGATGAGGTTTCCCTCGCCGATCTGCGCGTGGTACAGGTCCAGGTTCATCCGGACCCGTGGATGCCCGACCGCCTGGACCAGCGCCATCGTGTCCGCCGCCCGGGCAAACGGCACGCCCGGGTGATCGAGGATGGTGTTGAGGTTCTCCAGGGTGAAGGTGATGCCAGCCCGTTCGGCCATCTCGCCAAGCTGGGTGAGGGTCCGGCACGCGGCGATCCACATCGGCCCGCTCGGCTCGCCGGTCACCGGCCGTACCGGCAGGCCCGCCTCGTCCAGCCCGGTGCCGTGCAGGTTCAGCCGTGGGCAGCCGAGCCGCGCGGCGGCCTTGACCGACTCCTCCGCGGTGCGGAGCAGCTCGGCGGCGCCGTCCTCCTCGGTCAGGTTGCCGCGGATGTAGCCGGTCATGGAGGAGAAGACCGCCCCGGAGCGCTCCAGCGTGGCCAGGTCGTGCCGGGTCCAGTCCCAGATCTCAACCTCGAAGCCGAGCTCATGGATGCGCTGGGCCCGCTCGTCGATCGGCCGGTCGGTGAACACCATCTCGGCGCAGGCAGCCAGCGTGTACATCGTCAATCACTCTCCTGAAACTAGAACGTTCTAGTAATCCAGGTTCAAGTAGGGCATCTGGTCGGGTTACGTGTCAAGAGGTTGTTGCCGGAAAACTAGAACGTTCTATAAGCTGGCAACCTCGGGCACGTGACCGGTGATCGCCTCGCCGTCCCGGACCAGGAGGTCAACGATGCCGCCGACGCCGCTCCCCGGCGGGAAGCGACCGACCCTCGCCGACGTCGCGGCGCGGGCCGGGGTGTCCACGGCGCTGGTCTCCATCGCGATGCGCGGCGCCAAGGGTGTCAGCGCCGCCACCAGCGAACGCATCGTGGAGGCCGCCCAGGAGATCGGCTACCGGCCCGACGCCAGGGCGCGGCTGCTGCGCAGCCGCCGGTCCCGCCTGCTCGGCGTGCAGTTCGGCCTGCAGCATCCGTTCCACGCCGACCTGGTGGAATGCCTGTACAAGATCGCCGAGCCGGCCGGATACCAGATCGCGCTCAGCGCGGTGGCCGCCAGCCGCAGCGAGCAGCGCGCCACCGAGGCACTGCTCGCCGACAGGTGCGAGGCGCTGATCCTGCTCGGCCCGCAGGCCCCCGCGGGGCAGCTGGAGAAGCTCGCCGCGCAGCTGCCGGTCATCTGCCTGGCCCGGCGGCTGCCGCCGTCGGCGCCCAGTGTGGAGGTGGTGCGGACCGCCGACGACGACGGGGCCGCCCAGGCCGTGGACCATCTGGTGTCCCTCGGCCACCGCGACATCGTTCATATCGACGGCGGCCGGGCCCCCGGCGCCGCCGACCGGCGCCGCGGCTACCGCACCGCCATGCGCCGCCACGGCCTGGCCGGCCAGATCCTGCCCGGCAGCCTGACCGAGGAGGACGGCGCCGCGGCCGCCCGCGTTCTGGAAGCCGTGCACCCGCGTCCGACCGCCGTCCTGGCGTTCAATGACCAGTGCGCCGTTGGCCTGCTCGACGCGTTCCTCCGCGCTGGCATCAACGTCCCCGGCCAGATCTCTGTCATCGGCTTCGACGACACCCATCTCGCCCGCCTGGCCCACATCAACCTCACCACCGTGGGCCAGGACATCCCCCGCCTCGCCGACCTGGCCGTGGTCCGGGCCCTCGCCCGCCTCGAAGGACAGCACACGCTCGGCACGGAAACCGTCATCGCACCCCACCTGATCACCCGCGGGACCACCGCTTCGCCGTGACAAGAACGCGTAATGGGGGCCGGCGGCCGGCCGGGACGGCTGGTGCAGACTGAGGAGGTGGAGTCTGAGCCGGGTCAATCGGTACGCAGGGGGCCGCGGGATGAGGTGGTGATCCGGACACCGGACCGGCGGCTGCGGGTATTCGTGAGTTCGACCCTGGGTGAGCTGGCCGAGGAACGGCGGGCGGTTTCGCGCGCTGTCTCGATGCTGCGGCTGACGCCCGTCATGTTCGAAACCGGGGCCCGGCCGTATCCGCCGGCCGAGGTGTACCAGGCGTACCTGGCCCAGGCCGATGTGTTCGTCGGCGTGTACTGGGAGCGGTACGGGCAACTCGTCCCTGGCGGGCAGATCTCCGGCCTGGAAGAGGAATTCGACCTGTCGGGCGGGCTGCCGCGGCTGCTGTACGTCAAGGCGCCGGCGCCCGGCCGCGAGCCCCGGCTGGCTGATCTGCTGGCCCGGATCAAAGCGGAGTCCGCGGTCTCCTACGGTATTTCCGCACGCCGGCCGAGCTGGGCAGGCTGGTGCGTGACGATCTGGCGGTGCTGCTGAGCGAGCGGTTCACCGCCACGGCCGGCCAGACCGCGGTCGCGGCGCGCGCCCCGGCGGGCGTCCGTGGCTTTCGCCCGCTGCCACTGAATACGACGTCGTTGCTCGGGCGGGAACAGGCCATTGCCGAGGTGGCCGGGCTGATCGAGCGTCCTGGGACGCGGCTGGTGACGCTGACCGGGCCGGGCGGGGTTGGCAAGACCCGGCTGGCGGTCGCGGTGGGCGAGCAGCTGCGTGACCGGTTCGGCGCGGGCACCGTGTTCGTCCCGCTGGACACGGTCACCGACCCCGGGCTGGTGCTGGAGGCCGTCGGCCGCGCCGCGGGCGCCGACCTGACGGGGACGCGCTCGCCGCTGGAGGCGCTGGCCGAGACGTTCAGCGACGGCGTCTGGCTGCTGATCCTGGACAACCTGGAGCAGGTGGTCCAGGTTGCTCGCGACCTGGGAGAACTGCTGGCCCGGTGCCCGCAGCTGGCGACCCTGGCCACCAGCCGCACGGTGCTGCGGCTGCGCGCCGAGCAGGAATACCCGGTGCCGCCGCTGGCGCTGCCGGCTGCCCCCGCCAGCGTGCCGCTGGAGGAACTTCGGTCCTGGCCAGCGGTGGCGCTGTTCGTGGACCGGGCCCGCGCGGTGCGCCCCGGCTTCGCGCTCACCGAGCAGAACGCGCAGGCGGTAGCCGAGATCTGCCGGCGCCTGGAGGGCCTGCCGCTGGCCATCGAGCTGGCCGCAGCGCGCACCCGGCTGCTGGAGCCCGACGTGCTGCTGGACCGGCTGGCCAGGTCGCTGGATGCGCTCGGGACCGGCGCGGTGGACCTGCCCGAGCGGCAGCGCACCCTGCGCGCGACGGTGGAATGGAGCGTGGGTCTGCTGACCGACGACGAGCGCTCGCTGCTCGAGGCCACGGCGGCGTTCGTGGGCGGCTGGACCATCCCGGCCGCGGCCCAGGTCGCCGACGTGGATGAGGACCAGGCGCTGGAACTGTCCGAGACGCTGGCGCGCCACAGCCTGATCTATATCGACGGCGTGCAGTCCGGGTCCCGGACCCGGATGCTGGAAACCGTCCGTGAGTTCGTGGCCGAACGGCTGGCGGCCCGGCCCGACGCCTGCGAGGTCGGGCGGCGGCATGCCGACTACTACCGGGCGCTGGCCGAGCAGGCGGACCGGCCGTTGCGCGGGACTGGCCGGGACGTGTGGCTGGAGCGGCTCGACGCCGAGGTGGGGAACCTGGCCGCCGCGGTGCGCTGGTACCTGGCCCGTGACCAGGAGCCGCTGCCGCACCTGTTCCGGGTGCTGTGGCTGTTCTGGTCCCAGCGGGACCTCGAGCGCGAGGCCCGGTCCTGGGTGGAACAGCTGCTGCCCACCGCCGGCACGCTGCACCCCGATCCCCGGGCCGAGCTGGCGTGGGTGGCGGCGGTGACCGCGGTCGACACCGGGGACGATGCGGCAGCGCTGGCGGCCCGCCAGCACCTGGAGCCACTGCTGCCCGGGATCGCAGATTCCTTCCTGCACGCGGCCGTCCCGTTGGCCATGTCGTGGACGCTGCCGATTCCCGGCGACTTCGACGGGGCCTTGCGGGAGGCGACGGTCTCGCTGGAGGAGTTCCGCGGCCAGGATGAGCCCGTCTTCACGGCCATGGCCGCGTTCACGGCCGGCTCGATAGAGACGGCGCTGGGCCGCTACGACGATGCCCTGGGTCACCTGCGCGAGGCGCGCGATCTGGAAACCAGGGCCGGCGGTGACTGGCTCGGCGCCGGCCTCCGGGTGCAGCTGGGCATCCTGGCTGTCCTGCGGGGCAGCCTCGACGAGGCCCAAGTGCTGCTGGACGAGGCGCTGGACCTGAGCCTGGCGAACCACATCACCCAGTTCGTGGCGCTGTGCCTGGTCGGGTATGCCTGGCTGGCGTTCGCCGACGGCGACCCGGAGCGTGCGGCGCGGCTGGAAGGGGCGGCGGAGGGCCTGCGGCGGCGGGTCGGCCTGCCGGCCTGGCCGCATCTGCGAAAGGCCGAGGCCGAGCTGGTGACCCAGGTCCGCCAGCGGCTGGGCGCGGATGAGTTCGAGCAGGCACGCTCCACCGGTGCCCGGCTCACCCGGCGGCAGGCGGTCGCCATCGTCCAGGGCCAGCAAACCTCGTTAGTCCGGACGCTTGGCGGGTTCCGGCTGGGTCGGGCTATCGTACATTCACGCCCCTGCTCTTGGTGAGCGGTGAACTGCGCACGCGGAGTTCCGGGTTGTGAGGGAGGGGAGAGCCGGTGGCGCTCACGGCAGATGCCGAGCCTGGGCCGGGGACGGCGGAGAAATTCGCCGCCGATCAGGAGGTCGGCCGTGACCTGGCCGCGGTGGACTGGGCGCAGACCCCGCTCGGGCCGGTCGGCTCCTGGCCGCAGAGCCTGCAGACCGCGGTGGACATCCTGCTGTCATCCCGCTTCTCGATGTGGATGGCCTGGGGGCCACAGCTGATCTTCTTCTGCAACGCCGCCTACCGGCCCACCCTGGGCCGCAAGTACCCGTGGGCACTGGGCCGGCCTGCCAGCGAGGTCTGGGAAGAGATCTGGCACGACATCGGCCCGCGCATCGACACCGTGCTCGCCACCGGGAAGGCGACGTGGGACGAGGGGCTGCTGCTGTTCCTGGAACGGTCCGGCTACCCCGAGGAGACCTACCACACCTTCTCTTACAGCCCGCTGCGCAACGACGCCGGCGCCGTCGTCGGGATGCTGTGCGTGGTCAGCGAGGACACCGAACGCGTCATCGGCGAGCGCCGGATGGCGACCCTGCGCGACCTGGGCTCGGACCCCAGCGTTGTGCGCACCGAGCAGGAGACGCTGGAGTTCGCCGGGCGGCAGCTGGACCGCAACCGCCGGGATCTGCCGTTCACCCTCACCTACCTGTTCAGCGACGACGGCGGCAGTGCCCGGCTGGCCGGGCGCACCGGCATCGCCGCCGGGCACCCAGCCGCCCCGGCCGAGCTCACGACCGGGGCCCGGGACGCGGTGTGGCCCGCCGCCGTGCTGCGACGGGGTGAAGCCGCGCTGGTGGACCTGGGTAGCGCCCGGTTCGGTGCCCTGCCGGGCGGTGAGTGGAATGAGGCGCCCGTCCAGGCGCTGATAACGCCGCTGACCCAGCAGGGCGGTGCTCCGTACGGGTTCCTGGTGGCCGCCCTGAACCGGTACCGGCCTTTGGACGAGGGATACCGCGCGTTCGTCGTCCTGGTCGCCGGGCACCTCGCAGCGGGGATCGCGAGCGCACGCAGTTACCAGCACCAGCAGCGCCGCGCGGAAGAGCTCGCCGAACTGGACCGCGCCAAGACCACGTTCTTCTCCAATGTCAGCCACGAGTTCCGCACCCCGCTGACCTTGATCATGGGCCCGGTGCAGGAACTGCAGCGCCTGCTGGCGGACGCCGACCCGCAAGCGCGGGAGGAGCTCGAGGTCATCAGCCGTAACGGCCTGCGCCTGGGCAAGCTGGTCAACGTGCTGCTTGACTTCTCCCGCATCGAGGCCGGGCGCATGCAGGCGAGCTACGAGCCGGCCGACATCGCGCAGGTGACCGCCGAGCTGGCCAGTGTCTTCCGGTCCGCCATCGACCGTGCCGGCCTGACCTTCGAGGTGGACTGCCCGCCGCTGCACGAGCCGGTCTACCTCGACCTCGGCATGTGGGAGAAGGTGGTGCTGAACCTGCTCAATAACGCGCTGAAGTTCACCTTCGAGGGCTCGATCCGCATCGCCGTGCACGCCGAGGGCGGCGAGGCGGTCGTTACGGTCGCCGACACCGGCGTCGGCGTCCCCGAGCAGGAGATGCCGCGGTTGTTCGAGCGGTTCCACCGCATCGAGAACGCCCGCTCCCGGTCAAACGAGGGCAGCGGCATCGGCCTGGCCCTGGTCCAGGAACTCGTCCAGCTGCACGGCGGCACCATCACCGCGTCCAGCACCGAAGGTGCGGGCACCACGTTCACCATCCACCTGCCCTTCGGGCACACGCACCTGCCCGCCGGCACGCTCGTCCCAGCCGGTCACACGGCGGCGGTGTCGGGTACCGCCGATCCCTTCGTCCAGGAAGCCTTGCGCTGGCTACCCCGGACCGTGCCGGGCGACCAGGACGGCACCGGCCCGCGCTACGTGCCGAAGGACATCAGGCCGGGGTATGACCCTCAGCCCGCGGTGCAGCCGGGGGGCGGTCTGCCCGCGCGGGTGCTGGTCGCCGACGACAACGCCGACATGCGCGAGTACCTGGCCCGGCTGCTGCGCACCGCTGGCTACCAGGTCACCACGGTCACCGACGGGCAGGCCGCCCTGGACGCCGTCCGCTCCAGGGCTCCCGACCTGGTGATCAGCGACGTGATGATGCCCCGCCTGGACGGGCTGAGCCTGGTTGCCGCCCTGCGCGCCGACGCGCGCACGGCGGCCGTGCCGGCGCTGCTGCTGTCGGCGCGGGCTGGGCAGGAAGCGTCCATCGAGGGTCTGCAGGCCGGCGCCGACGACTATCTGGTCAAGCCGTTCTCCGCCGTGGAACTGCTGGCCCGGGTGCGCTCCAACCTGGGGATGGCCAGCTTCAGGAACCGCGAATCACAGTTCCGCCGCACGTTGATCGACTCCCTGCAGGAAGGCTTCTTCGTCACCGACGATGAAGGCACCATCCTGGAGGCCAACCAGGCCTTCCTGACCCTTGTGGGCTACAGCTCGGACGGGCTGCCGTTCCGCTGGCCGCATCCCTGGGTTCCGGACCCCGACGCCGACCCTGACGGGTGGGCGGTGACGGCCCAGGCGTTCACCGATTACAAGCGGCACGGTGGCGGCCGCTACACGATCCAGGTGTCGCACCGCGACGGGCGCGACGTGTGGCTGGCGTGCAGCTCGGCCAGCCTGCCCAGTCCGGACGGACGCAGCCGGCTGTTTGTCGGCACCGCGCGGGACGTGACCGCGGAACGGCTGGCCACGCAGCGCGAAGGCACACTGGCCGGCTTCGCGGCCGCCCTGGCCGCGACCGGAGAGATCTCCGAGATGCTCACCACGGCCGCCCGTGAGATCGCCGCCGCGGTCCATGCCAGACAGGTGAAAGCCGCACTATGGTCCAGCGATAACACCCCGGCCATCACCGGATGGCCCCGGCCTGACCCGGGCCAGGGCGCCTCCGCCGCGGTCACGGCGGCGCTTGACGCCGTCCGGCATCAGCTGGCCGCCTCGGTCGTGGTGCTGCCTGGAGACCAAAGCGCCAGCCTGCTCGCCGCTCCGCTGGACGGGACGGGCTCGTCGGCTATCGCGGCGGAATTCCCGGCCGGACAGCCGGTCGGCGCCGAGGTGCGGGAACTGTTCTCGGTTCTCACCAGCCATCTCGCCCAGGTTCTCGCCAAGGCGAGGGACTACGAGCAGACGCGCACCGTCGCGCTCACCCTCCAGCACGCCATCCTGGCCCCCACCGAGCTGCCGCATGGATTCGCCGCCCGGTATACCCCGGCGGTTCCCCCGCTCGAAGTCGGCGGCGACTGGTATGACGTGATCCCGCTGCCCGGACAGCGTATCGGCGTCGTGGCTGGTGACTGCGTGGGCCGCGGCCTGCCTGCCGCGGCGGTCATGGGCCAGCTCCGCTCCGCCAGCCAGGCCGTCTTGCTACGTGCTCCCGGTCCCGCCGAGGCCCTCGCCGACCTGGACACGTTCGCCAGCCGGATTCCGGGAGCGGAATGCGCCAGCGTGTTCTGCGCGATCCTTGATCCTGCGGCCGGGACCGTCACCTACAGCTGCGCTGGGCACCCGCCGCCCATCCTGGTCACGGGCGGAGCGGACTACAGCCTGCTTGACCAGGCCCGGTCCCTGCCGCTGGCCATGCTGCCCTATGACCTGCAACGCAGCCAGGCGACGGCCACGCTGCCACTCGGGGCGACCTTGATGCTGTACACCGACGGCCTCGTCGAGCGGCGAAGCCAGCCGCTGGACAAAGGGATCGACGCCGCGGCGGTCACGGTGGCCGGGCATGCCCAGGACCACCCGGACGACGTTGCGGACCACGTCATGTCGGCTATGACGCCGGCGGCCGGCGACGAGGACGACGTCGCCGTCCTGGTCTACCGGCACCCGCCGGCCCCGCTAACCGTCCAGATACCAGCAAACGACCCCTCCTGCCTGGCCGTGCTGCGGGCCAGGCTGCGGCAGTGGCTGCCAGCAGCCGGGATCCGCCGGGAAGCTACCGACATCATGATCGCGGTGGGTGAGGCCACGGCTAACGCCGTCGAGCACGCCACCGCCGGCCGCCCCGAAGACGCGGCACCAGTCCAGATCACCCTCACCGCCTGCGTCACGCACACTATGGTCCAGGTGACCGTCGCGGACACCGGGAGCTGGCTGTCCCCTCCCCCGGACCGCGAGCAGCCCGCCCCAGGCACCCGGGGCCACGGCATCATCTTCATGCATGCCCTCATGGATGACGTCACGATCGATTCGTCCGAGCACGGGACGACCGTGACCTTGACCAAGGACCTGAAGCCATGACCAACGACGCCAGCCCAGCACGGTTCGAGTTCCTGCCCGCGAGTGAGGATGAACCCACGATCGTGCGCGCCGCCGGTGACATCGACCTGACCAACGTCGGGCAATTCCAGGCCACCCTGGACGAGGCTGCCGCCGCCTCCAGCGCCGTCACCGCCGACATGACCGCGGTCACGTACTGCGACAGCGCCGCCATCCGGGCGCTGATCATCGCCGCCAGGAAAGCCCGGCTCACCATTCAGGTCAGCGCGGCGGGCGCCCTCAACGGAACCCTGCTGAGAGTCTCCGGGCTGGACCAGGTCGCGGCCGTCGTCACGCTGGACTAGCCGCCGCCGGGTTGCCAGCTAGCGCCGAGCGGCCGCTGCCAGCTAGCGCAAACCCACGCAGTCAAACTCCCAGAACGCTTCGGGGTACACGAGGCAGCCCGTCATCCACGATTCGTAACTAGCGAACGTGCAGACCTGGAAAGCAGGCTCTGGAATGCGCGATGACGGACGGCCAAAACCGGCCGGCCCGCCTGCTTCAAATCCGAATCGACGGTAATAGCCGGGAGATCCCTCGAGGAAGATCGCCGGCTCTGTCCCCGAAGCCGCGGTCGCCAGCAACTCGCGAACCAGCCGCGACCCGATGCCCTGCCCCTGCCGCTCAGGCTTAACGCTCAGCGGGCTCAAGACGAGCACCTCGACCAGCCGGTCGGGCGCGTCGAGCCAGCCGCGAGTGGCCAGCACGTGCCCGACAACCGTCCCGTGTTCCTGGGCCACCAGCGAAAGGCTGGGGCGCCACCCGGTTGACGCACGCAAGGCTTCGACGAGGTCCGGGACGATCGGCTGGGCAGCGAAAGCCGCCTGCACCACCTGGCGTACCCGCGGTCGATCCGATTCACGTTCCTGCCGCACTTCAACATCAGCCGCCACGGTCGCATCGTGCCAGCCACGCCCAGATCCAGCACCTCATTTTTGCCTGCGCAGTCGATTTTGCGGCTGCGCAGTCGATTTGCGGACTGCGCAGTCGATTTGCGGACTGCGCGGGCGCCTCAGCCATCTCTGTTCCGCCCCAGAACGGCCGCGGGCTCAGGCGTGCTGCGCCTCCCGCCGGGTGCTGCCTGTCCCTGAACTGGCCTGTCCAGCCATTGGATTCCGCGGTGCCGTTCTCTGACCGTCTTCTAACGGCCGGCTTCGGCTGGCGGTGGCCGGCCCGGACCCGCTGCCCGTGCAGCATTCGCACCTGGCGGTGTCCGTCTGGCAGGCGAAGGGGATCCGCTGGTTCTGAGCTAGCAAAGTATCCACATCGCGTCGGATTTGCACCGCGGGCATCACGCTGGTCGCCTGCGTATTACTCTCATACCCGTATCTTCGGCATCGTGGCACCACCCTGGGCGGTGGGTATCGACGTCGGCATCAAGGTGGGCATCGCTCGGCCGAGGGTTAGGACACGGATGAGATGAGTTGGCTGCGGCAATCTGGCCCCGGTTCCGGTGTGAATGCCGGGCCGGATGAGGCGGGGCCACCGCCGGTTCCGGGGTCTGGGATGGGCGGGGCGACGCGGTCGCAGCAGCGGGGCCGTCTTGCGGTCAGGCGCAAGCGGCGGCTGCGGCGTATCGTGATCGCGGCCCCGTTCGCCGCGGTGCTGGTGTGGGCGATTGTCTCGTATTCCACCTACATGCTGGTGCCGACCAGCATGACGACGGGTGAACGCAGCGCCGAATGGGTCAGGGACGAGGTCCCCTTCGGCAACCAGATGGTCGACGAGGGCGAGCACATCTACTACACGGTGAACGCGCCGAAGACGGGCGGGCCGCAGCTGACCACGCTGCCCGCGGTCGGGCTGCCCCAGCCGGCGACCCGGCGCCGGCCCGCCTGCGAAGGCGAAGGCGAAGGCCTACCAGCCGCCGCCGGTCAAGCCGGTCTTCTCGCGCCCGCTGCCCGGCGAAGGGGTCTGGAAGCCGACCGGGGCACAGGTCGGCGGGTCCGCGCCGGTGCTGGTGACGACCTACCGCCCCGAGACCGCCTATCCCCAGATCGTCGCCTACGTCGCCTGGTTTGACCACACCCGTACCCAGCTCGGGTATTACCCGGGCCGTTACGAGCCGCCGGCCGCCGCCGTCCGCGGCCCGGCGATGGTCCCGGACGATCAGCGCTCGCGGCTGCTCGCGACCTTCAACGGCGGCTTCACCTACACCGACGGCGCCAATGGCTCGGCCGACAACGGCCGGACCAACGAGCCGCTGAAGGACGGCAACGCCACCCTCATCGGCTACCGCAACGGCACCATCGCGCTGGTGAAGTGGAGCGGCGGCCCGGACGTGGGATCGAACGTCGCCTGGGCCCGCCAGAGCCTGGCGCCCATCTTGTGGAACGGGCAGCTGAACCCGCAACTCAACGACGACCCGAACAGCGCTGCGTGGGGGTACACGCTCGGCGGCCTGACCCGGGTCTGGCGCACCGGTGTCGGCGTCGACCGCCACGGCAACCTCATCTACGTCGCCGCCAACGACCAGACCGTGATCACGCTGGCCAAGATCCTGCAGCACGCCGGCGCGGTCCGGGGGATGGAGTTCGACATCAACCCCGAATGGCACACCCTGATCACCTACACCCACGGCACGCACGGCCTGGTCCCCACCATGGTCGGGGCCAACCCGATGCAATCGGCCACCCGCTACCTCGTCCCCGACGACCGCGACTTCTTCGCCGTCTACACACCCAAGCCCGGCCCGGTCACCGTCCCCTTCAAGTAGGGGTAAAGGTTGTCCGGACTGTACGCCGGGGTCAGCTAGCCGCTGCCGAAACAGACAAACGGGCTGAACTCCTCGGTCAGGGCGGCTTGGGCGAGCGCTTCAGCGGGCCTGGCCCCGGCCGCGAGCAGCCGGTGGTAGGCGGTCATTAGGTTGACAGCGTCGGCATCGGCCACCCGGGTAACGCTCGAGATCACGGTCGCCGTCCCGGTGTAGAGGAGAGCCGCGGTGAAACCAAGAATCTCCTCACCTGGGCGCGTGACGGCCCGGCCGACATCGCACGATGACAGGATTACGTGCCTGGGAGCAGCCGGGAGCCGCTGGATGTCGTAGGCCATCAGCGGGCCATCGGCCAGGTCGAGGCGGGAGAACAGGAAATTTTCCGGTTCGTGATGCCCGTGCGCGGCCAGATGCGCCAGCGGCGCGCCGTCGAGGGCCTGGAGGGTGGTACTGACCGTGGCCGTCTCCGCGAGCAGCGGCTGGCAATCCGGATAGGACCTGGCTATCTCGGTGACCTCCCGCGCCGCATGCTCCAGATCCGGTCCCGCGACCAGCAGCGGCGGAGCTGCCTGCGGCGTCCCCGTCGCGACCCGTCCGCTCCGCCAGGCGGTCAGCCACGAGGACGCGGACGGGCTAACCGTGACCGGGCGCCCGCGCAGGTCCGGCAGCACACTCCAGGGGATGCTGGCCAGAGCATTCGCCAGAATGAAGACCACGGCGTCATCGCCGAGCCACGGTCGCAGCGGTTTGACGATTTCGGCCGTCAGTACATCGGTTTGGTGCCGGATCGACTCTCTGATCGCTGCCTGAAGCCGGGTTGGCAGCAGCCGCCCGGCCAGAGTGTCGAGGTCGGCGTTCATCCGCCTGGCCGCTTCAGCCGCCGCGTTGAAGTCACCGAGCTCGACGAGGCGCACAGACCCGCGCTGCACCAGTACCGCGAGCATCTGGTCGCGCCGGGCCAGGATGCTTACCATGGTCTGCCCGCTTTCCTCCAGGGCAGCGCGCACCGCGCCGAGGCTGGCCTGGGCTGCGGCCAGACCGCCGCCACTGGCCTGCCAGTCGCGCTCCCGGATGTCGCGCTGCAGTTCGGCATGCCTGGCCACCAGCTGCGGGTCGCGTTTGCCGGCCAGCTCCGATCTCGCGGATCAAATGGCTGAGCTGACGCAGCTCGGCCAGCGCCGCCGCCGCTTGCGGGTCGCTGGGCGGGCTGCACCGGCCTGGCCCGGAACGCCTGTGCCCGAGAGCGTTCCAGCCAGGCAAACACCAGCGGGGCGGACTTCCGTTCCACTGCCATCCGCAATCCGGCGGCGGCCAGGTCCGCGCCGAGGGCTGCGGTGCCAGTCTGCAGGTCGGTGCTGCCCAGCCGGCCGCGCAACGTTTGCACCATGGCCAAACCGGCCCGGAGTTCGGCCAGCGCTGTCCCTGGCCGTCCTTCCCGCTCGGCCAGCTCGGCCCGGGTCAGCCGCCGCAGCAGGCTGACCGCCAGCGGTGGTGCCGTCCGGCGGCGCCGGATGGCGGCGAGCCGTTGCCTCGCCTCATCCAGGCCGCCGATGCTGAGCAGGGCCCGGGCCGCAAGCAACTCGGCCATCTCCGCGTCACTGGGCAGCCCGAGGTCGCCTAGTCGCTCGGCGAGCCGCGCCGCCTCGGCCGCCATGCCGCCCGGCTGCCGGGTGAGGGGACCGGGCACGCAGCCCGGTGAGCTCGGCCAGGCACGCGCACGCGTCGTTGCTGTGCCGACGGAAGCGCCGCTCTGCCATTGTCGCCCAGCGTCGCGCGATGGCCGGTTCCCCGGCGGTGAGCGCAGCCTCGGACCGGGCCAGCTCCGCTTCCGCGAGATCCTGATCGAGCCGCTGCTGCCGGAACGCCGCCATCGCACTATCCAGCTCATTGGCCGCATCGCCGGCCAGGCCCGCGGCCAGCAGCGCGCGAGCCTTGTCCATGGCCAGTACCGGCAGGTTACCGGGAGCGATGAGGCGGTAGGTGTCGGCGGCCGCGTCGAAAAGCTGGAGTGCAGCAGGGATGTCCCCGGTCAGCAGATCGCAATAACCCAGGTTGTGCATGCGCCTTGGCCGCGTTCAGGTCGTCACCGCTGGCCGCCGCGACCCGCTGACACCAGATCAGGTCAAGGCGCGCTCGGTGGACGTCGCCCAGGCTGAGATGGGTGAAACTGCGATTGAGCAGCGCGATCGTCAGGTTCGCGGTATCCGCCTGGTTGCCTTCCAGCAGGGTGATCGCCTCGTCGAGGGTCTTCAGCGCTTCGGCTCCCCGCCAGGTGCGCATCAGCAGCTGGCCTCGCTGGCCCTGAAGGAGCCCTCGGTACTCGGCCGGCGCCAGCCCCTCGGCCCGGTCCAGCAGCCGCAGTCCGTACTCGGTGCGACCTTGCTGCCACTGCGATGCCGGCCAGCACGATCAGCAGCCTGGCGGCCAGGGCGTGGTGCGCCTCGTGCACCTGCTGCGCGTCGGGCTGGTCTCCGTCCTCCGCCCAGCCGAGCTGCCGCAGTCCCGAGCGGGCGTAGCGGGCGACCGACCGCGGGACGGCCGATGTTATCCCTCCCGCCAGCCACGCTCGTGCGCCGCGCGGGCCAGGCTCTCGGCTCGGGCCAGCGAGCTGTCAGAGCGGGCTGGGCGCCGCTCGGCGCAGGGCATCCGGTCAGTCGCTTCCCCTAATGGCCCGTCACAGGATGAGTGCGGGCGTCACCACAGCTGGGCCGCCTTCGCTCTGTCCCTGCTCCGTCTGGCCGGACAATGAGCTGCGCCGTTCCTCTGGGCACCTGGGCGAAGGCGAAGCGGCCCTGCTCGTCACTGCTGACGCTCAGCGGATCGGCGGCGGTCTTGATCTCGATCTCCCGGCGTTGCGGCGGCGCCAGCCAGCCGTCGACCCGTACCGTGCCGTCCCGGTTCGGGTCGATCCGGATCATGACGGTCAGGCTCTCGCTGTCGAAGGTAATCGTGCGGCTCTGCTCCGTCCCGCGGACCCCCGCCGCGCGACATGTCCTCGTCCGCGAGATGGGCCATTTCGACTTCCAGGTCGCGCAGCGACAGGAAGAAACGGATCCGCTCCGGTAGATCCCCGGGCATCGGGTCAACGGCCTGGAACATCTCCCGGATGTCGTCGAGAAGAGCCGAAATCGAAGTCATCAAGCGGGCCGTCGGCCGACGGCCCGCTGCCCGGGCTTGTGATGCGTCATTGGGTCGTCTCCTCAAGGCCGCTGGCGAGCAGAGCGCGAAGCTTGGCCAGGCAGCGGCCGCGGGTGGGACCGACGCTCCCGATCCGCATGCCGAGGGCGGCCGCCACGGCGGCGTAGTCCGGCCGCGGCACGAAGGCGATGATGCGCAGCAGCTCCTGACATCGCGGCGACAGCTGCCGGATCGCGGTCCACAGGGTACGGCGCTGGTCATTGATCATGACCTGCTCCTCTGATCCCAGGCCCCTGATCGGGCAACTGGGTGAATGACTCGTGGTCGGCGGGAATCTGCCTGCGCTCGGCCGCCGTCACCCGCCACGCTTCCCGCCGTGTGGTGGTGGCCAGCCAGCCGGCGAGTGCGGCCGGGGTGCGGATTTCGCCCAGTTGCTCGACCAGACGCATCCAGACGGTCTGCAGCACGTCCTCCGCGTCGCCGGGACCCAGCCCGGCCGCCCGGGCGATGTGCCACATCAGCGAGCTGAATTCGGTCACGATCTCGCCGAGCGCGTCATCGCTGCCTGCTCTGGCCGCATTCATCAGGGCCGCGGTGCGGGCCGCGCGGTCCGGCTGGCTCGCCCGCTCCGCAGCGGGCTGGCCGCATGCCCGCGGAGGTCATGGCACCGCGGCAGATTCGTAAGCGGCCACGGCCCGCCTCTTCTTGTCGCTGGTTCCCGGGTCGTCCAGCCTCATCCCGGCTTGGTCGCCTGCGGCCCCCTCGAGCCAGCGACCTCGCCATCAGCGCGGCCACGTAGGGAGCGGAGAACGACGTGCCGCTCCAGATCGCGAAGCCACTGGAGTAGTCGTCCGGATCGAGTGACTCACGTCCGGGCGGCCACTGCCCGGACGGCTCTCGGTTGCGCGGAATCCTGAGTTCAGGGGTGCGGCTCCCGTCAATATCCGTCGGGTACGTGCTGATGACACTGGCGCCCGGCGCCCAGGCAGTCACCCAGCGGCCATCGTTGCTGAACATCGCCTTGGTGCCGTTCGGGTTGAGGGCGCCCACGCTGATCACGGGGACCCGGCCGGCGGCACGGCTTCAGTGCGAACCCGCGGGGTAGAACCGATGGCTCGAAGCGAAATTCCCGGCCGCGGCGACGACAATGACGCCCAGCAAGAGCAGCGCTTCGATCGCCTGCCACAGCCCGGAAGTCACCATCTGGTCGTGCGGGGACTCGCTGAAGTAGCCGAACGACAGCGAGACGACATCAACCTGGGCCATGAGGTCGCCCGGCTTGGCCAGTGCGATCCGCTTGGCCAGGTGGCGGAGCCCGCAGATAATGTCGCCTTCGTAGAGGATGTTGTCGCTGCCCGTGACCCGTATCGCCATGACCCTGGCATCGGGGGTGACCTGGCGTATGATGCCCGCGATGAACGTGGAGTGGCCCAGCGCGTCATTGAGCTCGCCGATCAGCGGGTTGTCCGAGATCGGTTGATCCCAGGCGTTCTCTGATGACCCGCCGTGACCGGTCACCGTGCTTAGCCGCCCACTCGCCCTCCGCCCGAATGGCAGACTGGATTTTGTCATCCCACGCCACGAAGCCGTCGGGGGGCGCATGGTGTAGCCACCGGCTCCGTCCGCGTCTACATCCAGCCACGGATTCCTGGCCACGCCACTGTCCATGACGGCGACCACCGGTCGCCGGCCCCACCAGGACTCACAGTCACCGGCCGATCGGCGCCGGGGCAGATCGAGGAAGACCGTGACCGGAGTCCGTGGGTCGCCGCCGCTGAACAGATACGAGTCGGTGTCGCTCGGCCCGCCGGTGTCGCTGCCGTTACCCGTACTCCCGCTGATACCGCCATGGGTACCGCCAATCGGGCTCCCGGTGATAGCCGAACCGATCAGCAGATGCTCTAGCTCGATACCATCGACGTGCGCCTTATCCAGAAGCACCCGCTTCGGGGCCGTGGGTGTCTCGCCAGTGTCGTCGTGCTCCGAGGCGGTGTGCCCCCGGACGGTCGCCGCACGCAGCGTCTGCAGCGCCGTCCACGCGTCGACATCCACCGGGACGGGATGGTCCGCCAGCGGGGCCAGGGCCACGGGGCGAGGCAGGTCCCGCAGGATGTCGAAGACCCGGTGGTCGCCGCGGTCCGTGTCGGGGCCGGGGTCGTGGTCCTCCTCGGGCACGACCAGCCTCATTCCGACTTGCCTCAGGACGTCTCTGTGGTCCCTGAGGAGCCTGCCGTGGTCCTGGAGCAGATAGTTGGGGATCACCAGCGTCCTGGCCCGGTAGACCGTCGGCCGTGGCGTTGGGTAGCCGTCCACCACTGCTGCGCGTCCGGGGTGGAGTATCCGGGCGCCATGCCGTTCCAGTAGCGCCGCTGGAATACCGAGCAGGCGGGGCATGACGGCGTCGTCGTCATCCGGTTCTGCCTCGTCCCCGTCGGGACGCGGCTGGAAATGCCACTTCATCGTTGGCTCTCGCACATAGGGCGCATTTGTCCAGAGTCCTCGGGATCGCGGAAGGTACACCTGAGTTGGGCGGATGGTCCTCTAACAGGCGGAGACGGGCTGACGCCACGAGATACACGCCCTCAGATAACGGAACCATAACGACCGCCTGACATCTGGCTCTGCCGATGTGTGCGTACTCGGACGGCTCGTGACGCGCGCATGCGCGATGACTTCCGCGGTCGTAGCGCGTCTTATTCACCGGATGCTGTTAGCCAGGATGCCTGCCTGAACGATGGAGGGATGCCGCTATGGAGATCATCAATCTGGGTAAGGCCGATGGGCTGCCGCCGGTGGACTGGGCCGCGGTTGCTGGAAGGCTCGCTGCGAGGTCAGCGCCAGCTCTGGACGCGATGAACTCCCGCACGACCTGGCTTTCCACCGTCAACGAGGACGGTAGCCCGCATGTGACCGCGGTCGGTGCCTTGTGGCTCGACGGCACGTTCTGGTTCCAGACGGGCACGGGCACGCGGAAGGGACGCAACGTCGCACGCGATCCGCGGTGTTCGATCGCAGTGTCGATCCACGACGCGGACGTCGTCATCGAGGGTGACGCTGCGCGAGTGACCGAGCCGGGCGCGGTGGCGCGTATCGCGAAGGCGTGGGCGGACAACGGTTGGCCGGCCGAACCCGACGACAGCGGGTCGGGCATCACGGCCCCGTTCAACGCACCGGCGCAAGGACCACCACCGTGGAACGTGTATCGCATCGAGCCACGATCGGCGATCGTGACCCTGGCGGCGGAGCCGGGCGGCCTGACTCGCTTCCGGTTCTGACGCCGGCTGGGCAAGGTTTGTCATCCGCCGCAGGCCGGTCGTGCGTGCGCGGTACAGCAAGACCGGAGAGACGGCGTTACTGCCGGGCGAAAACCCCGGTTTTGGTGCCGTCGGGGTACTCGTCGTTGTTGTAGTACTCCAGGGTCAAGGTCGCGGCGTGGTCCTTATTGCGGCCGGGAGTGAAGGTCGCGGCGGAAATCCCGACCGCGTTCTCACCGGTGGGGAAGAGAGCGAACAGGTCCCCGTCCCAATGTCTAAGGGGATAGTCTGTGGGTTTCGGCGGCATGAGGACGTGCAGCACGCCGCCGCCACGGGCGACGACGGTAATGGTGCCGTAAAAATCGCTATGGTAAGTGCCGGTGTAAAACGAGTCTGGCTTGGCAGGGGTGGGATGCGGCGGCGGCTTCTTGTCTGCCAGCTCGCTCGGGTTGACGTACTGCTGCGCGATCAGCTGTGAATACAGGCTGAACCAGTCGTTCTCGATCCGGCCGCCGATCACCAGGTCCATGAAGTACGAATTGACCGCCTCGGGGACCCCGAGGGGCATGCCGTTCGTCAAGACCATGATCCCTAGCTGCTGATCTGGCAGCAGGACGTAGTTAGTCGCGGCGCCTTGCAGAAAGGCGCCAGAGTGATTCAGCCGGACACGGCCGGAATAGTCATCCCCTACGTTGGTCCCGAATCCGTAGAAACCCGTCCGGCTACTTGACGTGCCAGGTGCTCCCGACACGGATCGCGGCGTGTTCGCCTCGAGCAGCGCGGCCGAATCGATGACCGGCCTGCCTTGCCACTTCCCGTTGGCCAGCTTGAGCATCATCCATTTGGCCAGGTCCAGGACGTTCGAGCTCGCCCCGCCCGCAGGGGCCTCCTGGTCGGCGTCCCGGGTGTATTTCTGATACCACGTGCCGTCGATGCGGACGTGCATGGCCGCTCTATCCGCCTGAGCGAGGTAGTCAGAGTAGCGATAACTGGTTGCTGACATCCCCAGCGGTCCGAACAGCACCGAATCCCCGGCACTGGCCCAGTCCATCCCTGCCGCTGCCGCCGCCGAGATCCCGGCCGCGGTCAGGCCAAAGTTGGTGTAGGCGTAGGCAGACCGGAACGGGTCCAGCCGCAGCAACCGCAGGGCATGCAAGATGTACTGCTGGTCGTAGCCGAGGTCCTCGAGCAGATCTCCGGCGTGGTCAGGCAATCCGCTCGTGTGGCTGAACATATCGCCGTAGCTCACGTTATCCGTGACGTAGGGCACCGACAGCGCGAAGTCCGGCAGATGCCCCACAACCGGATCGGCCCACTGCACCGCTTTGCGGCCCACCAGCCCGGCGACCACTGTTGAGGACAGCGACTTCGATACCGAGGCGAGATGGAAGACGGTCTTCGCGTCGACCGGGACGCGGGTGTTGACGTCGCGTACGCCGAAACCCTTGGCGTACAGCAGTCGCCCCTGGTGCACAACCGACACGGCCAGGCCTGGCACGCCCGTTGCCGCCATCAGCTGCTTGATGATGTCGTCGAGGAACCCGACCGCGCTGGCCACCCGGCCAGCGGGTACCGAAAGCAGCAATTGCGTGGTGGGGTCCACTGCGGGCGGATGGAGATTGAGTCCCGCAGGCCCCGTGGTAGCTGCGTCCGCTCGGGCGGTACCCAGGACCGGCCCGAGCCCTAGCCCGGCAGTTATCACCCCCGCACTCTGCACGAATCCCCGTCTGGTCAACCGTGCGGAATCACCCATGATCGCTTCCCCCAAAGACGCATTCAACAGGTCCGACTTGCACACAATGCCAGTACGCCATGCCTATATGCCACCTGAACCGTACACGGTACGGCATTGGATGAATAGCACCTAACTGGATCGGACTGGGTAATGTCCGCGAGTCGCAACCGGGGCCCGAAGCGTCTTTGGGTTCGGCCGGTTCGCCCGGCAGAAAGACTCCGGCTTTCGGATTCGGCTTCCGTCTAAGGAAATCGGCATCGGGATCGGCCACAACCAGGACGTGAAGCTGGCCGTCCTCAAACTGACCCGCATCACGCAAAATGGCTCAAAATCAATCATCTAGATAGCCGCCCGGCAATGGCTCCGTGTAACGCACTCATCTCGCCGCGTTCCGTTAAGTCCGGCAGCCTGAAGGCATGGCACGCATCGAGAGCGTGGTTAGGATGGCTATGTGATCACCGGGCTGCATGCGATCGTGTTCTCACCGGAAGCTGAGAAGGTCAGGGCGTTCTTCGCGGAAGTCCTTCACATGCCATCGGTGGACGCGGGCGGAGGCTGGCTCATTTTCGCTCTGCCGCCCGCTGAGCTCGCTGTCCACCCCGCTGACGGGGAAAGCCGTCACGAGCTGTACCTGATGTGCGACGACATCCAGGCCACACTGACCGAGCTAAAGGGAAAGGGAGTCGGAGTAGCACGGGACATCTCCGATCAGGGCTGGGGGCTCCTGGCTGCCATCCGCCTACCGGACGGCTCGGAACTGCCTATCTACCAGCCTCGGCATCCATCACCTCCGCATCCCTGACGCGACACTCGCTGCTGCATATCGTGGGTGTCCACTAGGCAGATGTCGTGTCCGCCACGTCATTCTATGCCCTGCTTGGCGCAGGTCGCGGCGATGAGCTTCTCAGCCAGGGCGGCGGATTCGCGGGTCGCGACCATCCAGCCGGTGACGTAGCGGCTGTAAATGTCCAAGATCACGTACAGGTGGTAGTACGTCCATTTCGCCGGGCCGTGCAGCTTGGTGATGTCCCACGAGTAGACCTGGTTCGGCCCGTCGGCCACCAGCTCGGGCTTGACGGCGGCGGGGTGGGTGGCCTGACGCCGCCGCTCACGGCTCTCCCCGGCCTCGCGCAGCACCCGGTAATAGGTAGACACCGACCCCAGGTAGGTGCCCTCATCCAGCAGCGTCGCCCAGACCTCGTCCGGGGCCAGGTCAGCGAACCGATTGCTATGCAGCGTATGCAGGATCGCCTTCCGCTCGGCCGGGGCCAGTGCCCGCGGCTGAACCCGCTCAGAATGCGGGACCGGAGCCGGCTTCGGCGAAGGCGGGCTGATCCGGTGCCGCCGGTACCAGCTGGCCTGCGGTACGCCTGCCGCCGCGCAGGCCGCCCGGGTGCCGATCCTAGGCGCCATGACAGCGATCGCCTCGTCGGTCACTGACTCGGCCCGGGCTCGGTGTCCGCGCTCTCGGAGATCGTCTCCAAGAGCGCCTGCAGTTTTGACTGCACATCGACCACGAAGCGGGCCTTGGCCAGCTCCTGCTCCAGCTTGGCCTTCTCTTTGTGCAGCCGGGCAATCTGCGCATCCCGCGGATCAGCGCCCGGACGGCCCCGCGGCCGGGCCGGGCCAGCCAGAGTCCCGGCGTCCCGGGCCCGCCGCCACTCGATCACATGGCTGGAATACAGCCCTTCCCGGCGCAGGACCGCGCCCTTCTCACCCGCCGGGGCCGCGTCATACTCGGCCACGACATCCAGCTTGTACTGCACGGTGAAACTCCGCCGTGGGGCCCGCTCGGGCACCTCCGGATCCGGGTGTTCCTGCTCACCGGTCACCCGTCCAGCATCGCCGGCCACCAGCGCACGGTCGAGCTCGGTCAGATGTCAAGGTGCGCCGTCGGCGGCCGCTTGGCTCCTGTGGGCGGCCCGCCGAGCTCTCCGTGAGGCCGCCAGGTCTTCGGCCGACTGCTGGCGCGTGGCAAACTTCCGCCAGGGATGTCCGGAACGACGTCACGGCTCCGACGTCTCAGCCGAAGGACGCCGACTAGCGGCGCCCGTACCGGAAGGAGACGCTCATGAAGTACATGATCCTGGTGTACGCCTCGCAGCGGGACTACGACGCCATGCTCGGCAAGCCAGCGGCCGGCCAGCCTGGCTGGACCGGGGCGGATTTTGAGGCCATGGGCCAGTTCATGGAGCAGTTCGCCAAGGATCTCGGCGAGTCCGGGGAACTGGTGGACACCCGCGGCCTGACCGCCCCCTCACAGGCCAGGCGGATCCGGCTGGCCGACGGCGCGCCGGTGGTCACCGACGGCCCCTATGCCGAGGCCGAGGAGGTGCTGGCCGGGTACTGGATCGTCGAGTGCGACAGCCTGGACCGGGCGGTCGCCATCGCCGGCCGGCTGAGCACCGTCCCCGGGCCCGAGCACGTCCGTGCCCGGGCATACGTGGACGTCCGGCCGCTCGCCGAGTCACGGCACGAACTGGACGGTTGATGTGCCCGAGCAGGGAACCAGGTTCGAGGACCTGCTGCGCGACCTCGCGCCGCAGGTCCTCGGCGCGCTTGTGCGGCGGTTCGGGCACTTCGGCCTCGCCGAGGACGCCGTCCAGGAGGCGCTGCTCGCGGCCGCGAGCCAGTGGCCGACCGACGGAATCCCGGCCAGCCCACGCGGCTGGCTGATCACCGTCGCCGCCCGCCGGCTGACCGACCTGCTGCGCGCCGAGCAGGCCAGGCAGCGCCGGGAGGAGGCCGCGGCCCGGCTAATCCCGGCCGACCGCCTGGCCGCGAGCGCCGACACGCCGCCCGACGCCGACGACACGCTGGTCCTGCTGTTCCTGTGCTGCCACCCCGTGCTGTCGGCCGCCTCGCAGGTCGCACTGACCCTCCGCGCAGTCGGCGGCTTGACCACGGCCGAGATCGCCCGCGTGTTCCTGGTGCCCGAGGCGACGATGACCCGGCGGATCACCCGGGCCAAGCAGGCCATTTCCGACGGTGGCACCGAGTTCACCATGCCAGAACCCGGCGAGCGCGCCGCCCGGCTCGCCGCGGTGCTGCAGGTCATCTACCTGATCTTCACCGAAGGCTACGCCAGCACGTCCGGGCCGGGCCTGCTCCGCCCGGATCTATGCGCCGAGGCCATCCGGCTGGCCCGGACGCTTCGCACGCTGCTGCCGGTTGACGCCGAGGTCACCGGCCTGCTCGCGCTCCTGCTGCTCACCGACGCCCGGCGCGCGGCCAGGACGGGCCCTGACGGCCTGCCGGTGCCGATGGCTGAGCAGGACCGCAGGAAGTGGGACGCCGCCCGGGTCGCTGAAGGCACGGCATTGGTCACCGAGGCGCTGCGGCGCGGGCCGCCCGGTCCGTATCAGGTCCAGGCGGCGATCGCCGCTCTGCACGACGAGGCATCCACGGCCGGGGAAACCGACTGGCCGCAGATCCTGGCGCTGTACGAGGTGCTGATGCAAGCCAGCGATAACCCCGTTGTCGCGCTCAACCACGCCGTCGCCGCAGCCATGGTGCACGGCCCGCGAGTTGGTCTTGTGCTGCTGGAGAACGTCGGCGCGGACCAGCGGATCGCGGCCGGGCACCGGCTGCACGCCATCCGCGCAAACCTGCTGGAGATGGCCGGTGACCGGGACGCCGCCCGGGATGCCTACCTGCGGGCGGCCGAGCTGACGGCCAGCCCGCCGCACCAGCGCTACCTGAACGCCCGTGCCGCCCGGCTCGCCGGTCAGGCGAGTTGACAGGGGCCGACCTCAAGGCCGGACGGCCTCCCTCGCAGCAATCATCCCGGCCCGGCGCCAAAATCGCGGCCAACAGGCTGGCACGACAGCAAGATCGTTGACCATATCGGCGAATACGTGTCCCGCCAGGACGTATCTTGCATCCGCAACAAGACCGGCTGCCCGCACGCCCAGTGCATGGCGCGTAAATGCACGCCGCAGCAACGGCAGCCAACGCCCGCTTGTGCGGTGCTGAGGCGTGCCCCAGCATGACAGGGCGACCTCGGGCCGGCTAGGTGTAGATCATGAAGCCAGCGAGGATCTTGGTTGCCGTTGCCCCTGAGGAAGCGGATTGGGCGGTTGATGCGATCCGCCGGGGTGGCGGGGAGCCGGCCGGGCTGGGCGAGAATCCGTCCGGTTTGGTGTGGACCGATCCGGGAGCGGTGGAGGAACTCCGTGATCTCCTCCAAGCCAATCCGGGGATCTCGTGGGTGCAGTTGCCGATGGCCGGTATCGAGCGGGTGGCCGAGGCTGGTGTTCTGGACCATCGGCGGCGGTGGACATCGGCCAAGGGTGCCTACGCCGAACCGGTGGCCGAGCACGCGCTCGCGCTGCTGCTGGCCGGCCTGCGCTGCCTGCCTGAGCGGGCCCGCGCGCGCTCCTGGGGGCAACCCGACGGACAGACCCTGTTCGGTCAGGCCGTCACCGTCGTGGGTGGCGGGGGTATCACGATCGAGCTGCTGCGCCTGCTGGAGCCGTTCCGCACCCGGGTGACGGTCGTCCGCCGGCGCGCTGAACCGGTCGCGGGCGCCGCCCAGACGGTGACGCTCCCGCACCTGGGCGAGGCGCTGGCCGGCGCCCGGGTGGTCGTGCTCACGGCCGCGCTGACCCCGCAGACCCGCGGGTTGATCGGGCAGAAGGAACTTCAGACAATGGACCGTCAGGCGTGGCTGGTCAACGTGGCCCGGGGCGCGCTGGTTGATACCGTGGCGCTCGTCGAAGCGCTGCGCTCGAACCAGATCGGCGGCGCGGCCCTGGACGTGACTGATCCCGAGCCGCTGCCTGCAGGTCATCCGCTGTGGGATCTGCCGAACTGCCTGATCACCCCGCACACCGCCGACACCGAGGAGATGACCGAGCCGCTCCTGGCCGCCCGTATCACCGAGAACGTCCGGCGGCTCGCAGCAGGCCAGGAACTACAGGGCCAGGTAGACCCGGATCTCGGCTACTGACATCTGCCAAATGAGACTGGCCTCGACAGGTACTGATCTCTAGGCGATCGTTCGTGCCGAATAGGGGGCGTTGCGGCCGTCGCCAACCAGGCGCTCTCTCGCCAGGAGGCGGTTCAGCGCAAGACCGGTTCATACCGCTTGGGCCGTGACGAGCCAGGCCGCGCCGGGCATGGTCACGCCATCGGGCGATGCATACGCCGCCAGGCGGTCCCGGACATGCTGGGTCAGCTCGGCCGTCTGTGCGAGGCTCAGTCCGGCCACGACCTCGCTGGCGGTCGGGGAAGCACGCTCATACCCGAGCACGTCGTCTTCGTCGCGGCCAATGAGCATCGGCTCGTCCGCCTTCACGCACTCGATGCCGCCGAACCCCGCGCCGCTCAGCAACGCGCCCACCCGGCCAGGGTCGGCCAGGGAGAAAGCAGCATCGGGCCCCGGCTGCCCGCGGAGGCCGAGTGCCGCCGCAGCCTCAGCGAACCCGGTGGTAAAGACGGGGTTCTCCTCGCGAGTACGCCAGCACAGGAATGCCAGCCTGCCGCCGCGCCGCAGCGCCATCCTCAAGTTGGCGAACGCCGCCGCCGGGTCATCGAAGAACATGACACCGAAACTGCTCAGCACCACGTCGAAGATCCCAGCCTCGAACGGGTGCACCTGGGCGTCGGCGACCTCGAACCTGGCGTTCATGACGCCAGCAGCAGCGGCAAGCCGGCGTGCCTCGGCTACCAGGATCTGGGACAGGTCCGCGCCGACGGCGAGCCCGCTGCGGCTGGCGCGCGCGGCGAGGATGGTCACCTCACCACAGCCGGGCCCGATGTCGAGAATATTCTCCCCGCCCTGGATATGCGCGCCGGCCAGCAACCGCGCCGTCAGCCGGCCCAGCATCCGCTCATGCCGCTCACGCTGCTCGATGAACTGCCGACCGCTGGCCCCATTCCAGTCCTCGGCCTGCTCGGCATTCACCTCCACGGTGGTCACGCTACATCGCTCCGCATCCCCAGGAGTCGCTCGGCGTAACTGCAGGCAGTGGCCTGCCAGGTACTTATCCCTCTGCTGGATAGAAGGTGCCCTCAGGATGGCTGACGCCAGATTCCTGAGGGCACCCGCAGTGCGTCTCCGGGCTTGCTAGAGAGCAATCCCTGGAGGCGTCTGACGATTGGTGAACATCGCGGGCACCTCCTTCCTGATACAGAGGACATGTCTTGCCGCGGCCCGGCCATCGCAGGGCTGTGCGCAGGCCTGCGGCAACGCATTTACGGTGGCCAAGATCGTCATGTGCCCGCCCGTCACATCTGTCGCAGTCAGAGGGTGGCGGCGGCACGAACCCAGCCCGTTCGGCATCAAGAATTTTGGCCGAACGGGCTGGGTTTCACGCTCCGGGTCCTGGTTCTGGGCTGATAATGCTGCGATGGCCGACCCGGTGATCCTGGAGCTGGCGGTCAACGGCCCCACGCCCCGCAGCCGCAACCGTCACGTGCCCCGGGATCCAGCTGAGATCGCCGAGGTCGCCCTGGCCGGCGTCGAGCTGGGGGCGTCGATCGTCCATAACCACAACGACGAGCCGATGTTCACCCCCGATGGGGTCCACGCGGTCGAGCCGTACCTCGCCTCCTGGGGACCCGTGCTGGAGCGCTACCCGGAGCTCCTGATGTACCCGACGATGGCCGCGGCCGCGCGCGGCATCCCAGTCCAGCGGCGATGGGCGCACGTCGAGGAGCTGGCGCGGCGGCGCATGGGCGGCATGACCCTCGTGGATCCCGGGTCGGTCAATCTCGGCCTGGCCAGCGACGGCAGCGTCGCCGAGGGCGCCGGGGACGGCCCCTACGCCAACCCGCTGTCCGATATCGGCTATATGTTCGCCCGCAGCTCCGAGCTCGGCGCGGCGCCGAGCATCTCGGTCTTCGAGCCCGGTTTCCTGCGGGCCACGCTCACCTGGCAACGTTGCGGTCGGCTGCCCGCCGGTGCCATGGTCAAGCTCTACTTCGGCGGGGAGCTCGAATTCGGGCTGCCGCCCACCGCCGCCAGCCTCGAGGCCTACCTGCAGCTGCTGGAGCCGTCCGGGCTGCCGTGGTCGGTGGCCGTGCTCGGCGGGGACGTCGTCGGCTGTGGGCTGGCCGAGCAGGCCATTCGCCGCGGCGGTCACGTCCGGGTCGGGCTGGAGGACTGGGCCGGCCCCGGGGAGCCGAGCAATCTGGACTTGCTGCGTGCGCTGACCAGCCTTCTCGAGCGGCTGGGGCGGCAGCCGGCGACGATCCGGGATGCCCGCCGGATCCTCGGCATCGGCCAGCCGGCGCCGTAGCGGTGGGCCGCGGTGCTCCCCCGGCCTCAGGCAGGCGGCCCTAGGCAAGAACCTGGCGGCGGCCCTAAGCTGCCCTTAGTGAATCCGGTTTCACTAAGAGGCCGCAGGGAGGCGAGGTGACCAGCGTGGACGGGACGTCGGCGGTCGATATGAGCACGGTGGCCAGCTACACCGTCAGCGACCTGTTCCAGCGCGCCTTCCGGATCTTCGCCGACCGTACCGCCGTGACCTGCGAGGACGGCAGCTGGACGTACGGCGAGCTGGGCGAGCGGGCGGCGCGGCTGGCCGGCGGGCTGCAGCGCCTTGGCCTGGGCCGCGGCGACCGGGTCGCGGTCTTGTCCGAGACCCGTCCCGAGTACGTGGAGACGTATGCGGCGCTGGCCTGCCTCGGCATCACCGCGCTCACCCTCAACATCCGGTTCCATCCGGAGGAACTGGCGTACTGCCTGGACGCCGGGGCGCCGCGCGCGGTCATCACCTCAGGCTCCTGCGCTCCCCTGCTGGAGTACGCCCGCTCCCGCCCCTCCCCCATCACGACGTGGGCGTGCCTGGACGAACCGCCCGAGGGATACACGCGCTACCAGGATCTGTTCGGCGGCTCGCCGGCCAGCCCAGCCGAGGTGCGCGGCGACGACATCCACAACGTCCTGTACACCAGCGGCACGACCGGGCGAGCCAAGGGCGCCATGATCAGCCAGGGCGCGGCCGCGATACGGGGGCTGCGGCTGGCCCAGTGGTTCGGGTTGCGTGAGCACGATGGATTCATTGGCTGGCTGCCGCTGTTCCACTGCGGCGGTGACGAGTCGCTATACGCCACCATGCTGACCGGCGGCACCTACGGCACGCTGCGCAAGGCCGACGCGGAGACGATGTTCGCCATGATCGAGCGGGACCGGCTGAGCTGGACCCTGCTGCTGCCCGGGGTGATCACCGACTTCCTCGATCACCCGAAGCGCGGTGACTACGACCTGTCCTCGCTGCGGTTCGCGATCGGGTACGCCAACATGATGCCAGGGGTGGTGCAGAAGCTGACCTCCTCATTCGGCATCGACTTCTATGACGCCTTCGGCCAGACGGAGGTGTCCTACCTGCTCGCCCACGGCATCAGCGGGCCGGGCGAGATGCCGTCGCTGCGCAAGGCGCCCAGCCCGCTGCTGAACGTGCGGCTGGTCGATGCCGAGATGCGCGAGGTGCCACCCGGCGTGCCCGGTGAGTGCGTGGTGCGCGGGCCGAGCGTGATGTCCGGGTACCTGGACGATCCCGATGCGAACAGCGAGGCCTTCCGAGGTGGCTGGCTGCACACGGGTGACGTGCTGATGCGGGACGAGTCCGGCCAGCTGACCTACGTTGACCGGCTCAAGTACCTGATCAAGACGGGCGGCGAGAACGTCTACCCGGCCGAAGTGGAGCAGGTCATCGCCCGGCACGAGGCCGTGCAGGAAGCCTGCGTGTTCGGGGTCAGCGACCCGCGGTGGGGCGAGACGGTCAAGGCCGTGGTCGTGCGCAGGCCCGGCGCGACGGTCAGCGCCGCCGAGATCGACGCCTGGTGCCGCGACCGGCTGGCCGGCTTTAAGCGCCCGCGCTACATCGAGTTCATGGCGGCGAGCCAGCTGCCGCGCAGCACCACCGGCAAGCTGCAGCGGCACGAGCTGGCCAAGCTGCCCGTCGGCCCGGACCAGCAGGTATAGCCGGATGGAAGACGACGGCCTGGATGAGGACGGCGTAGTCGCGGTCAGCGACCACGGCCCGGTACGCCTGCTCACCATCGACCGCCCGCGGCGGCGCAACGCACTGACCCCCGGCCTGGTCGCCCAGCTGTGCGAGCAGGTCGAGGCGGCGGGCCGCGACCCGGCGGTCGGCGCGATCGTGCTGGCCGGAGCGGGCGGGCACTTCAGCGCGGGCGGTGACGCACAGGCCATCACCGAGGTGATCGGCGGTGGATCCCAGCAGGCGGCGATCGCGTTCATGCGGCACTTCCAGCGCCTGATAGAGGTCGTGTGGACCAGTGACCTGCCGGTCGTCGCGGCCGTGTCCGGGGTCACCTACGGCGGCGCGTTCAACCTCGCGCTCGCCTGCGACCTGATCATCGCCTCCGCCGACGCGCGGTTCTGCCAGGTCTTCCTGCGCCGCGGCCTGATCCCCGACCTGGGTGGCGCCTACCTGCTGCCGCGGCTGGTGGGCATGCAGCGGGCCAAGGAGCTGATGCTGCGGACCCGGGAGATCGGCGCGGCCGAGGCTCGCGAGATGGGGTTGATCAGCGAGGTGGCCGCCGATCCGGACGCGGCGCTGGCCGCGGCCCTGTCGGAAGCGGCGGAACTGGCGGCGCGGCCCCGGCTCGCGGTTGCCTTGACCAAGCGCCTGATCAACTCCACGACGGACGGCTCGCTGCAGTCGGCGCTGGGGCAGGAGGCGCTGAGTCAGGCGGCGGTGTTGTCGACGCAGGAGGCGGCGGCCGGGTTCGCGGCCTTCACCGGCGGCAAGCCGAACAGGCCGGGACCGTCGGGGGTGCCTGGGGCGCAGTGATTGCGGCCTTTTCCTGCAGCGGGTTCGGCGGGCCCGGCGGGAGAGCCTCAGATAGCGTCAGCATTTTGCTGACCTTCGATTTTCAGGACGCAGCCACGGCCCGTGCTGTGCTGGGCCCAGCCGAGGAGAATTGAACGATGACAGGACCTGAGCACTACAAGCGAGCCGAGGATCTGATCGGCGATGCCGCCGGAGCCTCTGATAACAGCGATCAGGGCAGGGCTGCCGCGCTGGTTGCCATCGCGCAGGTGCATGCCACGCTCGCGGCTGCGGCCGCTGCCGCGCTGAACCACGCCGATAGGGGGCTGGACGAACGCGATGACAAGGCGTGGTACGAGGCTGCTGGCGTGAAGTCGGATCGCTTATGTGCGGGAGCTGGCTGGCGTGAGCCCTACGGTCAGTCGCCGTCCAGGGAGCGCTGCTGGGGCGTGATTCCGGAGAAACTGGCCACCGTCAGCGGCGTCGGGTTCAGGTTCAGGGCCTTGATCTGCTTCACCAGCGCGGCGAGCTGCTTGCCCAGCCCGGGGACCCAGTGCAGGATGACGATCTCGCCTGGGCTCAGCGGCTTGCCGTTCCAGGTCTGGATGCGGTTACCCGACATGGTGGCGCTCCAGCCGGCCAGAGCCGTCAGCCCGGCCCGGTGGGCCGCCACTTCGGTCGTGCTATTGAAATCCCCGTACGGCGGGCGGCCCATGGACGGGGTCTGGCCGAGCCACTGACCCAGATCCGTCCGGTCCTGCTTCCACTGGGTGGTGGCCTCGCTCAGCGAGACCTTGGTGAGGTCAGGGTGGGAGACCGTGTGGTCCCCGATGATCCCGCCTGCGGCCACAAACTTCTTCCAGTAGCTGAGGTTCTCCTTGGCCGCGTCCGCGATGAGGAACGTCGTGATCGGCAGGTAATCCTGGTGCATGAGGGTCAGCACCTGCTGGCTGGGAGTCCAGCCGTCGTCGATGGTGATGTAGATGGCCCGCCCGGCCGAGTGTGCGAAGCAGTACAGCTGCGTCTCCGGGCCGGCCGCGCTCGTAGGCGTGGCCGAGCTCGTGGACTTCGCTGGGGTGGTGCCCTTGGCCAGGGCGGGGATCGTGACCGGGACCGTCGCGTGTTCCCCGTCTTGGGCGGTCAGCTGCAGGCTGGCGTGGCAGGCCGTCGCGCTCTGCGACACCCTCACCTGCGTGGGAGCCGTGATGCTGACCTTGTCGGTCTTGCACAGCACCTGAGCAGGCCCGGAGGCCAGCGGGCTGGACGTGTAGATCAGCCATGCGCCGGAACTGGCACCGGACTTGACGATCCGCGGCGCCTGCGGGGCGCTGACCGTGATCGTCTTGTTCAGCTGCTGCGGGCCGGTAAGCCGGACCACCAGGGTCGTCTTTGCCCCCGCGGGCACCGGAACCTGGAGCGTCCCGCCGGCGGCAGACCAGTGCCCGTCGTTTTCCGACACGGCCACCTGACTGTGCGCCAGGACCTGCTGCCCGCTCGCGCCGGCCGGGGATGTCACCCGGACCGTCACGGAATTGGAAGCCGGAGACAGCGTCCACGCCAGGTTGAGCGGGACCGGCGCCGGGCCAGATCGTCCGAGGCAGCTCGCTACCAGCGCCACTATCGTCACGGGCACACCAAGAACCATGATGCGCCGGAACCAGAACCGCCGCTGCGTCGGCCGCGGACGGTAGCCGTACGGGCCGGCCTGCACCGGCCCGGAGGCCCTTACCCGCGTTGCCATAGCGCCATTTTGACCTTAAATATGGATAATCTTGCGGAGGCGGATGACCTTTCCTTCCGTGTCGCCCGCTTTGAACGGGATCGGCGGATAGCCGCGCAATCCTGATTACTGGATCGCTATTTCGTCCGGGAGCCTGTTGGGTGGCGGGCGGCGGCAGCGTCTGCCTGGCAGGGCATTCAGCTATGTCATCACGGGCGCCGAGCGCCGATCCGTGAGGCAGGCCGACGTCGGCACCGTAACGCTGTCGTAGCGCCTGCTACGCAGGCTGATGTGCCAGAAGCAGACCGACCAGCGCCGCTATGGCCCGCACGCAGAGCGGTATGAGGGGCGCGATCTGCCCAACCGCCAATTGTCTCTGCTGACCTATGGGGAAACCGGCGGCCTCACGTCTGCGCGGCTTCACGCAGCCGGATCGCCACGGCCGAAAGGAGCGCATCGACCCCCGGTTCATCAAGTGTGGCGGGCTCACCGCGCCGAAGAGCCACTGCGGCATCGATCAAGCCCGTGTCAGGCCAGCGAGCACGAGCCCAGGCCGCACCCTGGAGTTTGGACCCGAGCACGTCCACCGCAGCGAACCTCCAGGCCCGGCACGCGTTCAGGACTGAATACAGTGTCGCCTTCTCGTGGGCGCGATGCCATGCCATGGACTCATACATCGCTTCCAGCAGGGTGCCGCGAGGGACATCAGCGAAGATCCTCCGTGCCGGGGGACCGCTGATCGCCAGACCGGACCGGTGCGCGATCGCGCGGTCCAGCACATACCAGAAGCCAGGCTCGGTTGCTGGGTCCAGGTGCACGGCCGTCGGCATACGTGGTCCTCCGTTGGCATTGACCTCGAAGTCGGCACCTGCGGGACGCGAGCCCGCGATCTCGCTGCGGTACAAAGTGAACTCCAAGCCGCGGGCTGGGCATGTCGCACTCGCCTTGATGACGGCCGACGCCACCGATTGCTTTTGCGGACCGGTAAGAGCGGCGCTCGATACCGCGGCTATGTCGATATCGCTCTCGCCGGGGACATACCCGCCCAGGGCCACCGAGCCGACGAAGTACACGCCGGCAAGATCCGTGCCGAGGGTGCGAGCGAGAACTTCCGTTACTTGATCACCGAACACGGCGACTTCGGGCCTGAGCATCCTGCCATCATCAGGCATCCGCGAGCGAGGCTGACCGTTCGTGCACCACCGAGCGCAGGTGCAGTCCGGCGTAGCGAACAGAACAGCCTGGATTGCCATCGCCGCCGGCCTCGCCGGGCCGCGTCGGCCCGCTCGCTAGCCATAGCCCGGAATCGCTATCCAGCCGGGGAAGTCCTGGCCCTGAGCCACCTCAGCCTGGCCGTCTGGGCGAGCGATGACCTAGACGGCGCGATGCAACTTGCCCGCCAGGCCGCCCAGGTCACCGCAGGTGACACGATCTCGGAGACCGACGGAGCCACGCCGGAGGCGCCAGCCACCGAAGAGCACCGCCGGGACGAAGCTCTGCACGCCGCCAGCCAGGCGCTCGGGCTAGCGCGCCTCAGCGCCCGGGAGCGGCAGCTGGTCACCCGGGTCGCTCAGGGCCGCACCGACGCACAGATCGGCGCCGAGCTGTGCATCAGCATGCATACCGCACACACCCACCTGGACCGGATCCGGGACAAAACCGGCTGCCGCCGCCGCGCCGACCTGACCCGCCTGGCCCTGCAAGCCGGGCTTGTCTGACAGCCGCCGATGCGCTCAGCGACTGACGACCAGCTCGGGGCGCAGCCGGAGTCTCACCTGACAGCGGAGCGGCCGATCATAACGATTCCTGCCGCAGGCTGCCCGCGAGCGTGCAGCTGCCTGCCGGCCTACGGGCACTGAGCGACCGGGCGGACCTGGGCGATGGCTTGGGCGGGCACGGTGATGACCCCGCTGCTGACGCTGACGCTGATGGCCCCGGCAGGCCCGTTCACGAGCGGACCGCACCAGGCTTGGCCGCTGATGCCGGTGACGGCGACAGCGGAGCTACTAGCCGTGCTGGCCGCGCTGGCCGCCTTACTGGCCGACGCCGGCCACCAGCCAGAAAGCGCGGCGATGACCACCAGGATCACCGCCACGATGGTCAGCCGGATTCCGGCTCGCAACCGGGCAGCGGCTTGCCCGGCGGAGGTCAGGGCGCTGGTGCCATCGGCGGCGTCATCGACGGGGTAGGCGACCCTGCCGACACTGAAGATAGCCAGGCAAGCGGCCGCTAGGGCGGCCACGGCCAGCCCGGCGGCCACCCACTGGACTGCGTGCGGAGCCGGGCTGCTGGTGGTGCGCAAGACGCCGCAGATGCCGATGAAGCCCAGGACGGCCATCTGGATGGTATGCCAGCCGCGGGCGGATGCGGAGAGCTCTCCTAGCCGATCCGCGGGGACGGCGGCCTGCCGGGTGGCTCCAGCTTCACTTGGCTCCATAGATGCTTTCTACCCGCCGCCAAGCCGTCGTGCATAGAGCCTTGCGGCCCGATCATCACGATCTGCATACCTGAGCTGAAGAACTCCGAGGGGTCACCGGCCGCGGATAGATTTTGCTAGCCAGGCCGCCCGCAGGTGTGTGCGTCACACTCATGGTTACTGGCCACGAAGGACGAGCCCACCTGAAGGACGCGCTTATGTCCGATCCGCTTGCCGGCGTTGTGCCGGTTGTGCCGACCATCTTCCGCGACGACGAGACCGTTGACCTGGACGGCACGGCGCGCGTGGTGGACTATCTAATGGACGCCGGAGTCGGCGGGCTGTGCCTGCTGGCCAACTATTCTGAGCAGTTCTCGCTGACCGACGCCGAACGTGACCAGATCGCCCGGACGCTCCTCGAGCGCATCGCGGGACGGCTCCCAGTCATCGTCACCACCAGCCATTACAGCGCGCGGGTCGCCGCCGCGCGCAGCCGCGCCGCCCAGGACATGGGCGCGGCGATGGTGATGATCATGCCGCCCTTCTTCGGGGCCACCCTCACGGCCGCCGGGCCCGCGGTGATCGAGTACTTCAAGCAGGTCGCGGACGCGATCCACATCCCGGTGATGGTGCAGGACGCCCCCCTGTCGCCGACGCCGCTGCCGGCCGGCCTGCTGATCGACCTGGTCCGGCAGGTACCCCACGTGCAGTACGTCAAGATTGAGGTGCCGCAGGCGGCGGACAAGCTACATGAGCTGGTCAGCATTCTTGGCGACAGCCTGCCCGGCCCGTTCGACGGCGAAGAGTCCGTCACCTTGATCCCGGATCTGGACGCCGGGGCCACCGGCACGATGCCCAGCTCGATGGTCCCCGCCGAACTCGGCCAGATCCTGCGCCGTTACCGCTCCGGTGACCGGGACGGCGCGGTGAGCGCCTGGGAAGACCTGCTCCCCCTCATCCATTTCGAGAACCGCCAATGTGGTCTGCGCGCACAGAAGATCCTGCTAGCCGAGGGCGGCATCACCGCCTCAGACCGGACCCGCGCGCCACTCGGGCCAGTATCACCCAGGACCCGCCGCAGCCTGATCGAACTGGCGGCACAGCGTGACCCACTGATCATGCGCTGGGCCCAGTAACCACCTCCTCCCTATCCGGGGAGACATCCGGCAGGTAGCCGAATTCGGGCCATGGCAATAGCGCAGCGACGGCCCCGCAACGGTAACGTGAGTGGCCCACTGTTGGCTGGTCGGTTGCGACCGGGCTAGGTGCCGGGTTGGTCGGCCGGCTCGATGTTCTGGTTGACATGGAAGATGTTGTCCGGATCGTAGCGGCGCTTGATCTGGGCCAGCCGGTCGTAGTTGCCGCGATAGGAGGCCCTGACCCGGTCCTGGCCCTCGTCCATCAGGAAGTTGACGTAGGCGCCGCCGGCCGAGGTCGGGTGCAGTTCCTCCCAGTAATCCCTGGTCCATTGGGAGATGCGCCCGGCGTTGGCCGGGTCGGGATCGCAGCCGGCGATGATGCCGTTGTAGCCGCCGTCCCGGTAGGCGAACGCGGTCGCGTCGGCGGGCACCCGGCTGGCGGCGCCGTCGATCGGGTACAGGTGCATGGTCGAATGGCCGGTCGGCAGCTGCGCGCCGTACTTGAGGTGCACGTCGATCGCGGCGTCGGAGATCTCGTTGAAGAAGTCCGCCCGCCAGTACCACTGCAGCCCAGCCGGGTAGAGGCCGTCGAATGCGCTCTGCAGTGCGGTGAACGGCATCGGCTGCAGCCCGACCAGGAGCGGCGAGCCGAACGACTTGACCGGCTGGAGCACCTGGTCGGCCCGGTCGTGCGGTCCGGTGTAGCACCAGACGATGCCGCAGGCCTTGCGGCCCCACAGCGTCTCGGGGAACGGCGGGGCGGGCGGGATGGTGAGCAGCGCGATCCAGCCGTTGAGTTCCTCGGGCAGTGACGGGAGAAGTTCCCGGTACCAGCGCATCACCTCAGCGGTGTCGGCGAGGTCGTACAGTACCGGGCCGCCGATGATCGTGCCGGCTTCGCCGATGTCGTGGCAGCGGAAGGTGAACGAGGTGACGACGCCGAAGTTCCCGCCGCCGCCGCGTAGTGCCCAGAACAGGTCGCTGTTCGAGCTTTCATTGGCCGTGACCAGGCTTCCGTCCGCCAGCACGACGTCGGCGGAGAGCAGGTTGTCGACGGTCAGGCCGAACCTGCGGGTCAGGTAGCCGGTACCGCCGCCCAGCGCCAGCCCGGCTACGCCGGTCGACGCGATGAAGCCCGACGGGGTGGCCATGCCGAACGCCACGGTCGCGTGGTCGACGTCGCCCCAGGTCGCCCCGGCGTCCACCCGGACGGTGCGGTCCTGCGGGCTGACCATGGTGCTGCGCAGCAGCGACAGGTCGATGACCAGGGCACCGTCTTTGACCCCAAGGCCGGCTGCATTGTGGCCGCCCCCGCGGACCGCAATCTCGGTGCTGCTGGATCGGGCGAACCGCACGCAGGTTATGACGTCGGCGGTATCCCGGCAGCGGGCGATAGCGGCCGGGCGCTTGTCAATCATTCCGTTGTATACGGCACGTGCCTGGTCGTAGCTGGGATCGCCGGGCATGATCATGTCGCCGTGCATAGCGGCAGCTAGCTCTGCGTACGGATCCGTGGTGGTAGCTGATGTAGTCATGTCGTCCCCTTCGGGTGCGTCGTTGAAATCCGGTGCGCGCCCAAAGTACGAACCGCAGCGTTCGCGCAGCGTTCGGAGCGCGTGCCCGGTGCTATGCCGTCGGGAGAACGCCGGGAGCGGGAAGGCTGACCTTCCGCGTGCCGAGGTCGCGCTCGCATCGCTGGAGCAGCGCCACGCTGCCCTGCTCCGATGCCATCTGCGCAGCGGAGAACAGGCGTGCGACGGCGGCCTGGTCGTCGTCATAGGCGGCGCGCATGCGCATTACCTCGGGTAGCCACCACACATCGTGGTGAGCGCGTCCGGTGGCGAGGGCGGCATCCAGAGTGGCTCGCGCGGCATCGGGCCGGCTGTCCCGGGCGCAGACATCGGCGAGCAGCGACAGCCAGTACGGCATGCGCGCGAACGCACCCTGCGATCTGAGGTTGGCGATGCCGCGGTGTACCAGGTCGGCACCGGAAGCCCCCTCTCGGGACCAGCCGTCCAGAATCAGCGCCCACTCGCGGTAGTAAGCGAAGTCATACCGGTCGCACAGCCGGTACAACTCGTCGATCAGGCTACTTAGCTCAGGCAGGTCGCAGCGCATCTGATGGGTGATGCTGGCGTAGCTGAGGGCCATCGCCTGGCTGTACGGGTGGTCAATCGCCCGGGCCAGCGTGACGGCCTCGTGGCAGGCGGCCAGCGCTTCGGCCGGGTGGCCAAGCAGCCAGTGGGCATGCGCGGCAAAGGCCCTTCCGTGCACGTCCGGGCGGGTGCCGAAGCTCAGCCAGACGTCACCGCCCGCCAGCTTCGCGGCCAACTCGAAGTGACGCAGCCCATCGGCCAGCATCCCCAGGCTGATGGCCGAACAGCCTGCGATGAAATGGGCCTGACCGCCAAGCTCGGACCCGGGGTCGGCAAGGTCCAGCGCGAGTGTGGCCGTCCGGTGGCTGTCGGCCGTGCGACCTTGGACCCACAGCGCGCCCGCCAGCGCGGCCAGGCCGGCCACCCTGGAGTCCGCGCGGCCCAGCGACTCGGCCAGAGCGATCGTGCGCTCCAGAGCCTGCTGCACGTCCGGTGAGGAGTAGCCGCGCAGTGCGTTGAGCGGCGCCGCCATCGCCTCTAGTACCACGAGTTCGCGGGAATCCCGGTCCCGTCCCGCAGGCATGGCCGCGATGATGGAGAGTGCCTTTTCATGCAGCCGGATCTCCTCGGCCTGGGCGAACCTGCCGGCGGCGACGTCGGCGGCCCGCTGGTAGTAAGCCACCGCCCGGTCGGGCCGTCCCGCCCGTTCGTACTGCTCGGCAAGCTGGACTGCGACGCCTTCTGTGTTTCCGTCGTGGAGTAGTTCCAGGCCCTGGGCGATGCGCCGGTGGAGCAGCCAGCGTCTGGCCGGGCTGATCCCCGCGTAGGCCGTTTCGCGCAGCAGGTCGTGGGAGAAGTCATAGCCATCCCCGAACACACGCACGATCCTGCGCCGCCACAGCTCATCGACGGCTGCCACCACTGCGTCCGCGTCCAGGTCGCTTGCCTCGGTCAGCAAGTCGAGGGTGAAATTCCTGCCCGCCGCCGCAGCAAGGTCGGCCACCTCCCGGGCTGCCGCGGTTCCCTGGTTGAGACGCTCGCGCAGCACCGCCGCGAGGCCACCGGCCGGAAGAGGCGTGCCGCCCGGGTCGGCAGTGCCGCGCATTGCCTCGATGACGTATAGCGGAAAGCCACCCGTCGTCGCGTGCAGCAGTCCCCCGCCCGCCTCGGGCAGGCGCTGCCCGGAAGTCGCCTCAGCCAGCCGCGCGGTATCGGCGGCCTCCAACGGACTGAGCGGAATCTCGGTGAGCAATCCAGTAGCCCGCATCCGGACGATCCAGCCTGCGAGCTCACGGTTTTCGTCGCGGTCTTCGTCGCGTACGGTCGCGGCCACCAGGAGCGGGGAACCGTCAGCCAAGCCCAGACAGAACGTGATGAATGCCATTGTCTCTTGGTCGCACCATTGCACGTTGTCCAGCACGAGCAGCATCGGACGGCGAACGGCGATCAGCGCCCGGGCCAGGCCTTCGAAGAAGCGATGCCGCTGCCAGGCACCCGTGGTTGCCCTGGAGCCGGTGCTTTGGCCCCCGGTCGGCACGAGTCTGGCGACTTCAGCACGCCAGACAGGGGCGAGGGTTGCCGCTGCCGACTGGACCGCATCACTTCGCAGCCAGTCCGCCACCGGGGCCAGCGCTAGCCGTCCCGCGGCCCCGAAGCACTGAGCGGTCGCCACCACCGCGCCCTGCCCCCGTGCCGTCTCGGCCAGCTCCGTCACCAGGCGGGTCTTCCCCACGCCAGCACTGCCACGGACCAGTACGAGACCGCGGCCGCCCGCCAAGGCGGCCTGCCACACGCCCTGCAGCACGCTGAACTCAGCCGACCTGCCGACGAGCGGGGCCGCCGCCAGCACGGGCCGGCCAGCTCTCGGGTTGGCGGCGGCCGGGGACCGTGCGGCCGGGTGGGTCTTCGCCATCAGGCGGTGAAATACCTTGCGCGTCGCGGGATCCGGGGCGACGCCGAGCTCGCGCTCGAGCACCGACGCGCAGTGATGATAGGTACTGACAGCCCCGGCCCGGTCACCCAGGTCAGCCTGGAGCTCCATCAAGCTGCGATAGCCGACCTCCTCCAGGGGCTGCAGCTGGACCCGGCGCCGGGCGGCTTGCACAGCGCCGGTCAGGTCACCCGTTCGCGCCCGGGCGGCACATACTAGGTCACACAGCTCCACACACTGGCGCTCGAGTTGCGCCCTGGCATCCAGCAGCCAGTCTTCATAGACCCCGGGCAGCAGTTCACCCCGGTACGCCGCGATCGCCGCGGCGGCATGCACCAGGATCCCGTCATCGTCATCTGATGCCGCCGCCGCTATTGCGGCCTCTCGCTCATTGCCGAAGACACGCGCGTCGACGCGACACGTCGTCGTGTCACGCCAGCACAGATCCTTGGGCGTCACTACCAGCGAAGCCTCGTCCCCTAGCACCTGGCGCAGGTGGTGCAATTCGCGGCGAAGGTTCGTCAGCGCCTGTGCATCCGTCGAGTCGGGCCACAGCAGGCCCGCGATCCGCTGCCGGGACTGCGGGGACTCCGCACGCACGACCAGGAATGCGACCAGGGCCACAGCGCGCGACGACCGGACCTGAACGCTTCCTGTCCGGTCGTCGATGAATGCCTGCTCCCCCAGGAGCGACACAGACAGCATGTCGACCCTTTCCCGAGCATTGGCACCCCGCCTGATGTGAGCATTAAAAGCCCGCCTGATGCAGAGAAGCAATGATCCGTGTGGAGATCGTATGGAGATACGGCCGGGCGACAGGCATCTGTCAACGGCCAAGTTATGGTCCCCGGTGGTGGCCAGTTGAAAGTCCCCACCCCTCGGGCTGGTTCAGGTCTTGCCCACGGTGATCCCTTTCCTGGTCCGGGCTTCGCGCATGCGGTAGGAGTCGCCGTCGGTGACGACGACGCTGGCGTGGTGCAGCAGCCGGTCTAGCAGGCTGACAGCGGTGGTGTGCTCGGGCAGGAACCGGCCCCAGGATTCGAAGGGCCAGTGGCTGGCGATCCCGAGGGAGCGGCGTTCGTAGGCGGCGGCAACGACGCGGAACAGCAGCTGGGCGCCGGTGTCGTCCAGCGGCGCGAACCCGACCTCGTCGATGATGATCAGGTCGTTGCGCAGTAGCGTGGCGATGATCTTGCCGACGGAGTTGTCGGCCAGGCCGCGGTAGAGGGTCTCGGCGAGCTCGGCGGCGGTGAAGTAGCGGACGCGGTGCCCAGCCTGGACGGCGGCGGTGCCGAGCGCGACGAGCAGGTGGCTCTTGCCGGTGCCGGCTGGGCCGACCAGGCACAGGTTCTCGGTGGCGGTGATCCATTCCAGCGAGGCCAGGTAAGCGAAGGTAGCTGCCGGGACCGAGGACACGGCCAGGTCGAACTCCTCCAGGGTCTTGGTCACCGGGAACGCGGCATTCTTCAGCCGGGTGCGGGCGTTGGACGCGTCCCGGGCGGCGATCTCAGCTTCGATCAGGGTCCGGAGCAGCTCCTCCGGTGCCCACCGCTGGGTCTTCGCGGTCAGGAGCAGCTCGGGGGCGAGCCGCCGCATCGCGGCCAGCTTCAGCCGCCGCAGCCCCGCGGTGAGATCCGGCGCCAGGGCCGGCGGCGCCGCGGTCATGACAGGCCACCGATGGCATAGTCCGACAGCAGGCGGACCGGGACGACGGGCAGCTCGAGCACGAGCGCGTCCCCGGCGGCCCGGGGGCCAGCGGCCCCGGGACCGGCAGCCAGGATGGACCGGACATCGGCGGCGTGCCACCGGCCGAACGCGACCGCCCGGCCCAGCGCTGCGGCGAACGCGTCATCTCCGTGGGCGGCGCGCAGCGTGTTCAGCTCGGCCAGCTCCGGGCCCAGCCGGGTGCTGCCTGCTGCAGCGGCACCGGTGATGAACGCCTCAGCGACTGGGCCGAGCGCGCAGAACGCTTTCTCCGCCGCGGTTTTCGGGCGCACTGCCCGCCGGGGTGCGGGCCGGGGGCCGCCGTAATGCTCGTCACGGACCGACGCCTCGCCCGGGGCGACCAGGCCATGCTCGGCCACGATCTCGCCGGCGGCGGTCATGATGACCAGCAGCCGCCCGTCGTCGGTGCGCAGCCGGACACTCTCGCCGATCAGCCGCACGGGCACGGAGTAGCGGGCCGACCCGAACCGCACGCACGAGAGCCGGTCCACCTTCCGGATCACGTGCCGGCCGGTGCTGGCCCGCAGCGATGGCAGCGGCGCGAGCAGCTCCCGCTCGGTCACCAGCCGCTCCGCCGGGACCGCGCAGATCTCGCTGTGAACTGCGATGTTGACCTCAGCGCACCAAGCCGCAGCGGCCGCGTTCGCGGCGGCCAGGTCCCCGAAGGGTGCCTGCGGGATCATCAGGTCAGCCTTGGCATAGCCGACCAGGTTCTCCACGATCCCCTTCGACTCGGGGTCGGCGGCCTGGCAGAAGTCCGGCCGGAACCCGTAATGCCCGGCGAACCGCACATACTCTGCCGTGGGCACCACCACGTTGGCGACGACACCGCCTTTCAGGCAGCCCATCCGGTCGGCCAGGACCGTGCCCGGCACCCCGCCGAGGACCTCGAAGCACTCCGCCAGCAGCGCCATGGTCGTAGCGGCCCGCTCATCGGCGGCGAACCGCACGAACCGCACCCGGGACCAGGCCAGCACCGCGCAGAACACATGCAGGCCGGCCAGCACACCCCAGTCGATGACCAGGTGCTCACCCGGCGACCACACCGCCGGGCGGCGCCCCCGGTGATGCTCCCGCCGCCACACCTGCTTCTGCTCCGCGACCAGCCGGCGGAAATTCCGGTCCGACCCCCGGTAACCCGCTGCCCGCGCGGCCGGCAGTAGCCGCTTGGCCGAGATCCGCCCTGCAGTCTTCGCCACGCGTTCGGCGACCAGGCCGGCCACGCCGTCATAGTTCCGGGCCCGCGTCACCCGCGGCGGCGCGGTCCCCCCGGCCTCATGCCGGGCGATCACCCGGCGGACGGTCTTATGCGTGGTCCCCGCGATCTGGGCGGCCCCACGGAAAGTTCCCGCCTCTCGGTAGGCGGCGATGATGTCCATACGTTCCCTCGCAGACTTCAATAAAAGCTCCCGGGCGGTGCGGTGACTGGGTGGCACCGCCACCGTCACCGCCCGGGACCCGGAAACCCGGCAGACACGGCGAAACGAGGGATGGGGACTTTTAACTGGCCACCAGCGGGGACCTGCACCCGGCCACACACGGGGACTTTCTCATGGCCACGGACAGCATCCATCTCCCCCACCTGATGGCACATTCAGATCGCTTTATGTGCGCCACCGCCGGATGCGCCCCGGCTGTTGCGCCGGGCCTTCGGCAGGAACCGAAGCCGACGGCAGGCCCGTTACGGATAGGCACCTTTGTCCTGGCATGCCTGGGCATGGACCCGCCGTCAGCTCTCTTTGAGGCTCTCCGGGCGGGCCTCCCACTGCAGAGCCCGGCGCTGACACCGGCCAGCGGCGCCCCCTTCAGCGCGGCCTTAGCCCAGGGACATGCCGTACTGCTCGAGTGCTTCCTGGAGTAGCCGCAGTGCCTTCGGACCGACACCATGCAGCTTTTCCAGGTCGGCTGCGGGCACGTTCCCGAGCTGGCTGAGCCGGCGATAGCCAGCGGCCGTCAGAGCTCGGGTGGCTGGCGCCCCGATGTTTCGGGGAAGGCCCACGTCCGGTGAAGTCACGCCCGAGATGATACTGGTCAGTTCAGAAGTTGCGACAATAACGTGCCGAGGACAGCTCATAAGTCGGCCGCCGCTTCTGTCGCCTGCCGACCGTTGCGGCATCGGGTGGATCGGCACCCGTCGTGCCAGAATGGCCGACGTGTCCAAGGATCCGGATCGGTCGCTGGCGCAGATCGAAAGAGCTGACCTGCTCCGCCTCGCCGCGCTGGCCGCCGAGGCCGAGGCGGACCTGTTCAAGCGGAATCCACAAGGCTCCGGCAGATACGCCTGCCGCCTCCTGTGCCGGGCCCTGGGCCAAGGTGCTGCGTTGCACTACGTCGATAAAAGCAACGGGCGTCAAGGACTTCGACGTCTGGTCCTTCTATGCCCAGTATGACGACTGGCCGTTCCCGGCCAGATGGCGCGGAATGCAGGACTTTGGCCCCTCGAGGTTCGGCAGATACCCCGGTGATCCGCCACGTTACTCAGGCAGGCGTGTAGATCTTCTCGGTCGCTCGCTTCCCGCTGAACCCGGCGCTGACCCGGCCGACGTTCTTCGGCGCTACCTCGCAACCCAGCGGACTCACTCGGCGAAGTGTCTGGCCGCAAAGGCAGTCGTATTGGTACACCCGGAGAACCGTATCGCCGAAATCGTGTGGCCCGTCAGCCACGTGAGCTAATGCCCGCTCATGCCGCTTTCCGCGCGTGCTTTGGTGTTGGGCTGTTGTCTGCGGCGGGGGTGGCCAACAAAGGCCGATGGCTCCGCATCTAGCCTGGCTTACCGCCGTTCGATCCATGTCCACTCCGGACCATTGACATCGAGCTCTGCCCTCGCGGCGTTCTCGAACTCGCGCATAGCGCGACCCAAAGTAACATTAAGCTCGGACCATGGGCTGCTATCATCTAGATTGCCTGCGTTCTCGTGAATGGCATCCTGTGCATGTTGAAGAACGCGCAGCACTCCTATACAAGCGCTCTTAGTCCGCTCGGTCTCCGCAACAAGGAACACCATAGCAGAGCTGTTATACCCTGCTCGAAGAAGCGCATCAATGTCATTGAGATCTGGTTTTCCGGCCGCTGGTGCGTAGTAGAAGTGCAATGCATTTTGAACCGCACGGTGACTAACGATGAAATCTGCGTATGCCTTAAACTGCCTGTCCTCGCTGTGACGCCGTCGCTCCTGGCGAGCTTCATATGCTCGCTGTCCGCGAGCTTCTCGTATCTGTTGGTGACTCACGGCGAAGCTGACTAGGCCTCCAAGCATAACGCCGACCAAGCCCGCCACCGGTGCCAACCATGCGCTAGTTCCCACAAGGAAAGCGTAGATGGCGCCGGCCTGTCTTAGCAGGCTGTCGAAGCCGGGACAGGGACTCCTGACGCCTCACCCGGCTATCTGCGCGTTAAGCACTCGCGCGCTGCATGGCATGCATGCCCGCGATATAGCGGTAGACGAGATATCCGTTGGCGCATCCACCATGCCCTCAGCGAGACCGCAGTGCTTCCCCTGAAAGCGTTCTATCACGACAGGCGAGACGTACTCGCATGCCGCCGACAGGGTCTCCGGATTGCCATGGCGTTGGCACCTCCGTCCGCAGGTGCATGCTGCACGGGGTCCGTCATCCTGACCGCGAAGCTGATCACCGGTCACGGCGCAGTGGGCGAGCGGCGGGAACCGCGGCCAGGATGATCCGGGTGCCGCCGGTGTCCTCGATCTGGATCCAGTCCGGAGACGGGCACCGGCCGTCAGGGGTGTCTAGCGGGTCGGACCCCGGCATGCGGCCATGCCTGGGTACGCCGCGGCGGAGTCGGCTGCCCCGGCCCAGGCCGTCAGGGCACAGGAGGATGCGAATGCCCGGAGCGTCCGTCTCCCTGTTCCGGCATCACGCTGAGCGACGAGGGAGGCCGGGGAGAACGCCCGCGGACCCGCCGATATGGCGTCGTTCCCGCCCGGTCAGCGAGATGGCTTCCGGTGTGCAGAACAGGCTGATCGGCGCGGCTGCAATGCCTGGAAGGCCACGGGTGTGCGCGCCCCGTCGCGCGGGACGGCCCGCCCGTTGCCCGCTCGCCCGCCATAGCACCAGCGTTGGTTCCCGCATGGCGGTGCTGCATCGGCGCACGGGCGGATCTCAGCGGTTGACCGGACTTGAAGTTAATCGGTATGTTACTCAAGTAGTGAACGACTGAAGCGGTGATGCAGGGAGGTCGTAGCTGTGCCAGAGATGACTGGTCTGGACGAGGGCGGCCCGCTGTTCGTGCAGGTCGCCGAGAGACTAGCGGGGGAGATCGCGGCTGGCGGCCTAGCCGAGGGCGAGCGGGTGCCGTCCACCAACGAGCTGGCCGCCTTCTACCGCATCAACCCGGCGACCGCGGCAAAGGGAATCAACGTCCTCGCTGACGAGGGACTGCTGGAGAAGCGCCGCGGGATCGGGATGTTCGTCGCGACCGGGGCGCGTGCGACGCTGCTGGCCCGCAGGCGCGCCGAGTTTACCGAGCGGTACGTGCAGCCGCTGCTTACCGAGGCGACCCGGCTCGGCATCGACCCCGGCGAGCTGATCGCGCTGATCAGGGAATCCAGTAGTGAACGGGGAGGTGTCGCGGTATGACACCGGTGATCTCGGTAACCGGGCTGACGCGGAGGTACTACGACGAGGTCGCCCTCGACGATGTGAGCCTGGCGGTCGGCGCCGGGACCATCACCGGGCTGCTCGGCCGCAACGGCGCCGGCAAGACGACCCTGCTGCGCATCCTGGCGGGCCAGGAGTTTCCGTCATCTGGTTCGGTGCGGGTCTTCGGTGCGGCGCCGGCCGAGAACCAGGACGTGCTGCGCCGCCTGGTGCTCGTCCGCGAGGACCAGGTGTACCCGGACTTCAAGGTGCGCCACGCGCTTCGTGCCGCGTCCTTCTGCTATCCGAACTGGGACGCGGGCCTGGCGTCCTCGCTGCTGAAGGACTACGGGGTGCGGGCGGGCAAGGCGATCAAGGGACTGTCGCGCGGGCAGCGGTCGGCCCTCGGGATCACGATCGGGCTCGCCGCCCGCGCCGAGGTCACGCTGTTCGACGAGCCGTACGCGGGCCTGGACGCGGTGGCGCGGCAGGTGTTTTATGACCGGCTGCTGGCGGACTTCGCCGCGTTCCCCCGCACGGTGCTGCTGTCCACTCACCTGATCGACGAGGCTGCCGCCCTGTTCGAGAACGTGATCGTGATCGACCGCGGCCGGGTCGCGCTGGACGCGGCGGCCGACGGGCTGCGGGGCATGGCCACCACGGTGAGCGGCCCGGTCCTGGCGGTGGACTCTTTCACCGCGGGGCGTCTGGTCTGGGAACGGCGTGGACTCGGTTCCCAGGCGTCTGCCGTCATGGTGGGGCAGGTGTCTGGTGAAGACCGCGAGCGGGCGCGGTCGCTGGGACTGGACCTGACCCCGCTGTCCCTGCAGCAGCTGGTGGTCCGCACGTCTGGCCAGCCGCCGGCGCCGGTTCCCTGACCGAAAGGACCTGAGCGTGAACGCCATGATCAACGTGGCCCGCTACCACCTGGTGCAGCCGGTGCTATTCGTTACGCTCCCGTTGGCGATGCTGGCGTTTCTCTTTGCCGTGAACGCGGCACGGGGAGGCGACACCTGGCGCGACGGACTGGCCGTCACCTTCCTTTACTTCTTCATCATGGGCGTGCAGCGTGTCGGCGGCCGGTGGCTGCCGTTCGGTCTCGCGCTTGGCGCGACCCGCCGCTCCTTCTACGCTGGTACCGCGCTGCTCGGGGTGTCGATGTCTTTCGTCTACGCCCTGGTGATAGCCGGGCTGCAGGCCATCGAGCGGGCGACCGGCGGCTGGGGACTGTCCATCACCTTTTTCCGGGTGCCGTATCTCCTGAACGGGCCCTGGTACGCCACCTGGCTGACCTCGTTCGTGGGGCTGTCCGCGCTGTTCGTGTACGGCATGTGGTACGGGATCGTGAATCGCCGGTGGGGCATGCTGGGCCTGCTCGCGTTCGTCGCCATCCAGGTACCGGCCGGGATCGCCGTCGCGTTCGCGCGCACCTGGTCCGGCGTCGGCGGGCCCCACCCCAGCCTGAGCGCCCTCGCCCTGACCGGCGTCATCGCCGCCCTGACGGTGGTGATCCTGGCCGGCGGCCAGGCCACGATCCGCCGCGCCACGGTATGACAGAGCCCGGCCGTTGATCTCCGTGGGCCGCTCGCCTTCATCCTCCCTGACCCGCTGTTCCAGCCGCAGCAGCGGGCCTTGGACGCCGACCGGGACACCGCCGTGGACATCCTGTGTGCTGCCGTCGCCGAGGGGCGGCTCACCCTGACCGAGCTGGACCAGCGCGTGGGGGCCGCGCTTTCCGCCCGCACCATCTGCGAACTGGCCGCACTGATCGCCGACCTGCCGGGCCCGTGGACGCCCGTCCCGGCCTCCGCGTCCGTCGGGGTTTCGCCGCCCGCGTCGCCTGGCTGGGCGAGCCGCGCTCCGGAACGCTGGTCGCTCCTGGGCGTTACGGTGCGCCTGCGTGCTTATGCACTTTGTCCTGCCTAAGGTGGTGCGTCAGTCAGCCACAAGCGGAGGCGGCCGTGGCTTAGAAGGTACAGACCCTGTTCGTCGATGACCTTGATGGGAGCGCCGCTGAGGGAACGGCCCGTTTCGGCCTGGATGGCATCGAGTATGAGATCGATCTGAACGCCGGGCATGCCCAGCAGCTGCGGGATGCGCTGGCAGCCTACGTCAAGGCTGGAAGGCATGCTGGTGCCGGCTCCGCGCCCGCCCGCGCTGGGCGAAAGGGATCGATGAGCGGGCTGAACACGACAGAGGTCCGTGAGTGGGCCAAAGCACAGGGCATACAGGTGAAAGACCGCGGACGGGTACCCCGCCGAACTACTGGTCCAGTTCAAAGCGGCCACTGGCCAGTAGGCGAACAACGCGCCAGGCTCGCCCCATCAAAGGCACGTACTCACATGACCGAAATGAGGGCGTTGCCGATGCTCGCATTCATGCCCAGCCATGCATAATCTTCCGTGATGGAGCCAGCGCGCTTGCGCTACTGCCGAAATTGCTGCGTGACTCTTCATGTAGACGACCAGAGCCCTGATGAGTATGAGTGCGGGGCGAGTTAGTTGAAGCCGTCATTCTGTGCGCTCGCACCCGGCGTTGCGGGATGCCCAGATTGGGACTTTGGGACAGAACTTGCGGACGTTTCCTGGTACGGGCCGGGACATCTCCGGCGACCATCCCGGGCCGAGACCGGCGATCCCGCCAGCCGTCCAGTTGGAGGCGAGTGGTCGCGGGGAGTAGCCGAGCGGGTTCAAGATCCCCCATTGTCTTGAGGAGCCTCTGCCAGGTGGCAGATGTTCTGTGCCGAACCGGGTGCGACGATCCCTGCATGACTCAGCAAACGAACCCGGAAACGCACAACCATCCCAGTTTCGACCGGGCCCAGGGCGCCCTCGATGCCGCCCGCCTGGGTGACTACGGGCCTACCTTCGAAGCGCTGGCGGACGAGATAATCCTCGAGAATGGCCCGGGAGCGGGCCCATGGCGCGTCGCGCGCGGCAAGGCGGACATGGGCCTGTTGCTCCTGGAGTTCTCCGCGGCCCTCAGTAACACGTTCCAGCAGGATGGTCGCTGCGTGTATGCCGACGACCGCGTGACCATCAACCTGATTCACGAGACCGGCCAAGGTCCCAGTGGGGATCAATTCGATAATCTGGCCGTATATGTCTGCCGTCTCCGGCAGGACGGACAGACTGACAGGATGTGGACGGTCGATCTCGACACCGAGCACTGCGAGGAGTTCTGGCGACGCAACCAGGGAAAGCCGTCGAAAGACTTCAGGTGAGACACGGGTCGCACGCTGGGGCCCCGAACAATCTGCCGGTGGAGATCTCGTCGTTTATCGGCCGCGATGGCGACATCAGCAGGGGCGTGGCACTGCTCGCCGAAACCCGGCTCCTCACTCTCACAGGGGCAGGAGGGTGCGGGAAGACCCGCTTGGCCCAGCGGATAGTCGGCCGCGTCCTGCACCGTTATCCAGGCGGGGTCTGGTGGACTGAGCTGGCGCGGCTGACCGACGAGGGCCTGATCGCTGATGAGGTCGCCGACGTGCTCGGGGTAAGAGTCCCGCCTGGCCGGGACGCACTAAACACGCTATCCGCTTACCTCGGGACAGAGCCGGCTCTCGTCGTCATCGACAACTGCGAGCATCTCATCGCCGGCGCGGCCGCGTTCGTGCAGCGTCTTCTGCGGTCGACACCGGGAATGGCCATCCTGGCTACCAGCCGGGAGCCGCTCGCCATTGAGGGTGAGGTGACGTGGCGCGTGCCGTCACTCGGTCTGCCGCCGGCCGCCTGCGAAACGCCGGAGGCTCTAGGACGCTACGACGCGGTCAGGTTGTTCATCGAGCGGGCGGTGCAAGCCGATCCAGATTTCTGTGTGACCAGCGAGAATGCCCCGGCGGTGGCCAGGATCTGCCGGCAACTGGACGGCATACCGCTGGCCCTGGAGCTCGCGGCGGTCCGGGTGAGGAGCCTGACCACCGAGCGCATCTCGGGCGCCCTGGACGACCGCTTCGGGCGCCTTGCCGCCCGCCGGCGGGGTGTGGTGCCACGCCACGAGACACTCCGCGCTTCGGTGGACTGGTCCCACGAGCTCCTGGGACCGGAGGAAAGAGTACTGTTCCGCCGCCTGGGCATCTTCGCCGGTGGCTTCACTATCGACGCCGCGGACTCGGTTGCCGCGGTTGATCCGGTGCACGACCGCGCCGCTCTGGATGTGCTGACCCGGTTGGTCGACAAGTCGCTGGTCCACCTGGACGGCCCGGGGCGTTACCGGCTGCTCGAGACCGTCCGCCAGTACGCGCTGGACCGGCTGGCGGACGCTGGTGAGACCGAGGTGCTGCGTGAGCGCCATCTCGCGTGGGCCGGCAACCTGGCCAGGACGCTGGAAAGCGAAGCGACTGACGCCCACCCGGCCGCGCTGGACGAGTTGGAGGCGGAACACGCCAACCTCCGTGCGGCGCTGGAGTGGGCGGCGGCTTCGGGACGGCACGGCCGGGCCCTGGAGATTGTGGGGTCACTGGCCTTCTTCTGGGCCCAGCACGGGCACTACCGGGAAGCGGCGTCTTGGGAGTCACGACTGGTGGAGAGCTCCGAAGCGACGGGCGGCCAAGCGGTGGCACGCGCTCGTTGGGGCTGCGCCTACGTCCGTTTCTACGGAGGCGACGCGGTCGGGGCCTTCGAGCGCGCCCAGATCGGCCTGGCCGGGGCGAAGGCGATCGGCGACCCCTCGACCGCGGCGCGCTGCCTGCACACGATGGGAGCCGGCCTGATCCTGACCGATCCGGTACTGGCACGGCAGCACCTGGTCCAGGCCGCGGAGCTGGCTGGCACCGCCCAGGATGAGTGGTGTCTGGCCGACGCGCTGCAGATCGTCGCCTATACCTACCTGGCCGAGGGTGATCACCGCCTCGCCGTACCGTTCCTCGAGGAGGCATTTCCGATTTGCGATCGCCGGGGAAACCAGTTCCAGCGGGGTTGGCACCACGGTGGGATGGGCTGGGTGGCGGCGCAGCGGGGCCAGATGCCGGTCGCCGAGAGCGAGATCCGGAGGGCGATCGAGGTGGGCCGGACCGTAGGCGACCCCACTTTGGAGGTCTGGGCCTGCGCGCTCCTGTGCCTGGTCCTCGTCACGGCTGGCCGCCCGCAGGCGATGGCAGCGGAGCTGGAGACACTCCTGGATGCGCGTCACGAATGGGGCGGCCTGGGCGAGGCGCTGATCCCAGCCTTCGCGGCGCGGGCCCGTCTGCTGGAGGACCCCGCCGGCGTGGCGGCAGAGCTCGAGCCGATCGCAGTGGCGCTGATCGAGGGGGGCGATCTCGTCGACGGTTCGCACCTGATGGAGCAAGCCGCTCGGGCGGCCCTCGAAGCAGGCCGCCCCGTGGAGGCCATCCGGCTTGCCGCCCTCAGCGAAGAGGCCGCCCCCACGGGGTGGTACCGCTCCGCAGCCCGGATGGTGCGCGGGGTCGCGGCGCGCCAACTTGGGGACCCGGCGGCCTGCGACCTGCTGCACGACTCCCTCGGTTACCTCGCCGGCAAGGAGATCCTGCTCGGCGTGCCCTTGGCAGTCGAAACCCTCGGCGGCCTGTTGATCACGGAGGGGCAACTCGCTGAAGGGGGACGCCTCCTGGCCGCAGCTGAGACGCTCCGCGCCGAGACCGGCCAGGGGCGGCTACCGGGTGATCAAGGGCGCTTTGACGAGGATGTACGGCTCGGACAGGAAGAACTGGGCCCCGAGTGGGCACAGGCGTGGGCCGAAGGATCGGCACTCACACCGCCAGAGGCTGTCGCCTACGCCCGCCGCGCCAGGGGGACCCGCAAACGGCCCGCCACCGGATGGGACAGCCTGACCCCGACCGAACTCCAGGTCGTCGAACTGGCCGCCCAGGGCCTGACGAACCCGGAGATCGGCAAGCGCCTGTTCATCGGCAGGGGCACGGTAAAAACCCACCTCTCGCACGTCTTCGCCAAGCTGAACGTCAGCTCCCGAACCGAGCTGGCGGCCGCCGCATCTCGGCGCGGCTAAGCGCCACACAGCAGTCATGCCCAGGATCCCGAGCCAGGCGCTGACAGCCCGCAACCCCCTCTGGATCTATCCGCCCAGGCGCGTCGGCACTCATCTGGAATCCAGAACGGGCATGCAGAACACCATCTCCGAGAGGCTTCCGCTGCGCCCTAACGGGGCGGGTCGGCGCGCGGTTATCTGGCCGTTGACGGGCCTCTCAGGAGTCCCGGCATGGCCCGTTGGATAATCACCTGTTCTGTATTTACACATTGCCATCCTTGGGGCGAACGTCCGCATCTGCCGCGGACCGGGCGGCCTCTCACTTGGATAGAAAGGCTGGTCGCGTGACGTTCCTGTCCACGCTTTCGTGTTCTCATTCCAGCAGCCGTGGCTAACGCGCGGCGCGCAAGGCTGGCCAGCCAGAACGCGGGAGTTTCCGGGGTCACTGAGTGACCTGGCGGGTGGCCAGGGTGTGGCCCGCCGACCTGAGCCGACCGGCAAGCACGGTGCCCATCGCAGTGGCCGGTGTCAGGACGCCGGCCCGGCTGGGCAGCTGGTCCCGGTCCAGCGCCAGGCACAGCCCGGCCTCGCCGAGCATCACCGATGTGGCGGCGTATCCCGGATCGCCCTGGGCCTCGATCGCGGCCAGGTACCGCACCCCGGCCGAGGTCCGGGTGTGGATCTGTATGCGGAAATAGCCGGTACGGCGCGTCTTCTCGCCAGGGCCCTGGCCCGGTGCCGGCAGCAGCCGGCCAAGCAGCGCCCGGGACGGCCCGAACTCCATCCCTGCCTGCGCGGCCTTCAGCCCGGCACCGGTCATGACGGCCAGCAGCGGCGCGGCCGGGCTGGCACCGAATCCGGTCACCTCCCGGTACCGGAACTGGCGGCCGTACACCCAGCCCTGCAGCGCGTTGCTGCGGCGCACCACGCGGGTGTTGATCCCGGCCATAGGGAACGGGCCCACCCACATCCGCAGGTCACCATCGTAGCTGCCCCGGTCCAGATCATGCTCGCGGCCTAGGTCGGGTTCGGCGGCCCGATCAGGGCTGAGCGCGTAGGGGTCGCCGACCAGCTGGCGGCGCGCGGCACTGGCCCGTACCTCCTCCTGCTGCCCCATCAGCGACGCCAGCGTCCCGCCGCTGATCCCGCCCCGCAGCGCCGTCACCACCAGCGTGGTGTCCTGCAGGTCGCCGGCGTCATCGGTGCGGGCGGCCTGATGCAGCAGCAGCACGCCCAGATCGGACGGAACCGAGTCGAACCCGCAACCGTGCACGATCCGCGCGCCCGAACGCGCGGCCGCGTCGTGGCAGTGGTCGATGCTGTCCCGGATGAACAGCACCTCACCGGTCAGGTCCGCATAATTGGTGCCCGCGCCGGCGCAGGCCTGGACCAGCGCCAGCCCCTGGGCCTGGTAGGGCCCCACTGTGCTGACCACCACCCGGGCCGCCCGGGCCAGCGCCACCAGCGACACCGGATCGGCCGAGTCGGCGACCAGCAGCGGCCAGCCCGACGCGGCGGCACCCAGTCCCGTCCGGACACCGGCCAGCCGCCGCTGCGACCGCCCGGCCAGCCCGACGCGGACACCGCCCGGCGCATGCCCAGCCAGGTACCCGGCCACCAGTCGCCCGGCAAAACCCGTGGCGCCGAACACCACTACGTCCAGCTCACGATCCCCGCTCACCAGCCCATCCTAGGCAAACCAGCACCAGGCACAGCCGGGTCTACCGCACCACCCCGAAAGGCGCCCGGCATTAGCGGAATAGAGGGCATTTTCGGGTACGTGCTTCCGCCTGCAGAAGGAAGCCAACTTACGTGAGTGGTACGCGGCTGCCAGTCATGCAGCTATTTCGTTAAGCAGCGCTATAATAATTTCTTCGAACAGGACGAAGCCTGTCGAAACTTGGGCGCACCCCTAACCGTATACGATCGCAAACCGGCCAAGACATCCTGCCGAGCGGATGAGCCCACGCGGCTCCTTGCATTCGGACATTCTAAATCAAGCTTGCGCCGAGGAATTCGGGGCGGATGTTTCTGACGGTTAAGATGTTACTGATGGTGCTATATCGCGCGGCAGGGTCATCCAGGGCGTATTTAAGTCGCTCTTCAAGCTCTGAACGTATACGGCAACAATCGTTGCGCTAGCATTTCGCCGAGCTGGGAGGAATGATGGGTTGCATGCGTAGCGGCATGCAAGGTACTTCCGCACGGCGGGCAGGACGAGCGACCCGCTCGACTCCGGCAGGCGTGCTCGCACTGGTTTTTAGGTGCATGGGGGTCTCCCCCACCTCGCGACCGCCGAACTGCGTTGGGTAGTAATCATGGCGCGCATCGGTCCTCCGCCAGGATCGCTTTCGAGGATCGACTTCGGAGCGCCAGCTGCGGAGCGTGACATCGAGCGAGGCCTCGATGAGTACTTCGTGGAATCGGAGGCGTACGGCCGAGTTAAGGCTGGAACAAAAAGAATCTTGATCGGCGGGCGCGGGATCGGCAAGAGTGCCTTGTTTCAGGTCCTAGCCCGGCGTGAACGAAATGCTGGAAGCTACGTCATCGAGCTTTCTCCTGAGGACTACTCTTATGAGCTACTAACCCAGACCATGGCGTCAGAAGCCCGAGGGTCGTGGGCTAAATATGGCGCCTATGCAGCCGCATGGAAATACCTTATATACGTGTTGATCATGAAGGAAATTTCCATTAGACGGATCCCCCTGGGTAGAGGGGGCGGGCAGATCTACAAATATATACGCGATCACCACGTTAACCAACAAGCCAGCAAACTAGCAGCGCTAATTTCTTATCTCAAGCGTATGGAGAGCTTCAAAATAGGCAAATACGAGGCAAGCGTTCGTGCCAGGGAACTGGAAAAGCTCTATAAACTCGAAGAGATCGATCACCTGCTGCCTGCTCTGAAAGAAGTCGCCCGCCGCCGCCGTATCATCGTGCTGGTGGATGAGCTAGACCGCGGATGGGACTCATCGGAGGACGCCCGGGCGTTCGTGGCAGGACTGTTCCAGGCATGCATCTCAGTTAACTCTCTGCACGATAACCTCCGCGTTTACATATCACTGCGCCGGGAACTGTACGAAGATATCCCAGAGCTTTATGAAGACGCACAGAAGTATCGGGATATGATTGAATCAATCCAGTGGAATGGCACATCACTGCTTAAACTTATGGCGAACCGCATCCGGCACTCTCTTCCCGCCCTCGCAGAACATGACGATCAGGCCTGCTGGGACACACTGTTCTCGGCAACCGCATCCGAGGGATCATTCCAGTACATCATCGATAGGACGCTGTACCGTCCGCGCGAGATAATCCAGTACTGCATCCTCGCTTTGGAGCACGCACGCGACTCGCAAAATGCAATCCCACTTAAGCGCACCGCGGTCAGGGAAGCCGAGTATTATTACTCCAAGGAACGCGCCAGAGATATTGCTGCAGAGTATCGGTTTCAATATCCAGGCTTGATAAGCCTCTTTGAGGCATTCCGCGGGAAAGGCCCGGGATTCACACGCGACGAACTCGAATTGCTCTGTCTCGAACTGATCACCCGTGACCTTCCATCCCGCGAGACTGAAGACTGGCTCGACACTTGCACCCCTGAGTCGCTAGTAGAAATCTTGTGGAATGTTGGATTCCTTGCTGCTGAAGCGAAGGACGTCGGCCCACGACGCATTCGCATGAGTTCCTTCCTCGGTCCGCACCAAGCCAGTCAGCAAACGGTGACCTCCGCTCGGAGTTTCCGGATCCATCCGATGTTTTGGTCCTATCTGGGAAGCGAAATATCAATGGTCTAACGCATTTTCGTCATGGCTGAGCTGAAGCACATAAGCGCCTAATTCGATGCACCAAGTGGCACTGACTTTGGGGCAGCTGGCCAAGCTGGCCGATTTCCTGGTGGCCGAGGGGATGGGCCGGTGACATCAGCCACGAGGGCCTGCGGGCCCTGCTCCGCGAGGAGGGCGTCAGCTTTCAGCGGGTAAAGACCTGGAAGGCGTCCAGGAATCCGGACTATGCGGCGAAGAAGGCGCGCGTGGAGCACCTGTACGCGATCGCCGGCCGTGACGTGGCGCCCGGAGCCCGGCGAGCCGGAGGTGATCTTCTGCGTGGATGAGTTCGGGCCGCTGAACCTGCAGCCACGGCCCGGCCGGCAGTGGGCCGCGGTGAGCGGGAAGGGCAAAGAACCGGGCCGGGCGCCGCGGCCGCGGATGCGCGCCACCTATACCCGGACCGAGGGGGTCCGGCACCTGTTCGCCGCTTATGAGCCGGGCCAGGACAAGCTGTCCGGGCACGTCAAGCCGCGCAAGACCCGGGGCCGGTTCGGCGAGCTCTGCCGCTACCTGCGCACTCTCTATCCGCCTGCTGTCAGGATCGCGATCATCTGCGATAACTTCAGCCCGCATCTGACCACCAGGAGGGACGGCCGGGCCGGGGCCTGGGCGAAGGCGAGCAACGTCGAGATCGCTTATACGCCGGCGAATTCGTCCTGGTTAAACCGCGTCGAGGCGCAGTTCACGGCGCTGCGGTACGTCGCGCTGGACGGCACCGGCCACGCCAGCCAGAAAGACCAGGCCAGCATGATCCGCCGGTACATCATCTAGCGGGACAACCACGCCTGCGACGAACGGCTCCGCCGCATCGTCAACCGGGCAAACGTAGCTTGATGCGGCACTGGTGCCGCGTCTGGCAACGTTTGCTTCGTTGGTGGCGTGACTCCGGCCCGGTGGTGGGTGAGGCAGCACACCGGTGTTCGGGGGCGCTCGTTCTGGGGCGTTCGCCGCTCCCTACGCGCCGATAGGCGCGTGTCCGGTATCGATCCCGAGCGGGGATCGGAAGCGCGCGTTATGCCGCGCACCCAGCGCAGAAGCGGGTTACCGTCAAACGAGCAGGTCCTCGAGCTCGGGGAGCCGGCCGAACATGTCGGGGAGGCCGCGCAACCCGTTGCGCACCTCCTCATGGCCCATCGCGAGATCGGGACCGGTCGGCGGCTCGACGCCGGCCAGGCAGCGCACGATGTTCCAGCGCGTGAACCCCAGCCAGCCCTCGATCATGAACACGAACCAGCTCGGACCCGGCGGTGGTAGCGCGCCGCCCTCTGCGACGTAGCCGTCGAGGACCGAGCGGAAGATGATGGGCTCGATGTCGTCGAAGGCAGGTCCCTTCGCAACGCTCAGGGCGGCCGAGCCGAGCTCACTGGCAAGCTCGAGCGTCCCCGACAGCTCCCAGTCGAGCACGACGGGCCGGCCGTCTCGAGCGAGCAGGTTCCACGGTTGGATGTCCTTGTGGGTCACCACGACGGGGCCCGGCCGTTCGCAGGTGTCAACGAAGTGGGCAATCGCGAGAAACGTCTCGACGTGCGACGCGAGCTCGTCGGCCCACGGCTGTCCGGTCGCCGCCGCCTGCTCGGCGAGCTCGGGCCAGTCCCGTGGCGTCGGGTCCTTGATCGGCACCTGGGTCCACTCGACGTCGAGTGCGTGGATGGGGGCGAGGATCTCGCCGATCTCGAACGCGAACGCTGCCGGCACTGGGGCTTCGGGCAGCTTGCCACCTTCGACCCACCGGTGCACGAGCACGTCGGGATCGGCGGAGATCGGCTCCGGCATCGGGATGCCCGCTGCGAACGCGGCCTGCTCGAACCTGAACACGTCGTCGGCGTGGTAGGTCCAGCGGCGGTCGACGAGGTTGAGCTCTTTCACCGCGAACGATCCCTGGTCGGTGTCGAGCCGGTACAGCCGGTTGGAGCTCTTACCGTGCGCCCGAGTCATGGGCCGCAGCGGTGTCCCGAGGTGATCCAGGCTCATCGCACGAGTTTATGCGGAATCCAGCCCAGAACCTCGACTCAATCGCAGCCACGCACCTAAATCTCGTAGCCGTGCGGTGTCCCGTATCGCGCGTCGTTCTCATCGCGGCCGATAGCCCCGACGTGCCGTTGCAGGACACGGCAAACGTTGCCTGACGTGGCACTAGCTGAGAAAGCCCTGAACGCCACGACTGAAATCCACACGGCACTTGACGAGGACGAGAGGGCCAGCAGCGGGGAGAAAGCCCGGCTCACCTTGCAAACTTTCCTCGCGGCCGCAACTCGCCATGTCCGGTAACCCCCGACCCGATCGCACTCATTTGTCGTATCGCGGTCTGGACTGTGGGCTGGGCCGGGTCTACCTCCTAGCCTTCTTGAACCCTTCGCAGGAACAACCAGCCCTGCCTTTGCCGCCAGGTTGGCCAGTCCCGCAACCGTGGATGGATCGACAACGGAGCTCGACTTATTCACCGCTCATGCTGTGAGGCTTGTCTGCGCGGCAGGCCGCGTTGCTGATGAATCTGTGCGAGCGAGGCTAACTAACATCGGACGCTCTCACGGCAAGGCCAGGAAAGGCGGGACATTTAGCGACTTGACTAATGAGCCGGGTCTCGGTTTGAGGGATGCCTCGAAGGGCTCACCTCGGGTTGCCGTTCACGGTGACCGGATTTTGCGCACCGATTCTGGGTCGTATGGTGGCCTGGTGTCTTCGCATACCAGGACGGTGAAGACCGGGTCGAGCGCCTCGTTGTCGTAGGTCAGGTTATGAGCCCACGGTGTCAGGGAGCTTGCCCGTCGCCCCGAGTTTGTACGCGATGATCATGTCCCGCTGCGTGGTGGACAGCGCGACACCGGCGCCGGCGATGACGTAGTCGCCGTCGACCGCGACCGGCGCGTTGCTCCCGGCGGACATCGGCGTCTTGAACAAGATGGCGCCGGTGGTCGCGTCGAGCGCGTACAGGTCGCCCTTGACGGTGGTGGTGAACACTACGTCGTTGGTCACCGCCGCGGCGCCGTACGGTGACGACGGCAGCGGGGTGTCCCAGATGACGGTGCCCGTGTCCTGGCTGACGGCGACCATCTCGCCGACGGCGTTCTCGATGGCTTGGATGCTGCTGGCCAGCGACCCGGTGAAGCCAGTCGGCTTGGCCGGCAGAGCGAGGTCGTTGACGGCGGCGAAGGTGGTGGAGCCGTCGCTGGCCAGCTGGGTCAAGATGCCGCCGTAAATGCTCGGCTCGAGGCAGAATTTCGCTGGCAGGGGGTCCCGCGAGGTCGGCGTGGCGTGCTCGGTGAGCAAGCCGTCGTTCTCATGCCCGTCGTGGCCGCCCACGGGGCGCTGCCACAGCAGCTTGCCGGTCCGCGCGTCCAGTTCGACGATGATCCCGGCCTTGCCGCCGTCGATCACCACCTGTCGCCCGTTCGCGGCGGACAGGACCGGCGGGTTCTGCAGGTCCCAGTCGTACAGATCGTGCGGGGTGAGCTGGTAGTACCACAGCAGTTTCCCGGCCGGACTCAGCTTTACCACTGAGTCGGTGTACAGGTCCGGGCCTGGCGGCTGCTCCCCACCGGGTAGCTCTTGGTACCGAATATCGGGGCGGGGTTGGCGACGCCCATGTAGATGTTGCCCTGGGCGTCGAACGACGGCGTGTACCACAGCCCGCCGCCGGAGTTGACGCCCGGGTTTCCCCACAGGTTCTGCACCTGGTTCCAGGACCATTCCGGCAGGCCGGTCTTGGCGTTCAGCGCCCACAAGATCCCCTCGCCGCCGGGCAGGTACTGACCCGTCACGTTGGCCGGCACGGTGGATACGTACACGCTCCCGTGGTTGTAGCCGGGCGCCATGGCGATGCCTTCGTGATCGTTGCCGATCAGCGTCCGGCTCCACAACTGCGCCCCGGTGGCGGCGTCCAAGGCGACTGCAGCCTTGGCGGTGGCCGCGTACACAACCCCGCCGGCCACGTTGACGCCGTCTGGCCCGCCGTTCGGCGAGTTGTAGTCGTGCGTCCACAAGACCTTGCCGGTCGCCAGGCTGATCGCGTACACGTTGGATTCCAGGTCCTGGACGTACACCAACCCTTTCACGATCACCGGTGTGGCCGCGTAGGCCCCGTCGGTACGGGTCGTGGGTATGGTCAGCGGCACCGTCCACGCCACCCCGAGCTTCGAGACGTCCGCGCTGGTGATCGCGCTGGCCACGTAGCGGGTGTTCGCCAGGTCGGTACCAGGCTGCGTCCACCCCGCCGCGGGCCGGCCCGTAGCGGCCGGGGCGTTCCCGGTGACCGCCGCACCGCGCTTGGACGGGCACGTCAGCGCGCCCGAGGTACTACTGCTGCCGGTTGAGCAGCCGCCTGCGATCAGGCCTGCCGCGACCACCAGCGCCGCGACCACCACCGCGGGCCGGCGGCCCACCGTCCTGGCTTCCTTGCTCATGACTCGCCACTTCCGGTGTTCACGCCCTTGAACAGCGCAGCCATCAGCGTGGCGCGTGATCGACCCGCACTCCCCTGGAGTGGGGCGGCCTTCGGCATGGAGGTCAGGCCGTCCGCGGCCGCAGCGATAGCCACGCCCTGGACAACAGCCCGGAAAACGACCGGCCGCGGCGGCCACGGCGAGCACGCCGCGCAGCGCGGGCCTGAGCGAGCGTGGCTGCCTGCGCCACCCTGGCCTTCCCCTGCTCGGCAGCGATGTCGTAAGCGATCCCTGGGGGCAGCATGTTGTCTCCTCGGGTCTGCGTGGCACCCGTTGGTGCTCCATTGTCAGCTGAGACTGTTCCGCGGCGCCGGATTCATCGCCGTCTGGAGATTCGTATCGCGCATCGATCGTCGCGATAACCCAGGGCCATTTCCTGACTCTGTCTACTGCCCAGGCTGACCGCCTGCCTGCCCGGCCCGGCCTCGCTACTGGTACGCGACAGGACGGCGCCGCTGGGCATTTAGCCGTCATTCCAGCTAGCTTGGTGTACTGGCGGTCGTGCTGGCAGGGCGCGCCGCAGCCGCCGCCGCGGCAGGGGCGACCCGAGCACAGCGGGCCCGAAGCCGCGCCACGCACGCGTTGCGGCCACCGCGCTCGTTCGCACCTCGACTCCCGTTCCTGCTTGGCCCGCGGCCGCTGGTGGCGGCGCTGCCAGTGCAGGGGCTGGACCGGGTTCGATACCGCCGACCCCGCTTGACCGGCCCTGGGCTAGACCGGCGCCCAGGCGTTTCTGGCAATCCCCGCCTTGACAGTGTTGCCGGTGACGGCGACTTTCTGGCGGCAGCGGTTTGTGGTAGCCATTTCATCAGGTGCGCTCACGGGACGGGCCCTCGAAGCGGGCCGGCAGGCCGCCACTGCCCGGGCACCAGGGCGCTTTTTTAAGCCAGGCTGAGTGTGTTGGAGATGAGGACCTTCGTGGCGGTGGCGGCATCCAGCGAGGTTTCGATGGCTACGGCGGCATCAGCAACGGGGAATGTGTGAGAGACCATCTCGGCGAACGGGATCGCGTCAGCGTGGCGGGCCAGCAGAGCGAGCGTACGGTCGTATGCCTGCAGATCCTCGCCTCCTGTTCCCATCACAGTCAGGCTCCGGCCGCAGATGACGGCAGGGTTAAACGTTTCGGGTCCCATGTCGACGAACGCCCCGACCTCCAGGATCGTGCCCGCGTCACGTACCACCGACGCCGCCAGGGAGAAGGAGCCCGGGAATCCGGTGGCATTGACGACTACGTCCGCACCTTCGCCGCTCGTCATGTCCAGTACCTGAGCGCGAACGTCGTCATCCGACCCGCCGGCCGGGCTGCCGACTGCGACTACGCCGGCGTTCACTAGCCGCTGCGCCAAAGCCAGCCGCCTGGCCGACTTGTCGACAGCGATCACCTGACCCGCACCCATCAGCGCCGCCTTAATCAGGTGCGCCATCCCGAGCGAGCCCACGCCGACGACGGCCACCGTGTCGCCTGGCAGGAAACCGCCGGGCCGGCGGATGGCTGCGACCCGCTCCAGGCTGTGGGTGACGGCGAAGATCTCGGTCAGGACCGCAACCCCGGACGGCAGGTCCCGCGGCACACGGAAGACGGGCGTCCGGGGCCTGAGGTAAAGGAACTCCGCCCAGCCGCCGAACAGATGCGGCGGCTCGGCGCAGGACAGCGAGTTGCCATAGTTCTCCAGATGGCGGCACAGGTAGTAGGGGAAACCGCGCTGGCAGTTCCGGCACACCCCGCAGGCACGGTTAGGTGCGGGTACCACTCTGTCGCCGGCCTGCAGAGGCGTCCCGTCGTATGCGATGGCACCCTCGGGCCCAATGGCCTCGACGATCCCAAGGTTCTCGTGCCCCTGGATGATGGGGAACGGTGTGCTGCGCTCCATCGCCGTGCCGGCGTACTGGACAGTCTCCCCACGGAACGTGTGCTTGTCGGTACCACAGATACCTGACGCAATCATCCGCAGCAGAACGGCTCCCGGCTCAAGGACAGCCGGAAACGGGTAATCCCGGATCTCTATCCGGCCCGGCGCCACCAACGTCGCCGCCTGAACGCTAACCATGCCCGAGCCTTCCCGCGCTTCACCCGTGGTGCACGGGGCCCATTTAACGTCTGCGAACGCCATAGCGCGACCTTCGCCGCTGTGGCGCAACTCAGTCGTTGATTACCTCGATGGCTGCATCGAGCGGCCGCTGAAACAGGTGGTCACGGGCTGAGCCATTCGATCCACTGGCCTGAAGGGTGAGCGCGGGCGAGAAGGCGGCTGCGGTCGCTGTCCCTGTCGAAGGTGCGGGCTCCCAGCACGGCGAAGACACCGCCGTGCTGGTAGTCGCGGATCAGCGAGGGCGGAAGCGGCAGGCCCTGCACACTGTCCCGGCCCGCGGGTCCCAGCGGGACCAGCGGATCAAGGGACAGCCAGGTCACAGGACGTTCCCGGCCGCTCTCGGCGAGGAGGCCAGCCAGCTCAGCGCGCCGCTGCCCAGGCAGGAACACAGCCGTATAGGCGTCCACGACGATGATGCGCTGCTGCGCGGGTATGGCGGCCAGCACCCGGCGGAGCATCTCGACGATATCGCCGGCGATGATCGTGGCCGGATGGCGCCGGGCGATGTCCATCGCTGCTGCCAGCCGGGCCAGGGCCGATGTCTCAGGTGGCGCGCAGGCCTGCAGCCATGCCCGGGCCGCAGGGTCTGCCAGGTCGATCGGGTCAAGGTCCACCCCAATCCTGGTGAGGATCGGCGGCAGGTTGGGCGGCGGCGGCGCGACGGGACCGCGGATCTCGCAGGCGAGGGTCAGGGTGGCCTCAGCGGGGCCGTGCGTGCCGGTGCCGATCTGGTAGCGATAGCGGTCCAGTTGCAGACCGAGCCCAGCCCCCGTGCCCAGATCCACCAAGGCGACCGGATCGGTGGATCCGGCGCTGGCCGCCGCGATGCCCAAGGCGATCTGGGCGCAGCGGGCTACCTCGTTCATCTGGTACCGGCGCCCCTGGCACTGCTCGGCGATGTCGTCCAGACGCGCCGAACAGAACGCCCGGAAAGCCGGGAAGAATCCGTCATCGAACCGCGGCTGAGCCGTGCCTGGCTCGGGGAAGTAGCCAGCTAGCGGGACCGGCCGGTCGCGTCGTACCAAGAACGCGATGGCGGCGCTGCCCAGTAGCGCTGGCAGCCGATCCGCCGGCAGTACAGCCAGCCGGTCCAGAAGGTCGTCATGAGCCGCGATCGCTTCGAACAGCGCAGCGGTCAGCCGCCACGACGACGGCGCGCCAGGCGGCGACCAGCCCCGGGCCACCCCGAGCGCCTGGGCACGCAGCTCATCGGTGCTAGGCACGCCCGCGCCCGCATGACCGACTAGCAGGGTGCAGCCGCCAAAGGCCCAAGCCGGACCGCAGCCGGCAAACCTGTATCACCTGGTCACATTATCCCGAATCCCGGACACTGATCCAGGCAAGTCCGGCACCGCCGGCCAGCCCCCGGCATCCGGCCGATATTCCAGGCATCAGGTCCCGCCCTGGATCGGGTTCGCCGGTGCCGCTCAGGTCGCGCAGCTGCGCCGCACCGTCACCGAGCAGACCGCATGAACGGCTTGGGTGCAGCTCTCCTGAAGGGACGTCTGGCCAGGAGTTTCGCGGGATGACCAACTGATCGGCGATGTGGTCTCCTAGCGTCGTGGGCAGGAGCGAGGAGGCGGTGGATGGGCTCGCTAATCGAGGAACTCAAGTGAGGACGGTCATCAGGACCTGCCCAGTGACGGTCACGAACACGACGCTGCGGCGATCACAGGAGGTGCCAGATTCGCTGATCGTGGTGCCGCCAGTTTGTGCCGGACACCGAACCGGGCGCGCGCTGGCGATGAATTCTCACCTGGTCGCACGTCCTAACCGTCGTTCCTGCCCATGCGAGACAGGCATGTCAGAAGCTAGGAGATGACGAATGAGGCTGACCCTGCACCAGTTCCTGACCCTCGATGGTGTCTATCAGGCACCCGGCGGCCCAGACGAAGACCGTGTGGGCGGGTTCGAACACGGCGGCTGGCAGACTCCCTACCGCGCCCCAGCGAGCGGCGCCACCGTGGCCGGCTGGTTCGGCCAGGCCAGCGCGTTCCTGCTGGGCCGGAAGACCTATGAGAACTTCAGCAACTCCTGGCCGGCCGTGACCGACCCCGCCCACCCCATCGCGAGCAAGCTCAATTTGCTGCCGAAGTACGTGGCTTCCACCACGCTGTCGTCCGTGGACTGGGACAACTCCTCGCTGCTGGGCGGGGACGTCGCGGCCGAGGTCGCCAAGCTGAAGGAACTGCCGGGCGGTGAGCTGCAGGTGCACGGCAGCGGCGGACTGGCCCAGACCCTGATCGAGCACGATCTCATCGACGAATACCGCCTGGTCTACTTCCCGGTTCACGTGGGCTCGGGTAAGAAGCTGTTCCGGGATGGCGCCCGGGCGGCGGCCCTGCGGCTGGTCAGCACGCAAATCACCCAGCCGGCGTCATCTTCGCCTACTACGAGCCGGCCGGGAACGTGCGGCACGGCTAAACCCGCTGTCCGGCGACTCGCAAGTATGGTGCGAGCACCAGCGCTGCGAGGTGATGAAAGAGGCGAACCTCGATGGCGCGGTGCGTCCCGGCGTGAGCGCTCGCAATGCCATCGTGGGTCTCTGCCATGAATGGTCATAGCCGGATCGGTCAGCCCAGCAACCGAAGATACATGCCAGGCCGGACTGGCGGCGGAGGCTCACGGTGCCTGGCTCCTCGGCAGTCGGCGTTCAGGCGGATTCGGCCGAGCTGCCCGCCCCGTGCCAGCCGCAAGATACGCGTACCCGTGGTCGGGGCAGGCGTGGTGAGCGTCGCCGTGGTGGCATCCGCTATCCAGTACGATGGCGCCACATTCACCGAGTTCGGGCGACATCTGCCCGCGGCCTGGGCAGGGCGGATCGATGATAAGGCTGCACGTGGCCAAGCAAAGTCCGGAAGTGCGACGAAGGTCACGGCGCTGGTGGTCGGCGGCGGCGTGGGCTGGCAGCGGCATCGTGCTGTATGCCCTCGTGCTGCGGATCTCCTTTGGCGGGCGCATCGACTCCGACGGCGCGAACAACGCGCTGCAGGCGTGGGACCTCATCCACGGTCACCTCCTGCTGCACGGCTGGCTCCTTGGGGACGCGACGTTCTTCTTCTTCGAGCTGCCGCTTATCGGGGTTGTCCAGCTCGTGTTCGGGTTGGGCACCCTTTCCACGCATGTCGCCTCGGCGCTGGTCTTCCTGATAGTCGCCGGCTGCGTCGTGGCGCTGGCCGTGACTGGCAGCAGCGGCCCGGCCAAGGCCGCCCGCAGCGCGGTCGCGGTCGCCGTGCTCGCCGGGCCGCTGCTCACCATGCAGACGGTGTGGCTGCTGGTGGAGGAACCCGACCATATCGGCACCTCCGTGTTCCTCCTGGCGTCCATCCTGCTGATCGACCGGGTGCCGGGCCGGAGGTTCACCGCACCCCTGCTCTGCATTATCTTGTGCGCCGGCCAGCTCAGCGACCTGACCGTCCGCTACGTAGCGGTGCCGGCGGTCGTGCTGGCCTGCGGTTACCGTGTCCTGGCCGCCCGCAAGCTCCGCTCCCCCGACGCCGCCGCGGTGGTGGCCGCGGCCGTCTCGGTGCCGCTGGCGTGGCTGCTCAGCGCGCTGATGAAGCGCGCGGGCGGTTTCCTGATGGACCAGCCGCGCACCGAGGTCGCACCGTTCCGGCAGTGGCCGAGCCACGTGTCCGCGGTCTGGGGGGCCGTTCGCTACCTGTTCGGCACCGTTGACCGGCCGGACACCCTGCTGGGCTCTCTCGGCGCCGCGTTCGGCGTAGCCTGCCTGGCGGCCGCCGTCATCGGCTTCGTGCGGGTGGCGTGGACCTGGCGCAGGGCGAGCGCAGCCGAGCAGCTCCTCGCCATTGCCATCGTCGTCAACCTAGGTGCCTACCTGGTCTCCGCGAAACCGGAGGCATCTGGTTCCCACGAGATCGCCGCGGTGCTGCCGTGCGGCGCGGTGCTCGCGGCACGGGCCCTGGTACCCGCCAGGATCACCGGCGAACTGCGTGCGGTGGTGGTAGCCATGGCGACCGCCCTGATCGCGCTGCTGCCGCTGGGTGCCGCCGCCACCAGGCCATCCGTCGGTCCGGCTCTCGGCCCAGCCCAGCAGGGAAACGGTGCGACCGCGCCCACCGCTCCGCTCACCTCATTTCTCCAGGCCCACGCTCTCCGGTACGGCATCGCCGGGTACTGGGAGGCGTCCATCGTCAGCCTGCAATCATCGGGCAAAGCCGAGGTTCGCGCGGTCGTCGTGGCCAAGAAACCGCACACCACCGAGTGGGACATCACTGCGCCTTGGTGGGAGACCAACTCCTTGTGGTACGACCCAACGCGGTATAACGCCACGTTCGCGGTTGCAGACGTGCACGGCATTTACCCGGCTGCCGCCTTCGAGCAGGTCTTTGGCAGGCCGGCTGCCATCTACCGGGTGCAGAACTGGCTGATCCTCCAATACCGCACGAACCTGCTCCGCCATCTCCCGCCACGGCCGCCGATAGGGACGGGGGCCAAGTAGGCCACCCGGCTGCGGTCAGTAACAGCACAGCCGATCGCTTAGCCAGGCTGCGAACCACCCCTCGTCCCGCCGCGTGCCAGGCAGGGAAGGGCCTGCGGACACCGAGTGCAGCCGTATGCGCGCCCTGCACTATCGTGACCGGGCCTATGGCTGCGGGATAGCATCCTGCTGTGTCCATCGCCATCCACCTCGCCTCTGGGTGCCGTCCGCGCGGCTGCCGGGCCCCCGCGCGGCGTGTGCTGGGACGCAGGGTGCGGTACGTGCTTGGCGCTGAGGCTGGTCAGGTGAACGGGATGCGATGGTTCGGTGTCCCGTGTTCTGTGCGAGGTATCTGAGCGAGATCACTCTCCTCGGTGCGCCGTTCGTTCCCCGGATTCGGGGCGACGAGGCCTACTCAAGCTTCCCTTACCAGCCACCTAAAGCCGGGCCTGTCCCGTGCCAGGAGCGCATGTGCGATGAACAGCCAAATCTTCCTCCCGGTGTTGCCGGGGGAATCCCCTGTTGGGGACGGATATTTCGGGGTCGCCGCGGAACTGGATCAACCGCTCGCCCGCTACGCAGCCCATCCGAACGGGCTCACCGAAGTCCCTAGATTTGCCGCGCAAGGCCACGACGCGGCCGGGACAGCGGGAGCCGAGCAGTGAGCGGAAACCTCCAGCTTCTGGCCGACACATTGACCCGGGCGAAGCAAGAGAACCGGGCCGCGCTCATCACGTACGTGACAGCCGGTTTTCCAACCGTCAACGACGGTATCGCCGCGATCCAGGCGATGCTGAACAGCGGAGCCGACATCGTCGAGGTCGGCTTGCCGCACAGCGACCCGGTGCTCGACGGCCCGGTGATCCAGGCTGCGGACGACATAGCCCTGCGCGGCGGCGTCCGGATCGGTGACGTCATCCGCACCGTGCGAGAGGCATATCAGGCCACCGGCAAGCCAGTCCTTGTCATGTCTTACTGGAACCCGGTCGAGAAGTACGGCGCCGAGCGCTTCAGCAGCGAGCTGGCTGAGGCAGGCGGCGCCGGATGCATCTTGCCTGATCTGCCCGTCCAGGAGTCCGCGCTGTGGCGTGAAAGTGCGGCCAGGTACAGCCTCGCCACCATCTTCATGGCCGCGCCGAGTACTACCGACGAGCGACTACGGGAGCTCACCGCGGCCGAGACAGGGTTCGTCTACGCCGCATCGCTGATGGGCGTCACCGGAGTCCGGGACGCTGTCAGTACAGCCGCCAGCTCGCTCGTGCGGCGTATCAGGGCGACCACCGAACTCCCCGTTTGCGTCGGAATCGGGATTTCCGACGCTGCGCAAGCTGCCCAGGTGGCTGGCTTCGCCGACGGTGTGATCGTCGCGTCCGCGCTGGTCAAGGCCATCCTGCACGCACCCGACACTGCCTCGGGAGTCGCGACCGTGGCGGAGCTTACCGCCGAACTCAGCCGCGCAACCCATCGCACGCGGATTGAAGCGTGAAAGTCCATTACCAAAGAGCCGGGACACCCCTGCTGTAGCGCCGGGCCGGACGCATCAACCAGGACACTGCCGGGACCATCGGGTCATAGCGCCATTAGCCGCGCTGGAAACGGGTAATCTGCGCGATGTCACTGGGCCGGACCCGGCAGCACCCGCCGATGATCCTCGCTCCCGCCGCGATCCACTGGCGTGGCAGTGCGGAGGAGTAGCGGGACTGCCCTGTCCAGGCGCGCCGCTCGGCGTCCCACTCTTCGCCGCTGTTGGGATACACGATCACCGGCTTGCCCGTTACCGCCCGGGCGGTCTGGATAGCAGACAGCACGTCCGATGGCGCACAGCAGTTGACCCCCACGGCTACGACCTCTGGCACGCCCTCGGCGACCGCGAACGCCGCCTCCAGCGGCTGGCCGGCACGAGTCTTCCCGGCGGCGATGGTATAGCTCAGCCAGGCCGGGACGCCCAGCCCGGTAATCGCGGCCATCAGCGCCTCAGCCTCGTCGGTATCGGGCACCGTCTCCAAGGCGAGCACGTCCGGGCCCGCTTCGGCTAGCACTTCCAGCCGCGGCCGGTGCCAGGCCGTCAGCTCCCGCACACTGCGCCCGTACCTCCCCCGGTACTCCGACCCGTCCGCCAGCGCCGCGCCGTACGGTCCGGCCGAGGCGGCCACCCACCGCATCCGCCCGTCCCCGGCCACCTGGTCGCGCGCGGCCCGGGCAAGCTCCACGCTGCGCCTCATCAGCCCGGCCGCCTCACGGCGGTCAAGGCCCCGGCGCGCGAAGCCCTCGAAGGATGCCTGATAGCTCGCTGAGGTCGCGATCACGGCCCCGGCGGCGAAGAACGCCCGGTGCGCGTCCAGGATCTGCCCGGACGCGTCCATCAGCAGCCGCGCCGACCACAGCGAGTCCGACAGATCGTTTCCCTGCGCCTCGAGCTCGGTGGCCAGGCCGCCATCGGCCACCAGCACCGCGTCATCTGGCGGGAAGAAGCTCACCACACCAATCGGCCCTCGTTCCGGTAGCCGGTCTCTGCTGGTCGTCGACGGCGGTGATGCGGCGTGCCTCCCGCCGCCTCGGGCTATGCGGCCGGAGCGGTCGTCTTAGGCGGGCGGGGAAGGAAGATGGGAACCCGCTGCTGGTAGTCGCGGTAGCCCGGTCGTTCCTGCATGCGTGCCTCGGTGCGTTTCGCGCCGGTGGCAAAGATCAGCATGTAGCTCATGGCGACAGGCGCCGGGACGGTCCAGGTGGCGGGTGAGGATGCGGCCGCGGCGAGCCACGCCCCGTCCCAGACGACCGAGTCGCCGAAGTAGTTGGGGTGCCTTGACCAGCCCCACAGGCCGGTGTCGAGCACGTCGGGCTTGTCCTCGCCGCGCTGGGCGTACTGGGTCTTTTGATGGTCGGCGAGCGCCTCAATGACGGCTCCGGTGAGCATGACGGCGATGCCCGCGGGAAACAGCCATCGCCGGGCGGTGCGGGGCAGCGAACTGGCCGCGGCGAGCTGGATGGGGGCTGATACCAGCAGCTGGGACAGGCCCTGGGTCACGAACACCTTGGCGACCACGGTCGCCGTTGAGTCGCCGTCGAGAAACTCCGTATACCGGGGATCCTCCTCATCGCTGTGCCGCAGCCGCCCGATCATCTGCCGCTCCAGGCGAGCCGCCCAGGTGGCCGTCGCCGCGGCCAGCGTCCAGCGACGCCATCGATCTCCGCTGCCGACGGCCGCGCTTGTCAGCGCGATCGCGGCAAGACCGGGCCCCCAGACCCCGTCGGCGTAGTCGCGGCGGCCCTGGCGCACCGCCACCACCGCGGTCGCCGCCTGCAGGGCCGTGGTCACCGCAGCGGCGGTCCCCGCCACCCGGAGCAGATTCTTTACGTCGACGCTCATGAAAGCCAAGGTAGCCGGTTGACGGTGGCTTGGCGCAACGCACTCATATGCGCTATCGGGTGTTCATCACGTCGGATGTCAAGGTGCGCCGGCCGCGTCCGCGGCCGCTTCGCCGCTGCGGACGGCGCCTTCCATGTAGCCATTCCACTGCGAGGCGCACTCGGTGCCGGCCCAGTAGATGCGCCCGATCGGCGCGCGCCACGCCTGGCCGTAGGACGTCCAGACTCCGGGCGCGAAGTGCGCGCCGTAACAGCCACGGGTGAACTCCTCGGCCATCCAGTCCCGCTCGAGGTACTGCGCGGGGCGTGCTGCCGCCTGGCCGAAGTAGCGGACGAAGCAGCCCAGTACGGCTTCGCGCCGGTCGGCCGGGCTGCGGCGCGCCCAGATGCGCGCCTGCTTTCCCTCCAGGAAGCCCATGAGGACGCCGGGCGTGCCAGATGGCGGCGAGTTGTCGAAGGTCACCTTCACCGGTCCGGTATCCGAGACGGCCTGCCCGTTGAGGCCGTCCTGGCGCCAGAACGGCTCGGGGTAGATGGCGTAGGCCTTGATGACTGAGCCGGCTGGCATCCGCTGGGTGAGCTGATCGCGCCACGATGGCAGCGGCGGGTCATATTCCACCCGGCCGGCCAGCGTCGGGGGCAGCGTCACGATGGCCGCGTCGCCGACGTACGCCGAGCCATCGCGGGTCATGACCCGGACCCCGTGGCCGTCGTGCTCGATCCGGCGCACCGGGCGGCCCAGGACGACCCGTTCGCCCAGTGCGGCGGCCATCGCGTCGGCGACCAGGACCGATCCGCCAGTCACCCGGTCCTGCTGCGCTCCCCGGTCGACCGCCAGGAGCGTGCTCAGATCGGCGTTGGAGTGCGTGTAGAACAGCGCGTGCAGCAGCGAGACATCACTGGCTTCGGCGGCCCACACCGCCTCGCAGGCGATGTGGAAGTACGCGCGTCCCACCCTGGTGCGCAAGTTGCGGCGGATCCAGCTCTCCCAGGTCTGCCCGTCGAGCACCTCGGCGCCGGGCGTCAGCCACGGCCGCTCCAGATCAGTGCGCGCCGCGAGCCGGGCGAAGCGCAGCAGGCCCTGGGCGAGATCGGCCAGCGCAAACGGCGACATCCTCGGCACGGCACCCTTGGTCGGTTTCACCGTCGACCGCCTGCCCTGCAGGTTCACTAGCAGCTGTCCCTCGTCGTTCCAGGTGCGGAACGTCGACAGGCCCAGCTCGCCGGCCAGCTCATACATGCGGGTGTGGCCCTCACCGAGCCACTGGCCGCCGAGCTCAAGCGGCGTGCCGTCATCCAGCACCAGGCCCTCGGTGCGGCCGCCCACGTGCCCGCGGGCCTCGACCACCGTCACCTCATGCCCGTTCGCCACCAGCCGCCGGGCAGCAGCCAGCCCCGCCAGCCCGGCACCCACCACAATCACGTCGCTCATCCCGTTCTCCTCCAGCGGCCCCGCTGTCCCACCAGTTTCCGCACAACTTAGATGAGCGACGACGCAACTCGGCTGATTTACCGCTTATGCCGTGGTGAGCATGGTCAGCGTCGGGAACTGGACCGCGTGGGCTGGCCTCTCGCTATCACCGCCGTCCATGCCACGATGGGATGATGGGCTCGCAGCGTTTCCGCGCCGTCGTCGCCGCTGGTCCCCGGCACAGCGCGGTCATCACAGCGTCGTTCGACCCAGATGAGGCGTGGGGCGCCAAGGCTGATCATCCTGTCAGCGGCACGATCGGCGGCTGCCGGATCCGGACCAGGCTGGTACCGGCCGAGGATGGATGGGTGCTGACCGTGACCCCGAAGCAGCTGATCAGTATGGGGGTCACGATCGGTGATGAGGTGGATGTTGAGCTGGTCCCGGAAGGGCCGCAGCGTGGCGATCTCGCCGACGATATCGTCGCGGCGCTCGCGGCTAACCCGGCGGCAGGCGCATTCTTCGACACGCTGGCGCAGTTCTACCGCAAGGCTTACCTGCGCTGGATCGACTCGACCACCCGGCGGCCGGATCTGCGCGCGGCCCGCATTGCGGAGGTCGTTAGCCTGCTCGAGGCGGGGGTCAAACAGCGGCCCCGGCCGTAAGTCAGGCTGCCCCGTGCATCGCGGGTAACCACCCCCGACCGGGTCGGCGTCCATGTCACGGCGCAGTTCCTGACACGTCCTATGCATCAGGCCCGACCGTCGTCCTCGTCCGCGGCGCATTCGCCGACGCGGGCAGCTGGGCCGCGGTGACTGAGCGCCTCGTCACGGCGGGCGTCCCGGTGAAGGCCATCGTCAATCCGCTGGGGGGCGTCGCCGGCGTCATCAGGCAGACGCCCGGGCCGGTGCTTGCGGTTGGGCACTCCTACGGTGGCGCGATCATCACGAACGCCGTCCCGCAGAGCGGCAACGTGGCGGGACTTGTCTACGTCGCGGCGTTCGCGCCGATGAGGGCGAGCTCCTCATCGACCGCGTCGCTGCGTCGAAGGACAGCCTCCTCACCACTGCGCTGAAGGAGTATCAGTACCCGGCGGGCCTGGGTGGCGAGACGGCAACAGAGGTGATCATCGACCTGTTGCGGCGGCCGATCGCGGTCGCCGCCTTCAGTGAGAAGAACGGGCCTGCCACGTGGAGGAGCCTGCCCTCCCAGGCCGCGGGCGCTCCGCGGCGGTGGCGGCACTGGTCAGGAGATCGCGGCCTTTACTAGCTCGGCGACCTTTTTCTCCACCGCGGGACTCCACGCCTCAAGCGCGTACGCCACGGGCCACATATCGCCGTCGTCGAGGTTCGCCGCTTCCTGGAAACCCAGGGTCGAGTAGCGGTACTTGAACTTGCTCGCGTTCTGGAAGAAGATGACGACCTTGCCGTCCGCGTCCGCGTAGGCGGGCATCCCGTACCAGGTCTTTGGCGACAGCCCGGGGGCGTTCGCGGTCACTGTCACATGCACCCGCTCGGCTAGCGCACGGTCTTCCGGTGCCATCTCGGCGATGCTGTCGAGGACCGCCTGCAGGCCGTCGGCTTTCTTGGCTCCTTTCTTGCCCTCGGCGCGCAGCTCGGCGGCGCGTTTCTTCATCGCGGCACGTTCCTCGGCGCTGAAGCCATTGGATTCGGTCGTGGCAGTCTTCGCGGGCATTACTGGGCTTCCTCTCCTGATGCTCAGGGGGCCTGGTGTTATGTCGGCCTTCCATTGAAAGGCTAGGCACGGCCCACACCATGACGCTTCTTGATTCCTGACCGATCGGGAGCTGGGAGCGCTGATGCCGTCGTGGGTGACCGGGCCACGGCGCGGTCAGTGGCTAGACGCTTGTCCAGTGGCGCGTGGGGTGACCAGGCCGGTCTGGTAGGCGAACACGACGAGCTGAGCCCGGTCGCGGGCACCGAGCTTGATCATGGCCCGGCTGACGTGGGTCTTGGCGGTGGCAGGGCTGAGCACCATGGTCTCGGCGATCTCGTCGTTGGACAGGCCGTGCGCGACCAGCGCCGCGACCTCGCGTTCCCGGTTGGTGAGCGTTTCCATCCCGACCGCGGCGACCGCGTCCGGCGGCCGGGCGACGAACTCGCTGATCAGCGTGCGGGTGACCGCCGGGGATAGCAGCGCGTCGCCGCGCACGACGACCCGCAGTGCCTGCAGCAGCTCGGCGGGCTCGGTATCTTTCAGCAGGAAGCCGGCCGCACCGGCCCGCAGCGCCTGGAAGATGTACTCGTCGAGGCCGAAGTTGGTGAGGATCAGGACGCGCACGCTGTCCAGCCGCTCGTCCGCGACGATCCGCCTGGTGGCTTCCAGGCCGTCGAGCACCGGCATCTGGATGTCCATGAGGGCGATGTCCGGGCGGTGTTCGGCGGCCAGCGCGACCGCGTGCTGGCCGTCGGCGGCCTCGGCGACTACTTCGATGTCGTCTTCGGCCTCGAGCAGCGACCGGATGCCGCTGCGGATCAGCGCCTGGTCGTCCGCGAGCAGGATCCTGATCACGGCTGGGCCCGCGCGGGGAGTTCGGCGCGGACCTGGAAGCCGCCGCCGTCCTGTGGTCCGGCGTGCAGTTGGCCGCCGAGGGCGGACACTCGTTCCCGCATGCCGACGAGGCCCAGCCCGGGACCCGGTGGCCGGGTCCCGGTACCGGTGCCGATGCTGGCGTGAGTGCCGTTAGCGGTGCCCTTGCCGTCATCGTCGACCTGGATCGAAAGGGCGTGGGGTGTGTAGTGCAGGTGAACCGTGGCGCTGGCCGGGCCGGCGTGGCGGCTCACGTTGGTGAGCGCTTCCTGCACGATCCGGTAGGCGGCCTGGTCCGCTTCGGGCGGAAGCGGTCGCTCCACGCCGGTTACGGTCACTGTCACCGGGAGGCCGGCCGCCCGGGCCCGGGCCACCAGGCTGTCCAGCTGGCACAGGCCGCTGCCGTCGCTGTCCTCGCTGCGCAGCACGCCGAGCGTGGCACGCAGTTCCCGGACGGCGTCCGCGCCCGCTTCCTGGATCGCGAGCAGGGCGGGGGGACGTCCTCCCCGCGCTTGCGGGCCAGGTGCACCGCGACCCCCGCCTGAACCTGAATCACCGAGATGCTGTGCGTCAGGGAATCATGCAGCTCACGGGCGATGCGCAGCCGCTCTTCCACCGCCCGGCGCCGGGCGGCTTCGTCCCTGGTCCGTTCCGCCTCCTCCGCGCGCTGCTCGACCTCGTGAAGGTGCAGCTGCCACATGCGGAACGTCACACCCATGACACCCGCCGAGATGAGCCACCCGGCCGCGAGGAACCGTTGCCGCCCCCGATTTGTGCGCATTCTCCGAGCGTACGCGTCCCGCCCGCGGGCAGCATCCGCCCGCAGTCGCTATTGCCGGCTACTCCCCACGGAGTAGGCCGGAGGCCGGCGGTATCCCCGCTGACCAGGCAGAAATCGCTTCCTGCGCACGACGACGGCGGGCCGTCCAGACGACAGCATCGAAGCCATGGCAACGACATCATCGGTAATAAGTCAGACCCGCACCCGCAACGAGGGCCGCCACCTCGGCGTGGCCCTTCTCGTCATCGCGACGACCCAGCTGATGGTCGTGCTGGACGCGACCATCGTCACCGTCGCGCTGCCGCACATCCAGACCGCGCTCGGGTTCTCCGGCAGCGGGCTGGAGTGGGTGATCAACGCGTACGCCCTGGTGCTGGGTGGGCTGCTGCTGTTCGGCGGGCGGGCCGGTGACCAGTTCGGCCGCCGCCGCATGTTCGTGATCGGCCTGCTGCTGTTCTCGGGCGCATCCCTGGCCGGCGGCTTTGCCACATCTCAGGCCTGGCTGCTGGCGGCCCGGGCCGTTCAGGGTGCTGGCGGCGCGATCGTCGCGCCCACCGCGCTGGCACTGATCGCGACGACGTTCCCGGAAGGCCCGCGTCGCACCCGGGCGATGGGGGTGTACTCCGCGATGAGCGCGGCAGGCGGCGCGATCGGGCTGCTCGCCGGCGGCCTGCTCGTCGCGTACGTCTCCTGGCGCTGGGTGCTGTTCGTCAACGTGCCGATCGGCATCGCGGCGGCGCTGGCGGCCCTGGTCGTGCTGCCCGCTTCCGCTCGCAGGACGGGCCGGTTCGACCTGGGAGGGGCGATTACCGGAACGGGCGGGGTGGCCGCGCTCGTCTACGGGTTGTCCAACGCCGCCACCAGCCCGGACGGGACATCCCACTGGGGTGACGCCAAGGTCCTGGCGGCGCTGACCGCCGGTGTTGTCCTGCTCGCCGCTTTCACGGTGATCGAGGCCCGCAGCCAGCACGCGCTGATGCCGTTGCGGCTGCTGCGCAACCGGGACCGGGCCGGCGCCATCGTCATCATGCTGGGCGTCGGGACGATCACCTCCGGCGTGTTCTTCTTCCTCACCTTGTTCGTGCAGGACCTGTGGGGCTACTCCGCGCTCCGGGCGGGAGTGTCGTTCCTGCCGCTGACCGTGATGCTGGTGGCGGGTACCGCCACCGCCGTCCGGCTCGTGCCGCGGATCGGGGCGCGCCCGCTGCTGATGGCCGGCGCCGCCGCCAGCGCGGGCGGCCTGTTCTGGCTGTCGCGGATGACCGAGCACGGCACGTACGTGGGGGGACTGCTCGGGCCGAGCCTGGTCACGGGGGCCGGGCTCGGCCTGATGTTCGTCCCGCTGTCGCTGGTCGCCCTGGCCCGCGTCGCCGACGCGGACTCCGGGATAGCCTCCAGCCTGCTCAACGCCGGGCGGCAGGTAGGCGCGTCGATCGGCCTCGCGGTGCTGGGCACCGTGGCCTGGACGGTGGCCGCCAACGGCGCCCGTGGTCATGCCGCCTCGGCCGCGGCGGCCGTGCGGCAGGCGGCGTACCAGCACGCGCTGGCGGCCGGCTTCGACCGGGCTTTCCTGGTCGCCGCGGCGATCGCCGTGCTCTTCCTGATGATCGCGACCACCGCGATCCGGGTCCGTCGCGCCGACCCGAGCGGAACGTGAGGGGCGAGCCCGCAGGCCAAGGACCTACACGGGCACTGCTTCGGGTGAAGCAGTGCCCGTCCGCGCTAGGACGTGCCCTGGTTTACCGGCCATCCCGTGGTGCTGGTCTGGCCGATGATGGACTGGTTGGTGCTGGTCGGGCTCGTGCTGGGCTGGCCGGTGATGCTTTCGTGCTGCAGGGACAGGCAGTCACTGGCCTGCGCGCCGGGCCCGACCAGGCCCGAGGTGGCAGCCGCGGCGCACGGTACCGGCGGCTCCGGCGTGTGCAGGGCGGCCACGACGAGCACGGCTACCGCGGCTACGGCGAGGACGGAGACGATCGCCAGCTTTGGCTGCCGGAGACGGCGAGCCAGGATGGCCAGGCCGCCGCGAAACAGCGGCAGCGAGAACCGGGTCAGTATGCGGGCGAGCCGCGGGTCCGAGCGGCGCAGCGAGCCCTCGATCCCGTCCAGGGCCCGCCGTTCGGCGGGCGCGAGGCTCATAGGCGACTGCGCCGCTGAGCGGCGGCCGGGCCCGGTTTACGGCCAGTAGTGATGGTCACCTTGGCCAGATTAGGGCAATCCAGTGACTGGTTCGTTATGGTTTTGCCTCACTGTGGCCTGCCTCACTCCAGGCCGCGCCAGGCCGGTGTGACCGAGGACTGAGTGTGGGACGTAAGGCTCTGGAGTCGCTGGATTTCTTCCTCACTCAGGGGCAGTTGCCCGGCGACCAGGCTCAGTTCAGGGCTGCTGACGGGTCAGGCGCCGGGCGACCGGCCTAGCGCTAACGCCCCGCGCCCACGGCTTGCCTGTCGCGCCGGTTTGGGGCAGCCGCCGGCTCCGAGATCGGGCGGTGATGACGCGGCGGCTTGGCATCCTCGGAGTTCACGAAGGGCTGACCGTTCCCGCCGAATTGCCAGTTGAGATCGGGAGAGCCCGGACGCGTGAGGGCTTTCAGGGCGCCCCGGCACCGCTCGCCGCCTTGGAGCTGCCGGATACGGCGAATCACGGGCTCATCCAGGAAGTCGTTCCAACGCTGCCGATCGGCAACCCAAGCGCGCAGGTAGCTCTCGCACAGCGCGGGAGTGATAAGAGCAAGCCGTCCCAGCGAACCCTTCAGGGCGGCCACCCGGCGTGCCTTATCAGCGGGCTCAAGGCTCTGGTCTTGCTGCACCATCCGCACCACATCTTCGATGAAGCGCCGGCGCTTGTACAGAAACCTGCCCCAGTGGTTCCTATCCGCGTCGATGACCGAACGGCCCTGATCGAGAAGCCAGTAGATACCTTCGGCGAGCACATCGCCGAGTTCCTCGGCACGGGCCCGATCCGGGCTCCGGAACGGGTCGTAGGGATTCTGCCGGACGGTTCCGGTGACGCCGACGGACTGGATGCCCTTATCACCCAGCAGGAAGAACCAGTCGTCGTTGTAGATGTGGGGGAAGAAAGAGGTGGCACGCTCGAGGCCCACGACCAGCGCGCCACCACCAATAAAGGACTGCTGCGGGCCACCAGCCTGGCGATAGGCGTGACACACCACGGAGTGATCGGGAAACCCGCCGACGTGCAGCCCGACGGCGACGTGCGTGCCCAGCAGGCCGCTGGCGCGCTTCACATCATCAGGGTTCAGTTCGGTGATGTCGTCGTCGAGAAACAGGACATGCGACCAGCCGAGCATGCGGCCGAGGGCCAGGCCCAGATTCCGTTTCGCGCTGAGATCCGAACGCTGCGCGAAAACCGTCTTGGCGAGCAGGCGCGAGGTCTCCCAGTCAGGCAAGCGAAGGTGAGCGGTATCCGTTATGTCGATCGCGATCCGGCGGATACCGGACGGCAGACGTTGCGCGGCTTTGGCGACACTGGTCCATTGCTTGCTGTGCAGCGTCACCAGGGTGCACCCAAGCGATCGGGCTAGGGTCGCGGCCTCGGCGAGATAGGCGGGACGGCGGGCGGTCGGCACAATGATGGCGTCGATGTTGTCCCGTGCCGGGCTGGGAACCTCGGCAGGCCACAGCAGGTCCCGGTGAGACCCGTGGTGGTCGGGCGTCGCTGTGCTCGGCAACGGATTTACCCGGGCCATTCGAAGAGGGTGTAGTCGCCGGTCGACCAGTCTGGCGTCAAGGTTGCTCCATCCACGATGGGGACCCGGGTCAGAATGCAGTAGGTCTCGCTATCCCCGAACCGGGAAGCGAGATACTCGGCATTTCGGTCGCGGAACCGAGCATCGGTCAGCGCCCGGACGACCCCGTAGGTGCCGCGACCGTACATGCCATTGCAGATAGTAACAGTCCGCTTACGGTTGAAGGGGCTGACAGATCGAGCGAACAGCGCGACATCTTCGCGCAGGATGCCCTTCTCCTGGTGGGCGTCGCGGTCCAGATCGGGTCGATGCCGGACAATCTCGCCATCCTGCTCAACCGCGAAATACTGCTCCCCATCCTCATTCCAGTTGGCTATCTGCTGCACAGGTATAGGAAGTCTATTTAGGGTCGACCTCGTGATTGTGTTCCAGTCCACGCCGCCGAGGGAAACAAGATGCGACGTGTAATCATCTGGCGCAAGCGTTCCGACGATACGCAGATTAACCTGATTACCGGGATTGACGGCACGCAAGTGCCCGTGCAATTCGAACAGCGCGTCAAGTTCTGAGTATTTAAGAAGCTCGATATAGTCCGGGTCACTCACATCAGTGTAGGGAATACCTTCCATCATGTGCGACGGCCACTGCGCACACACGATGGTGATCGTGTGGCCGTCGGCAAAGTGCCAGGGGCCGCTGGCGAGCGGCCCCCCAGCCTCACGCACAGGCTCGGCCGTGTCATTCTCACTCGCGGCAGACCCAACACGCAGTGCGTTACTGCGCAGGTGCCCCAACTCCTGCTGAAGCTCAGTCATGGCACGCCTTTCCTCCTCGGTCATGTCCTTCGGGCTGAGCCGACGAGGAACTTCGCCGTCGAAGGACCGAGGCGTGGCGAACACGGCAGCGTATCCCTCCAGGCGAGCAGGCGGCGGAATGCGCGGGTTGGTCTGGGACTCCCAGGACGAGATGAGGGGAACGCTGAGCGGCTTCTCGCCACCTAGGGCGCTGGCCAATTGCGGCTGCGTGATCTTCCGGTCGGGCCAGTGATCCTCCCTGAGCCCACGCAGACGCCGAGCTAGGAGATGCCGGGGGTCCTGACTGTCCACGCCAACTTCCCGTCGTCTTAATTTTAAGTTCAAACTTCAACGCAAACTCCTTATTCCCACACACGAACGACCTTAACCGCAGGTAGGGACGAGATGGAGTAGGTGGGGCTGACGAGTCATCCGGCGTAACTTCAGGAGTCGCTACGATCCCGGGCAGTGTTGCCGAACAAGAAGAGGGTAGAGCAAACTTAAGGAAAGAGGAAAATCAAGGAGGCGAGATGTCGAAACTTAAATTTAACTTCACTTTAGAAGCGGGTCACGCCGGCAGGCCAAGGCTAGCAAGCCCACCGCCGCTGACCGGCAACGGCCCTGAAAACAGTACGGGCACCCCTGCGCCAACAAGGGTGCCCGCGAAGGATCTCCGTCCGCGCTCTCATATACACGAAGGGGTCTCCTTTTGCTCAGCATAGCGTCACACGTTCTAGCAGCAACCGTCCTCACTGCCTCCTTCCATGGGCATGTCGTCCCGCTGGCTGCCACGTCCAGGGGAACCAAGGCCATCGGAGGATTGGTGCTGATCGCGCTGGCTCTGCTCGGCTTCCTGCTGGCGGCGGTCGCCTCCGCCGCTCGCGGGCTGGCCGCCGCGCTGATAGAGCTGCTGCGTTTCGCGGCAGTCACGATGGCGGTCACGGCGATGATCTTCGCCGTGGTCCTCGTTCTACTGGTCGCACTGCTCCATCACTGATGGGTCAGCTCCGCAGGAGGCCCACCGCAGCCCGGTGCGCCGTGCCGCCTCCCCCGCGGCACGGCGCACCGGCCGTCACGGTTCGGGCTCACCCGCTCCTTGGGCCAGCCGCAAAGCACATAACCTTCACAAGCTTAACCAAAGAAGGTGAATACCTTTGTGCGCAACAGCTACATTTGCCTGCTTGCAGGCAAGCTGCCTCACATGTCAAGATATGAGCTTATGCTTGTTATCAGACAGCTCGCGTCCGGTGATTGGCATGTGCTGAGCGCCATCCGGTTGACGGCCTTGCAGGACTCACCGCTCGCATTCCTCGCGGAATATGAAAATGAGGAGACATTCGATTCCCGGAGATGGCGGGCTGAATTCGAGCGCGGTAAATGGTATGTCGGCATCACGGCGGAAGATCCCGGGGAGCACGCCGTCAGCATGCTTGGCATAACGCGAGAGGCGGCCACTCCCGGCCACGAGTGCTTTCTGGAATATCTATGGGTTGCGCCGGGACACCGAGGCCGTGGCATCGCGTTCGAGATGATCAATCAGGTGTTGCAGCGCCTGAGACGGTCCGGGATACGGACCGTTTTTTTGTGGATACTGGACGGGAATGACGGCGCGATGCGCCTGTACAAAAGGCTCGGCTTCGTGAGTTGCAACATCCGCCAGCCGCTGGAAAAGCGTCCCGATGTCAGCGAAGAACTCATGCGGCTCAGGCTCGGCTGACCCTCCCCTCGCCGTCGGAGCCAGGCCCCGGTTAGGTGTGGCCGAGGACTGGGTGCGGGACGTAGGGCTCCTCGAGCCGCTGGATTTCTCCCTCGCTCAGGGGCAGCTGCTCGGCAGCCAGCGCGTCCTGGAGATGGCCGAGCTTGGTCGCGCCGACGATCGGGGCCGTGACGCCAGGCTTGTGCAGCAGCCAGGACAGCGCGACCTGAGCGGGCGGCACGTCACGTTCGGCGGCTATCTCGGCGACCCGGTCCACCACGTCGAAGTCGGTCGGCTGGTTGTACAGCGTGTCGAGGAAGCTGTCGCTGCCGGCCCGGGTGGTGCGCTGCTCCCCCGTGCGGGTGCGGCTCCCGGCCAGCAAACCACGCGCCAGCGGGCTCCACGGCAGTACCCCCACGCCCTGGTCGAGGCATTGCGGGATCATCTCCCGCTCCTCCTCGCGATAGACCAGGTTGTAGTGGTTCTGCATGGAGACGAAGCTGGTCCCGCTGGCCCGTTCGGCCGTGTGCTGGAGCTTGGCGAACTGCCAGGCGTACATGCTGCTCGCGCCGATGTAGCGCGTCTTGCCCGACCGGACGACGTCGTTGAGCGCCTCCATGGTCTCCGCGGCCGGCGTGGTGGGATCGAAGCGGTGGATCTGGTAGAGGTCGACGTACTCGGTGCCAAGGCGCCGCAGCGAGGCGTCGATGCCGGACAGGATGTGCTTGCGGGACAGGCCGCGATCGTTCTGGCCGTCGCCGGTCGGCATGAAGATCTTGGTGGCGAGCACGTAGTCGTCGCGGCTCGCGAACATCTTGGCCAGCAGACGGCCGGTGATGACCTCACTGGTGCCGCCGTTGTAGGCGTCGGCGGTGTCGAAGAAGGTCACGCCGCCCTCGATGGCGGCCCGGACGATGGGCTCGGCGACGTCCTCTGGTTGTGCCCAGGCCCGCTGGGTGGTGTCGCCGTAGCTCATCATGCCCAGGCAGACGCGGGAGACCCGCAGGCCGGTCGAGCCGAGGTTCACGTACTTCATCGCTGCGCTGACCCTCCTTTTACAGGTCGATGGTGGTGCCGGGGTCCAGGCGGGTGACGGGGGTGCCGCTGGGGGCGGCGGCGAGGCCGAGCATCCGGGTGAACAGGCCCAGGCCGTTGTCGTTGAGGATCGCGTCGTGGATGGCGTAGCCGCGGGACGGGGCGACGGCGCGGTAATAGTCGATCATCTCCCCCGACTTCAGCCAGGGAGCGCTGATGGGAACGAGCAGGGTGCTGGCCGGGTCCTCGGGGATGGTGAACGAATCGCCGGGGTGGAACACGTCGCCATCGATCAGGAAGCCGGTGTTGACGACCAGCGGGATGTCGGAATGGATGAGCGCGTGCTCGGTGCCGTAGACGTGGATGTCGAAGCCCGCGACTTCCAGGGCGTCGCCGTGCTGGACTTCGTGGATGCGATCGCCGAAGTCCTTGAACTGGGCGCAGATGGACTGGTTGGCCCACAGGCTCAGGTCGGGGTCGGCCGACAGAGCGGCCCGGAGGGCGTCGGGATCCAGGTGGTCGGGGTGCTCGTGGGTGACCAGCACGGCGGCGGCGCCCGCGAGGGCGGAGGCTGGCTCGCTCCAGCCGCCGGGGTCGATGACCAGGGTGGCGCCGTCTTTCTCCAGGCGGACGCAGGAATGACCGAGTTTGGTGAGGCGCATTTGGCCAGAGTATCGGCCGGGCTTTGGGCCGCTGGGCGCAGGTCTTTGCAGCCGGCCGCGACGTCGTGCCGAGCCCAAGCGGCGTGACGCACTATCTGTTCTGGCGAAAGGGACATGGGGCCTTCGGGTGCTTCCGAGCGGCGCAGTGAGCCCGCGACACTATCGCTCAGGATAATTCATTGCGATTGGGCATTAATGTCCTCTTCCGCTCCGGGTTGACCCGGTGTATGCTCCCGCCACAGAACAAGAATAAAAAACATCCCAGAAGGCGGCACATGGGTGGGATGACGGGGCGGGCCTGATCTCTTCTTCATCACGGCGATATCAGCTGTATCAGTTTTCGATTAGTTGTTATCAGCCTCCTTGGCACGGCCATTAGGCACAGCCCGGCCAGTGCACAACACCAGCTGAAGTCCCAACGCACAGGAAGAACCAAAACCGGAGGGGAACAATGCGTCATCTCACAATGAAGCTGGCGACGCTGGCCGTGGCCGGAGCAGCCACGGTCACCCTGGCCGCCACACCGGCCCTGGCGAGCGTCACCGGGCCTGAGTTCGCCAGTGGTGCGGTCTACGGCAAGGCCGCGGCCGCAAACAATCCCACGATCCCGCTGACGTGGCGCGGGCTGGTGAATGCCCACGGCAACTTCTCGCCGAACGGCCCTCCGCCAGCGACAGGCCAGCATCACACGTTCACCACCTCGGCCGGGAAACTTGTGGTGGTAGTCACCGCCCCACCGGCCAATTACCAATCGGTCAACGTCAAGGCCTGCCATTTCGCGGTATCGACCTACGTGGCGTTCAGTGCTCTGGGCAGCCGGAGCACCGGCAGGTTCCATGGGCTCTCCGGTCCGGGCGCGGTAAAGGTCTATTTCGCCGGCTACGGGCCGCGGTATACATCCGGCAAGAAGAAGGGCCAGTGCAACATGAACGCGCCGGAGCTGGCCAAGGGAGCGGTGGCGACCTTCGTCCTGAGCGCCACCCTGACGAAGTAGCAGCGGCCGCCGAAACTGACGGCCCGCTGGTAGGGCCAGGCTTCCTTCCCGTGTGGGGGGAGCCTGGCCCTACTGGGTCACGTACGGCCCGGCACCCGATGGGTCAACCGGTGGCCGCGATCTCCTTGAGCTGCGCTAGGGCATCCCTGGCGATCTGATGGAACGGTGTCTGGGCGGGGTCGTCGACCCATTGCTCGAAGGCGATGTGCATGACCGTCGTGCCGGTGCGGGCGGCGAGGGCGGCGGCGGTGTCGCCGAGTCCGCGCGCGCGCAATGCCCGGGCCATGGCGGCGGCCAGCGACGCGCTCTTGATCAGCTCGCGTTCCTGCAGCTCGGGACTGGAGGCGATGATCCGGTGCCGCAGCCCCGCGTACTTGCGGACCTCTTCAAACCGGACGGCAGCGGCATCCAGCGCCGCGCCGATCATGCCGAGAGCCGAGGCGGACTCCGGGGCCGCCTCGATGGCGGCCACCATCTGCTGCTCCAGTAGCTCCGAGCCCCAGAACAGCACCTCGCGCTTGTCCGTGAAATAGCGGAAGAAGGTTCGCTTGGTGAGCCCGGCACGTTCGGCGATTTCCGCGACGGTGGTCTCGTCGTACCCGCGCTCGCCATAGAGGGCCAGGGCCGCCTCCTGCAGGCGCACCCGCGCGTCCGGCTGCCATCTGCCCATGCGCCAAGACTAGCTGATGTCACCTGGTGTCATAGGTGTGCTATGGTGATGGCACCAGGTGACATCACTCGTTTCGGGAGTTTCTCATGCGTGTATTCGTGACAGGCGCGTCAGGGCATATGGGTTCGGCCATCGTGCCCGAGCTGCTGCAGGCGGGCCATCAGGTTGTGGGACTGGCACGCTCGGACAGTTCGGCCGAGGCGCTCGTGGCCGCCGGTGCCGAGGTCCGGCGCGGCGATCTGGATGACCTCGATGGGCTCCGCGAGGCGGCCGCGGCAGCCGACGGCGTCATCCACCTTGCCTACAAGCACGACCTGATGGCCGTCGGCGACATGGCCGGGGCGGTCGCCGCCGACTTCGCCGCCACCAAGGCGCTGGGCTCGGCGCTCGAGGGGACCGGCAAGCCGCTCATGACCACCTCTGGCACGCTCATGCTCGCCTTCTCGGGCATCACCGGGCGGCCCGGCACCGAGGCCGATTTCGCGCCCAGCGGCCCACGGGTGGACGCCGAGAACTTCGTTATCGGGCTCGCCGAACGGGGCGTGCGGTCGTCCATCGTGCGGCTGCCCCCGATCGTGCACAGCTCGCTTGATCACCACGGGTTCGCGCACATCCTGATCGGCATCGCCCGGCAGGCCGGCGAGTCGGCGTACGTGGACGACGGGGCCAACCGGTGGCCTTCGGTGCACACGGTCGACGCGGCCCGGGTGTACCGACTGGGTCTGGAGGAAGCCCCGGCCGGGACCCGGCTGCACGCGGTCGCGGACGAGGGCATCGCGTTCCGCGACATCGCGGCCGTTATCGGGCGCGGCGTGGGCGTGCCGGTGGCGAGCGTCCCCGCGGCGGAGGCGGCCGAGCGGTTCAGCTTCCTCGGCGGGTTCGTCGGGGTGGACAACCCGACCTCCAGCGAGATCACGCGCAAGCTGCTCGGCTGGGAGCCCGAGCACCCGGGGCTCCTGGAAGACCTGGAGCACGGGCACTACATGCAGCCAGGCTGAGTGGGATGGTCAGCCTCTGGGCAGCGTGCGGGGGAATCCGAAACGGGCGAGGAGCCCCAGGTCCGCGAAGCGGGTAAGCGCATGGATCTGGTTGCCGCGTAGCGTGAGCACGATGAGACCACTGGCCCGCCAGATCGGCGTGCTGGGGTCGGGGAGGTAAAGGGCAAGGGCGGGCTGGCTGTTGGCCCGGGTGGGGATCAATTTGAGGTCCTGGCCCGAATGGGTCTCCAGCAGGAATCCGGCGATCGGCTGCGGGCCCCGGTGCTCGGCCGGTTCGGGGGGCATGGTGAGCCGGGCGTCTTCGGTCAGCAGAGCCACCAGTTCGTCTAGGTCGAAGCGCTCGAACGCGCCAACGAAGCGGTCGACGATGGCGGCCTCGGCCGGGGACTTTGGCAGCGGCACGTCGTGCGGGTCCCGGTCGGGGCCGAGGCCTGCCCGGGCCCGGATGAGCGCGCTGTTGACGGCGGCCGCCGTGGTGCCGAGGATGCCGGCTGCCTCGGCCGCCGGGAAGCCGAGCACGTCTCGCAGTACAAGGACCGCGCGCTGCTGGGGTGGCAGGTGCTGCAAGCCCGCCACGAATGACAGGGCGATCGACTCCCGTGCGTCGTACCGGGCTTCGGGGCCGGGGGTCAGGTCGTCCAGCTCATCTGGGTAGGGCTCGAGCCACCACGGCTCGCCGGACCGGGTCGGCCCGGTCCGCTCTGCGTTCTGCTCGGGCAGGCCGGCGGTCTGCGGGCGACGGGATTCGCTACGCAGGTAGTTGAGGCAGCGGTTGGTGGCGATCCGGTAGAGCCACGCCCGCAGCGACTGGCCGTCGAACCGGCCGATCGAATGCCATGCAGCCAACAGAGCCTCCTGAAGAACGTCCTCGGCGTCCTGGACCGATCCGAGAATCCGGTAACAGTGCGCCTGCAGCTCGCGGCGGTAGGGATCGATGAGCTCGCGGAAGGCCTCACCGTCACCGGCCTGGGCCTGGGCGAGGGTTGCCTCGGTCATGGCGGGACCCGTCCTTTCACATCGCCACCTGGATAACGCCTCCAATGAGTGCAACACCGGCGGCGGCACGGATTCATCGGCGAATCGCCTGCGCGGCCGGCACTTCAACTGGTGAGGACCTGACCAGTAAAGACCGGAGGCACAAGTGACCTCAGTAGATCCAAGGAACGACATCGGCGGCGAGCAGGCCATGGCACCAGACGGGGTCCGCCGGTGGCGGGCGTTCTCGCTGCTGGCCGTGGCTTGCTTCATGACCGCGGTGGATATGTTGATCGTGAACGTCGCGCTGCCTACGATCGGCGTGAAGTTGCATGTCGCCGAGTCGGACCTGCAGTGGGTGGTGACCGCGTACGCGCTCACCTTCGGCGGGTTCCTGCTGCTCGGCGGCCGGGCCGCCGACCTGCTCGGCCGCAGGCGCCTGTTCATGGCCGGGCTGGCGCTGTTCACCGCCGCCTCGCTCGGCTGCGCGCTGGCCGCCAGCGCCACATTCCTGATCGTCATGCGCGGCATCCAGGGCCTGGGCGCCGCCATGGTGCTGCCCGCCGCGCTGTCGATCGTGATGAACATGTTCCCCGAGGGCGCCGAGCGCAACAAGGCGCTCGGGATCTGGGGGGCGATCGGCGCCAGCGGGGCGACCGTCGGCGTGCTGGCCGGCGGTGCCCTCACCCGGTACGCGGGCTGGCCGTACATCTTCTACCTGAACGTAGCCGTCGGCGGGGCCGCGCTGCTGCTGACCCGGCGGGTGGTGCCGGAAAGCCGGCTGCATGGCGCCCGCCGCCGCTACGACCCGCTTGGCGCCATCACCGTCACCGCCGCCCTGGTGGTGGTGGTCTACGCGATCTCGCAGGCGCCGGCCGCGGGGTGGACGGCCGCCCGGACCCTGGCCCTGCTCGCGTCGGGGGCAGCCCTGCTGGCCGCGTTCGTGGTCATCGAGGCCAGGGCGGAGGCGCCGCTGCTCCCGCTGCGGCTGTTCCGGCTGAGAACCCTCGCCGGGTCCAACGCGGTCGGCTTCCTGCTCGGGGCCAGCTTCTACGGCTACATCTTCATCGGCACCCTGTACATGCAGCAGGTGCTCGGATACTCCGCGATGAAGACCGGCCTCGCCTGGCTGACCGTCGGCCTGACCGGGGTGGTGCTCGCCGGGCCGGCCCAGATTCTCGTCACCCGCGCGTCAATCAACCTGGTGATGGCGATCGGGTTGACCCTGACCGGGGCCGGAATCCTGTGGGCGACCCAGGCGCCCGTCCAGGGCAGCTTCTGGGCGAACCTGGCCGGCCCCTTCTTCCTGACTGGCGCCGTCACCTGGGTGTTCATCCCGGTATCGATCGGAGCCCTGATCGGCGTCACCGAGCGGGACGCGGGGATCGCCTCCGGGCTTATCGACTCATCCCAGCAGCTCGGCGGCGCGATCGGGATCGCCGTCGCGTCTACGGTGGCGGCCACGCGCTCCCGTGTCCTGCTGGGCCAGGGCCATGCCGTCGCGGGCGCGCTCACCGGCGGATTCCACTGGGCATTCTGGGTCTGCGGGCTCGTCGGCCTCACCGCCGTCCCAGTGGCGATTCTCTTCGTCCGGCGCACCGAAAGCGGCCAGGCGGTGGCCGCCGTGCAACGAAAGGCCCCGGCACCCGCCTCCGCCGACTGACCGCCGGCCTCGTGAAGCCAGATCGAGCGGTCAGGCCGGGGGCGCCGAGATCAGCAGGCCGTGCAGGAGGTTCATGACCTGCTCGGTGACCTGGGCGGGCCCTGAGATGCCGGACCGGGCGCGGCAGGCGGAGCTGGGCGGCTTTGACGGGCTGTTCGTGGCGGAGCTGAGCGTCCCCGCTGTTGTCGATCGGGCTCGTGGCCGTTCGTGTAGGAGGTAGACAGCCGGCCTGAGACCGGCGCGACGGGAGGAGGAGCGTCATGCCTGAATTGAAGGTTCTGCTCGGTGGTCTGGGGATTCCTGAGTCGCCGCGTTGGCATGAGGGCAGGCTGTGGTTCTGCAACTGGATCGGCCGGCAGGTCATGGCGGTCGACATGGACGGCAAGGCGGAGGTCATGCTCACCCGCGACGCCGCCAGCCACCCGATGGGGTACTCCATCGACTGGCTGCCCGATGGCAGGCTGCTGACCACGGGCGACAAGGTCCGGCGTCAGGAGCCTGACGGGTCGGTGGCCGTCTACGCCGAGCAGGCGGCGAACGAGATCGTCGTGGACGCACACGGCAACGCCTACATCAACGGCGCCGACTTCGAGTTCGTCGCCGGCGCACCACCCAAGCCGGGCTACATCAAGCTCGTTACGCCGGATGAGCAGCTCCGCCAGATCGCCGGCGACATCCAGTTCCCCAACGGCATGATCATTACCCCGGACGGCCGGACCCTGATCATCTCTGAGTCGTTCGCGGGCCAGCTCACCGCGTTCGACATCGGCGGCGATGGCGGGCTGTCTGGGCGCCGGGTGTTCGCCGAGGGACTAGGGCCGGACGGCATCTGCCTGGATGCCGAAGGCGCGGTGTGGGTGTCAACGGGTGGATCCTCGGTCGTCCGCGTCGCCGAGGGCGGCAAGGTCCTGCAACGCGTAGAACTCGAGGAGAACCGGGCACCTTTCGCGCTGATGCTCGGCGGCCCGGACCGGCGGACCTTGTTCATCTGCACCGCCGAGTGGCGAAAGGCCGACGGTGTCACGGCCAACCTCGAACGGCTAGCCACGGGGCCGCGCACCGGGGAGATCCTCGCCCTGCCGGTCGAGGTGCCTGGCGCTGGGCAGCCGTAGCGTAAAGCCAGACCGTTCGGTCAGAACTGGGCTTTTAGCTCGTTGATCTCCCGGACGCGTTCCTGGATTTGTGCGTAGGCGGGATGCTCGCGGATGCGGCCGAGCGCCCAGCGGAGAACCTCGGCGCGGCTGCTGGCAATGCCTGCGGTGATCAGCGTGTCCACGGTGTCCAGGTCCTCGGGTCCGAGCCGGGTCATGACGGAAGTGGGTTCGGCTGTCGCGTCGCCCGGCAGTGTAATTGGCTGCCCGGGCGCTGTCCTGATGACGGGGCCGCGCTTCGACGTCAGGTGCTTGCCGCCGAGGCGGAATTCGATCCATCCGATGGACGGCTGCTCATGGCGCAGTGCGTGGACTCGCTCGCGGTTGGCGTGGACGAACCGGCGCAGCGTCTCGTGACTAGAGTCGCCACTGGACTGGGACGGCGCCTGGTCGACGAAGATCCGGAGCCCAATCTGGCCTGGCTCGATCTCTGGCTCGTCGCCGTACTGCAATAGCTGGACTTGCTGGATGCTGCCGTCAGGGAAGGCTGACCGCACTTCCTGATCCAGGGCGTCAGCGGTGATCTTCTCCATAATCTCGCCTTAGGTGGCTAGCATGTGTTACACGAGTATTTAGCGTAACACGTATAAGAGCGCATGAGATGACCTGATCATGCCGCTATCCATCTGCGCCAGCCGGGCGTGAAGCAGCGTCGGCCGTTCCGGTCAGGGGCGTCCGGCGTGCGGGACGTCGACGCGGATGGCGATGAGCCGGGCCTCGCGGGCGGCGCTGCGAGCGTGTTCGTCGAAGTCGGGGGCGGCGCAGGCAAATAGGGTACGGCCGTCGTCGCCGCCGAGCATGCAGGCGAACACGCCGGAGCCGACCTCGATCCGGTCGACGATCTCGCCACCCTCACGCACACGGATCAGCTGGCCGTTGAGGCCATCGGCCACCCACAGGGCGCCCTCGGCATCGAGGCCACAGCCATCGGGGGCGACAATGATCTGGCTCAGGGCGCCCGGGAGCTCCGTCTCTTTCGGCACGTCGCCAAAGGTGGCCCAGGTCCGCCGGTTCATCAGCTCACCGTCGTGCAGGTCAAAGGCGGTGATGCGGTTGCCGAACGTCTCGTCGACGAGCAGCACGTTGTCCTCGGTAATGACGCTGCCGTTGGGGAACCAGAGGTCCTCGGCAACCGTGGTCACGGTGCCATCCGGGTCGGCGCGCACGAGGACCGTCGGCGCGAGCGGGGCGCCGCTCATCAGGTCGAAGCCGAAGTTGCCGACGTAAGCGCGGCCGTCGGCGTCCACGACCATGTCGTTGGCCAGGGCGGTCACGTGGCCGGCGAGATCGGCGTGGGTCGCCAGGGTCCCGTCGGCTTCGCGGCGCAGGATCCGGTGATCGCGCATTGACACCACGAGCAGCCGCCCATCGGGCAGCCAGCCCAGGCCGGAGGGCTGAGCGGGCACTTCGGCCTCGGTGCGCAGGTCGTCACCGTCGGCCGTCGCGGACAGCACGCGATGGGTATAGAAGTCGACGAACCAGATGCGGCCGTCGTGCCAGCGCGGGCACTCGAGGTAACTCATGTCGCTCACGACGGTGGTGATCTCACGGCTCATGGTCGCAACCCTGGCCTTCGGACGGCGTGCCGTCAACAGTCGGACGGCGCCGCTTTATGGCCGCTCAATGTCGATAACGGTGGGGCCGCTCCGACTGATGGATAAGAGGGCGCGATCGTGCGCCCACCTACCTTCTGAAGGAGCATGAGATGACCAAGGTAGTTCTGGGGATGTCGGTGTCGCTGGACGGGGTTGCCGGCCCCGAAGCGCCGGACGCGGACGGCATGGCGCTCTTCACGGCGATCCTGGGCTGGCAGTTCCCGCTGCGGAGCTGGCGCGCGCAGCAGGGCCAGGACGGCGGAGAGGACTCGCTGGACTCCAGAGTCTGGCAGGCCAACTTCGACCGGTTCGGCCCGCAGGTCATCGGCCGGCGGATGTTCGACTTCGGCTACCCGAACTGGGGCGAGAACCCGCCGTTCCATGCGCCCGTCTTCGTGGTGACCCATCGCGGGCAGGACCGGATCGCCAAGGATGGTGGCACGAGCTACACGTTCGTTACTGATGGCATCAAGGAAGCAGTCGGGCAGGCCCGCGAGGTCGCCGATGGCAAGGACGTGCTGCTGGCGGGTGGAGTCAGCATCGCCCAGCAGGCGCTGGATGCCGGGCTGGCCGACGAGATCGTGCTGCACGTCGTGCCCACGGTGGCCGGCCGGGGCATCCGGCTGTTCGGCGCCGCCCGCGCGGACCTGCACTGTACTAAGGCCATCCAGGGTGAGGGTGCGGTCCACCTGCGATACGAGATCCGGTGAGTGGGTCTGGCGCCGGCTGAGGGCCCCAGCAGCTTCAGGTACGGGTCCGCCGGGAGTGCTGGCGTTCCCGCCAGCCGCAGGGGTCCTCAGCGTGCCAGCGCTGAGTTCTCGAGCGAGTGCTGTCGTAGAAGACAGGCGGCATTGCCCGCTATCAGCGCGGTACATCAAGCGCTCTAACACTAGGGCGTAGGCCCCGTCCGAACGCGCAGCCGGAACTCTCGTTGGGTCTCATCTAATCAGGCGATGCTGTAGGTGCAGAAGGTGAATTACCAGACGGTCTTAGCAACGGTTGATTTGCGCCGGACTCCGGAGCTACGGCGCGCGTGTTCCCGGCAGACCATGCCTGCCTGTGAGCATCCCCCGCTAAGAGGCTGAATTGTCGACGATCTCGGCGATCTCCACGAACTCAATGGCTGGCGCGACACCGTACAGGCCGGTCACTCGCTCGCGCAGCTCCTCGGAGAAGAACCGCTCCGCCGCCTCTTGTGAGTCCCAGACATAGAAGTTGACCGCCCGCTGCTGCTTTTCATCGAAAGTAAAGAACTTAAATCGCAACCCAGGCATGCCTTCGAACATACTGCGGGCGTTCTCGGCCACCTTGGTTACCCGTGAGCGATCGAAGTCGCCGGTATAGGAGAAAGTGACGGTGACACCGATCATGGGAGCTCCCCCTGTCAACAGGCAAGATCGCCTTGCCTTACCCTGCAGACGTTACTCTCCTGCGCTCTGAACGGCCAGCCGCGCCGGACTGGTCTGCACTTACTAACCGACCAAAGATCGCTGCGCTGACTCCCGGGATGATTGTCCTGCGTAAATGGCGAGGTCAACAGAGTTGGCCTGGACTCGATGAATGTCAGCCTGGTTGCTGCGCTTTGGTGCTGCACGGCGATTAGAGCGCAAGTGTACGTATAGACACACCTTCCGGGTGCAGCTAGCCTCCTTGCCAAGAGCATTCCTCGCCAGGCGGTGCGTCATCAGCGGGAATGATCTTCGATCCGGTGATCAGTGCCGATCACCGGAAATCAGGAGGGGAAATCATGACCGATCATCCAAACGTCTCCCGGATACGGGACGGCTACGCAGCGTTCACCAAGGCTGACTTCGCCGCCCTGAATGAGCTATTCGCCGAAGACGTGCTTTGGCACGTCCAGGGGCGGAATCAGCTGACGGGCGAATACCGCGGCCGGGACGCCGTATATGGCTTCTTCGGCAAGCTCATGGAGCGCACACAGGGATCTTTCCACATCGATCTGCAGGCGGTGTTCGCGGACGGTGAGCGCGGCGTGGCGCTGGTACACCAAGGGGCGAGCAGGGACGGCCGGAGCATCCAGGCCTATAACAGTCACATCTTCCATCTCCGCGACGGCATGGTGACCGAGTTCTGGGACGCCTCCACCGATCAGTACGCCTTCGACGAACTGATCGGCTGACCGGGCGCCCGCATGGCTCGGACGATGGGGTCTGTCGGCGCCCCGGTGGACCAGGTCGCTACGGGCAGGTCGCTATGGGAGGGTGACCACGACCTTGGCGGCTGAGACGCCCTTGAGCTGGATATCCATCGCCTGCTGAAAGTCCCCGACGCCGTGCCCGACGACGGAAGGCTTCGGCGCGGCGACGTAGCGGCCTTCGGCCAGGGCGTCCGGGAGAAAGTCGCGGTAGATCGCCGCCGAGACCTCGTTCGACTTCAGCGTCGTCCCGAAGATGTACTTGGAGCGAACCCCGCGGCGGCGCGCCCTGACCTGCAGCGCCACGTTGGAGGTGACCATCCGCAGGCCCAGCCGCGGGAGCTCCAACCGGCCATGGCTTTCGTCGGCCAGACTCTCAAAGGAGACCGGCGGGCTGGCGATGGACACGAACTTGTGGCCCTGGCATGCGCCCACGATCTGCACGCACGCCGGGGCGGACGTGGTGCCGATGGCGATCGCGCCGGCCAGCGTGCGGCCCTGGCAGGCCGCGATGATGTCCGGTACGACGCTCGGGCTGTTGTAGTCGAAGGCCTGGCTGGCACCCAGGGACGTGACGTACTCGAAGTTGCGCGGCGAGGCCGTGGTGGTGACCTCGTAGCCGGCCGCGGCCGCCAGCTGGATGGCGTTGCTGCCGACGCTCGTCGAGCCACCCCATACCAGGAGCGTCTCTCCAGTCGGCTCGGCGTTCGCGGCGGGATGCCGAAGCCCCAGCTGGTCGGTCTGGAACAGGCCGCAGGCCGCGGTCGAGGCGGCCAGCGGGAGAACGGCGGCGTCCTCGAAGGACATCGTGTCCGGGATCGGGGATGCCATGCGCTCCAGCACGACGGTGTACTGCTGGAAGCCGCCCTCGGCGGCGCGGTTGCTGTCTTTATCGGTGCCAACCGCGTGACCGAGCACCCGGTCGCCCACATGGAACCGGGTGACCGCCTGGCCGACTTCGACGACCTGTCCGGCCACATCAGAACCCAGCACCGCCGGGTACTTCAGCCAGCGGTAGGCGACGTTGCCCGCGACCTGGATGACCCAGTCGAGCGGGTTGATAGCGACGGCGTGGTTGCGGATGACGATCTGATCGGCACCCGGCTGGGTGTACGGCGCGGGGCCTACTTCGAGCTGGGCGTGCTTGGCGTTGATCCAGGCGGCGGTGTTAATGGGCATCGGGACCGGCTCCTCTGAGCGTTTAGTGATTGCACTTGGTGCAGTCACCAGTCTTACATGTGATGACACCAAGTGCAAACACGCGCTACATTGACCGCATGGCACGGTGGGAACCGGACGCGCAGGGGCGGCTGCAGCGGGCAGCCATGGAGCTGTTCCTCGAGCGCGGGTACGCCGAGGTGACCGTGGCCGAAATCGCTGACCGGGCCGGGCTGACCAAGCGCACGTTCTTCAACCACTTCGCCGACAAGCGGGAAGTCCTTTTCGCCGGCGCGAAGGACTTCGAAGCGGGCATCGTCAAGCACCTGACCGAAGCCAGCGGCGACCTGGACCCCATCGACGCGGCCGTCGCCGCGCTGGCTCACGGCACCCTCGGACTCGTGCAGTACCGTGACTACGCACGTCTGCGCCGGGACGTTATCGCGTCCTCACCTGAGCTGCAAGAACGCGACGTCATGAAGATGGCCTCGCTGGCGTCGGCTATGGCGGAGGCGCTACGGCAGCGGAACGTCCCGGCCAGGACCGCCGTCCTCACCGCGCAGGCGGCAGTGGCTGTGTTCAACACCGCGTACGGCGACTGGGTTGATGACGGCAGCGCGGACTTCGACGTCCTCATGCGGCGATCACTCGCCGATTTCCGGCAGGCCGTCCAGGGCACGCGCTGCACCGGCAGCTAGCCGGAATATCGGGTCAGCGGATCGGCCTGATCCAGATGCCGGCCTGAGTGGGCTCCAGTGACCTGTGCACCACGTCGAGCAGGTCAGCCTCGACCGCGTCGGGGTCGACGGCATCCTTGAGCCGGGCCGCGAAGTCTGCCACAAGCCGTTCGGCGTCATACCGGGCTCGGTTGAACCGGCGGTCGACGCGCCGCTGCACCCGCACCCGCAGCGGGGTAAACAGCGCCGCCGCAGCCAGTGTGGCGGCGGCCACCGCCACTTGGGTATGCAGCCCTATCCCGTCGCTGATCAGCAACACCACCCCGCCGTACACCCCGACGAGCAACCCCGTCACGACGGCGTAGGACACCGTCCGGGAGATCAGCCGGTCGATCTCGTACAGCCGGTACCGCAGGACCGCCATCGTGCAGGCCACCGGGATGCCGACCGTGGGGACCAGCAGGATGTACCCCCAGAACACCGTGCCGATCACCGGGTTCACGTCGCCGTGCAGGAGCACCCCGTAGAAAATGAAAGGCACGACGGGTATGACGACCAGCAAGCCGACGTAGCCCAGCCAGGCCAGCTGTTCGCGCAGTTCGGCGCCGGCGCTGCGGCGCCGCGCGAACACCGACGCCACCACGAGGGCCGCGGCGGCCAGCCCGAGGAAGACCAGGCCGCCCAGGAGATCGCTGAAGAAGCCGTGGCGGGGGAAGACGCCCAGCGGGTTCGGATAGCTGACGCCAGCCGCTTCCAGGGCGTTGGTGAGGCCGCCGCTTTCGGTCGTGCCTGCCTGGAACTGCTGCGCTGTCCAGCCCGCCAGCACCGCGAACATCAGCCACACCAGCGGCCGCCAGCGGCGCGACGGCAGCCGCCCGTCGGGGAACAGCAGGACCAGGAACACCATGGGCGCGAACGTGGAAATATAGGCAACCCCCGCCAGCCAGCCGGGCCGCGGGCAGCGCTCGCGGCGCGACAGCCAGCCCGTACAGCGCATACTGCTCGGTCAGCGTGATGACCGCCAGGGACAGGCCGATCAGGCCGAGCAGCCAGCCGATGGCGTTGCCGGGGACGCGCGTCGCGATCAGGTGGCCGGTGCCGGCGTACAGGACTGCCGTGAGGGCGATGATGGCGTCGAACGTGATCCGGCCGGTAGCGCCTCGTTGGCTTCAGGCCCCGCATGAACGCCACGGTACGCCCGGAGCGTTCCGTAAACGTTACCGAGAGCGTGGTACCGCCTCTAAAACTGGCGGTACCTAACGAATGATGTGCAGGGCGACCTTTCGGTTGCCGCCGTTCTGCTTGACCAACGCGAACCACAGCGGCAGCAGGCCGTCGACGGTCGCCGCCGCGGTGGCATCGCCGACGAAGACAGGCTCGAGCCCGACGTCGCCGATGAGTTCCTCGGCCGTCGCCCGTGCCTCGGGATCGGCGGCAAAGAAGAGCGCCGAGCCGGGCAGCGGGTCGGCGAAGTTCTCCCATCCCAGCGAGTTGAAGGCACGCACGTACCGGGCCGAAGGCGCGGCCGCCTCGATCACGGCCCGGCTGTCAATACTCCGGCGCGCCCATCCGGTTCACCGCGTCGATCACTACCTTGCCCGCGAGCGCCGCACCGTTCTCGTTCACGACGTCCGGCACCACCTGGCCGGGAACGGCCAGCACCACGACGTCGGCGTCTGCCAGCGCATTGGCGATGCTTCGCACCGGCGCCCCGCCTGGTCCTTCGCCGGAGCCGTCCCGGGTTCCGTAGACCACGTCGTGCCCGGCGGCGATCCACTTGCTCCCGAGCGTCCCGCCGATGTTGCCCTTACCTATCACCGCAATCCTCATGTCCGCCAGCAACCAGTGTGACGCCGGTCTCATTCCCCTGTCGTGGGATGGCGGGCGGAGTGGCCAGGTCTGGGACGCTGGGGGGATGACCGAAGGGCTGGACCTGCATCTCAGCGTCGACAAGGCGGCCGGGTTCGTGGGGCGGGGGCTGGAGACGGCGCTGCGGGAGGCGATCAGGTCGGGGCGGCTGCACGCGGGGGCCCGGCTCCCTGGGAGCCGCAGCCTGGCCGCCGACCTTGGCATCTCCCGGGGCACGGTGGTGCAGGCCTACGCGCAGCTGACCGCGGAAGGGTGGCTGATCGGCACGCGCGGCTCGGGCACACGGGTGGCGGACCTGGCCTCCGGGCGGCCGGCAGGCGGCGGGCCAGATCCGGCGCCCCCGGTGAAGCGGCTGGCGATTGACCTGCGGCCGGGGCGTCCGGACCTGAGTTCATTTCCCCGAACGGAGTGGGCTTCGAGCGTCCGCCGCTCCCTGTCAGCCGTCCCGTACGAGAGCCTGGACTACAGCGAGCTCGCCGGGCTGCCGGTGCTGCGCGCTGCGGTCGTCGACTACGTAACGCGGGCGCGAGGCGTCCGGGCGGACGCCTCCGCCGTGGTGATCACGGCCGGGTTCACGCAGGGGCTGGCGCTGCTGGCCCGGGTGCTGCGCCGGCTCGGGGTGCGGACGGTGGCCACGGAGGATCCCGGGCTGGCCAAACACCGCGAGGTCCTGCACGCGGCGGGGCTGGCCACCGTGGCGCTGCCGGTCGGTCCTGACGGTGCGGACCGGCGGCGGGTGGCGGGGCAGGCCGCGGTGCTTACCCCGGCGCACCAGTATCCGCGTGGGGTGGTGCTGGCGGCCCGGCACCGTTCGGCCTTCGTGGACTGGGCCCGGCGCCAAGACGGGTTCATCGTGGAGGACGACTACGACGGGGAGTTCCGGTACGACCAGCAGCCGGTGGGGCGATGCAGGCGCTGGCTCCGGACCGCGTGGTGTTCGCGGGCAGTGCCAGCAAGACGCTGGCCCCGGGGATGCGGCTCGGGTGGCTGTTCGTGCCCGCGGTCCTGCACGGACCATTGCTCGAGGTCATAGCCGAACTCGCCGCCGCGGTGCCGGTCGTGGAGCAGCTCGCGATGGCGGATCTCATCGGCCGGGGCGGGTACGACCGCCATATCCGCCGGATGCGCCTGGTCTACCGCCGTCGGCGGGCCGAGCTGGCCCAGGTCACGACCACGCTGGAAGGTGTGGCAGCCGGTCTGCACGCGCTGCTGCCGGTGGAATCGGCGGAGCAGGAGCGGGTCCTGATCGGCCGGGGCCGCCAGTGCGATCTCCGGCTGCACGGGCTGCACGCCCACGGGTACTGGCGGGATCCTGGCCAAGACCAGCCCGCCGCGCTGATCCTCGGCTACGCCGCTCCCCCGCCGCATGCCTGGTCCCGGGCTCTGGACGCGCTTGCTGCTGTGCTGCGCTGAACCGGTACAGAGAATCTGCCGTCAAGTGGTCTACTTTGCTGGACCGGTCGGCGCCTAGCGTGGGAAGCATGAGTGTGACCAAGTCGAGCAACACGGTGCTGACGATGCTAATGGAGCAGCGGCCTCCCTTTGTTCCAGCGGGGGCGGAGGCGATGACCGTTCGGATTGAATTGCCTCCCGGGGATCCGGGCAGCCCGCCGCACCGTCATTCGGGGCCGGTGTTCGGCTACATGCTGGAAGGAGAGATGATCTTCGAGCTCGAGGGCGAGCCGGAGCGGGTCATCCGGGCGGGGGAAGCCTTCTGGGAGCCGGGCGGGGACGTCATCCACTACCAGGCCGCCAACAACCTTGCGGACCGGTGGAGCCGGTTCGTCGTGGTGATGATGTGCGTGCCGGGTCAGCCGATGCTCGTGTACGTGGGCGACGAGGAACTCGAGCAGCGCCGCGACCGCCGGGCGCCGCGGGCGGTGAGGTCGTGACGCGGATCTTTGTGGCGGGGGCCACGGGGGTCATCGGGCGGCGGCTGGTGCCGCTGCTGATCGAGCAGGGACATGAGGTGACCGGGCTGGTCCGGCGGTCCTCGGACGCGAACTGGCTGCGAGGGCTCGGCGCCGAGGCCGTGGTGAGCGACGTGTTCGACCGGGACGGTCTGCTGCTGACGGTGCGTCGGGCACGACCCGACGTGGTGATGCACCAGCTGACCGACCTGCGGGACAGGGACTTCGGGGCCAACTCCGAGATCCGCACGACCGGGACCCGCTATCTGATGGACGCTGCGCTGGCGGCACGGGCCCGGCGGGTGGTGGCGCAGAGCATCGCCTGGGCGTACGAGCCCGGGGACGTTCCGGCGGACGAGAGCGTGCCGCTGGACCTGGGCGCGAGCGGCGCGCGGCTGCGGACGGTGCAGGGAGTGGCCGCGCTGGAGGCTGAGGTCCAGGAGGCACCCGAATGGGTGGTGCTGCGGTACGGGCTGCTGTACGGGCCTGGCACCTGGTACGCCCGGGACGGGCTGATCGCGGAGCAGGCGACGCGGGGGGAGCTGGCGGCGGACGGGGACGTGAGCAGCTTCGTGCACGTGGATGATGCGGCGGGCGCGGCGGCCGACGCGCTGGAGTGGCCGTCGGGGGTTGTGAACGTGTGTGACGATGAGCCGGCTGCGGGGAGTGAGTGGGTTCCGGAGTTCTGCCGGGCGGTGGGGGTGGCTTCGCCTTCGGTTAGTGGCGCGGGTGAGCGGCAGGGGTGGGCTCGGGGGGCGGCTAATGAGTACGCACGCAAGGGGCTGAACTGGACGCCGGGGTGGCCGTCCTGGCGGGAGGGGTTCGGAGCGCTGTAGCCGACGGCGTCGAGTTGGACCGCACGGCCCGGTTCCCGGCAGCTGTCAGGAACCGGGCCACCTGAGGTCAGGTGAGGCTGTCGACCTGATGAACGTCGCCGCACGGGACGCCGAGCGCGGCGTGGTGGTGACGGATGGCCTCCTCGTCCGGGCCCTCGAGCAGGCAGTAGACAGCGCCTTCGGCGTTGTGGAAGAGCTCGAGCTGCCGGACGCCAAACTGATCGGCCCGCCCGTGGCGGGTGTCGTCGGCGATCTGGTCAATTGCCTCCGCAGGCAGCTTCAGGTCCGGGTGGAAATCCATGTAGCGCGGCATGATGGGCTCCTTCACGCGGTCGTCGGGACAGCCGCGCGGTGCACGACGCGAGCACGGTCGGCCAGTACCGCCAGGGTGGCGGCGATACGGCGGATGCGGTTCATGGTGCTTCCTTCCGGTTCTGGTGTGTTCGGTCGTCTCAGTGTGGGCGGGGGCTGCTGTGGGCGCTATCCGAGGATTTACGTATGTCCAGGCCACAGACCTCGGCGTAGCGTGGCAGCTATGAGCAGTTCCATGACCGCCAGCGAAACCGATCTGTGCGCACTGGCGGCGATCCTCAGCGCTGAGCGTGAGGATCTCCCGGCGCAGGGCTTGCCACCCTCGCTGCTCAGCGATCTCATGGGCCAGATCCGCTGCGACTTCGTCCAGTTCCAGGGATTCGACAGCGGGCGGCGGGAAAGCTGGTTCCTTCAGGCCGTCCCGGCCGAGGACAGCGCTGGCGAGCCAGACGCGGACCTGGAGCGGGCCCATTGGCAGCACTACTGGGCCAGCAAGCCGTGCAGCTACCCGGACCGGAGCGGCGACCTGCGCAGCGTGGTGAAGATCGCAGACTTCTACTCCGCCCGGCAGTGGCACTCGACCGGGATGTACACCGAGGTGTACCGGCCGCAGGGCATCAAGTACGAGCTCCAGCTCTGCCTGCCGGAGCCCCTAGGTGTTAGCCGGGGTCCCGGCAGGTCCGTTCGGCTTTATCTATTCCGGTTTTCTGGAGCAGACTTCTCCGAACGTGACCGGGCCCTGCTCACCTTGCTGCGTCCCCACCTGCACCAGGCCTACCTGGACGCCGAGCGACGACGCGCCCAGGGCGCCCCGCTGACGCCGCGGCAGACCGAGCTGCTGCGGCTGGTCGCGGACGGGCACACCAACGGCCAGATCGCGCGGCGCCTGGGCCTGTCCGAGGGCACCGTGCGCACACACCTGGAGAACATTTATGGCCGGCTGCAGGTCTCCAGCCGCACCGCCGCGGTTCTGCGCGCCTTTCCCGACCAGGTGATCTAGCCGCGCTCAGCCGCTTGCCTTGCTGACGAACCAGGATGCTTGTGCCACCGCGCTGTCGGCCGCGGCGAGCAAACCGGCCTGCAGCGTGAAGTCGTGCCACATGCGCGGCCACCTGGTGTAGGTCATGTCGACCCCGGCGGCCGAAGCGCTGGCGGCCAGCAGCCCGGCGTCCGGGGCGAGCAGTTCCTCGGTCCCGGCCTGGATCAGCAGCGGCGGCAGCCCGGCGTGCGCGGCGCGCAGCGGGGAGATCAGGTGGTCGGCCCAGCTGGATGGTTCGGCGTAGGCGCGGGCGCAGGCGTCGAGCCAGTCCGGGCTGAGCAGGACATCGCGGCGCACCAGGCCCGGGTCGGCCCGGCGGTCGCGGCCCAGATCGAGCCATGGCGACAGCAGGATGACCCCAGCCGGAAGTTCCTGTCCCGCGTCGCGCATCGACAGGACCAGGGCCAGGGCGAGTCCGCCGCCTGCCGAGTCGCCCGACACCACCACCGGGCCCGAGCCGGACAGGGCTCTGATGACCGCGCGGGCGTCCTCGAGTGCGGCCGGATAGGGATGCTCGGGGGCCAGGCGGTATTCGGGCAAGACCACCCGGCAGCCCGTCTGAGCGCTCAGGTGCGCCGCCCACGACCGGGCCGTGACCGCCGAACCCAGGCAATACCCGCCACCGTGAAAGTGGATCACTGTCAGGCCCGGACCCGGTGACCGCGAGAACACCACCTCGGCGCGCAGCCCGGCTATGGTCTGCTCGGTAATCGTCGTACGCCGCGGGAGCAGGGCGATCCTGGTGGCCTGGTCCAGCCGCGTCCGCTGCACTGGCCATGGCAGCGCCGGGTCCAGGGCGCGCCCGCCGAGCTGTCCCGCCGCGAGGCGCATAATCGCAGGCGGCACACGCAGCCCACCGCGGGCGCGGCGGGCGGTCATGCCGCGCCGACGCCGGCCATGGCCGGCATGACCCGGTACGCGCTCAGGTCGAAGCGCCGGACCTGGTACCGGTACATGAACGTCTGGGTGGGCCAGTTGTTGGTGTTGCGGCCGGAGGCCGTCGTGTACCAGTTGTGGCAGCCGGTCTCCCATACCGAGGTCTGGCTGGCCGATTGCACCCAGGAGTTGAACGCGTCCTGCACCTCGGGACGCACGTCAAGCCAGGCCAGGCGCTCAGCCCGGAGCGCCTGGATCGCGCCGCGGACGTAGCCGATCTGGCCTTCGAGCATGTAGATGATCGAGTTCCCGCCGAGGTTGGTGTTGGGCCCGTAGAGCATGAAGAAGTTCGGGAACCCGGAGACAGTGATGCCGAGGTAGGCCTGCGGCCCGTCCTGCCAGGCCTGCTGCAGCCGCCGGCCGCCGAGGCCGGACACCAGCATCGGCGCGAGGAATTCCGACGCCTTGAAACCGGTGCCGTAGATGATCACGTCCGCGGCGCGGGTCGTGCCGTCGGTGGTCACCACCCCGTCCGGGACTATCCGCTCGATCGGTTCCGTGACGAGCTCCACATCCGGCCGCGCCAGCGCCGGGTACCAGTCGTTGGAGAACGCGACCCGCTTGCAGCCCAGCGTGTAGTCAGGGATGCACTTGGTGCGCAGCCCGGGATCGGCGATCTGCGCGCGGAGCTGGCGGCGCCACAGCTGCATCGGGGCGGCCAGCATCTTGGGTGACAGGACGAAGCCGCTGGTGAGCAGCTCGCCGTAGAGGAAGATGCGCAGCCGGTCGGCCTTGCGCACTACGGGCAGCCGGTCATACAGCGCCTGCTCGGCGTCGCGGTACCGCCGGTCGGCCTTGGGCAGCACGTACGGGGCGCTGCGCTGGTAGACGTCGACGTGCCCGGCGACCTTGGCGATCTCGGGTACGAACTGGATGGCGCTGGCCCCGGTGCCGACGACAGCCACCCGCTTACTGGCCAGGACGGCATCGTGGTTCCAGCGGGCAGAGTGCCACGAGGCCCCGGCGAACCCGTCCCGCCCGGCGATGTCGGGCAGGGCGGGGCGGCCGAGCTGGCCGAGGGCACAGACGACTGCCCTCGCCTGCAGCGTGCCGCCGTCGTCAAGGGTGAGATTCCAGACCGCGCCGTGCTCGTCGAACTCGGCCGCCGCGACGCCGCAGCCGAACCGCAGGTGCGGGCCGAGGCCGCGCTCGGCGAGCAGCGCGTGCAGGTAAGCCAGGATCTCCTCGCGCGGCGGGAAACGCCGGCTCCAGCGCCAGGGCCGGAACGAGAACGAGTACAAGTGCGACGGTATGTCGCAGGTCAGGCCCGGGTAGGTGTTGTCGCGCCAGGTTCCGCCGAGGCCGGCGGCCTGGTCCACTACGACGAAATCTTCGATGCCCGCCTGCTTGAGCGCGATCGCCATGCCGATTCCGCCGAAGCCGGCGCCGATGACGACCACCTGGTAAGGCATGGGCACTCCCATCTGACCGCGATCATCGTTGATACCAGCGCCATCCTGGCTACTCATAGCGGGCTGTGACTCACCGTCTCGCGGAGCTTGTGCTTGAGGATCTTGCCGGACGGGTTGCGCGGGATGGCGCCCAGGACGACGTCATGCGGGATCTTGTATCCGGTGAGGCGGTCGCGCAGGAAGGCTCGGATGTCGTCCAGGGTGAGGCTCGCACCGTTACACGGGGTGATCACCGCGACGATGCTCTCGCCGTAGTCGGGGTGCGGGCGGCCGACCACCGCGACGTCGAGGACATCGGGATGCGCGGCTATGGCCGCCTCGACTTCGACCGAGTAGACGTTGTGGCCGCCGGTAATCATCATGTCCTTGAGCCGGTCGACCAGCGTCAGGTAGCCGTCCGCGTCCACCCGGGCCAGATCCCCGGTGTGCAGCCAGCCGCCTCGCAGTGCAGCGGCGGTCTCGGCGGGCTTGTTCCAGTAGCCCTTCATGACCGACTCACCTCGCAGCAGCAGTTCGCCGACGCCGCCCGGGCCGACGTCGTGGCCGTCGGCGTCGGTTACCCGGGCCTCGGTGAACGGCAGCGCCTGGCGGCCGCTGGCGTCGGGACGGGCTCTGACCTGCTCGACGTCGCAGTAGATGCCACCAGGGCCGCCCTCGGTCTGTCCGCAGAGCTGGATAAAGTTCACCTGCGGCAGCGCGTTGACCAGTTGCTGGACCGCGCTGGCGGGCATGGGGGCGGCACCGAACAGCCCGGTCCGCCAGCAGGACAGGTCACGGTCGGCCAGGCCAGGCACGCGCAGCAGGAACTGGTACATCGTGGGCACGCCGAAGAACATGGTGATCCGTTCGGACTCCAGCGCGTCCAGGACGGTGACCGGGTCAAAGCGGGGCAGGATCACGTGCGTGGCCCCGATCATGGTGCCGGGCACGAGCATGACGTTGAGCTCGGCGGCATGGTAGAGCGGCGCGACGTGCAGGAACCGGTCCCCGACCCGCATGCCACAGGTGGCCACGCAGTTGAACCCGGTCCACAGCACCCGGTGGTGGTCGAACAGGGCCCCCTTGGGCCGTCCAGTGGTGCCTGAGGTGTACAGGATCATCGCGTCGTCGGCCTCGGCGACGACGTCGGGCACCATCCCGTCCGGTGCGGCCGCGGCCAGTTCGGTGAGGTCGGCGAAGCCTTCAGCCGCGCCGAGCGCGACGGCCGCCGGTCGCCGCACCGCCTCCAGCGCCGTGGTCACCACGCCCGCCGCCGCCGGGTCGAACGCAAACACCGCTGCGCCCGAATCTTCCAGCAGGTAGGCGATCTCGGGCGGCGCGGAGGCCGGGTTGATCGGTACCACGATGGCCCCGCACCGCAACGCCCCGTAGAACGCGACGACGAACCGGTCCGAGTTGGTCGCCATCAGCGCGAACCGGTCGCCTGGGCGCAGGCCGAGCCCGGCCAGCGCGCACGCGATGCGGTCGACAGCCGCATCCAGCTCGGCATAGCTGCTGCACTGGCCGCCGAAGGCCAGCGCGGGAGCGTCCGGCACGCGCCGGGCGGTGGACCGAAGACTGCCGGGAATCGTGGGCATCGCGTCCCGCCTCCGCTAGGTGATAGTCACGTGGTACACCGCCCGGCATTGGCGCGTAAAGAGTTACCGGCTGATGAGGGTCAGAGCAGGAGGCTCATGACCTGGTCGGCGACCGGGGCAGGGTTGAGGCGGTACCTGCCCCGGTGGAATGCTCCGGCTAGTAGAGGTCATCGGCTAAGGCCGCCGCGGATACGCCGACGGCGCGTATACGTCCTGGTCGCGCATGTACGGCATGCTAAGGCAATCGCTGCCGGGCTCAACCGGATCTGCACTAGTCCCCGCGAGCAGTTCGGCTATGACCACTTCGTGGCTAGAAGCGGCCTGCTCCGCCCGCCCTTCGGGTCATCCAGGCTATGGGCCGCCGGGACCAACGCATTGCAGCTGAGGACGGTGGCAACGATCTCGGCCAGAATGCCGACAAACCGCTCTCGTCCCTGGTAGGTCAAGCGCTACGAGTTAGCGTCTGGTGCGGACGCAATGGCTGGGTTTCAGATTGCTGACTGGCACCCGGTCAACCGTGGGTCGCACGTATGCCACAAGACCTAGTTGCGGTTATTGTTCGGGCTATGACCCGGATTCCCTATGTGAGGCGTGAGGAGCTGGGGCCTGAGGGCCAGCAGCTGTGGGACGCCATCATCGATGGCCGGAGCGATCTGGCGGTGACGTCCGAGGGCGGCCTGGCTGGCCCGTTCAACGCGTTCGTTATGGCACCTGGGGCCGGGCGGCGGCTGTCTTCACTCGGCGCGAAGCTCAGGTTCGGCACGTCGATCGAGCGGCGGCTGTCCGAGATCGCGATCATCACGGTCGGTGCACGATGGCAGGCGGAGTTCGAATGGTGGGCGCATGCGGACATGGCGCGAGAGCACGGCGTCGCCGACGCGGTGGTGGACGCGATCGGGCGCGATGAGGATCCGCCGTTCGAGGCGGATGACGAACGGGCCGTCTACGGCGTGGCCCGCCAACTCAGCCTCTCCGGCCACCTGGACCAGGAGACCTACGATGGCGCGCACCGCTTTCTCGACGACACCGGGATGGTAGAACTGGTGGCGCTTTGCGGGTACTACACCCTGATCTCGTTCCTGCTGAACGCCTTCGCCGTGCCGCTGCCACCGGGTGCCACGCCGATGTGGGCCGGAGCATGACGTCGCCGGTAGGTAACGGCATCGGCAAAGGCTCGGCCGGTGTGCTGTTATAGCCTCGCCACCAGGTCGCGGGCTCAAGGCTTCAGTCGCTGCTGGCGGCGACCGCTGTCGGGCTGGCCGAAACGATGACGACGATTCCGGACAACTGGGACGACTGAGCGAAGTGGCAGCGCTGCCTAAGGTAACGCTCCAGGTTCTTCCGGCTATCGCATCGGCGGTGAGGAGTACCGGGCGGTGGTCCCGTTCCCGGTAACCATCGCGCCGTCCCAGCTGGTTATGGCGGGCTGAGCTATCGGCTCTGATCGCGGGCTAGCCGTGCTCGGCCGGCGGAAGGCCAGCCACAGACCGGACAGCGTGATCGCGAACACCGGCAGCCAGATAAGCCGTTCGGCGAGCCGGTCGCGCAGCAGCAGGGCCAGGCCACACTGGGCGATCCCGAAGGTCACGGCGGCCAGGGTGGGCGGTTCAGGTTCGAGATGTGGGCTCCGTTCACGCCGAACTTGTCACATGAGATAGCCCTAATTTCTTTAGCCTCTTTTCCTGGAATAGCACATGCGAGCGTCAAAATGTCAGTCGCCGCATTTAAGATTGAACAAGAATTCTGTATCAGGCGGCTCGATGGCCTGTAAGGCCGAAAGGAGCTGAGTTCAGCCGCTGGAAATCCAGGTCCCGGGAGGAGGTGAGATCCGATGGCCCAGCAGGCCCCGGCCTATACCAACACAGCGGAAGCGGTCGCGATAGCGAAGTCCGCGCTGCGGTTCGTCTATGAGACCAGTGCCGCTCAGCTGCCCATGGGAGAGCAGGCGGAAGTGCTGCGAGGGCTGGAGGGGGTCACCGGGATCGGGGCCGCGGCCCGGGCGGTGATCCTGGGGGCGTTCACCGCCGGGCAGGGGTACGTCGAAGACGGCGACTACGGTGCCCGGGCGTGGCTGATGCACCGGACCCGGGTCACCCAGGGTGCCGCCGCCGGGTACACCGGCTGGGCCCGCCGCATGGCCGATCACCCGGGGCTGGGGGCGGCGCTGGCGGCGGAGGAGATCACCGAGTCCTGGGCATACAAGGTCGCCAAATGGACCGACAAGCTCCCGGCCGATTCCCGCCCACCCGCCGATGCCATTTTGTTGGGGGCCGCCAAAGCCGGGCTGGACCTGGATGACCTGGCCGCCCTGGCCGCGGAGATCCTGGCCCGCGCCATGCCCGAGGACGAGGGCCCGGATGCGTTCGAGGAACGCTCCGTCAAAATCGAGACCACCATCGACGGCGCCGGGATCTTGCGCGGGGACCTGACCCCCGAATGCGCGGCGGTCGTGTCGACGGTGCTGGAGGCGCTGTCCAGGCCGGTGGGCGATGATGACCTGCGTACGAAGGATCAGCGAGCCCACGACGCGCTGCAGCAGGCGATGGAACGGCTGGTCGCCTCCGGGCTGCTGCCCGAGCGGGCCGGGGCACCGGTCAAAGTCTGGGCCCACATTTCGCTGACCGACCTGATGCAGCTGCCGGGTTCCACCACCCTGCTGCAGGCCTGGGCCACTGATGCCCGCGCCGCCTGGGCGGCGCACTGCGCCGCGACGTTCGAGGGTGGTGGGGACGGTGATCTCTGGCTGAGGGGAGGCCACGCGGCTGGGATGGCCTGTGACGGGTCGGTGGCCCCGGTGGTGACGGGGGCGGTGAATCCGGGGGCGCTTTACCGGCTGGTGCAGCTGTCGTGTGAGCTGGCCGCCCTGGATTATCCCGGCCACACCCGCAGTCTCCCCGAGGCTGGCGACCTGGCCCCGGCCGCTGGTGGCGGTCCCGGGGGTGTCGGCCCAGCTCCTGCCGCCGCCCCGGACGGGACCACCGCCTCCCCCGCGGCCACAGCCGGTTCTGGTGCGCCGAGCCGCCGGGAGGCGCTGGAACAGGCGATCATCGCTCAGGCGGTGGAGTTGCTGTCGGGTCCGGGTGGGCTGGTGTCCTACGTCCGGCGGGGCATGTTCACTGGCAAGCTCGGCGGCCCTAGCATTCCCCTGGATGTGGGGTACAGCGAGTCGGTCCCGGCCGGGATCCGGCACGCGGTCCGGCTCCGGGACAAGCACTGCCGGTGGGCCGGGGGCTGCGGTCAGGCCCCCAGCGTGTGCGAAGTCCACCACACCACTCACAAAGCTAATGGCGGGAAAACCTCCCTGCAGGATTGTGTCCTGCTGTGCTGGTTCCACCACCAGATCGTCATCCACCGGCTCGGCTGGACCCTGATCGTCAACCCCGACGGCACGACAACCGCCTGGAACAAGGACCGAAGTAAGACCTTGCACAGCCACGGGCCACCGCCCAGCCGGGAGTGAAGAGGTGGGCCGCTGCCCGCTTGCCTCACTCGCATGTCCGGCTAACTGCGCTCCGCTCGGCGGAAGGCCAGCCACAGGCCGGACAGCGTGATCGCGAACACGGGCAGCCAGATAAGCCGTTCGGCGATCCACAGGCCGCTGGTCGGGGCGGTCAGCAGACCCGGGACCCGGCCGGCGAGCAGGGCGAGTGAACTGACCGTGATGAACGCGGTCTGGTGCCACAGGAACAGGGTCATCGCCGACAGGTTGACCAGCGCGATCCCGGCCCAGGCCAGGGGGCGGCGCATCAGCCGGGCGAGCCGGTCGCGCAGCAGCAGGGCCAGACCACACTGGGCGATCCCGAAGGTCACCGCAGCCAGGGTGGGCGGGTTCAGGTTCGAGATGTGGGCTCCGTTCACGCCGACCATGCTGGCCGGGTAGTGGGCCCAGGCGATCAGCGCGGCGGTGGCGGCGGCGCCGCTGGCCAGCATCAGGGCCGGGACCTGGCGTCCGCGCAGTGACCCGCGCGCCCAGGCGATGCCGAGCAGGTAAGGGACGAGCCAGCCGGCCGGGAGGTTGACCCAGCCCAGCCAGGAGGGCCCGTGCAGGCCGAACCGGACCAGGTCGGTGACGGCCACGACGGCGACAGGGAAGGCGGCCGCCCACGCGCCGAACCGTTTGACCAGCCACATCGCCGCTGAGGTCAGGGCCGTCAGCCCTGCGTACACACCCAGGAACCACAGCGGGCTGATGACCAGGAACAGGAGCGTGTGCACGGTCGCGGACGGGACGCCTGCCGCGATCATGCCGATCGTGACCGGGACCCAGACGGCGACCAGGGCGATGAAGGGGCGGGCGAGGCGGGTCATGCGCTTGCGCAGCCAGGGGAGGTACCCGCCCCGGTAGCTTCGGACTGCCGAGTAGCCACCGACCAGGAAGAAGACCGCGAGCGTCTGGAAGATCCAGGACAGCGGGGCCAGCCACGGCATCGAGGCCAGCGGGCTGTTGTCGCTCAGGACTGTGCCGTGGCCGCTTTTGCCGAGCACGAGGGCGGTGACCAGCCAGTGGCCGCCGATGACGCCCGCGATGGCCAGGGCGCGCAGCGCGTCGACCGCGCGGTCCCGATGCGGGGGTGTCGCGGTGTCGATGCCCCGGGCGATCTGGCGGACCGGGGCTAGGGCGGTCATCGGGTCACCGCCGCGGGGTCGCCGAGCGCGATGTAGGTGAGGTTGCGCAGGGAAGCCGAGTCTGGGTCCAGGTAACCGCTGTGACCGCCACTGCCAGTGGCGAAGATGCGCGCGCCGAACCCGTTCGACATCGGGTCGGCGCCGAAGCCCAGCCCGAGCAGGTGAACGTACGGCACGTACTTGATCGAGTCGCCGCTCTCCCGACCAGCCCACACGCGGGCGCTGGTGTGGAGGTCGGCGACCGAGTTCGCGTCCATGCCGGGACTGCCGAACACGGCGATGTCGGTGACCGGGAGGTTCGGTGCGGCGAGGCCGCAGACGACTGAACCGTAGCTGTGGCACAGCAGCGCGACCTGGTCGCCGTGCCGGGCCAGCGCGGTGACCAGCGGCCGCAGCGCCTGGGCGTCCTGCCCAGCGTCGCCCGAGGTCATCACGGCCGGGCTGAGCATGGCCGGGGTGGGGTAGCCGAGCCAGGCGATGATGGCCACGTGCTCCCCTGGCTCCAGCTGGCGCGCCTCGGCGGCGATGGATTCCGCGGCGCCGCCAGGAGACTCCGGGCCCCGGGAGAAGAACGTGGACAGCGTGGTGTCGGAGCCCGGCACCACGATGGCGAACCGGTTCGCGGTGGCGAGGTTGCCGATCACCATGGCGGTGACACCCTGCCCGTACGGATTAAAGAACAGCACCTGGTGCGGGCGGAGGCTGGTCAGCGGCCTGCCAGGCTCAGGACGAGGATGCCGGCCGCGCCGACGACGCAGCCGGCGGTGACTACGCGGGCGGGGGATGACGGCGGTGCAGGCGGCCGGTGAGCTGCGACGCGGCCAGGAACGGGGCGTTCATGAAAAGCCGGGACAGGCCGGTCCGCAGCGGTGACCAGCCGTCGACATCCCGTAGAGCAGGGTCACGTAGAACATCACGCCGCTGAATGCGGTGTAGCTGATGAGGTACACCGCCGAGGCGCTGGCGAAGCTGCGGGCTCTGAGCAGCGCCGACGGATCCCGGGATCCGGGGTGTGGCGCTCCCACGCGGCGAAAGCGGCGGACGTCTCCGCGGAGACGCAGTCGTCAAAGTACAGCGACGGGCGCGAAGCGCAGATAGCGCGGGTCCGGAATGCGGCTGACGTATTGAGCCGCGGCATGAGGTCCGCCCGTTCGGCCAGAATCTACGGGCGGGCGGGTTGGTCTAGCCCGATGCCGATGACGCGTGCCACACGGTCGAGGTCGGCGTCACAGGCCAGCAGGGTGGCCTGGTGGCGGTGGGCGACGGCGGCGATCATGCAGTCGATGAGCCCACGGGGCGTGATGCCGGCCTGGCGGCAGCGACGGTAGATGCGGGCGGCGCCGTCGAAGTCGGCGACCGCGTCGAAGTGGTACAGGTGAAAGCGCAGCAGAAGCCGGCGAAGGTCTGCTTCCCGCGCATCGCTACGCGCTCCGGCCAGGACTTCCATGATCACAGGCTCGGTGACCGCGACGGGGCCATCGCGGGAGATGAGTTCGGTCAGGCGAAGATCGACAGCGCTCCCGGTGGCACGGTCGTATTCGACCCAAGCCGAGGTGTCCGCGAGAATCACGCGGCCGCCCCCTGTGGGGGTGTATCTGAAGGAAGTTCATCGATCGCGTGGGCGCCCCGCATGGCCAGCGCTTCCTCACGGGTCATGGGCTGCCCGGCCAGATGCCGCAAGGCCAGCTCGACCGCCTCCGTCTTAGTTCGCAGGCCGTAGCGGTCCATGACTACCTGCAGGTAGGAGTCCTCGATCTCGATGTTCGTGCGCACCCGGCTCATACACCTACCTTACACCTTACGTGTATGTTTGGTGTAACGGGGCGGTGATTCGGGCTGAAAGCCCACCGTCGGCCCACGGTTGTGACGGGTGTCGTGCCAGCGGGCACGGAAAAGTTGGCGCAATCCGGAAAGCCGGAATTAACTTGAGTAGCTCAACTGTTTAGGAAGTCAAGGAGGTGATCAGCGTGGACGAGACAGCCGAGATGACCGGGGCCCACGAAGCTCCTGGCAGCAACGGTGTGGACCGGTCGATCGTGAACGGGTTGACGGATCTCGTGAAGCGGGCGGGCGCGATCAGCCAGTCGATCGCCGACCGCTTTGGCATCGCCCCCAGCGACCTGCTGGCGCTGTTCAAGCTGGACGAGGTCATGACGATGAAGGAACTGGCGCAGCACATGAGCTGCGACGCCTCCTTCGTGACGACCATCGCCGACACGCTCGAACGGCGCGGGCTGGCCCGTCGTGAGCCGAGCCTGCGGGACCGCCGGGTGAAGAACCTGGTGCTGACCCCGGAGGGCATCGCGGTGAAGGAGCGGATGTTCCAGGAACTGGCCCTGCGGATGCCCTGGTGTTACGGCCTCGACGAGAAGGAGCGCCACGTTTTCCTCGCGCTCATCCAGAAGATGCTGGCCGCGGAGCCGCCGCACGCGGACAGCCCGGATGGGGGTGAGCCCGTCACAATCGCTGCCGCTGAGATGTCGTAATTGGCAGTGATCGTTCGTTCGGACTACGGGGCTTCTCTTCCATCAGCTTCACCAGCACGCCGGGTCAACGTGGTCACGGCGCTGGTTGACCACGCGCAAATTTCGATAAAGGGGATTATCTTGTCAACGACTTCACCGGATACCGGGATCACACCCGGTACCGCCGTGTTGGCCAGGGGCGCCGCCACCGCGCAGCCGCCGCGGCGGCTCGGGCTGGCCCTGGCCGTCATCGCGACGGCCCAGCTCATGATCGTGCTCGACTCGTCCATCGTGAACGTGGCTCTGCCACACATCCAGAACGCGCTCGGGTTCTCTGACTCGAGCCTGGAATGGGTCGTGAACGCGTACACGCTCGCGTTCGGCGGGCTGCTGCTGCTCGGCGGGAGGTCCGGCGACCTACTGGGGCGCCGCCGGATCTTCCTCGCCGGCATTTTGCTCTTCACGCTGGCCTCGCTGGCCGGCGGGTTTGCCACCGACCCGGCGTGGCTGCTCACCGCGCGTGTGCTGCAGGGCGTCGGCGGCGCGATGGCCGCGCCTACTGCCCTGTCGCTGATCGCCGTCACCTTCCCCGAGGGGCCGCCGCGCAACCGGGCCATGGGTGTGTACGCGGCGATGAGCGTGGCCGGTGCCGCGGTCGGGCTGATCGCCGGCGGCTGCTGGTCAACTACCTCAGCTGGCGCTGGGTCATGTTCGTCAACGTGCCGATCGGGCTGGTCGTCGCGGCCCTGGCCACACGGGTGCTGCCGGAGTCCGCACGGCGCACCGGGCGCTTCGACCTGCCCGGCGCGATCACCGGGACGCTCGGGATCGCCTCCCTGGTATATGGGCTTTCCAACGCCGCGACCAGCGCGAACGGCGTCTCGCACTGGGGTGACACGAAGGTGATCGTCTCGCTCGTGGCATCCGTGGTGCTGCTGGTGGCGTTCGCGGTCATCGAGGTGCACAGCAAGCACGCGCTGCTGCCGATGCGGGTGCTGCGCAGCCGGGACCGTTCCGGTGCCTACCTGATCAGCTTGTGCATCGGGACGGCGCTGTTCGGGATCTTCTTCTTCCTCACCATTTTCGTGCAGGACGTGTGGGGCTACAGCCCGCTGAAGGCGGGCCTCGCGTTCCTGCCGATGGTCGCGACGATCATGGCCGCCTCCGGGATCGCCTCCCAGCTGGTCGCCCGTATCGGCGCCCGGCCGCTGATGATTGCCGGCGCGACGATCATGTCCGGCGGGATGATCTGGCTGTCCCGGATCACCGAGCACAGCAGCTACGCCGGCGGCCTGCTCGGCCCGATGATGCTCACCGCGCTCGGGGTAGGCCTGATCTTCGTGCCGCTGTCCCTGGTCTCGCTGACCAAGGTGAGCAACGCCGACGCCGGGGTCGCGTCCAGCATGCTCAACGTCGGCCAGCAGGTCGGCGGCTCCATCGGGCTGGCGATCCTCGGCACCGTGGCGTGGAGCGCGGTGGCGAGCAGCCTGCGGTCCCAGGCGGCCTCCGCCGCCGCAGCCGCGGCCAAGACCGGGCAGCACCTGACCGGCGCCAAGGCGGCCGCGCTGCAGAAGGCGATGACCGACCACGCGCTGGCGTACGGCTTCTCCCATGGATTCCTGGTCTCGGCCGGGATCGGGCTGCTGGCGCTGGTGATCACGCTGGCCGCGATCCGGGTCACGCGTGCAGGACCTGTCCGGCGTGGACCCGATGGCGGCGCCGGTGGGCTGACGGCGACGCTAGCCACAGCGTTGATGTGATGATGGCCGGCTGGGTTGCCGCGGCAACTCAGCCGGCCATTCTTTGTGACACCGGCGTTACCGCAATGCACTGACAGTGACATTAAGGTGCTGCCTTATGTCGACCCAGCAGCGGAGCTGGCCGTCGATGTTCGAGTCGGCCTGGGTACGCCGCCTCGCCCTGGTCGCGATCGCGGCCCTGGCGGGCCTGTCCTACGCCTGGGCCATCGGCCAGGGCGGGCTGGAGGAGTACTACTACGCCGCGGCCGTCCGCAGTATGTCCATGAGCTGGCACGACTTCATCTTCGGTGCCTTCGACCCAGCGGGCACCATCACGCTGGACAAGCTGCCCGGGGCGTTCTGGCTGCAGGCTCTGTCGGTGCGGGCGTTCGGCATGCACAACTGGGCGATCATCCTGCCGCAGATTATCGAGGGCATCGGTACCGTGCTGGTGCTCTACCGGGCGGTGAGCCGGCTGGCCGGCCCGGCCGCAGGCCTGATCGCCGCGCTGCTCCTGGCGGTCAGCCCGGCCACCGTCGGCCTGGACCGTGGGAACATCTCCGACTCGCTGCTGATCCTGCTGCTGGTCCTGGCGGCCGACGCCGTCTCCGCGGCGATCGCCGCCGACACCGGAAAGCTGGGCTGGCTCCTCCTGGCCGGGGTCTGGGTGGGCCTGGCCTTCCAGGCCAAGGAGATCGAGGCGTGGATGATGCTGCCCGCGCTGGGCCTGGCCTACCTGCTGGCCGGGCCTGGCTCGGCGCTGCGGCGGACCGCCCAGCTCGCGGTCGCGGGCGTGGTCGTCGCGTTGGTGTCGCTGTCCTGGATGACGGCCGTGGCGCTGGTACCCGCCGCGGACCGGCCCTATGTCGACGGCAGCCACGACAACTCCGTCTACTCGCAGGTCTTCACCTATAACGGGTTCGGCCGGTTCGGCGGGGAGACCCCACTCCAGCTGGCGGCGGCCGAGGTAGATCCGGGCGCCGTCCTTCCCGTCCCGGCACGCACCCCGGGCCGCCTGCTCAGCGGCCGCCTGGGCCGGGATGAGGGCTGGCTGATCCCGGCCGCCGCCGTCGTGGCGGCCTGGGGCATCGCCAGCCGACGCCGGCAGCGGCGCGGTGACCCGCTCCGGGCCTGTTTCATCCTGTGGGGCGGCGTGCTGCTGACCTTCTTCGTGGTCTTCTCGGTGGTCACCTACGTCCAGCCCTATTACGTCGCGGCGCTGTCCCCACCGGTCGCCGCCATCCTCGGGACCGGCGTCGCCGCGGCCTGGTCACCGGAGCGGGCCACGGTCAGCCTGACGATAGGCCTAGCCGTCATCGTGGCCGGCAGCGCCGCCTACGCGGCCTGGCTGGTGCACTCCGCGGCCCGCGCACCGGGCTGGCTGCTCCCGGCCATCATCGCCGTCGGCGTCGCCGCGGTCGCCGTGATCGCCTGGTCGCTGACGGGACGCCTTCTGGCCCCGTCCCGCGTGGGCCCGTTCGGCGTGGCCCTGGCCGTGGCTCTGGTCGCGGTGGCACTGGCGCCGGCTGTCGCCTCGGTCAGTATGGCGGGCAGCAGCGAAAGCGCCTTTGATACCCCGTTCGAGTCGGCCAAGGTTCAGGAGGCGATCGGTCTCGGCGCGGGGCAGCGGGCGGTCGCCAACTTGGCGACTGACCTTGCCTTCTGGCAGGACTCCGCGAACGGAACCCCCTACCTGATGGCGGCGCAGGGTGTGTACCTGCCGGTCCTGATCATCTATGACACCGGCCTGGAGGCGGTGCCCATCGGCGGCCTCGACGGCACGACCCCGTCGCCGACGCTGGCCCAGCTGCAGGCCGACATCCGGCATGGCCTGCTCCATCTCGTCTGGTTGCTGGCTCCCACCGACCCCCCGCTGCGGTGGACCGCCACCCACTGCACCCAGGTGACCAAACGGCTCTATAACTGCGCGGCCGCTGCCATGGGCTGACGCGGGAGGGCGCCAGGGCGCGCAGGCAGCTTCCGGTCGCTGCTTGACTATGTGGGACCACATCCCGACCGGAAGGGCCCGACATGTCCAGCAGCGTGTTTGCCGTCAGCCTCGACGCCCAGGACGCCCTCGCGGCGGCCAGCTTCTGGGCGGAAGCCCTCGGGCGTACCGTCGCCGACGGAGGCAACAGCGACAACGCCGCCGTCAGCGCCGACCCGTCCATCCCGGGATCGCGGATCGGCTTCCACCGGGTCCCGGAGAGCAAGACAGTCAAAAACCGGATGCACTTCGACCTGGTCACGACCGACTTCGACACGGAGATCGACCGGCTGACCAGCCTCGGCGCCAAGAAGCTCAACGAGATCAACCTCGGCACCCGGCACTGGGCGACCCTCGCCGACCCCGAAGGCAACGAATTCGACGTCATCGCCGGCTAGGCGGCGGCCTGGCTTCTGCGGGTGCGCCGTTCGGTCGCTAGTTGACTGTGGCCGCTACCCCGTCGATTTGCACAGCTTCTTCTGCACTCAGTGGCGCAGGTCATTCCGCCAATGACCACCTCAAGCTCGGTCGTCTCGAGATCCTGTGTCACAGTCGGGTGGCATGGAGGCGGACGATGTGGCCATGCGCGTGTACTACGAGCGCGGCCAGGAACGGGAACGGCTGACCGACGGGCGCGGGGATCTGGAGTTCACGCGGACTACCGAGATCGTGCAACGGCGGCTGCCGGAGGCACCCGCGGTGGTCGCGGACATCGGCGGCGGGCCGGGACGGTATTCGCTGTGGCTGGCGTCGCTGGGGTACCGGGTCGAGCACCGGGATCTGATGCCGCTGCATGTGGAGCAGCTCGCGGCGGACATGGCGGGGGTGCCGGGGATCCGGACCGCGGTTGGGGACGCGCGGGAGCTGGACCTGGCCGATGCGTCGGTGGACGCGGTGCTGCTGCTCGGGCCGCTTTACCACCTGGTCGATCGGGCGGAGCGGGTGCGGGCGCTGCGGGAGTGCACGCGGATCGTGCGGCCGGGTGGGCCGGTGTTCGCGGCGGCGATCTCGCGGTGGGCGGTGCGGATCGACGGGATGCTGCGGGAGCGGCTCTACCTCCGGTACCCGGCGGCGCTGGAGCTGGTGGACGAGGTTGACCGGACCGGCGTGCTCCCGCCGGTGGGCGACGGGGCTTTCACCGGCTTTTGCCACCGGCCTGGGGAGCTGCGGGATGAGATGACCGAGGCTGGGCTGGAGGTGGTGGACCTGGTAAGTGTCGAGGGACCGGCGTTTATCCTCGGCGACTTGGACGAGCGGATGGCGGACGCTGAAGCAAGGTCAGTTGCGCTGGAGGTGGCACGAGCCATTGAGCGGGTGCCTGAGCTGCTCGGGTTTGGGCCGCATCTCCTCGGAGTCGGGGTCCGCTGAGATGACGCCGCCATGAGGGCAGTCATTTCGTCAGTTGAAGGCCGAAACCCCAGTTGAGCATCTTCCCGGCGTCCTGCGCGCCGGCCGACACACCGCTGGCCGGGCTGTCCAGGACCACCCCGATCAAGTGGCGGCCGTTCCTGGCCGCCTCGAAGAGCAGGCAGTGCCCGGCCTTGTCGGTGTACCCGTCCTTGATCCCGATGGCGCCCTTGTACGAGCCGATGAACGCGCTGGTGTTCTGCCACCAGTAGTGGTTGTGCCCGCTGCCCTTCGCCAGGTTGTCGAACCTCAGGTCCACGATCGACCGGAAGGTCGGGTACCGCATCGCGGCCAGGCCGAGCGTGACGAGGTCGGACGGCGTGGAGTAGGTCGCGGTCTCGGTGGGATATGGCAGCCCGTCCGGCGAGGTGAAGTGGGTGTTCTTCATGCCCATCTGGGCCGCGGTCGCGTTCATCTTGGCGACGAAGGCATTCAGGCCGGGGCCGTAGGTGTTCGCGAGGGTGTATGCCGCGTCTGCGCCGGAGGCCAACAGCAGCGCCGTCATCAGCTGCTGAGCCGTGAACGTGTCGCCGGGCCGCAGAGAAGCGGTTTCACCGCCGTATTTCCAGGCGTAAGTGACTGCCGCTTTCTGCACCTTGATCTTCTGGTTAAGGTTGCCGCTCTTCAGCACCAGCAGGGCGGTCATGACCTTGGTGACACTTGCCATGGGCCGTTCGGTGCTCACGTCGCGGCCCCACAGGACCTGGCCGTTGTCCGCGTCGACCAGGATGGCGCCCTTGGCCTTTACGCCCTTGGGCGCACCGGTTACCTGGATGACTGGTCCGGTGGGGAGGCTGGGGCTTGATGACGCGACGGGCGTGCTGACCGCGGCGGCCGCGGTCTTGCCGGCGCTGTGGATGTCCGCGGGCTGGGCGCCTGTGGCGCCGACTGCGGACGAGCAAGCAGCGAGGCTGGCGGCCAGGATGGTAACAATGACCAGCCAGACAAGCCGGGTCTTTCGGCGCATCAGCACGCTACCTCGGTGGCGCCGGTGACGTCGGGTGAGGCGGCGGTGGAAGTCACGAGGGCCAAGGTTATCTTGAACGCGCTGCTGGGGTTGGTCAAGTGCCTGCCTGAACCCACCAGGCGCCCGCAGCGGGATCTTGTCTCACCACTTGGTACTGGGCGTGAGGCAGCCCGTTCGGTCGTCGGCGTCCTCGACAGACGCGGAGGGGTTGCCGGTCAGCACGGCACACCTAGCATCATCGTGCGGAGAATCCCCCCGGATTCCGGGGGTAACCCGACACGATGATGCCCGGGTAGTGGTGTGGAGGACTGGGCGCCGGCTGGCGCAGCCGTCAGAAGCTCACCGGGCCGCACGTGTAGGAGTGGGTGTAGATGAGGCCGGGGCGGATCGCGTGGGTGCGGCCACTGTAGAAGTAGCCGAGGAACAGTTCGGTCCCGGCGGGCATCGCCGCCCGGTTAATCACGGTCACGTCGTGGCCGACGTTCACGGGATGTGGGCCCGGGCGCACGGGGGTGCCGTCCGCTGTCTCGACGGTCAGCACCCTCCCCAAGGGTGGCGCGTGGTTCGACTGGCAGATGGTGTTGATCTTGACCAGGGCCGGGATGCCGTGTTCCGCGAGTGCCCGCTGAAGCGCAGCGGGGTCGGTCAGCTCTCCGTTGGTCACGGTCAGCGTGTCGGTGCCGTTGGAGTTGCTGGTCAGGGTGAAGGACGCGGTGCGGATCGTGCCGGTCCGGGTTTGCGGTGCTGGGCTGAACGCGCCCGACAGGGTGAGGCCGAGCGCGACTGATCCGGCGGCTGCCACGGCGGCGACGCCGGCGCCCAGCCTGCGGTGGCTGCGCGTGCGGATGGCGCGGCTGCGGCTGACGATCTGGCCGGCCGGGACGTCCATGTGCACCTCGTGGACGGAGTGCCGCACGGCGGTCATCAGTTCCTGGTCGTTCATGATTGGTTCTCCTGCTGTAGTTCGGGAGCGAGATCGCTGCGCAGCGTGGCCAGGGCGCGGGCCATGTGCACCATGACCGTGTTCGGCGCGATGCCGAGCATCTTGGCGGTGTCAACGGTGTCCAGGTCGAGGATCAGCCGCAGCGCGATGACCTGCCGCTGGCGACCGGGCAGCCGCAGCAGTGCGGCCATGATCTGCGGATCGACAGGGCTTGCGGCCGCTGTCGCCGCCGCGGGGGAATCGGCCAGCATGCCGGGATCGGGGACCGGTACCTCCCGGCGATGGCGGCGCCACCGGGAGATGTTGAGGTTCAGCGCGGTGCGCACCACCCACGCCGCCGGCACCGGGTGCCTGCTGACCGTGTGCCAGGAGGCGCAGGCCCGGGCGAAGGCCTCGGCGACAAGCTCCTGCGCGCTGTCCCGGTCACCTGTGATGACCAGGACCGTGCGGAGGCAGTCGTCTCTGGAGATCCGGTAGAACTCCGCGAAGTCCAGGCGTTGGGTTCTCACGTCTATTCAACGCGCAACTGGCGCTCCCGGGATTACCTCATCCGATGACCTGGTGGAGGATGGCGACCAGATCCGCATGGGACAGGGAAACGGGGTTGCCCTTCATGCTGCTGGACTGGGCGGCCTGGCTGGCGATGTCGTCGGCGTCCGGCGGCCGCAGGCCGAAGGTGGCCAGGCGCGGGACGCCGAGCACGATGATGGTTTCGCGGATCCAGGCCAGGCCGTCGTCGATGGACGCGGAGCGGTTGCCGGTCAGCAGTCGCGCCACTTCGGTGTACCGGCGGACGGAGGGGTTACCGGACAACCGCAGCGCCCGGACATTGGCCTGCATCACCGGGGCCAGCAGCGCGGCGCAGGCCATGCCGTGCGGCACATCGGCGCGGCCGCCGATGACCCCGGCCAGACCGTGGACGGCACCGAGCTTCGCGTTGGCCAGGGCCATCCCGCCGAGCAGGCTGCAGATGGCCATGTCGGCGCGCGCGGTCAGGTTGCTGCCGTCGTCATAGGCGGCGCGCAGGCCGGCGGCGGCGCGGCGGAGCCCTTCCCGGGCGAGGCCGTCGGTCAGCGGGTTCGCCCGGACGCTGACGAACGGCTCCAGGCACTGGGTGAGCGCATCGAGGCCGCTGGCCGCGGTGACCGGAGGCGAGCAGGAAACGGTCAGCTGCGGATCGACCAGGGCGACCCGCGGGATCATCAGCGGGCTGCGCAGGCTCGCCTTGAGCTGGTAAGCCGGTGAGGCCAGCACGGCATTGGCGGTGACTTCGGCCCCGGTGCCTGCCGTCGTGGGCACGGCGACGCATGGCGCGGACGGCTGGGTGACCGGCCGCCCGGATCCCACCACCTCCAGGTAGTCCAGTGGGTCGCCGCCGTTGCCTAGTAGCATGGCCACGGTCTTCGCCATGTCGATGACGCTCCCGCCGCCGATCGCGGCGACGACGTCCGCGCCGTGCTCTTGTGCGGCGGCGGCGCCAGCTCGGGCCAGTTCGATGGTGGGCTCCCCCGTCACCGGGAACACGGCAGCTGGCGTACGCAGGCCGACGAGCAGCTGGTCGTGACGGGCCGGGTTAGCGCCGGTGCACACCAGGACGCGGGTTCCGAGGCCGGCTATCAGCTCGGGCAGTTCGGCCGACCGGCCGGAGCCGACGATGATCCGGCTGGCGGTGGCGAACTCGAAATCCATCATCCCGCTAGCGTGCCGCACGACTTGGGGTGCCCTGAAGCGGGGCGTCTCCGCGGAGACGTCTGCGGTCCAATTGAGCGGGGGGCGTGAGGTCTGCCCGTTCGGCCATCTTGTGGGGTTAGCCCTTGACCGCCCCGCTCATCAGGCCCTGGACGTAGTAGCGCTGCAGGGTCAGGTAGAGGATCACGCACGGGACCATGGCGATCACGGCGCCGGCGACCAGGTAGCCGTAGTTGACGGTCCCGAAGGTGCCGGTCTCGACGTTGAGCAGGGCGACGGGGAACGTGTAGCTGCCCTGCTGGGTCAGGAAGGTGAGCGCGGCCAGGAACTCGGTCCAGGCGAACAGGAACGCGTACAGGACGGTGGTGGCGATGCCGGGGGTCACCAGCGGCCGCATGACCCGCCACAGCGTGGTGAACGTCCCGGCGCCGTCGCATCGCGCCGACTCCTCGATCTCGGCGCGGGATCTGGCTGAAGGTGTTGCGCATGACGAAGACGCCGAACGGCAGGTTGAACGTCGCATAGAAGAACACCAGGCCGACGAGGCTGTTGGTCAGGTGCAGGAAGTTCAGCTCGAGGAAGGACGGGGTCAAGATGGCCTGGTACGGGACCATCAGGGCGAGCAGGGTGACGGCGAACATGACGCCGCGGCCGCGGAAGCTGAAGCGGCCGAAGCCGTAGCCGGCCATGGTCGCCAGGATGGCGGTGAGCACCGCCGTGGCGACTGCCACGATCAGGCTGTTGCCCACGTAGTGCAGGATGTCGATCGTGCCGCCCATCAGCTGGGCGTAGTTGGTGACGGTCAGGTGGGCGAAGTCGGAGAGTTTCGGTGCGGCCGTGATCGCGGTCTCGGCCTCGAACGAGCGCAGCACGGCCCAGATGAGCGGGGCGACGAAGAGCACGCCGAGGACGGTGCCCACCACGGCGTACAGGGTGCGGGCGGTCCTGGATTCCCGGCGTTGCTGCTGGACGGCCTTCGGGCGGGCAATTGTCTGTGCCGTCGCCATATCAGGCCTCCCGGTCGCGGAGCGCGAAGAACTGAACGAAGGTGATGAACCCGACCAGCGCGACCAGGACCAGGGACAGCGCGGTTGCCCGGCCCAGGTGCAGCTGCACGAAGGCCACCTGGTAGATCCACATGACGACGGTGTCGGTGCTGGTCCCCGGGCCGCCCTGGGTCAGGATGTAGAACTGGTTGAAGGCGAGGAACGAGCCGACCACCGAGATGATCAGGGTCATGGCGATGGTCCGGCGCAGCAGGGGCATGCGGATGCGCAGTTCCTGGCGCAGCCAGGAGGCGCCGTCCATTTCGGCGGCCTCGAGCAGGTCGCCGGAGATGCCCTGCATGCCGGCCATCAGCAGCACCATGGTGAGGCCCGAGGCGAACCAGATCACCAGGACGCAGACGGCGATCAGGGCCAGGTTGGAGTTGACCAGCCAGGCGGTCTGTCCGTTGGTGATGTGCAGCCCGTGCAGGATGGCGTTGACGCCGCCGGAGCCGGGCTGCAGCTCCAGCAGCAGCAGGAAGCTCTCGGTGACCAGGCCCACGACGTAGGGCAGGAAGAACAGGGTGCGCAGCAGGGTGGAGCCCCGCCGGCGGCGCCGGACCAGGACGGCGAGGGCGTAACCGACCAGGAAGATCGCCGGGGTGACGATCGCGGTGTACTCCAGGGTGAAGAGCACCGAATGGACGAACGTGGCGTCCTGGCCGACCGAGGCCCAGTTGCTGAGCCCCGTCCAGTGGTCCGGGCCGATCAGCGGATAGTCGGTGAAGGACAGGTAGATGGCGAAGGCGACCGGGACCAGGACGAAGACCGTCACGAAGACGAAGGCGGGTGTCGCCAGCAGCAGGCCGGTGCGGGCCTTGCGCCGTTCGAGGCCGCTGCGGCGGTAGTGGGGCGGGGCGGGAGGCCCGGGGGGTTCGGCCGGTGGCCGGGGCTGGCCGGCTGTGATCGTCTCTGCCATCGGGGACGGCCTTCCTTACTAGCTGGCCTCGTCTTTGAGCAGCTGGTCGAAGCCTTGCTGGGCGGCGGACATGGCCGGCTTGACCTGGCCGTTGAAGACGGCGGTGTTGAACATGGTGAGCCACGGGCCGCCGGCCTGGTTGAAGATGCTGTTGTACGCGGTGGTGGCGGGCGCGACGCCGTGGGCGAGGGCCTTGAGGGCCGGGACGTCGAGCGGGTTGGCCTTTTCGAAGGCGGCGTGAGGGCGTCGGAGCGCACCGGCGTGTAGCCCAGGGCAGGGAGCTGGTCCTGCTGCTTGATGGCCAGGACCCACTTCATGAACTCCCAGGCGCCCGAGGCGTTCTTGGCACTCGCCGGGATGGCCAGGTCATCGCCACCGTCGAAGGTCGCGTAGCCGCCGTTGGGCCCGGGCAGGGCGACGTCCTCGTACTGGGACAGTTTGGACTTGGGGACCTCGAGGATCACGGTGCCGAAGCCGCCGGGGAAGATGCCCACCTTCCCGGCGGCGAAGTCGGTGCCCCAGGTGGCGCCGGTGTCGGTGAGGTCGGAGGCGGGGGCGAGATGGTCCGTCCACAGGGTGCGGTAGAGGTTCAGCAGCGCGGTGACGCTGGCGTTGCCCGCTACCGTCGCGCTCTGGTGGTCGAGCGGGCCGCTGATGACGTTGGAGTTGGCGGCCCAGATGTTTGGCAGCGCGGTGAAGCCGAGGCATCCTGAGCAGTCGCCGGCGAAGGAGAACCCGCTGACCCCGTGGCCGAGGGCGTTGATGCGGCGGGCGTCGGTGAGGATCTGCTGAAAGTTCTTTGGGGGGGCGTTGGGGTCGAGGCCGGCTTGCTTGAACAGGGTCTTGTTGATCCACAGGACCGAGAGGTCGGCCAGGTAGGGGACGCCGTAGACCTTGTTGTCGTAGGTGGCCAGGGCCAGGTGGCCGGGGCTGAGGGACTTGGCGTAGGGCAGCTGCTTGACCAGGGCGCTGATGTTGGTGAACGCGTCGAGCTGGGTGAAGATCGGCATGTAGATGTCGTTGAGGTCGACCAGGTCGGGGGCGGCGTGACCGCGGATGGCGGTGGCCAGCTCGGTGACCGCCTGGGTGTCCTGGATGGAGTCCATCACCACCTTGAGCTGGGGGTGGGTGGCGTTGAACTCCTTGACCAGCGGGGCGGCCGCGGTGATGGTGTCGCTGCGGGCCCAGAACACGACCGTGCCGGTTGCGTTGTTGCCGAAGCTGGCCGCGGCGGTGTTGGCGGATGGGGCCGCGGACGCGCAGGCGGCCAGGGTGGTCGCGGCGGCGATCAGGACGGCCAGTTGCGTTGCCAGCCGTCGTCGCCAGGTCCAGGCGACCCTTGCTTTCGGGGATCTGTCGCCCATGCCGAGCTCCCATGCTCACCGGGGATTCGGGGTGCGGAAAACCTTTTCCCTCATCTTAGGGCGGCAAACATGAAGAAGCAGGGCAAATGGGCGGAATGTGCGGATTCTCGGCTCAGGTGGCGTTGACCAGCTGGCCCAAGTGGGGTCGGGACGCTGCCGGCCGGGGCGTCTTTGCGGCCGGCCGGCAGGCGGTCCTACCTGATGTGATGCAGGTCCTGGATGACCATGACTACTCCCGAGACGAGCAGGAAGATGGCCACGGCTACCAGGAGTTTGATAGCGACCCGCCAGAACGCTATGCAGGCGACGGCGAGGGCGATAAAGAACGGGATCATTCGTTTTCCTCACCGGCCCGGTGAGGGCACCCCTCGTACCCGTCATCGCGGCGGGGATAGGTTGTTTCCTCTCCTACCAGATGGGTACGATGCTTGCCAACACTGGACCTTTCATCGATTCGGGTTCCGGTGCTTGGCACGGTCGATGGGCCAACATCGGCCGTGCTTTTGTGTGTGTAGTTGGTTAGTGTGATTAGAGGGTCTAATGATCCGCTGATTCCTCCTGTCGGCCGGGCGGTTAATAGAGCAGGTCGGTGGCAACTCAGCCCGGCTGAAGTTTCCTCTGCCTCTACTTAGATTCTTCCCGGCGCGAGGCAGACCTAGACGCCGTCGGAGGGCTGACATAGAGTCGCGCTACAGGACATGTAAGTGAGACTTAATGAGCCTCGAAAGAGACGATGCGTCAGGTGACGCAGACGCAGGCCGAAGAGCAGAGAACGGCCGGGAAGTCAAGTTCGGCCGAATGCTCGAGACTCTGATCGAACACGGCGGATATAGCCGGAACAGAAAAAGAATCTCCACCAAGCTGGGTATCAGCGGCGCGGCTCTCACACAGTACATCCGTCAGCAGAACTGGCCCAGCTTCACCAGGCTGCTGGCCATCGCAGACTTCTTTGACGTCAGCCTGGACTACCTCGTCTACGGCCAGCCAACGAGCGGCAGCCTCACCGACTATGGTCCCCTCTATCGCTACTTCGACCACGCCCTGGCGGATGTCCAGGCCCGGGGCAGCAGGCATGATGCTGTTGTCGCGCGCATCGGACGGATGCTGGCGGACCGGATCGACGAGGTCGCAACCGAACTCGCGACCACCCCGGCTGCGGCGCGTGAGGGCCTCATTCAAGACGACGAACTGCTCCGGCTGGAGCGATACTGCCGCCAATGCGATCTGGTCAGCCTGAATCTGGAATTTGACGTTATCCAGGCCGCGGGCGGCTTGGTCCCTGGACGCTTTCTTCCTGTCGTCGCGGCCAATATCGAGAACGGTGCTCGCTATCGGTTCATCTTGCCGCAGGACCGGCTATGGGATTCGACCGTCGAGGATTTCCGCCAGCTGCTAGCGGACCAGGTCGGAGGCGACCGTGTCCGGGAGAACTGCTCATTCCGTCTTACCAGCGTCCCCGTTATGACCGGCCTGCTGCTTTACGGGCTCGACATTATAAAGCTGGAGGCCGAGGAACCGGCACTGCACACGCAGATCCGCGATTATCTCAGCGACAACGTGTGGCTTGGATTCGTTATCAGGACGAACAGTGACTCTAACAGCGACATGATCCTGGACCCGGAACATGTCAGGCGGGCAAGGGACGCCTTTGATCGCATGTGGTCCTCGGGCATAGCCATCTAGAAACTGCTCGGGTCAGCTGCCCAGAGGACCCCGTCAACGTCATCTGCGCGTAGTCCTTCCTGGTGAGGAGGGATACTGATACCGTTCCGCGTGTGGCGACGCGAGGCGCAGTAGTGGGACGAGTAGTCGAAATTCTCCCACATCCGGGCGGAGAACTCATCTGGCTCGCTAAGGTCGATATTGGGGCAGACCACCAGCCGCAAATTGTCTGGGGTGGCGTTCACGTCGTGACCAAGGGCAGCCTTGTCCCGGTGGCCCTGCCGGGTACCTGGCTACCCGCTACGAAAGTTAAGCTCAGCCCATACAAGATAAGGCGGCGCCGTTATCGTGGCGTGATATCTGAGGGCATGCTGTGCAGTTGCGCCGAGCTCGGCTGGGACTCATCCGCCACGGACCGGGTCGCACTGCTTGACGAGTCCGCCGGTTTGCGGGTGGGCGAGAGCCTCGAGGACCATTACGTCGACTGGCGGCGCATCGTGAAGAACGCAACCGAACAGCTCGCGGCAGAAGCTGACGCAATAGACTCGGGCGTTTCTAATCGCCCAAAGGTGCCTCAACTTACCTAATGGTTCCGATTTCCGGCGCGCTAAGGATGCGGACAGCCGGAGATCCTCGCCGGATCCGTCCAAGTCAATGGAGGGTGGGCCGGTAGATGAGCTCCTGGATGTGGCCGTCGAGCGTCCGGTGCTCGACCAGCTCCAGGTCGAAGTCGGCCGCGCCCCCGAAGACTGGGCCCAGTCCGGTCTGACCGGTGATGACAGGGAACAGCGTGACCTGCACGCGGTCGACCAGGTCGGCGGCCATCAGCGCCCGGTTCATCGCCAGGCTGCCGTGCGAGCGCAACGGCACCTCGGATTCCTCCTTAAGCCGGGCGACGACGTCAACGGCGTCACCGCTCACGACGGTCGCGTCCGGCCAGTCGAGAGGTCCTTCCAGAGTCGTCGACACCACTGTGGCCGGCAGGTTCCACATCCGGGTGACCCATGGGTCACGCACTTCGGAGTCCTCGGTGCTCGAGGCCAGCATCTCCGCGAAGGTCCGGTACGTGTTGGCCCCGAAGACCATCCGCTGCTCCGCGCTGTACAGGGCAAGACGGCGGTCGAGCAGCTCGGGGCCTTGCTTACCCCAGTAGCCGGTCCAGTCGCCGCTGGCGGCGCCGTAGCCGTCAAGGCTGGAAAAGACGTCGAAGGTGTAGGTAGCGGTCATGTCATTCTCCTCGACTGCGGCTGAGCGGTCTACGTACAGACCGGAAACCACCGCGAGACTCATCGCCGCCGGGCTGGCCTGCGCGTGCCAGACGAACGGACAGCCGAAGGCTCTTCAAGGATGCAATGCGAATGCATTACAATGGCCGTCGCCAAAACGACCTTCCATAGGAAGGCACGATAACCATGACGAAGGATTCCGAACAGCTCCCCCGGCCCGCGGCAGAACTCGAGCGACTGGCTAAGCACTACGACACCCACGACACCAGCGCAGAGATGGACAACGGCGACTGGGTCGAGCCGCAGCCGATGGCCACTACCTCGCTCCGCCTGCCCGCCGACGTGATCGACCAGCTCAAGCAGCAGGCGCGAACGAGACATGTGCGGTACACCGCGTACGTGCGCTCGATCCTTGAGCGCGCCGCCCGCGACAGCTCGCCACCGGAGCTGGCGGAGATTGCCGAGCGGCTGGATCGGATCGAACGAGCCTTGGGTGGAGGACCTCCCCGCGATGATCAGAAGTCGGCCTTACCGGTCTGGGTGCCGGCACGGTGCGGCCGCCGAGATCATCGACGGCCGCTGAGCGCCTCTGCATTCTCCGGAAGCATTTCCGCTTCCGGCATCTCGTCCTCACGAGCGGGGGCGCGGCGTGACGGGCCACGGGACCGGCGCAAGGTGATGACGACCGAGCCCAGGACGAGGGCCGTGCCGAGTCCTTCGCGCCAGGTGAACTGCTCGCTGAGGAACACGATCCCGGCCAGCACCGCGACGACGGGGTTGACGTAGGCGTAGGTGGAGACGGTGGTCACGGGCAGGTGGGACAGCGCGTAGGCGTAGGCCGTGAAGCCAAGGATCGAGCCGGGACCAATCAGATAGGCCAGGGCGAGCCAGGACGTGGCCGGGACCGAGGACCAGTGGACGCGGGAGAACTCCCCGGAACTGGCGCCCACCACCAGCAGGACCACGCCGCCAGCCAGCATCTCGATAGCGGCGGCGAGCATCGCGTTGCCCGGCACGGCGATCCGGTGGCTCAGGACTGACCCGAACCCCCAGGCGGCCGCGGCGGCGAGCACGATGATCACGCCCGAGATGCGGCCTGATGCCGTGCCGTCGCCCACCAGGATGATCACCCCGCCGAGCCCGACCGCGAGGGCGATCGCGGAGCGCAGGGTGACGCGCTGATGCTGCATGGGCCAGGCGAAGACGACCATCCACAGCGGCACCGTGGCCACCAGAACGGCGGCGAAGCCGGAGGGCAGCGTCGTCTCCCCGACGGTCACGCCGCCGTTGCCCGCGAAGAGCAGCAGGATGCCGATGACGGCACCAGCCAGCCAGGCCCTGGCGCCTAGCTTGGTCCCGCCCGCGGCCGGTGCACGGCTCCCCGATGCCGTCCGCCGGGCGATGGGGTAAAGCAGCGCGCCCGCTATGACGTACCGGATCCCGGCCAGCAACATCGGCGGCAGGTGCCCGACCCCGACGCGGATGGCCAGGTAGGTCGATCCCCACACGACGTATACGACCCCCAGCGCGATCCAGGGCAGGACTCGGCTGCGGGTATCGGCTGCGGTGCTGGAGTTGGTCATGTCTCCATCCTTGGCCCGCCGGGCCGGCACCACGAGTGGCAGAATTGACAACTAGAGGTAGATTGCTGCCATGCGGATAGCGATCCCCATCACACCGAACATGCGGATGTTCGAACTGGCCATCCCGCATGAGGTCTTCCGCCCCGGCCGGGAGGACTTCCCCGTGCCCTGGTGGTACGAGCTGCAGTTGTGCGCAGTCAACAGTGGTCTGGTTCGCACTGGGGAGGGGCTGGTCTTCGACTGCCCGTTCGGCCTGGATGAGCTGAGTCAGGCGGATATGGTGATCATTCCTGGCTGTGCCGACGAGCAGGCCGACGTGCCCGAGGAGCTGCTGCAGGCCCTGCGCACTGCCTACGACCGTGGTGCGCGGATCGCCTCCATCTGCACCGGCGCGTTCATCCTGGCCGCTGCCGGGCTGCTCGACGGCCGCACCGTCACCACCCACTGGATGCATGCCGACGAACTCACCCGGCGGTGGCCAGCCGTCCGGGTCGAGCCCAACGTGCTCTACATCGACGACGGCCAGATCCTGACCTCCGCCGGAGCGGCAGCCGGGCTGGACCTGTGCCTGCACATCGTCCGCAGCGACCATGGCACCAGGATCGCGAACACTCTCGCCCGGCGGCTCGTCATCCCGCCGCACCGGGAAGGCGGGCAGGCCCAGTACATCGAGCAGCCGCTGCCCGCCAGCGACGCCCAGGGCATCGGCTCATCTCTGGACTGGGCCAGGGAGCACCTCGATATGCCGCTGACGGTCGAGGATCTCGCCCGCGAGGCCATGATGAGCCCGCGCACCTACGCCAGGCGGTTCCGTGAGACGACCGGCACCACGCCGCTGCAATGGCTGTGTGCCGAACGGGTCCGCCGCGCGCAGGACCTGCTCGAGAACACCGACGACACCATCGAGCGCATCGCAACCCTGTGCGGCTTCGGTTCGGCGCACCAGATGCGCACGCACTTCACCCGGATCAATCACGTCACCCCGCACGAGTACCAGCGGACCTTCCGGTCCCGCGCCGCCGCCTGAGGCCGCCGTCCGCGAGCTACCGGGGCCTGCGGGGTCCAGCCGAGAGGTTGGACCCTTCGGGCTGGTCACGCCGGGCCAGCGACTCGGCCATCAGGGCGTCCCCCTCGGCAGGCGAGCGCCTGCTCTTGACGCGTCCCAGGTGGGTCTTCTTCTCCCCGTAAGTCGCGATCCTGGCTGGCGGGTCGAGCGGGTTGGTCCCGGCGGGCTGCGAGCAGACCCGGCATTCCCACTGCGGGGGTGTCGTCGCGGTCCAGATGAACGGGACCGCCGTCCAGTGCCCGTCCGCGCAGTAATAATTCACGACGACTTTGGTGACGGCAGATCCCCGGCCGTACGGTTCCCCGGCAGGTCCGGCCCCAGCCCGCGTCCCTCGCATTGCGCCGTAATTTACAGTCCGCATTATGCCTCCGATGACCCTGATTATACAGGTAGATTTCGCGCGGTTTGACCGTTAATTTCGGGTCCTGGAGCCATTGAAAATGGCCTAGAGCCTCAATCAGTGAGTCGAATTAGATTCCACTTTCTGCCTGGGAGGGCTCGGCGGGGCACCCCCGGAGGTCCCTGCTTGAGAGTGATCTCCGGCGGTCGGCCTGGCTGTCATCTTGCGGGATCTCGCATGGGTCCCGGCGGCCCGCTGACCGCGGTCGCACTCCCGCCGCGCCGGTGAATGACCGTATTGCCCGGGCTCGCGGAGGCGGCTAATGGTTATTGTTTATTCCCAGAGATTGTTCTCGATAGCCTAGGTCTGCTCAGCGCCTGTCCAGAAGTTCGGCGCATAACCGGGCGTGAGACCGGCGGGTGAACGACGTTGACGTCAGCATGGCCGGGGGTCGAGGTTGCCTCCATCGTCCATCCGCTCGCCAGGGCCCAACAGCCGGAAAATACTTGCCTACCAGGAAAGTGGATGCTACTTTCTGTCTAGGAAAATAGTTTCCTGGTAGGAGGCGACCATGGGTGGCATGCAGCAACCCCAGCCGGCCGGAGCCGAGGCGGGGCGGCGGCAGCCGAGCTGGCCGAGATCAAGCGGCGGCAGGAACGGGTCGTCAAGGCCGTGCTCGTACCAGTCTGGTACTGGTGGGTGATCGCGGCCGCCATCGTCGCCATCGGGGCTGCCAGGGACAGCGGGGACCTGGTCGTGCAGGCCATCACCATCCCGCTCGCCGTGGTCGTCATGGCCGTGCTGACCGGCGTGATGATTCCTGCCCTGCGCCGTCGCGTCCAGGTAAACAGCACCACGCAGCCCGGCGCCCGCGGGGCCGCCGCGATATTCGGCCTGATAGTACTGCTCGACGGGGTGATCGTGGGCACCGCGATCGGCCTGGCCACGGCCCACGACTCCCATCCCGTCACCATCGGCTGTGCGGCCGGAGCTACCGTGCTCGTGATCGCCGGGCCGCTGGTGAACCGGTATCTGCGCAGGCTCATGCTGACCCGGGCCCGGCAGCAGACGAGCGGCGCGCCGCAAGCCGCGGGCACCGCATGACCACGGCTCGTTTCGATGAGCTGATTCACGCGCCGACCCGGCTGGAGATCGTCTCGCTGCTCGCGGCGGCGCAGTGGGCCGACTTCAAGTACATCCGCGACGAACTCGGCCTGTCCGACTCGGCGCTCTCCAAACAGCTGTCCACTCTTGAGTCGGCGGGCTACGTCGAGATCCGCAAGGGATTCGTCGGCAAGCGCCCGCGCACCTCAGCCAGCCTCAGCACAGCCGGCCGCCAGGCATTCGAGCAGCACGTGGCGGCCCTCCAGCGAATCATTGCCAGGGCACAGCAAGATTCCGGCGCCGAGCTGGCCGCCGAGGCCGACGCAGGGTCCCAGGGCGCTAGCCCGGCGGACCTTCGCCGGTGATGCGGCCCGCCGCCGGCGGAGGGCCTGACTGAGGCGTCTAGGCTGTATTCGCTATACGGACGTCCGTCCGGGGGGCGAAGCCCTGGATGGGACGCTACTACGGCTTGACAGCCGCCGTTCGCACCGGCATCGTGACTGCCAATGCCCGCTATGCGTACGATCGTCCGCTGGACGATCCGGGCAGCGGACCACATCCGGCGTGCTTCGCCTGGTACCGAGGGGGAACATCATGAGTAACGACGAGCCCACGGTGGATATCGACGTCCTGATCGTCGGGTCCGGGCCCGGCGGGGCCGGGGCCGCGCTCTTCCTGGCCACCTACGGCACCCGGGCCCTGGTCGTCACCAAGTATGGGCAGCTGTCGGACACACCCCGCGCGCACATCACCAATCAGCGCACCATGGAGACGCTGCGCGACATGGGCCTGGAGGACCGGCTCATGCGCGAGGCGACGCCCTGGGAGTACATGGGCAACACGACCTTCTGCACCAGCCTGGCCGGTGACGAGCTCGGCCGGATCCCGTCGTGGGGTACCGACACGCGCCGGCACGCCGACTACGAGCTGCAGAGCCCGTGCACGATGCTGGACGCGCCGCAGACCATCACCGAGCCGGTGATGATGCAGGCCGCCCAGGCCCGCGGGGCCAAGGTGCGCTTCGACACCGAGTACCTCTCGCACTCCCAGGACGAGTCCGGGGTGACCACTGAGGTCAGGGACCGGCTGACCGGTGCGGTGTACGCGATCCGGTCGAAGTACCTCGTCGGCGCCGACGGGGCGCGCAGCGTGGTGGCCGCCGATCTCGGCCTGCCCTTCGAGGGTCCCGGTGCCGTCGGCGGTGCCTTGCACATCATCTTCGAGGCCGACCTCAGCCGCTTCGTCGCGCACCGCCCATCGGTCCTGTACTGGATGCTGCAGCCGGGCGCGGAGAAGGAGGGCGTCGGGCTTGGCGTGCTGCGGATGATCAAGCCGTGGCATGAGTGGATGCTCATGTGGGGGTACGAGGCGGCGGCCGGCCCGCCCGAGATCACCGATGAGTTCGCGCGGGAGCTGGCCATCAAGCTGGTCGGAACCGATGACTTCGAGATGCGTGTCACCTCCCGGCTGCCCTGGACGGTGAACCATCACTTCGCGACCACCATCGCCCGCGGCCGGGTCTTCTGCGTCGGCGACGCCGTGCACCGGCACCCGCCGACCAACGGCCTGGGGTCCAACACCTCCATTCAGGACTCCTACAACCTGGCCTGGAAGCTGCACGCCGTCCTGGCGGGCTGGGCGGCCCCGTCGCTGCTGGAGTCCTACGACGCCGAGCGGGCCCCGGTCGCCCGCCAGATCGTCGAGCGGGCCAACCAGAGCATCGCCGACACCGGGCGCATCGTCGCGGCCCTGGGCGTCGACGACACCTCGGACGTCGACAAGCTGAACCAGCAACTCGCGCTGCGCGTCGCCCCCGGCCCGGAGGGCGAGAAGATCCGGGAGAACCTCCGCGAGGCCATCGCCTACAAGGCGTACGAGTTCGACGCGCACGGGGTGGAGCACAACCACCGCTACACCTCCTCAGCCGTCATCCCTGACGGCACCGCCATGCCCGCGTTCACCCGCGACCCCGAGCTCTACGCCCAGCCCACGACGTGGCCGGGCGCCAAGCTCCCGCACACCTGGGTCACGCGCGCCGGGCACCGCGTCTCGACGCTGGACCTGGCAGGTCACGGCGCCTTCAGTCTGTGGACCGGCATCGGCGGCCAGGCCTGGCTCGACGCCGCCGCGGCCTTCACCAAGCGGACCGGCCTGCCCATCACTGCGGTCTCGATCGGCCCCCGCGAGCCCATCGAGGATCCCTACGGCACCTGGGCGGAACTGCGCGAGATCTCCGACGGCGGCGCCCTGCTGGTCCGCCCCGACCTCTACGTCGCGGCTCGGCACATCAGCGCCCCCGACTCCCCCGAGAGCGCCGCCGCCTGGCTCACCCGCACTCTGGCCGCGGTCCTGGGCACCGGGTGATCCCCGGCGTCTCCGCGGAGACGTCTCAGAGCGGATGAGGAAAAGGATGCGAGCCGGCGGCGATTTTGCGCCCCGCGCCGGGTCTGTATAGATAGAGCCAGCGCGTGGCTGGCGCTTGCGCGGACAAGCGGGGTGGCCGATGACGGTCAGCGAGGACTTTACCGGTCTCACCGGCCAGTTCCGGGGAGAGCTGCTGGCGCACTGCTACCGGATGCTCGGCTCGGCGCAGGAGGCCGAGGACCTGGTGCAGGAGACGTACCTGCGGGCGTGGCGATCGTATGACGGGTTCGAGGGCCGTTCGTCGGTGCGGACCTGGCTGTACCGGATCGCGACCAACGTGTGCCTGACGGCGATCGAGCGGCGCGGCCGCCGGCCGCTGCCGTCCGGGCTCGGCGCCCCGGCGCAGGACGCGGAGGCACCGATGGCGTTGGGGACCGAGGTGCCGTGGCTGCAGCCGCTCCCCGGGGCGCTGTCGGCCGGCACGCTGTCGGCCGGCTGGGGCGATGATCCGGCCGCGGCGGTGGTGTCGCGGGCGAGCATCCGGCTGGCCTTCGTGGCGGCGCTGCAGTACCTGTCCGCCCGGCAGCGCGCGATGCTGATCTTGCGGGATGTGCTGGAGTGGCCGGCCGCGGAGGTGGCGGACCTGCTGGGCACCACGACCACCGCGGTGAACAGCGGCCTGCGGCGGGCCCGGGCCCAGATCGCTCAGGCGCTTCCCGCCGATGACGAACTGGCCGAGCCGACCGAACCGGACCGGCGGGCGGTGCTGGACCGGTTCGCCGCGGCCATCGAGAACGCCGACGGCAGCGCCCTGGCCGAACTGCTGCGGGCCGATGCCGCGCTGGAGATGCCTCCGTACCTGACCTGGTTCACCGGCCGCCAGGCGGTGGCGGCCTTTATCGCGACGCACTTCCTCACCGAGCCAGGCGGCCTCCGGCTGGTTCCGGTCACGGCCAACGGGGAGCGGGCGTTCGCGGTCTACCAGCGCGAACCCGGCGGGGCGTATCACGGGCACGCTGTGCTGGCCGTCACGGTCACCGCGACGGGGATCGCGCGGATTATCGCGTTCCAGGACCAGGAAGTGTTCAGCTCGTTCGGCCTTCCGCTTGAACGCCCGGCCGGGTCCGGACCGGCACCGGGCTAGGCGGTCCCCCGTGGTCCCGCCGGGCAGAGGGCTGGAGGTGCTCGGATCGGCTGTCCGCTACGCGCTCGCCGGCGCCGCTCTGGGCACCGCGGAACTCCTGCCGCGGCCCACCCCCTGTTCGGGGTGGGATCTGGAAATGCTGCTGGACCATCTCGGTGACTCGGTCGAGACGCTGACCGCGGCGATGAGCGGCGACGGCGCGGCGCCGGCGGGTTGCGCTCGTGACCCGGTCGAGCGGCTGCGCGGGACCGCCGCCGGGCTGCTGGTCGCGTGCGCCGGGGCTGTGAGTTCTGGCCGGCGGGTGGCGGTCAGGGACCGCGAGCTGACCGCGAACATGGTCGTGGTGACTGCGGCCATCGAGATCACCGTCCACGGCTGGGACATCTCGGTGGCTTGCGGCGTCCGCCGGCCGGTCCCGGTGGGCCTAGCCGCCGTCTTGCTGCCCATCGCCCCGTTCCTCATCACCCCGGCCACCCGGCCCGGGCTGTTCGCCGACCCGGTCCGGCTGGCCGGCCCAGCCTGCCCCGGCGACCAGCTCGTCGCCTTCCTCGGCCGCCAGCCGGCCTTGAATCCAGGCGCCTGATTCGGGCCTGAGGAAATCGCGGGGCGCGTCGCGGCGAGTCGCCGGATTCCGGCTGGTCTGTATTAGTGAGCCGCCAGACAGGCGGCAGGACTGGAGCAGCAGACATGAAGATCGAAGGCAAGACCGTGCTGGTCACCGGGGCGAATCGCGGCATCGGGCAGGCGCTGGTCACCGAAGCCCTCCGCCGGGGCGCCGCGCGGGTGTACGCCGGCACACGCCAGCCCCTGGCCCACCCGGACGCGCGCGTCACGCCCCTGACGCTGGACGTCACTGACGCGACGCAGGTTCAGGCCGCGGCCGAGAGCATCCAGTCTCTGGATGTCCTCGTCAACAACGCCGGCATCGCGCGCTACGACGACCTCAGCGACCGGGCCGCGCTCGAGCAGCACCTGGCCGTCAACCTCTTCGGCACCTACGGCGTGACCCAGGCCTTTCTGCCGCTGCTGAGTAGCTCCCACGGTGCCATCGTCAACAACGTGTCCACGATGGCCCTGGCCCCCTTCCCGTTCACGCCGGCCTACGCGATCTCCAAGGCGGCCGCGTTCAACCTGACCCAGTCGCTGCGCGCGCTGCTGGCCGGCCGGGGTGTGCGGGTGCACGCGGCCCTGACCGGGCCGACCGACACCGACATGACCCGGGGCTTCGACATCCCCAAGGCCGCGCCGGAGTCCGTGGCCCGCGCCATCTTCGCCGGGCTGGAGAACGACGAGGACGACATCTTCCCCGATCCCTACTCTGCGGCCATCGCCGACAGCTGGCGCAACGGCGCGGTGAAGGCGATGGAGGACGAGAACGCCGCGTTCGTCACGGCCGAGCCCACCGCGGCATAGGAAGAAGGCAACACGATGACGGAACACCAGGTTGTCGGCCGCCAGGAGTGGCAGGCGGCTCGCGACGAGCTGCTGAAGCGGGAGAAGGAGCACACCCGGATGGTGGACGAGCTGGCACGCCAGCGACGCGAGCTGCCCTGGGTCGCGGTCGAGAAGGAGTACCGGTTCGACACCGATGACGGGACGCGGACCCTGGCCGAGCTCTTCGACGGCCGCTCGCAGCTGCTGTTCTACCACTTCATGTTCGGGCCGAGCTACGAGGCGGGGTGCCCGGTCAACTCCTCGATGGCCGATGGCATGGACGGCCTGCTGCCGCACCTGCATGCCCGTGACGTGACCCTGCTGCTCGTCTCGCAGGCACCGCTGGCCAAGCTCCAGGGGTACAAGCAGCGGATGGGCTGGAACCTCCCCTGGGTCTCGACGGCGAACACCGATTTCAACTTTGACTTCGGCGGGTCCTTCCCCGCGGAGCAGGTAGCGTCCTGGAGTCTGGACGAGGCCGGGCTGCCGCCGATCGTGGCGTCGAACGCGGCCGCGACCGGAACCGATGTGCCCGGATACCTCTCGCAGTCACCGGCGGTGAGCGTCTTCACACGTCAGGACGGCACGGTCTACCAGACCTACACCACCGCGGGGCGCGGGGTGGAATTCCTGATGGGCTACTACCCGGTCCTGGACCGGGCGCCCAAGGGGCGGGACGAGGGTGACGCGTTCCAGACCTGGATCCGCCGCCACGACGAGTACGCCTGAGGTACGCCGGCCAGCGGGCAGGTAGGTACCCGTCGTGACCCGTTCCGTGGGACGGTGGTGGACATGCCCTTTGCCTCCCTGCCCGCGACCCTGACCAATGCTCTGCCGGTGCACCGGATGGGCCTGGGGGTCGGTCACCGCAGCCGCTCCGGCCGCGTACGTGCGCGCGCTAGCGGAGCAGCCGGTCGATGGCGAGCCGCATCACCTCGGCCCGGGTCTGGTCACGGTAGTCGGCGGCGACGAAGTAGCTGCCGATCACCATCGAGTAGGCCGTCATGGCGCGAACCTCGACGTCCTGCTCGTCCGCACAAAATGGCCGGAACAGCGAGCGCACGAACTCCATCCGCCGGTTGTCGGCTCGCCGCAGCCGCTCGGCCACGTCACCCTCCCGCCGGGCCCAGTCCCGGACGGCGAGCTCGACGGCCAGCCCTTCCGGCGCGGTGGTGATCTCAAACAGTTTCCACAGCTTGGCCCGCGCGTCCCCGGGCTGGCTATCGACCTGCGCGATGATGTCCTCGGTCCCGATTTTCTCCCAGGTGTCGAGCATTTCCGCCAGCAGCGCCTCGCGATCGGTGAAGTGCCAGTAGAAACCGCCTTTCGACACTCCTAGGGACACCGCCAGCGGCTCGACCCGCACGGCGTCCGGACCACCGGCCGCCAGGGCCAGCAGCGCCGCGCGCACCCAGGCTTCGCGGGGAGTCCTGACCTTGGCCACGACATATCTATACGGCACCGTATTGACCGAGGCAAGCGGAGGTGCCTAAGATCCATACGTTGCCGTATGGAAGGGGAACCGGCATGAGGGTTCCGAACGCCGTACACCAATCCCGACCCTGGCGTATCCGCGAGATCGCGCCGGACTTCAGGCTGGAGGACGTCTGGGAGCTGCCGGTGTACGGGAGCGCCGACGACTTCCCGCACCTGCTCGACGTCATGGCATCGCGCGATCTGTCCCGCGACGCGCCGGCGATGTTCCGGCTGATGTTCGCCGTCCGCTGGCAGCTCGGCCGCTGGTTCAGCTGGGATGCCCCGGCCGATCGCCCGATACCGGGCCGGAGTGAGACCTCGCTGTCCGAACGCCTCCCGCCCGACCTGCGCGGGACGGTGACCGGTATGAGGTTCGGCTCACGGTTCGCGCCCGTCTACCGCACCGGCACCGAATTCGCCGCGGAGATCTCCAACCAGACCGTGCACGCCGTCATGCACCTGACTTGGGTCGACCGCGACGATGGCCGCTACCAGGGCCAGATGGCCGTTTACGTCAAGCCGCGCGGCCGGTTCGGGAGGCAGTACATGGCGTTCATCGCCCCGTTCCGGTACTGGATCGTCTACCCGGCCCTGCTGCGCCAAATCGAACGAGCCTGGAATCGGGACTCTCCCCCATAACCGCCAGAACGGGGCCGCCCTGGCTCCGGTAGGCCTGCGACACCGGCGGCCCTGGCGGAGGTCTCGGGGCCTATCGGCGCTGCTCATGCGGAGCGAGCTCTCCGGGTGTCACGCGGGGTACGGCGAGCCAGTCGCCGAGCACGGCGGCAAAGCGGTCGGGCTGTTCGATATGGGGCAGGTGCCCACAATCGGGAAACACCGCCAGCTGACCATGCGGCAGGACCTTCACCGCGGCACGGGCCTGCTGGACGGGAAGCAGATAGTCGCGGGCGCCCCAGATGACCAGGGTCGGTGTGCTGAGAGCGGGAAGCTGGTCGAGCAGGATCTGGCGCTGCCCGTTCGGCCCGAACAGGGCACGGACCATCGCGGTCGAGGCCTCGAGCTGACCCGGCCGGCGGGCGAGCGCGTGCTGCTCGGCGACGAACTCGGCCGGGATCCGCGAGGGCTGCGCGAACAGCATGGCCGTGGACATCGAGGTGCGGGCCACGTCACCACCGGGCATGCGGCTGATCATGACAGCGAGCTCACCAACGACCGGCAGGGTGTCCAGCGCCAGGAGCGGGTGCACCTCGCGGCCCAGGCCCGCGCTGTCGACAAGGGTCAGCGTCCGGATGCGGGTGGGGTCGGCCAGGGTGAGACGCAGGGTGATCGCGCCGCCGGCGGAGTGGCCGACCACGTCAAGCGGCGATTCGACCCCCACGTCGGCGAGGAACGCGGCCACGAAGGGGGCCAGGTCAGCGCCGGGAGCATACCGGCCGGCAGCCGGGGCGCTCTGGCCGTGACCGGGCAGGCTCAGCGCCAGTACCCGGTGAGTCCGGGCCAGGGCAGAGATGACCCACCGCCAGCTGGCCGCGCTCTGCTCGTGCCCGTGCAGCAGGAGCAAGGGCGGTCCGGCACCAGCTTCCAGGTACTGGGTTTCCACTCCGTCGACCGTGATCCGGCGATCATGAACAACGGTCTCCTGGAGGACCTGAGGTTGCGACGTATCAGAGGCGGGGTGCGGGAAGGCAGTCAAAGGCGTCTCCGGGTATTGGCTCACGCGTGAGCAGCTGAGTCACCGGGGACTGGGGCGACGCTGACGCTACCGGCTGAGATGTACAGCCAGAGTTAGCAATAATTATACGCGACGTCATTGCGGCCCTCCCGGAGATCCGTGCCCCGTCGGGGCCAGGGATGGCCGGGCTTTCCTGGGCGGGCGCGTTCTCGTAACGGTCCCGTAGCGCTGGCATCCTAGCCTGGGATCGGGGTTAAAGAGACGCGCTGCGATCCTGATTAATTCGCTGTGTCGCCGCACGCGCACGGCGTGCAGTAGGCGTCATCTCTGGACCGGCTGGGGTCCCGGCACGGGAGAATGGCCAGATGGATCTTGGACTGCGCGACAGGGTTTATCTCGTGACCGGCGGCAGCCGGGGCCTGGGGTTCGCGGCGGCACAGGCGCTCGTCGCAGACGGGGCTCGCGTCATGCTCAGCGCTCCACACGAGGCCACGGCCTCGTCGGCCACGGCACGCCTAATAGAGAGCGCCGCCGGACGAGCGCGTGGCCGCCGACGGCCGGGTGGCCTGGGTGGTGGCGGATAATGCGGATCCGGATACGCCGGGGCGGCTGATCGCGGCGGCCCGGGAGCGCTTTGGCCGGCTGGACGGGGCGCTGATCAGCGTGGGCGGATCGCCGTCCGGGACGATCGCGACCACGGGAGACGAGGCGTGGCGGGCGGCATTCGAGAGCGTGTTTCTCGGAGCAGTCCGGCTGGCCCGGGTGCTGACCGCGGATCTCGGGAGTGAGGGCGGCGGACGGGCCGGGGATGGCGCGACGGGTGGGACGATGGGCAAAGCGCTTAAGGGGGAAGGCGCGTCGATTGTCTTTGTGCTGGCCTCGTCGGTGCGAGTGCCGCTGGCCGAGCTGGCCATCTCCAACGGGCTGTTCCCGGGGCTGGCCGGGGTGGTGAAGACGCTGGCCGGGGAGCTGGGGCCGACCGGGATCCGGGTCAACGGGGTGCTACCGGTCAGGATCGCCACCGACCGGGTCCGGGAACTTGACGCCCAGCGCGGCGATCCCGACGAGGTCCGGGCCCGGCTGTCCGAGCACATCCCGTTGCGCCGGTACGGAGAGCCGGAGGAATTCGGGCGGGTGGCGGCGTTCCTGCTGTCCCCGGCCGCGTCGTACATCACAGGGGCGATGATCCCAGTCGACGGCGGGGCCATCAGCTCGATCTGAACCCGGGCAGCTTGCTGACGCAAGCTCATCCGAGGCCGGGTCGTAATCGGCTGTGTTCGACGGTCGGATCGCCGCCGGAGCCGGAGCCGGAAAACGGATGGGCGGTCGTGGGATCAGGACTTCCCCGTCCTGGTAGTGCTGGCCGACGACTCTGGCGGCAGGGCCCTCACGGTCATGGCTGAACGGGCCGGAAGGGACGTTCTGGTCGGGGCGCCGCGCAGCACACCTCGAGCGCCGAGGTGATTGCGTCATGTGGCTAGCGTCCGTCGGGAACGTAGCAGCGGACCAACGACTGGCTCGCTGCGTGACCGCCGGGCCACGGCACGGGCGCGACGCCGTCCAGGCGGACGCGCGGATCGAGTCACCGCGCAGGCTGTCGGGAGTCCCGGCAGCTGGGCCCGCAGCGGGTACGAGCTGCATGGCCGCGGCCACCGGCGCGCCGGTCGGGTGCGCCGCCACGCAGACGCTATCGGATCCGCCCGGAGTGACTGGCAGACGAGTTCGCAGGGACGTACCGCTGTCGGCATTCATAGCGTGGCGGCAAGTGCACGGGCGCGGGGAGACGACTGCTCGCTAACCACCTGGCGGGGAGAGACGGGCGAGGGAGAGACGTCAGCTCGGTCTGAACCGGAGGCGGCTCAGGCGTCGCGGCGGTTGAGGAGGTAGGCGGCGGCGGCCAGGGCGAGGACGGTCCAGATGCACAGGACCCCGAAGCCCTGCCAGGGGGACAGCAGGTCGCCGGATACCTCGCGGGTGTGGGTGATCAGGGTCCCGGCTTGCTCGGGCAGGTAGGCGTTGATGTGCGCGCCCCAGCTGCTCGGCAGCAGGCCGGACAGGATGGGCAGCACGAAGACCACGCCGATGATGGTGGAGATGGCCCCGGCGGTGTGCCGGATCATGGTGCCGATGGCGAGCGCGAACAGGCCGAGCACGGTGAGGTACAGCCCGGCGCCGATGACGGCGCGGGCGACGCCCGCGTCGCTCAGCGACACCGGCACGTGAGCGTGCAGGATGGCCGAGCCGACGAAGAACGAGCAGAAGGCCACGATCTCCGTCACCACGATCAGGAGAACAGCGAACACCACCGCCTTGGCGGCCAGCATCGGCAGCCGGCGCGGGACGGCCAGCAGCGAGGCGCGGATCACACCGGTCGAGTACTCGGTGGTGATGACCAGCACGCCCAGGACGGCGATGGCGAGCTGGCCCAGCCCGATCCCGGTGCCCAGGATGAAGCCGACCGGGTCGGACAGGGCACTGGCGTCACGTGACGCGGCCTGCGGGCCGTACCAGTGCGATTCGCTCAGCCAGCCGATCAGCGCGGTGAAGCCGATGCACACCACCACGAAGGCGATCAGCGTCCAGACGGTGCTGCGGACCGAGCGGATCTTGGTCCACTCCGCCCGCATCAGGCCGGGGAACCCGGCGTGATGGCCGCCGACTGGGCTGGCGGGACCGCGGGCCGGGGTGACCGGCGCGGTGGCCGTCACCGGGTGCTCCCTTCCCCGGCGGGGACCACTTCCGGATTGGGTGCGCCGAATTCGACGCTCCCGGCTGTCAGCTCCATGAACGCCCCTTCCAGCGAGGCCAGCGGGGTCAGCTCGTACAGCACGATGGATGCGGACGCGGCCAGCTCGCCGACCCGCGGTGCCTCCAGGCCGGTGACGGTGAGCAGCCCGGCGCCGTTCTCCGTGCCGCCCGGGACCGCCTTGCCGCCCGCCGCGGTGATCATCTCGGCCAGCCGGTCCGCGTCGGGGGTGCGGACCCGGACCGACTTGTCGGTGCTGCGGGCGATGACATCCTCGGTGCTGGCCTCGGTGATGAGCTTGCCGCGGCCGATGACAATCAGGTGGTCAGCGGTGACGGCCATCTCGTTCATCAGGTGGCTGGACACCAGGACGGTACGGCCCTCAGCCGCGAGCGCCTTCATCAGGTTCCTGATCCACAGGACACCCTCGGGATCCAGGCCATTGACCGGCTCGTCCAGCAGCAGGACCTCCGGGTTGCCGAGCATGGCCACGGCCACGCCGAGCCGCTGGCTCATGCCGAGCGAGAAGCCGCCGGCCCGCTTGTCCGCCACCTCCTGCAGGCCGACCAGGGCCAGCACCTCTTCGACCCGGGTGGCGGGCAGGCCCTGAGTCTGGGCCAGGAAGAGCAGGTGGTTACGGGCCGAACGGCCGGAGTGGACAGCCTTGGCTTCGAGCAGGGCGCCGACCGTGCGCAGCGGGTCCCTCAGGTTCCGGTAGCGCTGGCCATTGATGAGGGCGTAGCCGCTGTCCGCCCGGTCCAGGCCCAGGATCAGGCGCATGGTGGTGGACTTCCCCGCGCCGTTAGGCCCGAGGAACCCCGTCACCTGGCCCGGTTCCACCGTGAAGGACAGGTGGTCTACCGCCGCCTTGCCGCCGTAAATTTTGGTCAGATCGTGCGCTTCGATCATGCCGCTTTCCCTTACCCCGTGTGTGCGGCCACCGTCGACCTAGCTCAACCGTACTCCTGTCCGGAAGCGCCTGAGGCGAAGGCTGTTCCAGACCACGAAGACCGAGGACAGGGTCATCGCGGCCGCGGCCAGGATGGGGTTGAGGAAACCGAGCGCGGCCAGCGGGATGGCCAAGATGTTGTAGCCGAAGGCCCAGGCCAGGTTGCGCCGGATGGTCGCGAAGGTGGCACGGGCCAGGCCGATGGCGTCCGGGACAGACTGCAAGTCGTCGCGGAGCAGGATCATGTCGGCGGCCACGATGGCGACGTCGGTGCCCGAGCCCAGGGCCAGGCCGAGCTGGGCGGCGGCCAGGGCGGGCGCGTCGTTGACGCCGTCGCCGACCATGGCCGGGGAGCGGCCGGAGGCCTTCAGGCCGGCGATGAGCTGAGCCTTGGTGGCGGGGAGCGCGTCGCTGATGACCTCGCCGATGCCGACCGCGGCGGCCACGGCCTGGGCGGTGGCGTGGTTGTCGCCGGTCAGGAGGATGGGGCGCAGGCCGAGCTGGCGCAGGGCGGCGACGGCGGCCCGGGCGGAGGGCTTGACGGTGTCGGTGAGGGCCAGGGCGCCGCGGATGATGCCGTCCCAGCTGACCAGGACGGTGGTACAGCCGGAGCGCTCCCGGGTCGCGCACCAGGTGGCCAGGGCGGCGGGGATGCCGCCGAAGAGCCTGGCGCGGCCGATGGTGACGTCGTGGCCGGATACGGTGCCGCGGGCGCCTAGGCCGGGGAGGGCGGTGAAGTCGTCGACGGGTTTCAGCGGGTGGTCCTGGGCGGCGGCCACGATGGCGGCGGCGACGGCGTGCTCGCTGGCTTGCTCGACCGAGCCGGCGTAGGCCAGGAGGTCCTCGCGGGTGGTGTTGATGAGCTGAACCCCCACGACGGTCATCTGGCCGGTGGTGACGGTGCCGGTCTTGTCCAGGACCACGGTGTCGATGGCGCGTGAGGATTCCAGGGCCTGGTAGCCCTTGATGAAGATGCCCAGCTGGGCGCCGCGTCCGGAGGCGGCCACCAGGGCCGCCGGGGTGGCCAGGCCGAGCGCGCAGGGGCAGGCGATGATCAGGACGGCCAGGGCGGCGCTGACGGCGTGACCGGCCGGGCTGCCGACGGCCAGCCAGCCGGCCAAGGTGAGAGCGGCGCAGGCCAGGACCGTGGGGACGAAGACAGCGCAGATACGGTCGGCGAGGCGCTGGATATCGGCCTTGCCGGCTTGGGCCTGCTCGACCAGGCGGATCAGGTGAGCGAGCTGGGTGTCCTGGCCGACCTTGTCGGCGCGGACGATCAGCCGGCCGGCCACCACGATGGTGCCGCCGGTGACCTGATCGCCTGCGGCGGCATCGACCGGGACGGACTCCCCCGTCATCATGGCGCGGTCGACGGCGGACCGGCCGGACAGGACCTCGCCATCGGCGGCGATCCGCTCCCCCGGGCGCACGACGAACCGCTGCCCCGGGCGCAGCTGGGTGGCCGGGATTTGGTGCTCGGTGCCGTCGTCGGCCAGGACGGTGACGTCCTTGGCGCCGGCCGCGATCAGGTTGCGCATGGCCAGGCTGGCGGTGCGCCTGGCCCGGGCCTCATACAGGCGGCCCGCCAGCAGGAACGTGGTGACGGAGGCGGCGACCTCGAGGTAGATGCCCCCGGCGGAGCCGTGCAGGATGGCCTGGATGCCGCTGCGGCCGGTCCGGGCCCGGTCCAGGAAGAACATGGCATAGACCGACCAGCCGGTGGCGGCCACGATGCCGAGTGACACCAGGGTGTCCATCGAGGACGACAGGTGCCGGGCATTGCGCAGCGCCACCTGGTGGAACGGCCACGCGGCCCAGATCGCCACCGGGGCGGCGAGGGCCAGGAGAACCCACTGCCAGCCGGGGAACCGGGTCCACGGGAAGACCGACAGCATCAGCGACATGTCGGTCAGCGGGACGAAGAACACCAGGGCCACGATCAGCCGGCGGCGCAGCCGGGCGACGGTGGCGGATTCTTGGTCCGGATCGGGTTCCGCGGTGGGGGGCGGGGCTAGCTGTGCGGTGTAACCAGCCGTCTCGATGACGTCGAGCAGCCGCTGCACCGGCAATTGAGCGGGGGCAAGGACGTGTGCCCGTTCGGTAGTGAGATTGACCGTGGCGGTGACGCCGTCGACCTTGTTGAGCTTGTGCTGGATCCGGGACGAGCAGGCCGCGCACGTCATGCCCCCGATGATGAGCTCCAGCTCGGTCAGCTCCGGGGCGGCGGTCACGGCCACGGGGACACGGTACTCCTGCGGCTCAGCCCTTGACGTAAGCGGTCTTCTCGGTGAGCAACCCCTCCCGGACGGTGAAGATGTCGACGCCGCGGACGTGGCCGCCGTCCCAGTCGTAGCGCCAGCGCTGGACCACGCGCGCGCCTGCGCTGAACGAGTCCTCGACGGCGAAGCGGCTGGCCTGGTCGTCGAAGATCGGCTGCCAGGCCGCGCTGATGGCGGCACGGCCCGCGTAGCGCTGCCCATCGGGCGGCGACGTGGACTCGAACACGCAGTCGTCGCTGATGAGGGCGAGGGCGGCGGCGAGGTCGTGCGCGCCCCAGGCCACGTTGAACCGGCCGACGACCTCCTCGGCGCCGGCGCCCTCGGTGACGCCGGCGCCATCCGCGCTGAGCTGGGACGTGCTGCTCATGCCAGCGCCGGTTCCGCAGGCTCCAGGGCGCCGCGGAGCTTCTCCCGCAGCCCGGGGTCGTTCTCGTGCCCATGCGCGGCAACGGCGTGTGCCACCGCCGCGTCGAGGACTTCGGATTCGGTCCCGGCGATCGTGAGCGTGCAGCCGTTCTCGCTCGGCACCTTGCGGCAGTCGATCATGTAGCGAGTCATCGGTGACCCCCTTCTGCTCTGTTGCGACCTACGCGTATATTTGAAAGTGAACTTACTTACTAGTAGGTCGGCTTCTGTGGTAGTGGCTAGTCTGACCTACTAGTAAGTTAGGAGTCAATGGTTAGCGGAGGGTTGATGGCTGCTGGTTCGGTGCGGGAAGACGTGGGCACGGCTGCGCGGATCCTGGACGCCGCGGAGGATCTGGTCCAGGTGCGCGGCTTCAACGGCTTCAGCTACGCCGACGTGTCCGCTGAGGTCGGCATCACCAAGGCCGCGCTGCACTACCACTTCGCGGGCAAGGCCGATCTGGGACTGGCCCTGATCACGCGGTACGCGGACCGCTTCGCCGGAGCGCTGGCCGTCATCGACGGCGACGGGGTGCCGCCGGCGGTCCGGCTCGCCGAGTACGCCCGGCTGTACCTGAACGTCCTGCGGCAGCAGAAGATGTGCCTGTGCGGCATGCTCGCGGCCGAGTACCAGACCCTGCCGCAGCCCATGCGAGACGCTGTGACCAGCTTCTTCGACGCGAACGAGAGCTGGCTGGAGAAGGTTCTCGAGGAGGGCGTGCAGGACGGCACTCTGCGTTTTTCCGGCACCGCCCGGGACACCGCGCGAGTGGTCATCGCCTGTCTCGAGGGAGCCATGCTCGTCGCACGCCCCTACGGGGATATCGACCGCTTTACGACCATGACGACGAGCCTGCTCGCAAGCCTGACCCGCGAGTAGGGCTTACGCGGTCGCGACCAGGAGATCCTCCCCCGTCGGCAGGCGCAGGCCGTCCGGGCGGCCGGTGAAGTAGCGCGCGTTCTGGTCGGCCGACGAGACGTGCCGGGCGCCGGTGAATCCGGCCTCGCGAGCCAGCGCCACGATCTCGTCCGGTGCGAAGAAGCTGCGGAACGGCGTGCCCGCGGCCGCCGCTCCCCGCTGGCTGATCTCGAGTCCCGGCCGGTCCCCTGCGGCCAGGAGCCCGAGCGGCAGCAGGAACGACATCACCAGCGTGGTGCCGGGCGCCAGGCTCGCTATCTCCCGCAGCGTTGCGGCGGTCGCCTCCTTGGTCAGGTACATCGAGACGCCGGTGGAGGCCACGACGGCGGGCACCGCCGGGTCGAACCCGGCGGCCAGCAGCTCCTTGCGCCAGCCGCCGGCGTCCTCGAAGTCGGACGGCACGAAGTCCGGGACGGCGTAGCCGAGCTGGTCCAGCCGCCGCTGCTTCCACTCCTGCGTCCCGGGCTGGTCGACCTCGAACACCCGTACCCGCCCGGCCAGGTCCGCCCGCCGCTGCGCGAAGCTGTCCAGCCCAGCCCCGAGGATCACGTACTGGACGGCCGCCTGCTCCGCGGCCTGCTCGATCACGTCCTCGATGTAGCGGGCCCGGGCGACGATGGAGGCGCGGAACCCGGCGGTGGAACGCGGGTCCATGTCGGGGCGGTCACGCCAGCCGTCTTCGGGCGCGACCAGCTCCAGGCCGACCCGGTCCGCCAGCACGGGTGGCGGCGCGTCCACCTCCAGGTGCAGCGCCCGCCACAGCGCGGTCCGCACGGCGGTGCTGTCCGGCTGCTGCGCGGTGCTGTCTGGCTGGTTGTCAGGCATCCTTCGCGTCCCCCGTGCCGGCCGGCGCCTGCAGCGTCCACAGCCGGCCGTCGGGGTCGCGGACGATCATCTCGCGGGTGCCGTAGTGGGTATGTTCCCAGGTCGTCACCACCTCGACCCCTGGCCCGACGTGGAATGCGGCCTCGTCCGGCACCTTGAGCACGACCTGCATGCTGGTGCTGCGATCCGGCGGGATCTCCGCGACGAAGACGTACGGTCCGCTGCCGTTGCGCAGCTGGCCGGAGCTATGGTCGGTCTCGAACTCGAGCCGGAAGCCCAACTGCTGAAAGAACTTCGCGGTCTTCCCCCAGTTGTGGGTCTCCACGAATACGGCCTCGATGCCCTCGGTTGACACGATCAGCTGTCCTTCCCCTGGTTCGGCTCGTCGCGGGCGTCGCCGAGGTAAGCGTTCAGCGCCTCGGCGACCAGCGCCGACAGCGACATCTCCTGCTCGATGGCCTGGTGCTTGATCCGCTTGATCAGCCCGGCCGGCAGGTACACGTTGAACTGCTTCACGTCTTGGTCGCCCACAACTAGAATGCTAGCAATCTAGGTAGCTAATGGCAAACACGTCTCCGCGGAGACGTTTCCGGCCCGTCAGAAGCCGACGAGCAGGACGGCGATCATGTCGTCCAGGGCGGGCCAGGGGAAGGCGGGCCTGGATTCCCGTAGGGTCACGAGGCCGTGCAGGCCCGCCCACAGGGTGGCGGCGGCCAGCGCCGGCTCGGTATCGCGCCCGGCCGCTGTCAGCGCGGCGGCGACGGCGTCTTGCAGCGCCATAAAGGCCGGCATGCCCGGCATCTGCACGGCCTGCCAGTCCTCGTGCAGCTGGCCACGTACGCCGGTGAGGGCACGGTAGCGGCCCGGGTAGGCCTGCGCGTAGTCGCAGTAGGCGCGGCACATGGCCCGTAGCGCGGCGACCGGGCCGGCGGCCCCTTCGGTGGCCCCTTCGGCGGCCCCTTCGGCGGCCCCTTCGGCGGCACAGACGAGAGCCTGCCGCAGCGAATCGAACTCCAGGGCATACACCTCGTACAGCAGCTCGTCGATGCTGGCGAATTGCAGGTAGAAGCTCTGCGGTGCGGCGCCGGCCGCGCGGGTCACCGCCCGGATGCTGACGTCGGACTCGTTGCTGGCGGTCCGCAGCAGCTCCCGGGCCGCGCCGATCAGCTCGTCGCGCAGCTTGCCGCCTTCGCCGCGCCGGTTGCGGCGCCGCGCAGGCGCTGATCCAGTCTCCACTTGACTAACTATACGGCTGTCTTCATACTCTTAAGTAGACACCCGTCTACTTAGGAGTGAGCAATGTCCGAGACGTTGACCATCAGCCGTATTACGCACAGCTGTCACCTGATCAAGTTCGGCGGCCTGACGGTGCTGACCGATCCGTGGTTTTCCGAGAAGGCCTTCTATCACCCAGGCGAGCCGATTGCCTGCACGGTCGGCGACCTTCCCCGGCTCGACGCCGTGGTCATCAGCCACCATCACTACGACCACTGCGACCTGGCCGCGTTCAGCGCCTACCCGGGCAAGGACGTCCCGATGTTCGTCGCCGGGCCGGTCGCCGACCGAGCCCGGGCGGCCGGGTTCACCAATGTCCAGGCCCTGGAGCCATGGCAGGCCGGCACCGCCGGGGACCTGACCATCACCGCGGCTCCCGGCAAGCACGCCGTCTACGAGGTCACCTTCGTGATCGCGGCCGGCGGCCGCAGCGTCTACTTCGCCGGTGACACGATGCTGATCCCGGAGCTGCGGACGTTGCCCAGCCGCTTCGGTCAGTTCGATGTGGCACTGCTTCCGGTCAACGGTCTGCGGATCCGGCCGCAGCTCAACAAGCAGGTCGTGATGGACGCCGAGCAGGCCGCCGAACTCACCGCCGTCTTGCGGCCGCGGGTCACAGTGCCGCACCACTACGCCTTCACCGGCGGCCCGGTGGGCGACAGGCTGATGACCAAGGGCGACCGCGACCCGGGCCATTTCGTTTCGGCGGCCAGGCGGCTGGCGCCCGGTGCCGACGTGCGGGTGCTTCAGCCGGGCGAACCGCTGGCCCTGTGAGGCTGGATCGCAGCTGGGTAGGCTGGATACCGGCAGGAGCGCCTGCCGCACTCCGAGCTGCCGTGGCCCGCGCCCGCGGTGGCGGTGAGGACAAGGGCCGCCGGTTCGCGCTAGCTGGGACATCAGTCACCGCTGACCCAGGCGACCGGTGCGCGGGGCAGCGTCGCCGCGAAGGACATGGCGTGGCTGACGACAGCGCGTTCAAGAAGCAGGTCCGGGCCCGGATGGAACAGACCGGGGAGAAGTACACCGTCGCCCGTCGCATGGTCGCCGGGCACGGTCTGGGCCAGCCGCCGCTGGCGTTGCGGGTGTTCCTGAATCCGCACGTGGACCTGGAGCTGACCGACGAGGCGGCCCGCGCCTATGCGGCGGCGGACGAGGCCGCCCAGCGGGACATGGCGAACCGGCTGCTGGCGGACCACATCGAGATGGCTGGCTGCGCGGAGGCCGGGATCGCCGCTGGTTCGGAGATCCTGACGGTCCAGGAACTGCGGATCGAGGAGATCGGTGACCTCATACAGCGGCGGATAGGACGGGCGGCCGGGGTATCCGCGGTGGCGGTCTTCGGGGACCTGGACTACGTCCAGGTTGATATTCATGTGGCCCGGCCGGGCGTGGCCCGCGGCCACGGCGGGGCGGAGGCCGCCGGCTCCGCGCCGAAATAGAGGAGCTGACCGGCAAGCCGGTACGGCTGAACATCCTGCAGGATCCCGGCCCACGCGAGGGAGTCACGATCACCCGGGACGCGATGTCGTGACTCCCGACGAAGTGACAGCCGAGCTGGTCGCGCCCGAGCCCATCTTCCACCGGCCCGAACTGGGCACGACGCGGGAGGCGTATCTGGCCCAGACCGCCGAGGACTACTGGGAGGTCGGCGCGTCGGGCCAGGTCTACGGCCGCGACTTCGTGATCGACGAGCTGGTGAAGCGCGGCAAAGTCCCGGGCGATGAGCACTGGGGCGTCAGCGACGCGCGGTGCCGCAGCTCGGGCCGGACACCTACGCGCTGACCTACCGGCTGGACCAGGCGGGCCGCCTGACCCGGCGAGTCACGCTCTGGCGGCGGGACCCTGGCGGCTGGAAGATCCTCTACCACCAGGGAACCGTCATCGACCGCTTACCAGGGCACCGCTTTTACCAGGGAACTGGTCCGGCGTCGTCGAAGAACCCGCCGGTCGGGCCGTCGTCGGGCAGGGTCGCGAGCCGGATCGCGATGGCCGCGCCCTGCTCGGGGGTGCGGACGCCGCGGAAGCCGTTGAGGTCGGTGGCGCAGTAAGCCGGGGCAGGCCGGCGTTGATCAGGATGTTGGTGTCGCGCAGTTCCTTGGCGTACTGGACGGTGACGGCGTTGAGGAACGTCTTGGACGGCGAATAGGCGGCGGAGATCGGGCCCGTCTCGGTGCCGGGAGTGGTCTGCCGGGTGAGCGAGCCGACGCTGCTGGACATGTTCACGATCCGCGGCGACGCCGAGCGGCGCAGCAGCGGCAGCATCGCGTTGGTGACGCGGATGACGCCGATCACGTTGGTCTCCACCGCGGTCCGCACGGCCGCGGGGTCCACGGTGGTGGGCATCTGCGCCATGCCGCCGGTCATCCCGGCGTTGTTGACGAGCACGTCGAGGCGGCCGGCGCGCTCTTCGATCAACCTGGCGGCGGCGGCCACGCTCGCGTCGTCGGTCACGTCGAGCGGCACGCCGAACGCGTCGGCGCCGGCCGCCCGCAGCTTCGCTACGGCGGCTTCGCGGCGCTCCTCGTCGCGGGCGCCGACGCCGACGCTCCAGCCGAGGGCGCCCAGCCCGGCCGCGATCTCGTATCCGATTCCCTTGTTCGCGCCGGTCACCAGCGCGATCGTCTGCTCGCTCATGTCTTCCATCCTGTCCGCGCGGCGGCGGGGCGTCCAACACCGTCTGGGTGGGTAGCGATACCGCACGGGTATCGGTTCGTGATTTACCCTGGCATTGTGGAGACACGGGAACTGCGGTACTTCGTCGCCGTCGCCGAGGAGCTGCACTTCGGGCGGGCCGCGCAGCGGCTCGGCATCGCGCAGCCACCGCTGTCGCGGGCGATCCAGCAGCTCGAACGGCGGCTGGGGGTGGCGCTGCTGGAACGCACCGGCCGCAGCGTCACGCTGACCGAGGCCGGATCGGTGCTGCTGCGCGAGGGCCGGGCGGCGCTGGACGCGGTCGAGGCCGCCGAGCGCCGGACCCGCCGCGCCGGCCTGGCCACCGGCGGGCAGCCCGGACTGGTCCTGGTCACCAAGGCCGGGGCGTCCAGCGAACTGCTGGCCAAGCTGCTCGACGCCTACGCCGCCGAACCCGGCGCCGTCACCGTCGATGTGCTCCTGTGCGGGCCCGGCGAGCAGGAGCGGCTGCTGCGTGACGGGCGGGCCGACGTGGCGCTGCTGCACCGGCCGTACGACTCGGTGAGCCGGATTCGACACCGAGGAGCTGCGCACGGAGGGACAGGTCGTGGTGCTGCCCGGCCGGGCACCCGCTCACCGGGCAGGCCCACGTGCGGATGGCCGAGGTCACCACGCTGCCCGGCCTGCCCATGCCGCGCTGGCCGCGCGCCGACGGCACGCTACCCGGACGGTCCCGGCCCGCAGGTCCGGGACAACACGCAGTTGCTCCAGCTGATCGCGCTCGGCCGGGCCATGGCGGTGCTGCCCGAGTCGGTCCAGACCCAGCTGCGCCACGACCTCGCCACCGTGCCGGTGCTGGACGCGCCGGCCGTGACGACGGTGATCGCGTGGCCGCCGCACAGCCGGTCCCGGGCCCTCGCCGGGCTGGTCCAGGCCGCTACCCGCCTGTAGCCGGGGCGGGCCGTCAGGAAACGCGGCCCGGGACGCCCGTGATCCGGGCGAGGTCGAGCTTGGTCGCGTCCCCGCTGCCCGGCGGGGCGGTGTAGATGACGATCTTGAGGTCGGTGTCGCTGTCGTTGAGGACGTCGCAGTCCACGGTGATGTCGCCGATCTCGGGATGCTTAATGATCTTGCGGTCTTCGGCGTGCCCGCCGACAGTGCCGTCGTGCCACAGCTCCGCGAACTGCGCGTTACCCTCGAGCCTGCTGCGGATCAGCGCGGCCAGCCGCTTGTCCTGGGGATACCGCCCCGAGGCGCGGCGCAGGTCGGCGACGACGGCACGGTCGGTCGCCTCGCGTTGCTCGGAGATGACCGGCCGGTCGGCCAGGCGGCCTGGCCCGTCAGCGGCGGCCGGGAAACGGGACCTGACCAGGTTGCGCTGCTCGGGCGGGAGAGCGGTCGGGTCCCCGAGCAGGGACGCCCAGCTGCGATTCCACCAGATCAGCCGCCAGTCGGCCGCGAATACCCCGACCGGCGTCTCCCCCAGCCGGGTGAGCACGCGCTGCATGCCGGGCGGGATGTGATCGTTGACCACGCCATCCAGCGGTGGCTGCAGGCCGGCGAGCCGGTACAGGTGATCGCGTTCCTGGCCGGACAGCCGCAGTGCGCGGGCGAGCGCGCTGACGACCTGCGCGGACGGGGTGGAGGCGCGGCCCTGCTCCAGGCGCACGATGTAGTCCACGGAAACCCCGGCGAGCTCCGCCAGTTCCTCGCGGCGCAGGCCGGCGGCGCGGCGGGCATGGCCGGCCGGGAGGCCGACGTCCGCGGGCGTGAGCCGGTCCCGCCAGGCGCGGATGGTCGCACCCAAGCCTGTTTCGTCCGAGGTCATGCTGCCATTATCGGTGCTGGCTGGCGGGCGAGGGTGGTACGGGCTTTCCTACCGTCGGGGCATCCCTGGTTGTTCTGTGCCGGTTCGGCGAGGCTGGATCCATGACCACAGTTACCTTCATCACCGGGGCGAACAAGGGCCTCGGCTACGAGACCGCCCGGCGCCTGACCGAGCTCGGCCACACCGTGATCCTCGGGGCACGCGACCCGGAGCGCGGCCAGGCCGCCGCGCAGCGGCTCGGCGTCCGCTTCGTGCCGATCGACGTCACCGACGACGCGTCCATCGCCAGGGCCGCCGCCGACGTCGAAGCCCACGAGGGGCACGTCGACCGGCTCATCAACAACGCCGGCATCATCGGCAGCCATGCGAAGGCCGAGGACCTGACCGGCGACGACGCGGCGCTCGTCTTCGGCACCAATGTCACGAGCATCGTCCGCGTCACACACGCGTTCCTGCCGCTGCTGCGGCGCTCGGACGCCCCGGCCGTCATCAACGTCAGCAGCGGGATGGGATCGCAGACGCTGACCCACGACCCGGACCGCGTCGAGTCCACGATCGCCGCGCCGCTCTACACCGCCTCCAAGGCAGCGGTGACGATGCTGACCATGCAGTACGCGAAGGCGGTGCCGGACGTGCGGTTCAACGCCGCCGACCCGGGCTACACCGCAACCGACTTCAACGGGCACCGCGGGCACCAGACCGTCACCGAGGGCACCGACGCCATCGTCGAGCTCGCCACCGAGCCGGCCTCCACCGGGACCGGGCGGTACATCAACCGCTCCGGGACCGCTCCCTGGTGAGCATTTTTTGCGCGATCGTGTGCCGCCAGGCGCCAAAAATGACGCCTGGCGGCACATGATCAGCAAAAAGACGCCCGGTGGCACACGATGATGACGCTCACGGGCACGTGATCACGGCGGCATATCGCGGGTGGATCCGGCGCTTCCCATCATCAGGGCCTGATCCGAGGGTCACTGCGGGGCGGGACGCCGGGGTGCTCCCGCGGCCGCGGCCGTCGCCACGTCGGCGGGGTACAGCCGCCGGGCCCCGTACAAGAACACGGCGGAGGCGGCGAGCGGCAGCAGCATGACCACGAACGTCCACTTCAGGCCCTGGGTACCGCCGCTGAAGATGGTGCTCGAGACGAAGCCGAACAGCAGCGGGGCCACCGACTGGGCGGCGGTGCGCAGGAACGTGCGCACGCCCTCGGCACGCCCCCACAGCTTGGGCGGCATGATGTCCAGCCGGGCCGCGTCGATGGGCGGGTTCTGCGCGGTCAGCGCGGCCGCGGCGAACACCACGTAGGGCAGCGCGGCGAACGCGCTGTGGGTGATCAGCGCGGGAATGAACAGCAGCACGGTAGCGGTGGCGGCCACCGCGGCCGTGGTGATGCGAGCGCTGACGTGGCCGCGGCGCAGGAGCATGTCACTGAGGGGCCCGGCCACCAGGACTCCGACGACGGCGCCGGCCCCGACCACGAGCAGCAGCAGGTTGGCCACGACCTGGCTGACGTTGTACTGACCGGAGACAAACTCGACCCCGAAGGTCTGTACGCCGGACAGGAAGTAGTAGCCGCAGGCGCTGGAGATGATCAGCGCCACGTTGGTGCGGACGGCCAGCACGTACCGGATGGCCTGGCCGAACTTCATCGGTGCGGCGCCCCGGCGGGCCAGGCTGGGGTCGGGCCTGATCCCGCGATCCCGGACCATCTGCTGGATGTCGGCGGGCTCTGGGTCGGGTGGCCGGGGCGGGCCCGGCCGGGCCGCCACCGCGGGGTCTGCGGCCAGCGCGCCCTGGCCGCCCCGGGCGGGCTCGGGCATCCGGAAGATGAGCCAGGCCAGGCCGAAGGCGGGCAGCGCGAGGATCACAAAGGCGGCCCGCCAGGACAGCGCGGCAATGTCACCGGTGATAGCGAATCCGGCCCCGGCGCCGAGCAGCTCGCCGGTCAGGATGTAGCCGTAGATACGGCCCCGCTCGCTGGCCGGGAACCAGTCTCCGGTCAGGGATGCCGTCACCGGGCCGGCCGCGGCCGTGACCGCCCCGAGCGCCAGCCTGGCCAGCAGCAACTGGCCGAACGAGGAGGCGGTCGCGCTCCACAGCATGGCCGCGCCCCAGGTCAGCAGCGCGAAGCCCAGAATCCAGGTGCGCCGGGACCGGTCCGCCAGCACGCCGAACGGCAGCGAGAAGACCGCGCCGACCACGGCCGTGACCGAGACGAGCAGCCCGATGTCGGTGTTGTCGATGTGCAGCGCGCGGCGGAGCTCCGTCGCCGCGGCCCCCACGGTGGCGGTGTCCGCGCTGGCCAGGGCCAGGACGCAGGCCATGAGCAGCACAACGCGCATGCGGGCGCCACCGCCCACGGCCACGACCAGCTGCTGGCGGGCGGCGGTGCTGCTGCGCCGGAAGGCGCGGCCGGTGGCACCGAGGGCGCGCCGGTGCGGGGCTGGACGCGGTTGCCCGGAGTCCGGGTGACCTGAGCCCGGCCGGCTGGATCGCTGCTGGCCGGAACGTTGGTCGCCTGGGCGGGGCTCACCGTGGCGGGGGGGCGGGCCGGGCATGGCCCCGGGACCGTAGTTCCCGCCGTCGGTGCCTGCCATGCCTCCAACCGTTCCATGCTGGCTGCGTGCTCACATTATCGCCCCCCGGCGGGTTAGGTCTTGTCAGCGCGACCCCTGCTGCTCCCATACTTGGTCAACTAGGAAAGGGAAGGCATGAGCCGTAACGTTGGCCAGGAACGAGCGGAGCTCGAGGGCGAGATCGCCGGGCGCACCTTGTGTGACGAGCTGCGGCAGGTGGCGGACACCTTTGGTGAGGCTCCCGCATACTCCGACGAGGCCGGAGATGGCTGGTCGACGCTGAGCTGGGCCCAGGCCAGGCAGCGGGTGCTCGAGGTGGCGGCCGGGTTCGCCGCCCTCGGGCTGGCGCCGGGTGAGCGGGTCGCACTGATGCTGCCGAACCGCAGCGAGCATGTGCTGGCCGACCTCGGGGCGGTACACGCGGGCGGCCTGGGGGTGACGCTGTACGGCACGCTGGCGCCGGAGCAGATCGCCTACGTGGCCGCGGACTGCGATGCCCGGATGGCGGTGCTGGACGGGGCCGGCGAGCTGGCCCGCTGGCAGCCGGTGCTGGACCAGCTGCCGGGGCTGACCACGATCGTGGTCCGGGATCCGGCCGCGTGCCCGGCCGGTGAGCAGTACGTGGCGTGGGCTGACCTGGTGGCGCTGGGCCGGGAACGGCTGGCCGCCGAGCCTGGCGAGATCGCCGGCCGGATGGCGGCGATCAAGCCGGATGATCCGCTGGCGCTGCTGTACACCTCGGGGACCACCGGCAATCCCAAGGGCGTGCTGCTCACGCACCGCAACATCGGTTACGCGACGGCGACCGTCGACCGGATGGGCACCATCAGCCCGGGGGTCCGCTGGGTCTCCTACCTGCCGCTGGCGCACATCGCCGAGCGCATGTTCAGCGTGTACCTGCCCATGCGCTACACCGGCCACGTTCATTTCTGTCCCGACTCCGCGCAGCTGGTGCGGGTCATCGGGCAGGTGCACCCGACCGCGTTCTTCGGCGTGCCGCGGGTGTGGGAAAAGATCATGGCCGGCATCTCGGCCCTGCTCACGGCCGAGCCGGACGAGGGCAAGCGGGCCGCGGTGCGCCAGGCCATGGACGTCGGCCGCCGGTACGTGGAGAGCTGCCAGTACGGGCAGAGCACGCCGCCGGAGCTGGCGGCCCAGTTCGAGGTGGCCGACGAGCGGGTGCTCCGGCCGATCCTCGGCCTGCTCGGCCTGGATAAGGCCGAGACGGTCTCCAGCGCCGCGGCCCCGCTGCCGCCGGAGGTGGGCGCGTTTTTCGCCGGGCTGGGCCTGAAGATACTCGACGTGTACGGGATGACCGAGACCACGGGCGCCTTCACCGCCAATACGCCGGACGAATTCAGGCTGGGCACGGTGGGGCGGCCGGTGGCCGGCATGGAGGTCACGATCGCCGGCGACGGCGAGATCCTGGCCCGCGGGCCGATGAACACCCCGGGCTACCTCAACGCGCCCGAGCTGACCCGTGGGCTCATCGACGCCGGCGGATGGCTGCACACCGGGGACATCGGCACGATCACCGCCGACGGGTTCGTGTCGGTGACGGACCGGAAGAAGGAGCTGATCATCACCGCCGGCGGGGAGAACATCGCCCCCGCGGCGGTCGAGAACGCGCTGGTGGCTCACGGCCTGATCGGCCAGGCGCTGGCCTACGGTGACCGGCGCCAGTACGTGGTGGCGCTGCTCACCCTGGACAGCGAGGTCGCGCCCGCCTGGGCGAAGGCCCGCGGGATCTCGGCCAGTTCACTGGCGGCGCTGGCGTCGGATCCGCAGGTGCTGGCCGAGGTGGCCAGCGGGGTCGCCGCCGCCAACGAGCGGCTGGCCCGGGTCCAGCAGGTCAAGCGGTGGCGCCTGCTGCCGGTGGAGTGGACGGCGGAAACCGAGGAACTCACCCCGACGCTGAAGCTCAAGCGCCGGGTGGTGCACGCCAAATACGCCGACGTCATCGACTCGCTGTATGACGCGTCGATGTGAGCGGTGGCACGATGCAGCTTCGTTCGGTGAATTCGTGGTGATAGGAAGGGTGTGTGGTGTCTGATCTCGGTGGTGCGGACGGGGCAACGTCGGAGTTCCTGGTCCGGATGGAGAACCTGCTACCGGCCGGTTCCACCCGGGAGCGGGCCGAGCTGGTGCGGGCGGAGGCCGCTCGTGCGGGCGAGCTGGCGGCGGCCGGGATCCTGGTCCGGCTGTGGCGGGTGACCGGCCGGCGGGCCAACGTCGGGATCTGGCGAGCGCCGACGACCGCGGCCTTGCACGACGCGCTCGCGTCGCTGCCGCTGTTTCCCTACCTGGACATCGAGGTCATCCCGCTGGCCCGGCATCCCAACGACCCGGTGTCTTAGCCTGGCCGGATCGTGGCCGGCGATCTGTGAGGCCTGCTGCGCGGCGCGGAGCACTGCGTCGGTGAAGCTTTCCCGGGCCGCGGAGAACCTGGTGGCCGGCACCGAGACCGCCACCGATCCGGCCACGAAGTTGCCCGAGCGGAAGAACGGGGCGGCGATGCAGCAGACGCCGTCCTGGAACGAGCCGTCATCCAGCGCCCAGCCCAGCTCACGCACCGTGCGCAGCTGGGTGTTGACCGCGTCGAGCTCAGCGGCGGAGGCGCCGGGCAGGCACTGCCCCAGCACCACGTCCCGCTCGGCGTCCGGCAGGTGCGCCAGCA